>JAAHFP010000042.1 GCA_010672925.1 Symploca sp. SIO1C2 | reverse complement strand
GGGGAACCTGGCTTGAAAACCCTCTGGCGAGGGCTTTCTACCTTCTACTATTTGTTGGAAGGTTCACAACTTGTTTCTACATCGTAGTCTCTATCACCGTTTCGACTACTTTTGCCTAATGGATAGCTTATTAAGGGGGATTTAGGGGGATTATCTCCAAGCGTTATCCGTAATTCACAATTAAGAATTAGGAGAAAAGACAAAGGGAGGTAACTTCAACTCCTTACCATTAAGAGTAATAGTGACCAAAAACTGCTCATCTAAATCCCCCACTACACGACTAGCTAGATAAAAGTCTTGGGTTCCCAGCAATCGCTCAGAGATAATCTCGGTTTGATCCGCAACTTGTAACTTAATACCTTGGGGTAAGAAGCCACCGGAATCTGTACCTAAAATTAACAGTAATGACCATTCTTCCTTAGGCTCTTCTGCCATTAACCGCCACACCGCAGCAAAAAGTTGTAAAGGAATCTCATCAACAGATATTTTTTGACAAGAACCACGGGCTTCTGGAGGAATATTTAAACCTTGGTTAATTAAGTTCGCGATCGCACCAGTAAAATGTTCAGTAGAGCGCCATCCAGTGGCCACAGCAGGGGTCAGAGTTCCAGGCATTCCCCACCCTAAGCTCCTCGCTACTTGATCAATTTCTTCCCTTAACCAAACGGCAACATTGATTTGTTGTTGGTTGTTGGTTGTTTGTCGTTTGTTGTTTGTTGTGTGTTGACTCCTGATTCTCAAAGCTGTAGGCTCTAGCAAGGATAAACCTAGTAAAAGGTGATGGAGATTTGTATCAAATAGATTTAGGGGTAGCTCATAAATCCCAGCTTTTGCTGCTGTTGTTAATCTAGTTAGCTCCTGAACCTTGGGAAGTTGGTCATAACGTAGAAAACCACGGATGCTGGCTTGATCTTCTTCTTCCAAGACTTCTATAATAACATAAAAATGGGCAGCAAACTCTGTCAATTCAATCGCTTCTTTGGGGATTCTGACGAGATTATCAATTAGGCTTTCCCTAGCAATCAAGCACACCTGAAATTCACCAACCCTGAGTTGATAAACTAAGTCCGGCATCTGAGCTAATTCAGGATGCACAGCGGAACAAACTGCTGTATTGACCCTTATATCTCCCGCCCTTGCTGCCAGCCACTCGGTAAAACTCCGCAGAGCCAGTATATTAAGATAAGCCTGCCACTGTCTTTCCGGTTCAACTACGCGATCGCTAATTTCTATTGCCTGAGTATAGTATTCAGACTCTAAGGGAATGATCTCTCCCTGTAACACTTCAAGGTCTAACATCATTTGTTATTTGTTATTTGTTGTTTGTCCTTTGTCGTTTGTCCTTCGTCATTGTATTCCTTGCTTCTACTACCAATTAACCATTAGCCATTAGCCATTAACCATTAGCCATTAACCATTATCAATTAGCCATTAGCCATTATCAATTAACCATTAACCATTAGCCATTAACCATTAGCCATTATCAATTAGCCATTAACCATTAGCCATTAGCCATTAGCCATTAGCCATTAGCCATTTCCAATAATAAAATTGCGGATACGCTGAGCAACTAGGCTATTATTCTCATGGTGACCATCATACTTTTCTGCTTCTGCTTGAGCGAACATATTGCGGATATCTGCTATTGATTCATCTAGTAATTGAATCGCGATTCCTGGTTGCTCTTCCCACATTTGCCGGTGTTCTGCTGCTGCTTTTTCTTTAACCCAATCGGTAAAAAGATTATGTAACAGCAGTAACATCTGCCTTTGACCATCTTCTCGTAAAGCCTTTAAATTGAGTAACCGACTAACTTGATACCCATGTTGCTCACCAATCTGAACAGCAATTTCTCTCATCGGCAGTCCAGAAACATAAAAATATCTTAAGGCAGAGAGATATTGAGCAGATTGCTTAACCAACTTACGGCTGCTGCTGTTGCGTAAATAAGTCAGGCGTTGGAGAATAGTGGTTTCTAAAGAGCAGTCTAATAATTGCAGACGCATTTGCCGATAGTAGGGTTGAAATTCCTGCTCTACGTGATAGTAAAATTCTTCAATTCTCCGCTGTTCTAACTCTTCTAAGTCATTGAAGTGACTACCATGAACTGCTTCAATCAGGGAGCGCTCCCAAGATGGGGATTGATAGAGGTTCCGACGATGATGATCAATAAATTTTCTGATTTGTATCAGCTCATCCTTTAAGGCTTGAGTTGAAGTAATTGGTATTGCTTGTTGCTGTACTTGTACTAGCATCATCTCCCATAAGTGATTATTGTTGTTTTTCTTTGGCTCCGGAGATTTACTTTTAAGGCGCTGACGCCGATATTGTTGGTGAACCTGACGTAAAATAGTTAATAACTGCCCATGATATTCAATCTTTTTGGTAGAAAACCGAGAAAACTGTTGCTCCATAGAACGCAGTTGTACCGGCTTGATTTTACTCAGAAATTGCCAGAGAGATTGACGATGAAAGCCATATTCCCGCAGAATCAAATTAACTTCTGGTTCTTGGGTAACTAAGCGACTAGTCCAATTCCATAAACTCAATTTCTGGGAGCGATGGGGTTCAAAAGTAGCTAACACTTTAAAACTAAAGGGTGGGCTGACAGCTTGCATACCCTGATCATTAATAACTAGCAGTCTTTGCCTCTCATCTACCACAAATTTCAGCCGCTGCTTATCATCTTCAAGGACAAATTGCAGCAGTTTCCCCTCATCATTGAGCACACAGGAATACAAATCCTGAGCTAAGGTGTAGGTATCACCAGTATGATGTTTTGTGACTAAGCTATCCAAAGTATGCTTTGCCGCATGGGAAATGTAGCACCGGAGATTAAGACAAGCTTGGGAGCGAATCGCAGGTTCTTTAACACGGCACAATATCCACAACCGATGTTGCATTTCTTGCTCATCTGCTTTCCCCCAGGAAGTTGGTTTGATGGAGAACAACAATTGCTTAGCAGCAGCAATTTCTGAGTTCTCCCATTTGCTTCGGCTGAGGTTAAGCCTAAACATCGTCCAATATCGATGTAACTCAACCATCCCGATTACTCTGTTGCACCCTGTTGCTGTCATACTCACGGTAGAACCTTAGTTTTCTACTATTACTTCTATTAGATAAATAGGGTTGCAAATCGGAAGTTATGCAGTTGGTCTGGTATTTTCTTTACAAAATGCAACATTTTAACCTGCTAGTAACCCTCGAGTAACCCACCCCTAACCCCTCCCAGGAGGGGAATTGTAGAGACGCGCCATGGCGCGTCTCTACAGGGTTAGACAACGAGAATGTCATTATTGGTTAAAGCAGCACCACCGGAGAGTTGAGCAAACTGGATTTGTGCCAAAGCACCTGTACCATCGGGGTCGAAGAACAAAGCACCGGTGGTATCGTTATAGATAAAGCGATCGCTTGCCTGAGTAGCAGCGGAACCGATGGTAAACTGGTCGATATCCAATGTACCGATAGTTAGTCCACCACCAAAGCCATTGGCAGATATTTGAATTAGGTCTCCTTGGGTAGAGTTAAAGTCAGTGATAGTATCGATTCCTTGGTTGGGGGAAGAGAAACCAAAGATATCTGCACCAATACCACCTTCGAGTAAATCATCACCAGCGCCACCAAGGAGAGTATCATTACCATCGCTTCCGTGAAGATCATTATCACCAACATCACCAATTAATTGATCATCGAAAGCAGTGCCTACTAAGCGCTCAATATTGATCAGGGTTTCAACAACTTCCACCCCAGCATCATTAATATAAGTAGCACGACCTTGACTCAAATCAGCAGTAACAGCAGAGTTTTCTTCAAAATAAACAAGGTCATTACCTTCACCACCATCGAAGTAATCTACCCCAGTACCACCAAATAAGCGATCGTTCCCTTCTCCTCCAATCAGAATATCATTACCATCGATTCCATGAAGATCATTATTACCAGCATCACCAATCAACTGATCATCGAAAGCAGTGCCTACTAAGCGCTCAATATTGATCAGGGTTTCAACAACTTCTATTCCAGCATCATTAATATAAGTAGCACGACCTTGACTCAAATCAGCAGTAACAGCAGAGTTTTCTTCAAAATAAACAAGGTCATTACCTTCACCACCATCGAAGTAATCTACCCCAGTACCACCAAATAAGCGATCGTTCCCTTCTCCTCCAATCAGAATATCATTACCATCGATTCCATGAAGATCATTATTACCAGCATCACCAATCAACTGATCATCGAAAGCAGTGCCTACTAAGCGCTCAATATTGATCAGGGTTTCAACAACTTCTATTCCAGCATCATTAATATAAGTAGCACGACCTTGACTCAAATCAGCAGTAACAGCAGAGTTTTCTTCAAAATAAACAAGGTCATTACCTTCACCACCATCGAAGTAATCTACCCCAGTACCACCAAATAAGCGATCGTTCCCTTCTCCTCCAATCAGAATATCATTACCATCGATTCCATGAAGATCATTATTACCGGCATCACCAATCAACTGATCATCGAAAGCAGTGCCTACTAAGCGCTCAATATTGATCAGGGTTTCAACAACTTCTATTCCAGCATCATTAATATAAGTAGCACGACCTTGACTCAAGTCAGCAGTAACAGCAGAGTTTTCTTCAAAATAAACAATGTCGTTACCTTCACCACCATCAAAGTAATCTACACCAGTACCACCAAATAAGCGATCGTTTCCTTCTCCTCCAATCAGAATATCATTACCATCACTTCCATGAAGATCATTATTACCAGCATCACCAATTAACTGATCATCTAAGGTAGTACCAAAGAGGCGTTCAACATTGATTAGGGTTTCAACAACTTCCACTCCTGCATCATTGATATAAGTAGCACGACCTTGAGTTAAATCAGCAGTAACAGCAAATTTTTCTCCTCGAAAGTAAACAATGTCATTGCCTTCACCACCATCGAAGTAATCTACTCCAGTACCACCAAATAAGCGATCTCTCCCTTCTCCTCCAATCAGAGTATCATTACCATCACTTCCATGAAGATCATTATTACCAGCATCACCAATTAACTGATCATCTAAGGTAGTACCAAAGAGGCGTTCAACATTGATCAAGGTATCAACAACTTCCTCTCCTGCATCATTGAGATAAGTAGCACGACCTTGACTCAAGTCAGCAGTGATGGCAAAGTTTTCTCCTCGAAAGTAAACAATGTCATTACCTTCACCAGCATTGAAATAATCTGCACCAGTACCACCATAAAGCTGATCATTACCAGCACCGCCAAAGAGGGTATCACTACCATCACCCCCAAAAAGCTGATCATTCCCTTCTCCGCCATTAAGGTTATCACTGCCACCATCCCCGTTGAGGCTATCCTCTCCTATACCTCCCAACAGAAAATCATCTCCCTCACCACCAAAGAGGGTATCATTTCCCGCATCGCCAAACAGAAAATCATGTCCCTCGTTGCCTTGGAGTATATCATTACCTCCGAAACCAACAATTTTATCAATACCGGAAGTCCCTTCCAGACTGTCATCCCCAGCAGTACCATTGATAATGGTGGGCAAATTACGATTCATAATGGCTCTCCTGATAATCTACAGTTGTCGAGTTTTGCTAGAGGCTTTTGACCTCCCTACAAAGTAAATAGGGATGCAAAAATCAAGTTATGCAGTTAGGGTAGGAAAATCGGGTAAATTTCTTAATATATCTCAACAAAAACCTGGGAGGCGAACCATTGTGGAACTTCGCATCTTGCCTGTCATAATTGTAGGAACTAAGAGGGGACAAGTATTGAGGGCGCAAGCATTGCGCCCCTACTGTCGGGGGAGAAGAAACCGGTTTTTCCACATCCCTACACCACAATCGTAGGGGCGTATTGCATACGCCCTCAGCGGGTATCTACCGGGTTAATCACCGGCATTAAACAACAAAAATGTCATTATTGGTTAAAGCAACACCACCAGAGAGTTGAGCAAACTGGATTTGTGCCACAGCACCTGTACCATCAGGGTCAAAGAACAAAGCACCGGTGTTATCGTTATAGATAAAGCGATCGCTTGCCTGAGTAGCAGCGGAACCGATGGTAAACTGGTCTGAATCCAGCACACCTCCCGTAAGTCCGCCACCAAAACCACTGCCAAGTACTTGAATTAGGTCTCCTTGGGCGGAGTTAAAGTCAGTAATGGTATCAATTCCTTGGTTGGGAGAGGAGAAGCCAAAGATATCTGCACCAATACCACCAAAAAGGCGATCGTTACCAGCACCACCAATCAGGATATCATTACCATCAGCACCAGTAAGGCTGTTATTTTCTACATCACCAATCAGGGTATCATCGAAAGCTGTGCCGATTAAGCGCTCAATATTAATCAGAGTTTCAATAACTTCCACGACCTCATCATTAATATAAGTAGCACGACTTTGACTCAAGTCAGCATTAATCGCAAACTCCTCAGTGCGGAAGTCAACAGTATCACGTCCCTCTCCACCATCGAAGTAATCTATCCCAGTACCACCAATAAGATGATCATTTCCCTCATTACCAAGAATGGTATCATTGCCATTTTCACCATCTAAAGTATTGTCACCGGCATCACCAATTAACTGATCATCAAAAGCTGTGCCAACTAAGTTTTCAATATTAAGCCAAGTTTCGACTACTTCTACTCCCGTATCATCAATATAAGTAGCACTACTTTGAATTAAATCACCGATAATAGCAAATTCCCCATTACTGAAGTCAACGGTATCACTTCCCTCACCACCATCAAAGTAATCTACACCAGTACCACCAAGAAGAATGTCATTTCCCTCACCACCAAGGAGAATGTCATTGCCACCTTCTCCATGTAAGGTATTATCAGCGCTATCGCCAATTAGCGTATCATCAAAAGCAGTGCCTACTAAGCGCTCAATATTAATCAAAGTTTCAACAACTTCTACCCCAGCATCATTAATATAAGTAGCACGACCTTGACTCAAGTCAGCAGTGATGGCAAAGTTTTCTCGAAATTCAACAATGTCATTACCTTCTCCACCGTCGAAGTAATCTGCACCAGCACCACCCAGCAAGCGATCATTGTTAGCACCACCAATCAGGATATCATTACCGCCAACACCAATAAGAGTGTTACTTTCTGCATCACCAATCAGGGTATCATCAAAAGCAGTGCCAACTAAGCGCTCAATATTAATCAAAGTTTCAACAACTTCTACGACCGCATCATTAATATAAGTGGCACGACTTTGACTTAAGTCCGCAGTAACAGCAAATCCCTCAGTCCTGAAGTCAACGGTATCACGTCCTTCACCACCATCGAAGTAATCTGCACCAGTACCACCAATGAAATTATCATTCCCTTCACCGCCAACCAGGGTATCACTACCATCACCGCCAAAAAGACGATCATCTCCTTCACCGCCATTAAGGTTATCACTGCCATCATCTCCGTAGAGGCTGTCTTCTCCTACACCTCCCAACAGAAAATCATCTCCCTCACCACCAAAGAGGGTATCATTTCCCCCATTGCCAAACAGAAAATCATGTCCCTCATTGCCTAGGAGTATATCGTTACCTCCGAAACCAACAATTTTATCAATACCTGGAGTGCCTTCCAGGATGTCATCCCCAGCAGTACCATTAATAATGGTGGGCAAATTGCGATTCATAATGGTTGTCCTAATAATCTACAGTTGTCGAGTTTTGGCCTCCACATCAAGTAAATAGGGATGCAAAAATCGAGTTATGCAGTTAGGGCAGGAAAATCGGGTAAATTTCTTAATGTATGTCAACAAAAACCTGAGAGGAGCAACATTGTGGAACAGGCATCTTGCCTGTCATAGTTGTAGGAGCGATCGCAAACACTCCAGATGTCCGATCACAATTTTACTGGCAGGATGACAATTCCACAATTTTACTGGCAGGATGCCAGTTCCACAATTTTACTGGCAGGATGCCAGTTCCACAATTTTACTGGCAGGATGCCAGTTCCACAATTTTACTGGCAGGATGACAATTCCACAATCTTACTGGCAGGATGCCAGTTCCACAATTTTACTGACAGGATGCCAGTTCCACAATTTTACTGGCAGGATGACAGTTCCACAATTTTACTGGCAGGATGACAATTCCACAATTTTACTGGCAGGATGCCAGTTCCACAATTTTACTGGCAGGATGCCAGTTCCACAATTGAGTTTGTTTCTATTGTTCTGAATGACTACTCCAACTACTGCTTCTATTCAACTACTCCAACGCCAAGCAGCATCCCTGTTACTTTATCAAAATGTTCTCGGTGACTCTGTTGGTACTGCTTTTGTTAACCTACTGCAAACAATTCGTCATAGTGATCCTGATGGACTCAATTGCCTCCAAGCTTACGGTAGCTGGTTTAAAGCTTTAGCGGCAGAGGGTCAAACTTGGCAAAATTACCTGCTTAGGCAAATTCTCCTAGATGATAATCCTTTTTCCAAACAAGCTCAACTGACATCAGTAGAGAACTTATCTCCTACCTTGACTGCCGCCGCACAACATGACTTGCAAGCTTTGCAAGGTCTTTACCAATGCACCGGCGAACAATTGTATTATTGGGTGCAAGTCGCATCTGAATGCTCTACTGACCCAATTCCTTGGCATCAAGAGTCCCAGCAGGAGGAACCAGCCTTTGCTTCCATGAGTAGTCAACTGCAACAGCTAGATAACTGGGGAGAGGCAGTAGAGGATTTAGCGGCTTACTACCACAAATATGGCACAGGCTTGTTTGCTCAATATCAGGCTTTACGCTGGCATTCAACTCAACTAGTGGGAATTACTCATCCTGACTCTACACAGTTGAAGGAATTAGTAGGTTATGAGTCCCAAAAGGCGACTTTAATCAAAAATACAGAATTTTTACTGGCTGGTCACCCTGCTTTACACGTTCTCCTTTACGGTAGTCGTGGTTCTGGAAAGTCTTCTCTAGTCAAAGGTTTACTAGCAAAATATCGCGATCGCGGTCTCAGGATCGTTGAAGTTGCTAAATCTGATTTGCAAGTTCTACCAACAATTGTAGAACAACTGCGAGATGTACCACAAAAATTCATCATTTTTGTAGATGACCTTTCCTTTGAGGAAGATGATGATACCTTCAAAGCCTTGAAAGTTGTGTTAGAAGGGAATATTACTGCTCGTCCTTCTAATGTAGTAGTTTATGCCACTTCTAACCGAAGGCACTTGGTGCGAGAATTTTTTGCGGATCGCCCCCGTCCTAGTGATCAGGATGAAGTGAATGCCTGGGATACAATGCAAGAAAAACTCTCATTTAGCGATCGTTTTGGCTTAACCCTCACCTTTGAACCTGCTAACCAAGATACTTATTTAAAGATGATTCGCCATTTAGCTCAACTCAAGGAAATCGCTATCAACCAAGAAGAATTAGAATATCAAGCTTTGCAATGGGCGACCCGTCACAATGGGCGTTCTGGACGTACTGCAAGGCAGTTTATTGACTTTTTACAGGCGGATTTAGCTAATAAAAGAATGGGGAATGGGGAATAGGGAATAGGGAATAGGGAATAGTGCCATCAACTTTTGCGAAGATCTTCTTTTTTCCCTACACCCCACACCCTTTATCGGTTGACTACCAGAGTATCAGGAGCCAAGAAATGTGCCAAATGATAGGCTCGTTCTTCCGTCTGCAACAAAATTTGTTCGTACAAGTATCTGGTAGCGCGATCGCCTAAACTTTCTGCTTGAGAAGCTTGGCGACGTAGTAGGGAAATAAGTCCTTGCTCAGCTTGTAAGTCATGTTCTATCATCTGGCGACAAGAATAAGCGCCATCTGATTCGGGAGTAAAGCAGCATAATTCTGCTAATTTAGTGAAGCTAGCTGCAGGTACACCACCTAGTCCATTCAAGCGTTCCGCAAGATCATGGACATGTCCTTGAACTGCTGTGTAGCTATCTTGAAAGAACTGATGGACGGAATAAAATTCAGCTCCTTCTACTACAAAATGATGCTTCTGGTACTGCAAATACAGTGCTTGGAAGCTAGCTAGAGCTTCATTCAATCCCTCACAAACTGGCTCAGTAGTGGAGCGTTCTAGCAATACGGGATTATCAGCGATTTGACCGAATGGCTGTACTAAGGTTTGAGTTGCTGACATCGTATTTTCCTCTAAATTTATGTTTAATAACAGGCACTTAATTTGTTTTAGCACACATTAAACAATAATTCTACCTTCGATAATTTATTTTTTAATGTGATATCAACGATAGATTTTGCCTACTTATATCTGCATCTATAACTAACAAATATTTGCAGCAACAACTAACAAGAAGTTTTCTCAGGAAAGATGGAATTATTGATATATAATGTCAACTATTTTTTCTAAAGGCAGGAGGAACTCACCCCAATACTGCTCGGTTAAGAGAAGTTATCGGTTTAGGGAGCTGAGGGAGCTGAGGGAGCTGGGGGAGAAAAATTGGAGCTTAACCGAGCAGTATTGGAACCCACCCCATTGGTATCAACTTAAGGTGAAAAGCGCTTGAAGCTGAGGGAACTGAGGAGCTGAGGGAGCTGGGGTAACAGGAGGCTCCGAGGCAGTCCCTATAAAAATTTCACCACTAGGTGATGAAAGTAGATTCTTACTTATTACTTATTACTTATACTGGGGAATAGTAAAATAAAACTTACTGCCAACATTAGGCAAAGAATCAGCCCAAATACGCCCTCCGTGGCATTCAACAATCTTCTTACAGATAGCAAGACCAATACCACTACCAGGATAATCTTGCAGTGAGTGCAAACGTTGGAAAAGCTTAAATATTGTTTTCAAGCTTTCTGGTTCGATACCAATGCCATTATCTTGAATTGTAAAAAGGTACTCAGTATCTGTTTGCCTTACTGAAACATTGACCTGAGGTACTTCTTCCCTGCAATATTTAATAGCATTGCTAAGAATATTTTGAAAGAGGGTTACTAATTGTACGCGATCGGCTCTAATTGTTGGTAAAGGGTCATGATTAATAATAGCTTGACTTTTTTCAATTGCTTGGTATAAATTGTCTAGAGCTTGATTAAGCGCCAAATTGCAGTCAGTTGGTTGAAACTTGCTTGTATCTGTTCCTCCTAGTCGGGCATAGGCAAACAAATCCCGCAGGAGTTGATCCATATGATTGGTTCCCTCTAAGATACGAGTTACACATTGTTTAGAGTCCTCGTCGAGAAAACGGTGAGATTTGATTGCTAACAACTGAGCATTGGCATTGATACTAGTCAATGGTTGTCGCAAGTCATGAGAGACAATAAAATTGAATTGTTCCAAATCAGTATTGGAGCGTAACAGTTCTTGATTCAACTGTTGCAATTGCTGTTGAATTATTTGACGCTCCTGAATCTCCTGTTGCAGGCGAATATTTTGCTCAGTGAGCTGCCTTTGCTGGCGTACAATAGTTAATTGATGCTCGACCCTTGCTAATACCTCTGGTACATCGAAGGGCTTAGTAATGTAATCTACTCCACCAATGTCAAAAGCTTTCACCTTATCCCAGACATCATCCAAAGCACTCAAGAAAATTACTGGAATCTGCTGGGTTTCTGGGCAAGCTTTTAGTTTTCGGCAGATTTCATACCCATCCATTTCTGGCATCAGAATATCGAGTAAAATCAGGTCAGGGGGGTCGTATTGCGCTGTCTGTAATGCCTGTCTACCATTAATCACTTGACGCACTTCATAGCCATGCTCACTCAGCATAGTGAAGAGAAGGTTGACATTTTCGAGGTGATCGTCAACCACTAAAATATCGCCTTTAATTGCATCTGTTGAGTTATTATTCATGATCAGGCGGTTGAGGTGATATCCTCTCACACTATAACGCTATGGCCTAGGTAACAGTGATAAAATTTTAGATTTTAGATTTTAGATTTTAGATTAAATAAATCTAAGCCCAAGTCTTTTCAGAAACAGGAGGCAGTAGGCAGTCCCAATGAAAAAATGTCAAAAAAATGTACACGAGCAACAAAGGAGTTTCTCGTGTACCTACTTTGCGAGAAGTATAAGTCACCGATCCATGTAATTAATACAAATGACCAATAACAAATATTACCTTTGTAACAACTGACGTACTTCTCTTCCTGGGGTGTAATTATAACCAAAACCAGAAAGTCCGGAGTCATCAAGAATCTGAGGAGTCAATAACACAATTACCTCATTACGCTCATTGACTCGATTAGTACTTCTGAATAGAGCACCGATTATGGGAAGATCTCCTAGAATTGGCACCTTGCTAACTGTGGTGCGGTCAGCTTCTTGGATAATACCTGAGAGGATTAAAGTTTGACTATCTCGCAGGCGAATTCTTCCTGACTGAAGCTGGCGCACATTGAGCAAGGCAATTTGGTTGGTATCATCCCCAACACTTAGGTCTTGAATACCTCCAATAGAACTCACTGTAGGATTGACAGCTAAGGTGATAAAACCATTGTCATCAATTCTGTCAACGATAATTTCGAGAATTAAACCAGCCTCTCGAATCTCTGCTTCTATGGTTCTGGTAACTAACCCTTCGGAAGATTCCGTTTCACTACTAATATTCCCTACTACCTCTTGGGTCAGGTTAACTTGAGCTGTTTCTCCTTCTTGAACTACCAGGGTGGGGTCTGTCAGAATCTTGGCATTACCACTGACAATTTGAGCTTGCAAGGTAGTTAAGAACCGGTCAGGGAATTGGAATAGAGAAGGGAGACCAACGGTAACGTCACCAACCGTACCTTGAGATACTGTAGTTTGTACAGTACCGTTCGGTTGTAGGGTTTGAGTAACAATATTGTCTGTTGGTTGAGTAATGCTAATGACACCCCCTTGTAGAGGATCATCTAAGTTAACCGTTGGACTGGCAAAATCTGCTGCTCCTCGAGCAGTTCTGGTAATAGCACCGTTGGGACTAATTGTTACTGTACCGGGTAGAGTTCCTGGAACTGATAGAGGATTGTTCGCGTCAAGAAAAACATTGGCTCCAGAGAAAGGATTAGTAATTACTGGTGGAGCAGCAATACCAGAGGTGGTTTGCAGTTGAGTAGGGGGATTAAACTGACCGTAATTAAAGACAGCAGAACCGCGATCACTGACAAAAAAGGCATCATCAACACCGAAGGAGAAGCTAGCACTAAAAGCATCTTCTCCAGATAGATCCACATCAACCACTTTGACATTCACCGCTACTTGGCGACGCCGCAAGTCTAATTGAGTCAAGAAAGCTGAGGCAATTTCCACTTGACGGGGTTCCCCAACTAAGGTGACAGAATTAAGCCGCTCATCAGCCACAACTGACAAACCCCTGAGTAATAAGGTTCCATCTGTCTCCGTAGCTTTTAGGGCTAGAATCGTCGGAGTTCTGGTTTCAATGGTTCTCGCAGCTGCTCCTTCACCAACTGTCTGAATTTGTACCTGCTCAATCGGAATTTGAGTCTCTGCTCCTTGAGCTGTAAGGAAATTTGCCGCACTTGTCGCGTTAACCTGATTAAGGCGCAAGGTGCGGGTAACGAGGTTGCGAGCTGCGACAGGCAGCTTGGCTCCGACAAAAATTGTCCTTCCTCTGCGGTTAGCTTGGAAACCAGAGATCTGGAGAACGTAGTTAAATACATCTTGAACCGGTTCATTTTCCAAATCTAGGGTTATTCTCTGCTGTGCAGTACTGCCTCCCTGTTGATCATCACCTCCTCCCTCTCCATCAATGAAGGCAATGTTCAAACCAGCGGAGCGAGCCAGGAGGGATAATACTTCCCTTACAGGAGCTTCTCTCAAAGACAAGCGAGGTACTCTGGCTGCTGTTCCCAGATCAATTGTGCTGGCAGCAGCATTAATATTAGAAATGGCAATATCACCCAGTGGGGGAGCAACTGCTCTGGGTAAAAAGGGAGGTACTGGTGCTACTGGTTGTACTGCACCAGCTGGAGGAGCAGGTCTACCTTCAATAGTAATTGTGGGGTTGGGAACTAAGACTTCCGGTTCCGGAGGCGGTGTAGCGGGAGTGGGGTTGGTAGTTGTTTGGGCTAAATCCGCAGGTTGAGGTATTGCTTGGTTCTGAGTATTAGTGGCATTTGGTCTCTGGGCTACAGTCGCCGAAGACTCGATGATGGGTAGTTCCGACTTAACCGGGAACAATGGTTCACTGGGAGGCTCTGAAGCAGCTACGGGTTCTGGGGTTTGAGCGTTCTTTCCGGCACTGATACCTAAAGCGATCGTTTGAGGCGCTTGTTGGAGAATTTGACCATCAGGAGGACTACCAGCACCACTGACAGTGACTCGGATGGTATTAGGTTCTAGTTGTCTAACAACGATCGCATCGACCCCAGGCATGGGATTTTCTTGCCGAAAGCTATCCCCATTACTCAAATTCAATTTGGCATTGACAATATCTGCCACCCAATCGTTACCACGACTCACAGGGAAAATTTGGGGACGAACATCTCCAGTCTCAGTTTCGAGAACTACTTCCAGGCCACTGCCATTGGGAGAGAGGCGCACTGCCTTAACTTGGGTAGCCTCTGCCAATACTGGCTGGCTTGCCAAGAGGGTAACAACTCCTCCCATGACCATTCCACTTAATACTTGAGCTTTTCTCACAATAAACTCCTCACCTACTTCAAGCGATCTTCAATAATTTACTTTTGTGTTTGCTGAGCCTGGGCTGCCGCTGCCTCTGCCTCCTTTTTCTCCTGCTCATTTAAAGGCAATAGAGCCTCTAGAGTCATGCTGGTGGAGATGGTTGGTGGCTTAGCACTGGTTACCAGGTTGGTATTGGGATCAATTTGAACTTCCCGGTCTTGAGTCAGCTTAGCTGTAAAATCTTTTACCAGTAACAGCGCCTGCAACCGTTCAAAACCACGCATGATTGATTGGATTTGAGCATAGTTACCCTCAAGCTCTACACCGATTTTCTTCCGTTTGAGCTTACCATCCACCTCTTTCCCTAGGGAACCATCAGTCACAGGAGTTGCACCATTTTCCTCCGGCTCATACAACACAATCTGACCATTGCTGGCTTTAACACGGTTATTGAGATCCAGCAGTAAGGTATTCAGACTTTGCTCATCAGCAAATAAACTCAGTACTTTTTGACTTTGTTGCTTTGCCTGCTCTAGATCTTTCTTGGAAGCTTCCAGCTGTTTCTCAATGTCTTCTTGGTTAGCAACTTGGTTCTTTTTATCTGTAACCGTATTTTGTAACTCTTGAGCCGTCTCCCAAGCTGGCAAAGCGAAGTTAACCAGCATGTAGGCGGCTCCCAAAACCCCCAAAATACCAAAGGCTATGCCCGATACTCTGGGAGTGAAGGTAATGCCAAAAGCTGTGGGATAATTAGGAACTTCTTCCTCTCCTTCAGCTGCTGGTATAAATTCTTCATCACCATACGTCATAGTTTTTTTTATCACTCCGTAATATTTTTCAAGGTTCTAATGCGAGTTACTGGTCCTACAGCACCCTTACGATCTAACTCTTTGAGTATCTGAGGATCATCAGCAGTCAAGTCATTAATATTGGTGTCTATGGTATATTCCACCCATTTTGGTAATTCATACTTAACATTAGTGGCGGACTGTCGTTTTTCTTGAGTCAGCTTGAGGGGTTGCTCCACCAACTGAGCTTTGATTAACTGGGTTCCATCCTTATCAAAGAAGGGAGATTGTTGAAGTGTCAGCAGAAAGTCATTCACCCGATCAAAAGATGTAGCATTGCCAGAAATCTCTAGCTTGATGATTTTGCTACTCTGTTGGCTTGCATTTTGGGCTTGAGCATTCGTTCCTGCTGCTCCTGCGGGAGGTTTAGGAGCTTCTTCAGTTTGCTTAATCTCTGTAATCAGAACATCTTCAGGAACACGATCGCTAATGTCTTGCAAAAGTGCTGACCAAGGTTTAATTTGATTGAAGACATTAACCAAAGCCTGTTTTTCCGCATTTGCTTGGGCAATTTGTGCCTTAATCCCTGCAATTTCTTTCTTTTTGGCGTCTATTTTTTGCAGGTCTTGGTCTAAAACTACTTCTTCCTTCCTCAACTGAGAAGTGCGATACCCGCTGAACCACCAAAAGGCTCCCACCAACCCAGGTACCAGCAGACCAACCGCTGCACCGATAATTAAGGGAGTCATTGCTCCTGGAGGCGCTTTGGCCTTAGGCTCCTTTTCTGGTGGTTTATATTCAGGTCGGTCATTTAAAAAGTTGACATCCAGACTATACATCGCTTCAAACCTCTCGCAATCCTAATCCTAGTACAGTACCCAATCCTGGTCGTTGCACCAAGGGTATTTCTTCATCCATTTCCAGAGACAGAGCAGCTATGGGGTCTACTTGAGTAGTAGGCAAGCTTAACCTTTGGGTAAAAAATTCATCAAGTTGTCCAATGCCTCCACCAGGACCTGCTAGTAAAAGCTGGGCTACTTCTAAATTTTCGCTTTGGTTCAGATAAAAATCGATAGACCGACGCAGTTCATCAGCTAGTTCTCCCAATACCCTGAGCAAAGCAGCCATACCTGGGTTAATACCCGTGGCTCCGGTATGGATTCCTTGAACTGGTGTATTGGGAATAGTCATTCCTTGCAGCAGTTCTGTATTTCTTGATGCAGGTAAATTCATGGCTCGCGAGAGAGCGCTTTGTAGTTGGTAGGTTCCAATGGGAACCGTGCGGGAGAATTGGGGCACTCCGTCAACAATGATGGCAATCTCGGTGCTGTCAAACTCAATATCTACCAGTACAGCAGCCTCTTGGGGAGCAAATTGTCGCAGTTGCTCTCTAATAGTCCGAATCAGGGCAAAGCTGTTAATTTCCAGCACGTCTATTTTGATCTCAGCTTGCTCAAAGGTATCAAGATAGAGTTCTGTGACTTCCTTACGGGTAGCAACCAGGAGTACTTGTACTTTTTCGATTTCATCTTCATCGATGAAGAAGCCTAACTTTTGATAATCTAAGTCTACTTCTTCCCTGGGATAAGGCAAGTACAAACCTGCTTCATGGTTGAGCACCATGTCTCTGAGTTCATCATCATCTAGCTCAGCGGGAATCGGGATAATCCGAATTACTGCTTCCCTCATCGGTACAGCAGTAGCGACGCTATCGACTTTTACTTTACTCTGGCTAATGGCCTCCTTGATCAACTCTGCTAAAGCAGGGGAGTCAGTAATCTGCCCCCCTTCAAAAATACCCTCTGGCACCTCGTGAGAGTATAGTGTAGTTACTTTGAAGCCTTGACCTTGCTTGCGCAGCTGAGCTATATTGATTCGCTCCGGAGCCAATTCGATGCCGATGCCCTTCTTTCCCTTGGCAAACAGACCTTGAAAACGGTTAAACATACTCCTGGTTCGCTATCGGCGATGACTAAAAGGATTTAGTGGTCGGTAGTACAGGAAATTTATTCTAACAAGATTCATACCGATGTAGAGTATCTAATTTAATTATGTCTAGCAATACCAAGAACTACGTGAGAGTTGCCCAGCTGACAGATGTCCAAGCTGCTGGCTACTTAGTTGTCCATACTCAAGGACAAGCGATCGCTTTATTCAGTGAAGGTGACCAGATCTATGCCATAGATAATCGTTGTCCTCATATGGGTTTTCCTTTAGATAGAGGTACTGTCAAAAACTGTATTCTAACCTGTCATTGGCATCATGCCAGGTTTGACCTCAACAGTGGTGGCACTTTTGATGGCTGGGCTGATGATGTACGCTCTTTCCCTGTGCAGCTACAAGCAGGGGAAGTGTGGGTAGATCTAACACCACCCCTAGACCCTCTAGCGCATCAACGCCAACGTCTCCAAGATGGATTGGAGCAGAGTATTTCCTTGGTGATTGCCAAGTCGGTTATTGCTTTACTGAGTGGAAAAGTTAAGGCAACAGAGCCCTTCCGCATCGGGCTTGATTTTGGAGTCCGTTACCGCCAAGACGGTTGGGGTGCTGGTCTGACCATTCATACCTGTATGATGAACTTATTACCCTATTTAGATGTCACTGACCAACCCCGTGCCCTTTACCAAGGATTATCTGCTGTAGCTCGTGACTGTGCTGGTGCACCGCCACGATTCACTCTTCAGCCTTTGCCCAATGCGACCCCTGAGTTCGAGACCCTTCTGGGCTGGTTCCGCCAGTTTATCGAAGTACGGGATGCAGAGGGAGCAGAGCGTTGTTTAGTATCTGCCCTTGCTGCTGGTGCCAACCCGACTAAGATTGCCCAGATGCTATTTGCGGCGGCTACTGACCACCGCTATATTGATATTGGCCATGCTCTTGACTTCACTAATAAGGCATTGGAAGCTCTCGATGCTACTGATTGGCAAGATGCCGCCTTAGTACTAACTAGTTTAGTTAGAGGTTACGCCAGTGCTGAGCGGATGGAGGAATCTAATGCTTGGCGCTACCCGATTGATTTAGTCGCCATCCTAGAGACGGCTTTCGAGGCTTTACCAGAAGCAATTGAGGCAGGTAGAGAGGAACGGGGTTCTTGGTTAGGTCGTGAGCAGTTAGTACCAGTACTATTGGGTGAGGATGTTCAAGCGATCGCAGATTCACTGTTAGCAGCCCTGAGTTCCGGCTGTACTGAAGTAGAGCTAGCTAGTACAGTAGCCTATGCAGCGGCGTTACGCCTAGCCCACTTCCAAACGAACAACGATTTCCGGGATTGGGATACAGCCCATCACAGTTTTACCTTTGCCAACGCTGTGCATCAGGGACTGCGGCGAGTCACCTCAACTGAACTATTGCGAGGGGTCTTCGATGCCGCTATGACTGTTTATCTTAACCGCTTTTTGAATGTACCACCGGCTAGGTTACCAGAACCCGATCAAACAGTTACTGAGGCAGAAGAGTTACTGCAACAACTACCTGGACTTTTGGATCGACAGCAGCAAGTAAATAAAGCAGGTAAATTAGTCGCACAATACTTATATAGCGGTGGCAATCCTGACCAGTTACTGGCCATGCTGGGGAAGCTACTGTTACGAGAAGACCGAAACTTTCACACAATTCAAGCGATCGAGGCTGCTTTTCGTCAGTATATGCTCTTACGGGATACCAAGGCAGGGATTTATGTATTAGTTGCAGCAGCGAGATATTTAGCTGCTCACGCACCGACCATGCGCTCTCAGGAGCAAACCTATGAAATGGCCTATCGACTGCACAAGGGTGATCATATATTCGAGGGGTGAGCTAAAAAAAGGGTGGGGAGCTGAGGGAGCTGAGGGAGCTGGGGGAGCTGGGGGAGCTGAGGGAGAAGAGAGAACTTATAATTTTTGGCTCCTTAGCTAGAAAATCCCACCCAAAATTTCGTTCACCCATATTCGAGGAACAGAACCATTGAGGGGAAACTCAAGACGGTAACCATCTCTCAAAACTGCTCTATCAAGTAATTTAATGTTAAACCATTTCGCTAATAAAGCGAGAAAAAAGTTCCTAGGGGTTCACCTTAAAATTGCCAACTTTTGTGCAGATTCTCTGCACAAGCTATCACGTAGGATAGTTGACAAAAGCTACATAATTATAGTAGAAAAATAATATAGGCATACAACTTTTGGTTAAGATCTTCCTCAACCAAAGGTGATAGAAACGTCAAGGCAGCCCATCTCTGTTCACACATCGTTATTTAAGGAGAAAGTTTTCAGTAAATTCACGTATACAATTGACTAATTATTTTTAATCTCAATACAATTGCGTAAATTCACGTATTATTTTGAATAAAATAATTACTGAATATGATTTTAATTTGTGCAAAAGATTTGAGGAGTTATTAATATAAAAAACAATCAAAAGTATTGTTAAAGATTAGCAAAAATGGTTGCAATAAACCCAATATTATTGCTAATGTTAAATTGTGTCTTGGTGTAAGACATGCTTGTCGAACAACTATTTATCTGCTGTCTTTCACAACAAAGAATGAAAATTCTTTGTTTTTGTAGTTGAGGGCAACACTAGGTGAAACTTATTCCCTGTTCCCTATTGTTTAGCCAGAGTATTACCTCCAACTACCATGTGTTATTAGCCCCTGATTAAAGATTATTTAATCTGGAAGCACCTTAGCTACTTTAGTCCCTATCCCCGCTTATTAGAGCATTGAGGCAAGAATTTTTGCCGATTGACTGTTCCATACCGAAAGTGATAAAACTATGAACAATTTTTACCAATGGGAAGCCAACACTGTTCACTCTGGACAAATATCCCTAAAATTTCTTGATGTAGGCAGTTCTCAAACCATTGGTCTAGGGTCGTTCAAATACAATCAGACAAAAGGAACTTTAGAGAGCTTCAATGCCAATTTCACAGCAACAAACAAAATTTGGTCTTGGTCTTGGGATCATCAGGGTGGTGGAAATGCAATAATGTATCTGCGTAAACCAATGTGGAATGATGCAGAAGGTCAACCACACTTTGCAAAACGTCGTCAGGATGGTCAATCTGATATGTGGCAGTTTTTTACTACTTACGGTAAAGAAACACAAGAGAGTTATTTAGAATTAATTTTATTTGGTTCAACTCACCCTTTTTTATTACATGGGTCAAAGGTAAAAAACCGTGGTTTGGTTTGGCTCAGGGAAGAAGAATGGCTATGTGAGGATTATCCTGGTACTACTGAGCTACTCTCGGCATAAAATTGCGGCGCTTGGGGTGTAGAGAAAAATTACGGCAACATTAGTACTTTACACCCCTTGAAGTCTCAGAGTCTTCTTGCTTCTAAAGCCTCAACATCATTCGGGCAATGTTGAAATAAATCAGCACACCTAAAACATCAACTGCTGTGGTGATAAATGGTGCTGACATTAGAGCCGGATCTAAGCCAAGGGAGCGAAACAAAAATGGTAATGCCGAACCTGCAACAGAGGCAAGAATAGCTATCGCAATTAAACTAGTTCCCACACATACAGCAATAAAACCGTCTTGCACAGAGAAGGGGGCTAAAAAATTCCAATTTTGAAGCAGTAAGTAAGCCCATACTGTTGCTACTGTGCCCAGAATTGTCCCCAGAAGTGCTCCAGCTAAAGCTTCTCGCCAGATAACTTGGACTGGGCCCAAGTCACGAATTTCATCAGTATTTAAACCACGAATGACTACTGTTGAAGATTGAGCACCAACATTACCACCAGTACCAGTCAACAGAGGTATAAATGCGGCTAGTAGCACTACTTGTTTCAAAAGTTCTCCTTGGGATTGGATAATTGTACTGGTAACACCGTTGGTAAACAGTAAGACAAACAACCAAACAACTCGTCTACGAGCAACTGTCAGCAAATTGGTTTGAAAATAGTTGTCATTCGCTGATTGCACACCACCGCCCAAGGTATAGATATCTTCTGTTGCCTCTTGTTCTATAATGTCGATAACATCATCTACTGTTACAACACCCACTAAACGTTTTTCTTTATCCACAATTGGTAGAGCAAATAAATCATAGCGTTGGATCATACGTGCTACTTCTTCTTGATCTGTATTAGTGGGTACACTAACAACATCGCGAGTCATAATTTCCCCTAAGGTTTTTTCTGGGGAAGAAAGAACCAAATCTCGCAGGGAAACAATTCCTGTTAAACATCGAGAAGTGTCCGTAACATAAAGATAATAGATAACTTCTGAAACATTCGCCAAACTACGAATCCTTTCTAGGGTTTCCGCAACAGTTAAGTTCTCTTTCAGAGAAATATATTCAGGTGTCATAATCCGCCCAGCTGTGTCTTCTTCATAGCCCAACAGCAAAGCAGTAGTTTCCCGTTCTTTTGGGCTCAATTCTGCCAACAGACGTCGAACAATTTTGGCAGGTAATTCATCAAATAACCGTGCTCGATCATCAGGGGACATCTTATCAACAATATCTAAGACTTCCTGACGCTTGAATTCCTCAATCAGGGACTGTTGGACAGTCGAATCTAAATATTCATAAACTTCAATGGCTTCATTTTTAGACAGTAAGCGGAAAGCGATTACTTGCATTGCTTCTGGCAACCCTTCAATTGCTTCAGCAATATCTACTGGTTGCACTGGCACTAACAGTGCTTTTGCCCCCTGGAGGTTTTCTTGCTCCAGCAGCATTAACATTTGGCTACGCACAAGCTGGCGAAGTTCGCTGCGGGAGATTGTCTGGAGGGAAGTTGTATTTTCAGTCAAGGCAAGCCCTCCTATCAAATTCTACATTGAGTATTGATTTTAGTTTAGGGGGTTTCGACACTTGTCTAGAATTCAGTCCCTGAGTCATAACGCTAAATCAAGGATTATAACCCAGGTTTTATCTCTTCCCATAACCTACACAAGTATTCTTTCTTTGGAGCCTTCTAATCTTAAAATAGACGCGGGGACGCGGGGACACGGAGACACGGAGAGAGAGATTTTCATGCATAGTGGTGAAAAGACTTTTTTCATCGGGACTGCCTTCTGCCTCCGGTTCCCCTCCAAGGAGGGGTTAGGGGTGGGTTGGTGCCTCCTGCCTTCTTGTCTAGTGTCTTAAACAATTATCACAACGACCGCACCTAAATCCTGCTGCCTCTTTGGTAAAACCGAAAGCCTTTAACAAAAATTGCCAACGGCAGTTACGGGTAGTCAGGTATTGAGTCATTTGAGACTGTATCTGCTGCTGGGTAACAATCAACTGGTTAAGGGAGCCGGATTTAGTTGAAGACTGTTTGCGGTAATGGAAAGGGTCTTGCCATGTCAATTGTCCAGCACTGTGGAGGAGAGATAAAGCAATTCCACCATCGCGAAACTTTTTAGTTACTTCTGTTACCTCTCCTTGGGCTGGTAATTTTTGGCTTAATCGTTGGGCATTTTGAAATTGCGATCGCAATTTTTGCTCAAAAAACTCTCGTCGCTGCTTATCCTCTGGATTAAGCCACCCTGTGGGCTCACTGACCAATGTCAAGGCATCCGCTGGCTTACCATCCCTTCCTCCTCTACCTACTTCTTGAATATATTCTGATAACAGTTGGGGAGCTTGAAAATGTACTACCCAGCGAACATCTGGTTTGTTGATACCCATACCAAAGGCACAGGTGCAAACGACAAATTGAGTTTTCCCCTTGAGCCAACTAGCTTCGATCGCTCGCCGCTCTTCAGCACTTAATCCCGCATGGTAAGCTGCTGTGGTGTAACCTTGTTGCCGGAACCACTGGGCTAAATCCTCACTATCTTTGCGAGAGCGCACATAGACCAATCCTGCTTGTTTAGCCCTTGCTTGGATAAACTTTAACATTTGCTGGCGGCGTCCTCTAGGTGTCCAAACAGTCTGTACCTTGAGGTGGAGATTTTGCCGATAGGGGCTGATTAAAAATACTTCTGGCTGTTTTAGCTGCAAAACTTTGCAGATAGTTTGCTGGGCTTTGGGATCCGCAGTAGCGGTGAAGGCAGCGATACCGAAGGAACTTCGCTTTGCTAAGCTGGCTATGTTAGCCCCAGTTAATTTACTTTGGAGTAAGGCTGGTCTTACTGCACCCAACCGTCGATAGGCTGGTCGAAAAGTATCCCCCCACTGTACCAAACAATGAGCTTCATCCAAAATCAATCCATTAATTTGAAGCTGCGGTTGGCACAGTCGTTCCCATACTGGAGCACTGAGTAGGGTTTCTGGTGATAGATAGAGTAATCGCAGCTGTTGCTTTTCTAATGCCTGGAGAGTTTGCTTGCGTTTCCAGGAGGGTAGTTCACTGTGTAACAAAGAAGCAGGTAATCGGCGCTCACGCAATTCCTGTACCTGATTTTCCATCAAAGCTACCAAAGGGGAAATTACTAAGGTTAATCCCGTTTGTAACAAGGCTGGAAGTTGAAAACAAATTGACTTGCCACCACCAGTGGGTAACACAATCAGAGCATCCTGTTGGGAGAGCAGGGTGCGAACAATTTCTCCCTGAGGTGGACGGAAATTTTCATATCCCCAGATTTTCCGAAAAGCAGCGCGAACATCATTCCAGGATGTAGTTGAAGCATTACTCATCATTTATAGTAAATGCAAGTGAGAAGATAAGAAAGCTTGGAGGCTGTAAGGTTTATAGTATCTGCTTTTTCGTCTCTTGTTAATCGACATTCTACAGAAAAGATGCCGGACTTCCTGAAAAATCTGGCATCTGGAGTGTTCTTATGACAAATGACAAATAACAAATAACAAATAACAAATTTAAGGTTTCACTAAACGTGGTTCAGATTGGTGATATTTACTAATCCGTTGCATTCGCTCAAAATAGATACGAAACAGAATAATACCCACAGGGATGCCTGTTGCTACTAAGGGTACTATTACTAAGGCATTGAGTAGTCCCACTTGTCGCGCAATTCCCAGACTAATACCGAAAATTGCCATTAACAAGGAAAGCATTCCTTTCTCAGAGAGTACTCCCTGCAACATTGGCCACAATCCACTCTGGATTCGCTTCCCAAAATTGTACCTGATGATATAGCCAGCTACAGAGAAAACCAGCACTCCAATGATAAAACCAAACAGAAGCTCGATATGACCATATAAAGGTAAAGGAGCCCACCAAAAAAGAATACACATAAAAACTACACTGCAAAATAGAGGTATCATCCCAAAAGCAGCTCCCATGCCCCCTACCCCTCCCAAAATCATTCCAAATACTAGCCCAATGTAACTCAACCTTAAAAAAGGGCCAGTATCACCAAACAGCAAACTTCCCAAGAAGCCTCCTCCATAGGCAACAGCTAGCAATACGATGAGAGAAGTTAGGGGCAGTTTTTCTGTAATTAGGGGAGCCGTTTGTACTTGAATGATTAAAGAGCGAGTTTTTGGCTTAGCGTTGGTATCTAAGATAATTTCCCGTTCATATACTTTATCTGCCATCAGCTTACTAGTATCAACCTTAATCTGAAACTCAGCCTGGTTAGCCTCAAACTGCGCTGGTTCAAAAGCAATCCAACGAGAGGAAGCACGACGGTTAGGCTTCTGGGAATCAGGATTAACTTGCCAACTGCCTTGGAGTAAAGTCCCTGGAACATCGTTAGTCACGGTAACGATTTGGGCGAGTTGTTCACCATAGCTAGCGGCGGTAAATTCTAGGTAATCTGGTTTTAATTTAACTTCAGGCGATCGCGAAATATCAATTTGATTGAGGGCTTCCAAGGCCGCAACAGCATTAGGGTAACGTTGTCTTGGGTATGGTTTCATCATGGTTTCTAACCACTCAACCAACTCAAAGCTCACCTCTTCAGGAATTAAGCCTGCAATATTCAGGTGACCATCTTGGGTCATTAATTGGTTAATTTGGTTAGATGCTGTCTGAGTCAGCAAACAGCTTAATGTTGCTCCTAAGCCATAGAGGTCTGTTGCTTCACTAAGTTCTCGATTGCGCACCTGTTCCCTTGGCATAAAGCCTGGTGTTCCTGCTAAGGAGTTTTTTGGTTTCCCACTACTGTTAATATAAGGCAGACCAAAATCTACTAAGTAAACATTCAGTTGCTCATCAACCAAAATATTTTCTGGCGTAATATTTCGGTGAATAATCGCAGCCTCAAAATTTTGCAAGTAGACTAAAGTTTCTAATAAAGAGGAGGCAATTTGCTTAAACTGCTCCGGTTCACAGTTGCTTAGCTTTCCTAATGGTTTAGCCTTTTTGTATTCCCGCACTGTGCAAAAGCCATCTTCGGTAGGCAAGAAACTCAGATAACGAGGAATACTAGGGTGCTTGAGTTGGGATAAGGCTTTAACTTTATCTTTATAGATCTTGATAGCAGAGATGTTAAATTCAGATTTATCGAATATATATTTTTTGATCACTACTGGTTGCTGAGTGACATTATCTTTTGCTAGGTAAGTCACACGAGTACCTTGAGGATGGCGTCCAAGTTCTTTGATTTTTTGATAGCGGGGGCGTTTAGATAAATTTTTAGGGGGAGAATAATTGGCAGGATTACTCATGAGTCTTCTACTTAGCTGATTATCGGTAAATATAGATTTATCCTTGTAAGTAGATGCTCAGATGATGTATAGCAGTCGCCAGGGCGCTTTAAGACATTCTTAGGTAAGGGAAGTTAACAAGGGGCTTAAGCCCCTTGTCCTAATCGCCAGGGCGGTTGCTATAGAATTGAGGGCCGACAATTTATCAATACTATCTATGCTACTTTTACTTAATGCCAAGTGCAAAAAACTAATGATTCTGTTTTCAATTCTTAATAAAAATTCTCATTTCAAGGAGAGGTAATTATCCATTATCCATTGTTCATTATCAATTATTGAATGATAACTTTCTCTCGCAACTGATTATTAAGTAAATAACCAAAACCTGCTTTTTCTATGCGGTAAACCAACTGTTCCAAAGTATCATTTTGGGCAAGGGCAGTACGCTCCAAGTTCCAATCGTAAGCAGCTAATTGTTGTAACAAATAAGCTCTCTTAGTCTGTGCTGCCGAGAGTCCGTAGATTTTCAGGTACTGTAGGTGAGCTAAATTATCGACAATCGCTTCACCAATATAGTTGTTTTTAGTTCGAGAAAGATCTGTCATAAAGCGTTGTAAGCTAAATCCTCCCGCAGTGTATATTCGTTTAGCATGGATAGACCGTTGCAATAAATCATCAGCCATAAAACTTTGAAAAGCTGACCAGTCAGCGCGTATCTGTTTCAAAGCTTGGTTAAGATCATTGAGATTGTTGATCCTACTTTCGTCAATAGTTGCTACCAAATTACTAGCAGTACCATATAGTCCATGGTAGTAAAAGGTTTCACCATAGAAATCTTCTAGCAAACTGGTATGTAAAGCGCGATAATCATCAGGTGTAGGAACAATAAACGCAGAAGCAAGTATCTCAGAGACAAAGAGTAGTACCCCTACCTGATGCTCATGGATTTCAAATAGGCGTAGTGCATCTTCTAGTTGGGTAATTGCTTTTCCCCCTATTGACCACTCTACTCGTGGGGAAAGACCTTGGGAGAGAACTTTTTTGGAATATTCGCTCCAAGCAATTGTTGGGCCATTGAAAAACATCGAGAGAAAGCCCTCCATTGCCAAATGTAAAGGCAAGAGTCGCAGGGCATTCTTTCCCTCTCGCTTAGCCATACGATGCAATAGCTGTACCTTCATTGGTCCGCAGGCAAATTCTTTCCCTTTGGTTAATAATTGCCCACCTATCGCTGCCACAGGACTGCCATCATCACTCCAAGTCAATACCAAACCATGGGGTACATAGGAAAAATATTTGAGGTTATCCTTCACAGATACAACAGTTAGATCACTCTCATAGTTGCGTTTTATTAGACGCAAATCAGTCCGTATCTGCTGCCTTAATAAAGGAACAAGGCGAATTGCACCCCATACTTGTGAAGGAGCAATTTCTAAACCTTTGAGATCAATATTGGCTAAAAGAGGCGGTTTTTTGGTCATTTGTTATTTGTTGTTTGTTATTGGTCACTCATTACTTATTACTCATTACTTATTACTTATTACTTATTACTTGTCGTACACGGTTAGCTAGATACTCTTCTAATTCAGCTAGGGTTGCATTGCCTTCCGCAAAACGGGCAAATCCGAGAACTACTGGTAAATCCTCGGCATCCCGTAATCCTACAGTTGGGATTAGTGAGCTCAGGCGTTTGAGGGTAAAATCGTTGGCATTGAAGACTGGATTGCAGTGGATGATTGAAGTCTTTTTCTGAGGGTCAAGTTTGCTCCGGTAAACTCGTAATAATTCTGCTGTCCCTGCCGGAGGATCATTTTCCCAACCATCAGAAACAATTAACACTAACTCAGGCTGCCAAGCCAATGCAGATAGCAGAGGATCTGCTAAATTAGTTTGTCCCTGTGGCCTAACTAGCAATGGTTCGGTAGTAGGTAAAGTCCAGAAAGCTTGGTATTCTTGAGCAGATGCTCTCAAAAGATAATGTACAGCTAGGGCAATTCCTAAAGGGCGACGGCGTTTTTCTGAAGAACCGGAGCTAGAGTAGCTACAATCGAGCACAGCAGCTACTCGTCCAAACTGGATGGGAGCACGCTTAAGTATAGAACAAGCACTTTTTTGCAGCGCTTTGTGTAGTTCATCTCTTCGTTTGAGCCGAATATCTCGACTTAACGACAGTATGTATAGTGCCAACTTGGTTAAAGGCAAACGGTGAGGTTCAATCTCAATGGCAATACCAGCTTTTTCGGCACTGTTTTGCAAACGCAGTTTTTCGCCAACAGTCATTTGCTGTTCAATACGTGACAAAAATACATCGCGGGGAATGTTGTGTTTGGCTGCTAGTCCCTCAGCGATAGTAAAAGGTAAATCATAAATAGCACTAGCGCTGTAGTGACCCCGACGGAATTGTTCAAAGAGTTCTGATTGGAAGCGAGAGGGCCAGTGGCGAAAGAGAAATGCACTTAGTTCGTCTTCTAGCTTAAGATGATTGTGGGCAACTATTGCTCTCAACTTTGACCGATATTTGACTGCATTGAACTCTAGAAGTTCTGCTCTACTGGTGATATAGTTTTTAGCGATCGCTCTAGCGCGACGGTTATTAATATGCTGTTGGCGCAGTTGTACTAGTAGATTCCAAGCACGATGAGGCGGCAAATTATCAAGGGTTGCAGTAATCAAACGGTTTTCTTCTTCCCTATGTTCGGGTGCTGTTGCACGTCCTGTTGCCAAAAGTTTTAGCACAATCTGGGTTTGATTGAAGTGGTTAATGCCAGCAGCCAAAGTACGGCAATAAAGCAAGCGATAGTTACCCAGAATATAGTCATGCAAAAAATCTAAAGAGACTTTCTGTCCGTAGTCATCATCATAAAACTCACGCTGTCCTGTGCAGGTGAGGCAAGCATTGATGAACATTAGTAAATCTTCTTGGGCAACTTGCTCAACTCGGCTTGCCCAACTGTTAACCATTACAGATGTAATCTCGTTGATAGCAAAACCACTTGGGGAAAGGAAGCACGACTAGCTAGTGCCATTTTACAGATGGGAGTTCGGAAGTCGCACTGAAGTCCCACAAGCGGTTACTCTAAATCTAGCAAATGTTCTAATGGACAGCAAAATTTATCTCTCTTTGCCGTTTGAGGAGGTTGTCATGAGCAAGTCTCCTTTTATGTATTGTTCCCCATCTCTTTAATCCCACCAGGCAAATAATTTTTGAGAATTAATTTCCATTTCATCACAACCCCAAACAAATTGCACAAATTCCCCGGCAAAATCTAAGCTTGTGACACCGATAACTGTTATTGCATCAACAACCAAATTAGAGGTTTCTCTGTCAGTAAATGCGATACCATCAAAGGTTGCTGTCACCCCCTTTTCTTGGCAACGTTGTCCGAATTCGATAAATGAACCAACGGATGGAGCCGCATTAAAATTTGCTGATGGTGTGGTGTAACCTTCTGCAATAGTCTGTTGTAATCCTTCCAAAGACAAACCCTCAAACTTGATAGCATTGGGGGTATATTCAGTAATTGTCGTGCCGAGGATTTCCTCTATCTGTTGAACCATAAAGTGTAGGTTGGGTAGACTTTCTTCGTGACCCAACATCAGTAGTATAGCAAAAGGCGACCGGGCAGAGGGTAGAAGGAAAGAGATTGACAGGTAAAGGTTTCAGCATTTGGTATTGTCCTAACCACCTTGGCGATTGCTATATATTAACTGTTGGGTCTCGTTCTTCGACCCAACCTACGTTTACTCGCACTCGGAACTTGGAGCAAAAGCTTTTGAACCATAAAATTATCTAGAATCGACAGTGATCGCCCAAGGTAAATCATCTAAAATGCCTTGTAGTCTAGGGCTTGGTACGATAGTTTCTAGGGAGTCTGGGAAAAAGCGAACCCCTTCAAAAGTTGTGAGGTGAAAATCTTGTTTGACCTTTTCGATAGTAAATTGACTGTAAAGCATAGGGATAAGCTATTTTTAGTCTAATTGACCATTTTTTTAATTCAAAATGCAAAATGTAGGAAAAGATTATTTTGAATTGATTATAGCAACTGCCAAGGCAATTAGGACAAGGGGCTTAAGCCCCTTGTTAACTTACCGTACCTGAGAATGTCTTAACTGCCCTGGCAACTGCTATAATTTTGGGTAAAAGCCCCCACTAATTGTATTTAATTTTGAATTGATAATTTTGTTTGCGTAGCATGGTGAGCATTTGCGCAAGCATGGTGCGAAGCAGCAAAGCGAGGCAAATTTTGAATTGTTTTGACCTAAACTAATCGACGAATTTTACCATAAGCAATGTAAGACCCTCCTTGTTTTGCTTCTTTGACCTCATCCACCACAAAGAGCATCCCTTCTTCTCGAATATTACGAGGGAAGCGAATATTATAGTTGGGGTTATAGCCATCAGAAACAACTCTTGCTCTTAACTTTTTCCCGTCCTTAACACATTGAACCAGCACTCCATCACCGACGGTTGTTGTTGTCTCTAAATCCGCCGCCGAACCTACAGCTTTAGCGGCTTGTCTAGTTGGGCTAGAAGATGAGGCAGATTGAGCAGTTCGTTTTCTTTGTTGACCTGGTAGCAGATATAGTTTAATGTCACCAGCAACACGATAAAAGTTACCATCCGCAGATAACGTAACTTCCTCAACTAGATAAGTTGCTCCTTCTTCCCTGAGGCGGCGGGGAAATTGCACGTTAAAATCCTGGTTGTAGCCTTCAGAAATGACCCGTACCCGCAACTTACCCTTTTCCCGCACACATTTAACTAAAACGCCTCCCTCTTCACTATTAACTGCTTCCAGGCTATCGGTAGAACCTGATGCTACTCCCCTAAGTTGAAGATCCTTGCGATCGCGTGCTTGGGCTTGGTGGGATTGATCCCGCATTTCCTTGCGAACAACGGTATCAAATTGACCATTGGCGATACGTTGGGCATAATAGTCTAGGTTTTCAATCTCTTCGGCTACCTCAAAAAAGCGGTCTAAGGCTTTTTGTTTGAGAGCTGCGATCGCTTGGAGTAAATTTTCCGCTGCGGTTTGATAGTTTCCTTGATCTGCAAGAGCGATTGCTTCATCTTTGAGTTGAGCAATTCTGAGTTTGCTGGTTTGCTCTTGGACTTTCACATCTGGTGCAGCCTCGTTAGCCTCTTCTGGGGAACCAACGGTTATGGTAATTGGGACTTGGTCACTGAATTGGGTGATTTTGTCAGCGACAACAGTTTGATATTTATAAGTAACAGTAACTAATTTCTGTTCTCCTAGATTAGCAAAAGCTGGCAGGGCAAGCTCTAAAGCTAAAGGCTTAGGTTCGATTTGATAGACATCCCCTAAAAAGACTTCTAAATTATTGCCCTGTTTCTGAGAATTATAATTATTGAGGATGCGTGGAATTTCTACCGAGGCTTCTGGCTGTAGAGTTACGGTGAGATTTTGGGCAACTACAGATACTAGGCTTTGTAACTCGATGGCAAAAACATCCTCTGCTTCTTCTGGAGTTTGAATATAGTAAAAATTACCCCCAGCGGCATTAGCCATACCAATCAGTAAATCTTCATTAAAAGACCTACCAAAGCCCAAAGTTGTGGTAACAATTCCCTTTTCTGCCCAATCTTGTGCCGTTTTCATCAAGACATTGGGTTTAGTTGTACCAAGATTTGCCTGTCCGTCGGTTAACAGCAAAACACGATTTACCCGCTCCGCCGACTGTTGTTCCAAGACGCGAGCGCATCCCATCAACCAACCACCACTTAAATTAGTTAAACCACCAGCACGAATTTTGCCAATTTGTTTCTGAATACTGGCTCGATCTACCACCGGTTGAGATGGTACAATAGTTTCTGGTTCGTCATCATAGATAACTACTGAAAGGAAATCCTCAGGGGTCAGATATTCGACCAATTTTCGTGCTGCTTGGATCGCATAGCGTAGGGGTTGACCTCCCATAGAACCAGAACGGTCTAAGACTAAACTCAGATTGAGAGGAACTCTGGATTTAGCTTGTTTTGGTTGTTCACCCTTAAAGCTAAGAACAATATCTAAACTAGTGGCTTGGTTAACGGCAATTGGTGCCTGACTGACAGAGTAACTAACTTGCATCTGCCTACCTCCGAAAGATTCTTATGTTGGGACGCCCCGACGTGCGCCCTCTAACTTTAAATATAGTCAAGTATAGCGTTATTGATTAATACTTCTGTTCCTTAGCCCACTTATTGTCTGTTAATTTGGGAATGATGTGGTGGAACGCTTACTATGAAAGGTAAGCTACCTTTTGAAAAGGCTCACCCTCCTGATGAGGACTAATTTCAATGGTTACTTTCATGTTGAGACATTTGAAAAAATCTAGTAACTTTTCCATAGTAAATCTGCTAAAATGTCCATTCATTAAGTGAGAAACATCTGGTTGAGAAATGCCTAATATTGTTGCAATTTCTCCTTGCTGTAAATTTCTTTTTTTGAGGTTCTCATACAAATAAAAACCAATTTGAGAGCGGGCAAAAAGTTCCTCAGCATCATCTAATTCTAAGTCAGCAAAAACATTGCCGCTACCTTGTTCATATTCTAGGTCTTGAATTTTATTCATTGTTAGCTAACTCGACAGCCTCCTGATAACGTTTTTTAATCAAATCTACATCTGGCTTAGGAGTTTCAATTCCTTTTTTTGACTTCTTTTGAAAGGCATGGAGAACATAAATATACTTACCTAACTGTACTGCTTGTACACAGCGATAAGCATCGTTATCATGTTTGATCGCAATTTCAAACACACCACTACCTACTCCTTTAAAGGGTTTAGCATCTTTTGGCATTCCCCCAAATTGAATAATCTGCAATTCATCACCGATCAACTTTTTGACTTCTTCTGGAAAAGATTGAATCTTTTTTTTGCTACTTCCCAACCAAATTAGTGGACGAATAATCGGGACTTCTGGATTAGCCAAACGTTTAGACTCCTTCTTGTGATCATGAGTCTTAGATACTTGTTGTTAAAGACAATTTATGTTATGCAACATTAATCAGTTGATTACACGCGATCGCACTTCTGAACTCTGTTAATCAGTACAGCGGATATTCAACTTTCAGATAATACATTACGTCAGAGAAATAATTATCTATTATCCATTGTTCATTATCAATTATTGAACAAATTAAACTAGCCTGTTCTCTGACAATCCCTTACTAGGGTAAAGGATCAACTTCCAGATTACCGTTAGGCCAAAGCACCACCCTAAACTGAGCTAAGGGTTCTTTGGGTACTAACCCTTCAGTGCCAATACCTGCTGCTTCTGGTTCGAGTAGCTCTTCTAGGGGCGTTTCTTCAACATAATCCCAACCGGATTGATTGGTTGGCTCGTAGTCGGCAATGATACCATCTTCAGTAACACCAACTCGATAAGCTAATCTTTCTCGTGCCATCTCACTTCCTTCCCAGCGATCGCGAAGGGTTTCTTGGAGTTGCTCGTTCAAATCACTGATCAAGTCAGAGTCAGTCATTTCTGGTCCCAAACCTGGTTCACCCTGATAGCCAAGCCAGGGGCTGATTTGTAAAACACCATTTCTATTAAACACTACTCGGAATGAAGCTATGGCTTCTTTGTTATCCTCAGTGGGAGTGTAGAGCAACTCAGGTAAGGGAGTTTCCTCGTCCGCATCAACACCAGTATTATCGATTGGTTTGTAGCCAACAATTTCTCCATCCTGACCAACGCTGACACGATAGGACAAATTCTGATATAACTCGCCCCGGTCTTCCCAAGTCTGATTCACTTTTTTGTAAAGAGACCGCTGTAAAAAACGCACTTCAGTCGGATCGGTTATCTCTGATTGGAGGGCTTCCTCTAGTTCAGTGGTAGGAGAACGAGTAGGAGAGGGTGAAGGGTTAGTTGCTTGTTGTTCTTCTTCACTAGGGGTTTCTTCCGTTATTGTTGGTTTAGTTTCAGACAACTCTGGAACAGGAACAAAGAATAAAGCCACTGCTGCTAATACCAAACTAGTCATTCCCACTGCTGCTGGTGCCGCTCTTTGGGTTATTGGTATTTCCGCTTTGCGATAACGCTTGGAAACTGGCTCTATGCCCACATCAATATCTGGCAGGGTACGCCCATCTGCGAGAAACTGATCTATTGCTTCGACTAAATCGAACAGCTGTACTGTGGTTAAATCGATTGGTAGTGCTTGCCTTGGATCTTTCTCAGCAGCAGCAATCTGTGTCAATTGGTGCAAGTTCTTACCTTCGACTTTCTCCAATTGCACCATTGCTGTCTTATCCCCATCTAGTTTTGGGTGAGACACCTGACTGAGACATTCTTGAGCGTAGCGACTAACAACACTCACCAAACTTTCAAAAAAGTCCCGCCCTCCTTCAAGGAGGTAATCCTGACTAGGAAAATGGCATTGGGCATTGACCAGAATAGTCATCAAGGGTCGGGGATCTAGCTGACCATTAGGGGTAGCATTAGGGTCGCTTAACCCCTCTAGGATAAGCGTACAGTTAGGTAGACTATACTGGCGTCGAATTGTCATCAGTTCTTCCTAGTGAAGGCTCCTATTATATCAAGTCCGGATTAAGTAATTATGGTAAGTTTTTCCATATCAACTACACTTCTCCATCAAACAGGCTAGACCAAAATCGCTGCATCCCAGAAGTTCCTGTACAAAAGAGCAACTTCGTCAATAGCGAGAGTGCTAGCTCGTTTAACATATCATTGGAAGCAATGTAAGCCGCTACTTTAGCTCGACGGGGATTCATGCGGCTCCGGAAATGAGCCCGGAATCTTTCGAGATACTCAGACAAGCGAAAATGGTTTTCTAGAGGTATCTGCTTCTCGTTCAATTGTTGATAAGCCAGTAGCAACTGCCTAATTACAACAGTCATTCTGCGGGCCACATGACAAGAAATCAGCACTAATGCCTTGGCTTGCTCCATAGCCAAAGGATCGCGGCTGTAAGAGCGCCGCCAGGGATTGCTACAACGCAGACGCCACAGAACAACACGATTCTTGATAATGTCCTGAAGTTCTAGCTCCTTGGCTACCAACAGCATCTCTTCCGAACCCCCCAGTTCCAAAGATTCAATCGCGAGTAGCATCAAGTCAATCTGCTGGCGAGTTCGTGGTGGACAATATTGCTCTGAGAGGGCTGGGTCGGCTAAACTATCCAGGATCATTGGTTTTGACTGGTCAGGAGGACTATTGGTCGTCATTGAACTCACAGGATGATTCATTAGCGATTTTGGTGCTACTAGCTTCTCTCAATAAAATGTCCAGTAAATCGGGAAGATGTACACTAACCTAATTGTGACATTAGCTTTTCCAGTTTTTGATGTTACCCAATTTAAAGCCGTAAAGAAAGTGAGTTCTACTTATCTATGGATCTAAAATCATTAATTAGAGATATCCCGGACTTTCCCAAACCAGGGATCGTGTTTCGCGACATTACCACCCTGCTTAGCAATCCCGAAGGACTGCGCTACACCATTGATCTGCTTGCCCAAAACTGTCAAGAGGCCGGACTCAAACCTGATTATGTGGTGGGAATAGAGTCCCGTGGTTTTATTTTTGGCACTCCCTTAGCTTACCAACTCGGGGCAGGGTTTGTCCCTGTCCGTAAACCGGGTAAGTTACCAGCAGCAGTACAAGGGGTTGAATACCAACTGGAGTATGGCACAGACCGAGTGGAAATGCATCAAGATGCTTTTGAACCTGGCAGTCGAGTGTTGATTGTGGATGATTTAATGGCCACAGGAGGTACTGCCGCAGCTACAGCTGAGCTAGTACAACAAATTGGCGGGGAGTTGGTAGGCTTCGGCTTTATCATTGAGCTACGGGCTCTAGGGGGACGCCAGAAGTTACCTAATGTACCAATATTGACTTTGATTGAATATTAGTTATTGGTTATTGGTCATTTGTTATTGGTTATTGGTTATTGGTCATTGCTAACCTCAGACCCATTCACCTTGCATGTTTCGGATGATATATCACAGGCAAGATGCCTGTTCCACTCATAACTGATGATTGAATTAGGCACATCCTTAGATTACAAACAACAAACAACAAACAACAAATGACAAATAACAAATGACAAATAACACTTGGAATCGCCTAAAAACAGTGGTCACTAGTGAGACGTTTCTTTATGTGACTAAGCGTCTATTGCAAGGGCTATTGACTTTATTGTTAGCATCTGCTCTGAGTTTTTTGATTATTCAATTTGCACCGGGGGATTACCTAGATACCCTCAGACAAAATCCCAAAATTTCCCCCGAACGTATCCAAGAACTACAGCAGCAATTTGGTCTGGATCAACCAGGATATATTCAATACTGGCGCTGGCTAGGACGAGTGGTCACTAAATTTGATTTTGGTACAAGTTTTGTCTATTTTCGACCCGTGTCAGAGTTATTGGTGGAGAGGATGGGGGCAACCTTACTACTGGCAAGTTCTTCAATTATTGTTACTTGGGCAATCGCTATTCCTTTGGGAATTGTTGCCGCAGTTAAACAAAATCGCACGACTGACCGAGTTCTACAAGTGATGAGCTACACTGGTCAAGGCTTTCCCAGCTTTATTACTGCTCTACTGTTACTCTTCCTCGCTCAAAATCTCTCCCCACTTTTTCCTGTAGGGGGCATGACTAGTATTAATCATGCAGATTTATCTCCTATTGGCAAAATATTAGATATAGGTTGGCACATGATTTTGCCAACTATTGCTCTTTCTATTACTAGTTTTGCTGGTTTACAGCGAATTACCAGAGGACAATTACTAGAGGTTCTGCGTCAAGACTACATCCAAACAGCCCGTGCTAAAGGACTACCAGAAAATAGAGTGCTCTATATCCATGCTTTGCGCAACGCCATCAATCCTTTAATTACTATTCTCGGTTTTGAATTTGCCAGCTTACTGAGTGGCTCATTTATCGCCGAATTTTTCTTTAATTGGCCTGGTTTAGGGCGTCTGATTTTGCAAGCAGTGACGGCTCAAGATATTTATTTAGTGATGGCAAGTTTGATGATGGGGGCTTTAATGCTTATTTTAGGTAATTTGTTAGCAGATTTATTACTCAGGGTAGTTGATCCTCGGATTCGTCTGGAAGATCTTAAGTAGTATTTGGGGAATGGGGAATTGAGAAGGTCGAAGGTCGAATGACCAACAACAAATAACAAACAACAAACAACAAATGACAAATGACAATGTATTACCTGATTCTGTCTAAAACTGATGGGCGCTATCTGGCGGCTCAAATTAATGCTGAAACAGGGCAGGGTGGGGCGGGATATCTATTGATGTTTCAGGAAAGCTATGATGCTCTGAGTTACCTTAATACTCATGGTGCTGATGTTGCTGAGAAGTTTGCTGTAGAGACAGTTGTTGGCAGTCAACTAAAGAATGTGCTCCAACGATGGGGATACACTGGAGTTGGTATTGTTCAAGACCCCTTAGTACCCAAAATTGAGTTTCTTTCTTACGATTAAGGTAATTTTCCCGAAAGAATGTATTTATCGTAGGGTTTGTTAGCGTAGCGGATACTGGTGGCGAAATATTGCGTAACATATCTCAGCTACTGAAAGCCCCCTAAATCCCCCTCGAATCCCCCTCCCGTCCCCCTTTGAAAGGGGGAAGCCAGAAGATGCTACGCTCTTGTTGACCCGGGGGACTTTGATTCCGGGCTCCCCCAGAATTGGGGGCTGGGGGGCTTCAATAACCTTTGTCTCATAGCCAATGTTTTCAATTGTTAATTTCGCCACCAGCATCGCGTAGCGTAACGCACCACATATCCATAATAATCAATAAGCCAAACCCACCTCAGTTAAAGATACGGATGAATTTAGCTACTCTGGAAACAGAAGAAAAGATACTACTCCAGTAAAACCATGAGTAACCAGGAAACCAAAGCCTTTGTCCGTGAATTCAAAACCCAGGTCACAATCTTGGGCGGTTCCGTTGCCCTGATGTGGGTTTTAGAGCTCATGGACGTAATTGTTTTCCAACAAAAACTCAATATTTACGGTATTATACCACGAGAAATAATTGGGTTGCGGGGTATTCTCTTTGCTCCTTTTCTCCACGCTGGCTTGGCTCACCTGATTTCTAATACTATACCTTTCCTGGTTTTGGGCTGGTTTGTCATGTTACAAGAAACCAGCGAGTTTTTTATTGTTACCCCTATCATCATGTTAGTTAGTGGGTTAGGGGTCTGGTTAATTGGGTCTCCTGGTGTTCACATTGGCGCGAGTGGTGTCGTTTTTGGCTATTTAGGTTTTCTCTTAGCACGAGGTTTATTTGAACGCAACTTCCTTTCAATTGTGCTCTCCCTACTTGTTGGCTCCCTATATGGAAGCTTAATTTGGGGAGTGTTGCCTATCCAAATAGGAGTTTCTTGGGAAGGGCATTTATTTGGCTTTATTGGTGGTGTGCTGGCTGCGCGATTCTTGGCAAAGCAAAAATCAAAATAAAAGGTGTTAGGTGTTAGGTTTTAGGTTTTACTCACCAGAGAAATTTTAGATTTTAGATTTTAGATTTTAGATTTGAAGAATTAAGATGGTTACAAGTCCTTCAATTTATTTAGGGAATAAATCTCAAATCTTCAATTTTCAATTGCTTGACATCTTGCACTCTTTTCATACTTGGGATGGGGGGTTCAGAGACTACTTGTAGGGAAACAGAGTTTTAAGCAGCTGATCCAGGCTGCCTTGTCCCGATACAGGTTTTTTGTCTTCTGTTGTTGATGATGCTTCTTGTGTTGTCGGTGATGCTTCCTGTGGTGAGACTTCTGGATTACTCTCTGGTGACTCAGGTTCCGTTGGGATGGATTCGGCTTCCTTGTTGGTATCTGTTATTGGTTCTTCGTCAGTTTGATCTTTAGGTGTGACTTCTGATGGTGTAGGTACTATTTCTGATGGCGTGGGTGCTACTTCTGATGGGGAGCTAACTTGACCATTGAGAGACTCCTGGGGAGTTGTATCGGTTAAAGCGGGTGTTTCTTCTAGAACCTCAGCACTGGAGGGACTAGTAGATGGTGACATCTCACTATCAGAGATGCCAGTAACTTGACGCCCTTGCTCCCCAAGAATGGAGGCAGCAGGCACTACTTCCCAGGGTTCAACAGAATGGTTCCAAATCGTTGACACAGAACCAATACAGGCATTTTTACCAATTTTACCCTTGCCAACTACCAGAACACCAGCTCCTAAATTGGCACTCGCTTCTACTTCCAGAGTACCTCCTTGAGCATGAAGAATTGAACCCATGCCGATAGATACACCAGCAGCGATAATAATTTTACTGTCGGGAGCAGCTTGTAAAATTACTCCTTGTGCAATCACAGCACTAGAGTTAATGCTCACATCACCTTCGACATATATATGAGAATTGCTGGTTAAAGGCAGTGTAGGCACATGCATGTTGGTTGAAACAGAGTTTTTAACTTTGATTACTCACCATTTCTGGAGCAAGGCTAATGAACTGATAGCTAATACCAATAACTGGGATATGTTTTTTAGCCATTAGCCATTAGCCAAGGAAAGTTCATGCAGATCAAATGCGCTGCACTGCTTAAGCTAAGCTTAGTATCGGAAAAAATGCCTCAGTTAGGCTTTTGAATAATCGTCTCTAGGACACGCCGCTTTTGTTTAGTGTCAATGCCAATCAAGCGTACATACTCATCACTATGGCTGGTTATGCAATCTTCCAAACCTTCAATAACTTCCGACTCGCGAGTGGAGGCGATAGGGGTACAACTTTGCCAAGAACTGGTACGGAAACGACGTTTGTCAGCATGTTCTGTACCAATTTTGTAGCCTTGAGACAATAACTGACGCACCTGTTCAACGGTTTCCTTGCTTAAGGAGGTGTCAGATTTTGATGTCCTGGAAATTGATGATTCTGCTCTCTTATAGCCGTTACTGCTCTTAGCACCGTTGTTACTGGCAGAGTTAGCTCCAGCTTGAGGCTTATCGCCCGGTTTTTGGATAATTTCTTCAAGAATCCGCCGTTTTGCCTTTGGATCAATCCCTATCAACCGTACATACTCACCCTCGTGATCTGCTAGACATTCAGACAGGGCAGCTATCACTTCTGATTTTTTGTCAGAGTGAATCGAGGGAGCATCTTTCCAGGAACTGGTACGGAAGCGACGCTCATCGGCATACTCAGCTCCAATGCGGTAACCTTGGCTTAACAGTTGACTAACTGTGTCTGCTACTCCAGAATTCAACCCTGAACTCGAAGCCTTAGCAGAACTGTAGCTTGAAGATGAGCTACTGTAGCTAGAACGAGACACTGCGGATTTACCAGTAGTGCTGGGCTGAGAACCAGGTTTTTGGATGATTTCTTCGAGAACCCGTCGCTTGGCTTTCGGATCAATCCCAATTAGCCGTACATACTCACCTTCGTGTTCTGCTAAACAATCAGATAAAGCAGCGATAACTGCCGATTTTCTGTCAGAGTGAATCGAGGGAACACTTTTCCAAGAACTAGTACGGAAGCGGCGTTCATCAGCATACTCAGCTCCAATGCGGTAACCTTGGGCTAATAGTTGACTAACCTGTGTTTGAATATCTGAACTCAATTGTGTAGTAGTAGACATGGAACTATAAGAATTTTGAGAACTGTTAGGACTACTGTCGCCGTTGCCATTAAAGTCAGACTTATGGGCAATTTGATTTCGGATAGGGGTGATACAAGCATCATTCTCAAAACATTGATATCCTGAGCGCAATGCCTCATTAGTTGCTGCCACATGATGAGCAAACTGCATATCTTGTTCTTCAACATCTGGCAGTCGGTCAGCTTGTTGCTGGGTGGTAATCACCGCTCCTGAAGGTACATATTTACCAGGGGGAATTTTTACGTCCTGAACTAAGGCATGCATCATCACAATACAGCCTTTACCAATCCGGGCATTGAATACTGTAGAACGAAAACCAATAAAGCAATCATCCCCAATATAAGCCGGACCGTGAATCAGACTCATGTGAGTTATCGAAGCATTATTCCCAATCCAGACTGAGTAATTTTCCTGGTTATCCCCAACTACTTTACCGTCGTCGAGACCATGAATGACCACACCATCTTGAATATTGGTGCCAGCACCAATGTAAAACGGTCCCCCTTCATCAGCTCGAATAGAAGTGCCTGGGGCAATTAAGACATTCTCAGAGATCCTGACATCCCCAATGATGTTAGAAAAAGAATGCACATAGGCAGTTTCATGAATTTGGGGTTCTGCTAAAGTTTTAGACCAAGGTGTTGGGGGGGCCGCGTAGCTTTGGACTGCCATAATGTCTTAACTCCTATCTGAACAAGTTTAGGTGGTAGGTTTTAGGTGGTAGGTGGTAGGTGGTAGGTTTTAGGTTTTAGGTGGTAGGTTTTAGGTGCGTTGCCTATTGCCTATTGCCAATTCCCAATTGCCTTGCTCACTAACGAGTTTGAGCTTTCTTGCTGTAGAGCAGATTATTACCTACACTTACTGTGTCAATAATGCCCACCACCATGGCATCAAGGGGACGCTTATCAGTTTCACCGACCTGACGAGCTGCACTGCCAAAGCTCACCAAGACCCACTCATCTATACCTGCACCAACAACATCTCCTGCCACTTCATACTTGGGCAATAGTTGTCCTTTCTCATCAAGGAATTGCAATAAGAGAAATTTAACGCCTCTGAGACTTGGTTCTTTGTAAGAACTGACAACCGTGCCACGAACTTTAGCAATTTGCATTGGATTATCTTAAGGTCGGTTAGCCGAACTGATCCCAGTAGCGCTCTCGCGAAACTGATCTACATCGTCGGTGTAACGAATCGGCAAAACGTATTCCAGGTTTTCGTGAGGACGAGCAATAATATGGTGGGATAGTACCTTACCTCCACTCACCCGCCCTGCATTACCAATCCCCGCATCAATTGAGGCTTGTACCTCTGAGACATCTCCTCTAACGATAACCGTCACACGACCGGTACCAATTTTTTCATAGCCTACAAGGGTAACACGAGCGGCTTTGACCATTGCGTCTGCCGCCTCAACGACAGCGGGAAAGCCTAGTGTTTCTAACATTCCTACGGCAATTGACATCAGTGTTACTCCAAGATTTTAAGAAAAGTAGTTACTATGTTGAGTTTGAGGGCTACCGAACTCAGTTAAAGGCTATGCTGGCTAATAAGAGCGAAATTGTTCCACTGCTTCGGTGTAACGAATTGGTAGTACATATTCCAGGTTCTCATGGGGACGAGCGATAATGTGGTGGGACAGTACCTCACCCCCAGAGACCCGCTTCGCACTCTCAATTCCAGCAGCAATGGAAGCTTGCACCTCCGAGACATCTCCTCTAACGATAACCGTCACACGACCACTACCGATTTTTTCGTAACCCACAAGGGTAACACGAGCGGCTTTCACCATAGAATCTGCCGCTTCGACGACAGCGGGAAAGCCTAGCGTTTCTAACATTCCTACGGCAATTGACATTTACAGGTTTCTCCTCTGTGGATTAGGTCAGATATAACTGCAACAAATCTATACTCAGCAAAAACTCGACAAAGATTCTCAGTTTTTAGCTTGAGAAATCTTGTCTTCAATGGACAGTCAAATTAAGCATAGAGAAGCTTAGTGTATTTGACAATATAAATTGTCATAATACTTCTTAATGAAAAACTTAATAAAAATTAATATTGACGACTAGTTCTCCATAATATTTAACGAAAAGTCACCATTTTGGAGAATGGTCACTTTATGTTTTATAATATTTTTATAATTTTTATATCAGTTAAACTTTGCCCCTGCCAGGAAACTGGGAGGTTTTCTGGTAATATCCTTACATCGTGTAGCGAACAAGATTGGGTCTGATGCACTGAATTTTGCTATAACTAGCTCTGATTAGTGGTATTGAGTTTCCTTGTTATTCCCCGCACCAACCCTGATTTGGTGATGTTTCAACAAGGAACAATTGGCATCAATACCTCCAGTTTTTTCTGGACAATAATTAGTAACTCAGGGTGGAAGCCGACTAAGCAACAATAAAAAAATTTATTAGTTTTATACAGAAAACTAATTACATTTTTGCAAGTATTTTGGAGTCGTTATTAACATTTTTCAACAATTCCCTAGTTCATCGAATTTTAAGTGATTAGAAAAAGTAGTGAGGTCAATGAATGATGAGTGAGTTTCTTACTCAGAATGTTTGGTTGCTGCCTTGTTATGGTTTGTTGGGTGCTATATTAACCCTACCCTGGGCAACGGGGTTGATTCGTCGTACTGGTCAGAGGCCAGCTGCCTACGTTAACATATTGATGACCATTGTGGCATCTTTGCACGGTTGTTTCCTCCTCTACCGGGCATGGCAGCAACCCGCACATGAGTTGTTAGTATTTCACTGGCTAGAGGTTGCTGACTTAGATTTAGATTTGTTGTTGAATGTTTCACCGGGCAGTGTTGGAACTGTAGAAGCTGTCACAAGTTTAAGTCTACTAGCCCAACTTTTTGCTCTGGGATACATGGAAAAAGATTGGGCGCTAGCTCGCTTTTTTGCTTTGTTGGGATTTTTTGAGGGGGCAATGGTTGGTATTGCCTTGAGCGATTCCCTCTTCCTTACTTATGCTCTACTGGAGATGCTCACCCTCTCAACTTATCTCATTGTAGGTTTTTGGTATGCTCAGCCTTTAGTGGTGAAAGCGGCGCGAGATGCCTTTTTAACCAAGCGGGTAGGAGACATTTTACTCTTGATAGGAGTTGTCGCCTTAGCAACCCTAGTCGGAAGCTTACACTTTCCAGACTTATATGAGTGGGCGGCTAATGCAGATTTACCGCCTTGGCAAGCCAACTTGTTGGGTTTTACTTTGATTGCTGGTCCGATTGGTAAATGTGCTCAATTTCCCCTACATCTGTGGTTGGATGAAGCAATGGAAGGCCCTAACCCTGCCTCAGTATTGCGGAATTCTTTGGTAGTAGGTATTGGTACTTATGTGTTGATTAAACTACTGCCAGTCCTAGCCATGTCCCCAGCAACTTTAGATGCTTTGATAGTAATTGGCACCGTAACCGCAGTAGGAGCTTCTTTAGTCGCGATCGCTCAAATTGATATTAAGCGAGCCCTATCCCATTCTACCAGTGCCTTTCTTGGTCTGGTATTTATTGCCATTGGAGTTGGAAGAGCCGATATTGCAGCAATTTTGCTCCTTACCCATGCAGTGGCCAAGGCACTATTATTTATGAGCATTGGCTCCGTCATTTTAAATACTAGTAGCCAAGACCTCACAGAAATGGGAGGTTTATGGTCTCGAATGCCTGCTACTACTACAGCCTTTGTGGTAGGTGCAGCTGGGACAGTTGCCATACTACCTTTGGGAAGCTTTTGGGCTATGGGAGAAGGCATAAAAGCTTTTTGGGTGAGTTACCCCTGGCTAGTGGGCACTTTTTTGTTAGTTAATGGTCTCACGGCCTTTGGTTTAACCAGGGTGTTTCGTCTAGTTTTCTTAGGAAGTCCTCAGCCAAAAACCAGAAGAGCACCGGAAGTACCTTGGGCAATGGCATTACCAATGGTAGCTTTAACTGTTGTTGTGTTAGCCATGCCACTGTTGATGAAGCAACTTGGGTTGTTGTCTCCCTTTCAGTATGCCTACCTCAATAACCTCTTAGCGGAAGTGTTATTAGTCTTGTCTGGTGCAGTAGGTTGTATTGTCTGTACTTTCATTGATTTTTCCAGAACCGGCTCACGCTCGATTGTACTCCCCGTGAGATTTGTACAAGACTTACTTGCCTATGACTTTTACGTAGATCGACTTTACCGCTTAACGGTAGTGTTTGCTGTTAGTTTGTTAGCTCAGATTAGTGCTTGGATTGACCGTTATCTAGTTGATGGTTTAGTCAATCTCACCGGCTTGGCAACAGTTTTTAGTGGCCAGAGCTTAAAGTACAGTGCTTCTGGTAAGTCTCAGTTTTACTTACTAACTATTCTTGTCGGAGTCAGCCTTTTCACTTTACTGATGACTTGGCCATTGAATCAGTGGCCTTTGAGTCAATGGTCTTTGGAGCAATGGTCAATCCTAACAGGTCAATAGTTATTTGTTATTTGTTATTGGTCATTGGTCAATAGTCATTTGTTATTGATAATAGCTTAACCATTCCCTACTTACCTATGGGTTGACCAACAAACAACAAACGACAAACAACAAACAACAAACAACAAACAACAAATTATGCTAAGTGCCTTAATTTGGGTACCGATATTAATTGCTGCGCTTGTAGCATTTTTACCGGTCACCTTCACACCTAAAGTTGCCCGTCAAGTAGCATTGGCAACTGCTATTGGTGCTTTTATTTGGTCGATTGTCTTACTGTTCGGATTTAACCCGACTGTGGGAGAAATGCAATACAGCGAGTATTTTGCCTGGATTGATACTTTAGGTTTGACCTACAGTCTGGGAGTAGACGGATTGTCTATGCCATTGCTGGTACTCAATGGTTTGCTTACGGCAATTGCTATCCACAGCAGTGATGAAAACTTACCCCGTCCTCGGCTGTATTACGCCCTAATTCTGTTACTGAATTCTGCTGTTGCTGGTGCATTCCTGGCTCAAGATTTGCTACTATTTTTCATCTTCTATGAGCTAGAACTGATTCCTTTATATTTGTTGATTGCCATTTGGGGAGGCAAACGGCGAGGTTACGCAGCAACCAAGTTTCTCCTGTACACAGCAGTTTCCGGAGCACTGGTTCTAGCGGCCTTCCTCGGTATCGGATTTTTGAGTGGTGCTTCTAGCTTTGCCTACCTAGAAACCCAACAATTGGCATCTTTACTACCTTTAGGTCAGCAGTTGCTACTACTAGGGGCAATTTTAGTTGGTTTTGGTATTAAGATTCCCTTAGTACCCTTCCACACCTGGTTGCCAGATGCCCACGTTGAAGCTTCAACCCCCATTTCTGTTCTCTTGGCAGGGGTACTGCTAAAGTTGGGAACCTATGGTCTATTACGATTTGGCTTAGGCTTATTCCCTGATAGTTGGGCTCTACTAGCTCCTGCCCTAGCAATTTGGGCAGCGGTAAGTTCACTGTACGGTGCCTTCAATGCGATCGCTCAACGGGACATGAAAAAAATGGTAGCTTTTAGTTCTGTAGCCCACATGGGTTATATTCTATTGGCTGCTGCTGCTGCGACACCAATTGCCCTAGTTGCAGCGGTTCTCCAAATGGTGAGTCATGGTTTGATCTCTGGACTATTATTTTTGCTAGTAGGTATTGTTTATAAGAAGACCGGCTCACGGGATTTGGGTGTTCTTGAAGGGCTTTTCAACTGGGAAAGAGGCTTGCCCATCACCGGTAGCCTGATGGTGGTAGGAGTAATGGCGAGTGCGGGAATACCTGGAATGGTAGGATTTATCTCGGAATTCTTAGTATTTCGGGGTAGCTTCTCGATCTTCCCTATACAAACTATCCTCTGTATGATTGGTACTGGCCTAACCGCTGTTTACTACTTGATTCTAATGGAGAAAGCCTTCTTTGGTCGTTTGTCTGCATTAGTGATCAATTTGCCCCCAGCCAACTGGAGTGAGCGTCTCCCAGCAATTGTTTTAGCCATTTTAATCGTTGTCTTAGGATTACAGCCGGGATGGCTAGTAAAACTAAGTGAAACAACAACAGCAGCAATGGTAATTGAGTCACCTTCCGTCGTTTCCTACAGGAGTGTGGGGAGCTGGGGGAGCTGGGGGAGCTGAGGAAGCTGGGGGAGCTGAGGAAGCTGAGGAAGCTGAGGGAGCTGAGGAAGCTGGGGGAGCTGGGGGAGCTGGGGGAGCTGAGGAAGCTGAGGAAGCTGGGGAAGCTGAGGAAGCTGAGGAAGCTGAGGGAGCTGAGGAAGCTGGGGGAGCTGGGGGAGCTGGGGGAGCTGGGGGAGCTGGGGAAGCTGGGGAAGCTGGGGGAGCTGAGGAAGCTGAGGAAGCTGGGGGAGATATGTACATTCCCATTCTCCAATTCTCAATTCTCAATTCTCAATTCTCAATTCTCAATTCTCCATTCCCCATTCCCAAACAACAAATAACAAATAACAAACAACCAACAACAAACAAAAATGTTAGCCAGCCAAGAAAAGTCCCGGAATCATCCCTTAGAAGCTTACATCAAGCGGTTGCAAGCTGGTGATGCTTTGCTGCCGGATTCACCAGAACATGTTTTGGAAGTTGTAGGTATTCTCCATAGCTACGGTGTGGTGCTTGATGCCTACTCCCGCAATCTGATTTATATTGCGGATCATCAATTCTTAGTATTTTTCCCCTTCTTTAAATACTTCAATGGGGAAGTCTCCTTAAATGGGTTACTGCGTCACTGGTGGCATGACCGCATTAATTTTGAGTATGCAGAATACTGTATGAAAGCTATGCTGTGGCATGGTGGCGGTGGTTTGGATGCCTATCTGGATACACCAGAGTTTAAAGAAAGATGTGCTGCCGCAGTTAAGGCAAAGTTTCGAGGCAATCCTCTGATGGGAGGACTTGACAAGCTCTTTCCTGAGTTTTTGCCGGAGCAAGTACGACAAATGGCTTATTACAGTGGATTAGGGCAATTCTGGCGAGTGATGAGTGATATCTTCATGAGTCTGTCGGATAACTATAACCAAGGGAAAATCACCTCGATTCCTCAAGTAGTAGAGCATATCCTGAATGGTTTAGTTGCAGACGCTAGCAAACCGATTACCTATGCACCCCAAATTGGTAATCAGAGGTATGACATTATTCCTGAATCTGTTGGCTTGACTTTCTTGATGGATACTGGTGTACCTTATGTAGAGGCAGTTTTCTTCCGAGGAACACCTTTCCTTGGTACAGTTTCTTATAATGCTCAGGCATATCAGATTCCCTATGAACAGGGCAGATTTGCTTATGGAGCACTGTACGCTGATCCTCTGCCAATTGGTGGTGCTGGAATTCCACCAACTCTGCTCATGCAGGATATGCTTCATTTTCTTCCTGATTATCTCCAAGAAGTGTATCAGCGATCGCGTCGGGGAGAAGATGATGTACGGGTGCGTATTTGCCAAACTTTCCAGAAGTCGATGTTTTGTGTGACTACAGCAGCAATTGTCGGTTTAGCACCTCATCCTCTCGATACTACTGATTCAGAGGAACAAGAGAAAAATCGAGCTTATTTGGAAACTTGGATGGATAGGTTTATTACCTCACGGTTGGGTGATGTTAATAATTGAGAATTGTTGTTTGTTGTTTGTTGTTGGAGAATTGGGAATCGGGAATCGGGAATCGGGAATCGGGAATTGGGAATATTTTCTGTAGGGGCGTAGCATTGGCGCTGGCATATTACCCATAAAACCAAAGTTTTGTTCCGTCAATGCTACGCCCTTCCGGGATTTACGCCAGAGGTTTAATTTAAAATGGGGAAATGTCAATACCTCCCCTGTCTCCCCAAACTCCTCCAAATCCCTACAGGAGTTAGTCTTATGAGCCTACGATTCGGAAAAAATGCCCTAGTTGGTATAGGTGTAGCTTATTGCTTGAGTTTAACAGCATGTACATCACCAGTGAGTACTGCACAGCCAAAACAGCATGAAGACTACAGCAGTTTTACAGAGTGGTGTGAGAATAAAGAGCGCATTTCCGCTGAAGCCAGACACACGGTGGAAGTGTTACTGGAGGAAGTTAAAGCTGAAGATTGTTTAACAGCAGGAGTCGAATTATCAAAGATTACTAGACTTGTGCTCAATAACAAGGAAATTATAGATATAACTCCCCTATCTCGATTAACTAATCTGACTATACTTGAGCTCCATGGTAACCAAATCACGGATATAACTCCTCTATCTCGACTAACTAATCTGACTGCTCTCGCACTTTATGGTAACCAAATCACGGATATAACTCCCTTATCTAAATTAACTAATCTGACTGGAGTTTGGCTCAGAAATAATCAAATCACGGATATAACTCCCCTATCTCAATTAACTAATCTGACTGGAGTTTGGCTCAGAAATAATCAAATAACAGATATAACCCCCCTATCTAAATTAACTAATTTGACTGAACTCTGGAGCAGCGATAATCAAATAACAGATATAACTCCCCTATCTCAATTAACTAATCTAAATTATATTGGGCTCAGTAATAATGAAATAACAGATATAACTCCCCTTTCTCAACTAACTAATCTGAGAGAACTCTGGATCAATGGTAATCAAATAACAAATGTCACTTCTCTATCGCAATTAACTAATCTGACTTGGCTCGTACTCAGTAATAATGAAATAGCAGATATAACTCCCCTATCTCGATTAACTAATCTGAGGGAACTCGGACTCAATGAAAATGAAGTAGCAGATATAACTCCCCTATCTCAATTAACTAATCTGGCTGGACTCAGACTCAATAACAATGAAATAACGGATATTAGTCCACTGTCTCAATTAACTAATCTGAATTTTCTTGAGCTCAATGACAATCAAATAACAGATATAACTTCCCTGTCTCAATTAACTAAGCTGACTGGAGTTTGGCTCAGAAATAATGAAATAACAGATATAACTCCCCTTTCTCAATTATCTAATCTGGATAAACTCTGGCTTAATCATAATCAAATAACAGATGTCACTTCCCTGTCTCAATTAACTAATCTGAGTGAACTCTGGCTCAATAACAATCAAATAACAGATATAACTTCTCTATCCCAATTAACTAATCTGGGGAAACTCTGGCTCGATAACAATAAAATAACAGATATCACTCCTCTATCTCAATTAACTGAGCTGACTTGGCTCGAACTCACTGATAATCCGAACAACAATTATACCTGTCCTGTCCAGCCTCAAGATATTTGCATTTTTCAGGAAAAGAGTCTTCTAGAAGAGTTGAGTCGGAGAAACAGAAGAGATTTAATACAATACAGCACAAAGACTCCTGAGGCAATTGATGAAATTTTCCGTAGTTTACCGTACTCAGAAATCGCAGCAAAACAGCGTGGGTACTTTTTTCAAAGTGAAACTCAACTCAAAGCAGGAGCATTAGGTTCATTAAGAATTCCCGGAGACCCAATGACATTGTATGATTTTTCCATGCAACCTATTTTAAGCCAAGAACTTGACTTTGAAATTGAGGAACTAGGCACAGTATACGGTGATGCGGAGTTATATCAGGTAAAGAAGGACGAGGCTGAGTTCTATATAAGTCTGGTAGGTTTTGGCTCATTTGACAACATTAGCACCTTTGTGGTGATTTGGGAGAAAGACCCCAGGAGTATTGATTGATGAGCCTACTATTTGGAAAAAATGCTCTATTTAGTATCGGTGTAGCTTATTGCTTGAGTGTAACAGCAGGTATGTTGCCAGTGAGTGCTGTACAGCCAAAACAGAATGAGGACTACAGCAGTTTTACTCAATGGTGTGAGAATAAGGAGCGTATTTCTGCAGAAGCCAGATATACTGTGGAAGTTTTGCTGGAGGAAGTTGAAGCTGAAGATTGTTTAACAGCAGGAGTGAAATTATCAAAGATTACTCAACTTGAGCTCAATAACGAGAAAATAACGGATATCACTCCCTTATCTCGATTAACTAATCTGACTCAACTCAGACTCAATAACAATGAAATAACAGATATCACTCCCCTGTCTCGGCTGACTAATTTGACTGAACTCCAACTCAATGACAATGAAATAACAGAGATAACTCCCCTGTCTCGACTAACTAATTTGACTACTCTCTATCTAGGTGACAATGAAATAACAGAGATAACTCCCCTGTCTCGATTGACTAATCTGGCTAGTCTCTATTTAGGTGACAATGAAATAACAGAGATAACTCCCCTGTCTCGATTGACTAATCTGACTTATCTTTTCCTCGAAAACAATCAAATAGCAGATGTCACTACCCTATCTCAATTGACTAACCTGACTGCTCTTTTCCTCAAAAACAATAAAATAACAGATATAACTCCCCTATCTCGATTGACTAATCTGAAGAGACTCAGGCTCGATGGTCATAAAATAAGAGATATCACTTCTCTATCTCGATTAACTAATCTGCTTGTACTCGAGCTCAATGACAATGAAATCACAGATATAACTCCCCTATCTCAATTAACTAATCTAGCTTGGCTCTTCCTTAAAAACAATGAAATCACAGACATCACTTCCCTATCTCAATTGACTAATTTGGCTGAACTCAGGCTCAGCAACAATAAAATAAGAGATATCACTCCCCTATCTCAATTAACTAATCTGACTGAACTCAGGCTCAGCAACAATGAAATAACCGATATAACTCCCCTATCTCAATTAACTAATCTACGTGAACTCTGGCTCAGCGATAATAAAATAACCGATATAACTCCCCTATCTCAATTAAATAGTCTGATTTGGCTCGAACTCACTGATAATCCCATCACTAATTACAACTGTCCTTTCCAACCCCAAGATATTTGTGCTTTTAGGGAAAAGAGTCTTCTAGAAGAGTTGAGGAGGAGACTCAGAAGGAATATAGTAGTAAGCAACACTAACACTCCTGAGGAAATTGATAAATTTCTTCGTAGTTTACCGTACTCAGAAATAGCAGCAGAACAGCGTGAGTACTTTTTTCAAAGTGAAACTCAACTCAAGGCAGGAGCATTAGGTTCATTAAGAATTACCAAAGACCTAATGACATTGTATGATTTTTCCATGCAACCTATTTTAACCCAAGAACTTGACTTTGAAATTGAGGAACTAGGCAAAGTATACGGTGATGCGGAGTTATATAAAGTAAAGAAAGACAAGACTGAGTTCTATATAAGTCTGGTAAGTTTTAGACCATTTAACCTGGATAACACCTTTGTGGTGATTTGGGAGAAAGATCCCAGGAGTATTGATTGACCAGAGAAATTTTAGATTTTAGATTTTAGATTTTAGATTTTAAGATTGAAACTTATCTGAACAGTATTGCAGTAGGGGCAGGTTACCCAACTATTAATGATACTGATAAGCTAATAAACTAAACCCACCCCTACGATAAGTTGAGTCATGGTAATCTTAAAAAGAAAAGGTAACATGTTGAACACTTTCCAAGGCTAAATGTAGGGATAATTCATGAATTATCCCTACATTTATTGTCAAAACAATTCAAAATTCAAAATTATCAATTCAAAATTGAAGACAATTAGTGGGGGCTTGTACCTACCACTAATTGAAGACCACCAAATCACAGATTATGGTTAGGACATTTCAACTCGAATAAACTCGACCTTTCCAACTACCACCTCGCCCTTGCCAATGACGTAGCGCTGAGTCTAGGGTCATTAAATTATAGAGAAAAGCGATCGCGGGTAAACAGAAAGCTAACAGGGGAGAACATTGATATAGTTGCAAAGTTGGTAAATAAGCTCCAGCCATCAGTAACCATCCCGAAACACCAGCGATCGCAATTAGCCAATTTCCAGTTAAAGTACCGAAGATGACAGCTATGGGAGGAACTAGATAAATCAAAGTCATTCCCACTACTGTTCCCAGTAACCACAAAGGGGAATAGTTGAGTTGGTAAAAGGCAGTGCGGGCAACCATATCCCAGATACTAGCTAGGGAAGGATAAGGTCGCAAGCTGCGAGTGAATTTAGTCAATCCCAGCCAAATGCCATGAAATTGAGAGCTAGATTTAACGGCTTGGGCTAAAGCACAATCATCGATTAAAGCTTGACGCACTACCTGAAGTCCACCAATACGGCTTAAAGCTTGGCGGCGAATCAAGATACAACCTCCAGCAGCAGCAGCAGTAGAGTTAGTAGGAGTATTTACCCAGGGGAAAGGATAGAGTTTTTGAAAGAAAAAGACAAAGGCAGGAATCAGGAACTGTTCCCAAAAGCTCTCACAGCGTAACAGTACCATTAAAGAAACCAAATCCAATTGCTGGGCTTCCCCTTTAGTAATAAGTTCTCGTAGATTGCTACTCTCATGTTCAATATCTGCATCTGTGAGCAAAAAATAGTCTGGTGGCGGTGTTTGCTGCTGTGCATGACGAATTCCTTGCTCCAAAGCCCAAAGTTTTCCTGTCCAACCAGAGGGTAATGTTTGAGCCGAGATAACTTGCAACTGTTGGGATTGTTGGGCTTCCTGGGCAACTTTTTGAGCCACTTGAGCTGTACCATCAGTACTGTGGTCATCTACCAAGATTACAGACAAAGAACCAGGATAGTCTTGGGAAAAGAGCGATCGCAAGGTTATTGGTAGCAATTGAGCTTCGTTACGTGCAGGTATTACAGCACAAACCCTAGGCCATAATTCTAGTTCACTAGTGGGAACTTCCAGGCGCTGATTTGCCCGCCAAAACTGTCCCCGAAAAGCGAGTAGTCCCAGCCAAATAATTAGGGAGAGGACAGTAATTCCTAGTACAATTGCATTCATACACCTTATAGGTCATTCGCCATACTATTGATATCTTAGGGTGGGATGCACTCCCAGTGAGTAAGTTATAGTTTGCCTAGAGGGATTGAATTAAATGATTGAACTGATTCCCTCCTGACTCGGTGACTTAGTGTTTCTTAGCAATTAGCCATTAGCAATTAGCAATTAGCCATTAACCATTAGCCATAGTGTTTCTTCAGAGTATAAATCTTTTCCCTTCTGCCCTCTGCCTTTTGCTATACAATGCAAACAATGCAAACAGACGATGGGGGTAAAGCTGAAAGCCTGCAATGACTATCAGTGCTCACACACAAGACAAACTCAGTCAGAACACTCTAGCAGAAATAAGCCAGCAGAATGGCAGCAAGGCACAGCTTAACTGGACAATTGAAGACAGTGAGAAACTCTATCAAGTTCAGGGGTGGGGAGAGCCCTACTTTTCCATCAATGCTGCTGGTCATGTTACAGTATCTCCCAAAGGCGATCGCGGTGGCTCTTTGGATTTGTTTGAATTAGTGGGTGCCCTGAAACAACGGAACCTGGGATTGCCCCTATTAATCCGCTTTTCAGATATTTTAGCAGACCGGGTGGAGCGCTTAAACGCCTGTTTTGCCAAAGCGATCGCTCGCTACAGATATCCTAATACCTACCAGGGAGTCTTTCCGATCAAGTGCAATCAGCACCGACAGCTGGTAGAAGATTTGGTGCAGTTTGGTCAACCTTTCCAATTTGGTTTGGAAGCAGGTTCTAAACCGGAATTGATCATTGCTCTAGCCACCTTGAATACTCCCAATTCCCTACTAATTTGTAATGGCTACAAAGACAGGGAGTATATTGAAACTGCACTGTTAGCTACCCGGATTGGCCATCAACCGATAATTGTCCTGGAACAAATTGAAGAAGTGCTCCTGGTCATTGAAGCAGCAAGGAAGTTAGGGATTAAACCAGTACTGGGAATCCGAGCAAAACTTAGTACTCAAGGTACGGGACGTTGGGGAGAATCCACCGGCGATCGCGCTATATTTGGTTTAGCGATTCCTGAGATCCTCACCTGCATTGACCAATTACGGGAAGCTGAGATGCTGGAATCCCTACAGCTGTTGCACTTCCACATGGGTTCTCAAATCTCCGCTATTAGTGTGATTAAAGATGCGATTCGAGAAGCTAGCCAAATTTATGTTGAACTGAGATCCTTAGGGGCTAAGATGCAATATCTGGATGTTGGTGGTGGCTTAGGAGTAGATTACGACGGCTCCAAAACTAACTTCCATGCCTCAGTAAACTACAGTATGCAGAACTATGCCAATGATATTGTAGCAGCAGTGAAGGAAGCTTGTGAAACCCGTCAGATACCAGCACCAGTACTAATTAGTGAAAGTGGTCGTGCGATCGCGTCTCATCAATCCGTACTTATTTTTGATGTACTTAGTACTAGTGATGTTGCATCCCAAACCCCTATCCCTCAAGCAGAAGAGCATTCGATTATCCGCAACCTCTGGGAAACTTACAAAACCATCAAAGTCGACAATTACCAGGAAGCTTACCACGATGCTATCCAATTCAATCAAGAAGCGAAAAGCCTCTTTAATCTGGGTTATCTAAGTATTACTGAACGAGCGAGATCTGAGCAGCTTTACTGGGCCTGTTGTCAAAAGATTCTGGAAATTACCAGGACTCAGGATTATGTCCCTGATGACTTGGAAGATTTGGAAAAAATCATGGCGTCGATTTACTACGTCAACCTCTCCGTCTTCCAATCTGCACCAGATTCCTGGGCAATTAACCAGCTATTTCCCATTATGCCCATCCACCGGTTGGATGAAGAACCCACCTGTCGAGGTACTCTCGCTGATTTGACTTGCGACAGCGATGGTAAGATTAATCAATTTATTGACCTACGGGATGTTAAATCGGTATTAGAGTTACATCCACTCCGGGAATTGGAAGACACGGAGACGCGGGGACGCGGGGACGCGGAGATGGGAAGATGGGGAGATGGGGGAGGAATACCCAAACAACCAACAACCAATAACCAACAACCAATAACCAACAACAAACAACCCTATTATTTAGGTTTATTCCTAGCAGGAGCCTACCAGGAGATTATGGGCAATTTGCACAACCTGTTTGGCGATACTAATGCGGTTCATATCCGCTTGACACCAAGAGGCTATGAAATTGAGCAGGTGGTGAAGGGAGATACAGTGACAGAGGTTTTGGGTTATGTGCAGTATGATGCGGAAGATTTATTAGAAAGTGTCCGCCGCCGCACTGAGCAAGCTTTGCAAGAGCACCAGATTACTATTGAAGAATCTCAGTTACTATTGCAAAACTATGAGCGGAGTCTGAGCAGTTATACTTATCCGTCTTGAAAATTGTTGTTTGTTGTTTGTTGTTTGTTGTTTGGGGAATGGGGAATGAGAAGGGCTTACTTTTTTAGGTGTGTCGTACCATTAGGTGAAATCTAAAATCTAAAATCTATAGCAACCACCAAGGCGATTAGGACAAAGACAAGGGGCTTAAGCCCCTTGTTAACTAACTTGCCTTACTTGAGAAATGTCTTAACCGCCCTGGCGACTGCTATAAAATCTAAATCATTGCATAATTCTGAGTTGTTTTTCCCAAAGACTAGAAAGGAGGGGTTTTAGCCTTTACTCTTAGTGGGAGTGGCTGATCCTCTTCCTTCTGATCTTGCGGAGGTTCTTTGAATATGGCAGTAAATTGGGTGACATACTCCCACACTTCCCTATCGGGTAAGTGTGGGCTTCTCAGTGACTCCCGGTATCCCGTCGGACATTAACTGAGCTTTAAGAACGGGATGCCCCACCGCTCTATTTTTGACATTTATCGCT
>JAAHFP010000041.1 GCA_010672925.1 Symploca sp. SIO1C2 | reverse complement strand
TTATCCAGAATCAGTGCATGTAGATAAAATTTATAGAACTCGACAGAACAGAGCATATTGCAAAGAAAGAGGAATAAGAATGAGTGGTCCACGTTTAGGAAGACCACCAAAAAATGTCAGTCAATCAGAGAAAAGGCAAGCTTCGGAGGACGAAAGAATTCGTAATCGTGTTGAAGGAAAGTTTGGCACAAGTAAGCGAAGATATAGTTTAAATAGAGTGATGGCTAAACTGCCTCATACTTCAGAAACAGTCATTGCAATTACATTTCTAGTAATGAATCTAGAAACTCTGCTACGGCAGATTTTTTGTGCTTTTTTGTTGTGCTTTTTAGAAAATCACACTTTTTTGGCGGCAAATATTAATTATGATTATAAATGGACAATTTTTAACAAGAATAGCTCATTATTATTTCCCAACTAAATAACTAAGTAACCCATCAGTTGTTTTTGGCTGACTTATTCAGCAGACCCTAGCTAGGGTTTGCTGAATAAGTCGATTGATGCGGGTTTTGAAGTAATAAGTAATAAGTAATAAGTAATAAGTAATAAGTGAAGAGTCATGTTTTGCTTGTGACATAAGTCTTGGAGACAAGTTTAGGAGGTGAAACTACTTCGATGAAAACATGCTTATTTTTCTTGAATATTCGGAATTTAACGAAGGATTCCCCATACTAGTACAAGGATTTTAAGCCCACAGATGCAACTTCCTTGCACTTTTGAAGAAAAAAATTGCTTGAAAGCATCGTCTGGCATGGCTTATACACTTATACAGCAAGCCCTAGCTAGATTTCCTTGCCTCACCTTGGATTCAAATCCAAGGCTAATAGCAAAAGTCCATTTTAATGGACTAAATTCTTCTGCTTCACCTTAAATTTAGTCATCTTTAGATGACTTGAGCTATTAGCCTGGGGTTTGAACCCCAGGCGAGATAAGGGTTTCACTTAAGTTGACACCAATGACCGACGTGCGCCCTGCACTATAACGTGCGCCCTATAATAATAAATCCCCATACACAGATTCAATAGTACGTAACTCTTCAGCCACCTCAGCATCTAAACTCCTCAGACGCTTTAATTCAGTTTCTTGATTAATTCCCTGGGCCTCCTTCTGCTTGAGCAAATTATCTAACTCCCCTTTCCGGGACTGAATATCACTATTCATCCGCTTGCTTACTTCTTGCTCATAAGCCTGAAAACAATCTTTGACCCCTTGATAAATTGTCTCCCATTGCTCATTGGCTAACTGAGGTAGGTATTTGACAAATTCCTTTTTAGTAACTTTAGCCAATTCTTTACGAGCTTGATCTACTTGCAACGCTCCAATACCTAATCCCATCAACGCTAAACCCACTGGTCCAAAAAATGTACCGGTAAAAATTAATACAAAACTACTAATACCAACTACAGCAAACCAATTAACTAAGATATTTTTCCAATCGAAGCCTGCACCAGCTAGCACCACACCAGCTACATTACCGGAAGCTAAGGAGAAAAAGCCCATAGCCCAACTAGCCCAAGTTGGGGAGTTTTCTTCTTGATCTGTATTTGTCCTAGGATATAGTCTTTGTCCAATCAACTTCTCTGTCATGGAAGCTGCTACCTGACTATAGGTTGCACCATAATTAGCGGCACTCTTGGCTAACTGGGCAAAGGCTTCCGTAATTTTTCCCTCAGCTGTTAGTTCCCAAGCAGCAACTTTATCATTGAGGTACTGTTCAAACGCTCTCTGGAAAGCTGTATTAAACTCTTCCCGCTTCCCCTGTTGCAAAGAATCCCAAAATCCTATATCCGGCTGATAACGGAGAAAATCTGATTCAAAAGTATCCCCTAAATGTAAAATATACTCTCGGAAAGAATCGGCAATGACTTTTGCTTGGCGATCGCGAGTGGTGATAATCTCTTGGGTAAATTGATCACAGATCTCATTAAGTTGGGCAAACTCTGGTTCAACAGAACTAATCCTTTGTTGCAACTCCTGGATATCTTCTTCTAATAGGGGAATGCGCCGCTCTACTGCTTCGTGAACACGATTGTAAGTTAGTCTGGCAATGGTTCTTGCTTGTCGCATTTGGGCAACAGCTCGTTCTTTAGTTAAAAAGGTATTTAGGGCTCCCATAAATTCTGAGAAACCAGTCCCTGTTAAGGAAGCTTCTGGGTTTTTCACCCGTAAACGCAAAGCATTAAGGGAGGAAATTTCAAAGGCTCGTTCTTCGTAAATATCCTGTCCATTCACCCAACAATATTGAGCTAAGTTGGATTGAAATACTCTACGCAATTTTTCTTCTGCTACTGCTAGTTCCTCCGTGTCATCAGGGTCAATTAGTCCCTTACGAATTTCATCCCAAGCGTTGAGCAAAAAGAACACACTTAACCCACGACCTTTGATATAATTATCTAAGTAACGACGTTCTGCCAGAGTACAAGGCTGGTCTGCTCTCAGAACAAAGAGGATGGCGTGAGAGTTATTAATATAGCTCAGAGAAAGTTCATTTCGGGCTTCGGTATCGTTTAATCCAGGACTATCGACAATTTCAATTCCTTTTTCTAGTAAAGGTAAAGGATATTCTACTACCGCATAGTCAACATCAGGAAATGCTTGCTGTTGCTCTTGTTCTAGTTGCTTAGCTTCGGTGGGGTCAATGGTATAGTTTTGCTTAAAGCTCAAAAAATCCAGTTTTTGAGGACTTTTCCCCTCTTTAAAGTAAACAGTGACTTGCTTTTGGGTGCCATAGCGTAAAACTGTGAGCAAAGCAGTACAGGGATTAACATCACTAGGCAATAAATTCTCACCAATTAAAGCATTGAGGAAAGTACTCTTGCCTCGCTTCATACAGCGCTTCCCGCTGCTACGAGGTACAGTAAAATCAACAAGAAAAGAATCTATCAAATCTTGACCACTTATTAAGGTGTACCGCATTACTGCGGGAAGTGCTGTATCCCCTAAAACCAGCAGTCGAAATACTCCCTGACGTAAGTTTTGACTAGCTAAACTCAAATCTTCTATTTCTGTAGCTAAACCAAGTTTTCCGGAACTATCCTTCCCTGCTGCTTCTGCTTCTGCGACTGTGTCAGCCATCTGTCCTAGACAAGCAGCCACCTGAGAACGCACTTGAGCAACTCGCTCTAAATCCTGAAGGAAGTTGTTATTTGTCATTTGTTATTGGTTGTTGGTTGTTTGTTATTTGTTATTTGTCATTACTTCTTGCCTATTACCTATTCCAAATTCGACCTTCGACCTTCCCCATTCCCCATTCCCTAACTTTTTTTATCAACAGCGATTTTGTAGACAATCCAAGCAATTGCTCCAATCATCACTACATAGGCAAGCTGTGCTGCTACTTTAACAGCGATGATAACTGCGACAACTATGCCTAAAAACTGCCCAGCTTTGAGCAGTTTACCAACCCATCGTTTCTTGGAAGCCTTGGGGGGTGGTTGCTTTTGGGTTTGGTACAAGGGAGGGGGAGGTTGGTTAATTTCCGACTCTAGTTCCCGGAGTCGCAATGCTTCTTCTCGCGCCTTTAACTCTTGTTCTCGACGCTGCAAGTCTTGATCTTGATTATCTTGAGAATTCATGGGTGTTGCTGTTTTTCCGTCGAGGGTGATGAGGTTACTGATTTTCAGAACGTTAATTCAGTTATAGTGCTATGGCCTATAGTTAGGACATTTCTAAACCATCCACTCCCCAGTTATATCAAGTTCGGTTGAATAATGACACTTTGGTGTTAATAAGGCAGGAGGCTCCGAGGGAAGAAAAAAGGTTGTAAGGTAGAAGGGAATTATAACTGTTTATCCGAACTTGATGTTATTACTTTCTGTTGCCTTTTGCCTAGCGCTATATATCCCAACTGTTATAACCCAAATGGTTAAGAGGTTCCCTCTGCTAACCTTGAGGAAAGCAAATGTAGCAATTAATTTAAGATCAAAATATTAACTCTCCAGGGTAAGTCAGTTGTCGTCTTCCGAGGCAGATTCTTGAATATTAATCAGCGTATCTCTTGACTGATCTAGGTAAGACCTTCCACCAGCATTTTTCTGAGTTTTAGTAATATCTCCGCCAACATGAATTTGAATTTTCGGCCCAGAACTAGCTAGACGAATGATCATACCATCTTTGACTGGTACTTTGGTAATCAGCCTCCCATCAATGTAGGTGCCATTAGCTCCTAAACTGATAATGTCCCACCTTGAAGAATTATTGAGCCTGAGTTCTACATGATGGCGAGAAACCACAGCACTATAGAGCACAACATCATTATCTGTTGACCGCCCAATCCGAATCACTGATTTGGGTTCAAAAGTCCACCTTTGAGAAGGTAAAGACTGAATAGGATTCAGCAGAATCAGAGTAATCACTGGCGTTAGGGAATTGAGAATTGAGAATTGAGAATTGAGAATTGGGATATTTATCCTGTTAAGAGCTTTGGAACAAGAATGTTACCTGATCGCCTTTACCCAAGCTAATGCGATCACCTGCTCGTAATTTGTGCCGATTGCCTGGAGTTAGAGGAGTATGATTGACATAAGTGCCATTGGAACTACCAATATCTTCAATGTAAAATGCATCTCCCTCGACTCGGATATCAGCATGAATGCGGGAGACAATGTCTGAGTCGGGAAAACCGGAAACATCAATGTCCGGAGGGACTTTGTCATTGGGTTTACCGATATGAATCACTGAAAGATCTTGTGGTAATTCAATGGTAGTATCAGTTTGGAGATGCAATAGCTTTGCTGATTGAACTTGCAGCTGAGTGGCAGCAGCGCCGCTGGGAGCTACCGGTAACGGTGAAGGTGCTGGATTACTGGTTACTGCTGGTGGTGTGGCTGGAACACTAGCAATAGTGGGAGGAGCCGGGGGAATAGTGGCTAAGTCAGGATTACTTGCGGCACTTTCTGCCTCTGATGGGGAAGCTGTACCGACGATGGTAGGAGGAAGTCCAGATCCAGAGTTAGGAGCACCTGTACTTGGAGAATTTTCTTCCGAATCAGGCATTTGAGAGGTCATAGACATAGGTTCAGGTTCAATAAGCGGTTCAGGTGTTACTAAGTCTGGCACATCGGGGAGAGAGTTAGCAGAGGATGTTTGACCTTGTGCCATTGAAGCGTTTGCCTTTAAGTTAAAGCCACACTGACCGCAGAAAGCTGCATCTGCTTGAACACTTGCACCACAGTTAGGACAAACGGTGGTTTCGGGTAAAGGGGTATAGCAGGCTTCACATTGAGTAGCCCCGTCCGGATTTTGGTGATTGCAATTCGGACAAACAATCATAAAACCTCCTTACTGCCAGTAGTTATACTCCCTATGAAAGCACAGTTGCTGGTCAGATTTTAAAATTTGATTAATAACGAATTATATTAACTTTTTAATTGTTGACCAGCGGATTCATCTAGAAGCCACCAAAGTTCCCCTTGGGGTTGAATTAATCGAGCTGGGTAAGTCAGAGGATCAGCCTCAGAAGCAAATATCTGAGCTAAAGCTGGTTGTTTGTTAACACCAGCCACGAGAAAAATAACACAGCGGGCATGGTTAATTAAGGGAGCAGTAAAGGTGATGCGAGGTTGACCATCTTTGTTGCCCACAGTAACTAACTGGTCTTCTACTTGCAGAGCCTCTGTATGAGGAAAGAGAGACGCAGTGTGGGCATCATCACCTATACCCAATAAAATTATATCAAAGGAGGGAAACTCTCCTGCTGTCGTACCAAAAAACTCCTGCAGTTGGGCTTCATGCTTTTGGGCATCTGCTGCTGGGGTTGCCCCATCGGTAGGCATGGGATGAATATTATCAGCAGGGAGGGCAACTTGGTCTAACCAAGCCTTGCGAGCCATGCCTTGATTGCTATCAGGGTGTTCAGGACTTACGTAGCGTTCGTCACCCCAAAAGACATGAATTTGCTCCCAAGGAAGGTCTTGAGAAGCTATAGCTTCATACAAAGGCTTGGGGGTACTGCCTCCTGCCAGAGCAATAGTACACCGGCTGCGTTTTTGGATTGCCCTTTTGACTTGGGCAAGAACGACTTCAAGCGATCGCGCTATCAGAGCGGCTTTATCTGGTAGAACTTCAACAATCTTATTCATCGAATTTATCACGACCAAGACCTTATTACCAACCAGAGGTTAAATAGGAAGTGTCGCGCCCTTACACTGCTTTGACCAATAAAAACCCATTGTAAAGCTTTTCATGGACTCTAGGGTAGGTGTTAGGTGGGAGACACGGGAGACATTTACACCCACTGATGCCTAATTCCCAATTCCCTATTCCCAATTCCCTATTCTCCTCTAAGTTAGTATGGGCAAGTACCCTTGGTTGTTCAACAAACTACAACTAAGTCCATGGCTTTGACAAAGGTAAACAACACCTGTAGGAATATACCCTAGTAAAGTAAAAAAATTGAATCGTCACATTTATGAAAATTAACCCTGTATATACCCCCTTTACTGCTCTAGCTCTCAAGTTTGTTGGGGTAATTATGATTGTGTCTTCCCTGTTAGATTACATTAGTTTAGCAATCCCCCCGAAAATAGACTCTAGCAATGCATTGAGGGAGTGGATGTGGGTTACTACTACCCAAGTAGTCAACCAAGGTATTGTTCCCTTAGTAGGTATTGCTTTTATGGTAGTGGGGTATTGGATAGCTAACAGTATCGGTACTTCGTCGAGAGAGCCAAAGTCTCATATATCTTGGACATTTGTAATATCTATAGTATTGGGTGTAGTCTTTTTGATATTGGCACTGCTGCACACTAGCAATACATTTGACCGTGCAGCTAAAGCTAATGAAAGGATTAAAGAACAAGCTACTCAACTTGAGAGCCAGCTTGAACAGCAATCTCAGCAAATTGATACTGTGATCCAACAACTCAAAGATCCAGAAAAGAGAACACAGACAGAACAAGAGCTCCAGCGATTAGAAGAAGCGATTCAGCAAGGGAAAATTCCTGCCAATCAGCTAGCTCAGGCTCAGGCTCAAGTTCAGATAATTAAGAACCTATTGGAAGTCAGTCAGCAAAATCCTGACGCTGCTCCTAATGAATTCAAGGAGAAAAATCTTAACAAAATTCTGAGCGAAAAAAAAGAAGCAGAGGCTCAAATCATAAATCAGGTTTGGAAGCCTGGTATCAAGACAATTATCAACAGTTTTCTGTTAGCAATTGGCTACAGTGCCATTAGCTTGATGGGATGGCGGAGCGTGAAAAGTTAACTAATCAGCCAATCCCACAACTACATTACCTGGGAAAAAAGTCATTTGTTATTTGTACTAAAGAAAAATAACAAATGACAAATAATAAATAATAAATAACAAATAACAAATATGTTCTCGATCTATATATTAACTTATAACGAAGAGATCGATATTGCTGATTGTATTGAATCGGCACAGCAGCTCTGTGACGATATCATCGTAGTGGATTCTTTCAGTAGCGATCGCACTATAGAAATTGCCAGACGTTACCCAGTCCAAATTGTGCAACACGCTTTTGAAAGTCACGGACTTCAGCGCACTTGGATGCTCAAGGAAGTTGCCACTAAACATGATTGGGTATATATCCTGGAAGCTGATGAACGGATGACGCCCCAATTATTCAGTGAATGCCTCGAAGCTATAAAGAACTCTGCTCATGTGGGTTATTATGTTGCTGAGCGTGTCATTTTCATGAACCAGTGGATTCGTTACTCTACTCAGTATCCTCGTTATCAACTACGGCTACTTCATAAAGAAAAAGTTTACTTTGATGATTATGGTCATGCGGAGCGGGAAGTTTGTAATGGCTCAACTGGCTTTCTCAAAGAAACTTATCCCCACTACACCTCTGGTAAAGGCTTTAGCCGCTGGTTTGACAAACACAACCGCTACTCCAGTGATGAAGCCCTCGAAACCATACATCAGCTAGAAACAGGTACAATTAATTGGGAGCAGCTTTTTTTCGGCTCTTCAGAAATAGTAAGACGCCGTGCTCTCAAAAATCTCTCACTGCGCTTACCTGGACGTCCTTTAGTTCGTTTTATCTATATGTACTTCTTGCTTGGAGGTATCCTTGATGGGCAAGCAGGGTTTACTTGGTGCATTTTGCAAGCATTTTATGAATATATGATTTTACTTAAGGTTTGGGAAATTAGGCAACAGGGAAAATAAATAGGGCTTGCTGAATAAGTCGATTGATGCGGGTTTTGAAGTAATAAGTAATAAGTAATAAGTAATAAGTGAAGAGTCATGTTTTGCTTGTGAAATAAGTCTTAGAGACAAGTTTAGGAGGTGAAACTACTTCGATGAAAACATGCTTATTTTTCTTGAATATTCGGAATTTAACGAAGGATTCCCCATACTAGTACAAGGATTTTAAGCCCACAGATGCAACTTCCTGGCACTTTTGAAGAAAAAAATTGCTTGAAAGCATCGTCTGGCATGGCTTACACACTTATTCAGCAGACCCTAAATAGGGTTTGCTGAATAAGTCCATTGACTCAGGTTTTGAAGTAATAAGTAATAAGTAATAAGTAATAAGTAATAAGTTAAGAGTTCATTATCATTTGCTGCATAAGGATTTTAGGCAAGTTTGACTGTTTTTACTACCGGTGAATAAAACCCCTAAAATTATTAATTTAACCAGGTGTTCTCCTACGAGAGTACAAGGTTTTTGAGCCTCTTGATATAAAAACCTTGCACTTTTTCCGAAAATAAATGCTGGAAATCACTGTCACCGCATGGCTGACCCACTTATTCTCCCAAGCCCTAAATAGGGCTTGCTTCATCGAGTCGATTGATTCTGGTTTTGAAGTAATAAGCAGTAGTAGGACTTCAGTCCAAAAAGAAGCAAAACCAAAACCCTGTAGAGACGTGCCATGGCGCGTCTCTACAATTTACGTCGTAGATTGAAGAAACCTTCCAGGAAGTTTTGTAAAGCCTGGTTGTCACGAAAACATTGCCTCTGCCACTCGATCGCAGTTTTGTGAACAATTTCTGATAAAGTAGGGGAAGCGTGGGGTAATTTAGCGATCGCAGCCAGCTTAATTTTCTGCTGCATTGCTAGTGCGATCGCTCCCATCAATTCACTAGCCTCTGCTCCCACTAGGGATGCTCCGACAATTTCCCCATTACGACGCACCAGTAATTTGCAAAACCCGGTAGTTTCTCCTAACAGCTGAGCTTTGTCCAAAGTTTTGAAATATTGCTTTACTACCAAAACATCCTTGCCATAACGCCCTTTTGCTTGCTCCTCTGTCAAACCTACCCCTGCTAGTTGCGGTTGACAGTAAATTGCCCAGGGAATACATTGATAATTGACCTTAAAAACTGGGGCAAATAGAGCATTTTTCAAGGCGATACTAGCCTCATACTCAGCAATATGGGCAAATTGATAGCCGTTAGTAACATCTCCACAAGCGTAAATGCGGGGATTAGTGGTTTGTAGTTTATTATTCAGTTGCAACCCCTGTTGATTAAATTTAACCCCAACCCCTTCTAGATTTAAAGATTCTAAATTCAGTTGTTGAGCAGTAGCCAACAAAATTTTATCGGCTTCAATTGCTCGATTTCCTGCCTGAACCCACTTTTTATTATCAATCTGTCTGACTTGGGTAACTGGGCTTTGAGTGAGAACTTCAATTCCCTCAGACTCTAATTGGGCTTGTACTAAGAGAGATGCCTCCAAGTCTTCTTTAATTAAGATTTGAGGAGCTTCAGTGACTAAGGTAACCTGACAATTAAACCTTCTTAAAGTCTGAGCTAGTTGGATACTTATTGAACTACCTCCAATGACTACCCAGTTACCCTGTAATTGGAGGCGGATTTCTGGGGGGTGAACGAAACTTTGGTTAGAATTTTCCGTCCCCGCGTCCCCGCGTCCCCGTGTCTCCGCGTCTGTTTTCGCGTTTTCCCACTCTTCCTCACTCCCACTCTCTTTCGTTGCCACTCTTTCTTCCCGCCAAATATCAGGTGGAGTAAGATAGCCAATAGTTTGCAGTCCCGGTATATCAGGAAGAGTGGGGCGAGAGCCAGTGGCAATCAAATAACCGCGAGCCCGCAAACGTCGGTTGTTGACCACAAAGCCTAGGTAAGGACGGCGGCAAAACTCACCCTTACCAGTAATCACATCGACACCCAAAGAAGCCAAGATAGCAGGAGAATAGCGCTCTGAACAATTGTTCACAACTGTCTGAATCCATTCCCTTACCTCTGTTAGGTTAATCGATGGAACTTTTTCCTGTTCAGTCAACCCATAGCTTGGGGATTGGATACCCAATTGAGAAGCCTTGTATACCTGCTGGATAAGATGCCCAATCTGAGTTAATGCCAGGTTGTAGACAGTACCATAGCCCAACCAGTTGCTTTGGATGTCTTCTGGTTCTACCAAGGCAACACGAGCATTCAGATGGGCGGCAGCCATAGCAGCATAAGTACCGGCAGTACTGCCCCCAATGACAATTAAATCATAATCAACAGCCATTGATTGGAAGGTCGAATGGAAAATTGGGAATTGGGCATTGGGAATTGGGAATTGGAAATTGGAAATTGGATTTATTTTGAGTCAAATTGGTTTCCTTTTTATTTGTGCAAGAGAGCTATGAGTACAAATGACAAATGACCAATGACCAATAACAAACAACAAACAACAAACAACAAATCACAAACAACAAACAACAGATAAAGCTTCTAATAACCGTTGGTTTTCTGCTGGTGTGCGTACTGCTACTCGGAAGTAGCAGTCGCCTAATTCCGGAAAGCTGAGACAGTCACGGATTAGGATTTGGCTTTGCTTAAGTAGTGTTTCCTGTAACTGTGAACTGGATTGTTCAGACTTTACTAGTAAAAAGTTAGCAGCACCAGGGTAAGGTTGCAGACCGGGTAACTGCATCAGATCTTGAAATAGCTGCGATCTCGCTGACTCTAACCATGTCCAAGTTGTTTTTTGAAATTCTGTATCTTGGACTACAGCTTTAGCTGCTGCTGCTGCCAAAGCATTGACTGACCAGGGATCCCGCCACTGCTGCCACCTTTGTAGCCGGTCTGGGTGAGCAATGGCATAACCAATACGCAATCCAGGAAGGCTGTAAAACTTAGTAAGCGATCGCAAAATTACCAAGTTGGGATACTCTTGCACCATTGGTATCAAGCTTTGCTGCTGAGGGGGAGGTAGAAAGTCCATAAAGGCTTCGTCTACTACCACCAGGGCAAATTGCTCCAAATAGGGCAAAATCTCCTCTTTGTCCCATAAGCAACCAGTAGGATTATGAGGGTTGTTCAGCAACAAACCTAAGAAATTGGGGGTTGGGGATGACAGATTAGGAATTGGGCATCCCGCAATATCCAATTCCAGAAGATACTCCCTGATTGTGCCAGAAAATGCCTTGAGTGCCCTTCGGTAATCACTAAAGGCTGGGGTAATCAGGTAAGTCTCCTCCAGTTGTGCCAGTTCCCTACAAGCCCAGGTTAACAACTCTGCACAGCCGTTACCTGGTAAAATCCAGTCGGGGTCTAGAGTCGGGTGCAGCTGACTCAAACTAACCCGTAGCTGGTAATAATTGGGGTCAGGATAGGCTACCAAGTCTTGCCGCCCAGACTCAATAGCCGCGATCGCTGTTTTTGGTGGACCTAGGGGATTGATACTAGCCGAAAAATCAAGAATGAGGGAAGGGGAACAGCTTGCTAGTGATGCTGCCCAGGCTAAATTTCCCCCGTGAGTTGGTCGCTTCAAGGATAGGTGCTTGGAAAATTATTCTTTAGGTGGTGCTACTCTCTCCTTAAACAACTTACCAGCAGAAAAGGCAGGAACTTTGGTTGCTGGAATTTCCATTTTGTCACCAGTTTTCGGATTGCGACCTTCACGGGCTTTGCGCTCCCGTGACTCGAAAGAGCCAAATCCTACCAAAGTGACTTTGTCACCTTCGGCAACAGTTTCCATAATCGTTTCCAGCGCCGCAGATAACACTGCATCTGCCTGTTTTTTGGTCACAGTTGCTTTATTTGCCACTGCATCAACTAATTCGCCTTTATTCATTAATTATCTCCTTGTTTTTCTAGGCTACAGGTCAAGATCAACAGTGATGAGTGCTCCTTAAGAGTTGGGCTTTCACATCAAAATCTCGGAAACACCCGCAGGCTCGAAGTTTCACTGCATTATTCTAAAGTCTACTTGCTTGATATGGATCCTTGAAAGCTTTAATTTATGTAGATTTCAGGATTTGTACGGTAATCGTCACCATAATCCCTCTATTCGCTTGTTGTAAATCCTACGCTAGAGTATTGTCATTATTTATTATTTATGGTAAAAAGAATATTTTTGTAAGCCTGAATCATTTGTTGTGCGATCGCTTCCCAACTGTAGTTAGCCACAGCGCATTTATGAGCATTTTTTCCCCGTCGCTGCCGTTCCTTGGGAGCCAAAATTGCTTCTTTTAGTAGCTGAGTTAAAGCATCGACTTCACAAGGACTAACCCACCCTGCCTCAGCTTCACTAATGTCTTGCCAGATATGAACTTGGTCAGAAATCACCACCGGCGTCCCGGTAACCATCGCTTCCGCAACAGCAATACCAAAGTTTTCGTAGTAAGAGGGTAGGACAAATAAATCAGCGTCTTGTAATAATCCTGCCTTTAACTTACCAGTTACAAAACCAGTCACCTTGGTACAAGACGAGAGTGGTGAAGTCTGAATCTGTTGAGCAATTTGGCACTCATAATCTGGGTCTTGAGGATTGGTTCCGGCTAAGACAAAGTGAAAATTGATACCCTCTACTAGTAATTTTTCTAGGGCAGGGAGCAATAAATTGAGTCCTTTCTTGGGCTCAATACGAGACATAAACAGCACCAAAGGCTGATCATCAGGAATGTTCAATTCAGTCCTGGCCTCACCTTTGGGGGGCAAAACTGGCAAATTTACTCCTAGAGGAATCACCCAATCCGGTGATTGAGTCCCAAATCGCTCGGAAACCTTGGCTTCCTGAACACTAGTAAAGTGAATTCCTGCTGCTTCTGCTAAGTTTGGCCTCTCTAGTAGTAAACCGTAGATTTGCTTGAGCGATCGCTTTTTCTGTAAGTCAGCGGGATCAAGAGTGCCCAAGGGACGTAAGATGTAGGGTAGCTTTTGGTTACGAGCCACCGTTGCTGCCGTTGTACTCACTGGGGAAAATAAGGCATGAATATGAGCCAGGTCAAATTTATGCCCATGCTGCCTTAGCCAACGCAACAAAGCCCAAGAAAATTTGTAACGACGAAAGGGAGAACAACGGAAGTACCGCACCTGATAACCATCTTGCTCCACTGGTTGTTCCAGAGGGACATCTAACGGCGGTTGACCGCTATCTCCATTGGAGTCTGTAGTCAGTACCGTCACTTCAACTCCTTGGGATGCTAGTGCAGCAGAAAGTCCCCGCACCATTTGGCTAGGGCCACCATAGACTAGGGAAATTGAGGGAACTATTTGTAGAACTTTTAGAGGTTTTTCGTTTCTCATTTGTTATTTATCCTAGTTCTTGCATCCAAGTACATCCAAATTTGGACATATAGCAACGAGCGCTCGTGTGTTTACAGATTGACCATGGTGAATAATCACAAAACCTTTATTTAACAGTACTTTCCACCTCCCTAACACCTAACACCTAACACCTAACACCTGCGCGAAGCGCTATAAATGACCAATGACCAATGACAAATGGCCAATAACTATAGACAATAAGCTAAAGGCAAAGAGTTAGGGGAACCGAATCAATATATGCCAAAACTTGAGACTAGAACCGAGCCCATGGTGTTGAACATGGGTCCCCATCACCCCTCCATGCACGGCGTTTTGCGCTTAATCGTTACCCTCGACGGAGAGGATGTAGTTGATTGTGAGCCGGTGCTGGGTTATTTGCACCGGGGTATGGAGAAAATTGCTGAGAACCGCACCAATATTATGTACGTCCCCTACGTTAGTCGGTGGGACTATGCAGCGGGAATGTTCAATGAAGCAATTACCGTTAATGCCCCAGAACAATTGGCAGATATTCCGGTACCCAAACGCGCCAGCTATATCCGGGTGATTATGTTGGAGTTGAATCGGATTGCCAATCACCTGCTTTGGTTCGGACCATTTGTGGCGGATGTTGGTGGTCAGACGCCTTTCTTTTACATCTTCCGGGAGCGGGAGCTAATTTATGACCTGTGGGAAGCTGCCTCAGGACAACGGTTAATTAATAATAATTACTTCCGCATTGGTGGTGTTGCTGTTGACTTACCCTATGGTTGGGTAGATAAGTGCGAAGACTTCTGTGACTATTTTGAACCCAAGGTAGATGAGTATGAGCGCTTAATTACCAACAATCCTATTTTCCGCCGCCGGGTTGAAGGAATTGGCACTATCAGTAGGGAAGAAGCAATTAACTGGGGCCTTTCTGGTCCAATGCTGCGAGCTTCTGGCGTAAAATGGGACTTGCGGAAAGTTGACCACTACGAATGTTACGATGACTTCGACTGGGATGTACATTGGGAAACTGGTGGTGATTGTTTTGCCCGTTACCTGGTGCGTATTCGGGAGATGCGGGAATCAGTCAAAATTCTCCGTCAAGCTTTGAAAGCACTACCCGGTGGCCCTTACGAAAACCTAGAAGCCAAGCGCATGGCAGAAGGTAAAAAATCTCAGTGGAATGATTTTGACTATCAGTTCCAAGGTAAGAAAATTGCTCCTACCTTTAAGATTCCTGCTGGTGAGCATTATGTTCGTTTGGAATCCGGCAAGGGTGAAATAGGTATTTTCATTATTGGGGATGATAATGTCTTTCCTTGGCGCTGGAAGATTCGTGCTGCAGACTTTAACAACCTGCAAATTCTGCCCCATCTCCTACGGGGTATGAAGGTTGCTGATATTGTGGTCATCCTCGGCAGCATTGATATCATTATGGGTTCGGTAGATAGGTAAGGGATTGTTGTTTGTCATTTGTCATTTGTCATTTGTCATTTGCAACCGACTCCCCATCAAAACAAGAAAGGGTCAACGTCATGTTGACCCTTTCTTTTTCTTATCTTTATCTCCTTTATCTGAACTATTCACCAAACCCTAACCAATTTCTAACCCTCTGATATCACAAGTGAGTGGGCAAGCGGCAAAGACAGGAGTATGCCTAACTTTCGATTCACCGTGCAACCAGCTCAACCAGCTAACTTCATGAGGATGAATACCTTTGAAGGTAAGAATTCCAGCACCCAATACCACCACTAACACATTGGAGCCAACCAACAGACCTGCAACTAATAAAACCGCACTGACTGGTAAAACCGCTTGCAGAGTAATTGCCAGCATAATGCCGATAGAGGCAATTAATACCAGCAGTGGAAAACCAACAACCAACAGACAAACTTCCAAGGTAAAAGTCCAAATTAAAAAGCTTTTGACCATTGCTAAGGAATTAGTATTCACCAAGCTTTCTCTGGAGCTCAATTCCATCATTAGTTTCTCCCTTATTTTTTTTAATGAAATTTTCAACAAAAAAATCCTTGAATTAGGCCCTTTAATCTAAAGGGGATTGATGAACAGTATAGAAGATAGTTTTAGGTAAAATGAGCTGATATTCAAAAAAATTTACATTCGCTAGCAAATATTTATGGCTTAAAACGCCTCATAATTATTCCTAGAACACCGATTCAGTGTTCTGAGTTTGGTAAGCAATGCTATAGGGAATTCGCTTAATATTTCTTATAACTTATGTATAGCATTCTCATAATTTTGACCGGTGAGCTGCCCAGGAAAAATCAGTTGCGACCGAGTATTTGGCAGGGAGTTTCATCCTGAACACCTAAAATCATGATTAGCAGATTGATTAATCTTGTGGTCAATCGATAATATTGAATCTTAAAGTTGAGGAATGTTACTAACAATAGTTAGTGAAATCACTGCTAGTAACCAAACCCCAGGGGAAATATGACAGACTCACAGCGCCCGCCAAGCCCACCACCACCACCCCGTGTTCCACCACCACCACCGCCGAGGAATAATGCTGCGAAAAAGATGGCTTCGGAAGCAACGGAAGTAATGCCTTCGCAAACGATGCCCAGATCAGCCAAAAGTAACCAGCAGGGGAGTAGGGCACCATCTTCTGAAGCAACCCAGGCGATGGCGGCACAAACGATGCCCATGACACCAAGAGGTGGTAAACCGGGAGCAGTAGCACCTCCCCCTCGTCCAGCGGCACCACCCGGTCAAACTATGGCTTCCCCGAAAGCATCAGACCGTCGCCAAAAGCGAGCGCCTCGTATTAGTCTCCCAGCTGGTCAGCCAACTTTAGCGACGATTGTCCGTTATGCTTTTGACAATGGATATTCCGATATCCACTTGGGCGTTGGTGAAAAACCCCGTATTCGCAACCGTGGGGAAATGGAGATCACTGACTACCCGGACACGGATCAGACAACTTTTATGTACTGGCTGCACGAAGTGCTCAGTGATGAGGAAGTCCGGCGTTTTCAAGATACCCTGGAATTTGATGGAGCAACTCAGTATGAGTTTGCCCGGGTGCGGATCAATATCTTTGATACCCTCGACGGACCGGCAATGGTCATGCGCTTAATTCCCCTGAAGATCTTGACGATGGAGCAACTGCGTCTACCATCAGTATTCAGGGATGTTTGTCATGTTCATAAAGGTCTGATTTTGGTTACTGGACCTACTGGTTCCGGTAAATCTACCACTATGGCGGCGATGGTAGATTACATCAATAAAGAGATGCCCAAGCACATTATCACCATCGAAGACCCGATTGAATTTGTACATCCCAGCCGCAAATCCCTAGTCAAGCAACGAGAAGTGGGAATCAATACTTTAAAGTTTGATAACGCCCTCAAAGCTTCTTTAAGGGAAGACCCCGATATTATCTTAATTGGGGAAATGCGGGATAAAGAAACGGTCAACACCGCTTTGAAAGCTGCTCAGACGGGTCACCTAGTAATGGGGACATTGCACACCAACAGTGCGGTTAAATCCATTGAGCGACTTCTCAATCTTTACTCCGCTGAAGAGCAACATGCAATGCGGGTAGCACTTGCTGAATCTCTAGTGACGATTATTTCTCAGGGGTTATGCCGTACCACCGATGGTAAACGTGCTGCTTTCCATGACATCCTGATTAATACTGAAGCTATTAAGGATTACATCCGGGATGCCAAGTACGACGAAATTACACCTTTGATGGAGGATGGGGAATTTGATGGCATGATCACTATGAATAAGTCCCTCTTTAATCTCTATCAAGAAGGACGCATTACTGAGGAAACGGCCTTAGAAATGTCTCCCACCCAGAATGAAATGGCCCAAATGTTGCGAGGTAGAGTTTAAGAATTTGAGCTGTTTACCTTGAGAAAAAACCAACCTTCCTTACCCCAGCTGTTTAAGGGCATTGCCCTATTTACACCTGGGGGGGATTTAATTTATTGTATTGATTCAAGCAAGCAGGGTCGCTGGCACCTGCATCTTTGTGCTGCTCTCCAAGACATGCTGGGCTTGCCAGAGCCACCTCATTTCTTGATACCAGGATATACTGCTACTATCGATAAGTGGATCGACCCTAGAACCCAGCAACTGCGAACCGCTGCTGAACTTTATCGACCTGTACAACATCATCAAGCACTACTCAATGTCGTGTTTGGTAGTAGTAATCTACATTGGCAGGTGGCTTCCTGGCAGCAGGAGTTGTGGGAGCCGATGGTATTAGAAACCTATCGTCATCAGTTTCCCCAACTTTGGGAAGATCACGACTTAATTGTACGCTTGGGACAAACTGAAAGGTTATTTTATCCCTACTCCTCTGTTAGAAAACCTAAGAAACAGGTTGAAGTTTACCCTACTACTTCTACCATAGAATCTAGAACTAAAGTAAACATTCCTCACCAAGATAAAACCCTCTCTTCAACCCAGGAATTCCCGACCCCTGAGGGACCGGTAGATGCTCGAAAGATTACAGGGGAAGTATGGGAAAAATCTCATCAAATATTAAACCCATCGAGGGCTATAAAGATAAAGGAGCAAACTAACGATTCGCAATTGCTCCAAACATCATCAGCTGATGCTAGGGATATTTCACCTAACCCTGAATCACCAAACACTGTAGGTTATGTACTGCGTTTATTTATTTCTGGGCATAGTGAGACAACTGAGGAGATTCTCAAAAACCTACACCAGTTGTTAGAAAATTCTCTACGTCATCCTTATACCTTAAAAATTGTTGATATTTTCAAGCATCCCGAACAAGCAGAAGAAAATCAGATTTCAGCGACGCCAACACTTCTGAGAGTTTGGCCTCAACCTGCCCGAAGAATTGTCGGTGATTTTAACAATTTTGATAAAATATTACGGGTACTTACGACATCGTCTACGAATCATATCCAATCCGGTTGAATAACTATTTCTTGTAATAAACAGTAGTAGGACTTCAGTCCAAAAAGAAGCAATGCAAATTACACTCGATAAATTAAGCTCTATCAAACCCAACCAGCTGATGAACTACCTTTGCCAAAGAGGATGGAGGAAAGTACATGAGTACGAAAGAAGTAACTCTGCTCGATATGACTATCCTGAGATTTCCAACCTATCAATAACAGTACCAACTTCTAACACTGTTAGAGACTACAATCATACAGTGAAAATTGCCTTAAAAGTCTTAACACAATTAGAGGAAAGGAATGCGAATGAGCTAGTTAAAGAAATAGTATCTCCCTTTCAAGGGGAAAATTCCCTAAAACCTAACACCTAACACCTACCACCTAGTAGTCACACAAACTACGATCCTCTTCCTTCAAATTGCGATTGTACTTCAAATAATCCCGCACCCATTGGCAACCATACTCTAGCTCATTCAGACTAAGAATTTGCTCTAATTCCCAGAGAATCACCGTTTGATCCTCACTGGCAGAAGCAACCATCTTACCATCTGGACTAAAAGACAATCCCCAGACTCCGCCACTATGACCATATAAAGTTTTCTGCAATTTGCCTTCTCTTCCCCAAATTTTGACAGTTTTGTCCCCACTACCAGTGGCAATCATCTTACTATCGGGACTGATGGAGACTCCCCTAACTGTCTCTTGATGATCTTTGAGGGTATGTAACAACTTACCTTCACTAGTCCAGAGTTTAGCAGTTTGATCAGAACTAGCTGAGGCAATTAAATTACCAGCAGAACCGATGAAAACATCATTAACTGCATCCTGATGCCCTATAATAGTCTTGAATAAAGTACCTTCCAAGCTCCAGAGTTTGACAGTCCTGTCCTCACTACCGGAAGCAATCATTTGCTGCTTAGGACTAATAGCAATTCCCCACACTTTTTCTTTATGTCCTGTTAGGGTAGTTTGCAGAGTACCATCAATGTTCCAAAGTTTGATAGTTTTGTCTCCACTTCCGGAGATAATAGTTTTACCGTCAGGACTGAAAGCAACTCCCCACACTTCATCATCATGCCCTTTGAGAGTTTTCTGCTCCTCACCTTCCAGGTTCCAGAGTTTGATGATTTTGTTCTTACTTGATGAGGCAATGGTCTTACCGTCAGGACTAAAAGTAACTCCGTAAACTTCAGCATTATGCCCTGGTAGGGTTTGGAGTAAAGTACCTTCCTGGTTCCACAGTCTAACAGTTTTGTCATCAGAAGCTGAGGCAATAGTCTGACCATCAGGACTGAAATTTACTCCGATAACCACATCACTGTGTCCACTGAGAGTAGTAAACAAATCATTCTCTAGCTTCCAGAGTCTGACAGTCTTGTCCCAACTCGCGGAAGCTATCATCTTACCATCAGAACTGAAGACAACTTCAGAAACTCGGTCACGATGTCCTTCCAGGGTTTGGAGCAAAGTACCCTCTTGGTTCCAGAGTCTGACAGTATTATCCACACTTGCTGAAGCAATTTTACCATCAGAGCTGATAGCAACTCCGTAAACTGGAGCACTATGTCCCTCGATAGTGTGGCGTAAAGTGCCGTCGCTATTCCATAATTTGACAGTTTTGTCCTGACTCGCCGAGGCAATCACTTTACCATTGGGGCTGATAGCAACTGCTCTCACCTCTTCTTGATGACCTGCTAGGGTAGTTAGTAGAGTACCGTCGAGTTTCCACAGCTTGACAGTTTGATCCGCACTTGCTGAAGCAATAGTCTGACCATCAGGACTGAAAGCAACTCCCCATACCTTTTTGCTATGTCCTCTGAGAGTATTTCTCAGAGTGCCGTCAAGGTTCCAGAGTCTAACGGTTTGATCCGCACTCGCTGAAGCAATAGTCTGACCATCAGGACTGAAAGCAACTCCCCATACCTCATCAGTATGCCCTTGAATCATCTTCAACTCCTTACCGTCGAGGTTCCAGAGTCTGAGGGTTTTGTCTTCACCCACCGAGGCAATCATCTTACCATTAGGACTAATGGCAACTCCGTAAACCCAACCTTGATGTCCTTTAAGGGTTGCGAGTGATTTACCTTCCTGGTTCCAGAGTTTAATGGTATTGTCTTCAGAAGCAGAGGCAAGCAGATTACTCTGGGGACTGAAAGCGATATCGAAGACTCTCTTATTTTCTGGTAAGCGATTGTACTCAACTACTCCATAAACCGCCTGCCCTAGAACTCTTTCTAACTCACTTTCTATCTCCAGCTTGGTTTTTGGACTTACCCTAGTACCCAACTTTTCCCATTGTCGCTTCGCCTTGATTGCTTCTAGCAGTGCATCCAACCTTTGATTAGAAGTAAAGAGTGCTTCCGCCGAGTTAGTAAGCGCCTGAATCTCGCTGATTAATGATTGGCGTTTGCTATTTACTGCTTTGCGATACTGAAAGAAAGTTGCTAATCCCAACATACTGGTAACTAGCAAGGCGCTACTAACTGCCCCCAGAACAAATCTTTGCAGTCTGGCGGTTTTTTGCTGTGCTGCTAATAATGCTTCAGTCTTCTTAGTACGTTCTGCATCTAACTTTCTTTGTATCTCCAGCCTATCTAATTGTTGGCTGGCATCTAAGAAATTATCATCTTCAACACCCAACATTTTGTGAGCTTTCCACTCCAATGCATCCTGCAATGCCTTACCTCGCAATAGACGTGATTCATCCTGACGGTTGGACGCTAACCAAGCAGCGATCGCTCCACTATAAGGACGCATAGAAGCTAACTGTTTGTCAACCCAAGTTTGATTAAAAACTACCCGATAAATGGGGTTATAAACTGTTAATTTACCCTGCTGTTTGACGACTAACCCACTAAATCGTAATTCTGTTTGTTCCAGGCTATCATCAGCAACAATTGCTCCCTCTTGCAAAATCTGCTGATACAATCCCAACCACCGTCCAGTATGTTGCTCATTACTCAGCAAGCGATCGCGTATTGTCCGCAAATGCTCCGGTTCGTCCTGAGATTCCCAGTCTTTTATAATACGCGATCGCACCAATTTTTCTACTGATGCTGCTTCTTGCCCTGGGGGGATAGATAACTCACAAGTAACAATCAACTTACACAGCTTTTGGGTCAGAAACGGTTGTCCTCCTGTCCAAGATAAAATTTCCTTGAGCACGGCTTTCGGATTGCTTACCTGTTCCGACAATCCCTCGGCTAAAGGCTTGACTTCATCTAATTGAAAGCCCCGCAACTTAACCGCTAGACCAACATTAAACGGCGTTTTATCTTGAATTAAACTCGAAGGTGTGGCCACTCCCAACAGAGCAAAGGTCAGACGTCTGTATTTTGCATCATCCGCTCGTTGATTATAACAAGATCGGATAAAAGCAAAAAAATCATCTTTGAAACCCAAGCTAAGGATGCTATCCACTTCATCGATAAAAATCACCATATTTTGAGAAATTTCCTTGAGCAGAACTCCCTCAATAAATTCCCGCAAGCGCTGCACCGGAGAGAGCATTTCCCGCTCCCGCCACCAGGTTCGCAAATTAAACTGCTCCAACAGCTGAAAACTCTTGTTGTTGATTATCGTCTTGAGTAAGCCACCATACCATTGCCCTGGAGTCACTTCTTCAGTACCAATAGCAGTTAAATCAATAAAAGCACAAGCAACTCCCTCAGCTTGCAGCTTTTGCATAGTTCGCACTCGTAAACTAGACTTCCCCATCTGTCGCGAGTTCAACACATAACATAACTCCCCTGCCCGCAAAGCATCATATAATTCTTGATCAGCTTGCCTTACCACATAGCTAGGAGCGTTAGCAGGGAGGCTTGCTCCGACTTGATATACCATTTTTATTAAGTAATAAGTAACAAGTAATAAGTAATAAGTAATAAGTAATGAGTAATGAATTAGGAAAACTATTTTTTACCCATTCCCAATTCTTAATTCTTAATTCTTAATTCTACATTCTTAACAATCGCTTGCTCCACTAGATAGGGGCGTCTGCCTACCATCTCTATTAGCCGCTGTACTTGCTCTAAATTTAAATCTAGTCCATGACGTTGAGCTAACTCTTGTACCTGTTGTGGGGTAAATTCTGGCAACTCGATAGGAAGTCCTACATTAAAAGGTGATTTGTTAATATTCAGGGTGATATAAACTTCTCTGGCATAAGCCATTACCAACCGCAGTCGTTCCCAAATAGGATTAATCCTGGCTAGTTCATGCCAATACCTGAGCAGTCCTAAAAATTCCGTGGCAACTTCGGGATAGGGAAATACTCGCTCCACTTCATCTAGGCAGAGAACCAAGGGAGTATCATCTTGCACCAGTAGATATTCCTGAAAATAGTCCGTACTATTGACTTTACTAGTAAACATTTCCTCATCCCAGTACTCAGTAACTCTATTGGGCAATTCCATGCTGTGGCTAACTTTAAGGCAGAACCACCTCAAAAAATAATCAGGGTTAGTAAAATCTGTTTTACCCGCCGAATTCAGGTTTAAATATGCTGTTCTATAATTATGCTCTGCTGCGCGATCGCGAATCCAAGCCATCAAGGAAGTTTTGCCCATAAAATTAGGAGCCTTAATCCGAATCAGGGAACCAGGTTTCAATATTTCTTGATAACAGGAAGATTCGATATCAGAGCGTTCTACATAAACAGAGAAGCCACAACCAGAGATTTCTTTCCAGTCAAGTTCTAAGTGTTCACTGATTTCAACAAAAATCTGATAGTCTACCGGTTTGCCGTTGAGGTAGTTACTGAGAGTACTTAAACATATACCTAACTTATCTGCTAAATCCTGCTGGCGAGCATAACCCTTTTCTTTGACAGCTGATTTGACTTGTGGGATGTAATTTTGGTCAACTTTGAGGGAGCGTGAGGAGCGTGGCATAGCTAATTATCGGAAAAACTACTGAAATAATAACCATCTTTTTTGAGCACAGAGTAGAAGTCGGTTATAAGTCGGTAATCAGGTAAGCGATATATCTTAGTTTGCACCAAATTCAATTTTTCTTGTGGAACAGGCATCCTGCCTGTCATCGACTCTCCCATCAAATCGATAAGTTTTCTACAAGGTATTATCGCGCGATCGCGAATCAAGCTATCAATGAAGTTTTGCCCATCCAATTAAGAGCCTTAATCCGAGTCAGGGAAACAGGTTTCAAGATTTCCTGAGCACACAGCTTGCAGCAAATTCTCTTCAGCAGTTTCCTGTGGAACAGGCATCCTGCCTGTCATTCGCTCTCCCATCAAATCGATAAGCTTTCTCCAAAGTATTAGACACGCGATCGCGAATCCAAGCCATCAATGAAGTCTTGCCCATCCAATTAGGAACCTTAATCCAAGTCAGGGAAGCGGGTTTCAAGATTTCCTGATCACACAACGATTCGATGGGAGGGCGTTCTACATCAATATATACACCACAACTCAGGTAGAGGATGTAGATTTAGTAGTGTAACAAGACTAAAATTAATTCAGTAACATTATTGATGTCTAATCCTAAAGATATGTCTAAAGCTTAAGTAACTGCACTGAAGCAGGGTTTGCTGATTACAGGGGCTGGTAAGGTTTTCAAGATTGCTCGTGGCTCTACCCAACCTACAAAATTTGCGATCGCCTACGACACCAGCAATCGCAAAGCGTTTCGTAGAGAAGCTGATCGCACTGGAAAATTCAATTTGTCTCCATGTCCCAAAATCCTTTACCAAATCCCTTTGTTGTCGGTCAACCGGTTTCGTCTCCAGAAGCTTTTGTCGGACGAATGGCTGAGATTGCCACCGCCTTTGACCAAATACATAGCCGCAGCAACTTGGCGGTTTGGGGCAGTCCAGGAATCGGCAAGTCTTCATTTTTAGAACAACTGACTTTGCCGGAAGTTTGGCAACTTCAGGGACAAGATCCGTCTGAAGCAGTAATTGTACTGCTGAATTGCTTAAATCTCCTCCCCTTTAGTACCTCTCGTTTTTGGGAAGAAGCTCTGACCCTTATGAGGGATGAGTTGGATAGCGCACCAACCCTACAAGCTGAAATCGATAAATTACTCGAACAAGGAAAGACAACCAAGGATAGCCTACGCCGAATACTGCGGAAGCTAGGAAAACAACACAAATTTTTGTTGTTACTAGTCGATAACTATGATCATGCTCTTTACCCACAGAAGCAATACACAGAAGCCGAAATCCAAACGTTTTTAAGTGAGTGTCGCAGTCTGGCTTACCACTCTCAGGAACGAAAGCATCTCTCAATGATTGTCACTTCATCCCGGCGTCTCAATGAACTTGGACCGATGCTCACTCCTGGCAGTTCTCCTTGGTACAATCACTATCTCTTTCTTTCCCTTAAGCCATTCACAGCCACTGAAGTTAACTCATTGCTAGATCGCGCACCCATGACTCAAGCCTTGAAAGAGGGGATTTTTGAATTGGCTCACGGACACCCAGCTTTGCTCCAGAATGCTGGTCATTTGGTCTATAGAACTCTAAGGAAAGCTGCACAAGTTACCGATCAGGAGTCATTTGCTAAAGAGTTTCTCTCTACAACACAACACTTATTTCAAGCCATTTGGCTATTATCCAATGAAGTCGAGCAAGTACTCTTAATGCTAATTGCTCTCTCGAATCTACAGAGTCGATTGCACAAAAAAAAGCAGTATGATTTAGGAAATATAGATCTTGTCTTTAGCCAAAGACAGCGAGAACTGAATGAACTCGAAGATCAGGGGGTAATTGTCCGCACTGCCCAGGCAGGAAATAACGTTTACTCCTTTACTTCCTCTATGATGGAGTGGTGGGTAATTCAAGAGATTGGGAACAGTAATGAAACAGAGCTGCAACAACGACAGAAGGTGTTTGTAAACTTGATGAGTCGCAAGCAAGCTGAGCAAGTCACAACGGCAATTAGGTGGCTATGGAATAATGAAGATGAAGTACCTTCTATTCTTAACTGGATTGGTAAAGTCGTGAATGCACTTCCCGAAGGTGTCTTCTCTGTTTAACCCAACTATCTATGGAGAGAACAAATATGATTGAAAAAGTTGTGAGAAATCCGTACATTATTGGCCGTCCCATCACTGAACAGGAAATGTTTTTTGGTCGTGAAAGTTTATTTGAGTCGATTGAGGACAACCTGAATAACAGTGAACATATTATTTTGTTACAAGGTCAAAGGCGGATTGGTAAATCTTCTCTGCTATCCCAAATTCCTTATTTTATAGACAAAGACAAGTTTAAATTTGTTTTATTCGATCTTCAAGACAAAAGTCATTTGCCATTAAGTAATATACTGTACGATCTCGCTATAGAAATCATTGACTATCTTGATTTAGGGATAGATAGTGGAAGCATTCCATCTGTCGAGGATTTAGACAAAAATTCTGAGCTATTCTCGCATGATTTTCTAGCACAAATTTATCAAGAATTAGATGGTAAAAATCTAGTGCTATTACTTGATGAGTTTGATGTTTTAGAGGATAGTCAAACCAACACAGCTAGCCAGCTTTTTTTTCCTTTTTTGAAATCGTTGATTGCCAAGCAGGACAAGTTATTTGTCATTCCGGTAGTGGGTCGCAAACTAGATGATATGCCAAAACTGCTAGAGCTATTTAAGGGAGCACCTAATTATAATGTTGGTTTACTTGATGAGAATAGTACCAAGCAGCTAATTATCCAACCAACCAAGGACGTACCACTAGAATATGAAGAAAAAGCAGTACAAGCTATTCTGGAACTATCGGCTGGTCATCCATATTTTACTCAAGTCATCTGCTTTGCTCTTTTCGTAATGGCTAGAGATAAACAACAATGGCAGATAACTTGTGCTGATGTGGAGAATATCTTAGATAAGGCAACTGAAATTAGTGAAGCAGGATTGGTATGGTTTTGGCAGGGATTGCCTATTACTGAGCGAGTGATCTTTGCAACAATAGCTTCAGAGCAAAACCCAGATGCTACAGGAGCTATGTCTGGCTTGAGGGAGCCATTGACACTTCTTAAAAAATATGGAGTTGAGACAGAACTACTCAAGGGAGCAGCGAGGAAACTAGTCGAGTGGGGCTTTTTGAGTCAAGAGTCGGAAAATTTGCCTTACAAAGTGAGAATTGAATTAGTTCGACAGTGGATAGTAAAACAATATTCTTTAAAGACAATAATAAAGGAATTAGAAAAACTTGAACCAGATGCTGAACAGCTTTATATTGAAGCAGATAAAATATATCAACAAGGCAATGTCCAAGATGCAATTAAGGCTTATCAACAGGTTTTAGCAGTCAATCCTAACCACTTCAGTGCCTTGTTACAGTTAGCAGATAGATATTTAGATGTTAAGGAATTCACAAAAGCGATCGAATGTTATCGGAGGGGCTGCAAACTAGATCTTCTACTTTATCAAGAAGGACTCGTGCGATCGCTGATGCAATACGGTGACTACTTAATACAACAAAAACAGTTTTCCTTGGCACAGCAACAGTTCGGCGAGATTTTAGCTCTAGAGCCGAGCAATAGATTAGCTGAGAAGAAATTGCAACAAGCTGGAGAATTAAATCGTAAAGCTTTACGTTCTCCTTTCGTTACTGGGACTTACGTACCACCAGATCAATTTGTGGGTCGAAATCAGGAGGTTAATTTTGCCTTTGACCAAATTTTCAATTCCAGTAGTATCATTTTTTATGGAAGCTTAGGTATAGGTAAATCTTCATTTCTAAAGTATCTAGCTGACCCTAATACTTGGCGGCATCATAAAGGGCTTAACATTGAGAATAAATACTTCCTTATTTATCTAGATTGTGAAGCTATTTATGATTTCTCAGCTTCAGCTTTTTGGCAAGAGATTATAGAAGAACTAAGAGATGAATTGATTTCATTGAAAGAGAAATTTGAAGTACAAAATACATCTGAAAATAACAATATTTTACAGTTTGAAATGAATCAAATTGATTCTCTCAATTCCGTAATTTACACAGTACAGGAAGCAAAAAAAATAGAAAAAAATCATATTAAGAAGATACTTAAAAAGATTAAGGCTCAGGAACAATACTTAGTATTATTGCTAGATAATTATGATGCTACCCTCCAGATAAAAAACAATTATTCTGAAGAAGAGATGATAAAGTTTTTTAAAGAATTTCGACATCTGGCAGAGCAGGATTATGGTAGACATATGTCTGCTATTATGACTTCATCTCAACCTCTTAGTGAACTAAGTTCAAAATCTATTTACAGTGATTTGCCATCTCAACCACTGAAACCTTTCCAAGATGAAGAAATAGATAAATTGTGGAGCCCTATAGGTGATCAGCTGAGAAAGAAGGGGTGTTTGTCGATCAAGAGAGATGATTTGCAGCAAAGGGTCAAAAAAGTTACGGGTGGTTATCCTGTTCTGCTTCAGATGGCTGGTTTTTACCTATACCGTACCTTGGAACAGGAACAAAATCATTTTTTTGAAACATTTGCATCTGACTTTGAAGGCAATAGTCAATTTGTACTTCGTGGGATTTGGCAATCTCTCAATGATATCGAAAGAATGCTTTTGAGGCTTATTGCCCTTGCCTATGTGAGAGGAGAAATAGCCAAAAGACGCTATGACTTGAGAGGTGTTGAAGATTTTTTCAAAGAGCAGGCTGGAAAACTTAAAGATATAGAAAGACGTGGCATTATTAAAAGTCAATTAAATGAGCAGAAGCTGGTCTATGTTTTTACTTCGTCTGTTATGCAGCAGTGGGTAGTCCAGGAGATTGTCAACAATAGTGAAGCAGAAGTTGCCCAAAGAGAAAGAATTTTCTCTATACTAAACCGAGGGCAAGCACATCAAATTAAGCAAGCAATAAATTTTGTGTGGGACAACAAAGATAATGTACAGTCTATTGCTGGAGGAATTCGTGAATTAATTCCTATCCTTACTGGGGTGTGAAGTTTTTAGTAAACATAGTCATTGGTGAAACTATTTAAAGTTTCAAAAAACTGTAGAAAGAATATGGCTCATGTAACTAGTAGGAGAAATCCTTATATTATCGGTCGTCCTATTACTGAAAAAGGAAGGTTTTTCGGACGGGAAAGTTTGTTCCATTTTCTTGAAGATAGCCTGATTCAGGGTGAACAGGTTATTTTATTGCACGGTCAACGTCGCATCGGGAAGTCATCTGTACTCTTCCAGATTCCCCACTCTGTTGAATGTGATGGGTTTCATTTTGTTCCTTTTGATCTACAAGACCAAAGTTTGTTACCCTTGAGTGTTGTTCTAGAGAACCTAGCGACAGAAATTGTCGATTACCTTGAGTTAGAAGATAGCGTTACACTGCCAACAGCTCAAGAGTTAGAAGCTGATTTAACTTTCTTCTCTCGTGTCTTCTTGACCAGTGTATATCAGGTATTAGACAATAAAAATTTAGTCTTGTTACTTGATGAGTTTGATGTTTTAAGCACTGACAACCGCGATAACAATCAACGATCTAACTTCGCAGATAAGTATTTTTTTCCCTATTTAAAGTCATTGATTGATGAGCAGGAAAAGTTATTTATAATTCCGGTAGTTGGACGCAAACTTGATGATATGCAACAACTACTGACTCTGTTTAAACGAGCTCCTAATCACGAAATTGGTTTACTAGATGAGACAAGTGCTAAACGATTGATCCTCAATCCAGCTCATGGAATTTTGGCATATGATCAGAATGCAATAAAAGCAATTTTAGAGCTGTCAGCTGGACATCCTTATTTTACTCAAGTAATCTGCTTCGCTCTTTTTGGTCAAGCCAGGAATGAAGGTAACTGGAATGTCACTCAGGTAGATGTAGAGAAGGTTGTAGACAAAGCCATTGAGAGCGCAGAAGGAGGGTTGGCATGGTTTTGGGACGGGCTACCTATTGCAGAGCAAGTAGTCTTCTCGGCAGTAGCAAAGGCTCAAGAGAGAGCTAAGCAAAGACAGGCAATGCTTCCAGAGAATCCGTTAATTTTACTTCAAGAGTATGGAGTCATCCCAACAAAGGAAATAAAGCAAGCAGCCAAACAATTAATTAACAAAGTTTTTCTGGACGAGACAGGGCGTAAAGTAAAAGTGGAATTGGTTCGTCGTTGGTTGGTTAGCCACTACCCACTGCGCCAAGAAATATGGCAACTGGAGAAGCTTGACAAAGATTTTGATAACTTTTTTAGGGCAGCTGAAAAATGGGAGAATTATGGCGGGAATAAGTTGAAAAAAATGCGCAAAGCTTGTGAGCAAGTTTTGGAGTTTAATCCCAACCACTTTGGTGCTCTATTTGCGATTGCAGATATATCTTTGACTGTGGAAGATTTCAGCAAAGCTGTTGAATTTTATACTCGAGCGTACAAAGTTGACCCAATAAGTAATCAAGAAGGGTTGGTGCAGTCGCTACTCAGCTACGGAAATGATTTATGGAGAAACCAGCAACAGTTCAAACAGGCAAAGCAGCATTTTGAAAGAGTTTTAAAGATTGATCCTAACAATGCCATTGCAAGAGATAAACTTTCAGAGCTTGCACCTCTGGTTGATAAAGATAGGCGAATCTTTGTAGGTGCAATTGTGGTCGCAGCAGTTGTGACAATTCCTCTGCTTATTGGGATTGGGTATTATTTAGGGGTAAATTCTTGCCCACCAGATCAACAGCGCATAGATGGTATCTGTAAATCTATACTACCTCCACAGCCATTTTATGTACCTGAATGGGAGCCAGAAAGGTTTAGCCGTGGTGAGCGTACTATTTTTACTTCTAAGTTTAACCCTAATTTTGAGCGTGGCATTAAAGAGTTCAAGCAAGGCAATTACTCTGAAGCAACTAATTTTTTTGAACAAACTGTTGCTGAGAGTCCCAATGATCCAGAAGTTCTGATTTACTACAACAATGCCTTAGCTCGAGAGCAAGGTTCTCCTTTAACCCTAGCAGTGGTTGTGTCAGCAATCAAGAGTACACTCTCAGCTCAAGAAATTTTACGGGGTGTTGCGCAGGCACAAAATCAATTCAACATTTCCGGTGGACTAAACGGTCGATTATTAGAATTAGTAATTGCTAACGATGGTAATGAACCAGATAAATCTGAAAAAGTAGCTCAGGAATTGGAGAAAGACCCGTCTGTACTAGGTGTGATTGGCCATAGTTCTAGTGATGCCAGTAAAGCAGCACTAGTTGAATATGAAAAAGCTAACTTAGCAATGATTTCTCCTACCAGTACAAGTCCCTTGTTACAAGGAAGAGTCTTCTTTCGAGCAGTCTCTTCTGACGAAGCAGCTGGTCAAATACTGGCCCAATACACTAAAAATAATCTTGGTTTAGACAAAGCCGTTATTTTCTATAATACTAATAGTTTCTACAGCAATAGTCTAAGAGAAGCATTTCAAAAAAGCTTTGAACAATTAGGAGGCCGCATAGTTGATAAGATAGATTGGAGCAATACAACTCTCAATATGGAATCCGAAGTCCCACGCAGCATTTTTCGGGACCAAGCTGAGGCAGGTTTATTATTCCCCAATAAGGCACTAACGTCTCAGGCAATTGAAGTTGCTAGAGTTAACGCTGAGCTGAGATCTAGACCAGCCAATCCAGATGGGCGCGGGCTAAAATTATTAGGCGGAGATACTCTCTATAGCAACACAACCTTAAATGAAGAGAGAAAAGCTGTTGAAGGTTTAATTCTAGCGGTTCCTTGGTTTAGAGGAACATCAGAAGCACAAGAGTTTTCACAAGCAGCAAGACGGCAATGGGGAGGAGATGTAAGCTGGCGAACAGCCGCTAGCTATGACGCAACTCAGGCTTTTATTCAAACATTATTGGGAAATCCCGATAGAACAAAAGTTCTGCAAAGACTTCGAGAAGTTAATCTTTCATCCAGTGAAACATCAGGAGAAGCACTCCAGTTTACTTCGGATGGAGAGCGCCTAAGTGAACCTATTCTTGTTAAGGTTGTTGACGGTGAATTTAAGCTAGTGGAGGAGAAGCAAAAAGAACCGGATTCACCCTAGGGCATGTCAGTAATGAGTAATTAGTTCATTAGGGATTTCGTTGCCTCAACCCAACCTACAAGATCAGCGATCGCTTATAATTCAGGAAACTGTTCATGTTTTTCTTCATTGGTAATCAGACATGGGGAAACTTCGTTATTAAATTAAGGTCATTTTTGAAAATGATTGTAACTGCAATTTGGTGCGTTACGCTTCGCTAACACACCCTACAATAGGTATATTTTTATAAAATAAATCCTAAAAATTTAGTCCATTTCAATGGACTTAAGCTATTAGCCTTGGATTTAAATCCAAGGTGGGTTATAGCATCCAAGCAGCTAGCTATGTCTACTCCCATCTTGCATTGTACATCAAAAAAACTGGTCTCAGTAGGAGCCTTCCGGAATTCTCCATAATGCCCTTGTATCCCTTAGTAAGGTGCAAATTAGGTAAAAAAAAGCAATTGAGTATAAGAAGAATCCACTGCGAGATGGAAAGTTATGGTGCAAGATTTAAAACTCCTCAAACAAATTTACAACACATTTAACCCATTTCAACCGTTACTGGCTGGAGATCCTGTCTATGTTGATTGTCAGGAAGTGCGGGGCTCTGGTGATATTATCAGATGGTTAGGGCGAGATATTTTGTTCTCCCATCAGAATACTTATCAACTTTATGCTGGTCATCGGGGAGCAGGTAAATCAACGGAATTGCTACGACTGAAAAAATATTTGGAAGACAATCATTGTTTTGTTGTCTATTTTGCCGCTGACGAAGAAGATATCAATCCACAAGATGCTCAGTATACTGATATTCTTCTAGCTTGTACTAGACATTTATTGGAAGAACTAAAAAATGCTGACCCTAAACCGTTGTTGAACTGGTTACAGCAACGGTGGCAAAACTTAAAAGATTTAGCTCTCACAGAAATATCCCTAGAAAATATGAGTGTGGAAGCACAAATCTCCGAGTTTGGTCAACTTACAGCTAATTTAAGAGCCACACCAACCCTGCGTCAAAAAATTCGGGAGCAACTGAATCTTCATACTACTACTTTGATTGACGCTTTGAATCAGTTTATCGCTGAGGCAACGAAACAGCTGCCCGCTGGATACGATAAATTAGTAGTAATTGCCGATAACTTAGACCGGATTGTACCAGTTATCCAGGAAGATGGCAAGCTAAATCATGAGCATATTTTCTTAGATCGTAGTAAACAACTTAAGGCTCTAGATTGTCACTTGATCTATACAGTTCCCATTTCTCTGCTCTACTCTAACCGAGCAACAGATCTGCTAGATATTTACGGTGATGCTCAGATTTTACCCATGATTATGGTGAGGACTCCAGATGAAGAGGTTTATGAGCCAGGACTTAACAAAGTCAAAGAAGTGATTGCTAAGCGAGTTAGTCAAGTTAATCCTAACTTATCCCTCACAACGGATATCTTTGATGGGCAGGAAACCCTAGAAAAGTTATGTTTAATGAGCGGGGGACATGTACGGAATTTGCTCTTAATGATGCAATCAGCCCTTACTCTTACTGATAGTCTACCAATCTCCGCGAAAGCTGTACAACAGGCGGTGACTAAAGCCAGAAATATCTACAGCAATAGCGTTGATGACCACCAGTGGATAGAGTTGGCTCAAGTCTACCGTTCCAAACTAACACGTAATAATGATTTACATCGTAGTCTCTTATTTAATCGCTGCATCTTAGAATACCGCCACTCCGATGACCAAGGAAATATTCAGCTGTGGCGTGATGTACATCCCTTGCTCAAAAGTACTAAAGAATTTCAAGCAGCATTGAAGGAATTACAGCATTTCTAAGTCTAGTGAGGTATAGCAAAAGGTAGAGGGCAGAGGGCAGAGGGCAGAAGGAAAAAGATTGATAGGTAAAGGTTTCAGCATATGACGTTATCCTAATCGCTTGGCGGTTGCTATACATTCCCTATTCCCCATTCCCCATTCCCCATTCGGTGAAAACCAGAAACTTTGTACCTCATTCTAATAAGAAACGCTATATGAAGTATGACATTTCCTATCCTAGCCAATCTCTGACATCGGAGTGGAGTGATACCAAAGCTAAAACCCAAGCTGAATATCAAGCTTTAGTACGTTCCTTAGAGTGGACAGATGGTTTTCGGCTACTATTTGTCCGCTGTTCTCCAGCAGAAGGAGAGGGTTTAGTTACCAAGGTTAAGCAAGACCTAACCAAAAAATTGATTGAGGTGGAAAGCTTAGAACAACCGATTGATAATTTACATAGACTGGTAAACAAGCGCACCCAAAAACGTCAGCTCGATATTCTGTTTATCAAGGGCATAGAAAATTCCTTTCTGAAATATATTACCTCAGGATTTGGTGGCCAGGGGGATTACTACAAAATAGATTCTGTACCCAGGGTTTTAGGTAATTTAAATCTCCAGCGAGAACGTTTTCGAGATGAGTTTGGCATCTGCTTCGTCTTTCTGTTGCCTCTATTTGGACTAAAATACTTTATTCGCCGTGCTCCTGACTTTTTTGACTGGAATTCTGGAGTGTTTGAATTTCTACCCAAGCCGGAAGTGGTAGAGCAAGAATCATTGCGCATCTTGCAATCCGGAAGCTATCGTCAATATCGTCAGCTGACTTCCCAAGAACAGAGTCAGAAAATCTTGGAAATTCAAGAAATTCTGGAAGAGCCACATCTTTTTATTAGTAGGAGAAAGGAGTTACTTCTAGAGTTGGCAACTTTACAGAGTGCAGCGAGAAATTACACAGCAGCAGTTACCAGTTACGATCAAGCTCTCGCCATTCAACCTGATAATTACCAAACTTGGCACTACCGAGGTCTTGCCTTAGAAAACTTAGGTCTTTATGAAGAGGCAATTGCCAGTTATAATCAAGCCCAAAGGCTCAATCCTTACCACTGTTCTTGTTGGAGTCACCGAGGTGATGTCCTTAATAAATTAGGTCGCTATGAGGAAGCGGTGGCTAGCTACGACCAAGCCCTAGCGATTCAACCAGATTACCACAATGCTTGGCATCACCGGGGTATTGCTTTAAAGAATTTAGGTCATTATCAACAAGCGATCGCTAATTATGATCATGCTCTAAAAATTCAACCAAATGACTTCCGTGCTTGGTTTAATCGAGGTAATGCAGATAAAGATTTAGGTAAACCCGAACAAGCTAAAGCAAGTTACCATCAAGCTCTAAAAATTCAACCAGATTTTCCTCCAGCTTGGATTGCTTTGGGGAATTTAGGAGACTTACAAGCAGTTAAACCGCTGATTCAGCTGTTACAAACACACCCAAATGTTGATATCCGTTACGAAGCTGCAGAAGCATTGGGAGATGTGGGGACGCGGAGACGCGGGGACGCGGGGACGCGGAGACGCGGGGACGCGGAGACGCGGAGACGAGGAGACGGGGAGATGGGGAAAATTGACATTCCCCACAATAATTTGTTCACCTTAGCACAGCAAGCCTTACTGACAGCATTGCAGGATCAGAATGCCGATGTTTGTGCAGTAGCCATTAGATCCTTAGGAAGCTATGGTGATGTCAATATAGCACCTCAATTAGTGAACCAACTCACTCATCAAGACCGTTATGTGCGTGAAGATGCTGCGGTAGTACTGGGAAATTTAGCTCAGAGACCCTCCGGTAGAACCACAGTTTTACAGTTAGCAGTTAAACCCTTAATTCGGCTGATGCGCAATGATCCTATCCGGGATGTGCGGGAGGCAACGGAACAAGTTTTGTACAAAATTGCTGCTTTGGCAGGAGAAGAACCAGAAATTGGGCAAGCCAGACAAGCTATCCAACCAGGCAAGTCAGTCAAGGTAGAAGAACTACTGAATGCTCAGGAAGGAGAAGAGTTAGACAGCAAAACCGTAGCCGAAAAACTGACCCAATTACTAATTGACTACAAGAATAACCCAGATGAACGAGCAGCAGCAGCAATAGCATTGGGAAATCTATTGCAGCGTGGCGAAAATAACCCACCAGTTAAACAAGATGAAAAAGCTTGCCTTCCCTCCTACCTCCAGTTCCCCTCCTTGGAGGGGTTAGGGGTGGGTTCCTCTATTAAAGCCTTAATTAAAGCTCTCGATGACAAAGACCGATTTGTCCGGGAAGCAGCGGCAAAGACTCTTGGTAAATTAAGAGTAGAAGAAGCAATTGAGGCTCTTGATCGAGTCAATCGGGAGGAAGTAATCAGCAATGTGCGTCAAGCAGCGGAAGCAGCTTTGTACGATATCTACCAGTACAGCAACTCTGGTGAGGTTAAAGCCAAAGCAGCTTGCTATTGGCAATTTGCTCATCGTATAGACTCACCCAACCCCATCGAAGTAGAGAAAACCATCCCTACTCTACTACTCAAATTAACCAACAGAAATGATGCTTACGAGCGATTCCAAGCAGCAGAGAGTTTGAAAAAAGCTCTAGAAGATAGTGGAGATAACGTAGATCCAGAAATAATCAACTCTTTGATTGAAGCTTTGGAAGATCCTCATCCCGAAGTACGGGTTGCTGCGGCTCATACTCTTGGCGCCATCGGTTGTACTCAAGCCATCGAACCTTTGTTGAACAACCTGCAAAGAAAAGACCGATTTGTTCGTGCTGCGGTAGCACAAGCTTTAGGTAATCTAGCAGCAGAAGCAGCAGTAGGCAGTTTAATCCATCTTTGGCGCAATGATGCGATCGCGGATGTGCGAGATACAGCTAAATGTGCTGTATGGACAATATACCAGAAAACTCAGAATCCCATAGCACACAGAGCTTTGAAACGAGCTGGTTATCCGCCTAACTGATTTTTCTTCTGCCTAGATTAACTCTTAGCAATGGATAATTAATCAAAATATTCTTCAAAATCTTCTAGTATTTCTTGAATCAGTAAATATTCTTAGTAAGGTAAAACCGCAAAAACCTTTTCACCATTTTGAGTAAGAAAATTGGGATGAAGTTGAATCATAGTTTTGATCAATTTAGGAATAAGCGATCGCACTATGCTACAATATAGCAGCTCTCATTTCAATTCCTTCAGTAGAAAAGCGATCGCGCCACACAATTTATCTAAATCTGTAACTGCTATTCTGGTCTTCTCTTTAGTAAAAACATCCCATACAAGGCTGCCAAACTGCCATAATTATCTCAATTCCCAATTCTAAATTCTAAATTCTAAATTCTCAAATGCCTATCACTCTCCAACTACGACAACTTGACGTACCCCCTGGTCAAAGGCTCCTTGTTCGTGATGTCGATTGGTCAGAATTTGAAGCTATTTTAAGGGAATTAGGGGAAAGCCGTTCCTCTCGCATTGCTTATAGCCACGGTACATTAGAAATCCGAATGCCTACTCCAGAACATGAAGTTGATAAAGAACTCATTGGTGATCTGGTCAAAATCTTGCTTGATGAACTCGAAATTGACTGCGAGTGTTTTGGGTCTACTACTTTCAGACAAGAAAATATGGATAGTGGTATTGAACCTGACCAATGTTTTTACATCCAAAATCACGCTCGTATGCGAGGCAAACGACGTGTTGATCTGAAGCTAGATCCCCCACCTGATCTTGCTATCGAAGTCGATGTCACTTCAAAAACTCAGCTTGATGCCTATGCCACATTAGGAGTCTTAGAACTTTGGCGCTATGAAAAGAATAAACTCAATATCTACATCCTTCAAGAGGGTAGTTATCAGCCCGTTACCAAAAGTCCCACGTTTCCATTATTACCGATTCTCGACTTTGTAGCAGAAGTTCTCTCCCAAAGTATTGCAATTGGTAGAAGTCCAGCCTTACGAGCCTTTCGTAAACAAATCCGAAACCTCAAATCGGAAATCTAATGCAATCTATACTTTTTGGGAATGAGATATTAGCACAATGGGTTAGCATCAGGGCGTAGCATTTAGATGGAATAGATTTAAACTAAATGCTACGCCCCTACAGATTATTAAGCACCATCTACAACCTACAACCTACAACCTACAACCTAAATCCGCTGAGCATCCTGTCGCCGAATTGCCACAACTGCCGGTTTTGGTGGTTCATTGGACTTGTTACCAGGCCAATTGGAACCTAGGGGAACTGTGCGAGTTTGCAGAAATTCCTCACCATTGTTGTTTGTCATTGCTAACTGGCGAGTTTCCATCGCATTTGCCTGACGAGTCCCATGCCTCTCCCCTGGGTGTTGGATTGCCAGAAATAAAGTTTGTTGATCGGAGCTAAAATATGGTCCAGTCGTTTCACATTCCATTGGACCAATACCGAACAAATAAGCATTTCCTGCGTTAGCGCCAGAAGTAGGAATAAACCAAAGGGAGTTATTACCAAAAATGCCTTGGATATCGGTTTGACCTAAAGGCTTTCCTTCCGCATCAACGCGACTGGGAACAGCTTTATTGTGTTTGGAAGTAGACACATCTGTCACCATCCAAATATTGCCATCCTGGTCAAATTCTAGGTTATCGGGGTTAGAAAAACCAGCTCCTGCTGCTGCTGGTTCACCCCCTAAAGCCAAGGCTTCCCAACTGAAGCTCATTGATGCTGGGTCATCATTATCTTCTACTAAGCGCACAATCCAGCCATACTCCCAAGGAGTTTCTCCCTTCGGTCCTTGGAATATCTGTTTATCTGGTCCACCATTACCCCCAGGAGTACCGGAAGTAAAGGCAATATAAAGGGAACCATCAGGAGCAATATCAGTATCTTCTGGACGGGCAGTGCAGGTAGCACCAGCAGCATTGGCAGCATAGTGAGCATCAATTAAAATTGCTCCCTGTTGTTCTTCAGGGTTGCCAGTGTAAAGGTCTCCTAGAGTAGCAAACTTCTCTTTAAAGCTGACTACTTCTTGGTCAGTTTGAACTCTAAAAAAACCTCCTTCTGGACGCTTGGGTAGGGTGACTAAATTACCTTCAACTGTACTAGGTAAAACAGGATTAACCGGAGTTTGCGCTTCCAGAGGAATCCAGGTGCCTTTACCATCTGCTGTAAAAATAGCAGCATAGAGGGTTCCTTCAGCAAACAGACTAGAATTGGCCTTATCTTGGGGATTACTAACTATCCCTTTGCTAACAAATTTGTAGACATGACCACCATGGCGATCGCATCCTGAGTATACTACTAAAGGCTTACCTTTAATTGCCCGACACCCTACTGCTTCGTGGCGAAACCTGCCGAGAAGGGTATGCTTAGTACCATAGTCATCAGGGTTAGCTGGGTCTACTTCTACTATCCAACCGTATTTATTCCCAGCTAAACCAAAGACATTAGCTCTTCCATCTACTAGAAAATCGTTGATGACAAAAGGAAGGTTTTCTAGCCCAAAGGAAGAACCATCAGCATAGACTGGTTCCGGCACTTGAGATTGGAAGTTCTCCTCGGCACTCAACACCGTACCCCAAGGAGTTGTCCCTCCAGCACAGTTTTGAAAAGAACCGATAATGCGATCGCCTAGTTTATCAGTGTACCCCTGAACTTGCTGCTTGCGAAAAACCGCTGCTGCCGGTCCAGTTGCTTTCAGATAGCGATTATCGGTTAAGCCAGAAATACCAGTAATTCTACGATCCATTGGGGAATTGGTTCGCTCCCATTTACCATCCGCCGTCTTACGAATTGAGATTACCCCCAATCCCTGATCGATTAAACCTTCTAGGGAAATTGCCTTAATTTTGGCTTTAAGGGGGTCATCATCTGGTAGAGCAAAGGCATTAATCGCACCTTTGGTAGCAGCCGCTGCTGATTTCACCTCATCAAACGGCAACTCTTTACCAATCACTTGGGAATAAGTCTGCATCCAAGTACCACCGCTGATGTACTCAAAGTTAATGGTGAGTAAACCCTCATTCTCACCAGTCTCAACCAAAGAAAGATAGTCGTTGTTGTAGCCAAAGCGAGAATCACCAACTTTATCACCCCAGGCCGCAATGATATCGTAGGTAAAGCCTTCTGGTAACAATAGGTCATCTATAACTTCATAGGTGCTGTAGTCTTGACTCTGTTGAACTAGTTCCACCCCATCAGTAGGTAAAGGCATCGGACCTTTAACTGTGGGAAAACTCAGACCATTGTCCACCGGTGCTGAGTTAGTAAAAGAGTTAGAAGGTTCTTGGGTGCAGGAAGTCAATTTACTGAGAGCAACAGCACTAGCACCAGCTCCCATGAATTTTAAGAAGTTTCGACGTTTGAGAGCCATTGTAAGGAGTTCAGGAGTACTTATCAAGGATAACGGTTCCCTTACCAGGTCGAATCGGTAAGATTTTAGGAAGAAAGTAATCTTATCGCCATCAGTTTAGAGACTGATAATATTTAGGTAATCTTTAGGTTAATCCAGAGTGGTGCAGGAGCCATAATCTTTATGTATCAAGGGATAACGAGAAATACTATATAACCTTTGTAAAATCTTCGCGATCGCTCCTCAGCCAAGAGCATATTCAGTAGATTGTCTTTCAAAAGGAGCATGAAAACCAAGGACAATATCAGTTTTTGGAATCCCTAAATCTGCCAATTCTTGAGCTATTAAATTTTCTGAGTCAATTGTTGAGTAAGGAAGTAAGTCATGAAGTAACATTTTCCATATCCATTACTACCTGATTTTCTGAAGGATGCTTGTAGTGAGGTTGATTAATAGCCGGACATAAATAATCAAAGGAATTATCGATGTGTTCTAATTGCATACTGGCAGGTGTGTCCAAAGCAATAACTGCATCTCCAATCTGTCCACAGCGCTTGCAGGAACAAGCAGTTCCACCTTGAGAGAGAATTTCTCTCAAGTTATTAGCAATATTAATAAATCCTCTAGTCTGGTTATTCTTAGGAAGCTGGGATGCTTGTTTAATATAGGTTTCAACTTCTGAACGACAGCGTTCTAACAAAAACTTATCGATATTACATTGACCTCGACAATTATCAACATCACTAAAATCGTCAGCGAATTTTTTCAATCCTTCTGCTATATTATTTAATTCAACTTTAAGTGGAATAACTGCACGAGCACAATTAGTTCTATCCTGTCCAGTATTGTCATACTTTTTTCTCAATAAAAGTTCAAATCTCTTGATATATATTCCTAATATTTTTAAAGCTTTTTCTTTGTCTTGATAACTACTAAAATCTAATCTATGAGTGCTAAAAAGTTGTGAGGTAAGCTGTATAATGGCTTTAAGCTCAGATTGTTTAAATCTATTACTCCACAAAGCCAAAGCATCACCAATATTATTGATAGTATCTAGGTGCAAAACAAAATAAAAAGAAATGATATTGAGTAGATAACTGCGTTTCATTTCCATGATGACGTAGTTTGAGATATATAATGGTTTGTCATTAAACTTCGATAGTAAATATTGTTTATAGAATTGACTAGACAACAATAAGGAACGAGCTACTGAAGTATCTAAAAAATGTTTAACGCTATCTTGAGTTTCCATATTTATTTGAAAATATTTGATTTTTTTTAATTCAACTCCTAATCGTCATTTTCTAAATCAATAAATCCCACTCCAAATGGTAGAGTATCAAAACCCAATTCTTCTAAAGCTAAGATTGCTTTTTCCACATCTTCATTGGTAAGTTGAGAATTGATAAAAGTTATCATCACATCATGTACACCTTGATACTGATGGGGTTTATAGTCAAGCCAGCGGTTTGATGCAGCCATGGCATCATGTAAAGCCATAAACACTTCTGTATAAGGTTCAGAAGGTAAACGATCACGCAAAGTTTGCATAGTACGCAGAAGATTATCCACATAAATTGCTGCTATTGGTTCGCCATAGTAGGATTGAATTTTTTTGATATCTAGCAAGATTTGGTTGGCCAGTTCAACCCAAGAAATCTGTTTTACTGTAGGAATTGTTAATTCAGTCATGGTTTTATTTTATTTTACTAATTCACAATTTAAATATACAACAACTTATCTTACCTTCCCCTTGGTAAACTTTGTAACTTAGTGTTTTCCTACAAAACTCCAATGAGTGTAAATGCTCCCCAATCTTTGGGATCAGGGTATTGCTTCCTAGTTGTCAACATTGCTTGTCGCAAGGCTTGAGCTTTATCGCCACTCAGCTGCCAATTGAGGTAAAATTCCTGCATTAGTTGGGCTGTTGGTGCATCGGGAACTGACCAGAGGGAGACAATTAAATTGGGGACACCTGCTGCCAGAAAAGAGCGAGATAGTCCAATGACACCATCCCCAGTAATCGTTCCTTGCCCTGTGTCACAAGCACTCAGTACTACTAATTCCGCATTGAGTTGCATCTCAAAAATCTCCCCAGCAGAGAGCAAACCATCATCTTCTGCTGAAGGAGTAAGAGCAATCGCTCCTGGTATGCCATAGCCAAAGTCATCTAGTAACCCATGAGTTGCTAGGTGAATAATTCGGGCGGAATTCATCTTTTGCTTAACTACAGTTTCCGTCGCTTGGTTGCCGATAAGAGCTGAGGTTTGTAGCAATTGGGCAATAGCATAAGCTTCAACTTCAGCACCGGGAAGAGGCGATAATTGCTGCGGCGGAATGCCAACGCTGGGCATAGTGGGATTACCCACCACTAGCACCTCTTGCCTCCAATCCCCCTCCTGGGAGGGGTTAGGGGTGAGTTCTGATTGGAAAGAGACGCGGGGACGCGGGGACGCGGAGACTCGGAGAGAGGGACTTTCATGCATAGTGGTGAAAATTTTTTTCATCGGGACTGCCTTGTTTTCACCGGAGTGTAAGTCTTCAACCGGACTTGAGATAAGCTGTAATACCTGAATGGCAGGAGCAGTGAGGATAGTATGTTTTTCTATCAAGTATTTACCGGAGGAGTCAACGAGAGCCGGGAAGGGTACAAGGAACAATTGTTGGTGAGGAATAAAGATAACCCGTTCCTCCGGATTAGTAGGTAGGAATTGAGCGATCGGAGAAATTAAAACTTGATAGAGTTGTTCTAAGTCTGAAGTTGAACCAGAATTCCCTCTTGCCACCGCAGCAATGGAGCCGCGCCCCCTAACGCCGATAGCTTTTCTAGCACTGGTAACGAGGTTTTCTAGGGAGATTTTCAGAGGTGGCAGGTTAACCTTCTCGACAAAGACTTCACCACTGGGTTTGACTACCCAAATTAAGAGGGTGTCCTCAATAACTGAATACTCCACCAAAGTGGCTTGCTGTTGTGAAGCTATTTGCTTGATTTCCTCGATAGTGGTCGGCTTAATCCCTACTTGGCCTTCAGGTACATTAGATAACCTTTGAGCTAATAACTCTGCCAAGGCTCTAGCCCTACCCCTCTCAGAAATTTCCAGCGCTGCTTCTATTTCATTTTGGGCAAGTAAGGCTTGTTGCAAATAGCCATAAGTCTGGGCTCGTTTATCAAATAGTGATACTCGTTCCTGGTCACTAAGTCCAGGGCTTAGGGATTCCCAAACTTCAATAGCTGTCAACAATTTCTCCGTTGCAGCACTTAACTTACCAGATTTCAGCAGAGTCAGTCCCATACGCTCGATAATTCTTGCCACCCACACTGGGTCATCTTGCTCACGGCTAATAGCTAAGGATTGCTCTAACAACTCCAGTGCCTGCTTATACTTGCCCTGATTTAGGTAAATACCGGCAATACTGTAGATACTGATGCCTTCACTTTGACGATTACCCAATTCTTGTTCAATTTTTCGGGATGCCTGCAAAAAATCTAGTGCCTGGGGATACTGCTGCTGTTGGGAGTACAATAAGCCAATGTTACTTAAGGTAATAGCTTCTTGTCGGCGATTACCAGTAACACGACTAATCCCCAAGGCTCGCCCATAAAACTTCCGTGCCTCTGACTCTTGATTGAGATAGGTATAAACATCTCCCAGATTGTGAGATATTACAGCTTCCACAGCTAACTTGACATTGTCTTGCAAAATTTCCCAGGCTTGCAAGAGGGATGCCAGGGATTCTTCATACTGACCGATTTGGTTATAAAGGAGGGCTCTGTTGTTGAGGATGAGCATTGCTTCATGGTGATTGCCCAATTCTTGGTTAATCGCCAAAGCTTCCTCATAGGAATCCAACGAGCGTTTATACTCACCAAGTTGCTCGTAAATCAAACCCAACCAATTGAGGCTATTTCCTTGTTTTTGCCAGCTGTTTAGTTCCTGGTAAATGCTCAAAGCTTGTTCATAGGACTCTGCTGCTTGTCGGTATTGGCTCAATTGGTTGTAACTCTCCCCCATTTTGTAGAGAATATCTCCTTCCTGTTGGCGTTTCATCGCAGAAACAGGAAATTCTCTAACAACCAATAAAGCTTCCTCAAATGCTTCTAAAGCTGCGGCAAACTGACCTTGATTGTACAATTCTTGTGCCTGTTGGGTGAGCTCTTCCACCTCAACCAACTGATCTGAGTCTGCAAGATTAGGAGCATTTTGTCCCACAGTTAACTCAGGAACCAGCACCAGTAACCATGTAACCACAATAGTTCCTGCAAACCAAGCAAGCGATCGCTTCATCACTTTGTATCCTAACCTTTTTTGAGGAATGGGATTTTTATAGTACCTTTGTTCTTACAGAACTGACCATTTTTTGAATTCAAAATGCAAAATGTAAGAAAAGATAATTTTGAATTGATAATTTTGAATTTTGAATTGTTTTTACTTGCTCCAATTGGGTACAGCCTGACTCTCACCCGTTGCTGCTGACTGGCGTGCTGCTTCTGCTACCTGGAGAGCATACAGACTCTCTGCTGGAGATATATATAGAGGTGTGCCATTGATTAAATGATCTAACACCATCTTAGTGTCTTGAACAAACAAACCACGCTTTCCTCCTACTTCTATCGAGATTCTTTCTTCCCCTCGAATCAGAGTTCCTTGCTGACCCTCAAATAGTAAAGTAGCTTCTTCTCCATGAACCTCAAAGTTCCGTAGCGCTTGCCAGAAACGATCTCCTTTGCCATAAGTAACCTCTGCAATCAGGCTATTCTTAAAACGCAGTTGCGCAGTACACAAACAAGCGCTGTAGTAGTCTGATAAATTCCAAAACCGAGACTGACAGCTGACAGAAGCAACTTCACCGAATAAGTTAGTCAATCGGTGAATGTGAGGAAGAGCAGCATTAAAGGGAAAACCAAATAATTCTGGATGGTAACTCCATCGTTTAGGTGCCGGGTGCTTGGGTACTATAGTAACGTAACGAGCATAAAAGGGATTGCCAATCTTTGGTAAGGATTCGCGCAGTGCTTTGTGTAAACCCCCTAGCAGTTCAAGATGTTCTACATGAAGTAGTTTGCCTTTGGTATGGGCAAGGTTAATCAAAGATTCTGCTTCTTTGGGGTCTAGAGAGAGGGGATACTCGATAACTAGGTGTTTTTCTGCTTCCAGAGTAGCACGGGCGATCGCACCATGATCTCGATTAATGGTACAAATAAAAACTAAATCCACCTGAGGATGCTCCACCACTTGTTGCCAGGAGTCTACTGCTAGGGTTTGGTGAGTTTGAGCAAACTGTTGAGTCGTTGCTAGTGTGTGACCACTAACAACAATTAACTCAGAACGGGAATCTGCCTGCAATGTTTGGGCTCGTTGATTAGCCACATACCCAGTACCGATAATACCAGCTTTGATTGGGAGATTCATTAATTAATAATGGATAATGGATAATGGATAATTAATCAACACCCCATTCCCAATTCTCCAATAACAAACGACAAACGACAAACAACAAGCAACAATTGCTTCAACTACTACAACCAACGGCAATTTGAGTTTTGTGATTCTTTTTGAAACGTTTAAGAGTTGCATCCTTTCCCAGGTATAACTTCGCCAATTTACGATGTCGTCCCTGGGGTACTGGCTGCATATTAGCGTAGAGGTTCTTGATCATCTGTCTACCCTCTGAAGTCTCGTCCAAGTATTTTAAGGCTTCTAGGATATAAGGATGAACCTGATTATGATAAAAAGTAGGTATACCAGAAAGTAAATCTTCTGGATTGTGATAGCCTAAGATTTTATCAGTACCAATTTCTTTAAACTCTTCAAACAAACCAGGAATTTTTTGTAAGTAGCGCGGATCACTCAGTTGACCGATTAAATCGGCAGCACGAGCTAAACCAGGACAGTTGCGAGTATCTTGATATTTTTTATCAGAAGGTACAGGGAAGCGAGTTAGCTCGATATTGTGTTGAATTACTTCTACATCCAGCAGCGGGTGACCGGAAAAAGTTTCTGCAACAAATAGTTTACCCCGTTCTACATGGTAAGGAGTAAGGCTGGCATCCGTGGCATTTGCCGGGAGGGTGCACATTTCCTGATCTAGACCTGTGCTGTAGAAGTTTTTGTCTACCCGGTCTTGACGACAAACTCCTTTAATATAGCCAATATCATGACATAGCAAAGAAATGATGAAATTTAACCAGTCATCACAGGAGATACCTACACTACCTTCTAAAATATACTTTCCTGTTAGGATTTTCTGTCCCGCGAGGGTGACTAAGATAGTGTGTTCAATATTATGGTAAGGGGCATCACCCTTGGCCAGATTTTCTAAAATTAATTTGGTTGCCCAGCCGATAAGCTCGGCATTATTCGGCTTGCGGGAACCGTACACACAGCGGTAGCCATTTTGTAGTTGCTCAACACAAGCCCTGATCATTACCTTAGTAGAATTAAACATCTCAGCTATCCTCTGACAAAAGTCTCAGCTAACTAGTGGAATTTTCCCTCTTCCTAAGCCTTGTTTTTTATGGTGTAAATGCGACCCTGATGTGCTTTTAGCAGTTTGGCATCGACAAGCCCTGTCGAGAAACTGTAACATTCCTTTCTATTGATAACTAGTACAACAGGCTGGGAATAAGTTACCAGCTAAAAAAGGTTAAAAAGCTTATACCGAAAGCTTTTTTCCCTTGGGGCTTTTTTGCCCTAGCGATCACACTGGTGGATAGCTTGTATAACTTTTCACCAGCGATCCTATGGTTAATGCCAAACCCAGATTTTAGGAAAGCTAAGCTTACATAATGAAGCACTTGGGTCTAAGGTACTAACATTATATAAAAAAAAGCTCTGTATTTATTCTCTCCTCAAGGTGATTTGGTGAAAAATATCCTTCTAGCTTCTGGGTTAAAGTATTCGGTTAAGTTAACTGCTGTTGTGTTCCGTTGCTAACATTATCGGTATTTACGTAATTCATGCAATTCACTTAGTATTTTTTTATACATTCAATATTAAGTTGGAGCTAATTTTGTTGCATACAATTTTATTGTGTAAATTTTTGTAACTCAGAACATAAAATCCCTAACTTCATCAGAGAGGTATTGTAGAGCTGTACTAGTGTGAGAAGCCGGGAAGCAGGAGGCAGGAGACAGTCCCAATGAAAAAAATTTTTTCACTACCAGGTGATGAAAGTAGCTTCTTCCCTGTTGCCTGTTGCCTGTTGCCTACTTTCAAGTCAGGGGGAAGAAAGTGTATAGGGTAAGCCGTTTCAGCTTTCTTTACACTTCGGGTTATTTCCGTAGCACTGCACTAGCGCAGCCAAGCTAGATTTTTAAAGCAAAATTTGTTATTTATTGCAAGTACTACAAGAATGAATATTACCTGACTTAGAAAACAAATCTAATCTTCAGCTTAATATTTAGTTGAGCAACAGTCTCTTAGTTTGACTACTCCAGGAAAAAAATTCATGTTATTACCTCGTTTACGCCTGTTCACTTTGATAACTGTCCTATCTACCTTAATTGTTGCTTGTGGCTCAAGGCAGACTCCGCTAACAGTAAATAATGCTTATGTGTGTGACGATAACAGGATAACCCCAACTCGGGAAGATGATTGTGATAACTATCACAGAGGAGGATACTATCGCCATCCGATGACTCACATACTGTACTATAGTGCTTACGGTGGCGGAACTAGGACTATTATTGAATCACCAAGTACTCAACCTTCAACTCGTCTTAATCCAGGTTCTACGGTAACTTTATCTAAGCCAGTTGTTGTTAATAGTAACGGCTCACCTAAAGTTGGCAGCGATGGTAGTGTTCTGCGAACAACTGGAAAAATTGGCAAGCCCTATACTAGTGGAACTTTTGGCAAATCACCGACCAAAGCATCAGGTACTGGTGTTGGTGGCAGTAACTTGAACAGCGGGAAGGGAGCAAGTAGAGGTTCCAAAGTTGGCGGTGGTAGTAAAGGTTTTGGCAGTAGCGGTGGTTGAGGGAGCTGGGGGAGCTGGGGGAGCTGGGGAAGTAAGACAAGTCAACAATTCTTGGGCTTCCTACCACCTACCACCTACCACCTAACACCTAACACCCATTGGTGACAAGTTAAGGCAAAAATGCCGTTGTCAAGGGAATGGAGAATGGAGAAGGTCGAATTGGGAATATAGTGTTTTTTGAGTTATCAAACACTACATATAGTACTTGACAAAACGCACAACCTTTTAACTTGTCACCAATGCCTAACACCTAACACCTACCACCTACCACCTAACACCTAGCTTTCCACTTCGTCAGGTTCTGAGACATGATAACGACCATAAATCATGACCATCTCTTTAAGACGATCACTATATTCTTGGGTTAAAGCTTCACCTCGGTAGCGCCAATCCCAGTTACTCTCAGCTGTACCAGGAATATTCATGCGAGCATTAGCGCCGAGACTGAAAACATCTTGGAGAGGAATAATTGCTTGATTAGCAACGGAACTCAAAGTGAGACGGATGATATCCCAAGCGATGCCATGAAGCCCTATACCGCCGAGATACTGTTGCACGCGATCGCTCTCATAATCAGAAGTGTCCTCATAATACCAACCCACTGTTGTATTATTGTCGTGAGTTCCACTGTAAATAACGCTGTTAGGAACCACATTAAACGGTAAGTAGGGATTATTGGCATCACTGCCAAAGGCGAAGTGCAGAATATTCATGCCAGGAAAACTAAAATGGTCTCTGAGATCAATTACCGCTTGATCGATATCTCCTAGATCCTCTGCCATGATGGGTAAATTGCCCAATTCCTGCAGAATAGTATTAAACAGAGCCTTACCTGGTGCTTTCACCCATTCTCCATTAATTGCCGTTTCCTCTTCAGCAGGAACAGACCAAAAAGACTCTAAGCCTCGGAAATGGTCAATGCGAATTAAATCTACATAGGCTAAAAGACCACGGACTCGTTCCACCCACCAGACAAAATTCGTCGATTCTAAGTGTTCCCAATTATAGAGGGGGTTGCCCCAGAGCTGACCAGTTTCAGAAAAATAATCTGGGGGTACTCCTGCTACATCAATTGGCTCGCCAGTTTCAGGTACTAGTTTAAACTGTTCTGGGTGTGCCCAAACATCCGCACTATTGTGGGAGACATAAATAGGTATATCGCCGATAATCTGAATATGTTTAGCATTAGTATACTTTTTTAGCTCAGACCACTGCCGGAAAAATTCAAATTGAAGAAATTTTTGAAAGAAGATTTCCTCTTTCAACTCACAACGCCACTTCTCCAGAGCCTCTGGCTTTCGTTGACGTAGCTCATCGGGCCATTGAGTCCAAACCGGTTCTTCCCGAACCTCCAGCAAAGCCATAAACAGAGCATAGTCATCCAGCCAGCCTTTACTGTTACAGAAGCTCTCAAACTCTTTTTTCTGAATTGTACTAGCTTTCTGAGTAAAGTTAGAGCAAGCTTGCCGCAATAGAGGCATTTTCCATTCAATCACCGGATCAAAATCTACCTGATCCAACGGAAAGTCTGGTACTTCACAAAGGTCAGCTTCACTCAAGAAGCCGTTTTCTTTGAGCAAATCTGGGCTAATTAGCAAGGGATTACCTGCCATAGCAGAGAAGCTCATATAAGGGGAGTTACCAAAACCTGTGGGGCCTAGGGGCAAAATTTGCCACAATTGTTGAGCACTGCGAGCCAGGAAATCCACAAATTGGTAAGCTTCTAAACCAAGATCACCAATTCCATAGCGACTCGGCAGGCTGGTGGGATGTAGTAGAATGCCACTGGCACGGGGAAAAGGCATGGCTGGTAACCTCAGAAAGTACGTGATCAATGCAAGCCGTTTACCATCTTATCTGGAATATAAAGAAGAACACAAAACTACTCAAGGCAAATATCTATCTTCCGTTTGTTAAAAGGTAAATCCTGGTTAATCGCCTCAATTTCTTCTATTTCCATTTCGTTTACCTCAGTAATATAGCGACTAAAAATATGGGTAAGACGACGATGATAAAACCGATGAAGACTGTGATTGGGGGTTGCGGGGAAGCCGCGACGTTTTTTATGACGCCCGCCAGCCCCAGGGTCAAACGTCTGAATACCCTGGGCAATGCACCATTCAATCGGTGTGTAATAGCAAGCATCAAAATGCAGGCAATCGAACTCCTCAAAACAACCCCAATAGCGCCCATAAAGCTGCTCACCCTTATAAAGACAAAAGGACATTCCCACTGGAGACTGGTCATCTTCCTCCTGATAGGCAGCAACCAACAGCACCCGATGGCAGTAGTTGGGGAACAACTGCTCAAAAAACTGGCGGGTGAGATATTTACTCCCTCCCCAAAATTTATCGCAGGTGCTGCTATAAAAGCTGTAAATTAAAGGAAACAAGGATTGAGGTATGGCATCACCGGTGAGGGTTTCGAGGCGCAGCTTAGCATTATAAACCGCTTTACGCTCCCGTTTGATATTGCGGCGCTGATTAGCATTGAAGGCACTCAGGTAGTCATCAAAACTAGAAAAGCCTTTGTTTTGCCAAATGTAACTGTGATGCATCCAGCTGATAAAACCCTGGCGTTCAATAATTGGCTGCCATTCCGGATCAACAAATAGGAAGTGGCAGCCACTAAGATGGTTGCGATCGCAAAAATGGTCAATCGCATTTACCATGAGTTCTGTCAACTCGTTCTCATCTTCTCCTGGTGCGATTAAGAACCGGTAGCCCGTAGCCGGTGTAAATGGCGTCATCCCCAACAGCTTGGGATAGTATTGAATACCTAACTGATAGGATAAATCAGCCCACTGGTAGTCAAAGACGAATTCTCCGTAACTGTGACCCTTCACATAGAGAGGAGCAGCCGCAATTAGCTGTCTATCTCGCCATACGGTCAAGTGATTAGGCAACCAACCAGTCCTAGGAGTAGCGCTACCAGAAGTTTCAATATTGTTCAACCACTCCCATTCCAGAAAAGGGGTTTTTAGTGGCAAAGCAAGGGTGTCCCAAGCTGCCTGAGGAATTTCAGCTATTCGGTTGACCCAGGTAATAGAGTACCCAAGCTGGGGTTGTTGAACCATAGGAGAAAAACTCAAAACTTTTCTTAGCTTAACCTGCCCCCAGGCAATACGTCTGAGTTGCTCAGGTGAGGAGCCTCGATTTTTCCCTACACCCTAAACCCCACACCCTGCCTACTTTTCAATTATTGCTACAATATTAAGGGTAAATAGGTAAGTAGCTTTGAGTAGGTTTTATGTTAAAGACAAGCAGAGCTGATGAGATGCAAGGAAGTTACCAACCGTTTTAGGATAGATCATGAGGAGTAACCTACCTAACATAAAGATCATCCTAGATAATCTCCCCTCAACGAAAGAACCAGGGAGCCAATAATTTTAGTTGGCTGATGAGTCCAAAACCAGAATTAGTTTATCCTTAACTCAATCCTAGGGTGAGTAATTCGTCTACTGTATTAATTGTTGCTGTTAGGTTTTCCACTTTAATCCGAGAAACCTCTTATGGCTAAGCCAGGTCAATCTTCGTTTCGTCGCATTCTGCTATCACGCTTGTTGCTGCTAAGTGTACCAGTGTTATTAGCAGGAGTGTTTGTGACCTATAGAAAAACACGCTCAGCACTTTTGGAAACTGCCCGCCACAAAATTACGGAAAGCGCTGTCATCAAAGGGAAGGATCTCCAAAAAGAGATTGCTCTACTACAAGCCAACTTGATGAATGCCAGTAACAGTGTAGCTTTGCAGTCCAATTCACCAGAAGTTGAGCAACGATTTATTGACTATCTTGCCCAACAATTACCAACTCAGATTCAGTGCGTACAGTTGCGTTACCTCCTACCTAAACCAGAGGAGGATGAGCCCACAGCGTTAGAGAAAAATGCTACGGCGCCGCGCCTTGCTGACCCCATCAGTTCCTGCCCCAATCAATTACAGCACAGAGTTCCAACAAATTTTTGGCCGAAGCAACAATCCGAACTGCTGCTTGATAGTTCTAAGATTTATGTAACGGTTCCCATATTTGAAGAAGCAAAAACAACAGCATTCGGTGGACGTTCTCCTCTGTATAACTCTCCAGAAGAAGAAAGAGGGTTAATCACCAAAGGTGATAATGTCGAGCAAAATAACCCTACCAATCAACTCCAATTACTACTGAGTGCACCAGTATATAACTCTAACGGTCAACTCGAATCTGTTTTAACTATCCAGACAAGACTTCTACAGCAAGAACGATCACGGCGAACTAATATTTCTGGCTATACGGTGGTAATAGACCAAGAAGGAATTATTCTTTCTCATCCTGATTCATCCCAAGTAGGAAGCTTTTTTGGGCAAGAAGCAGACGGAAAGCAACAAATCAGTAATTTGCTCAATAGAGCGATCACTAGTTCACCAGGTTCAGAACATCTGTTTTTTTGGCAAGAAAAAAAAGTACAATCAATTTCACAATGGTTTAAAAATGACCTAACCAGGGTAATAGATGGTCGGCTCAATCCCCAAGAAATATTTTCCGGTAACACAAGAAAAGTGGAGTTACTGGCTGGGTATACTGCCATTGATAATCCACTGACTGCGAGACTGGAGCAAAAGTGGATTGTTTTAGCTGTTACTCCTTTGGATAGGGCTCTGGTTGGCCTTAAAGGTATTAAGCAAATTCTTTTATACCTAACCTGTGGTTTAATTATAGCTAACTTTTTAGTTATTCTTTATGTTGCTCGTGACTTAGCACGTCCTGTAGAGAAGCTGAGAGACTATGCCCTGAATGAAGCTCTCAATGAATCTCAACTGCACCCGACAGATAAAATTCCTCAAAACTTCAAAATTCGGGAATTTAATCAACTATCTGAAGCTTTAGATGGGATGATTCAGCGTATGAGAGATTGGGCAGAAGAGCTAGAAACTGCCTGGAAAGAAGCGCAAACCGCTAATCAGCTCAAAAATGAATTTCTTGCCAATACCTCCCATGAACTGAGAACTCCACTTAATGGTATTATTGGCTGCCTGCGACTGGTAAAAGATGGATTTTGTGATGATCGAGAAGAAGAACAGGATTTTTTACAGCGGGCTGACGATGCAGCAATTCACCTGTTAGGCATTATTAATGACGTTTTGGATCTTGCCAAAATTGAAGCGGGTAAGCTGTCGGTGGAAATGGAACCCGTAAACTTGCGCAAGCTACTCAATGAAGTAATTAATTTACAAGCTTTGGCTATTCAACAACAAGGCTTAGAGTTTAATACCTCTGATCTATACGAAGAGATTCCTGTACGCGCAGATCCCGCTAAATTCAAGCAGGTATTGCTGAATGTGGTCGGCAATGCCGTCAAGTTTACTGATTCTGGGAGTATAACGATAAAAACTAGGATCGAACCAGCAAAAGGGAATTTACCAAAAGAAGTTGCTGCTGAAAAAGTAACTGATCTAAAGATTCAAACCAAGAGCTTATTAACTAATGAATTCGTTATTGTCACAGTTAAAGATACAGGAATTGGTATTGATTTAGAGCAGCAAAAAAAATTATTCCGTCCCTTTGTTATGGTAGATGGTTCAAGCACCCGCAAGCGAGGTGGGACAGGTCTTGGTTTAGCTATTTCCCGAAGTTTGATAGAAATGATGGGGGGTAACATTACCTTATCTAGTGAAGGGAAAGGTAAGGGGACTACTATTGAAATCAGCTTGCCTTTAGACTTAAACTCGAAAGATGCTTTGAAGTAGGTGGTAGAGTTTGTAGTAGGACTTCAGTCCAAAAAGAAGCCAGAAACAAGAGTAGGAGGGAATCACCTAATCCCTAGGTTATCGATTGGGCGGGTTTTGTACAAAAGCTATCGCCAAATGTATTAACGGTGACCCTAAACCCGCCCCTACAAATATACTGAATTTTTTCCCAATTCCCAATTCCCAATTCTAAACAATTTGCTCTGCAAACAAATCAGCCAACACTGTGTTGGAAAACAAAAACCCTTCGGGATCCGTTAGCTTTAACTTACCAGTTATCGGTAGCCGGGAAGCCTCTTGCAGCTTAACCGGTTGTCCTTCTGTATCTAAAACTTCTACCCAGCCATGACGGTAGTGAGGCTGTAAACAAGCCCAAATTTTTTCTAGGGTTGCTTCTCCAAACTGCCGAGTGAGGATGGATAGATTCAGACCCTCTGCTAACCGCAGTCCTAACATCAGGGTTTCTAATAAAATATCCTCTGCTGGAGTATGTGGACAATCTAAGATACCATCTGCCTCCATCAGCTTTTTGACCCAAAGATAATACTCTTTCCTAGTGCGGGGTCTAGTGAACCTATACCCTTGAACATAACTAGCTGCCCCCATCCCAAAGCCGTAAAAGGGACGGTTTTCCCAATAAACTCGATTATGACGGCATTGATGGGAAGGCAAGGCATAGTTGGAAATCTCATAATGATCATAACCAGCGCTGGTGAGAATTTGTTGAGCTCTGCGGTACATTTGGGCAGCAGTTTCATCCGTTGGTAAGGGTTTTGTCCCTGGAGAGTACCGACGTCCAAAAGCCGTTACAGATTCCACAATCAAGTCATAGCTGGAAATATGGTTAGGACTTATGTCAATAGCTGCTTCTAAGGATTCCTCCCACTGTTTTAGAGTTTGATGAGGTAATCCAGAAATCAGATCTAGGCTAAAGTCGGGAAACTCTACTTGGCGTAGTAAGTCAACTGCTGCAAAGATATCATTAAGGTTATGCGATCGCCCACAAACCCTTAGCAGTTCATCTTGAAATGCTTGAACCCCTAAGCTGACTCGGGTTACTCCAGCATTCTGGTATCCCTTTAATTGCTCCCGGCTGAAGGTTCCTGGATCCATTTCCATAGAAATTTCTGCATCAGCAGCAATACCAAACTGTTGCTCCAGTTGTTTTAAGATCTGTTCTAATTGTTCGACCGCCAGTAGAGAAGGTGTGCCACCTCCAAAAAAAATTGTTTCTAAAGGACTTCCTAATGCTGGTGTAGTAGTAATTTCTTGAGACAATACTTCGACATATTGCTTAATCATGCCGGAGGTACTGCCAGTTGCTTGGTCTCCTACTACGGAAATGGGAAAATCGCAGTAGAAGCAGCGGCGTCGGCAGAAGGGAATATGAATATAAGCAGAACGAGGAGTTATAAAACTATTAAATTTTTCAGAATTCTTTAGTAAATTTAACACTTTGTTTCTACTTTAATGTAAATACTGTAACCTGTAATCTAAAACCTAAAATCTAAAACCTAAAATCTAAAATCTAAAATCTAACAATGCTGGACTTCATCATCATTTTCATTTTCATCATAGCAGCGGCAGGAGTTGGTTTTAGCAGTGTTGAATTACTGCCCATCAATGTGCAAGCTCAGATCACTAATTTGGAAGCTGTGCGCTGGATCACTGCAAGTTTTGCTGCCATTATTGGCTTAGCGATAGGTTTAACCGTACAGACTACCTATCGTCGTGTAGAAGCTCAAGTTCGCAAAACCCCTATTGAGGTGACTTTGACCAGGGCAGTTGGCTTGATCATTGGATTGCTTTTGGCTAACTTAATGCTGGCACCGATTTTCTTGCTGCCGATTCCTGGAGAGTTTGCCTTTATCAAACCTTTGACAGCCATTTTGGGCAGTGTGATGTTTGCCTTTCTTGGGGTTAGTTTGGCAGATACCCACGGTGGAACTTTCTTACGGCTGATTAACCCCAACAGTGTGGAAACTATGTTGGTAGGGGAAGGTACTCTCAAGCAAGCTTCGAGTAAAATTTTGGATACTAGCTCGATCATTGATGGTCGCATTGAAGAATTGCTCAATACTGGTTTTGTTGAAGGACAAATATTGGTATCCCAGTTCGTCTTACAAGAGTTACAGTTACTGGCGGATGCTGCCAATGATCAAAAGCGTATTCGGGGACGACGAGGTTTGGATATCCTCAACCGAATGCAAGAAGCTTTTCCAGACAGGGTTGTAATTCACCCCGCTGATTACGAAGATAATGCCACAGTAGATACCAAATTAGTCCGTTTTGCCCTGGAAATCAATGGTACTCTAATGACCAACGACTACAACTTAAATAAAGTTGCCAGTTTACAGGGGATTCCGGTACTCAATATTAATGACCTTGCCCAAGCAGTACGCCCAATTTATCTAGCTGGTGATACCCTTGAACTGAAAATTCTGAAGCAAGGTAAAGAAGCTTCTCAGGGAGTTGGTTATCTCAATGATGGCACGATGGTAGTTGTAGAAGATGGAATTACTTACATCGGTGGAGAAGTAGAAGTCATTGTTACCTCGGCTTTACAAACTTCTGCCGGAAGGATGATTTTTGCTCGTCCTCAAGCTTCTGTTGCTGCTTGAGAATCTTTAGAGGGGGGTAGCAAACTGTGATTTGGTATCAAAGAGTTCTACTCCATCCCTTGTCTAGCAAAAATCAAATTTGTTATGATTTCCTAGATAATAGGAAAAAAGATGCGATTTGACTGGGATGACAGTAAAAGCCAAGGTCTTAAAACACAGAGAGGTTACTTCCTCGAAGAAGTCACCGATCTTTTTGCTAGTCATTATGTCGAGCGAATGAAAAGAGATGATCCACAGCAGTTCATTGCCATTGGATATCTTAGAAATACTTTGATCTCCGTGATTTATGAGGAACGCTACGATGAGGAAAGGGAATATATCTGGCTAGTTACCTATTGGAAAAGTACACGTAGAGAAAGAGACATCTATGAGCAATATCTCCACTGATGAACTGGAAAAAAAAATTGAGGCTGGTGAAGAAGTTGTGGATCAATATTTCGATCCTACTACAACACGGGTAGGAAGACCTCGTACAATGAGCTCACGCTCTAGAGAGAATATCAACAAGACTAATCTTGACATCCCACAGCCGATGCTTGCTGAACTTGACAAAATGGCAGATGAATTGGGTATCAGCCGTCAGGCTGTGATCAAGATGATGCTCAGACGTGCTCTTGATGAACACTACATTGCCAAGAGCAAGTATCCATTAATTAGAGTGTAGAATTGCTTCTAATTAGGGCTTGCTGTATAACTCAGATCTTGCACCAGTACAAAAATACTGAACAACGGAAACTGAAACAATCAATTTCAGTACTGAAAACGTCCAATCTTATCACTATTGCCTATTGCCTACCTTCACAAGTCAATTTTCGACTTGGTGCAAGATCTAAGTAGGGCTTGCTGTATAAGTGTATAAGCCATGCCAGACGATGCTTTCAAGCAATTTTTTTCTTCAAAAGTGCAAGGAAGTTGCATCTGTGGGCTTAAAATCCTTGTACTAGTATGGGGAATCCTTCGT
>JAAHFP010000040.1 GCA_010672925.1 Symploca sp. SIO1C2 | reverse complement strand
AGGAGTTTTGGCACAGGGACGACCGCTGCCTTCATAGACCTTTTCATAGTGAATTTTGGAGTTGATTTCCCCAACTAGATGCAAAGCACGTCGGCTAGGAATAAAAACTCTTTGTGTCCAATAATTTCTGTGAGCTGTCTCCAAGTAGGTAGATAATGAGATTCGTCTGCTCCTTTACCTGGTAAAGTTGCTCCCAATACCGGTAGAGCTAACGGGTCTAAAGTCGCCAACATTTGACGATATTGTCTCAAGTCTGGGCGGTGGTCTTTACTATAGCCAAAGTTCAGCAAAGATTCTCCATTATTTTGTTCTGGAGGTTGATGGTACACTGAAAAACTGGTGGTGTCACTACGAGCTTGGTCAGTGGGCAACTCATGAGCACGTATTAGATGCTGTCCTAGCTTAGTAAAGATGGTCTCTATGGCTTGATGTTGAGAAGAACCCAACAGCTTTAATAAGTCAGCTAATCGGTCATCAGTGGTATCTTTTAAACCAATTTTCCAACCGGTAGCCCATTCCAAAGTTTGATGATGTAATACCACCCACGGCTCAACCGCACAGAGTCGATGGTCGGCTTGACTAGTAATATAGGTTAATAACAAAGAAAGCTAATTGCCCATAGCTTAATCCCCGCCGATTGCCGTGAGGAGTTGGTAGCTCAAGGTCAATTAATTCTTCAATCCCCATGTGTTGAAGCCAATGGATGATTACTGGTAGGTCGTCAGCTCTTTCCGAGTGAGTTTCCCTCAATTTATCAAGCCTGTCTCATCTCTCAACTACTTACCCAGACTACACTCTTGGGTGATTTATTGGGCTAGAGGCATTTGATTTGAGCGAACCGTGAGTTAGGTGTTAGGTGTTAGGTATGTTTCTTCTGTCCCTGAGAAATACCAAATCTACTAGTGCAGATGTACTTAATGCCCTCGACTCTGCAATTAACTCACATCTTGCACCAGTACAAAAATACTGAATATCCTGCCTGATAACAATCAATTTCAGTACTGAAATCGTCAAATCTTATCACTGTTCCCTATTCCCTATTCCCTATTCCCTAACTTCACAGGTCAATGTTCAACTTGGTGCAAGATCTGAGATTAATCTGTTGGATGATTGGATCGTGATTCCCTCTGCAATTGGTTCTGTTGTTACGGCAACATTCCTTTGTTGGGGGACAAACTATGGATTTACCAAGTTTTATTGGGTGATTACGAAATGGGTTCTAACGACTGGATTGATTGTATTTGGAACGTTTTGGCTATTTCCGTGGGGCAATACTGCTGAGAAACTGTCAGGACAACAGGGACTACAAGCACTTGGTAATCCAATCTATGGATTTGATGCTAGAGGTGTGTTGCTCGGAACTCTAATTCAGGTTATTTTTTTAGTTGTTATCATTGGCATCTCTGTTCTAAAACCTTGGGGCAAACGAGCAACTAAAACCAAGAGCCAAGCTAGTTCCAATAAATCATTAGCATCCTAAGTCGATGATTTCAATCTTAAGGACTCATGCATTCTTTGCAATCGCTACACTTCATACTTTAACTTTGCTCAGATATGAATTAAGGGGCAGATTAATCAGAACATTTGTTCCAAGACCTATGTGGCTTTCTAGCAAAATCTGGCCACCATGTAAATCTACAGCCTTTTTAACAATCGATAACCCTAGTCCTGTTCCCTGAATGTTACCTACATTGCTAGCGCGATAGAAAGACTCAAACACTCGGTCTAGATCTTCTGGCGGAATACCAATACCCTGATCCTGAATGCAGAATGTTGCTACTTCATCCTGACAGGAGAGATCAAACTTGATAGTACTACCTTCAAGAGAAAACTTAATACCATTAGAAAGTAGATTGTTAATCATTTGCTGTAAAAGATATTTATCCATGTAGACATTGTTGCATTTTCCTTTATGAGTGAAAATAATTTGACGATTATTAGTGACTTTTGGTTGTTGTTCAGAAACCAGACGGTCACAGAATTGTACTAAATTTAAAATTTCTGGTTCAAATTTGAGTTTTTTCGAGACATTTTTGCCAATGATCAGTGCATCATCTAAAAGACTTGTTATACGGTTAACTGCTTTTTTAATAGAAGTATGGTATGTTCCTATTTTATCCTCCGGTAAATGTTGATAGTATTGTTCGAGTAAATGATTAGAAGTGTGAATTGTAGTGAGGGGAGTGCGGAATTCATGGGAAACCATAGAAACAAAGTTTAATTTAATTTGATTGAGTTCTTGTTCTTGCTCCCAAACTCGAAGAATTTCTGCCTGAGCTTGTTGGCGTGCGTTAAGTTCCCTATATTTACGTGCGCTAATCTCCCTGCCTTCTTCAATCAAGAAAATTACTTTACCTGCTTCATCTGTTAAAGGTTTGAGAGAAAAGTCAATCCAGACGATTGCCTCCTCAGCAGAGCGAATTTGAACTTCTTCTCGGACTAATTGACCATTACGTGCCTTAGCAATAGCAATTTTCAGCCAATTTTGACTGGTTAGGGAGTAATTCCAGGCATTGCTCTCCCACAAAGGTAAACCAACATAATCCTCTTGTTTAACTTTGCTGAACTCAAGGGCTGTCTGGTTCATTTCTAGAATCGTTCCTTCTGGTGTCAACAGGGTCATGAATTGGAACGTTTGGTTAAATACTGCCCGAAAACGTTGCTCACTTTCTTGCAACTGCTTGAGTATTTGCTCCCGTTCAATAGCATGGTAGATTGTACGAACTAATAAGGGAATGTCAATTTTATCTTTGCACAAAAAATCTTGTGTCCCTTGTGAAATGGCTCCAATTGCTAGTTCATCATCATCTGAGCCCGTCAGTACAATAACTGGGATATTCGGTACTGCTGCACGGAATTCGACTACTGTCTCTAATCCATCGGAGTCGGGTAGATTAAGGTCTAGTAAGACTACATCAAAAGTAAATTCATGACAACGGTTGATAGCTTGAGCTAGACTCTCAACATGTACTAGTTGCCATTTTTCCTGATCCAGGCGCGAAAAGCGATGGCGCTGTAATTTAGCATCGCTGGGGCTATCCTCGACTAATAGTACGTGAATGGGTTTATTATACATAGAGCTAATTTTATTTTGATATTAACTTAACTGTTGCTAATCATAAGTCCTCAATTGACTGCACCATCCCCCTAACTTGTTTATAGCATCTCTAAATAAGGCTTGGGAATAAGTAACAAGTAACAAGTAATAAGTAATAAATAATCAGCGTCTGACGAAGCCGGGAATGGGGCATAGGGAATAGGATAAAATTCTACGTCAAAATAAGATGATAAACTAGTCAACTTCCCTTGGGTCCTTCTGACTTGAAAGTAGGCAACAGGGAAGAACCCACTTTCATGACCTGATGGTGAACTTTTTTTTTCATCGGGACTGCCTTCTACCTTTTTTTTGAATAGTTTTCAGATGGGACTTCAAAGACCAAAGAGCTTGTTCAAACGCTTACGAACCCAAATTACAGGATTTTTGTCATCTTCTTCTTGATCTACTAGCCCTAATTTTCGTAGTTCTTGTTGTCGCTGAGTTAACTCTTCTTGATGCTTTCCTAATTCTTCGATAATAATTTCAGATAAACCTGGCTGCTCTTGTAGCAGATTTTCAAAACCTTTTTTGTTAATAACAAACAACATAGTATCTTCTAGGGCTCGAACCGTTGCAGTACGAGGAATTCCTAAGAGTAAAGATAGCTCTCCAAAAAATTTACCAGCTTCTAGGGTAGTGAGATACTTGTGAATTTTTGCGACAAATACTTCTACAGAACCGGTTAATATAATATAAAAAGCATTACCTGGTTCATCTTCATGAAATAAAATTTCCGATGCTCTGAGGCGTCTGCGATACCCAATTTCAATCAATTGTCGTATTTCTAAATCGGTAAAGTTTTCAAAGTAAGTTACCTGACACAGCAAATCCTTAACGGTTAATGGCCGAGGAGGTTCTTGTTGCTCAGTTAATTCCTGGTGTGGTAAGTAGCTTGTAGCTTGGTTATTTTTCCTCTGTAGTCTGATGGGATTCAATACTTCTGGATTCTTGAGCCACAAATCTCTTTGGGGATAAGGAATAGTGATTCTTTGTTGACGTAAGTTATATTCAATGATGAAGTTCAATGAGCTTTTGATATCTGGCTCTTTATCAATTCGTTTAACCCAAACCCGTAGTTCAAAATTTAAGGAACTCTCCCCAAAACCGGTAAAAAGTGCTAACGGTGCAGGTTCGTGTAAAACGTATCGCTCCATATAAGCAGACTTTAATAAAGTTTCTGTTACTATTACTGGATCACTTCCATAGTCAACTCCCACTGGAATATGAATTCGGGCATGGTAATTATCATAGCTCCAGTTAAGAACTTTACTTTCAACTATTTTACTGTTGGGAACCACCACATGTCCACCTTCTCTAGTACGGATGAGGGTAGTTCGCAGGGAAATAGTTGAGACATATCCTGATAAACCATCGAATTCCACAAAATCCCCCAGTTTAATGGTTCTCTCAAATAGTAAAGTAAAACCACTAACAAAGTTTTTGGTTATGTCCTGTAGTCCAAAGCCAATTCCCACCCCTAAGCCACCAGCGACTACCGCTAAAGAAGTAACATTTAAGCCACTAGCTTGCAAGACAATCAATATGCCTAAAGTACCAATTGTATAACTGATGATGGTAGCGATCGCTTCTCGGTTACCCTCATCAATATTTAGCCTGACGAGCAATCGTTTTTTGAGGAAATTTCTGAGATGGCGGCAAAGTACAATAACTATCAAATGCCAGACAATCAGATGAATTACGTCTCGGATAGAAATCTCTTCTCTGCCAATTGAGAATAATTCATCTGTAAACAGTGTGGAGACATTCGTTAAGAATTCCTCTAAGAGTTTTGTCATGGAATCATCAATATTATTGAAGATTAATTAATATTTCTATACATTAGAGTATATAGCAATTCTCAATAAGACCCGAAGAAAAGGGTGAGCGAAAAAAGGTGTGGGGGTGTGAGGAGCTGAGGGAGCTGAGGAAGCTGAGGGAGCTGAGGAAGCTGAGGAAGCTGAGGGAGCTGAGGAAGCTGGAGGACAAGAGAGAACTTATAGCTATTGGATACAAAGCTCAAGAAATCCCACCCAAAATTTCGTTCACCCCGAAGAAAATATCCGCTCTAACCCTTGCACTAGCTTGATTGCTGCATCTGATCTCCCGTAGTAAGATTGCTATAGTAGTGTAAGAAAAGACCGGGAGAGAAGACAACGGTTTACACAAGACCCTTAGCTCATCTGATTGAGCAACTGCAAAGACTACCAGGAGTCGGTCCCAAAACGGCTCAGCGATTAGCATTACATATTATCAAGCGTTCAGAAGCTGAGGTACAAGCCTTAGCACAAGCTTTAGTGGCAGCAAAAAGGCAAGTAGGCTTGTGTCAAGTTTGCTTTCACCTCTCCGCTGACCCCGTTTGCGAAATCTGCCGTAATACTAATCGGGATAACAGCACTATTTGTGTAGTAGCTGACTCCCGTGACGTGATTGCCCTCGAAAAAACCCGGGAGTACCGTGGTAAATATCATGTACTTGGAGGTGTCATCTCTCCCATGGAAGGGATTGGACCGGATCAGTTACACATTCAGCAGTTAGTGCAGCGGGTGAGTCAGCAAAAGACTAAAGAGGTAATTCTGGCAATTAATCCCAGTGTAGAGGGGGAAACTACCACACTTTACATTGGTCAGCTACTTAAGCCTTTTACTACAGTGACACGAATTGCTTTTGGTTTACCCATGGGAGGAGATTTAGAATATGCTGACGAAGTTACTTTAGCAAGAGCGTTAGAAGGACGTCGGGAGTTGGATTAGGGCTGGGGGAGCAGAGGATCTGAGGAAGCTGAGGGAGACAAGGGGGGGTGAGCGAAAAAAGGGTGGGGAGCGGAGGAGCGGAGGAGCAGAGGAGCAGAGGAAGAAGAGAGAACTGATAATTTTTGGATACAAAGCTCAAGAAATCCCACCCAAAATTTCGTTCACCCGACAAGGGGGACAAGGAAGATATTACCAATTCGACCTTCGACCTTCCCCATTCCCCATTCCCCATTTCCAAACAACAAACAACAAATGACAAACTACTTCAATTTTTGTTTGATGAAAGATACAATCTGAGTTAGTTGCTTCTTCAACCCATCAATTTCAGTCTGCATGGTGGCAATTTTGGCTTTTAACTCTTCAATTTCTGCTGTTGGTGCTGCTGAAGAGGTTACAGGTGTAGGGTCAGGTGTAGGTGCTGGACGTTTTTTCGCTTTTGTCATTGCCTCCTTGATTGCTGCGAGTAGCTCCTTTTGCTCGAAAGGCTTCTCAACAAAAGCAAAATATTCAAAAGGTTCAGTAATTTTCTCCGTTACTTCTTCCTTTCTACCAGACATAAGTACTAAAGGAATCTTCTGTAGATCACTGCTGGTTTGAATTTGCTGAAATACTTCCCAACCACTCATTTTCGGGAGGAGAAAATCCAACATGATCAGGTTGGGATGTTCCTGGCGAATTAAATCTAGTCCTTCAATACCATCTTTGGCTTCGAGAACTTCAAAGTTACCAGCCGGTAACATTCCTTTAACACGCATCCGGATAACCTTACTGTCATCGATTACTAAAATTTTATGAGTTGCCACGATTAACTCCTTAGAAGAGGTGATTTCAGAAAAATTACAATTTTTGGAGGAAGAATTAAACTCTGGCTCAAAAATTGGCAAAGGCAACAGGCGACCCACCTTTATCCCCCCTTGGGGGGAAGGCAACAGGATTTGATTGGCTTCACCTCATTAGTTACGGATGCAATTGCCTCCGTGGGGTCTCAGAGCTTGTACCTTCAATTTTTAGCTCTCAAGTTAAGGATTCAGGAGTGAGAAGGAGTCAAAGTCATATCTTGTGGTTAAAAAATGTTAATGTATCCTTTAAGACAAAAAATAACTAAAAATCCTGATATCTGTTCCCTGCTCCCTGTTAAGAGTTTCCTATTATGAGGTACTTAGGAAACGAGTGCAAGCTCTATAGTTAGCTTTTGTGCGACCTTACCCACACTTAGATTTTACCAAGTTTGTGCCCTCCATCGATCCCTGGAACCACCCTATGGGTATGGAACTGGGAATGAATAGCGGCTTATTTAAAAATAAACTAACATCTCTACATAACAAACGCGATTACTCTTGTATGTTACAAGGTTAAAGATATTCCTCCTTGTTGGTAACCTATAAAAAGAATTATGGATTTGCCTACAGAACTTGACCAATCGGTGACCACTTTGCCAGTTAAAGACCAGTGGCACTCAGAAATTGAGGCTTTGCCTACCTGGTTGCGACGCCCGATTGGTAAAGCCAGTGAGCTCTCAACGGTACAGCGCATTATTAAACAGCGACACATCCACACTATTTGTGAAGAGGGACGCTGTCCTAATCGGGGCGAGTGTTATGCCCAAAAGACTGCTACCTTTCTGCTCATGGGAGCTACTTGTACCCGTTCTTGTGCCTTTTGTCAAGTTGATAAGGGTCATGCTCCCATGCCTCTTGACCCTGATGAACCGCAAAAAGTGGCGGAGTCTGTGCGTCTGTTGGGCTTGCGTTATGTGGTATTGACTTCCGTAGCACGAGATGATTTACCAGACCAGGGTGCTAGTTGGTTTGTTGCCACCATGGATGCTATCCGTAAGTTAAACCCAGAAACCAAAATTGAGGTGTTGACAGCGGATTTTTGGGGAGGGAAAGGTAACGATCGCCAGACAGGAGCAGACCGACAACGCCAACGAGTAGTAACAGTAGTTCAGGCTAATCCTGCTTGCTATAACCACAATATTGAGACAGTGCGACGCCTACAGGGACGGGTAAGGCGAGGAGCTCAATATCAGCGATCGCTTGATGTGCTGCGGATTGTCAAAACCTTTGACTCCACTATTCCCACTAAGTCAGGATTAATGCTAGGACATGGTGAAACCAAGGAGGAGGTGATTGAGGCAATGGTCGATTTGCGTAATATTGGCTGCGATCGCCTTACCCTAGGTCAGTATATGCGTCCTTCTCTCCAGCATCTGCCAGTACAAAAGTATTGGACACCAGAAGAATTTGAGCAACTAGGTGCGATCGCCCGTAATCTGGGTTTTGCTCATGTTCGTTCTGGTCCCTTGGTACGCAGTTCCTATCATGCTGGTGAGGAAAAATAGTGTTTTGAAGGCAGGAGAACCCACCCCTAACCGGGTGAGCGAAAAAAAGGGTGGGGAGCGGAGGGGCGGAGGAGTAGAGGAGCGGAGGAGCGGAGGAGCGGAGGGAGAACTGTTTGACACATTTGTCAAGTAACTTAGCCTTAACCTGGAATCCCCTAAAGAAAAAAGATTAAGTAGAAAAGAGAGCTGAGGCGAAAAATTAAGATAAGACGCTCGCAACAATTTTGGAAGAATGGATTGACTCATTATCTGCTCCAAACTCTGCGGTGCAATTCATCTCAACACCGATTCCAAGAATTCGGTGTGAGCCTTCTTGCGGTTGAAGGTAAACCGGATTTGGTATAATTGATATTATGCGTCAATCTAAAAAATCAAGCAATCAACCAAGGTAACCACATTGCTAAGCTCAACAGGCTCACAAACAACACAGGTATGGTTAAGATGATGGCCATGCGGGTGTATTGAACCCAGTTGAGATTAAGTCTTTTTCTGGCCAAAATATTCAGCCAAATGAGAGTAGAGAGACTGCCAATTGGTGAAATCTTTGCTCCAATAGTACAACCAATGACATTGGCGTATACCATCACTTCTTGAATAGTTGGATCTAGACCAGTGGTACCTTGAATTGCTTGGACATTAATCAGTACTGTTGGTAGATTATTGATCACACTAGATAGCAGAGTTGCCAGGAAAGCAGTACCAGTAGCAATCAGAGTTAGTCCCCAGTTAGCTAGTTCTTCTAAGAGTTGGCTCAATAGCTCGATCATGCCAACATTACCCAAATCGATGACGACCAAGCACATCGCCAAGCTTAATAAAATTGCAAGCCAGGGAACTTCCTGCCCTAACTGGTTAACCGGAATAATTGCGGGGCTATTATGGAACCAACGTCCTGCTAAAATCAGCAGAATCACAGCAGCGCCCCCGGCAATTAGGCAAACGGGAATAGCTAAAGCTTGAGCAACCAAATAGCCAATGAGGAGTAACCCGACAATTGCCCAACTCCATTGACAGACTAGGGGATCACAAATGACTTGCTCGGATGAGGGTAAATTGGGAACTCTGTATTTGGTGGGGATATAGGGATCAAAAAAGAACCAAAGGACGCCCAAACTTGTCGCGATCGCGACACAACTCACTGGTAGCATAACTAGGAAGTAGCGCAAAAAGGGAATATCGAAATAGTCTGTGGAGATGAGGTTAACTGAATTGCTTACCGGTAGTAGCAAGCTGGTGGCATCGGCAAATAAACCGGCAGCGAAGACAAATGCTAAAATAGCTCTGCTACTAAAACCCAGCAACAGCAGCATTTCTATTACAGTGGATGTCCAGATTAAAGCTGCACCCATATTAGTAAAGCAAGTTGCGACTGAAGCTCCTAGTAGAAGTACCAATATAAAAAGTAGACGCCCACGTCCTAGGCTCCAATAGGCTGCTTGAAGAGCCAGCAGGCGGAAAAAACCTGCTTTGTCAAGAATGAGGGCAATGATGATTAGGGCAATTAGAGTAAAAGTAGCATTCCAGATAGTTGACCAAACGGTAGAGATTTCTTCCCAGGTAACGATGTTAAGACTAAGAGCAAAAATTATTCCTGCTACAACTCCAATAGGGATACCTAATCCTTTCAGTTTTTTAGCAATGAAGGTCAAAGTCCCACTAAAAATTGTAATGAGTTTTGCTGCTATGCCTCGGGCGATCGCAACTGGAGAATTTCTCATTCTTGAGCTTACCAGGTGAAGTTGATATATCTATCTATAATCATGCCCTTAATTAGGGCTGGGGGAGTTGGGGGAGCTGAGGAAGCTGGGGAAGCTGAGGGAGTTGGGGGAGCTGAGGGAGCTGAGGAAGCTGAGGAGGCAGAAGTCCCAATTCTCAATTCGACCTTCCCAATTCGACCTTCCCAATTCGACCTTCTTAATTCTTAATTCCCAAACCACCTATGAGTAAAATAGATTCCTTCAGAGCATTGGCACTTCAGGTAACTTGCCAAGCAGTGAACCAAGCACAGAACCGAGACGAAGCGCGATCGCTAATGCAAGAGACTATTGATAAACTAGGGAGACAAATTGCTGCTAGTGTTGCCTTTATCGGTGCTGATTGTCGGTTAGTGGTGCTGCCAGAATATTTACTCACAGGTTTTCCTCTGGGGGAGTCACTGACTGTTTGGGCTCAAAAAGCCTGTTTGGAAATGACAGACCCTTTATATGAAAGCCTGGGGGAGATTGCCCAGAAACAGGGTATATTTCTCGCAGGCAATGCCTATGAACTCGATCCTAATTTTCCAGGATTGTACTTCCAAGCTTGTTTTGTCCTAGATCCCAGCGGCAACATCATCTTGCGCTATCGCCGACTCAACTCTATGTTTGCTCCCACTCCCCACGATGTTTGGGAACGTTATCTCGACTGCTATGGTATTGATGGAGTGTTTCCTGTGGCAAAAACAGCGATTGGTAATCTTGCGGCTGTGGCTTCTGATGAAATTTTGTTTCCAGAAGTAGCCCGTTCCTTAGCCACACGAGGAGCGGAAATTTTTCTCCACCCCACATCCGAAATTTACGGCAGTGCACGAATGCCTAAAGAAGCAGCTAAAATCTCCCGCGCTGTGGAAAATATGGCTTATGTGATTTCAGCTAATACTGCCGGTATCGCCAATACTCCTATTCCTACTGCTTCAGTGGATGGTGGCTCGAAAATAATTGATTATCGGGGCATCGTGTTAACTGAAACTGCTGCTGGAGAGAGTATGGCAGCTTTTGCGGAGATTGATTTAGCTGCCTTGCGACGCTACCGTCGCCGAGGTGGTATGAACAATATGCTGGCTAGACATCGCTCCTTACTCTATGCTGACACTTATCAACAATCCCACTTTTACCCTGCTAATACTATGTTGGATACAGAGGTAGAGCGTAAACACTTTATCCAAACTCAGCAAGAAACTATTGAGCGTTTAGCTAAGTTGGGAGTGATTTAGGAGCCTTCTGATTGGAAAGAGACGCGGGGACGCGGGGACACGGAGACGCGGAGAAAAAGAAATTTTCATCCTAATATCAAGTTAGGATAAATAGTTATAATTCCCTCCTGCCTTCAAAGCCTTAGGCGTTGACATCCTCCCCGCCCTGGAAGGACGGGGATTCCTACTAGTCGAACAGCGCTAACTGAACGTACTCTCGTTGGGTTGACGTTTCACAGGATACTGCTTCCTTGACGAAAGTCTTACGCTTTCCTCCACGTCCGGTTTGAGTCTCCGAGTGCCCCCCGGCGACTTTGATGTTTTTTGCGGCGTTGATATCGCGGTCGTGTGTTGCGCCACAGTTTAGGCAAGTCCATTCCCTGATGGAAAGATCGAGTTTGCCACCACGGAATCCACAGCAAGAACAAGTCTGACTTGTTGGCTCCCAACGGCTGATTACTCGAAACTCACGACCGTATTTTTCAGCTTTTCCTTCGAGATAGGTTCGGAATTGTCGCCAACCCAAATCGCTGAGAGCTCTCGACAGTTTTCGGTTTTTGAGCATTCCTGCAACATTCAAGTCCTCCAAGACAATCGTTTGGTTTTCATGGATTATCTGGGTGGATAGTTTGTGCAGAAAATCTGTGCGAGTATCTTTGAGCTTAGCTTGCAGTTTGGCTTTGCGTTTTCTAGCCAGCTCATACCGATTACTGCCTCGGTTTTTTCTGGATAGGTTCTTGCTCAATCTACGCAGTCGATTGATGCGTTTTTTCAAAGGTTTAGGGGCATCGATTTTTTGACCATTGTCCAGGGTGGCAAAAGTAGCAATACCCAGGTCGATGCCAACACTGTTTTCAGTCTTGGGCAAGACACAGGAGGCTATCTCAACAACGAAGCTAACAAAGTATCTTCCGGCAGCATCCTTGATAACAGTGACCGATGACGGTTGTACTGGTAGTGATCTAGACCAGACAATCTTGATTTTCCCAATCTTGGCCAACTTAACGAAGTTTTGAGTAACTTTAAACCCTCCTTGCCTGAACCTTGCTGATTGCTTGGCATGACGTTTCTTAAAGCGTGGTGGTCTAACTGGTTTACCTTTTCTGTGTCCCTTGCAAGACTTGAAAAAGTTCTGATAAGCTTGCTCTAAATCATTGAGAGATTGTTGCAGCGGAATATTAGAAACTTCAGTTAACCACTGGCGTTCAAGAGTTTTCTTCGCCTGAGTAATAAATCTTTTCTGAAGTTCTCCGTTTTTCGGCTTTTTCTCTCCTTTTTGATACTGTTCAATACAGAAAGCTAAAGCATCGTTAAAAACAACACGACAACACCCAAACAACTTGGCTAGTGCCATTTGTTGCCCCACTGTTGGATAAATTCGGTAGCGATAACGTGCTTTCATAGCAACTATGATAACATAATTGGGTAGCCAGCGGGTAGCTAATTATGCAAAAAGAGAGACTAAGTGTTCGTGTTTCTAAACTGAGACTAGAGAAGCTTAGGCGCATTGCTGAGCAACGGGAAAAAACTATGACTCAGCTTATAGAAAGTTGGATTGATAGGCTGCAAGAGGAAAAGCCGTCCTAGTTCGCATAGCGTTGCCGAAGGCTAGGACGGGGCTTGAATCCCATATTTTTGGTCAATTCCAGAATAAAACTGTCTCTGTGGTGAAAGTCTGGCTTAGAGTCGGGATGAGTTAATGCCCAGTAACTCACCTCGCCTTCTTTGAGTTTAACTACTGCACTGATGGCAACTTCCAGTATTTGGTTAGCACTAACAAACTGAGCCAAATCTACTTCTAAGGTAAGCCGCAACATATCTGATTGTTGCTCAACACTAAACGGGAGCGAGATAAAAACTTTCTCTTCTTCCATCCCTTGCCGATAAGCCGCAAATCGATAAATATTCCAATCTGCTGCTGGCGATAAGTTGAATTCCCAATATTGGGGAGAATCCTTAACTCCAACAAAGAACTCAAAACAGGTTTCTTGCCACAACCCATCCTTGCGAGCAGGTTTACTTGCTGAAGTAGGAATTACTAGTTCTGTTAGTTGACAGTGGAGTTCATAGGAGATAGTTAGGGTTTGATGGTGGCGGGTTATGCTGCCAACTATCTCGCAATCGGTTAAAGGGCTAGTTGAGGCAAAGGGTTGTAGGGAGAAACTCTGTTCATTCATTGCAAATCCTGAATCATACCACGAAGGGCAACTTCTTGGGATTCGATACTCTCAGTGAGCTTGAATTGAACTAGTGCCCTAGTAAGATTTTGTGACTGCTCCTTAACTTTGAAGTAAACATTACCTGCCAAATAGTCCGTAAAAAATCTTAATCCCAGTTCAAAAGCTAGCAGACGGATGGCATCGTAGAGATAGTTATAGTCGGTAGTAGTTAGGAAATCTTTGGCTACGGCAAGATAGCCCTGGAGGATAACTTGGCAAATATCCGGCTCGAAGCGAACTGTTTCCCACTGTTGAGTTTCTTCTCCTAGGGGATTACAACCGGAGCGAAGGCAGTCACCAATATCGTAGTGAACCAAACCTGGTTTAACAGTGTCTAAGTCAACCATGCTGACTGCCTGCCCAGTAGCAGAGTCAATCATGATATTATTGATTTTAGGGTCACCGTGAATCGGACGCAGAGGTAGTAAACCTTGCTCCTTAGCATTTTCTAGGACATTCGCCCAGGACTTGCGATCGCTAACAAACTGCAAGCAATATTCTACTTCAGGGGATTTAGTTATCTTAGTTTTTGTCAGTACCTGCTCATAATGTTGGAGGTAGCCCGGTGTAATGTGAAATCCCTTTAGGGTATCAGCTAATTTTTCCGTGGGTAAATCGTTGATCAGATTGTGGAACACACCAAGCCCATATCCGATTTCTCTAGCGTGCTTGGTGTCTTGGATAGTATCAAAAGATTGGGAAGCATCAATAAAACTGATAGCACGCCAAAACTCTCCATTAGGTTCAATACAGTGATCTTGAGCATCCTGAGTTAGTAGCACACGAGGCGTTTTCCAGGGACGCTCCCCACTGTTGGAGGTATGCTGTAGCCGTTGGTGAATATGCTCAGTGATAGTGCGCATATTCCCCATAACCAATTCTGGCCGACGAAAAACCTGGGTGTTGAGCCGTTGAAGGATAAAATGCTTTTCTCCTTCGGTATCCAAGGTTATCAGGAAAGTATGATTAATATTGCCATTCCCATATTCCTGAATATTTATGACTTTACCCTGAGGTTTGAATTGGTTGGCAATAGCAGCAAGATTTTCCAAAATTTTATTGTGTTTTTTGTCTTGAACAGAAAAAGAGTAAATTTAAAATCTAAAATCTAAAATCTAAAATCTAGAATCTCTTAGACTGTTTCGAGCCAATCATAGAGTTGATCTAATTGCTGAAGCGTAATCAAACCGTATTGCCAGAGAATCATTGGTAATGGTCCAGGGTCTTGCTCACGATGGCGTTGCGCTACCGCGATGGAATCTCTGGGAATCGCTAATTCTTCTTGAAGAAAGCGTAATAACTGAGAATTAGTTACAGGGTTCATAATCACTCTCACCTCCTCTTATCGGCTCTATTTTGGATTCGTGCTCTGCCTTTTCTAGCCCCTAGTGGCCAGTATTCGATCTGTCCACTACTTGGGTATTGCCTAATATATATATTGAAGGCTGCAATGGTTTTAACATGTGTCCCAAATCACCTGTAACCTGAGATTTATATCAACAGGTTTGCCTTAGTAAGTTTTAGCCGTACAGGTTTTTTGTTGATTCTGGAGGGCTCTTGGACGCTAAGAGTTAGCACCTAGCTCTGCTAACATCCGTGATCAATGGCAGAACAGTTGCTGTTCCTCTTCTTTTGGCGTTTTGGAACTTTGGCCTTCTGGTTGTTTTTTAGGTGTTAGTCTTAATCTCCGCATTTGCGGATTCCCACGTTAGCGCTAATTGAAATTTGAGCTGTAAACAGCTTACAACAGCCTCACACCATAATCTGGCACTTCGCACCATTTGACAAGGGTAGCACTGCCCCATTTTATTGCTGGGCTTATCAACCCAAGCACAAACGAATATTAAAAGATTAAGGTTATCTTAACTTTCGTTATCTTTTGCTTATGCATAGATGAGTATACCTTACCAATATCAAAAAAACACAAGAATTTTAATGTAATTTATTATAGTCTTTATAAGCTTAAACAATATATAGCGCTTCGCGCAGGTGTTAGGTATTAGGTATTAGGTGTTAGGGAGGTCGAAAGTACTGTTATATAAAGGTTTTGTGATTATTCACCTCTGTCAATCTGTAAACAAAGGTAGTGCATGAGTGTCAATCAATTTTAGATTTTAGATTTTAGATTTTAGATTGACCCCATGTCTAAAGCCAGGGGCTTGGAATAATGATAGAATCTTTGTTTTTTCCACGGATAAATCCGGGGGCTTGTATCCTTGTTTTTTTCGGTCAACTCCCATATATGGCGTAGTGGTTCTAAAAAAACCTATATATGGAAATCCAAGGGTTAAGGAAAATTGTATTCTTCTTCCTCCGCTCCTCCGCTCCTCCGCTCCTCCGCTCCTCTGCTCCCTTGACAACGACGATTTTGCCTTAACTTGTCACCAATGCCCGTTGGGATGCTCCCAGTTGCCTGATTCTAAGACTCCCGTAATACATAGCCAACACCCCGAACTGTCTGGATTAATCGCTTATTACCCTCATCTTCAACTTTGAGACGTAAGTAGCGAATATAGACCTCAATGACATTGGACTCTCCCATAAAGTCGTAACCCCAGACATTTTCTAGAATTTGTTCACGGGTTAATACTTCGCGAGGATGACTCATTAAGTACTTGAGTAGCTCAAACTCCTTCATCGTCAAGTCAATTACTCGTTCATTACGTTTAGCTGTACGAGTTGTCAGATCTAAAATCAACTCCCCAAATTTTAACTGTTCAGCTACTTCTGTTTCGGGTTCTAAATAAAAACGCACCATTTGCAGAAATGTTTCAGTGCGATAGGGTTTGAGGAAATAATCATCAGCCCCAGCCTCCAGACAAGCAACTCGATCATTAACTGTTTCACGAGCCATTAGCAGAATTAGAGGTATGCGAGAACCAGAATTTCTTAACTGATTACACAGTTTTAGTCCCGATTCTCCAGAGAGAGCTCTATCCACCACTACCATTGCTGGTTGTAATTCACAAGCTTGACGCCAACCACTGTTAGCATCAGAAGCAATAAAAGTCTGGTAGCCTGCCTCTTTTAAATCTAAGCTCATTCGCTCAGCTAAAGATTCATCTGTTTCTACCAGTAAAACACAGGGATGAGGATCAACAGTAGGGTCATTCATAGTTAGTAGGTGGTAGGTGATAGGTGGTAGAAGGCAGAAGGCAGAAGGCAGAAGGCAGGAGGAAGTGCTGATGAAAAAATTTCACCACCATGTGTGAAAATTCAATTCCCAATTTCCTTCACGGAGGATGGTGAGCAAAGCGTAGACGCTAGCGCTACATTTCGTAAGAGCGAAACGGGACGGAGTCCGGCAAAACAACAAATGACAAATAACAATTCCTAATTTCTTTCCCCAGGATAAAGCAAAATTTTATAAGTATCTGGAGTTGGCTTAATCGCTTGAGCAACAGCATCAGCTAAATTTTGGAGAGGGTAGCGGTCACTAATTAAAGAATTAACATCAATTCGCTGGTTAAAAACAATATCAGTAGCCAGAGACTGAAGTCGATAAGAGGAACTGTAACTACCCATTAGATCAAGTTCCCGACGGTAGAGGATATTGGGATTAATCGGTATTTCTGCCTGCTCCGGAAATTCGGCAAAAAATAAAATTTTTCCTCCCTTGCGAGTACAATCTAGAGCTTGGAAAAAAGCTTTATCACTAGGGACTGCTAGCAATGTGGCGTCAACTCCCAGACCATCAGTGACGGAGAAGATTTTGCTAGGTAAATCAGGATCTCTAGCATCAAAAGCCGCTTCAGCGCCAACCGCTTTAGCTTTTTCAATGCGGGCGGGGAGAAGATCCGTTGCGATCGCTCTACCACCAAAATACTTAACTAACATAATAAACATTAGTCCGATCGGACCAGCCCCTGTAATTAAAATAGTTTGACCAGGGGCAACTTGCAGCTTTTTGACCGCTTTCAGGCAACAATTAGTCGGTTCCACAAAACTTGCTTGCTCAAAACTGACAGGATCCGGAATCGCAATCAAGCCGCCATTGCGTACAATATGACCTGGAACCTTGACATATTCAGCAAAACCACCACCACTAGGAATAAATCCAGCAGTGGTGGTGATCTGTTTATAAACCTCACACATGGAGAAATTGTCATTTAGGCAGTACTTACAGCGCATACAAGGAATATGATGCATTACCACTACCCGTTGCCCTACCTGCCAACCAGTAACATTCTCTCCCACTGCTGCAATCTCACCAGCAGTTTCATGTCCGTAGATTCGGGGTGGTTCGTAGAGAGGATAGCAAATTTTTTTGATATCTGACTGACACAAACCCACAACTCGCACCTGTACCAATACCTCATCAGCTCCAAGTTCTGGTACTGGAACTTCTTCGTAACTTAGCTGATTAACTCCTCGGAATACCTGTGCTTTCATCTTGATTGTCCGCTTTCCCTTGCTTTGAAATTTTACCTTTTTTAGGGAAGCATACTTGCCATGCCGAAAAATGAATATATAGCAACCGCCAAGGCGATTAGGACAAGGGGATGGCAGCCCCTTGTTAACTTGCTGTACCTGAGAATATTAACCGCCCTGGCGACTGCTATAAGTGGCTCAAAAAGCTGGCATGGTTGTGGAAAATCCCTGGGTAATCTTCAAGCTGAAAGCTAATGACTTATTCTCCCAAACCCTAGACTAGGCCAATAGCAACATTTCTTAAACAAAAATGAGTACTATGTATACTAGTGTATAGTTTGTTTAAATTACCTGTTCTATATACTTATTTGCAAGATTTTTGCATCTCTCCGTGGGATAATCTTCTCTTAAAATTAGCGACAAATGGGTTTTTATGCTTAGTCAACACAACGCTGCTAAAGAGAACATATCCACCCAACTAACACCATCCGAGTTCCAGAAGATTAGAGATGAGCTGAATAAAGCCAGTCGTGAGCAATTAGGGGAGGTAATGAAGGTAGCTCTAAAGCTTTTGTACGGCGGATAATTTTTTCTTAACCTTTATGGGATTTTCCTGAAATTTGGTAAATCCCGTAGCATTTCCTGATAGTCTTTCAGGAAGGCCGCTTTTGTATAAGCTTATATAAGTTTATTCTATGAATGTAGCAAAAAAAAAGGGAAAACGCAACTAACAAAGGAATCAATGCAGGCAGAGGGTGGAAGCAGTCATTGGTGTCAATTTAAGCTAGAGATAGCTTAACGACTAGCTTCCACACCCACTAGAAATTCAGAATGAGTACTGGGCGCTTGAATATTACGACATCTGGCATGGTTGCTATCGTAGCTACCATTTGTGCTACTACTATTGATGGGATTGCTCCGATTAATTTGTTCAATGTCTCTTTAGAGCCTAACAGTGCTTTGGCTCAAGGTGTTGACGAACAAACTAATATCCAAGTATATCAAAGAGCAAGTCCCGCAGTAGTCTCGATTGAGGCAGGTGATACCACCGGTAGTGGCAGTATTATTAGTCCAGATGGTTTGGTCTTGACTAATGCCCATGTTGTTCAAGGTTCCCAAACTGTTAGGGTAATTCTGGCAGATGGTAGACCTTTGCAAGCAGAGGTAGTGGCTTTTGATCGGAATAACCTGGATTTAGCCGTTGTCAAAATTCCCAATCAAAGGAATCTACCTACTATTCAATTTGCTCAAAATCCTGTACAAGTTGGTCAGAGAGCATTTGCCATCGGCAATCCCTTCGGTCGTTTTCAGGGAACTTTCACTGTAGGTATTGTAAGCCGCATCGATGGAGACAGGGGATTAATTCAAACCGATGCTGCCATCAACTTCGGCAACTCTGGCGGACCATTATTGAATAGTCAAGGAGAATTAATTGGCGTCAATAGTGCGATCTTTACTGATAGCCTTAGTGGTGGCAATATTGGCATTGGTTTTGCGATCGCTATTGACCGAGTACTCCCTTTCCTGGCAGATGTGCAAGCTAGACGTGCTCCTCGGACAGCAGTGCGCCGGGAGGCATCCTCTGGGGCATTACGTCCTCAACCATTAGTACTGAATGGTTCATTGCTCACCGGTAGACTGGATCACAGAAGCAATATTTTGCCCTTTGATAATAGCTTCTTTGACCTCTATATTTTTGAAGGTCGAGCTGGTCAAAGAGTCCAAATTGATATGATTAGTGAGCAAATTAACCCTTACTTAATTTTACTCAATTCCCAAGGCCAAGAAATTGCTCAGGATAATGATAGTGGTAGCGCTGCGAACTCCCAAATTATTGTGACTCTGCCAGGGGATGGTATCTACTTGTTGATGGCCAATTCCTATGAGGCAGGGCAAGCTGGTGCTTACCGTTTACGTGCTCAAGTAACTACCGCCAGTGTCGGTAATTCCAGCAACGGGGCTAACTTTATTTTGCAGCAACAGGGTATTTTGAGTTCTAGGGATGCTAAGCTGCCTAGTGATGGTAGTTTATTTACAGCCTACAGCTTTGAAGGTCGTACTGGTCAGTCAGTGACCATTAATTTGGCAAGCCCTGATTTTGATCCTTTTTTGGCAGTACTTGACCCGGACGGTCGAATAATTGCTCAGAATGATGACATTAGTCAAACAGACAATAATTCCCAACTCACTCTTACCCTATCTCGTACCGGCACTTATCAAGTAATTGTTAATGCTTTTGGCAGTGATGGTCGTGGTCGTTATATGTTAACAATTCGTTGATAATTTGTTGTTGGTTATTTGTTTTTTGTTGTTTGTCATTTGTCGTTTGACTAATAACCTAACACCTAACACCTTCAACTAAATTTACATCCGAAATGTCATTCAATAAATAGTCGGTTTTCAGATTACTTAGGGCTTGCTGCATAAGTGTGTAAGCTATACCAGACAGTGCTTTCAGTCATTTTTTTACCTGAAAAAATGCAAGGAAATTGTATTGATAGGCTCATTTTTCTTGCACAAATGATGAACATTTTGCGTTCTCTACAATTATTATTTCCCTTGTCTCCCTTGTCCTCCTTGTCTCCCTTGTCTGACTTATTCAGCAGACCCTACTTAGGGTTTGTTGAATAAGTATTCGGGGGGAGTAGGAGTCAGGAGAATATGAGGTTGGAATAGGAGGTAGGTGGTAGTAAATTTCCTAGTTTCTGGCTTATTTTTGGACTGAAGTCCTACTACTGCTTATTACTTATTCAGGCTCCCATACCTGAATATTGCTTCAACCCTCTACGCCACAACCAGCGGTTCCAGAGGAAAAATAGTACAGTCCAACCCAACATTACCAATATACTTCGTCCCAGATCTATCGGTAATCCAATTAAAACGGATGCAGGAAAGTCTATAAGATAAGGAAAAGGTGTCCACAATGCCACTTTTTGTACTACTGGAGGAAAAACTTCTAGAGGAGCAATCATGCCAGAGAGAAATAAGTGAAATAAAAACCAAAACTCTTCAAGAGCAGTAGCCCTTTCTGTCCAAAAGGCAAACATGGCTAGGGTGTATTGGATTAAAAAGCGCAGAGCAAAGGCTATAGTTGTTACCAAGATAAACAGCAATATCCTACCCAAACTTGGTAGCCAAAACGCCTGAGGATACAGTAAGAAGAAAAAAATGAGCAACAATAGTATCAAAGGGAAGCGAGCAAATCTTTCAGAAACATGCTCTGCAATATGACGCCATGCCGGATCAATTGGTTGTAGCAGTCGGGGAGAAAGCCCTCCTTGCACTACTTCCCTTTCAACATTCCAAATCACCCAGACTACCGTCAACTCACTAACGATAAAGACCCCGATAAAGTAACGAGCAAAATCTGTCGGTTGCAAACCAAATTGTCCTCCTTGGGATGCCTTCATCCACACCCCCATCATAATCAGAGGCAAGCTACCGGATAAAAGCCACAAAATTTGTTCTGCTCGGTATTCCAACAGGTAGGCGTAGTAAACCGAGAAGAATACTTGAGCTTTTTTGATAATTCTGTTCAAGAGACTACCCCTGTACTAAAAACTCTACCAATTATTTCTTCAATGGGTGGCTCAGTGACACTCAAATCTCTCACTTCCAATTCTGCTAAAATCCGGGATACGGTAGAAGTCAGTTCCTCTCGTTGCACCAGGAAACGTACTTCCCATCCTTCTACTGCTTCTAGTTCGCCATAAGTAGATAGTTTTTCAGCCGGTAACTGTTGGGCAAGTTCTACCTTTACCTCCCGATAAGGAGCAAAACGCTCTAACAATCCCTCAAGAGAACCATCATAAATTAACTGACCTTGATGAATCACTATTACCCGTTGGCAAAGAGCAGTGATATCAGCCATGTAGTGACTGGTTAATAGTATAGTGGCTCCGGTGTATCGGTTGTACTCCCGTAGAAACTCCCGCACTCCTAGTTGAGCATTAACATCTAATCCCAGGGTTGGCTCATCCAGGAATAGTATCTGAGGCTGATGGAGGAGTGCTGCTAGCAATTCGGCTTTCATGCGCTCCCCCAAAGAAAGTTTCCGCACTGGCTGGTTCAGTTTACCTTCTAGTGCCAGCATTTCTGTAAGTTCCCCCACTCGATGCCGGAAGTCTTTATCGGTAATGCCATAGACAGCAGCATTAATTCTCAGGGAGTCTAGTGCTGGTAAGTCCCAAAGTAACTGCTGCTTTTGTCCCATAACTAGGGTAATTTTTTGTAAAAAGCTAGCTTGACGACGAAAGGGAATATGATCCGCCACTCTCACTAAACCACCGGAGGGATGAATTAATCCCGTGAGCATTTTAAGAGTGGTGGTTTTGCCCGCGCCATTAGGTCCAAGGAAACCCACTACCTCACCCATACCAATTTCCAAAGAAATGTCTTGAACTGCTTTGACTTGGCGATAGGTACGGTTGAAAAAGTGAGCCAATGTGCCTTGAAGCCCCGGTTCTTTTACTGCTACAGAATAAACTTTACTCAGGTTGTGAGCGACAACGATAGACATTAGTTATTGGTTATTGGTTATTGGTTATTTGTCATTAGTTATTGGTCATTTGTACTATAGCTAACTGCACTGCGCTTAGGACACTTGCCAAATGCAGCAAACCTTTATCTGTCAACCTCTTCCCTTGGAGCCTTCTGCCTGGTCACCCTCTGCCTTTTGCTATAGGTAAAGTTATGTTAAGTTATTTTTATTAAGATCCTTAAAGAACTCCTAAGAACACTATGAACCTTGAAATCCCAGAGTCAGTTAAGCTTTGGTCTCAATTTATCCACCCTGTCATCATGTGGGTACTGTTGGGAATAAGTATTTATGCCTTATATCTAGGTGTAAAAATCCGCAAAACTAGAACAGCTCAAGGAGAAGAGAAAAAAGAGCTGATTAAAGGTAAGTATAATGACAAACACCATCAAATGGGGTCACTGCTACTTTCCCTGATGGTTATTGGTGCGATCGCGGCCATGGGTGTGACCTATATTAATAATGGTAAGCTATTTTTTGGTCCTCATTTGCTCGCTGGCTTAGGGATGGTAGCCATAATTGCGACTTCTGCTTCCCTAACTCCCTTGATGCAAAAAGGTAAAACTTGGGCACGCTATACTCACATTGCCCTCAATATGAGTCTTGTTGGTCTATTTGGCTGGCAAGCGGTAACTGGTATGCAAATTGTTCAGAAGATTGTGAGCAAAATGTAGTTTGTTGGGAATTGGAGAAGGGAGAATTGGGAATTGGGAATTGGGAATTGGGAATTGGGAATTGGGAATTGGGAATTGAAGAAAAATCATTAGTTCTCTCTTCTTTCCTCCTGCCTCCTGCCTCCTGCCTCCTGCCTCCTGCCTCCTGCCTCCTGCCTCCTGCCTCCTGCCTCCTGCCTCCTGCCTCCTGCCTTCTGCCTCCTAGCCCTTTAAAATTGATAATTATAGCGCTCTAATTCTTCACGAAAAACGTACTGCACAATTTTGCGCGATCGCTCTGTATAATATTCCCGATAATCTGCCTTACGTTCCTCAGTTTTGTTGACTACGGGAATAGTGACTTTAAAAGGTACTCCTGCTTTTTCTAAGACCCGGTCAAAATCAGCTTGCAGATTTTCAAAACGCATCACCAAGTCCATATCAGCAGTGTAATCCCCATACATTAAGTAAGGTTTAGTCGGCACACCAAGAGCTTGTTTGAGTCGATTACGTTTACTAGAGTGCAACAGTGCCTCAAGACTGCGTTGCCATCTATTGCCATAAATCGAGCCATAATGTTTAACAATCCACTCATCAAAAGAATGGGTTTTACAAAATTCCATATCTTCCACATAACCGGGTAAACGGTGAACCCAGGAAGAAGAATTGGCAATAAAATGCTGGTATTTTGCCGCTCTTTTTACATAATCCGAAGCCAAGCTATCGTAGGGATTGCGAATACAGCTAAATTTCAACAAAGGGGCTGCTTCTTCCTCTGTTAGCAACCGATGTTTGAACATTGCTCGCAGGGAGTGATGCCTTCGGTGCATCCGAAAATTACCATTTTCATCCAAAATATCCTGCGGCGGCACCAACTCACCCCCCAGTTCCTTTTCCAGTGCTTCCTCTACTGCGGTACAACCAGTTCTAGGTGCCATCAAATACAGTAAACCATATTTACGACAAATAATCGCCATCCCAACAATCCCCTTCTTCTGTTTTTCCTTTGTACTCTACCCTTCGGGAACTCCTAGGGAGAATGTGTCTTTGTGGTTTATTCAATTCCGAAATACCAAGGATAACAACCTCCGAGAGCGGGGTCCCCGATATTTTTCATACAGCAATAAATTGGGTATAACAGACCTCAACCGATAAAGTATGTGCAGTAGCACCAGATTATAAGCTTTAATTCTACCCTGCCAGAGATACACAGGAAATTCCACTAGCTTAGCCAACCGCTGGAAATTCTCTTGGTCTTTTTCCGCAAAAGTTTGCTCAATCAAATAGTGAACACTTTTTTGGCACAAAGGGAGTAGTTGTGGGTAATGTTGCTGAACTAGTTCAAAATAGCCAATATAGGACTCCCTCATTAACCGTTCATTATCTGTTAGGTTAGAGCGATGCTTGCGGTAATAAGCAGCAATCATTGGCGCATAGACAAATTTTACCCCCTTGAGCAAGAGTTCCAAGACAAATTCTCTGTCTTCACAAGCTTTCAAGTTAGTATCAAAACTTTTCTGGTTCAAGAGGGATTTCTGAAACAACATCGACTGCTGTAGCAAAGGAAAGGGGGAATCGGCGAGAAAATCTGGGCAAATAAGTAGTCTTTCAATCAATTGCTCTTTGGTTAGCTCACCGACAGTATAAGGCACTGTTTTAACAACTTTGTCCTCTCTGTCTACCAGAACCCGTTCATAATCTGAATACAATACCACGTTCTCCCCAGAGTCGGACCGGCAGCTCAATTGAAAACGGAGCTTATCTTCATGAATCCAATCATCCGCATCCAGGAATTGCAGCCATTCTCCCGTCGCTTTTTGAGCACCAAAATTACGAGCATCCGACACCCCTCCATTTTCTTTGTAGAAGTACCGCAGTTGAGGATGTAAGCTGACTAAATGCTCTGCCACTTGTTTAGTATCATCAGTAGAGCCATCATCTACAATCAGGCATTCAACATTAGGCAAACTTTGCCCTAATACGCTATTAACCGACTGTTCTAGATATCGCGCTTTGTTGAAGGTAGTAATTACAACTGATACAGATGTGTTCATTCATGTTTCTCCAAGAAGGCAGGAGGTTGTGGGGAGCTGGGGGAGCTGGGGAAGCTGGGGGAGCTGGGGAAGCTGAGGGAGCTGAGGGAGCTGAGGAAGACAAAGAAGATATGTCACTCACCCATTCGACCTTCTCCATTCCCAATTCCCAATTCCCAATTCCCAATTCCCTATTCGCCATTAAACAGAAGTCTTAACTACCTCTTTAAGATTAGAAGGAATCCCTGACTTGGGAAATGCCTGCTTAAAAACAATATATTCTAGTAGAGTACGTAGCCAACCAGGACACCAGCGACGTTGGCAAAACTCTAAGATTTTTCTTTCCCTACTGCCTTCTTCCGTTGACCACTTGAAAGGTAATTGACGATTTTGAATCACCCATTTCCAAATTGACCAAATGGAGGGGTCATCTTTAGCAATTTTCCACTTTCTGTAAGTGCGACTGAAGACATCTGCTATGGATTTTTCACTCCATTTAAACAGGTAAAAAGGTATATCAGTTTCAGTAAACAGAGTAATTTGTCTGGGATTGAGGAAGGTAACCCTTGAACTGGGTTCCAGGAAGATTTTTTCTCCTAAATCAGTAGCCTGTAAACAAAGATCTGTATGACTGGCTAAGCTATCAAAGACTTCATCAAGAACTACAGCTTGCATCAGAGAATGACGCGCCATTAAACAGTGAAACTCTACAGAATCGACAGGAGTTCGGTGTAAATCTGACTCCACTTCCCGCAATTGCTTACCGTAGAGGAGTTGCTTTTGCTCAAACCACTTTTTCCCAAATCTTCTCTGTCGCCAAATTGTCTTAATACCGGCAACGTGGACTTCTATTTCTGGAGAACCGGGCTGTCCTTGTAGAATGAGAGGAACAATAATCCCCGCTTGTTCTTCTTCGGCACAGTTAACGAGGTGCTTTAACCAACCGGGTTCGATAATGACATCGTTATCCAGAAAAACTATATAGTCCGCATCTTGCACCTGAGGTAAGGCAATATTACGCGCTACATTAGATCTTAAATAGCGATCGCGACGGATTAAGGTAATGAATTCATGGGTTTGAGCCTGCTGTTGCAGATACTGCTGTACAGGAGCAGGACTGTTACCGTCTACATAGATGAGGTCAAAGGGATAGGAGGCATAATCAGAGAGGATACTCTCTAGGGAAGGCTTGGTTAAACTGAATCGCTCTCTCTGGGTAACAATTAAGGTAACTTTTGGTGTGCTCATAGAAAGACCTTGACCCTGGCTATCGCTGTTTATCTTAAATTAAGTCTATCCAATACTCAATTGAATGAGCAACTTACTTGGGCTCCCTAAGAATAGATATCGCCGTGGTTTGAGATTTTTTACAACGCCTAACAAATTAGCGATCGCGATGCTCCTAACTTAAGGTGAGCGTACCAAAAGCTCAGGCAATTGTACTTCCTGTATAACTTGGTTGTTCAATTGCTCTACAATACCCCAATCGATAGTACCATCAATCTCCTCAACTTCCTCCAATAGTTGAAAAGCCTGTTGATCGAGACCTGCATCATCTCCATTTTTTAACTTAAACTTTTCAACAAAGGTCATAAACCAATAATACCGATTGTAAAAAATTTTTACCGAATTTTCTCTACAGAAGAATGGACTGTAGGATAATAAGATATAAAGCTTTAAAGCATTGCCATAGAATTGATCGTTTAGCAGCTCTTCGTCCCAAGAGATATAACTTGCTTGCAACAGCTCATCGATAGAGGTCTCCGATAATCTTTTCTCTAATTCCTCAATTTGGTATAAAATCACGTTAGTCATTGGTCTTTTGTCCTTTGTCCTTTGTACTAATGACAAACCAAGTGGCGGGCAGGTATTTCTCCCATCCTAGTGACACTACTAAAAATGTAGGTTGGGTAGAGCTTTCTTCGTGACTCAACATCCGTCAGACTTTGTTGGGTCTCGTTGCCTCTCTTCTACGATTGCCGTCATTGTCTTATCCCTATAAAACAGCATAAGCTCTAAGGAAGTTTAATATGAAAGAGAGGAATTAAACAAGTTAAGAGCCTTATTTTTTATCTTAATCTACACAACGACTATACGTATATGTTAATATATAATCAGGTCGATAAAACTTGAGAATCTAATGATGCGAATTTCATACCAATACCGATTAAAACCAAATAAAGAGCAACAGAAAAATATTGATAACACACTTGAGCTGTTGCGCTATCAATATAATTATCAGCTTGCGCAACGGTTTGATTGGTATGAGCAAAATCGTTGCTCTCTTGATAGATGTCCCCTGATTTGTCATCTTCCAGAGTTAAAGGATAGACCGAATAAAGCAAGCCAAGAAAAAAGTTTAGTCCAACTTAAAAAAGATAGGCCATGGTACAAGAAAGTTCATTCCCAAGTATTGCAGTCTGTGTGTGATAAAGTTGATAAAGCTTTTGACAGATGGCTTAAAGGTGATCGCAACGGGAAAAAATCTGGTAAACCTAGATTTAAAGGAGTAAGACAATATAAAACTTTCACCTATAAGCAATTCAAGCAATATCACTTTGTAGATAATAAAATTACGTTGTCTAAAATTGGTGAGGTTAAAGTAATCGTTCACAGACCTATACCAGAAGGATTCGTTATTAAAACCGTATCCGTCACTAAAAAAGCCAATGGTTATTATGTAACTTTAAGTCTAGACAACAAAGAAGTTCCGACTATCAAGCCAGACTTTGATGCCAATAATATTGTTGGTATTGATGTCGGGCTGATTGATTTTTATGTGGCTTCTGATAATACCCGAATTGCTGCACCAAAACATTTGCGGAAAGCTGAACGTAAATTAAAATCAGCGCAACGTAAAGTTTCTCGTAGACAGAAAGGTTCTCACCGTCGTCTAAAAGCAATCAAAAAACTGGGTATTCAACATAAAAAAGTTGCTGATACTCGTAAAGATTTCCACTTCAAGACAGCTAAAAAACTCATCGACAAGTACGATATCGTAGTAGTTGAAAAGCTGAACATAAAAGGACTAGCTAAGACAAGACTGGCTAAATCAATCAACGTTTGCGCAGCATGGTGCGATAGCAGCATCGCTGGCTGGGGTAAATTCATTTCAATACTGATAAACAAAGCCGAGAATGCTGGTTTAAAAGTAATTGCGGTGAACCCAAATGGTACAAGCCAAATCTGTTCTAATTGCGGTCACACTGTCAAAAAGTCGCTATCAGTACGAATGCATGATTGTCCCGTATGCCATACACATATATGTCGGGATTTGAATGCAGCTATCAATATAAAGAACCGTGGGGCGCACGGTCTTAAAGCTCAGTTAATGTCGTCAAAGGCGAGTCGCTGAGAAGCCTACATCATAATCTTTGATTTGATGTAGGTACGTCACAGTATTCTACTGGGTAATGAAGCAAGTGACTCTAGGAGTAATGCTGAGAATGCGCCATAGAGATTCCGATAGCGGCATCTACCGTACATAAGGGGAGATGGGGGAGCTGAGGGAGATAGGGGGCTGAGGGAGCTGAGGGGGCTGAGGGAGCTAGGGGACAAGAGAAAACTTATAATTATTGGATACAAAGCTCAAGAAACCCCACCCTAAATTTCGTTCATCCCCCGATAAGGATACTTTGACTTAATATTGGAGCTGAGCACCACCAAATTTTATGACCTTTTTCCGCAAAGACGAACAACTAGACAAGTTGGGTAACGAGATCCTGGAAGCAACTTGGACAGAATTTCCAGAATTAGCTCCCAATCAAATTGCTCTGTCTTGGCTAGTTTATGACCCCCCTGTACTAGTAAATACTGGTGGTGCTCTCTCGGCAGAGGAATTTTGGAAACACCAAGTTAGGGGTTTTAGTTATCGGGGTGTGGAGGGTATTTATCCGGCAGGTATTGCTAATCTCTTCTATTTGGTTGCCATTGAAGAGTGGTTAGAAAACGAGATGACTCCCAATTCAGGGGAGTTAGATAGGGCAATTAAGGAGATGATTGTCAACTCCAGTAACGATGCTTTAGGCTTAGTGGTAGATATTTTGAGTGGTACTACTAGTGGCCCAGACTTACCAGCAGGGCCATTGGAAACCTGGAAGTTTCAGCGTAATATCGTTAATCGTTACTTTCGGTCTTTAGGTTGGCAAGAATTACAGTCGATTAATATCAATCAAAAAATCTGGGGTGAGAGCCCCTATGGTAGAGAAAGGACTTTCCTGGGAGAGTTTGGGGAAAATCGCAACCGGTTGACTACCAATGCCACAGCGCGGCTGCTCCACAGTATTATTGGAGGAGTTGCAGTTTCCGCCAAGCGATCGCAACAAATGATGACTCTAATGCGACGTACTCTGGATCCAGTTCATCCGCTCAGAGGTAGCTTGGGTGCTAGTCTTCCTAAAGAAGCTAAACTCTGGTCTCAAGCTGGTGGGGATACTCAAGTTTGCCATGATGCTGCTTACATTGAGTTACCATCTGTATCTCCTTATCTGTTGGTTGTTTTTACAGAAGGCAACAATCACTGTACAAACCAAGAAATTTTACCTTTTATTTCTACGCAAATAGTCGCTGTGATGAATAAGTTGGGTTAATATTAAGTTAAGGTAGCATAAAAGCAACCGCTTTGTGGTTACAGAAACGTAAAGATAGGTTTTAGGTGGTAGGTGGTAGGTGGTAGGCATTGGTGACAAGTTAAAAGGTCGTGCATGAGTGTCAACTTCCATACATGGCGTAGTGGTATAGCAAAAGGCAGAGGGCAGAGGGCAGAGGGCAGAAGGGAAGAGGTTGACAGGTAAAGGTTTCAGCATTTGATCTTGTCCTAACCGCCTTGGCGATTGCTATACTAAAAAAAAACCTATATATGGAAATACTCCAAGGGTTAAGGAAAATTGTATTCTTCTTCCTCTGCTCCTCTGCTCCTCTGCTCCTCTGCTCTTCTGCTCCTCCGCTCCTCCGCTCCTCTGCTCCTCCGCTCCCTTGACAACGACACTTTTTCCTTAACTTGTCACCAATGGGTGGTAGGTGGTAGCTTCTTTTTGGACTGAAGTCCTACTACTTTCATCCTCTAACCAACTGCCTAAACCACTCATCATCTCGAATTACTTCAAAATCTCTGTCAGTTTTTGCCTGTTGTCGATATCTGGGATTAAGTTTGATTGCTTGTTGTAGGTTCTTTAAAGCTGAGTCATCTTTCCCCTGTAGCACACAACAAACTGCTTTGTTGTAATAAGCATCAGCATAGTTAGGTTTAGCTTCTAAGGCTTTATTGAAACTCTTGAGAGCTTCTTCATCCTGCTCTAACTGCACTAGAGCATAACCTCGGTGATTCCAAGCTTTGTGGGAGTTGGGTTTAAATTCAATGGTTTTATCAAAAGAAGCAATAGCCTCTTCATAGCGTTTCAATTCTTCTAAAGCCAGACCTCGATTGAGCCAAGCAACGGCATCTTCAGGTTTACATTGAGTCCCTCGATCAAAGGAAGTAAAAGCTTCCTCTCGCCGCTGTAGAATTCCTAGGGCTACTCCTCGATTGACCCAAGCTTCATGATAATCGGCATTGAGTTCAATGGCTTTATCGTAGGAGGAAATAGCTTCTTCATAATTTTTCAACCTAGCTAGGGCAATACCCCTATTCAGCCAAGTTTTTTCATCCGTAGGTTGGAGGCGAGTCACTTCATCAAAAGTTGCGATCGCTTTTTTATATTCTTTCAATTCCATGAGAGTGATACCTCGCTGATACCAACTACCGGAGTCATCACCATTAATTTCCAAGGCTTTATCTAAAGATGCGATCGCTTCTTTATGTCTGCCCAATTCTCTCAATGCAGTTCCCTTTTGTTGCCATACCGCAGCAATACTTGGTTGTAGCTCAATTCCTTGGTCATATTTAGCGATCGCATCTTCATAGTGCTTCTCTGATAAGAGGGTATCTCCCTCTTTGAAATAGTCATCTGCACTGAAGAAGAGGTGAGGATGGTTAGCTTGCAGAACATTGAGCTGTGCAGTAAGGCTCTGGATTTTTTCGTGAGCTTCTGCTATGAAGGAGTCTGAAATAAATTGAGGTGTTACCTCTGCCAATTTTTGCAGGATTTCGTCTTTTTGAGTTTGAGCGCCTGATTGTAGTTGGGACAAATCAGTAGCTAACTGTGTTTCTACTTTTTGTAGATTCTGGAGGGTTAGCTCTTTCTGTTCCTGAGCACCGAGGTGTAATTGTGACAACTGTGCCTCAAACTTAGTCTCTAATTTCTCCAGATTATGGCTAATTTTATCCTTTTGAGTGCGAACATCTGACTTGAAAGCAGACAGTTGCTCGTCAATTTCAGCCTGAGATTGCTCTAAATTTTTAAAAATTTCTTCCCTACGTTCATTAGTCCCCGATTGCCACTGGGAAAGTTCAGCAGTATATTCAGATTCTAGTTGTTGTAGATTCTCGCTTATTGTCTCCTTTTTCGCTTCCAACTCTGACTGCAATTGGGATTTTCCTGTAGCCAATTCTGCTTCCACTTGCTCTAGGTATTGACGCATCGCCTCCTGCTGAGCCTGGACATCGGACTGTAGTTGGGATTTTCCTGTAGCTAACTCCGTTTCTACTTGCTCTAGATGCTGGCGTATTGCTGCTTTATACCCTTGAGTATCCGACTGTAGCTCCGACTTTTGAGTAGCTAGCTCAGTTTCCAGCTGTTGCAAATTCTCAACTAGCTTATTCCTGTGCTCCTGAGACTCCGAGTTTAACTGGGCTAACTGAGTTGCAAAGTCCAAGTTGAGCTTTCCTAACTGTTCCAGTAACTCATTTTTGCGCTTGTCGGCAGTTGCATGTAATTCCGACACTCCCGTGCCAAACTCAGTCTCCAGTTTGGCCAAATGCTCCAACAATTGCCCCTTACGCTCATCCGCCGTTGACTGTAGTTCCGATACCCCAGCACTAAACTCAGCCTCCAATTTGCCAAGGGTTGCTAAGGTTTGTTCCTTCTGCTGCTGAACCTGCTCCTGAGCCTTAAGGTGAAGTTCATCTAGTTGAGGAGCCAGCTGAGTTTCTAGCTTGCCAAAATGTTCTAAGACAAGCTGCTTCTGCTCCTGAGCCCCTGACTGAAGTTCTGAGAGTTGATTAGTAAACTCCAGTTCAGATTGTGCTAATTTTTGTAGAGTTAATTCTTTCTGCTGATCAGTAGCTGACTGTGACTGAGAAAGTTGCTCCGTAAAGCCGGATTCTAACTGTATTAACTTCTGTTGAGCACTTCCCAATTTTGCTTCTAACTCTTCGATATTCTGGGTTTTAAATTGAGAGAGTTCAGAAACTAGTTGGGATAAAGTTGTACGGTGGTTTTCCAGCTCCCGTTGAAAGGCTCCTGCTTGATCATCTATATTTCCTTCAACAGTTTCGGCTCTTAGCAGAATCTTGTTAACTTCTTGTTTCGCACTAGCCAGCTGACTTTCCAAACCTCCCAATTCTTCCAGATGTGTCTTAACCACCTCCGTAACCTCTCTAATTACGGCTCGTCGCAAGATCCACAAAGCGGCAATGGCTGCGGCTAACAGTAAAGCCAGGATTGCCAGCAAAACATTAAACAGTGTTGTAGTGCGACTAAAAGCACGATTGGCTTCCGCTTGCACCTGCTCCTGAACCTGCCTTTCTTTCCGCAATTCCTCCAACTCTTCCCGCTCTTCCCGGGATATTGACTGCACCAGAGTCATAGTAGGAGACTCAGACTGAGAAGGTTTGGCACTAACCAAGCCAATAGATAGTAGGAAGGTTGAAACCAGGATAATACCTTGGGAAAGTAGGGTGAGAATTGCTGGATACTTGCGGTTCATTGGAAATTGTTGTTTGTTGTTTGTTGTTTGTTGTTGGTTGTTTGTTATTTGTTGTTTGTTATCTGGCAATATCTTCCTTGTCTCCTTGTCTCCTTGTCTCCTTATCTCCTTATCTCCTTATCTCCTTATCTCCCTTATCTCCCTTATCTCCCTTGTCTCCCTTGTCTCTCTTGTCTCCTTGTCTCCCTTGTCTCCTTATCTCCTTATCTCCCTTGTCTCTCTTGTCTCCCTTGTCTCCCTTGTCTCCCTTGTCTCCCTATTCCTCCTTTACTGGAAAAAAATCATAACCGGTTCCAGATCTAGGGCCTGGTTTAATAGTAACTAACTGCACTTTCTGATTGCGATCGCCTGAGGGTAAAAAGCGAATCTCTTCTCCGGCACCAGGGACGGAAAAGCCTGATGATACCAGGGTTTCTTGAATTCCCTGGCGGGTAGGATCGCGCTTTAAACCAGCAATTAGGGCTTGGGTAGCATCATAAGCTAAAGCGGTACGCCAGTTAACATCTGCCTTCCACAAAAGCTTGGCAGCTTGGGGAAATTTCGCATCTGGAGCCCCTAGAATATGCCAGGGTACTGCCAGCACCATACCTGAACCATCTTTACCACTGATTTGTAGAGTATTGAGTTGGTAGAAGCTATCCCCTGCCAGCAGGGGTAAACGTCTGTCGTTGACTTGCACTACGAACAAAGCTTGATCGGTAGTATCAGTATCAGGAGCTAACATTAACACCTCCGCCTCTAGCTCCCTTGCCTCCTTAAGTGCATCAGCGGCATTAAAGTTAGACTCTGCTAAGTCATACTCAGATACCACTCTTCCCCCTTCACTAAATACTGTAGTAGTGAATACATCCTTTAATGATTTACTATAGTTACTTTCCGAGTCAAAAAATACAGCAGCATTTTGTTTATTTAATTTCTTGAGCATATAACTAGCCAGGGCACTACCCGCAAAGCGATCGCTAGGTACAGTACGAAAGATATATTCACCTGCTCCTGATAGTTCTACTGAGGTACTAGTGGGGGAAATCATGACCAATCCTGCTTTTTGGTAAACCTCAGCTGCAGCTAAAGAAACTCCACTACTAAAATGACCAACAACTCCTAAGATAGCTGAATCTTTAACCAAAGTTTGAGCTACTTTTTGAGCAAATTCTGGTTCATTTTTATCATCAATCACCAGCACCTTTAAAGGTACACCATCAATGCCACCGGCTTGATTAATTTCTGTTTGTGCTTGAGCCACCCCCCGCAGCATTTCTTGCGCTGCCCCCACATCCTTCCCAATGGGCATAGAAGCAGCAATGGTGTAAGACTTTTGGTTACCAATACGAGCGTTGTTAAGGTAAATCAACCCTTCAGGATCATTAGGCTGAGCTTTGAGGGATGACTCCAGGTTAGCTACAGCTTCATTGTAATTTCCCGCTGCGGTCGCTTTGATGGCAGCTTTCTTTTCCGGAGTTGAGTCCGCAGAAATTAACAGTTGCTCACCGGTACTGAACCTTGATTTTGGATCGGTTGTAGTAATCTGTTGTTTTTGAAACCACCATACTCCAGCTGCCACCAGAGCCAGGGTTACTGCTAAAGAAAGAACCAGAACTGTAGTTTCGTTTTTTTGGGACATAAAGCAATTAGCATAGCAGGGGCATGGCGAGAGCAGGTAGCTCTTCCCTATTATCAATTCTCAAACAACAAACAACAATTTCTCAAGCAAAACTCAGTAATCAAAACCTCTGTTGTCATAGATTAGTAGTAAGAGAATACTTCCTATAGATGGGTTTGGGGAAAAGCTGGTACTCACCCATACTAACAAGCGATCGCTACATGCCTTGGTTGGCACTACACTCCACAGCCTCTTCCCTTTCCCTAAAAGGAATCAAGTTTTCGCCGCTTTTGGTTAACAAGGGTGGGAAGAGCGTAGACTGTTATTGAGATAATTGGAGAGGATATTTGTTGAAACAAAAGTAAAACATTATACTTCTGAGTTTATAGGGGTTTTGCTTTCCTTGCTGTCTAGAAGAACAATACGGTTCAATTCAGACAGTCTTGCTCAGCTATATTACACCTAATACTACCATGAATCAGCCTCACTTCCTCAAAAAACTACCAATTCCAGTACGAATGCTATTTCGTCCGATGTTGCTGATTTCCTTGGGGTTACATGCTGTAGTACTAATGTTGCCCACCTCCCTTAATTGGACAAAGGTTGAACCTCTTGAAAAAGAGGAAGCAATCAAGGTGACTAAGTTGCCTCCCGCTGTCAAGCCATCTCCGGAGGCTTCTCCTCAATCGTCTCCACAACCAACTACTCAACCGAGAATTGAGAAGAGTCAGTCAACTTCCCCTCGAAGCACTGCCAATATCCCACAGCCAAAGGAACCCCGGACATATCAAAAGCCGACATATCAACAACCGACATATCAACAACCGGTATATCGACAACCAACATATCAACAAAAACCTTATTCTCTAGAGGAAAACAAGGTTATTCAAGAAGTTAATCAACCTGAACCAAACTCTAATCCACAGGAGCCTCAGTTACCGGAAAATAAAACACCAGAAAATAAGACACCGGAAAATAAAATACCAGAAAATAAAACACCAGAAAATCAGCCAACGCCTCCAACAAATAATAACCCAACTCAAAATCCCCCAGATCCATCAATAAAATTTTTTGAAGAATTTCCCCGTTATCCAGATGCTTCCCAAGGTTCTGCTGGGCTATTACGTCCAGAATTTGAAGAAGCGGCTTATCTATTTAATACAGAAGATGATTGGCAGGCTGTAACTGCAAAATTTGAGCAGGAACTGCTGCCAAATGATGACTTTGCTCGTCCTCAAGAAGTTACTGATGCTGATGGTTTTAAGGTGTATAAAGTATCAACGGCTACAGGAGATGAAACTAAGTATTTACACTTGATAGCTAAAGATGGTAAGGTAGCAATATATCTTGAGTCAGAAGAATATGATTTAAGTCAATTAAAGGAATTAAAGATAGAAGACAATAAAGAATATCAAGAATTTGTATCTTCTTTATCTTTTGCCATTGAATTCACTAAGCTTGAATACAGTCTAGAAAACTTTGATTCAGAACAAGACCTTGATTTACTCAATGAAAAAGAGATATTTACTCAGGATACATTTGATTTCCAAATAGCAAGAAAAACCAATTCTTCTTCGGTAAAGCCAAAGGATCTTGTTACAAGCCTAAATACTCACCTGCAGTCGTTGAACTCTGAACTCGAAGAGGAGCAGAAAATTGAAGATTTATCGGAAGTAGGTAAATATGGCAATGAAAATCTTCTGTACTTAGTCAAAAATAGTAAATTCAAAAGTTATGTCACCCTTGCTCCTGCCAAGAATGATCAAGGTGAACCAATAACGGTTATGATTTTATCTGACCAAGATCCTCGGCAGAATTAATTAGAGCCCGTAGTAGGACTTCAGTCCAAAAATATGATGCAAATGCCATAGTAGAGAAATAGTTGAGTCGCTTGTTGAAAATTGCAGCATGTTAGAATTGTTAGCAGCCACAACTAGTGTAGAGTTGGGTAAGTTGGTACTCGATCAGGTGCTGAATCTGGGAAAATCAGCATTGGAAGACTATGTCAAAGACTTTTTCAAAAACTCGATTCAAAGTGGGGTAACACGGGTAAAGGCGGAGGAACTAAAGAAACCAATGGCGGAAGCTGTTGGCTATTTTATAAAGCGATTTATCAAAGAACTCCAAATTAATGATGTTCCTGATAGCAGCATTAATCACTACTATAAAGCTGCGGTTAAGAAATTTGTACAGGATAAAGCGGTACGTCCCATCCTGGGTGAGGCTTTTGGGAAAGATTGTAGGCAGATTAACTACTCTGAACTACAGCGCCTTTGGACACAATATGCTCAAGATACCGGATGGCAATTCCCCGCCGATGAGTTTGATTGGAGTGGGGTAGCTAAGGAATATCGGTTTGAAGTAAAAGGTATAATTAGAAATAATCCAGAATTGCGATCGCTTCTAGAAACGCAACTCCTAGAAGAGATTGCTCAAAATACGGCTCAAATTTCACCGGGTTTTGATCTAGCTAAGTACCGGGATAGTTTACAGTGCAGCTACGGCTACCTAAAATTGTATACTTTGGATAGCACTGATCGCGTCGATGCCATTAAGTTGTGGCAGATGTTTATTGAGCAAACGGTGCGGGAAGCTTTACCACCGACGCGGTATGAATTACCTCTTGATTTGCAGCATCAACTGCAAGAGGAGGGACAACTTGAGGATTTATCTCCGGAAGCCTTGGAATACTATCGCCGCGAGTATTTCCAGCAACCACCGAGAAAAGTGCTAGCAGCAGTAGCGAATGTTCAACAGGCGGTTATCTTGGGTGATCCTGGTGCTGGGAAGTCTACTTTGTTGCAATATCTAGCTTTGGATTGGGTGGAAGGTAAAACGACAACCCTACCCTTGTTAATTGAATTACGAGAATATGCTATTGCACAAGAGAAGAACTTTCTGGAATTCCTTCATTGTGGTAGGGGTGCAGACTGGCAGTTTGACCAAAAGCAACTCAATGAGCATTTACTGGAGCATCCCACCCTAGTGATGTTTGATGGATTAGATGAAGTATTCGATCGCCCAACTCAGTCTACCATTATTGATGAGATTATTCGCTTCAGTCAGCAGTACCCCCAAGCACGGGTATTAGTCACATCCCGGATTATTGGTTATAATCCAGAGCGTTTTCAACAGGCAGGATTTCACCAATTTACTATCCAACCCCTAGATGATCAAGAAATCCAGGAATTTATCAACCGTTGGTATGACTTGGCAATGGGGAGTGATGCTGATAGGGAATTATTGAAACAACGGTTAAAGGATGCGATCGCAAATTCCCAAGCTATTCAAAATTTAGCAGATAATCCCCTATTGCTGACAATGATGGCAATTTTAAATCGGCGTCAGGAATTACCACGTGATCGCACTGATTTATATGACCAGGCTTCACGGGTACTATTGTACCACTGGGATGTGGATCATAAGCGGTTAGAATTACCGATGGATGCGATTGGACGACGGGAAAAACAGGAAATGTTGCGTCTGATTGCCTATGAGATGCAGGCTGGTGAGGAAGGATTAAAGGGAAATTTAATTAGTGCGGAAAGACTGACAGTAATTTTGACAGATTATCTACGCCATCAGGGTTTTAGTGAACCTCGTGAGAAAGCCTATCGGGTAATTCAACAGTTACGAGAGCGGAATTTTATCCTCTGTTATCGAGGTGCGGATACTTATGGCTTTGTTCATCGCACGTTTTTGGAATATTTTTGTGCAGTGGAGATTGTCCACAGGTTTGAGAAGCAGCAGACTTTGAGTTTTGAGCAGTTGCGGGATGAGGTATTTGGGGGACATTGGCAGGATGAGACGTGGCATGAGGTATTGCAGTTAATTTGTGGGATGATTGATGCGAAGTTTGCAGGAGAGTTAATTAGTTTTTTAATGCCGCTTCAGGGAGACGGAGCTCAAATAAATGTATTTTCTCAACAAGAAATCAGTGGCTTGTTACTAGCCATAGGTTGTTTTATAGAAATCCGAAACCCAGGTGCAACAACCGTGATAGGAACAAAGTTGTTGGAATTTATAAAACATAAACTTGATAATCCATTTATCGACACATTGGCCTATGATGGAAGTGCAGAATCATTAGCATCAAAATTAGCATCAGCTTGGGGAGGAAATACAGAAGTTTTAAACTGGCTCAAATCCTCTCTTCAATATAGTGAATTCTATCTTCCCAATATTGTATTACCTGCTATCACTAAAGGTTGGAAAGATGTACCTGGTATTTTACCTTGGCTCAAGGACTTTATACAAAAAGATGAAGAACAAGAAAGTAAAAATATTGCAGTACAAGAAATAGCAAGAGTTTGGAAGGATCATTCTGATACTTTACCTTGGCTCAAAAGTCTTATTCAAACGAATCAAAATAATACATTAAAAAGGGCAGTGTTGACGGTTATTGAAGAGGGCTGGAAGGATGACCCAGATACTCTACAAATGCTGAAACCAATGCAAGAGCAGAATAAAAAGCAGGATAAAGAACTATTTGTTAAACAAGTTTCAGTTATAGAGCGATTAGAGAATGTTTGGAAAGATGATCCAGAGACCCTGCCAATAATACTGAAATCAATAATTGAGCAAGAGCCAGACCCATTTGTTATACAAACAGCTATATTGAATTTCGTAACCAGTTGGGAGAATGACCCAAAGATTCTACAAATGCTGAAATCAATAATTAAGCAAGATCAAGAAATACTTGTTAAAGAAATAGCCATTAATAAATTGGCAAAGTGTTGGAAGAATGACCCAGATACTCTGACGATACTTCAAAGTTTTGCTCACAAAAAAGAACAGCCACTTATAGTGCGGTATGAAGCAGTTAATCAGTTAGTCATCAACTGGCATCACATCCTTGAAGTAGAAGAAATTTTATTCAATATTGCGGTTAAAGAGTTGCCACAAAAGAAAGAGCTTGACTGGAGAAATCCCCGCCTTGCTGCTATCAAAGCTATTTGCTATCTCTATCCAGATAATCCCAAAACTATTACTCTGTTGAGCGATCGCGCTATCAACGACTCTAATGAGAAAATTCGAGAATGGGCAAAAAAACGGTTGCAAAGATAAAATAGCCTTGAGATGCATTTCCAAGCTAATGCCCATCCTGGCTAAAAAGAAAACTGGGCAATTTTGTCATAGTCTAAACTCCAGTCATAACAAATCCAGGTTAATCACCCCCATTTTGAATAAACCGCAAAACCCTGTAGAGACGTTGCATGCAACGTCTCTACAATATGGCACATCAGGGGGGTATGCAAACCGGATTTAGTATCAGTAAAATCTGGTAAACTAAACTGGCCTAGTAAAAAAACAAAGAAGGGTGATTATGAAAAAAGCAAAAATTCTCAAGGAACTCCTATTAGCGATCGCGATCGCAACGTTCTCTTTCTTTCCATTCATGTCTCCGGCATTAGCCTATGGAAATTTATGTTGTCCTACAAACACAATATCAACAGACAATGAGGTATGTGTTAGTTTCTGGGAGCCAGTGGTTAGGCCGATGCACTAAAATTGTGCCAAAAGAGCTGTTATTCAATTAATTAACCAGTCTACTCATCTAAACTAGAGTGTAAATTACACAGATTTTTAACTAATACCAACGTCCCGGAGCATCATCTTGACGAATAGCTTGCTCCAAAGACGCGATTGCAGTTCCCTGTCGATGATGTTCTTTCTGATTTTTAACATAATTAACCGCCTGCTCCAATTGCTTACCTCCCAAGGAAAATACACCGTATCCTTCTTGCCAACCAAATTTATCTGAGTCAGCAGCCAAAGTACTATTTAAATAATGAGCACTACTGCCCTTAATTTGTTTGACAAAATCAGCAATAGACAGTACCGGAGGAATCGAAACCACTAGGTGAATATGCTCTTCCATCCCACCAATAGCATGAACAATACAACGATGAGCATCAGCCTTAGCAATGATGTAGCGATAAAGTTCAGCCTCTCGCTGAGGATTAATTAGAGGTTGACGATTCTTAGTTGCCCAAATCAGGTGATAATAGAGTCGCCACAAAGCCATAATTTTCTCCTAACCCCCAACACCGATTACAAATAAGTAGATACTCCAGGCCCCAAAGGTAGTCCCAAAATTAACCAAAAGATGAACAAAATTGACCATCCTAGAAGAAAAGCTACCGAATAGGGCAGCATCATCGCAATCAAAGTTCCCAAACCCAAACTTTGGTCATATTTTTGCCCAGAAGCCACAATCAGGGGAAAATAAGCCAACAGTGGTGTAATCATATTAGTACTAGAGTCCCCAATTCGATAAACCAGTTGAGTCAACTCAGGAGAATAGTCCAATAACATCAACATTGGTACAAACACAGGGGCCATAATTGACCATTTTCCCGAAGCTGAACCAATAAACAGATTGATAAATCCACTCAGAATAATCAAGCCCAACAGTAACGGAATCCCAGCTAATCCCGTCCCTTGTAAAAATTCCGCTCCCGAAATTGCCATAATCAGCCCTAAGTTGCTCCAACTAAAATAGGCAACAAATTGAGCCATAAAAAAGGAAAGTACTAGGTAATACCCCATCCCACTCATAGACGAGGTCATTCCTTTGACCGCATCTTTATCACTTTTAATTGTTCCTGCTCCTAAGCCATAGGCAATGCCCAGAATCAAAAATACTAAAGTAGTGATAAATACAATACCGGTGATAAAGGGGGAGGGGATAATAGTGAAAGTCTCTGGCTGTCGGAGAATTCCTTGAGGCGGTAGGACTAATACCATCAACAGCCCAATTAAGGCGGCTAAGGAATAACCTGCCCATCTTAAGCCTTTTTGTTCCGCTGCGGTTAAAGTTTCCAGGGAAAAATCAACAGCTTCTGAAGCTTGATAAGTACCTAAGCGAGGTATCACAATATTCTCAGTTACCCACCAACCCAATAAGGTAATCAGCAGGGTGGACACTGCCATAAAATAATAGTTGGCGGTGGCATCGACGGTGTAGTTAGCATCAATTAATTGAGCACCACTTTGGGTAATCCCTGAAAGTAAAGGGTCAAGGGAGTTAACTAGCAAATTAGCACTAAACCCTCCAGCAACTCCAGCAAAAGCAGCAGCTAATCCTGCTAATGGGTGTTTACCAAAAGAGAGAAAGACTAAAGCAGCTAAGGGAGGCAGAATTACATAACCAGCATCTGATGCCAGGTTTGCCATCACACCAATAAACACAATTACGGGGGTAATCAACCGCGCCGGGGTAATCAAAACTCCCTGCCGCAGAATTGCCCCCAGAAGTCCTGTATATTCTGCCAGCCCAAAACCCAAAATTGCTACTAAGACAACCCCTAGTGGAGGAAAGGTGACAAAATTAGTCACAGCCTCGCTGACAATGCGACGAATGCCGTTGGGAGTCAGGATAGAAACTGCTTCGATAGTTTCTTTGGTGCCGGGATGAGTAACCGACACTCCCATGGCACTAGCGATCGCACTTACTATAATGAGGGTGAAACACAGAATAATAAAGATCGTGACAGGATCCGGCAGACGATTACCGACGTTTTCCACCCACTGTAGAATCGAGGCAATAAAGTTTTTTTTGGGATTGCTTCTCATCTACTCCCCCTCCTTTCCCAAATAATGATCGACAATCTTCAAAATCCTTTCTGCTGCATGACCGTCTCCAAAAGGATTAATTGCTGTGGCCATTTCCTGATAAGCTGCTGTATCCCCAAGTAACTCGCTAGCTGCGGCTACAATCTGTGTTGGATTAGTTCCCACTAACTTCGCAGTACCAGCATCAATAGCTTCTGGTCTTTCTGTAGTCTCCCGCAACACCAAAACCGGCTTCCCTAAACTTGGTGCTTCTTCCTGCAATCCTCCAGAATCTGTTAGCAGTAAATGACAACGCGCGATCGCTCCTACTAGTTCAGCATAATCTAGAGGTTCGGTCAAAAATACCCTGGGGTGGTGACTCAAAGATGCTTGCAGCGGTTCCCTAACGGTGGGGTTGCGGTGCAGGGGTAGGAGTAAAGCAGTATCGGGAAATTTATCTAAAATGGTCAAAAATCCTTGAGCAATATCTTCTAAGGGTTTTCCCCAATTCTCCCGTCGATGAACCGTTGCCAAGAGGGTACGGTACTTTCCCCAATCCAAGCCATTAACTTCACAAGGGGGTTGACTCTCTGCCACCGTTAGTAGAGCATCAATTACTGTATTACCAGTCTGGTGGATTTCTCCCACAATTCCTGACTGCTGCAAATTTGCCACGGCCAAGGGAGTAGGAGCAAAATTTAGTTGAGCCAGTTGGGAAATCAAACGTCGATTTGCTTCTTCTGGGTAAGGATTAAATAAATCATCGGTACGTAATCCCGCTTCCACATGACCAACTGGGATTTTTTGGTAAAATGCCGCCAAGGTAGCAGCAAAAGCGGTGGTGGTATCTCCTTGGACAATAACTAGCTTAGGCTGAATTTCCTTAAATACAGTTTCGAGTCCCCGTAAACTCCAACAAGTAATATCCGTCAGAGTTTGCTTAGCTTGCATAATGGCTAAATCCCTGTCGGCACTCAGCTCAAATAACTGCATTACTTGCTCCACCATCTCCCGATGCTGACCCGTTAAAATTACCTGAGTATCAAAAGCATCGCAACGTCGGAACTGCTGGATAACTGGTGCTAGTTTAATTGCTTCAGGGCGAGTTCCCAAGGTAATGCAAATGGGCAAAGGAGCTGATGTCATACAAATCTGGTTTGTTTGCATAGATTAACTGTCTACAGTTAGGTTACATCTAAGTCATATCTTGCACCAGTACATAAATAGGGCTTGCTGAATAAGTAACAAGTAACAAGTAACAAGTAACGAGTAATGTCAATCTCGAAGTATTGCTCTAACAGGACTCGCATCAAAATCTTTTAACTTCAGTGGAAGCGCAATCAGCTCGTAACACCCTTCTGGAACATTTTCCAGTACAAGTCCTTCTAATACTGCCATGTCGTAGTAAAATATTGCTTGATGTGAAGGCAAATCTTTTGATGCAAACAGATCAATACTAGGTGTATCAATACCAACTGTAATGACGCCCTGCTTATGGAGCATTTCAATTAATTCTGGTGATAAAGCAGCAAAATCTAGATTAAATAAGTTAGGATTAGGGTAAGTATTGGTAGAAAAAAGAATACGCTTTGCTTGGATCGGTACGTGAATTTGTGTCGGTAAAATCTGTTGACCTCTTACAGCCTTCACTTTAACAACCTGGCAAGTACCTAAGTAATAGTCAAGAGAACGTGTTGCAATATCAATACCTTGTGCTGAATAATGATTAGGTGCGTCAGCATGAGCACCCAAATGAACCGTAGTATGAAGTGAGGAAAGGGTAATATTATCTCCTTTTTGAAGATCACAAAGAATATCTCGACTCGGGGGAGTATCTCCAGGCCAGACTTTTATCTTATCTGAAATTAGAGGGGTAATATCATAAATCATAGAAACTCTCTCAAAATTCATCTCGGATAGCCCATAGATCTGGAAAAACAGCTTTAAAAAGAGAGCCTTTTAAAAACTTAACTCCTAATGAACCACCGGTTCCTCCCTTATTGCCAATAATTCTTTCTGCCACTTTGATATGACGATACCGCCATTGCTGTAATTCTTTATCAAAGTCAATCATTAACTCAAAGAGTAGTACTAGTTCTGGGTGTTGGTGATAAAGCTGAAAAATCTCTTGTTGAAGTGTTTTGTTAGGTTCTGAAGACGAAGAAATTTCTTTAGATCTGAGTTTATCTGGTATGGCAATACCATAATATTCTAGAAAGTTGTAAAAATGATCTACCAGAGAATATTGTTTGAGTTCTTTTAAAAGAGTTTCATAAACAGCGGGTTCATGTTTATGACAATTCAGTGTCTCTGCACGCTTGTATCCTAAGGAAAATTCAAGTTGACGAAATTGGTAGGATTGGAAACCCGATGCAGCCCCTAGACAATTCCGAAACTTGGCAAAAGACAGGGGGGTCATCGTTTCAATAATATCCAGTTGACTAACCAGAAGCCTCATAATTGCTTTAATACGCTGTAAAGTAGCAATAGCACCATGAAGATTACCTGATGAAAAATCTGTCTTGACTTTATCCACTTCATAAAGTACTAGCTTGAGCCAAAGTTCAGAGTTCTGATGCATAATAATAAAAAGCATCTCATCATGTTCATAGGGAGATGATTTCGGTTCCTGGAGGCAAAGTAATTTCTCTAGCTTCAGATAATTAGCATAGGTAAGTTCCATGATTGTTATGCTCCTTATAAAAAAAGGTTGTTAATATTTCTAATGTAATGTTTTTAATACTTTGACAAAACCAACGAGGAGTGCAATACTAAGAGCGAGACCAATAATGCTGTATTGGTTCCTAACATGTTGGACTGCTTGAGAATAAGGTGTTCTGGTGAAGCTCACAATAGAATGTAGTGGATAAAACCTTTGTGGGAATAACTTATGGAATAAGTTTTCTATCAACCTTCGAGCCAAAAACAGAGGTGATCTAACAGAATCACGCATTTCAATATAATTACTAAAAGATATTTCCGCTAGCGTATCAGTATCTACTTTTCTAGAAAGCTGATATTCTTGGAAAGCCAATTCTAGGTCATCACTATGCTTTTTAATAAACTGAGTTAGTAAAGTACAATCTTCAAACCCCGCATTAATGCCTTGTCCATAAAAAGGTACGGTTGCATGACAAGCATCACCAATCAAAATTGCTTGATCTTGATAAGACCAAGGGTAACACTTTATCGAAACCAGTGAGCCAGTTGGGTTGTTAAAAAAGTCTGAGATTAATGTTGGAGCCAAGGGTAACACATCAGGAAATAAAGTTTTGAAATAGTCTTCAACTTCTTGAGCTTGGGTGAGGGATGAGAAACTATTTTTCCCTTGAAATGGTGCGAACAAGGTGCAAGTAAAAGAACTATCTAAATTAGGGAGTGCAATGAGCATAAAATCACCTCTAGGCCAAATATGAAGGGCGTTCTTATCTAGAGCAAATTCACCATTAGCCTGAGCTGGAATTACGAGCTCCTTGTAACCGTGATCAATGAAATATTGTTCATAGTTAAAACGATCCAGCTTTTGCATATGATAACGTAAAACAGAGAAAGCACCATCAGCCCCCACAAGAGTTTGAAATTGCACAAGCTCTTGTTGTTTACTATTACTATCTGCAAGCTGACAACTCTTCTCTTGTAGGTTGATTTTTTCTACTTGTTGATCAAAAAAAAATCTGATGCCATTTACTTTTTCTGCCGCCTTCAGCAAAGTGATATTTAAAAGCGATCTTGAAATTGAATTTAAAACTTCTTGATCATTAATACCGTAAGTTTGAAAAGAAAGCTTACCTGTTTGGGAATGGAGCATTCTGCCTCGCATCGGTATAGCTTGTTGCATTACTTCATCAACCAGTCCTACTTCTTCAAGGGCAAATAAAGCTCGCTTAGAAAGTGCTAGATTGATTGATTTGCCTTGAGCTACACCATTTGTTCGCGGATCTGGGCGTTTTTCATACACATCGACACGATACCCCTCTTGGGCGAGGTAGAGTGCCATTAAAGGTCCAGCTAAGCCTGCTCCTAAAATTGTAAAGTCGGGAACTGTGTCCGTCATCAAATTTTACTTTCCTATATCAAAGTCATGTGTTAGAGTCAAAATTGTTTATTACTATCGTAAATAGTTTGCTTGCATGTAGTGGATGATAACGTTGCACGCATTCAGTTGCCTCTGCTTGAGAGCAATCTTTCCAACCTTTTCCTAACTCAACCCATCTAGCTTCATTTATATCTGCAGCCCAAATTGCTAATAAGCGTTTTGGCTAGGTTAAATTTCTTTCCATATAACCAATTTCTTGACATACTGACATTGTGGTTTCAGATGGTAAATAAAATCCAGCTAGCGAAGGCTGATTCGAGCTAGGTAATTTTCCCATTGATTGAGGATTTTGAGACGCTCAAAGTTGATCACTGAGCATCTTTCCAGTTTTTGGAGATGTCTGGCAATAACTGATCTAAAGACAGCCAGATTTTCTGTAACAGAGAATCTAAACCAATTTTCGCCACTGCTGAAATTGAGAAAACCGGTACTTGAGTCAGTTGATTGAGTTCCGTAGTCAACTCATCTACAGTTTCTGCATCCACAGCATCCACTTTATTGAGGGCAAGAATTTGAGGACGTTCCATTAACCCTCGCCCGTAAGCTTGCAACTCTTGTTGAATTGTTTGATAGTTAGCAATAGGGTCTAAATCTGTAGCATCAATCAAGTGAACCAAGATACGAGTCCGCTCAATATGCCGTAGAAAATCATGACCTAAACCAGTACCAAGATGAGCACCAGCAATTAATCCAGGAATATCAGCAAAAACCGTGCCGTCACCACTGGGTTTACGCACAACCCCCAAATTGGGCACCAAAGTAGTAAAAGGATAGTTTGCTACCTTGGGACGTGCTGCGGAGAGAGAAGAAATTAAGGTAGACTTACCTGCATTCGGTAAACCAATAATGCCCACTTCCGCTAGTAGCTTCAACTCCAAACGCAGCTTTAGTTCCTCTCCCGGTAGTCCTGGTAAAGCATACTCCGGTGCCCGATTACGATTGCTCAAGAAATGCTTGTTGCCCAAGCCTCCTTTGCCCCCCTTCGCGACACAAAAAGTTTGACCTGACTGCACCAAATCGGTGATAAGTTCACCAGTATCAGAGTTATAGACAGAAGTACCACAGGGAACCTCAATTATGCGATCGCTTCCATTTGCTCCAGTACAATTATTGGGTCCCCCCCGCTTACCATTCTCTGCTTGAAAACAGTGATTATACTTAAAATCCAGCAAAGTTTGCAGGTTTTCTACAGCGGCTAAGATAACATTGCCACCCCATCCTCCATTACCACCAGCCGGTCCCCCTGCAGGCACATACTTCTCCCGCCTAAAGGCAACGATACCATCACCACCCTTCCCAGCTACCACTTCAATTTCTGCCAAGTCAACAAATTGCATGGTTTGTTATTTGTTATTTGTTGTTTGTTATTTGTTGTTTGTTATTTGTCATTTGTCAAATGTCTTCCCTCCTGCCTTCTGCCTCCTGCCTCCTGCCTCCTGCCTCCTGCCTCCTGCCTTCTGCCTCCTGCCTTCTGCCTTCTGCCTTCAGATCACTTATGAAGAAAAGTACTTAGAAACATCTTCCCCTTGCTCATCAGCTAAATAGGATAAAGCCCGAAAGCGTAACCCTACCAACTGTTCATAGAGAGGATTCAGCTTACACATCGGGGGAATATGAACAACTTTGTGACCAAATAGCTTCACATCTCGTTCAAAGGGACATTGATCAGGAATCATTTTACACAGGAATCTTGCTACCCGTGGGTCATGCATTTCCATGCCATCTAACCATTCTCTTACAGGTTTGAGTGCATCTGGATGGGTAAGAGCTTTTGGTGGCTGAGGCAAAGTACCAGCAGCATCAGTATCTTCAACGACTTCACCCTCATAAAGAGTATGTCGCAAGGCTTCGAGAGCTTCTATCTTTTGCCCCAATGCCTCACAAAATTCATACAGTACATCTGCTTCGGAACTGGAATAGACACCATCGGCAATAGCTACCATCACGGCAGTCCTTAAAAAATTCTCCGCCGTTATTGGGTCTTTACCTAAAGCTGCTGCTAGTTCCTCAGGGGAAATTCGTTGCTCAAGAGATTGCAAATCATTGGCAGAAGAGAGTTCTTCGTGAGTTAGTTGAGCTAGTACCTCTTGCTCTTCTGGATCAAAGTGACCATCAGCCCAAGCGATAGTGAATAAACCCCGCAGCCAAGCGGAAATTTGCTCTTCGGTGTAGGAAGATTGGGTAATGCTTTTCATATATATCTACAAAAATCAAATCAACAAACATTTATTGTCCAAACGAACTCCGGCTCAGTCTCAACTAGCTGTAAACTATAGAGGCTAAACAAAAGATAGTATTTGCGAGATATTTGTGACTCCACCAGAGTTAGGACTTTTCCTTATTTCAATCTTAACCAGTGCTGCTGGACAATTCTTACTTAAAATTGGAGCCTTACAGTTAGGTAAGGTAAATGCGACCAATTTTTTTGGTCATATTGTGGGTATGGTCACCACCCCTGCCGTGTTAGCAGGTCTCTGTTGCTACGGTTTGGGAGCAATTTCCTACATTTTGCTGCTGACGCGGGTTAATCTTAGTGTGGCAGGCCCCTCAGTCGCAATGGTTTATATCTTCTCAGTGCTTATCGGCTATTTTTTCTTCCGAGAAACAATTCCCCTAAGTCGTGTCATTGGCTTGGGTTTGATTATTTGTGGTGTTTTACTGGTGGTGTGGAAGAATTAACTTTTTTATTAGGCATAAAATTATATCACATAAACAACAAAATAAATCATAAAATTTCCTAGATTTACTAAAATTTACTTTTCTTAATCTAGAAATACTAAAAATTTTAAACTTCATTGCGAAATCATAAAGATTGCAAGACAGCTGTGATAATTTCTATCAATGTGAGTGATCACCGCTCTTGACTTTGATAAACAGCCCAGGGAAAGCTAAGGAGAACATTTTGACTTTTAATTCTACTCAAGCCACAAACAAAATTTTTCAGGAAGATATAAGTGAATATGTAGCTGAGTTACAGCTTCACATGGCATTGCAAGCTCGTAACTTAGTTCCCACCATTACTCAGGCAGCAAATAGTCGAGAGCAGCTGTTACAGCAAACCCAAGCGAATATGGAAAAGCTAGTTTCCCGGCAAGCTAGATAAGTACAGTAGAACTAATTAACACAAATCAAGTTCTGAGGCTGTTTTACCTAAAACCTAGTAAAGCTAATGACCAATTACCCTGCAATTTGATAACCTAGCTTAAATAACCTTGGGAATAGACAAAAAAGCGTGGATATTCAAATTGGGCGAGGTAAAACAGCTCGCAGAGCCTATGGCATCGATGAAATTGCACTAGTTCCCGGACCACGTACACTCGACCCCAGTTTGGCAGATACTCGCTGGAGTCTAGGTAATATAGAACGGGAAATTCCGATCATTGCCAGTGCGATGGATAGCGTGGTTGATGTCTCAATGGCAGTTCAACTCTCTGAGTTGGGAGCAATAGGGGTTCTCAATTTAGAAGGTATTCAAACCCGCTATACTGATCCATCCTCCGTACTCAAACGTATCTCTTCGGTGGGAAAGTCCGAGTTTGTTTCCCTAATGCAGGAGTTGTATGCCGAACCAATTAAGCCAGAATTAATTACTCAGCGGATTCAGGAAATTAAAGATCAAGGAGGGATTGCAGCTGTCAGTCTAACCCCAGCAGGCGCTAGTCAATATGGTGAAATTGTAGCTGCTGCGGGTGCTGATTTATGTTTGGTGCAAGCTACAGTGGTTTCCACTGCTCACCTCTCACCCCAATCAGTAACTCCTCTGGACTTGGCAAAGTTTTGTCAGGAAATGCCTTTACCTGTGATTTTGGGCAATTGTGTAACCTACGAAGTCACCCTCAACTTGATGAAAGCAGGTGCGGCAGCTGTGTTAGTGGGTATTGGCCCTGGTGCAGCTTGCACTTCTCGTGGAGTCTTAGGGGTAGGAGTGCCCCAGGTAACTGCTGTGGCAGATTGTGCTGCCGCCAGAGATGATTACTATCAGGAAACTGGTAAATATGTACCAGTAATTGCTGATGGAGGACTAATTACGGGTGGTGACATCTGCAAGTGTATTGCTTGTGGTGCTGATGGCGTCATGATTGGTTCCCCTTTCGCACGAGCAAAAGAAGCACCGGGACAAGGTTTTCACTGGGGTATGGCAACCCCTTCTCCTGTGCTCCCCCGTGGAACTCGCATCCAAGTGGGTAACACTGGAACTTTAAAGCAAATTCTCACTGGACCAGCACAACTTGATGATGGCACTCATAATCTCATGGGAGCCTTGAAAACCAGCATGGGTACTTTGGGAGCTAAAAACCTCAAAGAAATGCAACAAGTGGAAGTGGTGATTGCCCCATCTCTATTAACGGAAGGAAAAGTTTACCAGAAAGCACAGCAGTTGGGTATGGGTAAATAAGCTCACAGGGAAGTCTAGAGAGTATTACTCCTTCCCTTTTGCTTACACTACTCTCTGACAAAAGAATTTAGCTTAACAAGCATTTCCTTCCCAGTTTGTAGCCATTCAATCAAAAATGCAGCATTAGTTACTACAAGACTGGTAAAAATTAAGCTCTCGCTTACAATAGAGAAAGCGGAGACAAATGTTTCCGTTCACTCCTCACACCACACTCCGCCCGACTACGTTCGGGCGGTTCCTTTTTTCAGATTATTCCTTAGTCGGTCATATCGGTCAATAGCATAGATTCCTCTAAAGCAATTTGTATCTAAATGTATATTTTTAAGTAGGTAAATGAAAAAAACTTAAAGTAAATTTACCAGGCTGGGTTTAGCCAAGATGCTTGCCAGATAACAATTTGATGCCTTCAAAACCTGTATAATCCACTGGCGCTTATTTCTGTCCACCTGTTGAGAACCTATGTTTTCGCTGTGGTAAAATTTTTAGAGATATAGAATAGTATCAGCAAGGATTTTCTCCACATGTCAACCGCCGTAGCCGCAACAACAGACAGTACCTTTCAAGAAGACGTACTTGACAGTCAGCTTCCCGTCTTAGTAGATTTTTGGGCTCCCTGGTGTGGTCCTTGTCGTATGGTTGCGCCTGTTGTGGAAGAAATTTCACAGCAATTCGAGGGTCAGTTGAAAGTGCTGAAGCTCAATACCGACGAGAATCCCACTGTGGCTGGCCAATATGGTATCCGCAGTATCCCAACATTGATGGTTTTCAAAGATGGACAGCGAGTTGATATGGTAGTGGGAGCAGTTCCCAAAACTACCTTGGCGAATACTCTGGAAAAATATATCTAATAAGGATTCGTCACTTTTGGTATAGCAGAGTTACACTTGCCTACACGAGAAACATCTACACCCATACAGTAAGGCTGGGTTGTTTTTATATGTGACTCTCTTGAGGAGAGCGTTTTTGTTTCTTTGTAGGTTCTTTGAACAAGACTTGTGAAATAACAGCGTACATTACACTATGTCCAAGTCTAGAAATCAATTCAAATGATAATCAAAGAAAAGAGGGAGGGAAAGAGTTGAGCTAAGCTCAACTCTTTCCCTCCAAGAGAAATTATCCTTTTAATGTCTTGGTAAACAAATCACTGAACCGCTGCAGAGCAGCTAAAGGTAGTACTCTCTTTTGCCATCTGCAATGCTTGACGAAGTTGATCGCTAGTTTTAACCACAAAACCACATCCCCCGAAGACAGTGGCTAGCTGCGCGTAGTTAATGCTGGGAATATTGACAAAATCCGCTTTCTGATGATCCATTGAGCGTAGTGAGGCAAATGAACCATTGTTGATAACAATAACAAGATATTGGTTGGATAACGAAAATATAAGATTATAAAAGTATATTTTTTGACAAATAAATTAAAATTTATTAATAATCCAGTCCAGAAACACTCATCAAGGAGAACGCTCCAGGAGGGGGAGTGAAAGATTTCAGGATTTGGAGAACTTCTTTTTCAACTTTTATTAAAAAGGCAGAAGATTTGTTATGATTATGTCAAGATGGTAATTGTACTTTGTTATTACAAGACAATATGCCTAGAACGAAACCACCATCTAATAAAGTTCTAACTATTCGTTTACCAGAAGCAGATTTGCAGACTCTAGAAATGTACTGCTTAGCCAAAGGTAAAACTAAAACTGAAGTAATTATAGAGTACATTCGTCGCTTGAAGCGCTATTGCTCAGAATAGAGAGCATTCTAATTGCAGCTAATATCAACCTAGTCTCCAAGATGCGCGATCGCGCAGATGTTGGGTTTTGTTGCCTCAACCAACCTACAAGATGCTTAATTAAATTCAGGTAGGGGCGCACGTCGGTGCGCCCTAGACTACTCTATACTTCAATCCTTCCACTACCTTCAGTTTTCACTTACAGTAGAAGTAAGGCGAATTTTGAAAATGATCGTACCCATGATGTGGTGCGTTACACTCTGCTAACGCAGCCTATGATAGGTACATTTTTTCGGAGAAAATCACCTAAGTAACCTACCAAACAATCATTAGCACTTCCACTGATCATGAGTTTATCCCTGAAGCAACTGACTGTTTATCTAACCTTACTGTGCTTAGGCGGTGGTGCAGGAGTTTTGGGTAGTCGCTATCTCAAAGCAGAGCAGCAGGTTGCAAACTCTCCTGAAGCAGTTCCCGCTGTATTGCGACCTTTAGAACCTCAGCCCTCAATTAATAATACCAAAGAAAATCTTAACTTTATTGCTGAGGCAGTCAAACAGGTAGGACCAGCTGTAGTGAGAATTGATGCTGCACGTCAAGTATCCCAGGAAGTTCCCGAAGCTTTCCAACATCCTTTCTTCCGGCGCTTCTTCGGTGATGAAAAGGAAATGCCTAGGCAGCGACAACAGATTGAGCAAGGTACTGGTTCTGGATTTATTCTCAACTCAGATGGACGTTTGATTACTAATGCTCATGTGGTATCAGGTGCTGATGTTGTTGATGTGACTCTGAAGGATGGACGTAAGTTTGAAGGGAAAGTATTAGGTAAAGATACGGTAACTGATGTTGCTGTGGTTAAAATTGAAGCCAGTGACCTGCCAACTGTACGCTTGGGGAAAGCTGAGCAGTTGACTCCAGGAGAATGGGCGATCGCTATTGGTAATCCCCTGGGTTTAGATAATACTGTTACTGTTGGTATTATTAGTGCTTTAGGACGCTCTAGTTCTCAGGTAGGTGTTCCAGACAAGCGAGTCAGCTTTATTCAAACAGATGCAGCTATTAACCCTGGAAATTCTGGTGGCCCTCTGTTGAATGCCAAAGGGGAAGTGATTGGGATCAACACTGCCATTCGTGCTAATGCTCAGGGATTAGGTTTTGCGATTCCGATTGAAACAGCAGAACGCATTGCTAATGAATTGTTTAGCAATGGTAAAGTAGAGCATCCTTACTTAGGAATTCATATGGTGAATCTGACACCAGAATTAAGAAAAGAAATCAACCAAGATAGTGAAACTAACTTCAAAGTAACCAAAGACAATGGCGTTGTAATCTTCCGGGTGGTTAAAGGTTCACCAGCTGCTCAGGCGGGTTTCCAAGCTGGAGATATTATTGAAAAAGTTGCTGGTAAACCGGTAAGCAGTGCAGCTGAGGTACAGCAGAATGTAGAAATTAGTGAGGTAGGTACAGATTTAGAAGTTGAAGTTAACCGCCAAGGTAAGACAACAACTATTGTGGTAAAACCGGGAGCTTTTCCAGCGGATGAATAGCATTGTCATTAAGTTTGGTTTTGGGTGATGTTAAGCGAATAAGCATTTAAATTGTATATTCTAAAAACCATACAAAATCACTGACTCTTTCTCCTGGTCGCCACGTCTCCAGGTCAGAAACAATTAATAATTTAAATGCATAATAGCTTGCCTTAACCCAAACTGCATCCACTGCTTTATCAGCTACTCATCAAAACAATTGATCTAGGCAATTTGGACAAACAACAAAAGTGGGTTAACCAAAAATGTAGCCTAGTTTACCAAAATATTGCTCAACCCGCTCCTACAGAGACTTTAATAAAATTAGCCCAATTTTGGTTATTTGCTTTAAAATAATACTTATGGAGTATGGCAAACAGTATATAAAATGCTACTTCATTCAAGTATGAAATACTAGTAAATGGGTGTATATGCAGTTCGCAAAGCCGTTGCCGCAGGCTAGGTATAAGGCTTCCAGGGAAGCTGACTAGTTCCTTATTTTTTTTTCGACGCGGTATTTTTTCTCTACTCCCTGTGTCTGAGATGCTTATTACTTAACAAAAGTGCAACAACCCAATGGTATTGGCGGCATTTTTTCTTCCTCATGGACATTGCTATCTCTGGAAACCTGGGTTGCTAGGGTTACACCTTATTTCTGATGGACTGACGGCATTGGCTTATTACTCAATTCCCCTAATGCTGCTTTATTTTGTGTATCAGAGACGAGATATTCCCTTCAATAGGATTTTCCAGCTATTTAGTGTCTTCATCTTTGCCTGTGGCACTACCCATGTGCTAGAAATCTGGACTCTTTGGCATCCAAGCTATTGGCTCTCTGGTTCGATTAAAGCAGTTACCGCTGTTGTCTCCATATATACCGCAATATCGTTATTTCCGTTAATACCCCAAGCTTTAGCTTTACCTTCTTTAGAAACCGCTAACCAAAGACTTGAACAAGAAGTGAAGCAACGTCAGCAGACTGAGGAGACTTTGCGAGAAAGTGAACAATGCTTTCGCCTTGCCTTTAACGATGCCTCAATTGGTATGGCTCTTGTGTCACCAGATGGTCATTTTCTGGAAGTAAATAAGGCTTTGTGCCGAATCGTTGGCTACAGCGAGGAAGAATTGTTAGGAAAAACCTTTCAAGAGATTACCCATCCCGATGATCTACAAACAGATCTTGATTATGTGCATCAAGTGCTGGCGGGGGAGATTCTCACTTATCAAATGGAGAAGCGATACTTCCATTGTCTAGGTCATATAGTCTGGATTTTATTGAGTGTTTCTCTAGTGCGGGATGAACATAATGAACCGTTATATTTTATCGCTCAAATCCAAGAAATCACACAACGTAAGCACGCTGAGCAACTATTAAAAGACTACAATCGTACTTTAGAAGCTAGAGTTGCAGAGCGTACAAAAGAGTTACAGCAAAAAGAACAGTTCTTACGCGGTATCTATGAAGGGGTGGAAGCGGCTATCTTTGTAGTGGATGTATTGGAAGATGGCGAATTTCGCTTTGTGGGATTTAACCTAACCCATGAGCGAATGTCAGGATTGCGCTCTTCAGAACTCAGGGGCAAAACTCCTAAAGAATCCCTATCCCCTGAAGTGGCACAAGCTGTATTGGAGAAGTATCGTGCTTGTGTGGTAGCACAAGAGCGCATTAGCTATGAAGAGGGTTTACTACTCCAAGGCAAAGAAACCTGGTGGATTACTAACCTAACTCCCCTGTGGGAGGGTAATACTAAGTTACTGGGAAACCCAGTAGATAAGGACAAGGAAGATAAGGGAGACAAGGGAGACAAGGAAAATAAGGGGGATAAAGAACAATCTTTGAGTGAAACTTCGTCTAATTCCCGCATTTATCGCCTCATTGGTACTAGCTTTAACATAACAGACCGCAAGCAGGTAGAAATAGCATTAGAAGAAGCACTCAAAGCTGCTGATGCCGCCAACCGTGCCAAGAGCCAATTCATTGCTAATATGAGCCATGAGCTGCGTACTCCTCTCAATGCTGTTCTTGGTTTCACCCAACTACTCAGCCGTGATACCAGTCTCACTTCCCATCAGCACGAACAGCTAGGAATTATTAACCGCAGTGGTGAACATTTGCTGGGATTAATCAATGATATCTTGGAAATGTCCAAAATTGAGGCAGGCATTAGCCAACTCCATCCTAATCAGTTTAATTTGTATTTGTTACTTAAAACTTTAGAAGATATGCTGCAAATCAAAGCTGAAGCCAAAGATTTGCCGCTTGTCTTTAATGTGGCAGCAGATGTTCCCCAATATATAGAAGCAGACGAGAGTAAATTACGTCAGGTTTTGGTTAATCTGCTGGGAAACGCTGTTAAATTTACAGTAGAAGGCAGAGTTTCGCTGCGAGTGGGAGTGGGGGGAGATGGGGAAGCTGAGGGAGATGAGGAAGCTGGAGGAGTTGAGGGAGCTGAGGGAGATGGGGAGATGGGGAAGACAAGGGAGATACAGAGAAAATTCCTAATTCCCGATTCCCAAAGAACAAAGGACAAAGGACAAAGGACAAACAACAAAGGACAAACAACAATTTTCTTTGAAGTTGAAGATACTGGTTATGGTATTGCTGCTGATGAACTAGAGCACATATTTGAAGCATTTGTTCAAACTGATATTGGTCGTCAATCTCAGCAAGGAACAGGTTTAGGCTTGGCAATTAGCCAGAGATTCGTTGAGCTCATGGGAGGAAAACTTACTGTCAACAGTACTCTGGGTCAGGGGACAACGTTTAGGTTTAAACTTCCAGTAACCTTAGCTCAAACAACTGGCATTGCTCAGCAGCACTTATCAGCACGAATAATTAGCTTAGCTCCTACTCAAACAGTCTATCGTATCTTGGTCGTTGAAGACCGGTGGGAGAGTCGCTACCTACTAGTTAAGCTGCTAGAAAAAATTGGATTTGAGGTGATGGAAGCAGCTAACGGAAAAGAAGCAGTTGACTGTTGGGAGGATTATTCACCCCACTTAATTTTTATGGATATGCGGATGCCTGTACTAGATGGTTACCAAGCTACTAGACAGATCAAAGCACATCTTCAAGGTCAAGCTGTTGTGATCATTGCTCTCACCGCTAGTGCTTTTGAGGAAGAACGAGGGATTATCATGGCAGCAGGGTGCGATGACTTTATCCGCAAACCTTTCCGTGAAACAGTACTTCTAGAAAAAATCGCTAAACACCTTGGGGTGCAATATCTCTATGAAGAAAACAATCAACAATCACCTCACAGTGCTCAACTAACGACAAACCCTAACAACTATCAATTTAGTGCTGAAAATTTATTGGTGATGTCTATAGAATGGAGGTCTCAACTTCACCGAGCCGCTCTTATTGGGGATTCTGATGAAATTCTTGTCCTCATCGAACAAATTCCTGAACCTGATGCAGAGCTTAAGTTTGCTATAGCTGATTTGGTTGACAATTTTCAACTTGAAGTAATTATTGATTTAACTAAAGCTTGGGCAAATGAATAATAATTTACCATCGGTTGCCAAACCAGATATTCTATTAGTAGACGATAACCCGAAAAATCTGCGTTTGTTGCAGATGATGTTAAATGATGCTGGTTATAAAGTGAGAACTATCCTTAATGGTAAGCTAGCTTTAAGGGCAGTAGAAATAGTTAAACCAGATTTAATTCTATTGGATATAAATATGCCAGGAATGGACGGTTATGAAGTCTGTCAGAAGTTGAAGTCTCAAGAGCAAACAGTAGATATTCCGATAATTTTTATCAGTGCTTTGAATGATATTTATGACAAAGTTAAAGCTTTTGAGATAGGAGGAGTAGACTATATTACCAAACCCTTTGAAGTTCAAGAAGTTTTAGTGCGGGTTAAGAATCAACTACTAATTTGTCAGCAAAAAAAACAACTGCAAGAGAAAAATGAACAATTACAGCTCTTAGAACGAGCTATCGCGGCTTCGAGCAACGGTATCGTGATTACTGATGCCAAAAAGCCTGATAATCCAGTTATTTATGTTAATCCAGGGTTTGAGCAAATAACTGGTTACAGTAAAGAGGAGATAATGGGTAAAAACTGCCGTTTTTTGCAGGGAGATGACTTTACTCAATCGGCTCTTGAGGAACTACGGCAAGCAATAAAGCAAAAGAGAGCTGGCTCTCCCGTACTAATGTTGATAAAATTTATTTATATAAGCCAAAAAATTCCTTGACTTTAGTCTTGGCTCGGAGCGCTAGCGGAGAGTCAAGACTACACTAGTCAGTACTCTTAACGCTTTGACA
>JAAHFP010000004.1 GCA_010672925.1 Symploca sp. SIO1C2 | reverse complement strand
CCGACCGTGAGGTGAGATGGGGGATGGGGAGATGGGGAGACAAGGGGGACAAGGGGGACAAGGGGGACAAGGGGGACAAGGGGGACAAGGGAGACAAGGGGGACAAGGGGGACAAGGGGGACAAGGGGGACAAGGGGGACAAGGGGGACAAGGGAGACAAGGGAGACAAGGGGGACAAGGAAGACAAAGTAAAAATTTTCAATTCGACCTTCGACCTTCGACCTTCGACCTTCGACCTTCCCAATTCCCAAATAACCAAATAACAAACAACAAACAACAAACAACAAACAACAAACAATAAATGACAAAACAAATTAAATTAATAGGCAAAATCATCGCTACGGCCATGCTGTTTCTGGCTATAGCTCCCCAGCACCAGCAAATTGCTCAGGAGGAAGAGGAGATACCGAAGGATTTTCTCATGGATACCAAATGTGTTAACACTGGAACTGGCAATTGGAAGCGGGAAACTGAAGATGTTTCTGTCGGTAGAGCAGTTTACACTTCCGAGTTATATATGGGGGCAGGTAATAGCTTTGCTTCAATGACCTGTAGAATAAAACCTGATGATCCAGAGATCAACTATCAAGCACTGCATCTAGGCTTTGGTATGCGGGATAATGATCAAGGTAGTCCTGGGGTTAAGGTCAACCTTTATTTAGATGGACAAAAAGCTGAGGATAATTCTTGGATAGTGTCTCCCGGACAAGGAGTAACTACTATAATCCCCCTCTTTAATGTTGAAAACATTGCCCTAGAAACTATTTGTCAGAGTCCATCACGAAGATATTGCGATCGCGTTTATTTCTGGGAAACTTCATTAGAAATCGCTATACCAGTTGTAGTAGAGGAGAATTAAGAATTTAGAATTTAGAATTTAGAATTTAGAATGCTTTTACTGGGATATTCGGAATGAATGTTGCGATCATTGGGTGCGGTTATGTCGGTACAGCAGTTGCTCGTTATTGGTTTGAAGAGCAAGGCTTGGTTGTTACCGTAACTACCACTACTCCTGAACGTGTTCCTGTGCTGGAAGCTATGGGACTACGGGTGGTATTGGTTAAAGGGAATGACTCAGACGGTCTAAAATCTGTAGTAGAAAATCAGGATACTGTGCTCTTAAGTGTTGGGGCTAGAAATTCCCAAACATATGAAGAAACTTACCTCAAAACTGCTCAAACTTTAGTCTCGGTTCTAAAGCAAACTACTACAGTAAGACAAGTGATTTATACTAGTAGTTATGCTCTCTATGGTAACAGAGATGGAGCTTGGGTTGATGAAACTTCTCCCATCGCCCCTGGGAATGGAAATGCCGAGATTATTGCTGCAACTGAACAAGTATTACTATCAGCATCTAGTCCACAGATGCAGGTTTGTATTTTGCGTTTGGGAGGAATTTATGGTCAAGGTCGAGAATTACTGAAGATCTTTAGTAGAGTTGCCGGGATGACTCGTCCAGGAAATGGTAACGAACCGACGAATTGGACTCACCTTGATGATATAGTTGGGGCTATTGAATTTGCTCGTTTACACCAACTGCAAGGTATTTACAATCTAGTGGATGATGCACAGTTAACTTACCGAGAGATGCTCGACCAACTTTGTGAACAGCATGGTTTAGCTCAAATATCCTGGGACCCGTCTCTCCCTAGTACTCGTTCCTATAATGCAAGGGTATCGAATCAGAAGATTAAGGATGCAGGCTATCAGTTAATTCAACCAGAAAGGATTATTTAGGGCTTGGGAGAATAAGTCAAATTCTCCTGACTCCTGACTCCTGACTCCTGACTCCTGACTCCTAACTCCTAACTCCTATTTCTCGAAAATAATAACGCGCATTTCGGTGTTCTTTTTTGCTATAATTTGGATAATGGAATAGGTGTGCGCATATACTCTATTCCCAGGAATTATAGCAAATCCATATATGGACCTAAATGCTTATCCCGAAGAATCCGTCTCATTTTCTGATACTCCCTACCTATAGCCCGAATTAAATGGGGCATCTCGATTACTCCCCCATCATCGGCGGCGAAAAATGCTGCGGTCAGGGCGATATTGCGTATATTCGCCCCGGTAATTTCCAAATTCTGGGCGAGAAACTCGTAATCGAGATTGGGGCTACAGGGAGCATCTTTGGGGAAGACCCTTTGCCAAATTTGCAGACGATTTTCGGCTGTGGGGAAGGCAAACTCCACGATAAAGCGCAGCCGCCGTTCAAAGGCATCATCTAGATTATTGCGGAGATTTGTGGTTAAAATAGCTATACCTTGATACTCTTCCATTTTTTGGAGCAAATAACCAACTTCGATATTGGCGTTGCGATCGCGTGCATCTTGTACTTCGGAACGTTTCCCAAACAAGGCATCAGCTTCATCAAATAAGAGGATGGCATTGGAATTAGTGGCAGCGGTAAAGATGCGGTTGAGGTTTTTCTCCGTCTCGCCGATGTATTTACTGACTATTTGGGATAGGTCGATTTTATAGAGGTCTAGTTGTAAGTGCTGGGCAATTACCTCCGCCGCCATGGTTTTGCCTGTACCAGAAGAACCAGAAAACAGTACATTTAGTCCTTTTCCTAGGGATAATTTAGCGGCAAAGCCCCATTGTTGGTGAACTAGATCCTGATATTCCGCTTCTTTGCAGATATCTTGTAGTTGGGTGAGCTGTTCTGGGGGTAGTACAATATCATCCCAGGTATATTTTGGTTCTATTTTCTGGGCTAAGGTTGCTAAATCGTGACCGGATTGAGCACGGGCAGCACTACAGAGGATAGCAAAAAATGGTTGGGCTTGGGCTGTTTTGCTCTGGCTGTTAAAATTATCCTTATTTTTCATAGCTTCTCCTATCTCCTTGTCTCCTTGTCTCCCCGTCTCCCCATCTCCCCGTCTCCCCATCTCCCCATCTCCCTGGCTGCTGTTGGAAATTGTTGCAATTTTCGATAAGGCGGTGGGACTATTTTGCCAACGGGTGGTATTATAAGCAGTGGCCACAGCATCGGCAATTTGGTCTGGAGTCAGCAGAAAGCGTCCGCTCAATAGTTCGAGTTCTTTCTCCTCTATGGTGAGTTGCGCTGCTTGGAGGTGAGATTGCCAGCATTCTTGGCGTTGGTGAAAATCCGGAATGGTAAAGGGAATGGTAATTACTCCCATTGCTCCCGTGGCTGGGGGTTGCCAATCTTGGATTCCGGCGAGGATGGTTATGGTGCGATTGCTTTCTACTTCCGTGAGGAAAGTGGCATAGGAAGTATGATGTTCGGTGAGGTAGAGGAGATCGAAGTTATCTATATATAGGATACGCCCAAAAAACCAGGCTTCTCGCCACAATAGTCGTAGTTGCTCCTCAAAGTTTGGTTTATCCTCCAGTAGTTTGGCCATATCCGCTATTAATAAGGATACGGATAAGCTTTTGGCAAGACCTTTAGCTGTACGGCGTTTACCGGTGCGTCCGGTTCCTTGGAAATACAGTAGTAGGGGTCGTTGATTTTGCCAATCTGATGCAATTAAAGCTTGTAGGTTGTTATCAACATCTGCCGTTGATGATCGAAGCTCATCACTTTCCGTAGGTTCTATCAGTTGACAACAGGAGGTAAGTCGCCCATCTAACCCCGGTTGTTGCAACAGAAACCTCACCACTTGGGAGTCGATGATCAGTTGCTGTGATAGTAAAGTGGGGAGATGTTGAGGGGATTCACTGGCGAGATGGAGCAAGTGATGGTGGATCAGGGGAGCATTGCTGGTAAAATGCTGGCGTCGGGCAAATTTTTCCGGGATACTAGAGCAGAGTAAATTTAACACCAAATCTACAGTTGGTCTTTTGCCCTTTAGGTCATCCTGGAGATAAACATAGACCTTTTCATAGTGACGGTCTAATTCTGGTGCTAAAGCGATCACCAGGATATATAAATCAAAAGCTGATAAGCTACATGTGGATTCCAACTTGGCTAAGAGGGAATCGGACCTAATGGTTAAAGGTGGTTGCTCCGATAACCCATAAGTAAGTAACCATGGAACAGTAACATCCCCTGGTGCTTCTTCCCTCTCTTGAAGAAGAGATATCGCCTCAGCAATCATCTGATCTAAACCTTGCAAGAGAGGTTGCAGTCCATTTAAATCGGGAGAAAAAGAGAAATTCAAAATTCAAAATTCAAAATTCAAAATGGTTGTTGCGTAAGGTAGATCACCATATCCAAATTCAAAATTCAAAATTCAAAATTCAAAATTCAAAATTCAAAATGGTTTTTGCGTAAGGTAGATCACCATATCCAAATTCAAAATTCAAAATTCAAAATTCAAAATTCAAAAGGGAGCCGAATCAAAACAAGCCCTGTGAATCGAATGTCTAGTTAGGTAAACCATGTATTTGATACCTTACAGGCGCACACCTATTCCATTATCCTAGTAATAGCCCAAAATGAGCCAAAAAACAAGCCTCTCCTTCGACTATCTACACAATAAGGAAATAGCACGCTATGGAACAAGCGAGAAACCCGAAATAGTATTACGTGGGTTGCTGGTCTTCAATTAGTGGTGGGTACAAGTCCCCACTAGTTGTCTTTAATTTTGAATTAATAATGCAATAATTTTGAATTATAAAAAAGTGATTCCGATTACAGACAGAACGTTTGACTTTGCAATGCGAATTGTTAATCTTTGCAAGGTTTTGGATGAAAAGCCGGGAGTGAGTCGAACCCTTGCCAAGCAGCTCATCCGTTCAGGAACATCGATTGGGGCGAATGTGGAGGAGTCCCAAGCTGCCCAAAGCACAGCCGACTTTATCCACAAATTGGAAATATCGCTAAAAGAAGCAAGAGAAACCCGATATTGGTTACGATTATTGATTGCTGCTGAACTATTCCCAGATAGTCGTTTGCGTCCGCTGTTGACTGAATCTGAAGAACTAATTAAAATCATTGCGGCAATCATTGTCCGGAAAAAGCAAAATCGAGCAAACAATTCAAAATTATGAGTTCAAAATTCAAAATTATTCTAATTTCCTCTGGGGAAGTTAAGCTAAACAAGCAGTAAATCAACCATAAAACCCATATGCGAGTGCCAGAAAGTTGTTTATTGTTATTTCTAATTTTGAACTTTGAATTTTGAATTTTGAATTGATTTTGGTACCGACTCGCTGGAAGTTGCGCAAGGCGATAAAGGCGGTAAATGAGGTAATGGCGGATTTGCTGGTGGTGAAGCACCCTGACAAAACCTTTATTGGCAGGATTGCACGAGGGTTTGAGTTCCAGGGCTATTGGTTTCACACCACTGGGGTAGGGGTGGCGCAGAAGACGGTGGATAGGATGATGGCGAAGGTTACCCAGCTTTATGAGCGTGGTGCGTCGATTGGGCGCATTGGGGATTATCTTCGCCGTTGGGTTGGTTGGGTTAAGGGTGGTTTGTGGGGTTGTTGTTGTTGGGTTGCGCTTTTGGTTCTGGTTGCTGCTTTTTGGTTGTGTGTTGATCATACGCTTCACTCAATCTACTAGCTCGCGACCATGCTGCTGAATGTTCTCTCACTTAATCTATTTTCAGTTTCTTCATTTGACCTCGTGAAAGGTTTTTGCGCATGCGTATCGCGTTCAGGATTTTGAAGTTTCTGATCGCTAGGTCAATTGTATCTTGCCTGTAGGCCATATACTGCCAATGGTATTTGCTCTTCACTCCCTTTTGCTTCGCCAGCATTTCACGCACATCCTCAGTGCCCAGTAACTCGTTACTGACCAAAAACTCCAGCGCTCTGGGGATATGTGGTAAGTAGACCGGCGTCTTGACTGATTTACCCTTAATCTGCTTCACCTCTGCGGGTTCGTCAATCTTAGTTCCGCGACCATCTCCCATGTTCTGGCCACTGAAGAGGTTAATCGGTACGTTGCTTAATAAACTCAGCAAAATGTCAATGTGCTGGTCGTACTCTCGAGGTGTTGAAATGAAATCTTCATGGGTCTCCACCCTGTCGAGATTGATATCTGCCCTTTCCACGAGGTCGGTGATGTGCCACAGGGCCTGCTCTCTTGTCATACCCTCGCCTTCTATACGACTAATGATGTGCCTTACTATCTTGGCCGCCGGGACGATATGATGGATGGGTGGGTTGGCTGACTTGCCCGGCTGGGCACCGCTGCCCAGATTCTGCCTCTCCTCTGGGACTAGGCCTCTCAGTGTGTCCGTATTATACCCTCTGCGCGACCACTGTATACCCTCGATCTTCTTCAGTGAATACCAGGGTGGATTCGGGGTCACATTTGTCCTCTTTTGTTCCTCCTCGACATACGTAGCCACCGAACGCTGCACGCCGGCCAGGTCTCCATGCACGGGCCCTCGCAACAAATTGCAGCCGCGGTCACCCCCCCGGCCCTTCGTTTGGTCGGAGCCTCTCTGCTGCTCCACATGTGTCAACTCATGCGCCAACAACTCCTGCCCCCCACGACTTCCCGGCTCATACGCCCCCTTCCTAAAAAACACATCCTGCCCTGTCGTAAACGCCATCGCCTGTATCGACCTACTCAACCTATCCGCCGCACCATCCGTATGCACCCTCACTCCACTAAAATCCGCCCCCATCACCGGCTCAACCTTCCCACGAAAAGCTGGGTCCAAAGGTCTTCCTCCACCCTTCGCCCGATTTAACCCCCGCTCAAACGCCGGACTCGCAGCACCACAACCGGCTCCCGCTTTAGGCTGCACCTTTCGAGAAATTTCACAAATGGGCTGATCTTGCGATGGCCTCCCTTCTTCCGTTGCTTTTTGCTCTTTTCTTACAACTCTTCGATCGTTGATGCGTTCCACTACCTCCATCGCGACCCTATCCGCCTCCTGCTCATACTTGTCCCCGGCATCCCCTATGGTTAACTTCGCCTGGATTGGTACGGCCATAGGGTTGCCTACTCCCCATAACCCCTGACTTATCCCCATATTTCCCGGCGCAAGTACATCCTCCTGCCGCCCCAATATCTCCCTACTTGCCCTTGCGCCTATCGCACTCTCGATCTGGTCATTCTCCGACCCCCTCACTCCAAGGGGGTCAACTTCTGCTCTTTGGACCACTGATGATAACGAACCATAACTACTTCTGAGAGTTATGGCTTCTTTGGTGGGGGTTGAGGTACGGGTCGCGGAATTACTCCTATTTATATACTGGCGCGTCATCTTTCACCTCGTGGTTGATATTTTTCGTGATTGCTGTTAAATTAATCCTAGTGGAATACACCTTTTTCTAGTCTAGTTAGCCAGAGAAAAAAGAGGAAAATTTCACCAGGCATCGTTCCTATTTATGGCCAGAATTACTCCTTTTGTCATCCGTAGATTTACGGAAAAATCTACAGTTCGCGATGTTCATATTTATATTTGTGTAAGACCCTAGACAGATAGCCGTAATTTCGTTAAAGTATGCCCAGGCCAAAATGGTAGAGATTGAGCTCATTGCTGTTTGGCATAGTGACCAGGAGTATTTTAGTTTTTAGATTTTTCATTGAAGCCGATAAAGGTTTCGACCCCCTAACACCTAATTATGGGGTCGGTAGAACTTCTACAAACAACTATCGAAGAATCTCATCACAACGGTTGTGTCTTCCTTAATCCAAAAACAACATTCAAAACTCTCTTGTCCTAATTTTGAATTTTGAATTTTGAATTTTGCATTCGCCGTATGGCGCAGATTACTTCCCCTCTCCTAAACCCCAGTGGGTAACAATAAATTTAAGCAGATTCCCACAATACAACATAAACCAATCCCCTCAATCGCAAACTCTCCTGCTTGAAAACTCATTCCCCCTACTCCAAAAACTAAGATTACCGAGACAACTGCCAGATTACGGGGTTGGATAAGGTTTTCACCCTGGTTAATCAAACTTTGTATCCCGACTACAACGATAGTGCCGAATAAAATCACGAGAATACCTCCCATCACAGGAGGTGGTATGGTTTGTAACAAAGCCCCCAGTTTCCCGGAAAAGGAAAAGACAATCGCGCAAATTGCAGCCCAAGTCATAATGCCAGCATTTTTAATACCTGTAATGGCTACAGCGGCGGTGACTTCCGAATAGGTGGTATTGGGAGGACCTCCTAATAATGCAGCAAAAGAGGTAGCGATTCCATCCCCTAACAAGGTTCGATGTAATCCCGGATCTCTGAGATAGTCTCGATTAGTAACAGACTTAATTGCCAAGATATCCCCAATATGTTCGATTGCTGGAGCGATCGCGACTGGTAACATAAAAAATATTGCGGGAAGATGAAATTTCGGTGTGACGAAAGGGGGAAGGGCAAACCAAGCTGCTTCAGTGAGGGGTGAAAAATCCACCATTCCTAGTAGTAAAGCGATAAGATAACCAGCAATCAGTCCTCCTAAAATTGGTAGCAACCTAAACAAGCCCTTAGCAAAGACAAAGATAACAATAGTAGTGAGCAATGATGTAGAAGATACAATAAGAGCCATTGTTGCTGAATAGTTATCCCCTGCTTCTGATGCCATTTTTACTGCTGCGGGTGCTAGGGATAAACCAATTACCATAATAACTGGAGAGGTAACACAAGGAGGCAGAATGCGGTGGATAATGGTTGCACCTCCCCAGAAAATCAACAGACTCAAAATTAAATAAACAATGCCTGTAACAATGAGCCCAGATAAGGTTGCCGCTAAACCATATTTACTGATGCCCAAAGTTATTGGTGCGATAAACGCAAATGATGATGCCAGATACACCGGGACTTTCCCCCCGGTAATTACCTGGAAAATCAATGTCCCTACCCCTGAGGTAAAGAGAGCAACATTGGGGTTTAACCCCGCAAGAATAGGTACTAGGACTAGTGCACCAAAAGCCACAAAGAGGATTTGAATCCCAAAAATAAAATCCTTAATCTGAAACTTGTAAATAGCTTGCTCTTCTAATTTTATTGATTCCATAATTCGGTGAATCACCACTAATATCAAGTTCGGATAAACAGTTAATCCTTACTCTATAAGCATTTTGAATTTTGAATTTTGAATTTTGAATTCCGCGCAGCGGTACTAATGTGCCTCTAAAACGAGTAACCAATACTAAAATGTACCCGAACCTCACCAGAATTACTTAACGGAGCACCATCCAACACATAACCAACATCTACAGCTGCATTAAACTGATTTTGATAATTCCAGCGCCAGCCTAATCCCACAGTCCAAATACTATCACTCTGGGTTTCTCCTGGTTGAGCCTCTTCTCGCCAATATTGCCCGAAGTCAGTAAAAGCGAGGAAGCGATTACCATAAGCGATCGCGGGAGTATATACTTCTAGACTAGCAAGTATGCCATTATCTCCAGCTACTTCCCTCTCCTGCAAACCCCGAATTGAGTACAATCCACCAAAGGGAAACTGTTCTCCTGAAATCAGGGGTTCACCAGCATACTGACTATCTCCCCGAATCTGCAATAGCCAGCCACTATCCCAGGTGTATCGGTAACTGCCTTGAATTTGCCACAAATCCCAATTTGTATTTGCCCCAATCCGACTTTCCTCATAGACTTGGTTATTATTTCTGTTGACGACTCCTGGGATATTCCGCACATAGCGAATTCCTGTGGAAAAGGCGTTGTTACCCCTATTGCCAGAATACTGATAAGCGATACTCACTGGTAAAGCCGCAACATCCACTCCCAAATCTCTGCCAACAAAGTCTACTGTGTTGTTAAACAGACGATAGCCTAAGCCGATATCTAAAATTTGGCGGTCTAAGGCAGTGCGACTGATATGCTGTACCCAATTAAGATTGGTAGCCAATCCTTCCCCAGACACATCAAAGAAATCAGCGATGCGTCCACTGTCAACATCAGAATAACTGGCACTAAAGTTGATCGTATCTTCCCACGTTGGTAGAGGAACTTGATAGAAGAAGCCAAACTGTTGTACTTGGTCCAGCTTTTCTGGTGAGATAGTGGCACTCAAAGCCGCTATGTGACCCCGGTCAAAAAGGTTACTATTTTGGGTAATTAGACTTAAGCGAGTATTTCCTGTTGCTTCTGTACCCCGATTATTGAATCGCACTCCCCAGCGTTGAGGATGTTGGTCTTTGACTTGAATTTCTACATCTATCTTGCCTGCTTCTTGCTGTTGATAATTCAGCACTAATTGGCGAGAGGGATTATCATTAGCCAAAAACAGTTGCTGGGAAAGAGTCTTGAGATTGGGGAAACTACCTTCTTGTAATTCTGGTAAAGCAGCGCGGATACCTTGTTCACTGAAGTACTGGTTTCCGGTAACAGTAATGCGATTAACCTCAAATTCAATAATCTTAAACTGAAATATCCCTTCTAGGTTCAAGCGTTGGAAGCTGATGTTAACTAAGGGATAACCAGCATTATTATAGGCTTCAAAAATTGAATCCTCTACTGCCGCTAGATCATCAAGGGTTTTATCTTCTCCAAGGTAGTCTTGGAGCATACTTTGTAATTCTTTATCTGAGAACAAGGTACTGCCCTGAAAGCGGAATTCTTTGATGGGGAAACGCAGAAGTTCTGGAGAGTCAGTTGATGAGTTTACTGGTATATCCTCTGGTTGTGGTTCTGCTATATTAGGTGTCTGAAGAAGGAGGCAGAAGGCAGGAGGCAGGAGGCAGGAGGTAAGAAAGCTTATACAGTAAGCTTTTCCACCTTTTTTTACTGGCGGATTATTTCTGCCAAGCTTTACTAGTATTGTCAATGGACTTGAAGTAATTTGGTAGATGCTGATATTTCTATTAGCAAGTAGTATACATCCTCAATTCTAAATTCTAAATTCTAAATTCTAAATTCTAAATTCTAAATTCTCCTCATTTATAAACAGGTAAATTAATGGTAAAAACACTGCCTTGTTTCAGTTCAGACCTGACATCAATGGTTCCCTGGTGAGCATCGACAATAGTTCTAGACAGATGTAGTCCTAGACCACTACCAGAGCGCTTGTGGCTCCCCTGACGAAATCGCTTGAATAAGTTTTGTTGGTCTTCTGGGGATATCCCCGGACCAGTATCTTGCACTTTCATCGTTACCCAATGAGCTTCAGATTGCTCATCATTACAAGTATTACTCAAACAAACTGTGACTGAACCTTTATCAGTAAACTTGATTGCATTGCCAAGCAAATTAGTGACGACTCGGTGGAGCTCTAGACGATCGCCTACCACTTTATTACTAATATTTTCTTCGAGTTGATAAGTCAAAGACAAGCCTTTTTCTGTAGCTAAAGGAGAAAGTTCCTGCACAACTTCCTCAATTACTTCTTTGAGATCAACATTAGAAAAATTAAGAGTCTTGCGACCAGCTTCGTAGCGATAAACTTCTAGTAAAGTATTCACCATGGCTAGTAAATTGCGATTGCTACGAGCCATAGTTACCATTGCTTCTGACATTCCTGGCGAAAGTTCTCCTAGAGCTCCTTGGAGCAGTAAGTCAAGCATTCTGTCTGCTGCCACCAAAGGTGTTCGCAAATCATGGGTAAGTCGTGAAACAAAGTCTTCTCTTTGACGAGCAATTTGATCCCTTTCATCTACACTCTGCTTGAGGCGCAAAAGCGATCGCACTCTGGCTAGCAATTCCTCCACTTCCACCGGTTTGCGAATAAAATCATCCGCCCCCATATCCAGTCCTTTGACAGCACTAGGTTGATCGTAAGCAGTAATCAGCAAGATTGGGATAAAAGGCAACTTGGGATTTTCACGGATACGCTTGGTGACTTCAAAGCCATCCATGTTAGGCATCATTACATCTAGTAATACTAAATCTGGCAGGGTCTCTTCCACTATCTCCAGGGCTGCAACACCATCTGTTGCTAAGCTCATTTCATACCCTTCCTCTGCCAGAATTGTTTGCACGAGAAACAAGTTATCTGGGGAGTCATCCACAATCAGAATTCTTTTATTGTTAGAGAGTTGAAGGAGCTCAGAAAAATTCATAAGATGGCAGACTAACAACAAATTTTGTTTCAATAATTGATAATGAACAATGGATAATGGATAATAATTACCTCTCCAAAGAAAGAAGAAGATTGAACTTAAGGAAATCTACTAGACACACCTAAAATGGTGAGATAAGTAGGTTGGGTGTAGCGATAGCGTAACCCAACAAGGTAGCAGATTGCGTTGGGTTTCACTCCGTTACACCCAACCTACATTTTTAGTCACGCCACGCTAATAGTACAGCGCAGGAGAGACGACCCACCAGTTAAAAAAAGTAAAAAAGCACACAGCTTTTCTACCTCCTGCCTCCGGTTCCCCTCGGAGGGAGGGGTTAGGGGTGGGTTCTGCCTTAAGTATTACTTTTCAATTAACCCATTGTAGCTCTAATGGTTTCAATGCGTTTACGGTTCACTCCTAAGTCTGATTTTCCCAGACGGGAGGCAGAACGAACATGAATCACCTGGTTGCTCTCATCCAGTAAAAATTCCACATCATCGACAAACCCCATCAGACCACTGGTAAACTCCGCGTAGAGGTAATTCTCCGTTTCGGTGATGATTTTGGTTCTCTGTTGGCTTTCAATCACGGTTTTGAGTTTAGCCATTGCCTCTGCTGGTGTAGATTGGTAACTCAAAGGTTCAATACGACACTTTGGGTCTTGACTTTGGCTGTTAACACAATTAGGTGTATTGGGGCAAGGGGCTAGTTTTCCTGATTGCACACCGATATTAGTAGGTCTTTTTCCGGTAAACATTGTGGTTTGTTATTTGTTGTTGGTTGTTGGTTGTTGGTTGTTTGTTATTGGTCGTTTGTGGTTTGTCAATATCCCCCTAGTCCCCCTTGTCTTCCTAGTCTCCCTTGTCTTCCTAGTCCCCCTTGTCTTCCTAGTCCCCCTTGTCTTCCTAGTCCCCCTTGTCTTCCTAGTCTCCCTTGTCTTCCTAGTCCCCCTTGTCTTCCTAGTCCCCCTTGTCTTCCTAGTCCCCCTTGTCTTCCTAGTCCCGGGCGGGGACAAATTTTTGCGGTTGCCTGCTCGAAAGATTGCTATAATCATACCTAAAATAGCGCTTTGAGGACCCGAAATTTCAAAATTTTCTCGGGGGAGGACCCCCGAACCCCCCGTGAGGGAGCTGGGGGAGCTGAGGGAGCTGGGGGAGCTGAGGGAGCTGGGGAAGCTGAGGGAGCTGGGGGAGCTGAGGGAGCTGGGGAAGCTGGGGGAGCTGAGGGAGAAGAATTGGGAGAGACCTGGACTTCTAGCAGGTGATAAAGCACTGTCTATGGAGCCATACTTAGCCGTACATGAACAGGGTTCGGTATTTGATGTGAGTTTGGCAATTGAGGAACTTGGCACATCTCTCCATTGCATCTGGGAATATAGTGCTGACCTGTTTGATGCCAACACTATTCGCCGGTGGGCAAGACATTTAGAATGCTTGCTAGAGTCGATTGTCACCAATCCAGAACAGCGGGTTGCGTTTTTACCTCTGCTGACGGCAGAGGAACGACATCAATTGTTGGTATCCTGGAACCATACTCAGATAGATTATCCCCAAGCTCAGTGCATTCATCAGTTGTTTGCAGAGCAGGTAGAACGGAGGTCAGACAAGGTTGCGGTAGTCTTTGGGGACGAACAAATTACTTATGAGGAGCTAAACGCTAAGGCAAATCAATTGGCCTATCATTTGCAATCTCTGGGAGTAGGTCCAGAGGAAATAGTGGGGATTTGCATAGAGCGATCGCTGGAAATGCTGGTAGGATTGTTGGGAATCCTCAAGGCAGGTGGGGCGTATTTACCCTTAGACCCGAGTTATCCGCGCGATCGCTTGGTTTATTTACTAGAAGATTCAGGAGTAACTTTGCTGTTAGCTTCTGAGAAGTCCATAGTTCGACTCCCAGAAAGCAAGGGACGAGTGGTTTTTTTGGATCAAGATTGGCCAATCATTGCTCAGAATAGCACGGAAAATCTTACTCTTTGTACCAAACCAGCTTCTTTGGCTTACGTCATCTATACCTCAGGTTCTACCGGCAAGCCAAAAGGGGTGGAAATTGAGCATAAAAGTCTGGTAAATGCCTATCGCTCCTGGGAGCAAGCCTACCAGCTAAGTTCCCAGAGTAGCCATTTGCAAATGGCGAGTTTTTCCTTTGATGTCTTTACGGGAGATTGGGTTCGCGCCCTTTGTTCAGGAGCCAAATTAGTTCTCTGTCCGAGGGACTTTTTGTTAGAGCCAGAAAAGCTTTATCAATTAATGCTCCAAGAGCAAGTTGATTACGCAGAATTTGTGCCACCGGTAATAAGAAACTTAATCGATTATTTGGAGAACACTGAGCAAAACCTAGATTTTATGAAGGTATTGGCCATCGGTTCCGATAGTTGGTCTGTGCCAGAATACCAAAGATTTCGCCAATTCTGCGGTTCGGGAACTCGGTTAGTGAATTCTTATGGAGTCAGCGAAGCAACCATTGATAGTTGCTATTTTGAAAATGCCAATATCCAGCGATCCTTTGAGTCTCCACTGCCTATCGGTCAACCCTTTGCCAACGCTCTTCTCTATATTCTCGACGCTCATCTCCAACCGGTTCCCATCGGCGTACCAGGAGAACTCCATATCGGTGGCATGGGTTTAGCCAGAGGCTATCTCAACCGTCCGGAGTTAAGCGCAAAAAAGTTTATTGCTAATCCTTTTATACCAAATTCGGTAGAGTACTTACACTTCGGTGGCAATAAGGCAGAACCCACCCCTAGCCCCTCCCAGGAGGGGAACAGGAAGCAGAAGGCAGAAGGGAAGAAAGAAGGTTACAAGGTAGAAGAATACGATAAGTGTTTAGCCGGATTTGATATTAGCCAAAAAGAGGGAGAGCGTCTTTACAAAACAGGAGATAAGGCACGCTATCTCCCGGACGGCAATATCGAACTTCTCGGTCGCATCGACAACCAAGTCAAAATTCGCGGCTTCCGAATCGAACTAGGGGAAATCGAGGCTTTGCTGGCAAACCACCCGGAGGTTTGGCAAACTACAGTCATAGTTCGTGAAGACCAACCGAACAACAAGCGCCTTGTGGCTTACGTAGTTCCCAATCATAAAAATTGGAGCGACTTTGCCAATAACCCCTTGTATGGGAAGCAAGTGCAGAAACTAATATCAAGTTCGGTTGAATACTTACAATTCGGTGGCAAGAAGGCAGAACCCACCCCTAGCCCCTCCCAGGAGGGGAACAGGAGGCAGAAAGCAGGAAGGAAGAAAGAAAGTTGCAAGGGAGAAGGGAATTATAACTGTTTATCCGAACTTGATATAACAGCAAAACTGCGTGCTTTTCTCAGGGAAAAGCTGCCGGACTATATGATGCCTTCGGCTTTTGTAATGCTAGACTCCCTACCCCTGAATCCTAACGGCAAAATTGACCAGCGGGCACTCCCTGTACCGAAGGGGACTAACAACGGTAGCGATGCCAATTTTATTGCACCTCGGGATACTCTAGAATGGCAACTCACACAAATCTGGTCTGATGTTTTGGAAGTTTCTCCCGTAGGAATCCGAGATAATTTCTTTGACATCGGCGGTCATTCTTTGTTAGCGATCGCTTTAATTGCTCAGGTACAACAACAGTTAGGCAAAAATCTTTCTTTGGCAGCACTTTTGCAAAATCCGACTATTGAGCGACTCGCTATTTTTTGGAGATCGGGTAAAGATTATAAATCAACTTCGCCTCTAGTTAAGATTCAACCCGATGGAGATTTGCCCCCTCTATTCTTAATTCCTCCCAGCAGCGGTACTGTCTTATTTTATCTGGATTTAGTCCGCCATCTGGGAAATGAACAACCGATTTATGGTTTGCAAGCACCTGGTCTCAATGGGGAGCGATCGCCTTTTACTACTCTCAAAGAACTCGCCACTCACCATCTAAAAGCAATAAAAACCATTCAACCTTGCGGTCCTTACTACTTGCTTGGTTTTTGTGTGGGCGGTCACTTAGCCTTAGAAATAGCACAACAGTTACACCAACAAGGGGATACCCTGGCATTGCTAGCATTAATAGAAGCCTCTGCTCCAGAACACCACAGACTTCTGATTGATATCACCCCAGGAAGGATGCTAAGTCCCGATATTTTTTATCTCAGATTATTTGCTGAAGAAATGAGTGCTCCTCGCGGAAAAGAAGTTCCCGTATCCTGCGAGGAACTACAACAACTGATGCCAGAGGAGCGATTGGCATATGTTCTCGAACAAGCTAAGATGTTCGAGCTATTGCCGGAGGAAGTGAGAGTTGAAGATTTGGAAAATTTGTTTAAAGTTTTTCAAGCTACGGCTATGGCGTCTTATAACTATGAAGGGCGACCTTATTTAGGTAATATTGTGCTGTTTAATGCCAGCCAGCAGCCAATAGATTTAGGGGGTGATCGTACTTTAGGTTGGCGGGATTTTGTTGCGGGAGAAATTGAAATCCACGAGATTTCCGGAGAACATTTTTCGATTATCCGGGAACCTCAAGTACGGATTTTAGCAGAAAGATTGATGCATTGTCGCGATCGCGCTCTCGCAGAATTGGTGACAAGTTAGAAAACATAGATACAACAAGAGTGCAAGTAGCCGGAATTGAGGGCGCAAGCATTCATTGGTGTCAACTTAAGCTTAGACATAGCTGGCTAGCTAGATTTCCTTGCCTCACCTTGGATTCAAATGATGAGGCTAATAGCAAAAGTCCATTTCAATGGACTAAATTCTTCGGCTTCACCTTAAGTTTAGTCATCTTTAGATGACTTGAGCTATTAGCCTGGGGTTTGAACCCCAGGCGAGATGAGGGTTTCACCTTAAGTTGACACCAATGGCAATGCTTGCGCCCTTACATCATTGATATTACTCATTACTTAAACAAAAACCAATGTCTAGGAATGCATTACTACCAACAAAAAAAGTAGCAGAATTCGATAAAATATATTCCTTATTTGATGCCAATGGTGATGGTTGCTTAACTCAACAAGAAGTAGTCGATGCCTTGGAATTATTGGGGCGAGGGATTTCCCCTAGTGACCGCACTAATTTATTGAATCGTGTCATCGATGGCGTTGTTCCCCACGACAGTTTTATCCAGTGGATGGCACAGCGCCAAGATTTGGATGTGAGTAGTGACTTGCGCCAGATTTTCCAGCTTATTGATGTAGATAACAGTGGACGTTTGTCCTTTGAAGAGTTTACTCAAATAGTCCGGTGTTTTTACACTGATGCCAGTGATGCCGAAATTGATGCTTTAGTAAAAAAAGCAGATCTCGATGGAGATGGGCAGATTGATTTTGAAGAATTTATTGCTACCCAGGCAGAAGGAAGTGAGCTAAAAATTACAGTAGCGGCACTCCGCAGCTTTAAGAAAATTTTGATGCAGTATGCCAAAGTCGCTGAAGTATCTTCTATTGCTTTGGTGGAAGTTGATTCTGACCTCGGTGCAGGCAAACGTGGTGCGTCAAAGGGTATTAACTTTCTTAAGGAAGCTGCCGTTGAAAAACAAACTGCTCGTATGCGGGCAGAAAACGGGGTGGTAAGCTTGGATAATCGAGCAGTGCAAAACGAGAACCACGCCCTTGCCCAATCCCAAGTCTATCCCCATGCTAAATATATTGATGCCATTTATAAAGTCTTGGCTCGGACGACGGACATTGTCAATCAAACCCTCCAAGATGGATTATTTCCAGTTGTTTTAGGGGGGGATCATTCAACTGCCGCAGGCACTATTGCAGGTATTAAAAAGGCATTTCCAGAGCGACGGCTGGGGGTAGTATGGATTGATGCCCATGCTGATATTCATTCTCCCTACACTACTCCTTCCGGTAATATGCACGGTATGCCTTTGGGGGCGGCCTCTGGCTATGACAACCATAACAACTCTATCAATAACCTCGATCCAGAAACTGCCAAGCTTTGGGAGATGTGTAAATCTCTGGGTATTGCAGAGGGGGCAAATCTGTCATTGCAGGATTTGATCTATGTCTCAGTGCGGGACACCGAAGCAGCTGAAGAAGCCGTAATTGCCCAGCACAATATTCCCATTCTCACTACTCAAGAAGTGCGAGAATTAGGTCCAGAAGCTGCTGCCCAGCGTTGTTTAACTTATCTAGCTCAATGCGACATCATCTACGTGACTTTCGATGTAGACAGCATGGATTCCACAATTTGCATGGGTACTGGTACACCTGTACCAGGAGGACTCTGGGCAGATGAAGCCCGTCGCCTCAATGCAGCTTTGGTCAAGGATCCACGGGTATGCTGTTGGGAAATCTGCGAGATTAATCCTTTGTTAGATACCCTGAATACCTTGGCGGAAAACTCCTTGAGTATCTTTGAAGCGGTTATTGATGTTATCTCAAATCGCCTACAAACGGTAACATAAGTTTGAAGTTCGGGGTGGAACTGGCAAGATGCCAGTTCAGAGTCTAAAACAGGCTAGAAGCCTGTTCCACAGTTCTTTTTGTATGATTAGCGATCGCATTTGGATATGGTAGTTTGAAAGGCGAAATCTGGATAAATTGTCCTAAGTTTGAATAGTAGTAAGATGTTTGCGGACGGTGGGAGAGCGAAATCCCAGTATGATATCTTTGGGAGAAACGCCAAGCTGAATCAGTTCACGATCAATGTAAATCTCAGTACTGTTGTGCTGTATCCAAATTTGACCGTCAATGATATCTAGCTGCATAGCACAGCCATAGATGCGGTAATCATTACGCCACTCATTGTGCATAACTAGATAATGATCTCGTTCTCTATCAAAGATCAATTGGGCATTGAGATCATTACTGGCCAAGCTTTCTAAAAATTTACAAGTAAAGCGATCGCACTTTGAGGTTAGCGATCGCACTTTGAGGAGGGCTGGCAAAGCTTGAATTTTTCCTCATATGCTCCTCCCAGTTATTTTATAACTTTTTTCGCCCACCTACTTAAGTGCTCAAAGCTGGGATTTATCCCTCATTCTTTCTTACTTATTACTTGTTACTTATTACTTGTTACTTATTCAGCCGCCTCCTGTCTGAGATATTGGAGGTCTCCTATGTTGATGTCATTCATCTGAACATTACAGTTTATAAATGACAGATTCAGTTCCGCAACAATTTTTCATGAAGAATCTGCAAAGCTTGAATGAAGAGTCAGTGAAATTACGGACGTTTTTAGTGAGGGATGATAGCGTGATAGTAATCGGTGCAGACTAATACTGCTATTAGTGAAGCAATAGCAATATTGTCATTATTCACTGCATATCTTTGCTCATAATGTAGTTTCTTTGGGGCTCTTACCATATGTCTGGTGATACTTTTAATCCTCCTGTTGATGGCGTTGTCTTAAATGGAGATGCTGGAAATAATGTACTCTTCGGAACTAATCTTAATGATCAAATCTTTGGGTTAGGAGGTAATGACCGGCTCTTCGGAGGCGGCGGGATGGATTTATTAGAAGGAGACATTGGTAATGATCGGTTGTATGGGGGGAATGGCAAGGATAAGTTAGACGGTGGTATCGGTAATGATCGGTTATTTGGTGGGAATGGGAGTGATTGGCTATTTGGCGGTATTGGCAATGACTTTCTTTGGGGTGAGCGTGGCAATGATGACCTCAGTGGAGGAGAGGGAAATGACGAACTCAATGGTGGTTCAGGGGACGATATACTTGACGGTGGCTTAGGCAATGATCGCATCCGTCTAGGGTCTGGTTCAGACATTGTTGTTCTAAGTCCAGGCAATGGAACCGATATTGTGTTGGACTATAAAGATGGAACTGATAAAATTAAGATTGAGGGTGGACTAACTTTCGAGGATTTGGAGTTTGTCCGCCAGGGTCGTAATACTTTAATTCGCATTGATAAACCTGGTGATCCGAATGATGGGGAATGCTTAGCCAAGTTCAAACGTGTACGCCCTAATAAATTTGATATAACCGATTTCATATTTCCTGATTCTAATACAGCACCAGAAATTACCAGCTCAGATACAGTAAGTGTGCCAGAGAATCAAACCTCAGTTATTGATGTTGACTCAAGTGATGATAATGATTCAGAAGGCAGTGGACTCACCTACAGCATCACTGGTGGAGACGACTCAGCCTTATTTAGTATTGATAGTAATACCGGTGTAGTCACCTTCAACGCCGCCCCGGATTTTGAAGCACCAGGAGATGCTAACGCAGATAATGACTACAATCTCCAGGTTACAGTAACTGATTCAGGGGGATTGACTGATGTTCAGGATTTGGTAGTTAGTGTCACGGATGAGGTAGAAAATGCTGCTCCCGACATCACCACTTCAAGCACAGTGAGTGTACCAGAGAATCAAACCTCAGCTATTGATGTTGACTCAAGTGATGATAATGATTCAGAAGGCAGTGGACTCACCTACAGCATCACTGGTGGAGACGACTCTAGCTTATTTAGTATTGATAGTGACACCGGTGTAGTCACCTTCAACGCCGCCCCGGATTTTGAAGCACCAGGGGATGCCAACGGAGATAATGACTACAATCTCCAGGTTACGGTGACTGATTCAGGGGGATTGACCGATGTTCAGGATTTGGTAATTAGTGTCACGGATGAGGCAGAAAACGCTGCTCCTACTATTACTAGCTCCAGCACGGCGAGTGTAGCAGAGAATCAAACCTCAGCTATTGATGTTGACTCAAGTGATGATAATGATTCAGAAGGCAGTGGACTCACCTACAGCATTACCGGTGGAGACGACTCAGCCTTATTTAGTATTGATAGTGACACCGGTGTAGTCACCTTCAACGCCGCCCCGGATTTTGAAGCACCAGGGGATGCCAACGGAGATAATGACTACAATCTCCAGGTTACGGTGACTGATTCAGGGGGATTGACTGATGTTCAGGATTTGGTAATTAGTGTCACGGATGAGGTAGAAAATGCTGCTCCCGACATCACCACTTCAAGCACAGTGAGTGTACCAGAGAATCAAACCTCAGTTATTGATGTGGACTCAAGTGATGATAATGATTCAGAAGGCAGTGGACTCACCTACAGCATTACCGGTGGAGCAGACTCTAGCTTATTTAATATTGATAGTAGCACCGGTGTCGTCACCTTCAACGCCGCCCCGGATTTTGAAGCACCAGGGGATGCCAACGGAGATAATGACTACAATCTCCAGGTTACGGTGACTGATTCAGGGGGATTGACCGATGTTCAAGATTTGGTAGTTAGCGTCACGGATGAGGTAGAAAATGCTGCTCCTACTATTACTAGCTCCAGCACGGCGAGTGTAGCAGAGAATCAAACCTCAGCTATTGATGTTGACTCAAGTGATGATAATGATTCAGAAGGCAGTGGACTCACCTACAGCATTACTGGTGGAGCAGACTCTAGCTTATTTAGTATTGATAGTAACTCCGGTGTAGTCACCTTCAACGCCGCCCCGGATTTTGAAGCACCAGGAGATGCGAATGGAGATAATGACTACAACCTCCAGGTTACAGTAACTGATTCAGGGGGATTGACCGATGTTCAGGATTTGGTAGTTAGCGTCACGGATGAGGTAGAAAACGCTGCTCCTACTATTACTAGCTCCAGCACGGCGAGTGTAGCAGAGAATCAAACCTCAGCTATTGATGTTGACTCAAGTGATGATAATGATTCAGAAGGCAGTGGACTCACCTACAACATTACTGGTGGAGCAGACTCTAGCTTATTTAGTATTGATAGTAACTCCGGTGTAGTCACCTTCAACGCCGCCCCGGATTTTGAAGCACCAGGAGATGCGAATGGAGATAATGACTACAATCTCCAGGTTACGGTGACTGATTCAGGGGGATTGACCGATGTTCAGGATTTGGTAATTAGTGTCACCGATGTAGTGGAGAATACCGCACCTACCGCTCAGAATCAGACCTATTCCACCTTTGGAAATACAGTGCTGGAAGTTGCGGGTGCTGATATCCCTGGCAATGAGGTCACTTCTGTCACCAGTGCAACGAGCCTCCTAAACGGCGCAACGGATACCGATGGGGATACCTTAAGTGTTCAGGCCGGTACCTTTGCCACCACAGAAGGGGGCAGTGTCACTATCTTTAGTGATGGTAGCTTCTACTACACACCAGAAGCAGGGGATACGATTGTTGCCGATACCTTTACCTTTACCATTCTTGATGGCAATGGCGGGTCGGATACCGCTACGGCCACGATTAATGTAGGCAATCGCATCTGGTATGTGGATGACGATGCCGCCGCTGGTGGTGATGGCACCTCCGCCAACCCATTCAACAGCCTCGCACCTTTGAACACAGGCGGTAGCAGCGACAATCTAGATGGTGCTGGTGATATCATTTATGTTCTCGATGGCAACTACAGTACTGGCTTCACTCTTGAAAATAACCAATCCTTGTTGGGGCAAGCCGTCGATTTAACCGTAGATGGTACTACTCTAATTAGTGGCTCAAATTCTACTCGTCCGAGTATGACAGGTAACATAAATCTGGCCTCAGGCAATACCATTCAGGGATTGACGCTTAATGGCGGTATCAGTGGCTCCAATGTCGGCACCTTGAGCGTGCGTGACATGATCATCAATAGTGGTGCAATCGAGGGCATCGATATTGATGCCATCACCGGTTCCAACGTGGCTGACATAGAGGTAGTGGATAGCACCTTCACTGGTCAAGCGATTCGGGTTGAATCCCAAGGTGCAGCCCGATATGACCTGGATGTAATCAATAACACCTTTACCAATGTCACCGACGATATCCAGGCCATTGCTGGTGGCTCAGGGGGAGTGCATGACATCAATTACATTGGCAATACCTCCACCAACTCAGGCAACAATTCCGGTGGTGACTTTGTTATCCAAATGCTAAATGGAGCCGATGTCACCTTTGACATCCAGAGCAATAATATTCAGCTCGGTGCTCAACTATTATCCGGCGATGCCATTCAGGTTGTAGGTAACGGGAATGCGGAAGGTCGCATCGGGGGGGCTAGTGCCAGTGAGGGTAACATAATTGATGGTGCTGGAGGCGATGGTATCCGGCTTGATATGGGCGGTTCATCGACTCAATCGGCAGGGAATATCAACTGGACAATTCTGATCCAGAACAACGACATTGGTGCAACGAATGGCGTTGCGGATGAGGGGATTCAGATTATCAGTGACAATCACTCTGGAACCTTTAACCTGACCGTTGAAGACAATACCATTGCCAATACGGGTGAACAAGGCTTCCAGATTTTCCACGCCAATGAAGTGGGAGGTTCCGGCGGCACGATGTTTGCACGGGTGGCCAACAATACGTTTACCAATATTCCGGATGCAACGGAGACGATACTGATTCAAACGCTTGAAAGCGTCACTCTGAACCTGGACCTTCAGGGCAATGATGGGAATGGTCTGGATGGGGGTTCAGGGGGTGATGAGATCGAACTGGATGAATTTGCACCGTCGCTTTTCCGGCTTGAGCAAACCAGTGCAGCGAATATCTCTGCCGTCAACAACGGGGCATCGGTGGAGTTTGACACGTCGATTACCGACTTTGGCGTTTCGGTGAATCCTACTTTACCCTCTAACGCATAAAGTAATAACTTAAGGTTGGTACCTTAAGCAGATAGAGGGGGCGCGAAGCGCCCCCTCTATCGTTTATTGTGTTTTGGCTTAAAACGAAACCCTCTAGCAAATCCCTTATATTAAAAAGAGAGTTCCGAGACTATAGCTCAGAACTCTCTTGCCTTTTTCTTAAAATGTTAGCCCCGCTGTGGATATGTACCCGCTAGAGCAATAATGTAATTTATCGCCAGGAACGGTTGCATATTGTTATGGGATTGACCAGTACCGACAGAAGACACGCTGTTAGTGCTATCCATATCAACCAACGTTGTTCCAGTTGCACCTGATGGAGCATAAATAGCCTGATTGCTTTGCATTTGACCGGTATAGGCACTTGCAGGACTGGTTTCACCTCGTATTTCTGTCTCAATCTCTGAACCGATCAATTGATGGGTGTGGGACGGCATCTCTGAGGTGGTCAGCGTTACGGTCTCAGAGCCTCCATGTTGTCCCAGGCTAGTAGTGCTTAATCCTGGGGGGCTATTACCAGGATGCATGGGAGCACGGCCTTGAAGGTCGGGCAGGTTAAAGTTGGTACGCCCATTACCGCCAAAGGTTGTCCCCAGGATGGAAAACAGAGCCGTATTTTGCTCAATGGAGACTTGTGTGCCATTACAAAAGGCCCAGTCTCTGGGGGCAAAGCTGCCCGCAAAGATTCTAATTTCACCAATAAATGGATTTGCCATGAAGGAATTCTCCTAAACTCGTGTTGGATATATACCGGTCAGCGCAATGATGAAGTTAACGCAGAGAAACGGCTGCCAGTTATTAAACGATTGGTCGCCACCACCACTGCTGGCAACAGCATCATCACCCATATTGACGGGAGCCTCACTCTTTGTATAGGTATTAACTGATGATGAGGCATTTACAAGACCTTCTGGGTCTAATGAGTTGGCCGCTTCGGTCACTGCGGAAAGACTATGGGTGTGCTTGGGAATCTGATTACTAGAAAGGGTAATCGATTCAGAACCCCCCTTAGCCCCCAAACTGCGAGGAGTAAGCCCTGGACCACTGCCGTAATGGATGGGAATTCGACTGCGCAAATCAGGGAGGGCAAAGGTCGTTCGACCATTACCACCATAGACGGTTCCCAACAAGGAAAAGAGGGCATCGTGTTCTGCCGTAAAGAGGAGGCTCCCGTCACAAAAAGCCCAGCCCACTGGGGCAAAGTTTCCCCCAAACATACGAATTTCACCAATATAAGGTTGTACCATAATTAAGCTCCTGAATTATGCTGAGGGGACATTAGTTACGAGGTGGAAATGTGCCGACGAGAGCAATGCAAAAGTTGACCGCCAGGAAAGGTTGCATCACATCACGACCTTGACCACCACTAGATGCATTCAGTATTCCGCTAGCCATTGTGGTACTTGAGCTAGCGCCATAGGCATGATAGTGGTTCTGCACAGATGTTGCCCAGAGATTCCCCGTCGGATCATTACTCCGTGGGTCAGTGGCGATGTCTGACGGAACATTAACCGCCTTAATCGTGTGGGTATGGCTGGGTATTTCATCTGCCGTTAGACTATGACTCTCTTCTCCCCCCTGCGTTCCTGGAGAATAGCTACTGCTCTGATGAATTGGCACCCGCCCCCGCAGATCGGGGAGTTGAAACATTGTGCGACCATCACCACCAAACGTAGTCCCTAATATTGAATACAATGCCTGGTTTTGCTCAATGGCCAGAAGCTCTCCATCACATTGAGCCCAGCCCCTTGGAGGGAAGTTGAAACCAACGAGCCGGATTTCACCGATGTACGGTTCTGTCATAAATAGTCTCCTTATCTACATGGGTTGCATCAAATCATGCGCCTCAAGGCATTGCCTCAGGCAGTCCATTCCATCAGATAGTAAACACCGTTTGCCGCTATCTGCTTGAATCCAAGGCGGCGATAAAGATTGAGAGCACGGTTGTTGTACTCTACATGAATCGTGGTCGATTGCTGTTTAGTCCGCGCTTCTGCCAAGATTGCGGTTAACAATGCTGTGCCGATGCCGCGATCGCGAAATTCTGGCAACAGTGCAATATCGATAATGCAAATCTCATCCGCCCGTCGATCTAAATACAGTCGGCCAATCGATACACCCTCTTGTTCAATCACCCAAAAGGCCGCATTCTTAAACTGATTTTGGTAGAACGTATGCTGGGCATTGAACTGAAACTCTAAAAATGCTTTTTTCTCGCTTTCGGACCAAGGAACGATCGCCAACTCTTCAGCCCGGGTGCTGGCATAGACCTGATAAAGAAAGGGGAGATCGCCATCTGTAGTATCCCGAAAGATAAGACAGTGACGGGTAAGCTCCTCACCACTCAATACTGGCATCTCTGAGAGGTAAACCATAAAGCCTCGTTATTATTCTATTTTGATTTGGGATGAAGCCTCCTATAAGTAGGGCTGGTTGAATAAGTCACATGGGAGCATTGGAGGAAGTAAAAAGTAACGAGTAACAAGTAACAAGTTTTGAGTTAATCTCAATCAGAGTACAAAGTTTTTGAGCCCATAGGTACAATTATCTTGCACTTTAACCGGTAAATCCGTAATGAACTCTTGACTTATTACTTACTACTTATTACTTATTCCTTATTGCTTATTACTTTCCCCAGGTAACCAATGGACAAATTGCAGCAAGCTCTAAGTAAATATTGCTTCGTACCTCATTCCATCTTGTTGGCGAGCGACTGGTACTAGAAAAATATCTAACCTGCCCAATTTACTGTGTTCTAGAGGATAAATTCGTTGTGGCAACTCCATCTCTAGGGGGCCGCGAAACAGTAAAGAAAACGGTTCTTGCCGTATCGACTGCTCATCCTCGCCTAGCTTCCGCCTTCCTAATGGAGTTACCTCAATCAACTCCAAAGTCAGGGCAAGTTCAGGCTCTAAATGTAATTGAAACGGCTCTCCTAAATACTCAGCAAACTGAGCATTACTTAACTTTTCAATCACGATTTCTAATCTCTGCGAAACCATATTTATTTTACTTTCTAGAAAATTTATTTTTTAGCTAGAAAGTACAACTAAACAATCACGATTGAGCACCAAATAATTCTTATGACTAGGCAAGGAGTTTGGGAAAAACTTTTGCTCTAGTTCTTCATTTATACCTAAACAATTCAATCTGATACTTACTTGCGTGATATTTGTTTACAATTGTCCCCTTAACATTTTTTAACTTGACTGGAACTGAGATTCAAAGGCGCGATCGCTGCGCGGAATTAAGAATTGAGAATGCTTATAGAGTAAGGATTCTATCGACTCAAACTGGTGGGTTATTTCCATGCCCGCTGCAGTAGAGGCGTGACACAGCCAAAATGGTGTTAACTCATCCCCCGGCTAAAGCACGGGGGATTTCGTGTTATCTGTTGTTGGTTGTTAGTTGTTTGTCAAAAAACAAAAAACAAAAAACAAACAACCAAGCGGCGGGCGGCTATCCCTCCCATCCCTTAATGAATGGGCTTCCCGCCGCTTTCGGTGAGCGACGCGATCGCTCATAAGGACTGCCTTGGCAACTACTATATATGTGAAGCTACGATAAAGTTTCCGTATTTCTACGTAGGAGAAGACCTAGTGTGGATATAATTTCTTCAGAATTACATATTGCATATAGAGTGAGGTAACTCCTATGCCAGATGAATCTATGAAGAATGAGCAGTCAGCTCCCTTCTTTGGAGAGCTAGAGCTAGAAGATTTGGAATTTCTTTCAGATCAGCAAGCTGAAATGATTGATGGAGGATTTTGTGTTGGTATGAATGGCTCCGGTGGTGGGGGTCCCGGCAAGAAGGGCAAAAAGGGCAAGAAGGGCAAGAAGAACAAGAAGGGCAAAAAACCTGACTAATAGCCAAATTACCTTACACTGACACCTTTTCTATAACCCCCTTTCTTGATTATCCTTGGCTCTGTGAACTCTGTGACTCTGTGGTTCACTCATCCTTACAAATTTTTAAGCTAGAGAACAATCTCTCAATCTCTACCAATATGGTAGCCATTGTTATTACCAGTCATGGAACTTTAGGAGATAATTTACCTCTAGTTGCCTTAGGGCAAGCTCTCAAAGAGAGGGGGTATCGGATATTAATGGCAATTGGGGAACCAATGCACCCCTATGCTCTCAAAGCTGGATTAGAAGTAGTTTCTCATGGTCGTTTACCGATAGGGCAGGAAGAAGCGCAAGAAGACCCCCAATCATGGAATCACTTAAGCGGTAACCGGGAATCAAAAGATGAAGAGATCAGTGAAATGTTTTGGGAACATCTCGTGGAAGGTGTACCTGCTATCTTAGCAGCCTGTCGAGAAGCTGACTTGTTAATCTCAACACCCCAACAAGATCTAGTAGCTGCGATTGCTCACGAAAAACTGGGTATTCCCTGGATCTCGGCATCAGTTACACCTAGTTTGCATTGCCTGAAACGGAAGCAATCCAAAACATCCCACACGGAAACTGATGCTAAGGAACCATCCCTTGGTGAGCAGATGCGTCAAATGGTACAGCAAATGCGCCTGTCTCTAGATCTAGCAGAACTAACCAGTGAACAGTTGGGCCAATATCATCGGTGCGATCGCTTAATCCTGGCATCCAGTGCTCATTTTAGTCAACCGACAGTAGAATATTCCCAGGCAGTGCAAACGGGCTTCTGGTTTTATGAAGCCCCGGAGTGGAGTAGTTGGCAGCCAGAGTCCAATTTACGGGAATTTATGGAGCAAGAGCCAAAGCCATTGGTGCTTTCCTTTAGCAGTCAGCCTTTGGAGGATTCCCGTTCCGTTGTCGAAGTACATGTTCTTGCGGCAGCTAACTTAGGACATCCTATCTTAATTCAACAAGGGTGGGCTGATTTTAATCAAGAACATTTACCCCCAAATTGCGATCGCGATCAAGTGATGTTTGCCGGATTTATGCCTCAAGACTGGCTTTTTGCTCGTGCTGCAGCTCTTATTCATCATGGTGGCATTGGTACAACTGCCCGTGCTCTCCGCAATGGATGTCCCATGTTGGTGGAACCCTATGGTAACGATCAGTTTTTCAATGCTAAACAGATTGTTTTACATGGTATTGGAGCAGCGATGCATCCTATGCACTTGCGTGTTGAGGAAGTTACTAGAGTGTTGCAAGAAAAAGTTTTGACCCCTGACTACAAGCAGCGAGCAGAAACACTAAGTAGCAAAATTCAGCAAGAAACCGGACTGGAAATGGCTTGTAACTTAATTGAGAGTTGGTTGTGATATGCAATTAAGAATTAATAATGTAGAATTAAGAATGTAGAAAGAAATATCTATCCATGATTAAGTGTGGTAACTTCACCACAAATAAATTTTGCAATTTTGGCTGTTTAAAGATTGTAGTCCAAAAATTGATTGTTTATTCAAAAACTCTTAATTCTTAATTCTTAATTCTTAATTCTTAATTCTTAATTCTTAATTCTAATCCTTCCACCACAGTTACAATCCCTAGAACAATTGTGAGCTAATTTTACCGCCATGCGGTAACGTGGTTCAATATCGCTAATATCTAGCAGCCTCTTGAAGCTCTCAGAATAGCCCTGGGTTTTCCAAGCTAGGTGTTGTTCATAAGCTTCATCATTTTGATCAAGGTATAACAAATATTCTGCCAATTCCTTGGGACTGTCGAAGTCAGCTATATTGATTGCAGCATTATCTGCGGGCAAAAATTCCTTAACGTTATCTGCTCCATAATAAATGGGAACAGAGCCTGCTACTAATGCATGAAAAACGCGCTCGGTAACATAATCAGTGGTAAGGGAATTTTCAAAAGCAAGATAGAACTTGTAATGGGGCAAAATATCTAGAATAGAATGAAAACCTCCTCTTGCCCAGATATGGTCACCAGTAATAAAGTCGGGAACGGTTTTATTATTCAAGCATTTACCCAACGAGTCTACTGGAATATATTCAAACAACTGTTGAGCATATTCATCCCGATGTGGCACAGGGTTAGAGGCGATATAAGCTGCCAAGGCAGAATGACTGCCTTTCACTTTAGTGGGTAGCGGAGGGTTCATAAAATCACCGTACTGTTTCCAATTGGGATAAAGAGTAGGGATATCGGAATCCAATCGATAGGTCATGTAAATATCGAAAAGATCGAGGAACTTTTGATTCTTGAGTAAGGGATAATTCCCATCACTTTCCATCGACATCATGATCCAGGGTTGCCCTGGTTTCTTCTGTTTGGGTATACGAGTAGTAGTTGGTGCATGAAACCAAAGGGCATCTGCTTCCCCAGCTAAAGACAGATCATTTGTAAAGTTACAGGAAATAGATGTTCCCCATTCTGCTGGTACTTCAAAGGGTTGGATATAGTCGTCGCCAAAGTAGTGGTTTGTACAGGCTACTACTGTAAGTTCAGTTTTAACCAAATCTTGAGGGAATGACCATTGAGGAACGTGGGAATCAGGCATATTTAGTTAGGTGTTAGGTTTTTGGGAATTAAGAATTAAGAATTAAGAATTGAGAATTGAGAATTGAGAAGATTACTAGTGCAGCGTGGCGGAAATAACCCACCAGTTTGAAATTGTTAAAATCCTTACTCTATAACATTTTGAATTTTGAATTTTGAATTTTGAATTCCGCGCAGCGGTACTAGTGCAGCATGGCCAAAATAGCTCACTAGTAAAAGAAAGTTATAACCCTTATTGTACAAGCATTATTTTCTCCTGACTCCTGTTCACCTCCTTGGAGGGGTTAGGGGTGGGTTCTGCCTCCTGCTTTCTTGTACTAGTTTGAATATATTGTTCGTAAATCCAAGAATAAGTTTCTCTAATTCCATCTTTGAGTAGGCTACTTGGCTCCCAATTCAATAACTGAAGAATTTTGGTGTTATCGCTATTTCTGCCCTTTACTCCCTTGGGTGCATTGGTATTATAAAGTCTTTTTAGTTTAACTTCGGCGATTTCCTCCACCAAGTCAACCAAGTGATTGATTGTCACCAGTTCCGATGAGCCAAGATTTATCGGCTGCTCGATATCACTCATACTAATTTTAATGATACCTTCGATGCAATCATCAATATACATAAAGCTTCTCGTTTGATTACCATCTCCCCAAATTTCGATTTCTTTGGTTTGCTTAACTTTGGCTTCAATCACCTTTCTACAAGTTGCCGCTGGAGCTTTATCTCTTCCTCCTCGCCAAGTACAAAATGGGCCATAAACATTATGAAATCGAGCTACCCTAGTTGCTAACCCAAAATCTTCCCTGAAATGTCTACACATTCTCTCAGAAAATAGTTTCTCCCAACCGTAGCCATCCTCTGGCATCGCTGGATAGGCATCTTCTTCCGAGAGAGGGGATAATTGGAATTCTTGCTGTTTTTGAGTATTATATACGCAAGCGGAACTTGAGAAAAAGTACCTGCTAACCTTGGCGTCTCTTGAGGCTAAGAGCATATTGGTATTAATTAGTACAGAGAGCATACACAAGGCTTTATTGGTTTCAATGAAGCCGATTCCTCCCATATCTGATGCTAGGTTATATACAAAATTTGCACCTTCACAAATCTTGTGACATTCGTCAATTTGTTGAAGATCTGCTACAACATTATCAACACCCTCGAAGATTTGTTTCCATTGCTCCAAGGGTTTAATATCAACAGCTCTAATTTGATTAGCACCATACATATGTGCTAGTTTCGATACCAAATGTCCACCAATAAAGCCGCCAGCACCTGTAACCAAGACATAGGGTTTTTCTGTGACTGTATTCATTATCAAGACTCAAGAATTTTATCGACATATTCCTCTGAAGAACACCGTGCTGTATAAACAGTTGCTGAACTCGGTTGCTCAGGCTCAGGATGCAACTCCTGTCTATGAGCAGAAAGTAAATTGGTACGGGGTACTACAGAAAGTTCGGACTGATAAATTAAAATAGATAAAACTGTTTGATCAAAGCGGTGATTAGTTAGGTTACTGCCTGGGGGTGCAATGCAGTCCCGATTCAAAGCATTCCTATATAGCGGTTCCAGAATTAGCTTATGAGCTTTCCCATTTTGTACATATCCCTGTAGGTTTCCGGCAAAATGCTGTTTCCCTTGGAAATATGCTTTTTTAGTGCCCATTGCTTCATAGCAACCATCATGAGACATTAAGGTCATATCAAGGTCTTGTCCCTGAACAAAAAGGTGTCCGTCTTGTTCAAGATGACTTTGAAGTGTGGTTAAAGGTGCCCGAAAGTCTGAACCGGCATCTACCCACAATAATGATTGGTGATGATGAATGGCATGATAGATAGCCAAGGGTTTCCAAGCATAATAATGAATCACCTTACAATGTTCTGGTACATTCTTGGGTAGAAAGCGATTAACTATAGATGTATTCTTCCAAGTATTGATCTCTTCAATTAAGTCTTGGTTTAAACCAAGGTTATAAATAATAATTTGCTGTTCTGGTGCCCAAAAATGTATTGAGCCGACTAAGTTCTCCAATCCCCAGAAGTAAGGTGAATTGGCTGCCGTAATAATAAACACTGGAGAATTAAGAATTAAGAATTAAGAATGATATTTTAGACTGGTTGTAGTAAACTCTTCAATTCATGAAATAGCAAGATGTTTCACTAGGGCAAGTACTTTGCTGTTTATTTTATATTAGCTTAGCATAATTCCCTCCACAAGAACCATTAAGAATTGTTTTCAACATTCTTTCTTGAATATCTTTTTTGTTTGCCATTGTTTGAGCGAGTATTTTTTTAATTCTTAATTCTTAATTCTTAATTCTTAATTCTTAATTCTTAATTCTTAATTCTTAATTCTTAATTTTCATACATATCCAAGGTTCGATACCTTCCTTTAGCCAAAAATTTTCACTTGCTACTTTTTCTAGTTTCCCGCCTATCCCTTTAATGTAGCCATTATAATTAAAACCAATTGCTTGAGGGTTTTGATTACATTTAGCAATGATTTTATCGTATGTATCGTCAGTATATTCAACATAATCGATATCATAGCCATTAATATCATGCAACTTATACAACTGATAACCTTCTATCTCTGTCTCTGGATATTTGACTTGGATATTCCAAGACTCTGTATTATGGTGAATCAGATATAAGCGCTGTTGTTGGCGAATCTCTGCTAGGGTAAATTCTTTTAACTTGGGATGTTGATTAATCATTTTTTTAGGACAGATTTCATTTAACCGAATAATACGGAACTTAAACTTATCCCTTTGTTGTAAATACTGTTCAGTTACCATATCTGGTCCCGTATTTTGAAAAACATCACTAAACGTAATATCTTCTTCTTTAAAAGACTCTAGATTGCTTATAATATGGTAAAAGAAAAGATTTCCTTGATTAGCTGCCATAAAGGCATTGCTGACAACTTGATTTTTGATGGATGGTCCCGCTTCTAGGGATAAAAATATTTCACCCCCTACCAAAAGACTATCAATTGGTTTCAGGCATTCCATATCAAGGTCTATGTAAACTCCTCCGTAGGTATAGAGGATAAAATAACGGATGGCATCTGCTCTTTCTATGCCATGCTTGTAAGAGTCGTAGGTGTTGAGAAACCAAGGGTAGGTCTTTTTAATCAAATTTCGATTATCTTCATCAGTCCACAGTCGATATTCATATTCGGGATTATGGCTTTTAACGCTTTTTGCCAAGTCAGCATATTCCTTGGGTATATTGTTGGTTTTCCAGGTTTGATGAATGATTTTGTTGGTTAACATAATAGAAGGCAGGAGGCAGAAGGCAGGAGGCAGGAGGCAGAAGGCAGGAGTCAGAAGTCAGAAGGCAGTCATAATGAAAAAAATTTTTTCACCACCATGCATGAAAATCCCTTTCTCCGCGTCTCCCCGTCTCCCCGTCCCAACATCTCTTTCAAGTCAGGAGGAAAAAATACTTTTTGAGTAAACTTTTCTAGAGGTTGCACTAGTGCAACGCGGCGGAAACAATCCACCAGCTGGATATCGATATAATTCTTACCCTATAAGCATTCTTAATTCTTAATTCTTAATTCCACACACCGGTACTAGTTTAAAGCACGACGCTTTAACACATCTAAGAGGGTGGTGAAAACTGGAGGTGGAGGAGCAAGAAACTCCAGCCATTCATCAGATAAAGGATGCTGCAAGGAGAGTCTCCAAGCATGGAGTGCCTGTCCTGGTAGATTAACACCTAAGGAACGACCACTACTATAAACAGGGTCACCAATTAGAGGATGTCGGATATAAGCACTGTGAACTCGAATCTGGTGGGTACGACCAGTTTCTAGTTGAAAATGCATTAAGGTGTAGTTGCCTAGTCTTTCTTTAACTTGCCAATGGGTAACCGCAGTACGTCCTCCCTTTTCTACTGGCACAACAGCCATTTTTTTACGCTCTAGAGGATGACGCCCAATTGGTTGATTAATTGTACCACTAGTAGTGGGTGGAGCACCGTAGACAATACCAAGATATTGTCTGCGGGCAGTTTTAGCGGCAAGTTGAGCTTGTAGATGTTGATGAGCTTGGTCTGTTTTCGCGATCGCGATCGCTCCTGTGGTATCTTTGTCCAAGCGGTGAACTATACCGGGACGTTGTACTCCACCAATGCCAGCGAGATCAGAGCAGTGAGCCAACAAAGCATTAACCAAAGTGCCTCTTTCATGACCCGGTGCTGGGTGAACCACTAAGCCAGCAGGTTTATTGACAATGATCAGAGCATCATCTTCGTAGAGAATGTCTAAAGGTATGGCTTCCGGTTGCAAGTCGAGAGGCTTAGCTTCAGGAATTATGACAGAAACCCTATCCCCAGGTTGCACCATAGCTTTTTTGGAGGTGCACACTGTATCATTGAGTTGCACATTTCCTTGCTCAATTAACTGTTGGATGCGGGAGCGAGAGAGATTGGGCATTTGTTGTACAACATAGCGGTCAAGGCGTTCCCGCTGGGACTTTTGAGTAAATTCCTTTGTGTCCTTTGTGCCTTCGTGGTTCATTCAATCAGCAGACATAAATGATACCTTAAGCATATCCCCAGTCCCACTCATTTAAAAGGAGAAGTCTTCAACCAAATTAACCAATTCTTAATTCTTAATTCTTAATTCTTAATTCTTAACTATGGTTAAAATAATTGGTCGCAAATCATTAGGAAATCAATCGGTCTATGATATTGGTCTAGAGCAAGACCATAACTTTGTACTAGGGAATGGCAAGGTTGCGTCCAATTGTTTCAATAAATCCCATTCCACTGCTTATGGTTATGTTACTTATCAGACTGCTTACCTCAAAGCTAACTATCCTGTTGAGTACATGGCAGCTTTATTGACGGCTAGTAGTGGCAGTAGTGACAAAGTGCAGAAATATATTGCTACTTGTTCTACTATGTCGATTGAGGTAGAACCACCAGATATTAACCGCTCCGATTTGGATTTTACACCAGTTTCGGAGAACATTTTGTTTGGGCTCTCGGCGATCAGGAATTTGGGTCAAGGGGCGATTGAATGTATTTTAGAGGCTCGTGCTCAAGAGGGGTCCTTTCAATCATTTGCGGATTTTTGCGACCGCGTCGATTTGCGCACAGTTAACCGCCGTGGCTTGGAAGCTTTAATTTACTGTGGTGCTTTTGACTCCATTGACCCTAACCGTCAACAATTAATCCATGACCTTGATTTGGTCATCAGTTGGGCTCAGGATAGGGCTAAAGACCGAGATAGTGGGCAAATTAATATTTTTGACCTTTTAGGAACTGCAACACCGGAGCCCAATGGGAATAAAGATGCGTGGAAAACTGCTCCGAGAACTATTGGTATTAATGATTTTTCCTCCCAAGAGAAGTTACGTTTAGAAAAAGAGTTGCTAGGTTTCTATGTATCCGACCATCCTTTAAAGTCAGTGCCCCATGTTGGTAAGGTGTTCTCTCCGATTAACCTGGCAGAATTAGCTGAACAAAACAAAAAGACCATGGTGAGTGCCATTGTGATGCTAACGGAAGTGAAACCTCACCTTACTAAGAAAAATAGTGAACAGATGGCCTTTGTCCATCTAGAAGATTTAACAGGGCAAGCTGAGGGGGTGGTCTTTCCCAAAAGTTATGAGCGCATTAGCTCACTAATACAAGTTGATGCCCGTTTGATTATTTGGGGTAAGGTAGATCAACGAGATGAAAAAAAACAATTCATTATTGAGGATGCTGAAGCCATTGAACAAGTACAAATGTTGATGGTGGAACTGAAGCCGCAACAGTTGAACAAAAGTCAACTGGCTCATCTCAAAACAATTTTACAAGAACACTCAGGAGAAAAGAATCAAGCCAAAGTACCAGTCTTGGCCACGGTAGCCGCTCCTCTACAGCATCAATTTGTTCGTTTTGACTCTAAATATTGGATACAAGATTGTAGAGCAACTGTTGCTGATCTCCAGTCTAAAGGTTTCCATGCTCATACTTCTTTGCTGGCGGGAATTTGAGTTTTGTTGTTGGTTATTTGTTGTTGGTTGTTTGTTGTTTGTTATTTAAGGACAGACTATAGTCATTGGGGAATGGGAAATTCAAAGTTTCGGCAGCTTCAAAATAATTTGCGCGATCGCTGGTTGAGTGTTGATTCGTTTGATCAAGATGACCGGGATATTTTAGTAGTGCCTTCCTTAACTCTGGATCAGCGAGAAATTAAAAAGGTTGACGGATTTCTGCATTATGAAGAGAGGCTGCTCTTTTCTTTGATTCGTCTGCGTAATCCTCACACTCGGTTGATTTATATTACGGCACAGCCTTTACCGCCAATTGTCATTGATTACTATTTGCAGCTGTTGCCAGGGATTCCCTTCTCCCATGCCCGTGAGCGTTTGTTGCTGATGACCACTTATGATGGCTCCCTCAAATCTCTCACTCAAAAGATTTTAGAACGTCCTCGCTTAGTAGAGCGAATTCGTCGAGCCCTACGCCCCGACAAGTCCTATATGGTTTGTTATAATTCAACTTATCTAGAGCGGGAGTTATCTGTACAATTAGATGTGCCCCTGCTGGCTCCTGACCCGGAGCTACTATACTGGGGTACAAAGAGCGGTAGTCGCCAAATTTTTCAGCTCAGTGGTGTACCTCATCCTGATGGTAGTGAGTTGGTTTGGAATAGTGAGGATTTAGCTGAAGCAGCAGCCCAATTGTGGGAAAGACAACCACAATTACGACGCATAGTAGTTAAACTCAATGAGGGTTTTTCGGGAGAAGGTAATGCAATTCTGGAGTTGAATCCTATAGCACAAGCCAAACCAAAACAAGCTTCTCATGCTGCCAGAGTGATGGCAATTCAGCAGCATTTAGAGCATTTGAGGTTTCAGACGACTCATGAGACTTGGTCAAATTTTTCCAGTCGCATTCCTGAGTTAGGGGCAATTGCTGAGGCTTTTATTGAAGGAGAGAAAAAGCGATCGCCTAGTGTTCAAGGTTATATTACTCCTCAAGGGAAGATCAATATTCTTTCTACCCACGACCAAATTTTAGGGGGACCGGATGGTCAGATTTATACAGGCTGTCACTTCCCAGCGGATGAGGCTTACCGGTTAGCCTTACAAGAAATGGGCATCAAAGTTGGTCAGACTTTAGCTGTAAAAGGGGCAATAGAACGTTACGGTGTAGATTTTGTCGCGGTTCCTCAACCCCACAATTCAGGTGTTACTTGGGATATACAAGCTATTGAAATCAACTTGCGCAAAGGTGGAACAACTCACCCCTTTATGACCCTAAAGTTTTTAACAAATGGCCGCTATGACCTTTCGACTGGTTTATTCCACACTCAGCAGGGTAAAGATAAATATTACGTTGCCACCGACAATTTACAAAAAGACTGCTATCGAGGATTGATGCCTAATGATTTAATGGATATTATTGCTTATCATAAATTGCACTTTGATAGTAGTACCAGAACCGGCAATATATTCCACCTAATGGGGGCACTCTCGGAATTCGGCAAACTGGGGTTAACTTGTATTGGAGATTCTCCACAACAAGCAGAAAATTTATATAATCAGGTGGTCAATATTCTGGATGCAGAAACTGGCTCCCAGAGTAATGGTACTACAGAACCTTCCTATCCTAGTACTCCGATTGCTTGGAGCTGAGGTGCGGAGCAGCTGAGGAGACAAGGGAGACAAGGGGGACAAGGGGGACAAGGAAGACAAGGGAGACAAGGGAGACAAGGGAGACAAGGGAGACAAGGGGGACAAGGGAGACAAGGGAGACAAGGGAGACAAGGGAGACAAGGGGGACAAGGAAGACAAGGGAGACAAGGGAGACAAGGGGGACAAGGGAGACAAGGGGGACAAGGAAGATATTCTCCATTCCCCATTCCCAAAAAAACAAATGACAAACAACAAACAACAAACAACAAATAACCAGCAACAAACTTAATTATTACTTGAGTTATTGTTAAAGTTCTCTTAACCCAATAGATTCGCAAAAACTGTATCTTTTTTACAGAACATATGCTAGAAAGTGTAAGGCTTTACTATGCCAAAAAGTGTAAGGCTTTTCTTGTATAGTAAAGAGCTAGAATACCATCGCTGATTAAAATCAAGTTGTGCTTTTCTAGAATCTATTCGGTGTGAGGACTACGAGGACGTTATGTCAAAAATTTTCTGGAATAGTTTGAAAATCACTCCAGCTCTTTTGGGAGTATCCTTATTAGCGGCTAGCAGCACTTATGCTGCGGAAACTTTACCAGAGGAAGCAGCAGCTAACACAATCAATGAAGCTATCGGCACAGTAGAACCTACAGCTGAATCCTTCTCGACTTCTGACAATGAAGTGTTGGATTTGTCAGAAAATAGCCTCTTAGCTCAGCAACTACCAGCTTCAGACAACGCCAATCAAGTTTTAGACCAGATCGAGTCCTACAGTGAAGGACTCAACGACGAAGAAGAGATTGAAAGTCAATCTCAGCTCACCAGTATTACTGAGCTTACCGATGTTTCCCCAGGAGACTGGGCTTACGATGCTCTACGGGAACTAGTAGAAGATTATAAGTGTATCGTGGGATATCCCGATCGCACTTTCCGAGGTAATCGTCCGACTAGCCGTTACGAATTTGCTGCTGGTTTAAGAGCTTGTTTGGACCGGATTCAGGAACTCATTGCGGCTGGTGGTGTGGTTACTGAAGAGGATTTAGAAAGACTTAGAGCCTTGATTCAAGAGTTCGATGCTGAACTAGCCGTATTGGGAACCAGGGTTGATAACCTAGATGCACGGGTAGCATTTTTGGAAGACCATCAGTTCTCCACTACTACCAAGCTTAAAGGTGAAGTAATTTTTGCGATCGCAGATGCTTTTGGTGACACGGTTGCTGTTGCTAGTCCTAATACGCCAACGGAAGACTTGGATGTCAACACCATTTTTGCAGACCGGGTACGCTTAAACTTTGAGACTAGCTTTACCGGAAAAGATAAACTAAGAACCCGCTTACAAGCCAGGAATATCAGCCAGTTTAATAGTAATGTTACTGGCACAAATATGACTCGCTTATCCTTTGATGGTGACAATGATAACGATGTTGAGATTGCTGAACTCTGGTATCGTTTCCCTATCGGAGACAAAATCAAGGTTCAGATTGACGCTACTTCAGGTGAGCTTCAAGACACTTTATTTGATGTAGTCAATCCAGTGTTCCGAAGTAGTGGTAGTGGTGCTATTTCCCGTTTTGGACGCTTCAGTCCCCTCTACCGTGTCGGTGGCGGTGGTGGTGGAGCCATTGCCTTTAAACTGAGTGAATTCGCAGAACTCACAGGAGCTTACTTTGCTGACGATGCCAACAATCCTAACGACGATTTTGGACTCTTCAACGGCAATTATGCTGCAATGGGTCAGCTAACCCTCAAGCCAACTGATAACATTACTGTAGCTGCAACTTACGCCAACTCCTATTACAGAGGAGGAGATATTAACGTTACTGGCAGCACAGGTAGTGGTTTCGCTCGACGCCCCTTTGATAGTGGTGCTGCAACTTCCGCTAATTCCTATGGTGTTGAGGCAAACATCAAGTTTGGCAAACTCTCTATCGGTGGTTGGGTCGGTTACCAAAATGCCATATTGGAAGAAGCTAATGTTGCAATCGACGGGGTTGTAGTACCACGAGGAACTGACAGGGAAATTTGGAACTGGGCTGCTAATATCGGAATTGTAGACGTAGGCAGCAAAGGCAGTAAGCTAGGTTTCATCTTTGGTATGCCACCTCGCGCCCGTGGTAGTGAATTACCTACTGGTGCTCGTCGAGATGGGGATACTTCCTACCACATCGAAGGTTTATACCGCTATAAGCTCAGCAAAAATATTGCCATTACCCCCGGTTTACTGGTGATTCTTAACCCAGAACACAACGACAACAACGACACCATTTTTGTAGGAACTATCCGCACCGTCTTTAGTTTCTAATCCCTTTGACTTAAACACCTAGAAAGAATGAGAGCTTAGGCTGGCGAGGAGGTAATTATTCTCGCCAGTTTTTGTATTTGTTGTTGGTTGTTGGTTGTTGGTTGTTGGTGAATAAATAGGGCTTGGGAGAATAAAAGCAGGAGCGTTGTCAGATAAAGGTTTGAAGCATTCTTTTTCCAATGCAAGTCCAAGGTTTTAGGACCGACAAGCTCACCCATATGAGCACAAATGATGAAAATTTTGGGCTCTTTACAACTACTATCTCCCTTGTCCTCCTTGTCTTCCTTGTCCCCCTTGTCCTCCTTGTCTTCCTTGTCTTCCTTGTCCCCCTTGTCCTCCTTGTCTTCCTTGTCTTCCTTGTCCCCCTTGTCCTCCTTGTCTTCCTTGTCTTCCTTGTCCCCCTTGTCTTCCTTGTCCCCCTTGTCTCCCTTGTCCCCTTGTCAGACTTCCTGTAGCAAACCCTAAATAGTGGCACAGTGTATGGTTGGGCGCACGTCGGTTGAGGGCGCACGTCGGTTGAGGGCGCACGTCGGTTGAGGGCGCACGTCGGTTGAGGGCGCACGTCGGTTGAGGGCGCACGTCGGTTGAGGGCGCACGTCGGTGCGCCCCTACGGAATATCCCCAATTCCCAATTCCCAATTCTCATTTTCCGTTAAGATTCTGGAATAGGGAATTTTGGCTTGTAGGTATTAAATATACCTGCGTTCCTTATCAGATGTTCCCTTTCCCGAATTTAAACACCAAAACCGTAAAGCCTGTTGTGATGCCTCGTTCCTCTGCCCTTGTCTCTGGCTCAATTATCCAGAACCGCTATCGCATAGTACGGGAATTAGGCAGCGGTGGTTTTGGACGCACTTACTTGGCGGAAGACCTTAATCGGTACAGTGAACATTGTGTTCTCAAGGAATTTGTTCCCCAATCCCAAAGTCATAAAGAGTTAGGCAAAGCTCAAGAACTATTCGAGCGGGAAGCAGGTATGCTCTATCATCTACAGCATCCCCAGATCCCTCGCTTTCGAGAATTAATTCAGTCTAATTCCGAGGGTAATGACTCCTTACTTTTGGTGCAAGACTATGTGGAAGGTTTAACCTACAGTCAGTTATTAGAGCAGGGACAGCGATTTATTGAAGCAGAAGTTATTCAACTACTCAGACAACTGCTGCCGGTTTTGGAATATCTCCACACTCAACAAGTTGTCCATCGAGATATTTCTCCAGACAATCTAATTCAACGAAGCTCCGATAGCAAGCCAGTTTTAATCGATTTTGGTTGCGTTAAACAGGTGGCAGTGACTGCTACTTCCCACTCCCAGATAGGAGTAGTGGGTACGGTTGTGGGCAAAAAAGGTTATGCTCCGGATGAGCAATTGCGAGAAGGGAATGCTTACCCTTCCAGTGATCTTTATGCATTGGGGGTAACAGTTTTAGTCTTGCTCACAGGGAAAGAGCCTGGTGAGCTGTACAATATTTCCCGAGGAACTTGGAATTGGCAGCAAGAAGTTAGCCTAAGCCCTACTCTTAACTCAGTATTGCAGAAAATGCTGGCTTATCGACCCCGCGATCGCTACCAGTCAGCCAAGGAAGTACTCAAAGCTTTGGGAACCTATAACCCCTCTCACAAAACTCCTGTCCCCGTAGTTACCCGTCCTCAGCCTGCGAAGCCGAAGAGTATACTTTTCCCTGCTCATACCCTAGTCATGGCACCGGGTAAGAAAATTCTCACTACTTTTACCACTTTCTTCCAGAAAAAGCAGCAGTCTACTGGCAATGAATTGCAGGTGATCAGAAATGTCATGGCAATTGCCTTGTTGACTATAGTTGCAATTGTAGCTGTGAGTAAATTAGGCTCTTTTCTCTTCCAGTTACCTAAGTTCAAGTTGCCGGAAATTCCCCAGTTGCCAGAGATTGGCTTACCAGAAATCGACTTACCCAACCAGCCTAGTCCTTCCCTCAATTCCTCAGAACAAGAACGACAGCAGAAAATTGTTGAGCGAGTCCAAGCACTTAATCAGGATGAAGGAAGTTTTTATCAGCAAGTCAATGATTTATTTTACGCCCAACATCCAGAAATACAAGGGCGCAGTCTGACTAGTCAACCAGAAGATGCCCAGTTACGAGAGGATTGGTATCAAATTGCCGAAGAACTACTTGAACGGTTGGAGCAAGGTTAATAATTCAAAATTCAAAATTCAAAATTCAAAATTCAAACTGTGGAACAGGCATCTTGCCTGTAAAAACTGTGGAACAGGCATCTTGCCTGTAAAAACTGTGGAACAGGCATCTTGCCTGTAAAAACTGTGGAACAGGCATCTTGCCTGTAAAAACTGTGGAACAGGCATCTTGCCTGTCATAGCGATCGCATTTCTTATCTGACTCGACCTTACAGGCGCACAACTATCCTATTATTCAAAATAATACCACAAAATTTGTTGGGTTTTACTATCGGGCTCAACCAAACCTACAAGATCGCGATCGCACTTATTCTGCTTCCCCAATAAGTGTAAAAGCTGCCCAGTTTTTGGGATTAGAATCCTGTTGTTTAATTTTGAGCATCGCTTGGCGCAAGGCTTGGGCTTTATTCCCACCTTGTTGCCATTGCTGATAAAACTCCTGCATCAAGTCCCTGGTTGGTGCATCGGGAACTTTCCACAAGGAGACAATAATGCTGGGAGTTCCGGCATTAATCAAGGAACGGGATAAGCCAATTACTCCATCACTGGTAATTTCTCCTCTACCTGTATCACAAGCACTCAGTACCACTAGTTTCGCTTTCAGTTCCAAATCAAGGATTTCTCCAGCAGTGAGTAAGCCATCATCTTGATTCGATGGTGCTAAAGCTAAGGCTCCAGGTATGTCTAATCTGACTTTTCCTTGGATTGGTCCGTAATCTAGTAAGCCGTGGGTGGCAAGATGGATAATGCTAGCGTTAGAAGATTGGGATTTAACGGTGGTTTCGGTAGCTTGACTGCCAATGAGAGCTTCGGTATTGAATAATTTAGCGATCGCGATCGCTTCTTGTTGAGCACCTGGTAAGTTGGATAATGGTTGGGGTTGCTCTCCAAATTTCAGAGAGATGCTGGGCATGGTAGGATTGCCAACAATTAGTAGTTCCTCTCCCTTAGCCTTGGCTCGTTGTTTACGAGTTAATTCTAGGACTTGAATTGAGGGTGCAGTGAGGATGGTGTGTTGATCAATCAAGTAGTTACCAGACTCATCTTGCAGCGCGGGGAAGGGAACGAGAAAGAGTTCTTGGTGAGGGATGAAGATAACTTGAGCATCGGGGTTTGTCGGGAGAAGTTCAGCAATAGGTTGGATCAGTAGGTTGTAGAGTTGTTGGAGGCGTTTGGTTTGGTCTACTCCTAGTTTAGATTCCACGCCAATGCTAGCACGACCTCTGATACCCATTGATTCCCGGCTAGTTTGCACTAAGTCGGCTAAGGATTGTTCTAAGGAGTTGAGTTCTATTGAACGGAAGGCAATCTTACCGGTAGGGGGGATTACCCAGATGTAGAGTTGATCTGCAACAAGGGAATATTCAACTAGAGTGGCATTTTGCTGGGAGGCAATTTGTTGAATTTGCTTGAGGGTAGGTGGTTTAATCGTGATTTGTTCAGTAGTTTTGGGGGATAAGCGCTGTGCTAGTAACTCAATAAAAGCTCTTGCTCTTCCTCGTTCGGAAATTTCTAGGGCAGTATTATACTTATTCTGGGTGACTAGAGTTCTTTGCAATCCTAAGTAGCTGCTAGCTTGGGTTTCCAAGATGGCAACTTTATCAGTATCACGTAATCCAAAGCGCAGAGACTCTAAAACTTCAATAGCAGCAAATCCGTATTTTTCGGCATTGGTATACTGATTTAGGTCATAGTAAATAAATCCCAGATTATTAAGTGCAGACCCTTCTGCTGCATGGGCACCGATTTCTTGGGAGATAGCCAAAGCTTGCTGAAAGTAACCCAATGCCTGCTGATACTTGCCTTGCTTGCGGTGAATTGTTCCCAGATTATTGAGTGCAGACCCTTCCCCTGCACGATCGCCTATTTCCTGTAAGATAACCAAAGTTCGTTGATAGTAATCCAATGCCTGCTGATACTTTCCTAGATTCTTGTAAACTAACCCCAGATTATTGAGAGTAACCCCTTCCAACGCCAGATCACCTACTTCTTGGATAATAGCCAAAGCTTGTTGGAATTTATCTAATGCTTGCTGATACTTTCCTTGGTTGTAGTCAACTAACCCCAGATTATTGAGAATTCTGCCTTCTGCTGCACGATCGCCGATTTCTTGGTGAATAACTAAAGCTTGCTGAAAGTAATCCAACGCTTGCTGATACTTTCCTAGATTGTCGTAAACTAACCCCAGATTATTAAGAGTTCTGCCTTCTCCTGAGCGATCGCCTATTTCTTGGGAGAGAGTCAAAGCTTGCTGGAATTTATCTAATGCCTGCTGATACTGTCCTTGGTTGTAATAAACACTCCCAAGATTATTGAGTGTAGTTCCTTCCTCTGCACGAGCACCTACTTCTTGGTGAATAACCAAAGCTTGCTGATATAAATCCAATGCTTGTTGATATTTTCCTTGGTTGCGATAAACTTCCCCAAGATTATTTAGGGTAGTCCCTTCTCCTAAGGAATCACCAATTTCCTGGGCAATAGCCAAAGCTGGTTGGTAATAATCTAATGCTTGTTGATATTGTCCTAGATTGTGGTGAATTGCCCCAAGATTATTGAGGGTGGTTTTTTCTGCTAAGCGATTGCCTAGTGCCTGGGAAATAGCCAAAGCTTGCTGGTAATAGTACAATGCCTGCTGATACTTTCCCTGGTTGCGGTAAACTTCCCCAAGATTATTGAGGGTAGCTCCTTGTACTGAACGAGCGCCGATTTCCTGCTGGATTACCAAAGCTTGTTGGTAATAGTCTAATGCTTGTTGATATTGTCCTAGCTCATGGTAAACTAACCCCAAATTATTGAAGGTAGACCCTTCTCCTGCACGAATGCCGAGTTCCTGGGCAATAGCCAAAGCTTGCTGGAATTTATCCAATGCCTGCTGATACTTTCCTAAGTTGCGGTAAACTTCTCCAAGATTATTGAGGGTAGCTCCTTGTACTGAACGAGCGCCAATTTTTTGGGAGATAGCCAAACTTTGCTGGAAATAATTCAATGCCTGTTGGTACTTGCCTAGTTTGCTGTAAACTGCTCCCAGATTATTGAGGGTATTTCCTTCCTCTACCCGGTTACCTATTTCTTGAAAAATTACTAAAACTTGTTTAAAAGTCTCCAATGCTTCGCCAAATTGACCCCTATTGAGTTGCTCGACTCCTGTTTGATATAATCGCTGCGCCTCATCTGCCCTATCTTGAGTTGCCTGCGCTTGGGCTAAAATCTGTGCTGTCGGGATACTACTTACAGTCGGTAATAGATGAGAACCCAAACACAGCAGGGAAGTGGTAAGGAATAGACTCAGAAACTTTTTCAAGCGATAGGGCATAGGTATTGGAAGATGAGAGCAAAACTCACCCTAAGGAAATTCATTAATTAATAGGTGCAATAGTCAATTTTAGTGTAGGGTTCAAGAACTCTCTGAATAATCTGGCGATAATTGTCTAAGTTATCCATTGATCAATAACCTCATTTTGAGCTTCAAATACGATTAGGCTAAGATCTTGTGGAACAGGCATCTTGCCTGTCATGATCGCATTCCCTCTCTGACTCGACCTTACAGGCGTACAACTATCCCATTATCTAAAATAATACCACAAAATATATTACTGAGGAAGCGATCGCGCCAGCGCTGTTGCAAGCAAATCGCGCTACAATGTCCATATTGAAAATTGAGATATGAATAGAAAATAGACCTCTAAGTTAGGTGTTAGTATCTAAATCTAGGGCAAACAAGATAGCTTGTCTGATTTGGTAAATTACTTCAGGTGGTAAATCACCGAGTTTACGTTCAAGTCTTACTTGTGGAATCGAACCTAAACCTTGTACATTGGCAAATGACTTCTGATTCAAAAATCTTAGCTTTGGGAGTTCTACTTCATATCGACTCTCCCGGTTTTGTTTTGTTAGCGGAACATATATGACTAAACTTCTCGGAGGATCAGGATCGTAACGAGAAACTACCACGACAGGACGGGTTTTTGCTACTAATCCCAAATCAGCAAGCCAAACTTCACCAGGTTTCGGGTTCATCAAGTAAATCGAGTACTTCTTGCTCTACACGACGGGAACGAAGTATATCAAGATTACCTTGATCTGCAAGGCTAATGATCTCTGTGATTAACTGTCGTACTTCTTCAACAGTATCAGGTTGCCATTCCTGAAGCTTGGTATTTAGTTTTTCAGCTAGAATGTCCATTTTTAGCCGCCAAATTGACGCATATGCGATTATGGTAACATATCAGAGAATTAAGAATTGAGAATTAGCAGAAAATTCTCTAACGATCGCACTCTCTAAAACTATTATTCCCCATATCTTCCTGTTCTCCCTTGTCCTCCTTGTCCTTCCTTTTGCCTCCATCCCCGCACCTAGTCAGCCGCAGGCAACAACAAAGTATCCTCTATCTCCTGTCGCACCTCTTTACTTACGTAACAATCGCTATTCAGGCAATCTACTAGCAACTTATTGGCATCGTAATACTGTTCTAATAATTCTTTTTGCTGATCGCTAAACTGCGAATAATAACCAAAATCGCAATGCTCAATCATCATGGATCTTAACTGCCAAACCCAATCCACACTATTAACATTCCACCATTGTTCGAGTTGTTCTTGATCTTTTTCTGGGTTAGGGAGTTGCTTTTTTAGTTGTTGGAGTGAATATGTTAGCTTCGGTATTATAATACTAGCTCGGTCGAGGTCTCGGTCGAGTTCTCGGTCGAGGGTCTCGATGACTTCGTCGAAAGCTTTGCCGAGGGCTTCGTTGAGGTCTAAGTTGCAGCTGAAGTAGAGACCATGGTATAGGCTGTAGGAGAGTTCGAGACAGAAGTCTAAGGCTTGGTCGAGGTCGAGGGCTCGGTCGAGGTTGAGGAAGAAAGCTCTAACAGCTGCTGGTTTATAAGAAACATTAACCGAACTAGATTTTTGATTAAGCCAGTGCAAAAACCGCTGAATTTTCTCATCCCTAGCCACCAATCCATCTATCTTTTGTTTCATCAGCTGCATCAACTCACTGGCATCTTGCATCATAGTTACAGTTAGCACAAACACCTCACGCCAGCGTTTTTCCGTAAGGTGCTCGACCAATGCTGCTAAATCTGCTTGAGCAATAGTTTTCCTCGCCGTAAAATATTCTTGAAAAGTTAAGTGAGAAAAGGAATAAATATTTCTAGCTCGTTCCACTAACAAGCCGTGCTGCGCTTCGATGGACTTCAGCACCGCCTCACTATCCAGCAGTAATGCTTCCTGGTCAGTTTTTGCATCCGGTAAGTTACGTATATAACCAGCAATATATTGCTCAACATCCCTTTGTTTGAAAAAATAGTCCTTGCGTTTAAAGGTAATAAAGGCAACTTCACTCAGTAAATCTTCCTTGCGTTGTACCGACAACTTGCGATAAACCTGCTGTCGGACAATCCGCCGCTTATCATCCCACTTTCTTAACAGGGTATGGATAGCACGACTGTACAACTCAGAACGATTAGGGGGAAATGCTCCGGAATCTTCAAACTCGATACATAGTAATGTTAGCAATAGAGGATTAGTGGCAAGCTCTTTAATTGGTGGATTTTCTTTTAGCTGCTTCATAAAGTAGTCAGCCAAGTCGGATTCTTTGGCTTGAAACCATTTGCCAACAAAAGTTTGAATCTGCTGATCATCAAAATCAGCCATCTCTACTTCGGTAAACTTCCCAAATGTGTACTCCCGTGCCGCAATCCGGCAGGTGAGGACAAAGGAATTTTGGCGATACTGCTCCGTAAACTGTTGAATCTGATTTAAGATGCGATCGCAATCCTCTTCTCTCACCTCGTCTAACCCATCTAGCAAAATTAATCCTTTACCTCGATTAATAATCTCTGTGGCTTGAGCTTCAGTCACATCACACTTAGCAAGAATTTGGTTTATGTAAGTGGTTAATGTAGGCTGGTTTTGAATTTCAGCAAATTGCTTGAGGGTAATAAAAATCGGAACTCGTTCTCCCAGAACCTGAGAATTGGCACAATGGATAGCCAAATATTTGAGAAACGTTGTCTTGCCAGCTCCCGGTTTGCCCAAAACCAGTAGCTTATTGTATAGTTTAACTGCCTCTAATCCTGGTACTCGTTGTTCTGTAATTTTTCCTAATCCACAACGGTCAAATTCTTCTAAGCTTAGATCAAAACCCTGTAACATTTCGTTCAAAGCTAACCGCCTGCGCCCGATAATTTTTTCTAGGATATTGACATTGGTATAAATATCTTCCAAACCAATCGGCTGAGTCATATCCAGCACTTTCATTGTGCCACACTGCTCTTGAATGCTGGGTTGAATTTGCTGCCGCACCTCCTGCACCAAGGAATCAGTATCTAAGTTATCATCAGCAGGCTCAGAAATTGGATGAGATTGCCGATATTTTTGGAGCAGTAAATCATGCAGAAGACGACTTTTACCAGGTCTTCGACCCCCAATACTGAACTTTTTGTAGACTCCGCTCATCCGAGTACGGAAAGCATTAGGGGAAATATGGAGAAAATCAGCTACTGATAAGTCATTCTCCTTCATACTGAACCGTACCACAAAAGCCTCTTCTTGTTCGGGAGATAAATCGTACTCACGAGCAAGTTTAATTAGAAAATCGCTGGGAAGCAGTTGCATGAGTGGGATTTCCTGGCTAAGTATCCAAACATTATCAGTTCTCTCTTCTTCCTCCGCTCCCCACCCTTTTTTTCGCTCACCCGGTTAGGGATGGGTTAGGGAACTCCAAGAAATAAATCATCCTAATTTTTGGACTTGTCTTACTCCCCCAGCTCCCCGCTGCGATGGGACGTTTTTTATTTGGAAGTCCCTTATGCCTCCTGCCTTCCTGTATTCTTAACACATCCAGGATCCTGAGGAACAGGATGAATTACTGTCCCATCGGGTAACTCAGCGACTAACTCTACATTACCTTCCGCATCAACTATCCAACCTGTAGCTTCTATGATCTCAGAGGGAGGATCTTCTACCACCGGTGAGGGAGATGGTGGCAAAACTGGCTGAGGTTGCTCTTCTGCTACGGAAAAATCTTGCATGTCTCGCCAGACTGTCTGCCCTCGGATAGGTGCAGTGGGGTCTTCTGGTATGCCACCCTGTCCAATAAGAGTAAAGGAGTTACCTTCGGCAGCAGCACATCGGGCAATTACTTGCTCCGTAGAATCAATCACTTCTTCTGGTAACTTGACTAATCCTGAAGCTGGATTTACTTCTGGGTTGGTAATAGTTACGGAACCAGAAACCCCAAACTGAGAGCTAGCGGTGATATCACTCAAAGGGGTAAGTTGCTCTCGAAACTCCAGTCCAAAAATACCTTGGGTTGTTAGGGTAATTCTCCCCCCATTCCCTTCAAAGGCATTAGCAGTAATGTCGCTATTTTCTGTAGGAATTGCTATGACAAAGGGAGCATCTATCTCAATGTTTCCCCCATCTCCCCCGGCACCGGCAGTACCGGCAGTGGCAGTAATTTGACTGTGGCGGCGCAATAACAATGGTTGCTCCAATAGGAGCAAAATCTCTCCCCCTTGATTTGCCGCAGTTGCCGCAGTGAGAAAGGCTTGATTATCTAAGGTGAGAGAACCTGCTTGCAGTTGAATACTTCCTCCAATGCCGGTTCCTTGACTGCTTACTCCTACCCCCGCACCATCACGGATAGTTACACTTCTCGGTTGAGCAATAAAGATATTACCACTATTGCCCCCAGAACCGACTGCGGTATTGGCAAATAATCCTGTCTCTTCTCCAGAAAGCAGGATCGAGTCGGTCACATCCAAAGTAATACTGCCCGCATCAAAGTCAGAGTCAGTACTAGTACTTAGTTGAGAACCTGCCCTAGCTTCCAAGCGATTCCCTCTCAGGCGAATATCCCCCGCATCCCCTTCACCAGAAGTACTAGCCAGAATACGAGAACCGTTGGTCAAAAAAATCGAGTTAGCGGTAATCCCAATTTGTCCCCCAGATCCCACAGCTGTCGGTTCAGCACTACTGCTAATCAAACCATCATCTAAAAAAATTTCTTGGGCAGTAATATTAACACTACCAGCATTTCCTTGACCCTCGGTTTGGCTACTGACTCTAGCTTCATTGGATATAGTCAGGGAATTGGTAGCAATATTGATATCTCCCGCATTACCTCTACCGATTACCCTGACTCTAGTCAGTAAACCATCTAAACGACCACTACTAGCTTTCCCGTCTAACAACACGGATTCACTGGCATTAATCGTAATCCCCCCAGCATTTCCTTCTCCATAGGTACTAGTAGCCAATTGAGCACCATTAGTAATCGAGAAGTGGCGAGTATTAACCTCAATCCCTCCAGAATTACCTACTGCCGAAGGACCTGCTACTAAGTTAAAAGCATTAGAGTCTTGTCCCAGACTATCTTCTCCATCAAAGATTACAGACTCTCTAGCATTAATAATAATCTTACCCGCATCTCCTTGGAGATAGGTACTGTTATTCAGTCTAGCTCCCTCAAATAAACTCAAGTTATTGGTATTAATGTGAATATCTCCGGTGTCTCCCTGGCCAAAATTACTAATATTGATAAAACCACGATTAGCAAGCATCACATCCTCAGTATTGAGGATAATGCTCCCGGCATTACCAGTACCACGAGTAATATTGGAGATGGTAGCTCGATTAACAACCCCTATATTGTCCCTGGCATTAATCGTAATATCCCTGCTTCTGCCTGAACCGAAAGTTGTGGCAGCAATTTCTGCACTAGCATCCATCTGCAATTGCCCGGTATTAATATTTAATCTCCCGGTATTACCAGCAGCTTCAGTTACGGAGAATAGGCCACTATTGACTCCATAATTAGGGTTAAAATGGTTGGGATTGAGGTTATTGGGAGGAAGAGTAATACCGGTTCCTTGATTTTCCAAGGAAACATTCAGGGAATAAGTGTCACCAGGATCGACGCGATCGCCTTCTAATCCTTGTAAACTATTAGGGACAGTATCGAACTCTCCCACCCCAACAACGTAAGTTCCCGGAGAGTCGAAGGTGAAGGAAATATAAGAGTCCTGCCGGACAATACTGCCTGCGGAGCCATTGGTTACATTAGTATCGTCATTAGAAGCTAGTATTTCTCCTGTTGCTTGATTAAACAGGGCAATTTCTGTATCTAGACTACCAGGATTATCGGTATAACCGTCTCCAAAATCAATATCGAAAATGCCCCGACTATTTTCTTCAGTAATCGTAAACGAGTAATAGTCATACTGTTCTTCCGCAGCACCCAATACCGTGGAATCACTAATAATTTGCTCTGGAGTCCGTTCCACCGTAACATAAGGAATACCTCCAGCACCAGAATCTTCCACATTAGGATTAGCAGCAGTACTAAAAGTTAACTCATCCAGATTAAACACAGTAAATCTATCAAAGGGAGAACTGATAAAATCTTGGCTGCTGCCAAAAATTGTCACCGTTTCATTAATATTAATCTTCACATCCCCCGCACTACCACTAGCGGTGGCTAAGCTCAGGATTTGTCCACCACTTTCTAAAACCAGATAATCTCCATTAACTTCAATTTCCCCACCATCACTGCTACTATTAGTAACCGCCGCAATAAACCCTCTGTTGGCTAAACGGATTGTTCCTTGGGGATGACCCTGATTAATCAAAATATTTCCCCCAGCACCACTGTTAGCAGTTTCTGACCAAGAGAGAATACCACTAAAAAGTCCATCGGCAGTGAAACCAGAAATATCGATATTGTTAGCTTCCAGAATAATATTGCCTGCCTTACCTAACCCTTGGGTAACTGTCGTAATGCGAGAACCACTAGTTAAAGCCAGAGCATTAGCGCTGATCTCAATATTCCCCCCAGTTCCCGAAGCATTCTCTGGCACTATATTGCTGATTAAACTACCATCATTCAGGGTAATATCTCCGGTAGCATTAACTACAATATCCCCTGCCTCAGCATCTGTTAGGTTACCATTATTAGCAATTCCCGCTAGTAATTGAGAACCTCCCGCCAGGTTCAAGTTATTGCTATCAATCTTAATGCTACCGCCACTAGAGCCTGCTACCTCAATCAAGCTACCATTACTCAGAGAAACATTACTCAGTTGGCTAGTTTGAGGAAAGTCAGGAATTATTCCTTGAAGACCAACAATTCCTGCTCCGGTCAACCCACCCAAACTAACTTGACCCCCTGGTGCAAGTAAAGTCCCACCCTCAATACTGACATTGCCTCCTACAAGAGCTAAATTTTGATGGGGAGAAACTTCCAGCTGAGACTGCTGTAGTGCCACTTCAGCAGCATTATTACCATATTGCAAACCCAGAGGCACATTGATGGTTAGCAGTGGTGAAGCTTGGGGATTTGTAGCGCTGAAAATGCTATCAGAAAATAACAGACTATTGGCTGTACTTGCCAAAAATGAACCATGGAAATCTAGCTTAGCGTTAGGACCAAAAACAATGCCATTGGGATTGAGGAGAAATAAATTGGCGCTGTTCTTAGTCTTAATTACTCCATCAATATCAGATACTTGGTTACCAGTAACTCGCGTGATAATATTGCTCAGGTTCACCCCATTGTTAAACAAGGCTTCAGTACCAGTAGGAACAGAAAATTCTTGGAAGCTGTGGAAAAGATTATTCCCTAAAGCTGTTCCCCCATCAATAGTGAAAGTAATACCTGTAGGAGTAACCAGAGAATTATTGGGCAGGGTGGCATCGGGAATAATTTGCCCGCTAACCCCATTAGTTGATATGGTTAAATGAAGAACTGTTAAACTAAAAAGTGACCATTTTGGCTTTAACACTTTACCATTAGGATTCTGAGCGACAGACCATCAGAACTAGTTTAACCCAAGAAACTCCTTTACTTCTTACCTCTTTCCTGAGTGACCTTTATGCCTTTGTGGTGAAAAACAAACCTACTCAGCCCCAAGTTTGATATAACTACACTATAAACCTCTCCTCCACTCCACCGCTGAATGAATGCCGATGAAGTGCTCAAAATTATAGAACAAGCTCTGTTGTCGCGACCCCTCAGTCCCGTTGAGCAATTAATCCTGCGTCAATCTTGGCTCAGGCAAAGTTATAGTGAGATAGCCCAGCATTCTACCTACAGCAACAATCAGCTTAAGGAAGTTGCTTCTCAGTTGTGGTCTGAGCTCTCAAAGGTGCTAGGACAAAAGGTAACCAAAAAAAATTTCCCTTTAGTCTTAAGTCATTACCAACCAGAGCAAGTAGCTCATCCGACAATGGCAGTACCATGGGAGTTACTCCCCCAGACTCAAGCTCATGTTCCCGCTTCTGTTCCCCAAACTACCCTAGAATTTCCCGGTGCCCCTGTACCACCAGATTCCCACTTATACATCCATCGTCCCCCCATTGAACAACTTGCTTGCAACCATATTAGTCAACCAGGATGCGTAATTCGTATCAAAGCACCCAGGAAGATGGGGAAAAGCTCCCTCCTCAACCGGATTATGACTGAGGCAAGGACCCTAGACTATCGCACAGTCTCCTTGGATTTTCAAGAAGCTGAAGAAGCGGTTTTTGCCTCCCTTAATAAATTTTTGCGCTGGTTGTGTGCTAATCTCAGCCGGTGCTTGCACCTCAGTCCCCGACTAGATGATTATTGGGATGAAGAGCTTGGTAGCAAAGTCAGCTGTAGAATCTATATTGAAGGGTATTTGCTAGAGCGCATTGACTCTCCTTTAGTTTTAGCCCTCAATGAAGTCAATCGAGTCTTCGAGCATCCCCAAATTGCCCAAGACTTTCTACCAATGTTGCGCTTTTGGCACGAACAAGCAAGGGTAGCAGAAAATTGGCAAAAACTCCGTGTGCTAGTCGTTCATACGACAGAAATCTATATCCCCCTCAAACTCAATCAATCTCCCTTTAATGTCGGCTTATCCATCAAGCTACCCCCTTTTAATCAAGAGCAAATACAGGAGCTAGCTAGACGTTATGGACTAGATTGGAGCAAGAATAACCACAGCCAGCAACTGATGGCAATGGTGGGGGGACATCCCTATCTAGTGAACATGGCACTCTACCATCTATGTCAAGGCGGCATCAGCTTGGAGGAATTATTGCAAACAGCACCCACCCAAGCGGGAATCTATACAGATCATTTGCGGAATCATTTGGCAATGCTGCGGGATGAACCAGAATTAGCCCTAGCTTTGCAACAGGTGGTAAGTCAAGAGGGGAGTATAACTCTAGAAACCATGACCCAGAGGGAGCTACCTTCTGCGATCGCTGCCTACAAATTAGAAAGTATGGGCTTGGTAGAATTGGAGGGCAATCAAGTAAGGAGCAGCTGCCAACTATATCGTATTTATTTTCGCCAACAGCTTCAAGAGGAGCAGGAAATGTATCTGCGGATGGTGCAGCTAGAGCAACAGAAGCAAGAAATCCAACGATTATATAACATTGATGAACTAACCCAGCTGCCCAATCAACATTACTTTACCCAATACTTAGAAGCCGAATGGCAGCAGCATAGAGGAGTTCAATCCCTATCTGTAATTTTGTGCAATGTTGACTATTTCCGCTTTTATAACGATGCTCATGGGGATCTTGCCGGAGATGTTGTGCTCAAACAAATTGCCCGTGTTATCCGTAACTGGGTGAACCAGAAGAATGCATTTGTGGCACGTTATCGGGGTGATGAGTTTGGTGTGATTTTGCCCCAAACCGGTACCAAAGCTGCTACTGAAATTGCAGAAAACCTACGACAAGGTATCAAAACTTTGGAGATAGCCTATGCTCATCCCCGATTCAGTGGTTTTCCTTCTAAAGTTCTCACCTTCAGCCTGGGGGTAGCAATTACAGTACCTCATCCTGACATCTCCCCACGTATGCTAATGACTGCCGCACGAGAAGCCCTCTCCGAATCAAAATTACTAGAACGCGATCGCATTACAATTAAGTTTGTTGACAACGATTTAGAATTTAGAATTTAGAATTTAGAATTACAAGAAAGTTCAAATAAAGATGATTGAATATATAGCAGTTCTCGCATCTGTGAGGTACATCTAGATCCCCCTAAATCCCCCTTGAATCGCCCTCCCGTCCCCCTTTGAAAGGGGGAAGCCAGAAGATGCTACTCCTTCGGAGAACGCTTTGCGAACGCTCTTGGTTCCACGGGGGACTTTGAGATTGAGCAGTGTACCTCATCAGCGTGGGAAACGCTGTAAGGAAATTTACTAGCAATTTTTTCTCCTTCAAAGGAGAGGCTTTAAACCGGATTGATTAATTAGCAATTAGCAATTATCCATTATCCATTATCCATTATCACACTTGCTATGCCCGACCTGCACCTGTCTTGGTCAGAATACCACCAAAAAATTGAAGCATTAGCTACCAAAATATATCAAGCTCACTGGGAGTTCGACCAAATTGTTTGCCTTGCCAAAGGTGGACTGCGGGTTGGCGATATCTTGTGCCGAATATACGGAAAACCTCTAGCAATTCTTAGTGCTTCCTCTTACGGAGGAGCTGAAAATAAAGTTAGAGCTTCCATCAAGTTTGCCACTCACCTAACTATGACCACAGAGCAATTAGGCTCTCGTATACTATTAGTAGATGACCTTGTAGATTCTGGTATCAGTCTTCAAGAGGCAATCAAATGGCTCCAGCAATACCACGGTGAAGTAATTGAGGAAATTCGCACTGGAGTAATTTGGTACAAAGGTAATTCTATCTTTATTCCCGATTACTACGTTGATTATTTGCCAGATAATCCTTGGATTTATCAGCCTTTTGAACATTATGAAAAGATGAATCCTGCTGAATTAGGGCAAGTAGTAGGGCTTCAGCCCAAAAAGAAGTCAAACACAAAGCAAGGTTAATTCAGATTAATTATTGAAAATCAACCAAAGCTTGTGTGTTCACCCGAAGGAGTTGATAGATACCAGCATTTCCCAACTTTTTGTATTCCTCAGGTTTTAGCTTATTTTCTATCAGTTTGCCGGGACGATTTAAAATGAGAACAGAAGGGTGAGTTGGTTGAGTTGTGGCGGTTTGTTGCAAGTGGGCAATGGCCATTTCATCAAAGCGAAAGTAATTTACTGGTCTCTGGGTATAGAAAGTGACACTAGGCTTGGCAAAACCCAGCATAAAGAGTTCTTCTCCTGGTTGCTGTACCTCAACGGCGAGTTGGGAAAGTTCTCGCAGGGGTTGCTGACGCATCTCATCTAGCAGAAAGGAAGCTGGTGTGACTACAAAAATCAAAAATGCCACAAATCCGACCAAGTTTGCACTCCACAGCCAACGCCAACGACGGCGGTTAATCAGCAACAGTGCCATGACGACGGCAGTTAACCACCAAATAAAGCTACCTTGTGCTGTTAAACCCGACTTTTGCAGTACATCTGACAAGTTAGGTGCAGCGGGGTCATAACCGATAATATCAGGACTAGATAAAATGGCAACAGCAATGGCGTGCAATAAGAGAAAGTTTAATACTCCGCTAAGTAGGAAAGGTAGGGAGAGAGTTTTTCCTTTAGTTTCACTGGTAATATCATGTTCGCTTAAACAATAATCATATCCTTCTACCTTGCAACCTTCTTTCTTCCCTTCTGCCCTCTGCCCTCTGCCTTCTGCCTTATTGCCACCAAAGTGTAAGTATTTAACCGGACTTGATATAATTTCCTCACTCCAAAATAGAGCTACCATAATAGCTGCGGCAGGTAACAAAGGTAGAACGTAGCTAGGTAGTTTGGTTACTGCAATGGTAAAGAAGCCGAAGATACTTGCAAACCAAAATAGGGCAAATAAACCTAAATGGCTGGCACGGGGAGAAGTGCGCCACCGTTTTCTCTGCCAAAACCGTAGCCTTGCTATTGCTATGGGTAAGTAGACAGACCAAGGGATAAAACCGACAAATACGACAATAAAGTAGAAGTACCAGGGAGCAGAGTGATCATTGACTACTTCAGTGAAGCGTTGGAAATTATGATAGCCGAAAAACGAGTCAATGTAAGCTTTGCCATTAGCTACGGTGACTAATCCATACCAAGGTAGTGTAATCGCCAAAATGATCAAGATGCCTCTAACAATCTGCATCTCTCGTAGAACTTCTCGCAATTTGCCGAGGTAAAGTAGGAAAGCTCCAATAATTAGGGCTGGTAGTACAATACCTACAGGTCCTTTGGTAAGAATAGCTAGAGCAATGAGGATGTAACAAGCTAGATACCAATTTGATGAGGAAATGGGAGATGGGGAGATGGGAAGATGGGGAGATGGGGAGATGGGGGGCTTATCTTTTGGTGTTGTTTCTTCTTTTTCTTTCTGCGCATATCCTAAGAAAAAAGACAGGAGTGCCGTACCCATGCAGCCGCTGAGTAGCATATCAGAGACTCCGGTTCTTGCCCAAACTATGGTTTGAGGATTGAGGGCAATCATCGCTGCACCTATCCCAGCCGCTAGCCATAGTTGACGTTGGGGATTTCGGCCTGTTTTCAAACTATCGGAGGGCAAAGCATTGGGGGCAAAAGATATTCCATAATATCGCAAAGTATAGAACCCCAAAGCCATTAATGCGATCGCGGCCAAGGCGGAGGGGAGTCTTACTGCCCATTCATTGACCCCAATCAGTTTATAGCCAATCGCCATTAACCAGTAAACCAATGGCGGTTTATCAAAACGAGTCTCACCATTAAAATAAGGTGTAATCCAGTCCCCGGTAACTGTCATTTGACGGGCCGCTTCTGCAAACAGGGGTTCAGTCTCATCGATTAAACCTGTACTTCCCAAATTCCACAAAAAAGCTAACCAGCCAATCAGTAGCAACCAAAGCAGCGACAGACTCCAGATCAGAGTTGGTTGCTTCTCAATAGACTGCCACCAAGGGTTTTCTATCTTGTTTAGTCTCAGCTTCATTTAACTCACACCACTCATACGAGTCCTTCAATCATAGGAAGTTTTCCCAGACCTTAATGTATGATGACTGTGAGTCTATTGACCAGTTCCCGTTTCGCAGGGAGCACACTCATCTATATTCGTTGCCTTTCCAATGAGTAAACTGCAAACATTAGGGGATCAATGGGTTTTTCAGACCGAAGCAGATTTAGCATCAACTGCTTAGAAATAAAATTTTAAATTTCGATGAACGAATAAAAGAAAAAAATTCAACATCTTTTTTGTTTGAAGTTACCTGACATGAACTATTTGAATAAGAAAAATTTATTGATTTTATTACAAAAACTAATCAAAAGTATCTATATATTTATATCTATAGTCAGATACAATAAATTAGAAAATAATATAAAGGCATCCTCAAACTAGTAGAAAATCATTATGAAATTAAGTTCATTGCAAGCTACTATCATTTGTGGAATTTCATTAATTGCACTAGCTGGCATTCAGTGGTGCACTCACCAGCCCAAGGCAAATACCACTGAACCAGTTCGGAAATATGCAGATAATCCACAAGCAAAAGAAGATTATCTCAATGCTGAAGATGCAGCAGACTACAGTACGATTAGGAAAATTTTTGGGATAGAAGAAGAGCAAGAAACAGAATAAAGTCTAGGAAAAAAGTTGTAACTCTAATTGGGCTCAAGTACTAGTGCAGGGCGGCGGAAATAAGTGATCAGTTTAAGATCGATAGAATCCTTAACCAATATAGTTAAAATGTATTCTCATATACAAGTTATGAATAAAAAAAGGCTGAAACTATTAAAATTTTGTGGGTATAATATTTATCGTGTTGCTGCCTTACTTTGCTTTTATGGTTACACAATTCGCTAGTAAAGTTTGATTTGCAAATTTGATAATGATTGAGTAAAAATACTTATAGTATTTTATCTGGGTTTATTACTCGATGTTGACACAAGCAACATGGCTTGGAGATGACCATATACCAAATCCGGTTCTCTAAGTAGGTTGAAAATAATTCACAATCCCTCAGGTTTGGGGGATTTAGAGGGCAGAGAACACCTTGTTTCTTAACCGGATTTATTACCCTGGGTTAGGTTGAGGTCAGGTAACCCCACTGACAAAAATTCTACTAATAGCCTAAGTAATCAATTGCCTGAAAGTCGATCAGTCCCTGGATAGTTTCCAACTATAGCTTACTAAACTTTTCATGGGAGATGTCTACTAAGGGAATTTTCTTACCCCGAATTCAAATAGGAGTTGTAAGTAATGCCATGTTGTAGCCCAAACTTAATGTCAAAATCAACATATTCTTTCCAGAGAGCAAATTGTTGTAGTGCATACAGCAATTTCCGTTGCCTGGATTAATATTCGTTGGTGAATAATTCGGCCTACTTAACCGTATTTTGACTTCTTTATTAAATTATGTTACATTGATTTACATTCCTTATTATTATGCAACTTATTTGTAAAGTTGAATTAACGGAGAAGGAAGTCAGGAGTTGGTAGAGTTGCTGAAGTACTCATCAAGGACAACCCTTCGTCAAAGGAAGGAACATCTCAAATCTCAAATCTAAAACACCATCACCAATGTTCAATCAGTTTCTTGAGCAACGCCTTGGTCTTTCAATTTTGAAGGTGCGCCGACTGGCGCACTTACTATTCCTAGCTTTTTCGATGATGGTGTACAACATAGTCGCCATAACTATAGCTAACTCTTTGTTCCTGAACCAGGCTGGAGCAAAGAGCCTACCTTTATTCTACGTACTAATTGGCTTAGCTTCGATTCCCTCCTACGCCTTATTCTCCCAAATTGTTGATCGTTATGAGCGCACCAGGCTGTTACGTTACTTTCTGTTACTAGCGATCGCGCTAGCAGTGGGAATGCGTTTATTGATTAACCTGGACAGTGTAGCGGTATACTACATCATTTTCCTGGTCACCTTTTTTGAGTGGGATTTGCAGAACCATATCCTGTTTCCCAGCTTGCTAGTAGATTATTTATCTTCCCTGGAATACAAGCGCTATGCTTCTCTAATCGCTATGGTTCAGGGAATAGGAATCCTCGTTGGTGGTGGACTGACAAGCTTGCTTTCTGTATACCTAAGACCCAGGGATATTCTACTGGTTTTACCGGTAATGTTTGCCATAGTTATTGGTCAGATACTTTATCTTGAACGATCAGAGCGACCCCTAGATTCGATTACTTCCGATACTTCAGTGGGGATTATCGAAGCCTTAAAAACCTTTCCGGAGCTGGTGAAGCGCTACAACATCATCTTCTTCCTGGCTTTTAGCAGCTTTCTGTTGGTAATTATTTGTATTATCACAGAGTTCTTGTGCATGAGTATTTATTCTGAGGTTTTCCCCAGTGATAAAGAATTGACTAGCTTCTTGGGATTACTTCGGTCAGGAAATAGTATCATCCAGTTAGTCGTCCTTTACTGCTTCACCCAGCCACTGCTCCAACGTCTGGGAGTAGCACGAATGAATCTAGTTTATCCACTAATAACTCTGGCAAGTTTCGTCGGACTAGTGTTCAATTTTTCTCTGAAACCCGCGATTGTCACCAATGTCAACACAGATGCCCTCTACAAAGCGATTCATCAACCAATCTATACCTTAAACTACAATGCGGTTCCCTACGAATTTGTAGGACGAGTACGCTCTCTTAGTGATGGTTTCTTCTACGCCTTCGGTCTGACTTTAGCAGGGGTACTCTTGTGGGTCTCCCAATCATTCCTAACCCTACCTCAAATTCTCTGGATTGGTATTGGTTTAACCGTAATTTTGTTAATCTGTCGCATCTTTATTAGTAATAGCTATGTCCCCTGTTTGGAGATGGTGTTACGCTCAGATGGGGTCAACCTTGATGAACTCAGCGAAAGCTTAACTCAGTTGCCACCCCAATCTAGCTCAGTAGTTCAGGAACTGCTAGAAAGCGACGAATACTATACTCGTCTTAAGGCATTGGAATTAGCCGCTGGCTTAGGCAACCCCAGTCAATTTTTAGCACCAGTGCAGACGTTTCTCCCAGAAGCAGATAGTTCATTACGTCGAGCAGCGGTAAAGTTATTTAGCACTAAACCTGATACAGAAACTACCTACCACTTTGAACAACTGTTGGATTCGGAAAACTCCACAATGCGAGCAATCGCTTTGGAAGTTTTAATCGCTAGTCAAAAGTTTCCTACTCAAGAACAAATCCGCTCCCGACTGGGAGATGTGAGTCAAGAAGTGAGAGCTTTAGCATCTGTAGCAGCTACCCAAACCGGCGCAATAACTAATCCACAAGTAAGGACGACTTGTGAACAGTTGTGGCATTCGGAGCTAGATACCACCAGTGGGGAAGCAATAGTAAGAGTTGTGTCCTACAGTAGTAACCCAGAACTAATTCCCCTACTGAAAGAAGTTCTGGTTCATAGTACTCCAGAGGTTAAACAGGAAGGATTAAAAACACTGGCTACCTTAGCACGTCCTGGCGATCAATCTTTAGCAGACATTGCCACAGCCGAATTAGAGCACCAAGAGCCAGTAGTAAGGGCTGCAGCTTTCAATTTGCTGGGAGTTGCTCGTAGTCAAGGAATGTTGCGTTATGTAGCTATTGGTTTGGGAGATTTAAATCCTCAGGTGCGTCGCCAAGCAGCAATGGCACTGGCAGCCTATGGAGAGCAAGGGTTGGCTTTAGCTCAAGATAGTTTATCTTCCTCAAACCCAGATTTAGTAGATGCTGCGATCGCGGCCATTGGACAAGTAAGGATTAAACGGGCTAGTGATGTCTTGTTTGATTATCTTACCCCAGATTTCCAACAAGTCGCCCGTAGCCGACAGTGGGAGCAACAGATTCCCCATTCTGAAGCTAGTTGGCAGCCTTTAGCAATTGCGATCGCTGACTACCACCAACGTTTGATTCAGAAAGTTTTGTATGTGCTCTCCTGTCTAGGCAATTCACGCACTGTCAACTCTGTCAAACGTCTACTCTACAGCAAAGACCAAAGGGAAGTGGCCAATGCCGTAGAAACTCTAGCTTCTCTTCGTCACAAACGCTTTGTGCGACCCTTGATGCCCATACTTGAACAGTTAGCCAATGGAGAACAGCCTCCAAATATCCGCGCCACTAATCAGTGGATGCGAACCAAGGGTTATAAATTGCTCCTAGAAGCCTTAGAATCTAAAGACCGGTGGATCAAAATTGGTGCTCTCATCGCTTTGGCAGCTGTACCATCAGCTTTGACGAAAGACCCAGATCCCCTAGTTAAAGCTGTTGCCCAAAAAACTTTCCTTCCCCTAGATCAACACCCATCCCAGAAGGATTTCTTTATGAGTCGTCTATTATTGCTAAAGAATGTTAGCCTCTTCAAAAATCTTTCCCTTGATGAGTTGCTACTAATTGATCAAGCTCTAGAGCAGGAATATATTCCTGCTGGAGAAACAATTTTCAACGAAGGTAATTGGGGGGGACACCTCTATATCATCGGTGAAGGCAGTGTGCGCCTAATCAAAGAAATTGATGGAGAACAGCAAGACTTGAATTATTTGTCAGCTGGTCAACATTTTGGCGAGATTGCCTTATTTGATGATGCTCCTCGTTGGAATGGTGCAGTAGCTGTAGAAAATTCTACCTTACTGAAGTTAGAGAAAAACCGCTTTATCAGCCTGATTACCCAACGTCCCCAGATTGTGTTAGAAATTTGCCGGTTCTTCAGTCAGCGCCTACGGGAAACTGACAAGTACCGACTTTCCAGAAGATTGCTCTCTTCTGAAGATATGGCTAAAAACTTTAGCAGCGTAAGTTCTCCATCTCACCAAGAGTCCTCAACTACCCCTACTATTTAAGGATTTTTGCCATTGTGAGAGACCCGACTTCTTGAAGGATGCCACTGGCGAATAGGGGGTCATACCCCTGATTTATCCGAGAATTGGCCTGTAGAGACGCGCCAACAGCCCTACGGGCATCCTTCGGCAGGCGCGTCTCTACATTTAGCGGAATAAGGAAAAATCGTGATATGAGGGGTCACACCCCTGATTCAACCGCAGTATCCTTGAAGAAGTCGGGTCTCTTGGTAATTGTAGATTTGGTAACGTCGGCTTTTTATCCTCTTTATTCTCTGACTCCTCCTCTTGATCTGATATCGGTACTAGGGCTACAGCTGCAATCGCATCATCCTCATCTAGCCGTTGTACTATCACTCCTGTTGCCATACGAGACTGAGGTGAAATAGCATCGACTGCCTGACAAATAATAATCCCTCGACTGGTTACCATCGCCAGTTCTACTGGCGTGACACAGCTAAAACTGTGCAATAAATTTTTTCCTATCTCCCTCAGCTTCCCCAGCTTCCCCAGCTCCTTCAGCTTCCTCCGCTTAACTTAAGGTGGTATTTGACAACTCCCCAGCCTTACATGCATGGGGATTCTTCATTCATAGAAAAACGCCTTGTAAAAGCAGTGCCTTTACTTGGTCTTACTCTTTCTCCAGAAGCAGTAGCGAGATGCCCTCCCGCCAAAATTCGTAAACCCTCTTCTCTAATATTTATCGCTGCGTTGGTGTCCCTGTCGTGGTGTGTTTTACACTTACCACATGTCCACTCTCGAATATTGAGAGGTAAATTACTTACTTGATTGAGGCAGACATGACAGGTCTTTGAGGATGGGAAAAATCTATCTATTTCTAGGTAAGTTTTCCCTTCCCATTCCGCCTTGTACTTCAGCATGGTGCAAAACATTCCCCAGCCAGCGTCACTAATTGATTTAGCTAGTTTGTGATTTCTTACCATGCCCTTAATTGCTAAATTTTCTACCACTATGACTTGGTTCTCGTCTACTAATTTACGACTTAGTTTGTGGAGAAAATCTGCCCGACATCTGCTAATTTTGTTATGTACTTTAGCTATTACAATCTTCGCTTTATTACGGTTGCTTGAGCCTTTTTGCTTTCTGCTTAGACGCTTTTGATGAATTGACAATTTTTTCTCATACTGACGATAGTATTGAGGATTGCCGTGCTTACTTCCATCGGAAGTAATCGCCAAATGAGCTAGTCCAACATCAATTCCTATTGCTTTCCCTTCACTGCTTGGGTTTAGCTTTTCTTGGCCATCATCATAGAGACAAGCAGCATAGTATTCTCCTGTTACAGTTAGAGAAACTGTAACGGATTTGAGAGTACCTATGGGCACACGAGAAACCCGACAATAGACTTTTTTTAGTTTTGGTAAACTTAAGTAACTTCCAGTTAGATGACACCCTTGGGGAAACCGGATAGACTGCTTGGTGTGTTTGTTTTTAAAACGAGGATATCTAGCCCTCCCTTCAAAAAAGTTGAGGAAAGCACTAGACAAATCTAAAGCCGCTTGTTGTAGAATTTGAGATGGAGGTTCTTTCAACCATTCATACTCTTTTTTCAATTGAGGCAAAAGCTTAATGATGTCATTACGACTCAAACCTTTGCCTGTTTCTTGGTAGGTATTAGATGTCAGTTCTAGCCCATAGTTGTAAAACCAGCGTACAGAACCAAAGGACTTAGTGAGCAATAGAGATTGCTCTGGATTTGGATAGATTCTGTACCTATAGGCTTTGAGCATGAAACTTACCAAACTATATTTACTATGGTAAGATACTCAACGAGAAATGTAAAGCCGTCCTAAAAGGACGGGGTTTTAAACCCAAAATTTTCGATAACCGAAACGAAGAAAACAGCAATGAGGCTAAGGAAATATCTAATTGTACCACTATTCTTGTTGAGCTTGGTCTTAGTAACCTGTACCAATGACACTAATATTTCTCCAATACCAACTGTAGAACCGATTAAGGAACGCAGCCATCTTACAATCTGGTGGAATCGAGGCTACTACCCTCAGCAAGATGAAGCGATTGAGCAAGTAGTGAATAAATGGCGATCTACCTTAGCCCAGCAGAAGGGGCAGGGTAAAGTTGAAATTAAACTTTTTTTCTACAGTGAAGATGACCTCCTTAATGAGATTATCAACGCCCTAGAACAAGGTAATCCCCCCGATATTCTCTTCTCGGAAAGAACAGACTTTACTTTTGGCCCTCGTTGGGCTTGGGAAGGGAAACTAGCGGAAGTCTCGGATGTGATTGAGCCGGTAAAGGACTCCTACAATAGTAGCGCGATCGCATCAGCATATTTGTACAACAGTGCAACTAAGAAACGTGGCTACTACGCAGTACCACTCAAGCAGCAGACAAACCACATCCACTACTGGCGCTCACTGCTCCGCGACGCTGGTATCAGGGAAGAAATTCCTCAAGAGTGGAATGCTTTTTGGGCATTTTGGAAACAAGCCCAAGATAGTTTGCGCCAGCAAGGGCAACAAAATATTTATGGCATAGGTTTACCGATGTCTGCCGATTCTTCCGATACCTACTTCGCCTTTGAACAAGCCCTAGAGGCTTACGATGTCCAATTATTGGACGAAAATGGTCAGCTGCTTTTGAATGATCCTCTAGTGCGCCAAGGATTAATTACTACTTTGGATTGGTATACCAGCTTCTACCAGGAGGGATATGTGCCTCCAGAAGCTGTGGATTGGTTGAATGCGGATAATAATACTACCTTCCTTAACCGTACTGTACTGATGACCCTCAATCCTAGCTTATCGATTCCTGGCTCCCAGCGGGAAGCTGAAGACATCTACCGTAATCAGATAGCTACCATTGAATTTCCCCAAGAACCTGATGGGGAAACGTCAAAATATTTGGTATCTTTCAAACAGGTGGTGATTTTTGCCTCATCTCAACACCAAGAGGCTGCCAAAGATTTTCTCTCTTACCTAGTGCAACCTGAAAATTTAGGGCCTTATGTCAAAGGTTCTGCTGGGCGCTATTTTCCGGTGATGCCTCAACTCTGGGAAGATGGCTTCTGGCAAGAGGCGGATGATCCTCATGTTGGGCTGGCAGCAAAGCAATTCAGCCAGGATTCAACTCGTCCTATCTACCAAGCAAGGAACTCGGCTTATTCTCTAGTGCAGTCAGAAAATGTCTGGGGTAAAGCCATTGAAAGAGTTATAGTCGATGGATTATCGCCAGAGGAAGCAGCAGATGAAGCCATTAATCGAATAAAAGAGATATTTATCGATTGGTCTGAGTAAGATTGAGAATAGATAAGGAAACGCACTAATCTGAAAATAGACGCGGAGACGCGGGGACAGGGGGACGCGGAGAAAGAGAGATTTTCATCCTACGTTGTGAGGTGAAAGTTCATGGGAGTCTAATCTGAAACTGGTGATGAAAATTTTTCATTGGGACTGCCACTTGCCGCCTACCACCTACCACCTACCACCTACCACCTGCCTCCTGCCTTCTTGTAAATGATGAGATGCTGGAAAAAAAGTCTACTGGTTCAGCTTGTTGGTTCTTTTTTAATTTTATCTTTACTGACAATATCGATTGTCTGTTATACCACCTTCAATCAAGCTAGAGAATCTCTAAAACTCTCTGTTTTTAACGAATTAGGTCTTACTGCCTCCCTCAAGGAAGGTGAGTTAAGCCGCTGGGTAGTGACTCAGCGTGAACATTTTTTGTCTCTAGGCCAGTTGCCAGAAGTGAGCACTCAGGCTAGGGTACTCTTGTCGAGCCAAACATCCGACTGGGAATATCAATTTGCTTATGAGCAACTAGAAAAATCCCTAACATCCTTTATTAGCAAACAATCTGGTCTCAAAGATCTGTTCCTCCTTAGTAGGAGTGGCAGAATTTTACTTTCTACCAACCCAACTCACATCGGCAAATATAAGCCCCTGGCTCAATATAGTGAAGTAACCCAGGAACCAACGGATACTTTTGTGTCGAATTTCTACCGCTCCCCGGAAACAGGTAAACCTACCATTACTTTCGCTACTCCTGTTCTCAAGGACACAGACAAGCGTCTGGGAATGCTGGTGGTTAATCTGAACCTGGAGCGGATTGATGAGATCATACAAGAGCATACAGGTATCAAAGAAGATTGTGAAACCTACTTGGTAGGTAAGTTTGGCAGTGGTTTGTCTCAGCGAAATGTCTTGATTTCAGCAAAACGATTTGGTTCAGTCGCATTTCCTGAGGGCATTGACAGTGAAGGGATTGCTAAGGCGATGGATGGCAGTAATGATCAAGGACTTTACGATAATTATCGAGGAGTACCGGTCATTGGTGTTTACCGCTGGTTGAAAGCTTGGGATGTCGCTTTGCTAGTAGAGATGAATCAAAGCCAAGCTTTTGAGCCTGCACGTAGGCTTGCTAGATCGATTTGGCTGATGGGAATGGTCTTAGCTGAGGTACTAGCAGTGGCGATGTTTTTAATCGCTCGTCGGCTTACCCAACCAATTGTAGCAATTATTTACACTGCAACTCAGGTGGCTGCTGGTAATCTTTCCTCAACTGCTCCTGTGCTCACAGAAAATGAAATTGGCATCCTCGCTCGCGTTTTTAATCAAATGATCGAGCAATTACGCTTCCTCTACACTGGTTTGGAGGAACAAGTAGAGGAGCGCACAGCTGCCTTAAGGCAAGCCAATGAACAACTCAGGGTAGAAATCGCTGAACGCAGACGAGCAGAACAAGCAGCAGAAGCTGCTAACCATGCCAAAAGCCAATTTTTGACGAATATGAGTCACGAACTCCGTACTCCTCTCAACGGTATTCTCGGCTACACTCAAATCCTGCAACATTACTCAGACCTTACTCCTCAGCAAAAAGAAGGCATCAATACTATTCATACCTGTGGGAATCACTTACTCACCCTAATTAACGATATATTAGACCTCTCCAAAATCGAAGCCCAGAAAATGGAACTCTATCCCCACGACTTTCATTTTCCTCACTTTTTAAGGGTGGTAACCCAAATGTGTCAGATCCGGGCTCAGCAAAAAGAAATTGCCTTTACCTACCAACCTCACGAACCAATACCTACTATTGTTTATGCTGATGAAAAGCGGCTGCGGCAAGTTTTGCTCAACCTGCTGGGTAATGCGATCAAATTCACTCACACTGGTGGTGTCACTTTTAGGGTAAGTGTCATTCGTCATCAGCCATTCGTCATAAGTCAACAACAAACAACCAATAACCAACAACAAACAACAAACAACAAAATCCGGCTTGAGATTGAGGATACTGGTGTTGGTATCGCAACAGAAGAACTAAACAAAATTTTTGAGCCTTTTGAGCAAGTAGGAGAGAGCAACCACAAATCAGAAGGTACTGGACTGGGATTAGCCATCACTCAAAAAATTATCTCCCTGATGGGGAGCCAACTTCAAGTCCAAAGTACCTTGGGGGTTGGTAGCACCTTTTGGTTCGAGCTAGAATTGCCCGAAGCTTCAGCGTCAATGGAGTTAGAGCCAGCACCATCTTTCCAGCAAATTATTGGCTATCAGGGAAACAAGCAGAAAATTCTGGTGGTAGATGACCGTTGGGAAAATCGTGCAGTCTTAGTTAACTTGCTCGAACCTATCGGCTTTGAAGTCAGAGAGGCATCGAATGGTGAGGAAGGTTTAGAGGAAGCTCAGAGGTTTGTACCAGATTTAGTCGTCATTGATCTAGTGATGCCAGGGATGAATGGCTGGAGTTTGGCTCGTCGCCTGCGTCAGTTACCTCAGTTGCAGCAGACAATTTTGATTGCTTGTTCAGCTAGTGTATCTGAGTTTGATCAACTTCAGAGTAGAGAAGTTGGTTGCCATGATTTTCTGCCCAAACCGATACAGGTAGAAGATTTGTTCATCAAAATCCAAGATTATTTAGAATTGAGCTGGGTGTATAACAGTAGTAAGGAATTGGTCAATCAGCCGTTGGAAGTTGTGGCTGACTCTGGGCAAGGTATCGAAGTAAATGCTATTATTCCCCCTCCTAGGGAAGAATTAACTATTTTATACGATCTAGCCAGAAAAGGATTGATTGATAACTTGATTGAACAAGCTGCAAAATTGAAAGCTATGGATGAGCAATATCTGACTTTTGCCCAAGAAATTCAGCATTTAGCTCAAGGCTTTCAGTTAAAAACCATACGAAAAATACTTAAACAATACTTGGAGAGTATATGACCTATTATCATTATCCGCTCATTTATAGCAATTATCATATCCATAAGGTACGGGTGAGCGAAGAAAAGAGTGGGGAGCTGAGGGAGCTGAGGGAGCTGGGGGAGCTGAGGGAGCTTATAATTTTTGGATAATGAGCTAGAAAATTTCACCCAAAATTTCGTTCAACCATGAAGTAAAAGCAATGTTAACGAGCTATTATCCATTATCCATTCCCAATTCCCAATTCCCAATTCCCTTTGCGCAGCATGGTGAGCAAAGCGAGGCAAATGCTCAATTCGACCTTCTCCATATATCTTAATCAGACTTAGGCATGATTAATACTATTAAGGGGAGAATCTTAATTGTTGATGACAATATAGACACCCTTAGACTTTTATCTAACCTCCTTAATCAGCGGGGATATAAAGTTCGGAAAGCCATTAATGGTAAGATTGCATTAATGGGAGTTAATGCTGAAGCTCCGGATCTTATTTTGCTCGATGTTATGATGCCGATGATGAACGGCTATGAGGTTTGTCAACAATTAAAAAAAAATCCCAAAACGGCATCAATTCCCGTTATATTTTTAACAGCTTTAGATGATTCACTAGATAAACTCAAAGGTTTTGAAGTTGGTGGTGTAGACTACATTACTAAACCGTTTCAAGTTGAAGAAGTTGTCGTCAGAATTGAACATCAGCTCAAAATTATCAATTTACAAAAACAGTTAGAATGGCAATATGCACAGTTGCAACAAAGTGAAAAACGCTTGCTAACTATTATTGAGTCGATGTCTGATGGTTTAATAATTCTCGATAAGGACAGTAAAGTCCGTTTTGTCAATCCTGCAGCTCAGTCTTGGTGGAATCAACCTATAGATCAGCTACTCAATAAACCGTTGAATTTATCCCTCAGAATGGGTGAGATTAAGGAAATTGAGTTCAGACAGCCTTTGGGAAAAGTACTGATAGCAGAAGTACAAACGGAACCAATTATTTGGGACAATGAGCCTGCTTATTTAGTTTCCCTTAGAGATATTACAGAACGCAAGCAAAAAGAGGCAGCAGAAGCAGCCAACCGTGCTAAAACGGCCTTCCTTGCTTCCATGAATCACGAATTACGTACTCCCCTCAATGCGATTCTGGGCTTTACCCAAATATTACAGCGGGACTCAACCCTAACTCCCCAACAACAGAAATATCTGAGTACTATTCACACTAGTGGTAACCATCTACTAACTCTGATTGATGATATTTTAAACCTTTCTAAAATTGAAGCTGGGAAAATGGAACTTAACTCCCATGATGTTCATTTAGTTAAATTTTTATTAGGAGTTACAGAAATTTGTAGAATTCGTGCAGCAAAAAAAGGTCTTACTTTTCTTTATCAACCAGGAGCACAACTGCCTGCCACTATTTATGTTGATGAAAAACGACTGCGGCAAGTTTTGATTAATTTGCTCAGCAATGCGATCAAATTTACCGATACTGGTAGCGTTATTTTTCAAGTAAGTATCATTCCTCCAGAATCAAGGACAAACAAGCAACAACCAACAACCAACAACAAAATCCGTTTCTATGTTGAAGATACAGGTGTTGGTATAGTAGCAGAAGAACTAGACAAAATATTTAAACCCTTTGAACAGGTAGGAGATAAGACCCGCAAAGCAGAAGGAACTGGATTAGGATTAACTATCACCCAAAAAATTGTTGCTCTGATGGGGAGCGAACTCCAGGTTAAGAGTAAGGTAGAAGTTGGCAGCACCTTTTGGTTTGATTTAGAATTATCTCAAATCTCAGCATCCTTGGAGTTAGCTAAAGTTCCCTTCTCGAGGGAAATTATCGGTTACCAAGGAGAAAGAAAGAAAATTTTGGTGCTAGATAACCACTGGGAAAATCGCTCGGCTCTAGTCAACTTGCTCGAACCTATCGGTTTTGAAGTACAAGAAACATCTAACTCAGAAGAATGCTTAGCACAAGCGATTAAACTTCAACCAGATTTGATCATCATTGATTGGGGGATGGTATCAATGAATAGTTTTGAGCTGAAACGCCGCCTTAGTGAATTACCGGAGTTACAACAGACAATTTTGATTGCCTCTTGTGCTAGTTCGTTTAACTTGTGTCAGCAAGAAGGTCAAGCATTAAGTTGTCATGACTTTTTTGCTAAACCGATTAAGGCGAAAAATGTACTAGAAAAAATTCGGAATTGTTTAGGATTATCCTGGGTTTATGAAGATTCTCCGGAACTATCGAGTAAAATACCAGAATATGAAGCTAATGTATCTAACGAACTTCAAATAGAAGCAATTATACCTCCTTTGGCAGAGGAACTAGATGTTTTTTATGACTTAGCTAGAAAAGGACTGATTGATAGTTTGAGTGAGCAAGCAGAGAAATTAAAAGAAAAGGATGAGCGGTATCTACCCTTTGCTCAAGAGCTTCAGAATTTGTCTCAGGGATTTAAAATGAAGCAAATTAGAGAATTTATTAAACAATATATGGATAGTTGAGAATTTAGAATTTAGAATTTAGAACTTAGAATTACTAGCTTTTTGATTTATTAAAAGTCCCTAATGAAAATAACTCCTACAAACTGCTGCCTTTTTCTAGCGATCGCAGCACTGTCTGTAAGCTGCACTCCCAACGGTAATCATGATAATCCACCGGCTGTCCAACCAGCACAACAAGAAATTAAGATTACTGGTGCAGCTACTCCCTATCCAGCCATGAAAGTATTAGCTACCGCTTATGGAGCTAATACCAACAACTCTAACATTACCTTTCTGCCGTCGAGTCAATCTGCTAGTGGAATTGCTGGGGTTAAAAGCGGATTAGCTGATATTGGGACTCTCACCAGGAAGTTGAAGTCAGGGGAAAATGATGGCTCCCTGGTTTATCAGGAACTTGCTAGAGATGCCTTAGTAGTCGCCACTAACCCTAGTGTTACAGGGGTAACCAACTTACAAACAGAAGACCTCAAAGCGATATATAGTGGTGCAGTAACCAATTGGCAAGATCTAGGGGGACCAGATGCTACAATTGTGGTGCTAGATCGACCAGAGGATGAGTCAGCCAAACGCCTTTTACGTCAACATTACCTGGGAAAAGAACTGAAAAATTCTCCAGAAGTAGTGATTCTTCGTCATGAAAAGGAACTGATTGCTACAATCCAGAATACTCCCCATAGTATCGGTGCTTTTTCCCTTGCTTATGCTATTTCTAATCAGTTACCGGTTAACCGCCTCCGCCTCAACGGAGTAGAACCGACATCAGCAAACGTGCAGTCAGGGAAGTATCCTATGGTACGTACTCTGGCTCTCGTCTGGAGTCCAACTCTATCAGATGATACTCAAAAGTTCCTTGACTTTACTTTTAGTGAAACAGGAGCTAAACATTTGCTCAACTCAGGTTTTGTACCATCTAGCAAGAATTGAGAATTGAGAAGGTCGAATTAAGAATTAAGCATTAAGCATTAAGAATGAGGAATGTCTTCCTTGTCTCCCTCACCTCCTGCCTTCTGACTTCTGCCTCCTGCCTTCTGACTTGAAAGTACAACTTCTATAATTGGTGGTTAGCAATGCTCCTGCCTCCTGACTTGAAAGTAGGCAACAGGCAACAGGCAACTTCGGAAGAAGCGACTTTCATCACCTGGTGGTGAAAAAAATTTTTTATGGGGACTGCCTCCTGCCTCCTGCCTCCTGCCTCCTGCCCCCTGCCTCCTGCCTTTTTCATCGAGAGTGACATGCTCCGAAATTTTTACTCAAAACTTTCCCTAAGAGGCAAAATACTTTTGCCTTTGCTCTCAACTTTCTTGGGAATCTGGACTGTAGGAACCCTGAGCTTTGGTTATTTTGTCACCCAGCGTGTGGAACAACATCTGCAAGAAGATATAGAGGAATTCTCTTCAGCAGTGTTGCAAGCTTTGGAACATGAACAAGAAATACTGCGTTTGAAAGCACAGTCAGTGGTAGAGAGAAAGGAAGTTATCAGGTTGGTGGCGGAAGGGGAGCAGGCCGCACTTCTGCGGACTTTACTACCAATCAAGGCATCTTTTGAGCTGGATTTACTGAAAGTGGTAGACAAAAACGGCTCAGTTTTAACAGATTTACGGCATCGAGAGATTAACCAAACCCAACTCAAGGATGGAGTAACCAATCAAGCGGCAAGTATTGGCATGGATTTGTTCAATGTCATCACCACGGATGAAAATGTGCCTTTACTCCTAGTAGCTTTAACATCGGTGAAGTCTACTGAAGAGGTTTTAGGAGGTGTCATTGTTGGCATCCGAGTAAATGATGAATTGCTTACTCAAATCCGTGCCCAGGCACATCAGCACTTGGTGGTCTTCTATAACTCCCAAGTAACTGTCAGCACTTTACCAGAAGCTCAACAGGCTCCTTGGCAACCACCCCCAATCTCATCACGACCCATGCGAATCAAAATTGCTGGGGAGAGTTATATTGCTAAAACTGAAAAGCTAATTGAGAGTAGTAACCAAGAGGTTCAGCTAGTGCTACTCAATCCAATTTTACCTATTGAACAGGCTCAGTTGCAGTTGTGGGGTGGTATTAGCCTTTTGTGTTTGCTAGGAGCCGTGAGTACGGTGACAATTGTTACTTTGGTAACGCCCTTGATTATTAGTCCCCTGCAAGAAGTTACCAAGGTAGCCCAGCAAGTTACCCAAGAATCTAATTTTGCTTTACAAGTGCCTGTAAGGACTCAAGATGAGGTAGGAATATTAGCTACTTCTTTTAATCAATTAATCCAACAGGTAAAGCAGCTACTAGAATTGCAAAAGTTTGAAGTAATACGGCAGCAAATTCAGAGCCAAGCATTAGAAGGAGCAAAACGGGCTGCGGAATCTGCCAATCGTGCCAAAAGTGAATTCCTCGCCAACATGAGTCATGAACTTCGCACCCCTCTCAACGGCATTCTCGGCTATACTCAAATTCTGCAACGCTCTCCAGACATTACTCCCCAACAAAAACAAGGTCTGGAAATCATTCAAACCTGTGCTACCCATCTCCTCACCCTGATTAACGATATTTTAGATATCTCCAAAATTGAAGCTCAGAAAATGGAACTTTATCCAGAAGATTTTCATTTGCTGCACTTCTTATGGGGAGTTACCCAGATGTGTCAGATGCGTGCCCAAAAAAAGAGTATTACTTTTAATTACCAAACCGGTACTCAACTCCCGACTGCGGTTCGTGCTGATGAAAAACGACTCAGGCAAGTATTGATTAACCTCCTCAGTAATGCCATTAAATTTACTCAGACTGGTGGGGTAACTTTCAAAGTAAGTGTCATTCGTCATGGCTCATTAATCATGAGTCAAAAGCAACAAACAAAGGACAAAGAACAAATAACCAATAACAAAGAACAAATAACTAATGACAAAATTAGATTTGAAATTGAAGATACTGGCATTGGTATCGCAACTGAGGAACTGGATAATATTTTTGAACCTTTTGAGCAAGTAGGAGAAGATAGCTATAAAGTAGAAGGCACTGGACTCGGACTAACCATCACCAAAAGAATTCTCCAGCTAATGGGTAGCCAGCTGCAAGTCAAGAGTACTTTAGGAGTAGGCAGTACTTTTTGGTTTGAGGTAGATTTACCTTTAGCCTCCAAGTCGATTGAGGTAGCACCAGTAATGTTCTCTCAGCCAATAATTGGCTACCAAGGAGACAAAAAGAAAATTTTGGTAGTAGACGACTGTGCAGAAAATCGAGCAGTGTTATTCAGTTTACTCGATCCTCTGGGTTTTGAAATAAGAGAGGCAGCCAACGGTGAGGAAGGTTTAGAGCAAGCGATAAAATTTTTACCAGATTTGCTCATTCTTGACTTAGTCATGCCAGTGATGGATGGTTTTGAGTTAACTTGCCGTCTGCGCCAATTACCAGAATTTCAACAGACCATTTTGCTAGCTTCTTCTGCAACTGTGTTTGAATCCTATCAACTTCAGAGTCGAGAAGCCGGTTGTAATGATTTTATATCTAAGCCGATAGAGACTAAAGATTTACTCGAAATCATCCGCTATCACTTAGGGTTATCATGGATCTATCAAAAGACTGATGAATCACTAACCCAGCTACCAGAAGCAGTCGGTAATTCATCAAAAGCAATTTCCCAGACAGCAATCATACCCCCCCCAGCGGCAGAACTCAAAGTTTTGTACGATCTTGCCAGAAAAGGTTTGCTCGATAGCTTAAATGAAAAAGCTGAGAAATTAAAAGCAACAGATGAGCAATATCTGGTTTTTGCTCAACAAATTCAGAATTTAGCTAAAGGATTTAAAATGAAACAAATAAGGCAATTTATTAAACAATATTTAGATTAAAATAGTACTACATTAACAATCTTAGAATCAGCCAAACTTGGCCAAAATACTATCCTCTCCAGTCGCTCTCCCAGATACCAAAATTTTCTATTCCTCAGTTTCCCTAGCTTTAGTTGAAACTTGCTCCCATTGAAATGCTTCCATAGTTTCTCTACCTCTTGCCTTTCCTATCCCAGGATGTTTAAACTCGAATAAAAGTGTTATATGAGTAAACCTGAAGCCAAATCCAGTACTAATCACTTGCCAGAGCAAGAGGCAAAGCTTGCCCATTTGACTGGAAGCGGTATTAGGCAGAAATTTTATAACCCCAATGTTGGTCAAAAGATTAGTTTTGGCTATGGGATCATCCTTGCCATCACTGTTACTGGGACAATAATTGGAGCTATCTTAGGAGATTTTCACCAACAGCAGTCTAGAAACTTGCTAGAAGATGTTTTAGAAGAAACTCTCCTGATTGATCACTTGCAACTTAAGTTGATACAAATACAACTGCATTACCATCAATTTGCTGGCTTACTCCAGGAACCGGAAGAATTTCAGGAGGAATACCTGCATTTTCAGGAACATATCGTTGAATTTAGGCAATTATGGTCTGAGTTGGAAGAATCTTACGATGAACCAGAAGTAGAGGAAACATCAGAGGAAATCGCAGCTTTCAATAAACTAAAAAATAATGAATTTTTAATAGACAAATATTTCCAGGAAACAGAAGCACTTTTGCAACCAATCAATCCGTACCAATTGTCTACTGAAGAGATAGATTCGGCACAAAAATTGCTTGTGAATTTTACTCTCAATCCTCTAAGCAAGAAAATGGAAGACTTTGCAGAAGACTTAGAGGCAATCAAAAAAATAATCGATCAGGAAAAGCAGGATACTACTGTTGTTCTCAAAACTACTGAAAGACTGTGGGTTCACATCCTGATAGTCAGTATGGTATTGTCAATTGTGATCGCTATTTTCCTGGCTATCTATACTAGTGCAGCCATTACTCGTCCTCTCGAACAATTAACAAGGGTAGCCAAAAAGGTAACGCAAGAGTCTGACTTCTCTTTACAAGCTCCCATAACTACTCAAGACGAGATCGGATTGCTAAGTACCTCTTTTAATCAATTGATTGAACAAGTCAGACATTTGTTAGAGGAGCAGCAGCAAGCAAAAGAAGCCGCTAATGCTGCCAACCGGGCTAAAAGTGAATTCCTTGCCAACATGAGCCACGAACTCCGTACCCCCCTCAACGGCATTCTCGGCTACGCTCAAATTCTCCAATATTCCTCAGACATGACCCCTCAGCAACAACAAGGTATTGACATCATTCAAAGCTGCGGTACTCATCTCCTCACTCTGATTAACGATATTTTAGATATCTCCAAAATTGAAGCTCAGAAAATGGAACTCTACCCTGAAGACTTTCATTTTTTGCACTTTTTATGGGGAGTCACCCAAATGTGTCAGATTCGTGCCAAAAAAAAGAGCATTACTTTTACTTACCAACCTGACCCTCAACTCCCGACAGTAGTCTATGCCGATGAAAAACGACTAAGGCAAGTTTTAATTAACCTCCTCGGCAATGCCATTAAATTTACTCAGACTGGTGGAGTAACTTTCAAAGTCGAAAAAATAGATAACCAACAACAAACAACAAACAACAAACAACCAATAACCAACAACAAAATTAAATTTGAGATCAAAGATACTGGTATTGGTATCGCTACCGAGAAACTAGATAAGATTTTTGAACCCTTTGAGCAGGTAGGACAAGATACCCATAAAATAGAAGGCACTGGATTGGGACTAACCATCACCCAAAAAATTCTACAGCTGATGGGCAGCCAACTGCAAGTCAAGAGTACTTTAGGATTAGGCAGTACTTTTTGGTTCGAGGTAGATTTACCTTTATCCTCCAAGTCAATTGAGGTAACACCAGTAACCCCTCTCCAGCCAATAATTGGCTACCAAGGGGAAAAAAAGCAAATTTTAGTGGTAGACGACTGTGCAGAAAATCGAGCAGTGCTATTCAGTTTACTCGAACCTCTTGGTTTTGAAATAAGAGAGGCAACCAACGGTGAGGAAGGTTTAGAGCAAGCCATCAAATTCTTACCAGATTTGCTGATCCTTGACTTAGTAATGCCAGTAATGGATGGTTTTGAGTTAACCTGCCGTCTGCGCCAATTACCAGAATTTAAACATACTATTGTACTAGCATCTTCTGCCAGTATATCTGAATCCTATCAAATCCAGAGTCGAGAAGCAGGTTGTAATGATTTTTTACCTAAGCCAATAGAAACTCAAGATTTACTCGAAACCATCCGGTATCACTTAGGGTTGTCATGGATATATGAGAAGACTGATGAATTATCAACCCAGCCACTAGGAACTCAAAGTGATTTATCCCAAACTAATCCAGTAACCGTAATTATCCCTCCACCACCAGATGAGTTAAATATTTTATATGATTTAGCTAGAAAAGGTCTTATTGATGGTTTAATTGAACAAGTAAATAAACTTAAAAAAATGGACAACGAATATATGCCTTTTGCGGACAATATATTGAATTTAGCTCAAGAATTTAATATAAAACAAATCAGAAGTTTTATTAAAAAATATTTATGAAGAGCGAATGGAGAAGGTCGAATGGAGAATGGAGAAAAGGACTAATTAATAGTATTGCCAATTTAATTTGCGGTAAAGGTATTTCCTTAAATGGATTATTTTCCCAATCATCTTTTGTCGTAAATACTTCGTAATATACATTCATCTTCTTTCTTCCTTGTCTACTTTCCCTCCTTGTCCTCCTTGTCTCACCGACCCTCGCGTCTTATTAAAAAACCTACCCTTGTGAGCCTCCCTCAGCTCCCCCAGCTTTCTAGGATAAAATTATGTAGGGGCGGGTTGGAGTCTTTAACCCATAACATGCTAAGCAAACGCTAACGCCTGTCACTCTGGTTGGTACTATCCTTAACCTAAACCCGAACTATACCCTAAATCATTTGTTCATTCATGCTTTTGAGGATTTATCCCCGTAAGCAACGACACTTGCTTACTAAACCTAAACCTCGACGCTTTCCATTTATGTTACTTCCCTGGCTGATACCAGTACTAGCTGTTTCTGCCTTCTTTGGCTACAGGCAAATCAAAAGTTATTTTGTGCAACCAGAAGCCATCTTTGTCTTGGGAGGAGCAGAGGAGCGAGAGTCATTTGCTGCTAAATTTGCCCAGCGCCACCCAGAACTACATATTTGGGTATCCTCCGGTAGCCCAGAATGGTACACTCAAAGGATATTTGCTAAAGCTGGCATTCTCCAAGAACGTTTGCACATAGATCACCAAGCTGTAGACACAGTGACAAATTTTACAACTCTGGTGGATGAGTTGAAAACTGAGGGAATTGATAGTGTCTATCTAGTTACCTCGGACAATCATATGCGCCGTGCTCGCGTAATTGGCGAAATTGTCTTTGGTAGTCGGGGCATTATCTTAAAGCCATTACCCGTAGATTCTGAGCGCTCACCTGAACCGATTGAAAAGTGCTTTCGAGATGGCGTAAGATCCATGCTTTGGTTAACCACTGGCCATACAGGTGCTACCTTCAGGAAAAATTAGTCATTGTTTATTGCTCAAAACTCACAAACAACCAACAACCAACGACAAACAACTCATGGCAACTGAACGAATTATTATTTTATCAAGTCGAGAAATTGAAAAGATGCGTCGAGCTGGACGCTTGGCCGCTAAACTTTTAGACCACTTGGAACCAATGGTGAAGCCGGGAGTCAGTACCAAGGAAATCAACGACGAAGCAGAGCGTTGGACAAAGGCTCATGGAGCAAAGAGTGCTCCCCTTGGCTACAACGGCTTTCCTCAGTCTATTTGTACTAGCGTGAATGAGGTTGTTTGTCATGGTATTCCCAACGAAAAGGAGATTCTCCAGGATGGAGATATTATCAATATTGATGTAACACCAATTGTTGATGGTTATCATGGCGATACCTCTAGAATGTTCTTTGTCGGTACGCCCTCACCAACAGCGAAGAAATTGGTAGAAGTTACCTTTGAATGTATGATGCGGGGGATTGCTGTAGTTAAACCGGGGGCAAGAGTTGGAGATATTGGTGCGGCAATTCAGGAATATGCTGAAGCTAGTGGGTTTTCAGTGGTACGAGATTTTGTCGGACATGGAGTTGGTAGAATTTTCCATACAGCTCCCCAGATTCCTCACTATGGCAAGCGAGGCAAGGGGAAGAAATTCCGTCCTGGTATGGTGTTTACTATTGAGCCGATGATTAATGAAGGTACTTGGGAAGTCGAGATTATGGCGGATGAATGGACTGCACTTACCCGCGATCGCAAACTTTCAGCTCTCTTTAATGGTTATATCACACTTGACTTTAGGTGTCACTTATAGAAAACATATTTTCCTTTAAGAAGACAGTGATTGATTAGCATTAAAGAGAAACTTGTCAAGGATAACAATCATGTCAGAATCAAGCAATACAAATAAGGTCAATATTAGTAGTGGCTCTGTAGGTGGAATCAATATGGGAGGAGGTATGATGGAAAATGTTACATCTTCACAGACTAATAACGAAATAAAAGATAATAAAAATCTTGCTGAGGCTGCTAAAGAGATACAAGCTCTTTTGACACAACTAGAACAGACTAATCCTAATAGTACTGAATCTGATAAAGAAAAAATAGCTCAAAAAGCTGTTCAAGAAATAAAAAAAGATCATTCATTAAAAGAACGAGTGGTTGCTGCTTTACAAGCAGGTGGTGTTGAGACATTTAAACAAATGCTTGATCATTCGTTAGTCCATATTTTGGTTGAAACATTTAAAGGTGCTGCCAATCCTAATTAAGATTTAGGTAGTTAGTCAGTTTGTAAGGTGGGCATTTTTCATAAAAATTTACTACATTAATCTATAATATGGGATGTGTAAATGCCCACCAGTCAATGAATCTTATGACAAGAGAGTCTTGGGTAGTACAGATTATTGCTATAAATAAATTTATAAACAAGCTATACTTATGAATACAGTAACGAAGAGTAAATTACGCGATCGCTACCGAACAATCAAGGAAATTTTACAACAACCGCATAAGCAAGTTTACCTTATTGAAGAGCCACAAGACTATCATAAACTTTATCGGTTAACTAAATTTTTATGCCAAGATACCAAAAGTGCTGAACAAACTCTACGAAATTTCAAATCTGAGTTAGAAAAGCTTAAGCAACCTCAAAATCATCAAATACAAGGAATAAAAGACTGTTTTAGTGAAGACCAATGGTTTTGTTTGGTACAAAATAATATAGAGGGAGAATCTTACGAAACCATCAGGAAAAAAGGAGCATGGAGCGAGTATGATATCGTGGAGTGGCTCAATCAACTTTTGCCTGTCCTCTCTGATTTACACTGTCACGAGATCTCTCATAGAAATATCTCTCCTAAAAATATTATTTGGGTAGAATCAAAGAAACTACCAGTCTTGATCAATTTTGGTATTGAACAAGAGATTGAAAAGTATATCCGAGGAGAAACAGAGTCAAAACAAGCCGCCAATCAGGAAATCAGTGAGCAATACGCTCAAGATTTACGGGATTTAGCTGTTACAGCACTGACTCTATTTAGTGGTAAAGACTCCAAAGACTTATACAATGCGGATACTAAACAATTACAGTGGGAGCAAATTCCACTACTGAGCGATAGTCGTAAAGAAGTATTTAGTTGGATCTTCGAGGAGCATTTGAAGGAAGATAATTTTACCGCTGATGTAATCTCACAGCGGCTCAATACAGTTTTACCACCCACAACAACCTTTGTAGTACCACCTCTGATTTGGAAACTTCTCTTTGGGGGAATTGGAGGTATGTTGATTTTATTTGTCCTTGGTATGGGATTAGTTGTATTAAAAAATGCTATTAGTTCAACAAGTGTGATTAGTTTATTCTTGGACAACATACTTTCACCTTCTCCAAAACCTCCTCAATCTGAACTACCTAAATTGCCTGATTGTCCTAGTGGTTCCGATGTTGTCGCGATCGCTTGCGATGTTACAGTTAAAGATATTGATTCCTTTGACTTCGAGGAAGGCAAGTTAACCATTAAATTCACCAAAAATGGAAAGGCTGATGATCGCCTAGAAATTTACAACCAGACTCCTCAGAATCAGGATAGTGATAGCGATGGTCACTCTGTAACCTATGAAAATACGGTTATTGGTACATCGACTGGTGGAATTGGCACAACCCCTCTCGAAATTACCTTTAATTCCAATGCTAATCCCGAAGCGGCGGAAAAAATTATTCACCAGATAGTTTATCGCAATGTTTCCAAACCACCAAGTACCGGCACTCGCCAAGTAGAGTTTAAGTTAACTGATGGAGACGGCGGTACAAGTAATGTAGTGAACAGAGTGATTAGCGTTAATACACGTAACATTGCCCCTGAAGTTAAGCTTCCTGATAGCCAAACTGTTGATGAGGACAAGGAGCTAACCTTTGGTGGCATTACCGTGAGTGATCCTGATGCTAACAGCAATGGTATTGCTGTTAAACTCAAAGTTTCTAATGGTATTCTCCAGGTTCGGGATGATGTTCCTGAAGGGTTGAGCTTCAGTCAAATACAACCAGACGAGGATGGTAGTGTTTTATTATTTGGCAAAGTTGATAGAATTAACAAAACCCTGAGTGCCAAAGATGCAATTACCTATAGGAGCAAGTTAGACTTTGACGGCACTGACACCTTAACGGTTACAGCTGATGATCAAGGTAAGAGTGCAACAGATAATAGTAATTTTATTTGGCCAGTTGATGCTTTAGATCCGAAAACGGATAGAGGAACACTCAGTATTGAGATTCAACCAATCAACGACAAGCCACAGCTGAGTAGTGGTATAGAAAGTCCACCACCAGAAATACCAGAAGAACCTGAGGTAGAAGCATATAATAGCAATCTTATACCCGTTGGTTCCTTTAATTTCTACGAGCGTGGTCTGGGCAAAAATGTGTCTTATGTTCGCAAAGATAATATAATGATTGGAGCACTATACAATGCTCAAGAACCTAATAGATTCACTTGTTTTAAGGCAACAATTGGTCAGTATGACGTTGATGTGCAATGGAGGGGAAACCTAGACCTTATTGGTAGATCAGGACAAAGCTTAGACCGGAGTTATAGTATCAACGCCTTTACTACGGATAACTCCACACCAAGATCTGGTCTTGACAATACTGATGCTGTGAGGGATTGCCTAAATCAGTAGTCCAGAAGATAAATGATTCCACTGTTGTTAGTTCCACCTTAGAACCAAACATTAACTAGCAGATTTGACTTGACATAGGTAATAAAGCCATTGCTCTGTTTCCAGAATAGGAGCATCCATATCTAAAACCCTTTCTTGACTTTTCCACGGATAAATCTCAAAGTCGCTAAAATCTGGAGACAGCTGTTCCAACTGCTGCGCTGCCCGAATATAGTACGTATCCAGACGAAACAGATGAGAGTCATCGCGAACAATGAGATGGTCAGAATCTGCTACCATTTGTCGATTTAGTGAGAGATTGAACAACCAAAACAAACCAAGAGCCATTAAATTCGTGTATATTTTAAAGGGATTGATGCTAAGTTGTCTTTTCCAGGTTAGTCCTTTGTCTAAAGCCTGAAGATTATGACTAGAAAAGAAGAAATAACAGCCCGGTTTTCCTACCCGTTTAACTTCTGCCAAGATCTTGAGCCGGTCTTCATGGGAAACATAGTCAATGCCGTTATAGCTAAATAAAATAAAGTCAAATGAGTCATCATCAAACTGACTCATATCCCTGACATCGCCAACTTCCAAGCTTATGGGATACTCAGAATCTTTAAATCGTCGCTGACATGCAGCAATCATTTTAGGTGAGTAGTCAATACCAACATACTGTTTGACTAGGGGAGAAAAATACAGAGTAGTGCGACCACCGCCTACCCCCATATCTAGCATTTTCATCGTCCCTAGCTGTGGTCGAAGTCGTTCTAGGATAGCAATTTCAGCGGGTTGTAGCCAATTGAGCCCTGCGTAATAGTTAACAATACTAGTGGCAGTATATGTAGTTTTGTTTCTGCTTTTGCTCATAGCAGTAGTATACAGCAAATATCGAAGCTATAGCGCTAAGGGCTAAGCAACAGCTCATCTGGTAACAGTAAGTTATAACTGGATTTGGAGGGTTTAGGAATGTCCTAACCTCAACTTGTAGTGCTGTATCTATCTTCATATCATGTCCGGTTGATTACTTACACTTTGGTGAAAATAAGGCAGAGGGCAGAAGGCAGAGGGCAGAAGGGAAGGAAGAAAGTTGCAAGGTAGAAGGATATGATAAGTGTTTAGCCGGACATGATATCACCTCCAAAGCGATGAGAAAGTTTGCAAAATTCAACATCCACAGAGAAGTTGTCATTGCTTACATAGGGTTGCTGTTAGCTGTAGCAGCTGCCGCCTGTACTCCAGTACTAACACGAATTAGCGAAGAGACGATGAGCCCTGTTACCACGATATTTAATCGTTTCTGGCTTGTGGTGTTGATTTTGGGGTTGTGGAATTTGGGAAGCTTTCTTAAGTCTCAGCTGAAAAACCCTAAGCCCCTTCGAGAAGTCTTTGGTTCTCGACCCCCACTGTTGCTTCTGGGCTTAATCTCTACCGCTTTACCATGTCAGCTTTTCTGGGCATGGTCTCTCACCAAAACTACTGTTGCCAACTCAGAAGTTCTACATAGTTTTACTCCAGTATTTACTACATTAATTGGTTGGTTATTTTTGCATCAATCATTTGATAGATTATTTTTACAAGGGATATTAATAACCATTGCGGGATCTATCCTGTTAGTGGGGAATGATTATTCTACCTCACCAGAGAAACTTATTGGTGATGCTCTAGCTCTGATTTCTGCTTTATTTTGGGCATTGTACCTTATCTTTTCCAAAAGACTTCAGTCACAAATGAAGCCTATAGTAATTGTCGGTTATACCAGTTTGGGTTCAGCGATTTTGATGTCCATCCTGCTCTACTTTCTTGGTACAGATGGGCCGCTATTTCCTGATACTCTAAGGGATTGGCTAGTGGAGTTTGCCCTAGCTACATTGGGTATACTTGCACAGGTGCTGATCATCCGCAGTATGAAAGTATTTTCAGCGGGACTCGTGGCAACTGTCTTACTACTCAACCCGATTGTTACTGCTTTTCTGGCATATATTATTTTTTCAGAGTCTCTTAGTCTCCTCGATTGGTTAGCTATGTTCATCGTGATTGCTGGCATATATCTCACTTCCTTGGGAAAGGTAACACAGAAAAATGGATATCTGTCTGAGTTGGATTAATTTCAAAGAATACTACTACCGAAAGTTCCTTAAATTCAATGAAAAGTTTATTTTCACGCGACCAGGTTAGCAGTAATGATTTATTCCAAGAACATCACTGTCTGCGAGAGCAACATGTCAAGGAGTTTGGCTTTAATCGTGCTCCTAGGAGTCTCACAGCTCAAAGCAATGATGGATTCAATACATTTATGGCTTCGGTTGGCCAGGAGAGGTTACAAGAATTAGCCACAGGAGAGACTTCTGGGGGGATGCCTCCTCAAGTGCTACCGATGGTAGAAAGGGAGATCGAGCAAAATGTCGATTTAGCCATCGATTTTTTAATAAGTTATTTTAAAAGTGGTCAGTTTGGAGAGTTTGAATGTCCATTCCAGGACTATAAGCAACAACCTATTATCTGTAGGTACGCTGCTTTTTTACCTCCTAATAATGTACCCATCAAACGAGTTTTACATTGGTGCAATGGTCGAACAGAATCTTTATTGAAGAATTTGCAAACTATTTATGCTTTGAGAGAGTTCAGAGGAGCTGGACTTGCATTAGTCATGATGGATCATCCTGGTCAAGGATTCTCCAGTCGTTATCTTAGAGACCCATTTAAGGGATTTGCCAGAGATTTTGATGAACTCATTAATGCACAAAAAATATTTGCAAGCATTATTCGTCCACAGTTGATTAAGCACAATCAGTCTATCGGTTATGAAGGTGGGTTTACTTACCGAGTAGGTGGACATTCCATGGGGTCAGGCATCGCGACACGTTTGTTACAAGAATATCCAGACTTAGCTGATGACTGGCTGTTTATGTCACCGATGCACGACATCGAGACTCCTTTCGATTTCCAATTTGATCAATTCGGTGTTATCGAACAAATTGCTGTGATAATCTTAAAATTTATCGATATTCTGGATCGGGATTTTGATTACGTACCAGGTAGCAAACCCGGATATCATCCTAAACCATTACCAACCAAGGAAAATCCTGGAATTAATCGGTTAACAACTTCAAGTTTACAAACAACTTTTCTTAATAAAGTTAGAGAAAGGTATCCAGGTATCACCATTGGTTCTCCCACAATTGTATGGTTAAACGAATCAATTACCGAATGCCAAAAAATGTGTAAAAAAGCTGGTATCTTACGGGAAGTCATAGCAAGCGGTAAGCACCTGACAGTCCTGAGGCCAACTGGCGAACAGGTTGTAGGAAAAAAAGGACAAGATCGGCTCTATAAGCTAGTGGGTGAGGGCATAAATGTCATTGACGTTGATGGAGAGCCAAAACCGCAACATGAAATGCTTATCGAGAGGCCACAGATCCAATATAAAGCATTTAGATGGCTAGCTGAGTTTGCTTGGGGAGATGGTTCTTTAATCGCTTCTGGACCTCGAACATTGGAATGGATTTAACTTTTAAGAAACAAGGCTTGATATTTTAGATTTTAGATTTTAGATTTTAGATTAAATAAATCTAATCTCAAGTCTTTTAAGAAACAAGGTATAGGGCAGAAAGAAGATTGCAAAGTAGAAAAGAATTATCACTGTTTATCTAAACTTGATATTATAGTGAATATAGAAAATCTAGTAGACTCTTAAACGAAGGACATCGTTTAGAGCAAATTTCCAAATCAATAATTCCTGCAAGTTCGACATTCATATTGGTGCTGTAACGAGGTTTTCTATTTTCACCAATAGACAGTTCTATTAATTTTTCTTTTGGTTTCACAATCAAGTGAGGATTTGGATGTGCTTTACCTTTTCCTTTCCCAACATATTGTACGACACCTGGGTCAGACCAGAACCAAGCTTCTAACTCTTCAATAGGAATACAGATATGTTTATGATCTGATATGGTAGATGCTGCTTGCTCTAAAACTCTTCGTAGCTGGGTTTCATCATTTAGACAGTTATTGCGTGGATTGCGATCTAAATCATGAATAATGATAAAAGCATTACAGCCATCTCTAGACATTGCTTTGAGCTTGGCAGTTAACTTGCGCTTTAGTGTACTACTTCCCTTGGACGCCCATTTTTTTATCTTAACTTCTTGTCCCAAGACACGATGGACGATCTTTTTTACTGTGTTACAATCTGTATCATCTTCAGCAATTAAAGCAATGACAAAATTACTCATCTAGGACTCCACTATAAATCCAGTCCCCTAGATCACCTTCTTCACAAAGATATTCAATAACCTTTTGAATCTCATCGACCCGTAGTTTACGAACCAATGTTTGTCCATAGCTTCGGTAAACCAAGTGTATTTTTTGGGGATCAGTCCAGGAAACTACTTGTGGTGAATGAGTCGAAATAATCAAATTTTCTCCAAAAGTATAGGTCTCTATTTCTGCTAGTAAATTTGACAACAGGCCAGGATGTATTTGCAGCTCAGGTTCTTCAATTATTGTAGTAGCAGTAGAAGCTGAATTCATAACCTCTATCAGAATAGATAATACCCGAAGCGTTCCATCAGAGAGTAAACCAATATTAGTTTCGTCTAATAAGACTGAAGAGAGATATTCTTCCTCTTCTTTATCATTATTATTCCTAATTGTTTGACTTAGAACAAATTTATTTTCGGTAATTTTTCTACCAATACCAACCCTTTGACAAACCCTTTCAAGCTCGTTCAGTTCTCCAGTTTTGATAAGGCGCAATATTTTTTTTGCTAGACTATCTACAAGTCTAAAACCAGAACCGCCGTGAGTATAAACACCTCCTGGTGAAACTTCCAAAAGAGATAGATGGCGTCTAGAGGTTTTACGAACAGGAGCTTTACCAAGAATGCGGATTCCCCTTAAGACATCAAAAACCCACTCCATTTCAGCAGGCAAACTTATTCGGGAACTATTTAATTTATTTCGTACCCGTCCAAATGAAGAAGTAGTACCAAGGACAAATGTACCCGATTCCTTGCCTTTAGTATATAAAGTTGTTACTCCAGCTTCAGTAGTCCAAAGAAGCTCCTCTTGTCTGTCAGCATATTGGCAGCAATCATTCCATGACACCATGCTTTCTTCTGAATTGCTACCATCAGGGTTATCTTCACCGTCGGAATTATCTTCATCCGTATCACCGTAATTAACCAAAGCAGGTATAAATTCATACCTATACTTTAGTTGACGACTAGTCGGTGTCCTAATTAAAATTTCCAGTATCTTAGGAATGCTTTCGTAATCATTTGGCAAAATTCCTCTAAATCGACCAGTAGCGAATGAGGAGATTACATCTAATCCTTCAAGGATAGCTGATTTTCCCACTCCATTTCGACCAACTAACACCCCAACGCCATCAGTCAAATCGAGATTGACTCTCCCCCCAAGGACAGTCCAACTATCGAGGGCAAAGGATAAGAGTCTAGGATGACTTAAGTCGGACAAAATATAGTTTTCCTCAAAGCGGACTTCTTCAACTGAGATCTTACACCACCAAGCTAAACACATACCTGAGTTGGTAGGCAACAGGCATCAGAAAGGTTTAGGTTGAGTAGTATAACTTGGTTAATCTTAGGCAGCGTTTAAGCGATCGCGCTTCCAACTGTCCAAGATTCCAATCCGTACTTCGTGATCCAAAGTGGAGGTTGTGATGAAGCAAGATATGAAGCATTTTATTGATAAACGTGCCGAAAATCTTGCCGTAGTATATCTAAGTCGTAGCCAAAATTTAGCCATTGAGCGCATGAGAGCAGACTACGGGCTTGATATGTTAGTAACCATACTAAGAGATAATTTACCTACGGGTAGAGTATTTGGTGTCCAAGTCAAAGCTCAGGACGGATTACTCCAGGATACACCTGTAGAAATAGTTTTTAATCTGTCTCCACAAGAAAAAAATTATCTCCAGCAATTACCTTTTCCCGTATGTGCATTATTTTTCACGATGGATGACGATATGGGTTATGGCAAGTGGCTAAGATATCCAACTGAAAACCAGACCAATCTCTACCCATTGGCACAATCCTCGTGGCGCTGCTTAGATGAGTTGCCAATTGAGCAAATGCTCACAGAAGTTAATGCGTGGTATGACCATAAGAGTTTACCGGCGCTACAATTAGCAGATTAGGTTAAAATTCCCTATTGAGAAGCGATCGCGGGCATTACCTGTATCTAGATTAAGTTACAATCTATCCGATAAAAACGACAGTGGACGACTCATATCTTTGGCAAAGCCAAGGAGTCCGAGATCACGGTATTGGTAAAGCAATTTTCCCTCGGAATTGAATAAGAAGGTTCCTCCCCGCTGCGTCAGATAAGCCGCATTTGGTACATAAGTATTCCAGTTCCTTAGAACCTCGGTCATATTCCGCAGTCGCAGAGTTGCTAGTTCAAAAGGTCTCTGAAATCCTTTGCCACCTGCTAGCTGAAATAATGAACCTTTGATGGGAGGAAGCGCCATAGTTCGCACAACCTCCTCATCGTCGAGCAACTGCGGAGCCTGACGATCACCAAAATAACCTCGCAATACTTCAGCTAGAGTACCAGGACTACCGATACCTGCACACATCAGCAGCAGGTTCAGGTAGGCATTTAGGGTTTTGGAGAATCCTGGTATTTTTAGGGACAGTCCTGGATAGAGATCAAGCTGTTGGTGCAGCTGTGCATTGGGAGAGGTAAACAGCCAATCTTTAGGAAATCCTGTGTAGTCGCAGAATCGTTCACCAGAAGAGCGATTGCCTATACCAACGGCTCGTATCACCATCCCTTGATCTAGGAACTGTTTTCCTTCCCGTTGCAACCACCAGGCGTACTCCATACTATCAAAATCTCCTAGTTGAGGCCAGACAAGCAGCAGTTGAAGGTTCGCTGACTGACAACCACTCAACAGCGGCATGATGGTTCCATCACTTACCCGCTGGCACTGAGTCTGATTGAGTATTGCGTAATGATTCATGTGGTAGGTGGGAAGGAGGATATCTATTTAGGGCTTGCTTCAGGAAGTCGTAACTTTTGGGTTGGAATAGGTGGTAGGTGGTAGGTGGTAGGTGGTAGGTAGGTTTTCGGTATTAGGTGTCAGGGAATTTTCCACTCGTGGTGCAAGGAAATTGAACTACAAGATACCATTTCCTTGCACTTTAGCCTAAAAAAAATGATTGAAAGCCTTGTCTAGTATAGCTTATACAGCTATTCTCCCAAGCCCTATTTAGAAAAAGGGGATTTAGACATTATATCAAGTTCGGATAAACAGTTATAATTCCCTTCTACCTTGCAACCTTTTTTCTTTTCTCGGAACCTCCTGCCTTCTGCCTCCTGCCTCCTGCCTTATTGACACCGAAGTGTAAGTATTCTACCGAACTTGATATTACTCTGTCTGTTGAAGTTTTTCTAAACTAGTAATTGGTGTTGGAGACAAAACATATACTGCCTCACCGAATTCTCTAGTACCCAAAACACTTAGATACTGGGTTTCCTCATCTTTAGATACCTTAAATATTTCTACTCCTGTATCCCCAAGATCCTCTTGCAGCTCAACGGTATAGTTATTTTGTTCTAAAAATTCTTGCAAATTGCGACTGAAGCTACGAAAACTTTGGACTCCTGATACTTTATTACAGGTATCCTTATCAAAACAGCCAGATTCAGCATTTTGATAAACAGGAAAGTTAGCTGAGGCAAAGGGACTAGCAGTTGGTTCCGGCGATGGTTCTGGTGAGGGCTCCGGTGAGGGCTCCGGCGATGGTTCTGGTGAGGGCTCCGGTGATGGTTCTGGTGAGGGCTCCGGCGATGGTTCTGGTGAGGGCTCCGGTGATGGTTCTGGTGATGGTTCTGGTGAGGGCTCCGGTGATGGTTCTGGCGATGGTTCCGGCGATGGTTCTGGCGATGGTTCCGGTGATGGTTCTGGTGAAACAATCGCCTTTGGTTGCACAATTTTTTCTAGCTGCTGCCTAGAAATTTCTGGCTTTAGGGGAATTACTGGAGCCTGTCTTGGAGATGGTTGAACTACTCTTTCAGTTGGTGGTTTGGGAGATGGTTTAGTGGCTTGAGGTTCAATAATTGAGGGTTGTGGTGAAGGAGAAGGTTCGGGAGAAGGTGAAGGAGAAGGTTCGGGAAGTGGAAGTTGGGTAACTTTAATGTTTTCTTCTGTGGAAATTGGCTCTGGTTCAAGCTCAAGATTGGTTTGGCGGGGTAATGGTAAAAGCAGCAGCAGAGCATGAATTATTGAAGAGAGAGCCAAAAATGGTCGAATGATGCTGCTTACTTTGAAGATAGTTGGGTTAGATAAATTCTCTTCAGCTGCTTTTTCCTGAAGATTTTTAGTCGATGCTTTGTCGTCAAGCTGATTCATGGCGCTACTCTTTAATCGTTCCATCAGGCATCATTGCGCCTTGGAAATCAGCACTATTGATGTCAACACCATCAAGGTTGGCGGTATTCAAGTCTGCATCATTGAACTTTGTATCACTCAGTTGAGCATCTTGGAGATTAGCAGCCCTCAAGAATGCTCCAGAAAAGTCCGCTTCTGTGAGATTAGTGCTACTGAGGTTGGCTTTGGCTAAACCAGCTGAACTTAAGTTGACATTGCTGAGATTAGCACCAGTGAGATCTACGCTATCCAACAAAGCACCACTGAGATTAGCACCGCTGAGATCCGCACCACTGAGATTGGCATTATTCAACTTAGCTCCCTGAAGATCTGCGTTACTCAATTGGGCACCACTAAGGTCACATTTGAGGCATTGTTTGGTTTGTAATAATTGTTCTAAGTCATTCGCTGCTGATGGCAATTCATTTTTCTGACATGCTGCAACTCCGACTAGCAAGAAACTTGTAATTGCGGCTAGTGCAAAGTAAGAATCAAACAATCTTCCTCGTTGGCTCATTAATAATTAACTCAATACTTATTACTTATTACTTGTTACTTATTACTTATTACTTCAGCATTATTTTCGCCTTTAGAAATCCCTAATCATCATCCACCTCCTCAACACAAAGAGCATCTGCCTCTTGTTTCCGTAGTCGCAGTCTGAAGCCCTGCACCTCGATTTCTATCAGATTAAAGGGTGCGTGACGGATGATGGTAAACTCTGTTCCGGGTGTCAACCCCATCGATAACAGTCTCCCCTTATAACCCAAATAGGCTTTCTCGTAACCAACTACACAGGCTCTAGTCCCTACTGGCATATCTCGCAAATAAGTATTGCAATTAGTTATCATTTGTGCTGTCTTCCTCTTGATGGATACAAGATTAGCTATTACAAAAATTTGTCAACTATTGAGGGACATGAGAAAAGGCAGGGAAAGTAGAACTAAGCTAGCATCACTCTTCCTTATCTTCCCTGCGGCTTGGTAGTAGAGCATTATAACTCTATATGCAATCCAAGACCATAGGTAGGGCATCGTCTTTAAATCCCAATACCCTGCCTTATCTACTTTAAACAACCAATAAGTTGTTTAAAACTTTTCTCATCTATTTAGTGATATCATAATTAACTGAGAATAAATTTCATCTTTAAGACAAATTCATATTTCGAGTTTTTTCGTCATTGGTCAAGTGTCATATCATGTCCGGTTGATTACTTACACTTTGGTGAAAATAAGGCAGAAGGCAGAAGGCAGAGGGCAGAGGGCAGAAGGGATGAAAGAAAGAAGGATATGATAAGTGTTTAGACGGACATGATATGATTATCCGAGCTTGATATCATTTTTCATTATTACAAAGTACTGTCACCCCGTGAGCAACGGTCGCTTCTACAACAAAAGACAAACAACAAATCTCAATCCATAAAATGCTGCTGACACAACTGACGAAAATCATCCCCTCGGTGCTCAAAACTTTGATATTGATCGAAGCTGGCACAGGCGGGGGAGAGGAGGACGATGCTAGCATGGTACTGTTGAGCGAGTTCTGCTGCTCTAGGTACAGCTTTTTCCATAGTTTCGACGATTTCGTAACGATCGTAGTTAATCTCCTGCAACCGTTGAGCAAAGGTAGGAGCAGCTTTGCCGATGAGTAAGACAGCAGCAGCTTTGGCTTGAATCGTTTCCAACCAGCTGCTATCGTCACCAGCTTTCGCTTCACCCCCAGCAATCAAAATAGCAGGATCAGTAGCAGCGGATAATCCTACTTCAGCAGCATCGTAGTTAGTCGCTTTAGAATCATTGATAAAATCGATACCCTGCCAAGTGATAATCTTTTCTAAGCGATGGGGAACACCAGGGAAATTGGCAATTGCTTGAGCGATCGCTTCCTTCTCAATACCTGCTAATCTGGCTACGGCTATTGCCATAAGCAAATTTTGGTGATTGTGGCTTCCTAGCATTTGCAATGAAGCGACTGGTAAGATAGGTTCTGATTCTGCGATTGCCCAGCCATTTTCGATATATACCCAAGGTTGCAGATCATTTCCCAGTTTACCTTGAATACTAGTCCAATAAGCATCGGGCCAGTGCTCCTTACCCAACTGCCGTAAGTAGGGATCATCTCCATTAATTACTTGCATCTTAGAGCGGCGCAGTAAAGATGCCTTAATGTCATAGTAGTATTCTAGAGTCTTGTGGCGGCTGAGATGATCTGGTGTAAAAGTTGTCCAGATACCAATCTGAGGGGCAAGCTTTTGGGAAGACTCAATTTGGTAACTGCTGATTTCTGCAATTATCCAATCGATTGTTGTTGGTTGTTGGTTGTTGGTTGTTGGTTGTTGGTTGTTGGTTGTTTGTTGTTTGGGAATTGTCTCCTTGTCTTCCTTGTCCCCGCGTCCCCGCGTCTCCGCGTCCCCGCGTCTCCACGTCTCCTCCAGGGCTAACTCACAAGCTGCATAACCGATATTACCACAGGCGGGAGCATATAAGCCAGCAGTTTTAAAAATAGCGGCAATCAGGGCAGTGGTGGTGGTTTTGCCGTTAGTACCGGTAATGCCTACCCAGGGACAGGAGTTGAGATGACGCCAAGCGAGTTCTAATTCTCCAATAGTGTCAATGCCTTGGCTTCTGGCTGCTTTGAGTACGGGTATATCCCAGGGAACACCGGGACTAGCGACGATTAATTGGGGTAAGTCAGAAGGATCCAGAGTTAAGGAATGACCCAGTTTAACTGTAATTCCTGCTTTAACAAGTTCTTGTTCTGGTGAATTTTCTGAATTATAGCGGGCAGCGATGCTTTCTGGACTAGCAGCATCGCTTAAGGTTACTTGCCAACCTTTTTGCTTAAGTAACCGTGCAGCAGCTATTCCCGATCTTCCTAAACCAATGACCTGAGCGTTAGCCATAAATTAAATAGCAGAGTTCCCTGGCAGTTTGCTCTATATCTTACCGCTTCTGGTACAATTTTATTAAACATCAAGGTTAACTGTCTTACAATCTCAGTATCACGAGAGTACGAATGGTTACAACGATCAAGAAGCCATCCTCACTAATTCATGAAATTCAGCTTGAGAAGGTCGAAGAATGGTGCTTGTTTAAATTTAGTACGTCTCTTCAACTTCGTCTGGAAAGTCTTCTAGACAGAAAGAAAGCTGACCAATTAACTCCCGATGAAATAACGGAATTAGATGCAATTGGGGAGTTAGACCGAATTTTTACCCATATTAATGCAATGCTTACTGCTCAAAATGCCAATAAGTGATGATGTCAAGCAGATTGTTCGCAAACGAGCCAAATATTTATGCGAGTATTGCCATTCTTCAGAACGTCTAAGTGCAAGTCGGTTTACTGTTGATCATATTACTCCGAAATCTCTGGGGGGTTCTGACGCAATTGATAATCTTGCCCTTGCCTGTCGTCGCTGTAATGAGAGGCGTTACAATTTTATTGCTGGCATCGATCCACAAACCAAGGAAACTTTTCCTCTGTTCAATCCTCGTCAGCAAAAGTGGGAAGAGCACTTTGTTTGGACATATCAGGGTCTAATTATAGAAGGAATTACACCAATTGGTCGAGCAACTTGCATTCGTTTAGATTTAAATGATACACGTTATCCTGACGATGATTCGATTAGAGCAACCAGAGGATTTTGGATAAAAACTGGGTTACATCCACCATCATAGTTGTAGATTGGGTTCTCTCAGTGCATATCCAGTAACACTAGACCATTTTACCAGAATCTTCCATTCAAGACCTGTCCTGTCTTAAGCAATTACTTTTCCCATATTGGGAGAAGTACTTCTTACATAGGCGCACACCTGTCCCATTATATAATAACGATAGCATAATTGGGCAAAGTTTTGGTCATCTTGTGGTTATTGATAGGACAGGTTTTGTATAATGGATATCGTCAACATGGTCTAACGTCAACCCTAAACCCGCCCCTACGAGATGGGCTATTTAATTCGCATTAGATGTAAATCAGCCTAACCCACGACAAAATTGACCAACTTTCCAGGTACGACAATTACCTTTTTAATCTCTTTACCCTGAAGATAGCGCTCAGCCACCTCAGATTCTATGGCATACTTTTCTAAAGTTTGCTTGTCGGATTGTGCCGGTACTTGAATTGTGCCACGGGTTTTGCCCATTACTTGAATTACCAGGGTCACTTCATCAGCGACTAGGGCCTCTGGGTCATATTGAGACCAGTTTTGGAGATGTATTGAATCAGTATGACCGATTTCTTGCCAGAGTTCTTCCGCAATATGGGGGGCAAAGGGAGCAAGCAAGAGGACAAGAGTTTCGATTCCTGCGGCATATACTGGGGAGTCTTTGCAACTAGCATCAGTAAGAGCATTGCTGAGTTTCATCAATTCCGAAACCGCAGTATTAAATTGGTAGTCTCCTTCCAAATCCTCAGTAATGTCTTTAATTGCAGTATGGATGGCTCTTCGTAAGTCTTTTTCTGGTTTACTCAACTTCTTCGGTGTTACCGTGGAATATTCAGTATTTTTGGTAGCAAACTCTGTTACCAAACGCCAAACACGGTTGAGGAAACGAAATTGTCCTTCCACATCTGCTTCATCCCACTCCAAGTCTTTTTCCGGTGGTGCTTTGAAGAGAATAAACATCCTGGCGGTATCTGCCCCGTACTTATTAATTACCTCTTTCGGAGCAACACCGTTGTACTTGGATTTGGACATGGTTTTGTAGGAAACTGATAAATCTTCCCCAGTTTCCGGGTCTTTAGGTGCAGCAGGGTCTACTTGTGCTGAAGGAATCCACTTGCCGGTACGGGGATTGAGGTAAGTTAGACCCTGTACCATACCTTGAGTTAGTAGTCTTTGGAAGGGTTCGTCGAAGTTCAATAAGCCGCGATCACGTAGTACTTTAGTAAAGAAGCGGGAGTACAACAAGTGCAGAATGGCATGTTCGATCCCTCCTACATATTGATCCACTGGCATCCAGTCATTGGTTTGCTTGGGATCAAATACTTGCTTCCCATTCTTGGCATCTGGGTAGCGGAGGAAATACCAAGAGGAATCGATAAAGGTATCCATCGTATCCGTTTCCCGCTTTGCTGCTGTGCCACAGTTGGGACAAGGTACATTTACCCAGTCTTCTAACTCCGCTAAGGAAGACACCTTACCGTCAGTAAATCCCACATCTTCTGGCAATTCTACTGGCAAGTCAGCATCAGGGACTGGTACAGCACCACAGTCAGGGCAGTGAATAATGGGGATTGGCGCACCCCAATAACGTTGTCGGGAAATCAGCCAATCTCGGAGGCGGTACTGAATTCTTCCTTTGCCGTATCCTTGTTGTTGGGCATATTCGATAATTGCTTGCTTGCCTTCAACGGAATTATTACCATCGAAGTCACCGGAATTAACCATTATTCCCGGCTCAGTGTAAGCTTCCTGGAGAGGTGTTTGAGCAGCAGTAGCTACATCTGCTGTAGTTGGTGCAATTACCACTTTGATGGGTAAATTCTTTTCTTTAGCAAACTTGAAGTCCCTGGTATCATGAGCCGGTACTCCCATCACTGCTCCAGTACCGTATTCGTAGAGTACGTAATCCGCAATTAAGATAGGAATCTCTTCCCCGGTGAAAGGATTAATTGCCTTACCCCCTGTGGGAATACCTCGCTTCGGCTTATCTTCCGCAGTACGTTCTAATTCACTCTGGTTAGCAACTTCTTGAATAAATGTCTCCACTGCTGCTTGTTGTTCAGGGGTAGTAACTTTGGCAGTAAGAGGATGTTCTGGTGCAAGGACAACATAGGTAACACCATAAGCTGTATCGGGGCGAGTGGTAAACACCCCAATTTTTTCCTCTAACCCCACAATGGGAAATTCCAAATAAGCTCCCACAGACTTACCAATCCAGTGAGCCTGCATGACCTTGACTCGTTCCGGCCAACCGGTTAAGGTATCTAAATCGTTGAGTAATTCCTCAGCATAGTCAGTAATTTTGAGGAACCACTGCCTTAACATTTTACGCTCTACCAACGCACCAGAGCGCCAAGAACGACCCTGACTATCCACTTGCTCGTTGGCTAACACTGTTTGATCTACCGGATCCCAGTTAACTGCTGCTTCTTTTTGGTAAGCTAATCCAGCCTCGAAGAATTGCAAGAAGATCCATTGAGTCCAGTGATAATAGTCGGGAGAACAGGTAGCAAGTTCACAATCCCAGTCGTAGGAAAGTCCTAATTGCTTCAACTCCGACTTCATCTGATCAATATTCTGATAAGTCCATTTTGCCGGATGAACCTGACGAGCGATCGCGGCATTTTCTGCGGGTAAACCGAAAGCATCCCAACCCATCGGATGCAATACCCGATAACCTTGCATCCGGCTTTTCCTCGCGATGACATCAGTAATTGTATAGTTACGGACATGACCCATGTGCAGGTTACCCGATGGATAGGGGAACATCGACAGAGCATAGAATTTCGGCTTGTTGTTTTCTTTCTCAGTTTGGTACAAGCCTTGCTCTGTCCAAATCTTTTGCCATTTTTCCTCTATTTCAACGGGGTTGTAACGTGACTGCACAAAAGGAGCTCCTGATTATCTGGTCTAACTTAATTATAGCCGTAGGGAGCATTGTGGTAATTGCGGAGTATTAATCAAAATCGGTGTCTGCCGATAACCCACCCCTAACCCCCTGACAAGGGTAGGTTTTTTACTTTCGGGTTGAGACAAGACAAGGAAGAAAGACCGTACCACATTATGTTCGGTTGTCAAAAATCAGCAGATGTAGGGGCGGGTTCACCAAAAGTGCAACTTACTCAACAATAACTTATCTAAACCCGCCCCGGCCTCCTAACAGCATGTCAAGACAATTGCCCATAATCAAACCAAGCTAAAAAACGGAGGGTAGCGGAGTTGCTCTTCTGGTTGTTTCAATACAACATTACATAACAAAAATCATTCTTGGGCAAACCGTGGCGGGTTTAGCATCTTGGCTAGTCAATTTGCTTAATAATTGGTGAACCCACCCCTACAGAATCTGGTTTCTAACTTTACTGGGAAGGGAGATTAGAATCAAGTCCAATGGATTAGGAAAGAGCTAGTACTGATGCCTTAGGGGATCGCATTTTCATATTAGCTATCTTACTGTGAACAATCAAAATTACAGCATACATGTGCGAACATTTTCCCATGATAAAATAATACCACAAAAATACTAGCGATCACATCTGTTTAGGTAGAATAAGGAGGTTGGGTTTCATCGCTTTACCCCCAACCTAAATTTCTAGGTGTATCGCGCCACTAAAATGCTTACTAAAACCTAACACCTAACACCTAATTAAATATCATCTGGGTTTACTCCCATAGATCGTAAACGAGCAGCTAGTTGCTCAACTCGCTGTTGAGCTTGTGCAGCTTCTTGTTGGGCTTGTGCAATTTCTTGTTGGGCTTGCTCTGCTTCCTCTTGGGGAGTAGGTATCAAATCTCCCTCTAAAGTAGCCCAACGTAACCAAGTTGCTTCTACCTCTTTATAGTAGCCCTGCCAACGCACTAAAGCCAAACCTAATTGCTGACTTACTAAGCGCTTTTGTTTATCCTCACTTATCGGTTGATATACTCCATTTTGCAAGTTAAATCCTGCTAAATCTTCTGGATTGAAGGGGTCATACCAAAAATATTCTGGTACTCTGACCTTGTTTTGATAAACTTGCTTTTTCTCAGTTTTATCCTTAGTAGCTGTACTTTCAGAGAGTAACTCAATAATGACATTTGGTGCTTGGGCTTCATCCCAAACTACCCAACTCCGTCTTTCTCCTTTCGGTACTCCTAGCACGATAAACACATCAGGTCCTCGGAAGTCTTCATTTTTCAGTTGAGCCGCACTGAAATAAAGAAACATATTGCCGCCAACATAACCATCCTCTCGCTGAGCTAACCAATGATATAGGGTATCAATGAGCATTTGCATCTGCATAAAATGTCGCTGAGTTTCCATAGGAATACCGTCATCACAGGGAAGATCATACTGAGTTGGCAGTTGAGTAATAGCGACAGGAGCAGCTTCAGTAGTGATTGGTGACATTACCTTCTCCTTGGGTTCTAACTATTTAACTGTAACGCCAAGAGCTAGGCTAGGGCAGCGATTGGAGAAAAGGAATATCAAAATGATATTTCTTTATTGGCTAAAATGTGATATGGAAAGTTGCTCAATCAACTGTGGCACTGGCATCGGTGTCAGTGCTATATGTTGTTGATAATGAGGAAAATTTCGTTTAGCGATCGCGGATAATATCAAATCCCGGCTAACTACCGGGTGTTTTGAACAACCCTATATGTGTAACAATGAGATACACCCAATCAAAGTCATCAAGCAAGTCTATGGCTAAAGGAGTCAGTGATTATGCGAATTAAGCAAATTTCTGTCAGTGGCTTATTTGGCATTTTTGACCATGTGATTCCCTTAAATATGGATGAGCGGATCACAATCATTCATGGTCCGAATGGTTTTGGAAAGACGGTGATGTTGAAGATGCTAGATGGATTTGTAAACTCTCGATACTCAGGGTTTCAGAGTATCCCATTTAGCAAATTTCAAGTGAAGTTTGATGATTGTAATAGTGTTGAAATCGTAAATAACCTTAATGATCCAGAAAATAATAACTCAATTTCAAATCTTGAAAAAATAGATTTAGATATTATTTCTTTTACTTCCAAAGATAAATCAATTAGTGCCAATATAAATTTCTCCATTAAAAGCTTAGATAATTTAATACCTGAGATTAACAGAATAGATCCTAAATATTGGCACAATTTTACCACTGGAGAGATACTTTCTTTAGATGATGTTCTAGAACGTTTTGACCACTTTGTGCCTCCAGAAATTGCAAACTTTTCTAGAGATGAACCTAAGTGGTTAAAAGAGTTTAAAAGTAGGATTTACGTCCGTCTTATTGAATCGGAAAGGTTATTAAATCTCTTTTTTAGTCCTTCTTATAGATTTGATAAAGAAACAGCTTCAAAATTGTCAACTGTTTCTGCTTATTCTAATGAACTAGCAGAACTTATGCAGAAGAAGTTTACTGAATACGGCAAATTATCTCAATCCCTAGATAGAACATTTCCAGGAAGAGTAGTAAATCAAAAGTCATCAACAGAGATTACTGAAGAAAAACTTCTTTCTCAACTAAATGAACTGGAAAAAACTCGCTCTCGTCTGATAGAAGTTGGTTTATTAGACAAAGATGACAATACAGACTTTAAAATTCAACCTAAATCTATAGATGAAAGCACTAAAAATATTTTGTCGGTGTATATTGAGGATGTTGCAACTAAACTTGATGTTTTTAGCGAAATAGCCAACAAAATAGAGTTACTCAGAAAGATTATCAATAGAAAATTTATTTATTCCTATAAGAAAATTAACTTTAGCAAAGAGAAAGGGTTTGTGTTCACAACCTGTTATGATCCATCTTCTGCCTCTGAGCAAAAAACACTTGCACCAACAGATTTATCATCTGGTGAGCAACACGAGTTAATAATGCTCTATGAACTCTTATTCAAAGTTGAACCTAAAACCCTAGTCTTAATTGATGAGCCGGAATTGTCTCTTCATGTAGGATGGCAGGTTGAATTTATCAAGGACTTGCAAGAAATTACCGAACTTGCAGACTTAGATATCCTCATGGCTACTCATTCTCCGGATATAATACAAAATCGGTGGGATTTGACAGTTGAATTGAAGGGACTAGAAAATTGAGGGAATACCTGACAGTTGAGCGTGATGCAAACCAGATTCGATTTCTACGCAGTACTTTTTCCGGGACTTTCTTGTTGGTAGAAGGTCATTCAGATAAACTGGTTTACGAGCGCTTGGTTAACAGTTCAGCCTGTCAAGTAGTTATCGTTTCGGGAAAGCCCTCCAGTAAACTACGTGTTATTGCGGTTCTGGAAATTTTAGAGGAATCAGATTTTCCAGGAATTTTAGCCATTATCGATGCAGATTTTGACCACCTTGAACCTTTGTTAGATTGTAGTCCTAATCTTCTACACACTGACAGCCATGATCTCGAAACTATGCTGATCAACTCTCCTGCTTTTGATAAAGTAGTAGCTGAGTTTGGTTCAGAGGACAAGATTAACAACTTTGCCCAAGATGTAAGAACAGTATTAGCGGCAGCAGGGATGTCTGTTGGTTATCTACGTTGGGTTTCTCAATGTGAAAAGCTAAATCTGACTTTTAACGGTATCAAATTCAGTAAATTCATTAACGAGACAACTCTGCAAATTGATGAGCTAAAATTGATTACAGAAGTCAGAAATAAATCTCCTTCTTGCTCATGGCAAAAGGAAGAGCTAAAAACCTGGGTAATTAAACAAAAAAGCAGCAGTCACGATCCTTGGCAAGTATGCTGTGGTCATGATTTAGTGGAAATCCTATCCCTCAGTTTACGCAAGGTGATTGGTTCTAACAAAGCAGCTGAAGTTGAACCGAATATTCTTGAGCGCAGTTTGAGGCTTGCTTACGAAGAAGCTTACTTTTGCAAAACACTCCTCTACTCAAAGATTTGCACTTGGGAAGCCAATAATCAACCATTTAAGGTTCTAGCACTTTGATAATAAGTCGAGTACCAAATTTTGTCCGGTTGTCAAAAATATGAGATGTAGGGGCGGGTTCACCAAAAGTTCAAGTTACTCAACGATAACTTATCTAAACCCGCCCCGGCCTCCTAACAGCATGTCGAGACAATTGCCCATAATCAAACTGAGTTGAAAAACCGAGGGTAGCAGAGTTGATCTTCTGGTTGTTTTAATACAACAGGACATAACCACAATCATTCCTAGGCAAACTGGGGCGGGTTTAGCATCTTGGCTGGTCAATTTGCTTAATAATCGGTGAACCCGCCCCTACAGAATCTGGTTTTTAACTGTACTGGGAAATAAGATTAGTTTCAAGTCCAATGGATTAAGAAGCAGCTAGTGCTGATGCTGTAGGCAATCGTATTTTTAGATTAGCTATGCTACTGTAAATAACCCAAATTACAGTCTATATGTGCGTACATTTTTCCATTATAAAATAATATCATAAAAATGCTAGCGATCGCATCTGTTTAGTAGGTTTTTGTCCATTGGTGACAAGGAATAAAAACCGTACCAAATTTTGTTCTGTTGTCAAAAATCAGCAGATGTAGGGGCTGGTTCAGCAAAAGTACAAGTTACTCAACGATAACTTATCTAAACTCGCCCCGGCCTCCTAACAGCATGTCAAGACAATTGCCCGTAATCAAACCGAGTTGAAAAATAGAGGGTAGCAGAGTTGCTCTTCTGGTTGTTTCAATACAACATGACGTAACAACAATCATTCCTGGGCAAACCGGGGCGGGTTTAGCATCTTGGCTGGTCAATTTGCTTAATAATCGGCGAACCCGCCCCTACAGAATCTGGTTTTTAACTGTACTGGGAAAGAAGATTAGTCTCAAGTCCAATGAATTAGGGAGCAGCTAGTGTTGAAGCCCTAGGCAATCGTATTTTTAGATTAGCTATGCTACTGTAAACAACTAAAATTACAGTCTATATGTGCGCAAATTTTTCGATGATAAAATAATACCACAAAAATGCTATCGATCGCATAATTTGTGAGAAACATGGTTATTGGTTATCACGGATGGGTAAAAGCTCATCCTAGGAATTGAGCTAACAGTCCGTTAAAACGGACTTGAGCTATTAGACAGGGGTTTGAACCCCTGGTTGGTTGACGCAATTAGTGATAGATACCACTCAAGAAAACTTGCTGATAAATTCCAAAAATTTCTTACTAGTTGGAGTCAACAACGTCCGACGATAAGCATCTGCTGCTTTTTTAATTCCTTCAGCCTGAGTTGGATAAGGATGAATCACACTGGAGAGACCACTTAATCCTACTTTGTTGACAATTGCGGTAGTTATCTCACTAATCATGTCACCAGCATGACTAGCAACAATTGTCGCCCCCAAAATCTTATCTTTACCCTTCTGATGGTGGATTTTCACAAAACCTTCTTCTTCCCCATCCGCGATCGCTCGATCTACAGTACTAAAAGGTATCTTAATAGTACTAACATCATATCCCTGCTTTTGAGCCTGCTCTTCAGACATCCCCACATGGGCAATTTCTGGGTCAGTATAGGTAGCCCAAGGCATAACTAAATTACTCAGTTTATAACGTCCTAAGCCAAAGGGGGAAAAGAGAGTATTCTTAATTACAATCCTCGCGGCGGCATCAGCTGCATGGGTAAATTTCCAATCCATACAAATATCACCAGCAGCATAAATCTTGGGGTTTGTAGTCTGGAGATGATCATCCACTTTCACCCCCTTACGTTGGTCGTATTCTACCCCGACTGTTTCTAAATTCAGACCTTCGACATTAGGAGCCCTGCCTGCACCAATTAAAATCTCATCTACCGTCACTGACTCTTCTTTGCCATCGAAGCTACTAAAGTAGATAGTTTTACCAGCTTCAGTCTTTTCCACCCGGTGCATTTTACAACCTAATACTAGGCCAATACCTTCTTTAATAAAAACATTTTGCACAATTTCTGCGGCGTCCGCATCTTCCTTATTTAAAATATGAGAGCCACGATGAAACAGCACCACTTCAGAACCTAAGCGGTGGAAAGATTGAGCCAATTCACAACCAATCGGGCCGCCACCAATCACAGCAAGACGCTTGGGACATTCTGTTAGGGAAAAAACGGTTTCATTGGTAAGAAAACCTGCCTCTGCTATCCCATCAACTTTAGGTCTTACTGCTCTAGCGCCTGTAGCAATCACTGCTTTCTTAAATCTGAGAGTTTGACCCCCTACTTCTACAGTATTATCACTAGAAAAACTAGCGTTACCTAAAAATACATTAATACCATAAGTATCTCTAAAACGCTGAGCAGAATCGTGATGACTAATCCCTGCTCTCAGCTTACGCATCCGCTGCATCACCGCAGGAAAATCCACTTCAATATTCTCTGGTGGACGAATACCAAATGCTGCGGCTTCTCGCATTTGAGCAACTACACGAGAAGAGCTTATTAGGCACTTGGAAGGTACACAACCTACATTCAAACAGTCTCCACCCATTAAATGCTTTTCAATCAAAGCAACCTTTAAACCAATATCCATACCCGCTGCTCCGGCAGCCACCACTAATCCGGCAGTACCAGCACCAATCACTACTAAATCGTAACAATCAACTGGTTTTGGATTAACCCAATCTGGTGGATGAACATAGTTAACCAAAGTCTGGTTATATTCATCCATTGGTGGAACACTCACTCTCTCGAATGGGGAATTGTACATAAATAACTCCTGTGAAATTACAATTTTTTTTATTAGTTATTAATAACTAACAAACAACCAAAAACTAATAACAAACAACAAACTAGTACAGTGCGACGGAAATAACCTGTCAGTAAAAAGAGGTGAAAAAACTTACTACACAAGCTTTCTTCCCTTCTGCCTCCTGTTCCCCTCCTTGGAGGGGTTAGGGGTGGGTTCAGCCTCCTGCCTTCTTAAACTAAGAAACTGCCTCATCTAAAGCCTTCTTTGCCACCTTAGTTACATAAACTGTCACCGCTACCGTTGCGATAAAACCGATGATTCGGATCGCCCACTGCACCGCAGCATTGGTAGGTGAATCCCCAGTACCAATCGTGGCAAGACTACCAGCCAAGGAACCAATGTAAACATACATAATTGTTCCTGGGATCATACCTAAGGAACCAATTACATAGTCTTTGAGGGAAACTCCCGTCAAACCATAGGCGTAGTTTAAGATGTTGAAAGGAAATACAGGAGATAGTCGGGTGAGAAGGACGATTTTTAATCCTTCCCGACCAACAGCTTGATCAATTGCGGCGAATTTTTTGTTACCTTCAATCTTCTTAGCAACCCAACCTCTTGCCAAATAGCGTCCAACTAGGAAAGCGGCAGTAGCTCCCAGGGTCGCACCAATGAAAACGTAAAAGGAACCTAAAAATACACCAAAGAGTACGCCAGAACCCAGAGTAAGAATTGATCCCGGTAAGAAAGCTACAGTGGCAACGAGATAGATAACCATAAACATAATTGGTCCAGTAGGGCCAAGATCATCAATCCACTGTAGGGCATCTAGCAGGCTTTGCTGGGGATTGAATCCCTGAGCATTAGCTGATTCTTGAGCCAGGGCAGGAGAATTAGCAAAGACAAGGGTGAGACTGACTGCCAGTAGTGCTAATCCAACTAGCTTGGAAAACTTGAGCAGATTTCTGGTAGAAAATTGACGCTTGATTCTTTGTTTCGTCATCGCTTGACCTCACGCGGTTAAGATTTAGGGATTTGGTGTAGTTGGCTATTTAGTAATGTCTCAGTTAAAACTAGGTTAAATTTTTACTCTCTAGTTATCATTAGCTGATTTGATGATGTCTATTGTTCCATGCTATGCGCTCATAGCCTTAGCTGAACCTAGGGAAATTTACAATGCGATATAAATGACTACCCAGTAAAATTTTTTACTAATCCTATTCTTCACCCCAAAGGTGAATTAATCTGGTTATTCTGCTGAAATTTTTTTGAGATAATTTTATGATTACCTGATGCTTTTCTCAGGAAAAACTCAGTTTTCTGAATTACTATATTTGTTTAAATATTCGCTCTATTACATAAATCCCGGAAGGGCGTAGCATTGGCGGAACAAAACTTTGATTTTATGGGCAATATGCTAGCGCCAATGCTACGCCCCTACAAACAATTACGCCAAAGGCAAATAAAATCTAAATGTAGATCCCACATCAACCTCGCTTTCTACCTCAATCTTACCCCCTTGCAATTCCACCAACCGTTGAGAAATCGCCAAACCAATCCCAGTGCCACCATTATGTTGATTGCGTGACTTTTCTGCTCGCCAGAACCGTTCAAACACATGGGGCAAATCCTGAGAGGCAATTCCTACACCCGTATCAATCACAGCAATCCCCAATCTGGATACAGGATTACCGATAGATTCCTTCTCAACACGGACAGTAATGGAGCCAGTTTTGGTATAAGTCACCGCATTGCCTAAAAGATTAACCAATACCTGTTCTAACCGGTCGATATCCGCCAGTACATTCGGTAGTTGACTGGGACAATCTAACCGCAATACAGGGCCATCTTCCAGTAACTGGTCTGCAAATTTTTGTACCAAAGACTCTAACAACGGACGCAAATTTACTGGCTCAATCTTAATCGGCAAATACCCTGCCTCTGCCTTGGAAAGTTCTTGCAAATCATTAATCAACCTTTCCAAACGTCTAGTTTCCTTTGCCAGCTGCTGATATACTGCTGGCGTTGCCTCTAGTCGCTCAGTGGCTAATTCTTCCAAATAACCCCGCAACACTGTTAGAGGAGTCCTTAATTCATGGGTGAGGTCACTTACCAACTCTCGCCGTCGATGCTCAACATCTTCTAAACTAACTGCCATCCGGTTAAAACTGTTAGCTAGTTGGTTGATTTCCGGAATTTCACTGGGAGGTAAACGCTCATCCAGTTGTCCTGCTGCAAATTTCTGGGTAACTTTTCTCATTTGAGTTAAAGGCTGTACAATGCGCTGGGAAGCCCAGTAACTCAGCCCTCCCGCAGCAGTAGCACCAACAATCACTGACCAGAAAGTACTGCGATTCCAGGCAATTTGAAACCCATCTAATACTTCTGTATGGGTATAGTGTAAAGTGATGCCCCGACCTTCAAGTTTTTGCAAATGCAAGACAAACAAAGGACGGGAAGATAGTTTGCCAATGATTACCAAAGAAGCCACCCCCACAATCATCACCAAAAGGTGGGAGAAAAATAGGCGAGAGGCCAAAGGCATTTTGGTCATTGGTTATTTGTCATTTGTCATTTGTCATTTGTCATTTGTCATTTGTCATTGGTGACAAGTTAAAGAGTCGCACATTTTGTCAACTCCCACATATGGTGTTTGAGCACTTTCCTCAGCTCCCCCAGCTCCCTCAGCTCCCCCAGCTCCCCCAGCTCCCTCAGCTTCCCCAGCTCCCTCAGCTCCCCCAGCTCCCCCAGCTCCCCCAGCTCCCCCAGCTCCCTTGACACTCACCAATGATTATTCGTCATTGGTCATTACTTGAGCCCCATGACTACGAGGGTCATCTTGACTAGCCTTTGTGGATGAGATTGGTACTTCAAAAGCAGAAATCTGTCCACTATCCTGGGTATAAGGTAGTGGTACATTAGCAACTAGAGCCTCTAAATCAGCTTCTAGGATAGAACGAGGTTGTTCCCCAATTGTCTGAGCGATCGCTTGCCCGTTTGCACCTAAAAATACAAAATGCGGTATACCATCAACCCGATAGTTGAGGATTTCGGGCAACCACTTGCTGTTATCTACATTCAGCATGACAAAATTTACTTTTGTGGCATACTGCTGTTTCAATTCACTCAAATCCTTGGACATTGCCTGACAAGCGGTACACCAGTTAGCATAGAACTCCATCAATGTTGGCTTGTCATTGCTCAATGCTACTTCTAGGGGAGTGGATGCCGCTGCTTGGGTTTCTAGGGAAGCAGAACCAGTTTCCGTTTTTAACCCCAGGAACAAGGCAACACCGAGAGCGATCGCTACTAGAGCAATTACAAAGTTTCTGATACGGGTATCGTTAGTAGTCTCAGTTTTCTCGGAGGATGCCGGTACTGAGTCGGGTAAATTTGGAGTCATGCTTCACTCTCATTTAATTAAAGAAGAAGGAACAGAGAAAATCTCAGACCTTAACTAATAACTTTGTTAACTTTCACAACAATACTTTAACAAAACTATGAAAAAACGGGTAACAGTGACCTTTCCTCAACGTGCCGTTCAAATGCCGGTAACTTACCGATTAGCGAAAGATTTCAATGTAGCAGCAAATATCATCCGAGCTCAAGTGGCTCCCAATCAAATGGGAACCTTGGTCATGGAACTTTTGGGAGAGATTGATCAGATAGATGCAGCGATTGAGTGGATGCGTTCAGTCGATATCCATGTTTCACTAGTTGGGCGAGAAATTTTGATTGAAGAAGACAGTTGTGTAGATTGTGGTTTGTGTACTGGTGTCTGTCCCACCCAAGCCCTAACTCTGGCCCCAGAGACATTTAGACTCCATTTCTCGCGATCGCGCTGCATTGTTTGTGAGCAATGTATTCCCACTTGTCCAGTTCAGGCAATTTCTACCAATCTCTAGTACGATACTAGATTTATGGATTTTCCCTTGCAGGCTCTGGATAGCTCCATAGGCGATCGCTTTGAGGTACAGGTACGGAGAGTGCCTCAGTCAATTGCGATTTCCAGCAAAAATTACCAGTGGACTTACCAAACCTTAAACAATTGCACCAATGCAACGGCAAATTATATCCTCAATAGTTGCCACAATGGTTTAGAGAGAATAGCTCTACTGCTAGAACATGATGCCCCAGCGATCGCTAGTATCTTGGCAGTCCTCAAGCTTGGCAAAATCTATATTCCCCTCGATCCAACCTATCCCAGTTCCAGACTAAAGTATATTTTGCAAGATTCCCAACCCCAAATTATCTTGACAAATAAGACAAATTGGGATTTGGCACAAAAGATAACTCAAGGAAAAATAGCGATAGTCAATATTGATAACCTAGAGTGCCCAACTACTGTCTCCAACCTCGTGCTGTCGATTTCGCCAGAAGCACCAGCCTATATCCTCTACACATCTGGCTCGACAGGGGTGCCCAAAGGAGTAGTGCAAAATCACCGCAATATTCTCCATTTTATTAGAGCTTACAGCAACAATCTTCATATTACTGGAGCTGACAGACTGACGCTGCTGTCTTCCTATAGTTTTGATGCGGCCATAATTGATATATTTGCTTCATTGCTAAATGGAGCAACTCTATGCTTATTTGACCTGAAACAAGAAAGTTTTGCCAGTTTGGGAACATGGTTGAGCCAAGAAAAAATTACGATTTATCACTCGACACCAACAGTTTATCGGCAATTAATTGAGATTCTGAAAGAAAAGAATGGGGCGAAGCAGACTGAGCTAGACTGGATTCGTTTAGTAGTATTGGGAGGAGAAGCCGCCTTAACAACAGACTTTGAATCCTATAAAAAATATTTCGCTTCAGACTGCCTATTGGTCAATTTGATGGGATGTTCCGAATCTTCCTTTAACTTTCAATATACCCTAAATAAGGAAACGGAAATAGGCGATCTAGGGTTACTGTCAGTCGGGTATCCAGTTGCAGAAACGGAGCTATTACTGCTGGATGAAGCAGGCAAACCCGCACCTGACTATGGAGAAATTGCCATTCGCAGCGCCTATATTGCTTTGGGTTACTGGCAAAAGCCAGAATTAACAGAAACTGTATTTTTGCCAGATCCAGAAGGAGGAAAGCGACAGATTTATCGTAGCGGAGACTTGGGTCGATTAAGGCCAGATGGCACATTAGAGTTTTTAGGTCGCCAAGATTTTCAAGTCAAAATAAGAGGTTTTCGCGTCGAACTTGGAGAAATCGAAGCAACCCTTGGGCAGCACCCGAAGGTGTTATCTGTGGTAGCGACTAGCCACGAAAACAGTCCTGGGAACCCCCACTTAGTTGCTTATATAGTTCTCATTCGCCAGGTTGTTCCTACTATCAAGGAGCTGCGTAGTTTCTTATCGGAAAGGCTGCCAGACTACATGATGCCTAGTGCTTTTGTCATCCTAGACGCTTTGCCCCTGACTCCCAACAATAAAATAGATCGTCTCGCTCTCCCAGTTCCGGAAGTCTCCCGTCTCCATCTATCAACCCCCTTTGTGCAGCCTAGTAGCAAAAGTCAAAAGGTTTTAGCAGATATCTGGAGCGCTTTGCTAGGAGAGGAAGTCGGCATACACGACAATTTCTTTGAACTGGGCGGACATTCCCTACTGGTAGCCAGAGTTCTAAGTCGCATCCGCGATGCCTTCAATTTAGATTTGCCAGTTTATACTTTGTTTGAATGTCCAACCATTGCCGAGTTAACCTTGGCGATAGGGACAAGCATTCAAGAAAATTCGGAGCCGACAACAAAAGCGATCGCGCCAGCTGCACGTAACCAAAACCTACCCTCATCTTTTATTCAGGAACAATTCTGGTATCTAATTCAGCAAGACCGAAACAGTGCCATATACTACACCATTAAAGCAGCGTGGCGTTTAACTGGAATTCTTAATCTAACTGCCCTCGAACGAGCCGTTGCCGAAATTGTGAGCCGTCATGAAATCCTGCGCTCCACCTTCACATTAACTAATGGTTTGTTGGTGCAGGTCATTGCTCCTTCCTTACAGATACCTGTGCCAGTGATTGATTTGCAAAACCTGTCACTAGAGGCAAAATCTGAAACTCTTAAAAAATATGCCCAAGAAGAATTAGAGCATCCTTTTGACCTTGCTCAAGGCCCCTTGCTACGAATCATGGTGCTGCGATTGGAATCGAAATCCCATGCTTTACTGCTAACGATGAGCCACATTATTGGCGATGCTTGGTCAACAGGAATATTTTTCCAAGAGTTGATGTCTCTTTACTCGACTTTTGTATCCGGTCAATCCTCACCTTTGCCAAAGCTGTCCGTACAATATGCCGATTTTGCTTGCTGGCAAAGGAAGCAGCTAACTGAATGGATGCTAGAATCCCAGCTCGAATATTGGAAAAAACAACTCTCAGACAGTCTGCCGCTTTTGGAACTTCCAACAGACCGAGCCCGCCCTTCGGAGCAGACTTTCCGAGGGGGCAGGCAGCACTTTCACGTTCGCGCCGACCTTACTGAAAAACTCTTGAAATTAAGTCAGCGAGAGGGTGCGACTTTATATATGACCGTGTTGGCAGCTTGGGCAACCTTGCTCTTTCGCTACAGTTCTCAAGAGGATATCAATATTGGCACGCCAGTAACCCAGCGCAATTTGGTAGAAACTGAATCGTTAATCGGTCCATTTTTGAATCTGCTGGTGCTGAGAATTGAATTGGATAACAATCCCACTTTCCGAGATTTGCTCTCTCAGGTAAGTCAGACAGTGCTAGAAGCTTTGGTTAATCAAGATGTGCCATACGCGCAAGTAATAGAAGCTATACAACCAGAAAGGCAACTGAGCCACAATCCTCTGTTTCAGGTTATGTTGGATTGGGTTAACTTACCGACTAGCAAACTAGAGCAACTAGAAACATCCGGTCTGAAAAGCGAACCCCTGCGGTCAATCCAAGATATTGAGGATAAAACGACTGCGGTCGATCTATGCCTTCTGGTGTGGGAGACTGAGCGCGAACTGAACGGGTATTTCCAATACAGCACGGATTTATTTGAGGCAGAAACTATCTCGCGGATGGCAGAACATTTTCAGACTTTGCTCGAAGCAATAGTCGCCAATCCTGAAGTGCGAATTAGGGAACTGCCATTGCTGACTCCATGGGAACGCCATCAGTTGTTAGTAGAGTGGAACGAGACCAAAGCAGAGTATCCCCGGGATAAGTGCATCCATCAATTGTTTGAGGAACAGGTGGAACGGTCTCCCGATGCCGTGGCAGTGGTTTTTGAGGAAGAACAACTAACCTATCGAGAGTTAAATGCGAAAGCAAACCAATTGGCGCGGTATTTGCAAGGCTTGGGAGTGGGACCAGAGGTGCTAGTGGCGATTTGCGTCGAGCGATCGCTGGAAATGATTATAGGATTGCTGGGGGTTCTTAAAGCTGGTGGGGCTTATGTGCCTCTAGATCCAGAATATCCGAGCGATCGCATCGCCAGCATCCTTTCTTCTTCCGGGATAAATTTGTTGGTGACTCGGGAAACATTATTGACATCTTTACCGAAACATTCGGCGCGATCAATCTGCTTAGATACAGATTCAGAACAAATAGCTGAGTTTAGCGATCGCAATCCAGAAGTAACTTCTCAACCTGAGAATCTCGCATACGTCATTTATACCTCCGGCTCTACCGGACAACCCAAAGGCGTAGAAATATGCCACAAATCCCTCGTTAACCTTGTGACTGCAATGCAAGTCGCCCCCGGTTTAAGCAACAGCGATTCTATTCTGGCAGCTACCACTATCGGTTTTGATATGGCAGTTCCGGAAATTTATCTGCCACTGATAGTCGGTGGAAAAACTATTTTGGTCTCTAGGGAAGTGGCTACTGACGGCAAGCAGCTATTGTCAACATTGGAAAACTCTGGCGCTACTGCGATGCAGGCAACTCCAGTCACCGTGAAAATGCTGCTGGCGGCTGGTTGGCAGAGTAGTAGTGGATTAAAAATTATTTGCGGTGGCGAAGCCGTACCCCGAGAACTAGCTTTTCGCCTCATAGAAAAAGGAGCTTGTCTCTGGAACCTATATGGCCCAACGGAGACTACAGTTTGGTCAACTGCCTGCCATATCAATGCCTCTAGTTATTCCTCCCACCACCAAGATATCAACTGCTCGATTGGTACTCCCATTGCCAATACCCAAATCTATATTCTCGATCGCTATCTCCAACCGGTTCCTATCGGTGTACCGGGGGAACTCCATATCGGCGGTGCGGGATTAGCCCGAGGTTATCAAGGCCGCCCCGAATTAACCGCCCAAAAGTTTATCCCCAACCCCTTTAGCAACGAACTGGATTCACGATTATACAAAACAGGGGATTTAGCCTGCTATCTCCAGGATGGCAACATTGAGTTTATCGGACGTATCGACAACCAGATAAAAATCCGAGGCTTCCGCATCGAACTTGGAGAAATAGAAGCAACGTTAACTCAACACCCAAACTTGCGGGAAGCCGTGGTTGTTGTTCGGGAAGATTCGACTGGGGACAAGCACCTCGTTGCCTATATTGTTGCTAAAGAACAAGTAGCGGTATCTGTTTTGCGAACGTTCCTGAAAACCAAGCTACCTGACTACATGGTGCCCAGCGCATTTGTCTTTTTAGATGCTATCCCTCTAACTCCCAACAGCAAAATAAATCGCCGTGGCCTACCGGAACCGGATGCTTCTAATTTCGGCAGTTCGACTGAGAAAATAGCCCCTCGCACTCCCACAGAAGAGTTGCTAGCTGCCATCTGGGATGAAGTATTGGGATTGAAAAAGGTGGGAATAGAGGAGAATTTCTTTGAAATTGGAGGACATTCTCTGAAAGCGATGCAAGCGATATCGAGGATAGGGGATACTTTTTCGGTAGAGCTACCATTGAAAAAGCTATTTCAATTGCCGACAATCGCAGAACTAGCTAAAGAGATAGACAAGGCTCGCAGCGAGGGAGTAACTAGGTTACAACTGCCACCTATTACCCCAAGAACAAAAGACGCAAATGTGCCCTTATCTTTTGCCCAACAAAGACTTTGGTTTCTAGAGCTACTGGAAGAGAAAAGCGCCACCTACAATATTCCCGTAGCAATCCACCTAGATGGTTGTCTGAATATTGTCGCCCTAGAAGCAGCTTTATTAGAAATAGTCCGCCGTCACGAAGTTCTGCGCGTCACTTTTCCCGCCGAGAATGGCACTCCATTCCAAGTGATCGCCCCTGCGTCTAATCTAGAACTTCCAGTTATAGATCTACAGAATATCCCCGAAGCAAGTCGAGAAAGCGAAGTACAAAGATTAGCTAAAGAAGAAGCAAGCAAATTTTTTGACATCGCTACCGAACTGTTAGTGCGATTTAAACTATTGCGTTTGAGCGCCAAGTCTAATATCCTACTGCTGACTATGCACCATATAGTCTCCGATGATTGGTCTCTGGGGGTATTTTTCCGCGAATTGCAGGTTCTATATGAAGCGTTTTCTCAACAAAAACCTTCCCCTTTACCAGAACTCCCCATCCAATATGCAGATTTTGCCATTTGGCAGCGTCAGTGCTTGACTCCAGAGGCCATTGCTACCGAACTAGACTACTGGAAACAACAGTTAGCCGGAATTCCGCCTCAATTAGAATTGCCAACAGACCGACCCCGGCCTTCAGTTCGGGGATTGCGAGGTGCGAGTGTGTCTTTTTCTTTCTCTGTAGAATTGATTACTAAACTGTTGGAGGTAAGTCAAAAATATGGTGCCACTCTGTTTATGGCTCTGTTGGCGGCTTTTAGCACCTTGCTTTATCGTTATAGCGGCCAAACAGATATTGTGGTGGGGTCTCCCATTGCCAACAGATCTAGCCCGGAAATAGAATCACTAATTGGCTTTTTTGTCAATACCTTAGTATTGCGAACTACCTTTGAAGAAAATTCCAGTTTTGCTTCTTTGTTGCATCAGTTGCGAGAAACTTGCCTAGATGCCTATTCTCATGGAGATGTGCCCTTCGAGCAATTGGTAGAAGAATTGCAACCAGAGCGCAACCAAAGCTATACGCCGCTATTTCAGGTTATGTTTGCGCTGCAATATGCAGAAGCCGAAAAGACTGGGGAAAGTTGGGAATTATCGGGATTAAAGGTAAGTCGTTTGGCAACTAATAACGCTACTTCCCAATTTGACCTGACTCTGTGGATGAGGGAGACAGAGTCAGGATTAACGGGCAGGTGGGAATACAATACTGATTTATTTGACGCCGAGACTATCTCCCGGATAGCAGTACATTTTCAGAATTTATTGGAAGCTATTGTCGCTTCTCCTGAAGAAAGGGTTGCTTTTTTGCCTTTGATGGCGGAAGAAGAACGACATCAACTGTTGCTAGAGTGGAACAATACTCGCTCACAATACCCCGAAAATTATTGCTTTCATCAGTTATTTGAAAAGCAAGTAGAACGGACGCCAGATGCAATAGCAGTAGTATTTGAGGAAGAACAACTTACCTATCGCGAGCTGAACTTACGGGCAAATCAACTGGCGCATTACCTGCAAAGCTTGGGAGTAGGGGCAGAAGTGCTAGTCGGTATTTGTGTAGAGCGATCGCTCTCTATGATAGTAGGATTATTGGGGATTCTCAAAACCGGTGGGGCATACCTGCCATTAGACCCAGATTATCCACCAGAGCGCCTCGCCTATATACTTTCTGATTCCCAAACAACAATATTAATAACAACAAAAGAACTAGCGATACAACTGCCATCTTTACCAGAGCTAGTTGTCTGTTTAGATAGTGACTGGGAATCGATATCGACCAATAGCACAACTAATGCCTCGCTTCCAGTCCGACCTGACAGCTTAGCATACGTCATATATACGTCCGGCTCCACAGGCAAGCCCAAAGGGGTGCAAATCTGCCATCAATCTCTAGTCAACTTTCTATGTTCAATGCGAACGATACCAGGGTTAAGCGATACGGACGCTATCTTAGCTGTCACGACCATCAGTTTTGACATTGCTGCCCTAGAGATTTACTTACCGTTAATCGTGGGAGCAAAAGTAATCTTAGCGAGTCGAGAGGAAGCAACTGACGGCAAGCGGCTGCTATCGAAATTGGAACTTTCTGGTGCTACCGCGATGCAAGCCACTCCGGCAACTTGGCGAATGCTGCTGGCCTCCGGTTGGCAAGGCAGTCCGCAATTGAAAATACTTTGTGGTGGAGAAGCTTTGTCTAAGCAACTAGCTGTTCAACTTCTAGGAAAATGCTCTTCTCTCTGGAACTTATACGGTCCGACAGAGGCTACAGTTTGGTCAACAGTTTGTTCGGTGAATGCTTCTGATCTTATAGAAAGCCACGAAAATGTGTCACTGTCGATCGGGAGTCCCATTTCCAATACCCAAATCTATATTCTCGACAAATATTTACAACCCGTTCCCATTGGCGTATCAGGGGAACTCCATATCGGCGGTATGGGATTAGCCCGAGGTTATTTCAAGCGTCCCGAATTAACCGCCCAAAAGTTTATCCCCAATCCCTTTAGCGACGAACTAGGTTCTCGCTTATACAAAACCGGCGATTTAGCCCGCTATCTCCCGGATGGCAATATTGAATTTATCGGACGCATCGACAACCAGGTGAAAATCCGAGGCTTCCGCATCGAACTCGGGGAAATCGAAGCAACGTTAGCTCAACACCCAGAAGTCCACGAAGCGGTGGTTATTGTCGGACAAGACATTTCAGGGGACAAGCGCCTCGTTGCCTATATCGTTCCTGAGGCAGAAGAAGAACTAGCGGGGTCTGTTTTACGGGGTTTCCTGAAAAGTAAACTTCCCTCTTACATGGTGCCAGGAGCTTTCGTATTTTTAGAGACAATACCTTTAACTCCTAACGGAAAAGTCAATCGCCCCGCCCTACCCGCACCCGATGGAGACAATCTCTCCTTCGCCGCTAGCTTGATCCCGCCCCGCAACGCGGTAGAACTGCAATTATCTCAAATTTGGTCGGAAGTTCTCAATGTCAGTCCCGTAGGAGTCACAAACAACTTCTTTGACTTGGGCGGTCATTCCCTATTAGCGGTACGCTTGATGGCTCGCATCGAACGGCAGTTTGGCATTCATCTACCTTTGACAACGCTATTTACCGAACCAACTATCGAAAGTCAAGCTAATTTGCTGTCGGCGCAGGGCAATTTCCGCTCCTCTTCTCCCTTAGTTCCGATTCAACATTCGGGAGATTTGCCGCCCTTGTTCTGCGTGCATCCGATTGGGGGCAACGTTCTCTGCTATGCAGAATTAGCCCGACATCTAGGCAACAACCAACCGTTTTACGGCTTGCAGTCTCTGGGATTATCTGACGAAAAAGAACCCTTGACCGAGATAGAGTCTATGGCGGCTATTTATATAGAAGCCTTACAGGAAATTCAAGCTAACGGTCCTTATTATCTGGGCGGTTGGTCTATGGGCGGTGTGGTTGCTTGGGAAATGGCGCGACAGTTACTTTCCCTAGGGCAAGAGGTGGCACTTGTTGCTTTAATCGATAGCTACACGCCAATCGCAGCTTCGTCGCAAGTAGAACAAATAGATGAAGCAACTTTGGCCAATTCTCTAGCTGCTGACTTGGGCGGTTTGTTTGGAACCCAACTGCCTATTTCTGCCCAGAATATCCAGCAACTCAAGCCAGAAGAACCATTACAGAACATCTTGGCGGCAGCCAAACGCCGGAATCTGTTGCCGCCGGAAGTGGGTATAGAGCAAATGTGTCGTTTGTTCCAAGTTTTCAAAGCCAACCGAATTGCTCTGGCAAACTATCAACCTCAACCTTATTCGGGTCGGGTTGCCCTGTTTTGTGCCAGCTCGCCAGAAGACGATCGAGGCTGGAGTTCTTTAGTTACAGGGGAGTTAGAAACTTATGTTATTCCCGGTGATCATTATGGGACGATGCAGCAGTCTCACGTCCGGGTTCTTGCCCAAAAGCTGGAAGCTTGTTTGAATTAGTTTAAAGAGTGATCGTGCCATTAGCTTTGAGGGGCGATCGCTAAAATAAATAAATAGACAAGCTTTATTCTTGAGCATTACAGCGGATTAACCATAAGGAGGACTTATGACTAAAAGTACTATAGAAAAAGATGCGATCGCCGCCCGGATCTCCCGGATAGTGGAGAATTTGATGGAGAGCGATCGCTGGTTTCGGGAAAAACTAGACCTAGAGGAAATTGTTAACTACATATCGGACTTGGCAAAAGCGAAATTTAGTCCCGAGCAACTCCAAGCGATCGACGATGAGGATCTCAGCGAGCGAATTGATAAAATAATGGTAACCCACGCAGTCGGAGGTATGTTAGACGATTTGACCCCGGAGGAGATGGAAATATTTGATGCTGCTGTGGAGGGGAGATGGTAAAAAAGGATTATCTGCTCGATACAAACATAGTTTCGGCTATTATCAAGAAGAACGAAGATGCAGATATTTTTATAGCTGCGATCGCCATTGTTAGAGAATTAGTTTTGGTTTCTCACGACTCGGATATGCTGCTTTGTTCCAGAGCTGACTGTAGAAGACTGGCTGGCAACGGCGGAATAAGGCCATAAGCTTTTCAGCCGGAATAACTCCTCATACTCCTGCTGAAAAAGGTTATATATAGAAGGATTGCAGGAAATTCAGCCCAACAGTCCTTCCGGGTAGAGCTTTGAGGGGTGATCGTGCCCCGACTCCACTTATGAAAATCGCAGCTCTCATAGTTACACCTTATTGGTTACTCGCTTGCCAAACAATGACAAGTTAACGACTACTGCCGTTATTTAACAGGGGTCGTATAATCAAAAATCCAGTACCGAAAGCTGTGAGTACAATTAGTAATATAGCAACAATTAACCACCAGCCACTGACCTCTGATATACCTTCTGATTGAGGTGTGGATCGGGGACGACGTTCTTCTTGTTCAATGACCAAAGTTTCTCTATAAGGTGAACGAGGAGGTTCCGGCTGTGGGCTAGGTGGCGGTGGCGGTAATTCATCCGGTGGGAAACTTGCCTTTGCTTGAGGCTTAGGTGCTGGTGGGGCAGGACGGGGCTCCGGTTGTCTGGCTACTCGGGATGAAGGGACTTCCCTCACCTGACTTGCTGAGTCCAAGGAAGTAAAAACTTTCTGTAAATTTTCAGTAGACAGAAGAACTTTGGCTACCTCTTGTCGTAGCTGTTGATTTTGTTGAACTAATTGCTGATTTTGAGCATTGAGGGAATCCATCATTGCCTGGGTTGCTTGTAACTCAGCTGCAAGTTCTCGGTAGACGGAAATTGGCACTGAAGCCCGGTATGAGTTTGCTGCTGTTGCTGGCGCATAATGGTCTGTTTGCGGGTTAGGGATGGGAGTATTGCCCTGGAAATTAGAGTTCATAGTGATCTCAAAACTAATTTGATAATTTCTTGTACCAACCAATACTTTGGCAAGAAGTTCATAAATTGTGCACCCTGCTAGGAGATTCTGGTTGCTAGTTCTGGATGTTTAACTTCTGGGGAACCGACGCCTCTGCAGAAATTCGGGAATGTCCAGTTCCGGTCTGTTCCTGGGTTCTACAGTAGGAGGAGCTGGTGGATTGGGTGTTGGGGAAATTGGTCGCCTCTGACGTTGTTGTGGGACTTCCCTCACAGTGGGCACAGACTGAACTTCTCCACTAAATCCAGTAGCAATAACAGTAATTCTAATTTCTCCCTGGAGCTTGTCATCGATAACTGCCCCAAAAATTATATTGGCATTGGGATCCACAACTTCATAAACAGTTTCTGCCGCAGCATTAACTTCGTGCAAGGAGAGGTCAGTACCACCAGTAATGTTCAAGACAACACCCCTAGCTCCTTCAATGGAAGATTCAAGTAGGGGGGAGGAAATAGCCGCCATTGCTGCTTCTCTCGCTCGCGACTTTCCAGAGCCCACTCCAATACCCATTAGTGCTGAACCTGCATCTGCCATTACAGCTCTAACATCAGCAAAATCGACGTTAACTAAACCAGGAATCGTAATGATATCAGAAATGCCTTGTACCCCTTGACGCAGTATATCATCAGCAACGGTAAAGGCTTCCTGAACTGGCATTTGCTCAGGGATCACCGACAAAAGTTTGTTATTGGGAATAACTATGAGAGTATCTACCCGACCTTGCAGGGCAGAAATCCCTTCATCCGCTTGATTAGTACGACGACGACCTTCAAAGGTAAAAGGACGAGTGACAACACCAACAGTCAAAGAACCCATTTCCTTGGCCACTTCCGCTACAATGGGAGCCGCTCCTGTACCAGTGCCACCACCCATACCAGCAGTAATAAACACCAGATCTGAATTTTCCAACGTTTGGGCAATTTCATCTCGGGATTCTTCAGCAGCTTTTTGACCAATTGCCGGATTACCTCCGGCTCCTAGTCCTCGCGTTAATTTCTGTCCCAGCTGGAGGCGATTAGGGGCAGAAGTTTGGGCAAGAGCCTGAACATCTGTATTAATCGACCAAAATTCCACCCCAGCTAACTCGCTAGCAATCATGCGGTTGACCGCATTGCCCCCACCACCACCAACACCAATGACTTTAATTTTCGCGGCGCTACTTGGCACTATCTCGTCACTCCTAGTTTCTTCCCTGGGTATGCCCTTGATATCATGGGTTTGGCTCAACTGTAATCCAGAATTACTAAAGGGATGAGTATTATCTACTCCAAGTGAAATATCTGTGTGTCCATTGATATGAGAGCTTTGACTGGCCAGCCCCATTTTACTATTAAGCGTCATTGTAGTAGGTCAGGATTGATAATCAACTTTATCAGTTATGGGTTGCAATCTGAGTAAACTATAGAGTAAGTCTATTGAAAAACCAATAAGTTTCTTGGTTACAGCGCTGATACTGTTGTAAAAGAAGACTGCCAAGAGTTGCTACTAAGCTAAGGCAGCAGCATAGAGTATAGTTTATGTTGAAATGCTTCATTACTTAATCTTAATGATTTTCCGGTTGAAAAGTCCCAATTTAATTTTTCAGCTGAATTGTTGGTGAATCTGGATTTTTAAGATCAATATAGGCAATTTGGCTAGGCTTGATCTGATTTGATAATTCTTGCATTCTAGACAAAACAGTCAGTTGGTCAACAAATCGGGAACCATAGGAACCACAGTGTACATGGCCTAGTTCAGTTTTCAGGATTAAGTTAGCTGGATCTTGCCAATCAATCTCTAAAACTTCTATGGTGGATTGGCTGACTTCTTGGTAGAGTACTCGCCAGTGGGAAAGGTATTGCTGGCTCGAACCAATCACTTTCAGTGTGGGCAACTGTAAATTAGGCGCCAGTGAGAGCAAACTACTTTCGGGCATCCAATTTCCCTGGGCATCCAATAAACCCCTTTCTGGGGGAGACGTTTTATTTTTGACTTTTTGAGGAGGTTTGCTGGCTTGAGCGATAGCTACTGGTTTAAGTTCTTTAACTTGAATAGTCAATCCTGGTGGCATCAGTTGACGTACAACCTTGGCTTCGGCAATCGGAGCTTGAGACTCTAGGGAGTTGGCAATAACTTGGGGTTCTACTTGCAGTAAATACTCAGGGTAAGATAAAGGAAGTAGAGAGCGAATTGCTTGGGAGGAAAGCAGCTCATTCCCTTCAATGACAATTTGTTCTGGTTGACCAATAACCCAATCTGGTAGGGTAATCGCCCAAACTAAACCGCTAGCCATACCCCCAACTAAAAGGGAGCGCCAAATAGCCTGAAACAATCTAATCTGCCGTTCTCGTTGCAGTTGTTTACGTCGGTTGGTTAATTGTGATTGAGAAACTGATGCGATGTTTGCCATCTACTATCGCTAGGAGCCAATGTATGTGAATTTGTAGTAGCTATTCCACAACCCTGGTTAAAGGGCTTTGGTGGGTAGTTAAATTAACCCAAGATACTTTTCCATTTAACCACTCCTAAATTACCACTACTGTAAATCTGCCCACGATTAAGCCATTGTGCATCTAGATTACCCATTCTGATATTTCTCGACTCAGGACTTATGCAATTAGGAGTGATTGCACTGGCTTATATCAACCATTAGGCTTAATCAATTATCAATTTTAGTTACACCAACAGACTGATGCTTAAAGCAGTGATATTTCTCACTGAGGGGTTGTGACCCCTAGGTATATGGTTTCAATTAATGATTTACTCTCTATTTGAGACCGTGAGCGAGTAAGTCTTGAGAATGGAACTGCATCTACCTTGAGCATGAAACTGCATCTACCGACATTTTTTAAAGCTTGTAACCCTGCAAAAACTTTGGTTGTGGGGAATCCTGAGGATCGCAAATACTATATTGATTTTTCTGCTGTGCGGGGCGGTAAGATCATTGAAGCGATAGAAAGAACTATCACCCGTTTATCACCGGATGAACCCACCTGTCAACTATTTACAGGACATATCGGCTGTGGAAAGTCTACAGAATTGTTGCGCTTGAAAGCTCTGCTGGAAGAGCAAGATTTTCATGTGGTTTATTTTGAATCAAGTCGTGACTTAGATATGCATGATGTCGATATTAGCGATATTCTGCTTAGCATTGCTAGGTCAGTCAGTGAAAGTCTAGAAGGTATTGGTATTCACCTTCAACCCAAGTACTTTACTCAAGTATTTAATGATATCAAAGACTTCATGCAAACTCCCGTGGAGTTGTCAGGGGAAGCAGAATTGTCCATCGGTATTGGCAAAATTACGGCGAAGACTAAAGATAGCCCTCAATTGCGTGACCGGCTTAGGCAACACTTAGAGCCTCGCACCAAAAGCATTTTGCAGGCTATCAACGAAGAAATTCTGGAACGAGGGATTAAGGAACTTAAGAGGCGCGGCAAAAATGGTCTAGTCGTAATTATTGATAATTTAGACCGAGTCGATCCCAGACCAATGTCCACTGGTCGATCTCAGTCTGAGTACCTGTTCATTGACCGTGGTTCTCAGTTAAGAGGCTTAAGGTGTCATGTGGTTTATACCCTGCCCTTAGACTTAATGTTCTCCAACGAGTATGGAACTTTAAAGAATCGCTTGGGAGGGGGTGTTGCACCGAAAGTGTTACCGATGGTACCAGTAAAACGAAGAGACGATGGTGATTTTCAGCAAGGGATGGCATTACTACAACAGCTAGTATTGGCGCGAGCCTTTCCCCATGTTGATGCCCAGGAAAGGTTAAATTTGCTCCCAGAGGTTTTTGATCAACCTTCAACCCTAGACCGGCTTTGTCGTATCAGTGGCGGTCATGTGCGCAACTTGTTAGGGTTACTCTACGGTTGCCTACAACAGGAAGATCCTCCTCTGTCCCGTAGTTGCTTAGAGAATGTTATTAAAGGCTATCGTGATGACCTAGCCCTGGCAGTAGAGGAGCAGGAATGGGAGTTGCTATTTCAAGTAGAAGAACATCAAATCGTTAAAGGTGAAAGAGAATTTCAATCTTTGTTGCGGAGTATGTTTGTCTTTGAATACAGAGATGATTTAGGTCGATGGTTTGGGAGTAATCCAGCACTGAAAGAAACTGCAAGGTTTCAATCTTGGAAAGTAGGGAGTAAGTAAATCTTTTAGTCATTCGTTATTGGTTATTTGTTTTTTGTACCAATGACCAATGACTAATACTGTTTTTATTACATTTCATTACTTTTGTTGTCAGCGATTTATTGAATAGAGTCAGTGAGTGAAATCACTTTTAATATAAATTAAATTACATTAAAAAATCTCTATGATTAATGTTAATTCTGACTTTGAGCACCGCAAAATACAGTCAAAAATATTTTTCTTTATCATTTTTTAGTGATTTTTGAATACAGCTGAATGTTAGGCTTTTGTTAAGGCTTTTAAATAGCTTTATTTTAGGTGCATCTACTAATGAACGGACAACAAATGGATTGGATGAGTGAGCAAAGTGGCTCACAAGAAATAGCTATATTCAATGGGCGATCGCTCTCCCGGCTATTTCGGGCAATTACTCTATCACAAGGACAGTTTGCTCTCATTTTGGCTCGCTGTAATTATGAAGTTTGTTCACGGCAAATGTGGCAGCAACTGCAAGCAATCAAAGAAATCCCGGTGAGGGAGTTAGTATTGCAAGATTCTAGCCAAACCCTATATAGCAACGTCTTCACTGTTATTGAAGGTAACCAAACTTGCGCTCTGAGTGTATTCGGTTTAGATTCAGTAGCAGCAATTGAGCAGATGCTAGTCTCAACTAACCAAATGAGGGAAGAGTTTCGTAAAACTTTTAACTTCCCTCTCGTGTTGTGGGTAACAGATGAAGTATTGCATAAAATAACGCGATTTGCCCCCGATTTCAAAAGTTGGGCTGCCACCTCAATTCAATTTAAGCTAACCACCAAAGAGTTGTTCAGGTTGTGGCATCAAGCAACAGATGAACTTTTTACAACAGTTTTGGATAAGGATGTCGGAGAGTTTATCCCCAATGACGCGCTCAATTTAGCACCTGGCTGTAGACGACGCCAGGAACTTGAGTCAGCTTTGCAGGATTTGAGTTATGCAACCATCGATATAGAACCAGACCTATTTGCTACTTGGCAGTTTATTCTAGGACGAGATGCTTTTAGCTATGACCAAATTGATATCGCTTTACAGCAGTATCAGCAAAGCTTAAGCTTTTGGCAAAATAAAGTCAGGGGAGAACTCCCCAGATCCAATCCCCAATCCCTAGAAAGAGTTGGAGTACTTTTTTTACATATAAGTTGGTGTTATTGCCGCCAAGCACAGCTGCAGCCACTCCAGAGTAATAGTAAGTGGCAACAAGCAAAGGAGTTATTGAACGAAGCAATTGAGATGTTTGCAGCAGCAGGACATTCAGAATGGGTTGCTAAGTTGACGGCTCAACTGGGACAGATACTGCAAGACTTGCAAGATTGGACAGAATTACAGGCTCTAGCGTTAAAGTATCTGGATGCTCCTCAAACCCAAATTTATCCTGAGCGATTGGCCCAAGCTTATGGTTTTTTGGGGGCTGTTGCTTATGGTCAAGCAAATTGGTTAGATGCGGAAATCTTAGCTCAAACTGCCCTACAAATTCTTGAGCAATGCCCTTCCCTTCCGTTTCAACAGCAAGGAACGTATTTATTGTTGTTGGCTAAAGCACAGCGGCAGCTGAATTGCCCAGCAGCCGCTGTCAATACTCTAGAAAAAGCCATAGAAGTAAAAATATTAGAACCCAACTCTACAGAGCACCAACCCAGGCTTTATATTAGTATTTTCGAGGAATTGCGATCGCTTTATTTCGAGCAAAAGCGATATCTAGAAGCTTTTGTTATCAAACAAGAACGCTGTTTGATGGAGCAACAGTGTGGCTTTTGTCCCTTTCTTGGTGCTCTACCCTTACAGCCATTGAGAAGAGCAGGGCAATACGGAATTCGATATCCAACCTTCCAAGAAAAGCCATTACCCCTAGAAATTGCTGCAACTGGACGTCAACAAGATGTTAATCGCCTGATTGAGCGCCTAAGTCGCAATGATCACAAACTGACGGTGATTCATGGTGCTTCCGGTGTTGGGAAAAGTTCCCTAATTAATGCTGGTTTAGTACCAGCTTTAGAATCACGAATTTTTGGCACTAGAGCAGCTATGCCTGTTGTACAAAAAGTATACAAGGATTGGGTTGGGGAGTTAGGCAAAAATTTAGCACAAAGATTAGCCAGCTGGCAAATTAGTAGGCAAAATTTTTCCAACCAACAACCTAAAAATTTCAATTTACCTTATCCCTTTGGCAACCCTATAGTCTCTACTGAGCAAGGGCGTAGTAAACAGCAATATAACTCTTGGAATTCACCTTATGGAGATATCCATAGGGGATGCTCCTACGTAAGTGAGCAACTGTCACCTGGACAAACAACAGAGGAAAAGGTATCTACAGTAAAGAAAGATATCCCATTTTTACCAACTATTCAACCCCCTAATTTACAAGCAATTCTGGAACAGTTGAAGCTTTCTTGTGAGCGAAATTTATTGACTGTTCTTATTTTTGACCAGTTTGAAGAATTCTTTTTCCTTTGTACTAACCCAGCTGAACGCCGTAAGTTTTATGATTTTTTGGATCAGTGCCTTAATCTTCCCTATGTGAAAGTTATCTTATCCTTACGAGAAGACTATCTTCATTATTTGTTAGAGTGCGAATATTACAGCCACCCCAATGCGATCAACTACAATATTCTGGATCGACAGTTACGCTACTCTTTGAGAGACCTCTCTCCCGAAGACGCTAAAAACCTTATTGCTACTTTATCTACTGTATCTCAGTTTCAGTTAGAAGAATCTCTTATTGAGGCGGTTGTGCAAGATTTAGCTTCAAAATCTGGAACAGTACGCCTGATTGAACTACAAGTAGTGGGTTCCCAGCTACAAGCGGAAAAAATTACCACCCTTGCACAATATCGTTCCCTTGGTGCTGACCCCAAGGCTTCTCTGGTGGAGCGCTCTCTCTTAGATATAATCAGTGATTGTGGACAAGAAAATGAAGATACTGTCTGGCAATTACTATTTTCTTTAACTAATGAACAAGGCACTTGTCCTTGGAAAACTCAAGCCGAGTTGGAAATCGGGAATATAGAATTGATTCTGAATATTTTGGTAGGTTCGGGTTTAGTATTCAGAGTGCCAGGGGAAACTCAAGACCAATATCAACTAGTACATGATTACTTAGTTAAACCGATTCGGCAAAAATATAATCAGCGCGCCCGACTCAATATCATTACACAGCTAGAAAAAAGTAAAATTGAACTAAGGCGGTTACGTCAACAGCGACTGCGAGCGATCGCTGTAGGAACGACCATGGCAGTTTTGGCAGCTACTTCTGGTGTCCTAGGATGGCGAGCAGAGGGACAAAAAAGACGAGCAGAAGTACTTTCTGAAAATGCTAACTTAACTACCCTCAGTGCCTCCTCAGAGGCGCTATTTGCTTCTAATAAAAAGTTTGAGGCTCTCTTAGAAGGATTAAGAGCAGCAAAACTCCTCAAGACTTTGGAAAAGAACTCCCCTCCATATTTAGGAGTCAAATCAGATACTCAACTCCAGGTAGCAATTGCCTTAAGTCAAGCTGTTTACGGTGTCTCCCAGCGCAATCAGTTGGAAGAACACACTGATGTTATTTGGGACGTTAGTTTTTCACCAGATGGTCAGCTAATTGCTTCTGCTAGCCGAGATCGAACTGTAAAATTGTGGCATCCTAATGGGAGTTTAGTTACTACCCTCAAAGGTCACCAAGATAGTGTTAACAGTGTATCTTTTAGTGCAGATAGCCAGCTAATCGTTTCTGGGAGCTGGGATGGTACAATCAAGCTTTGGCGTAGTAATGGTAGTTTAGTGAGAACTTTTCAGAGCCATATTTCTCAGTTATCTAGCGTTAGCTTTAGTCCGAATGGTCAGTTCATTATTTCTGGGGGAAGTAAGGGAACCATTAAACTCTGGACAGTAAATGGCGAATTAGTTAAGGATTTCGATAAGCAACAGGGTCAGGTAAAGCAGGTAAGTTTCAGTCCTGATGGTCAAGTAATTGCCTCTGCTAGTGAGGAGCAAACTATCAGGTTGTGGTCTTTGGAAGGTAAGTTGTTACAAACTCTTAAAGGTCATGAAGGTAATGTTAATTGTGTAGCATTCAGTCCGAATGGAAAGTTGATTGTCTCAGCCAGTGATGATCAAACGGTAAGGATCTGGAATTATCAAGGCAAACTGCTCAGAACTTTTCCCAAAGATGAGCAAAAAGTATTAGAAGTAGCTTTTAGTGCTGATAGCCAATTAATTGCCTCCGGAAGTGACGATAATACGGTAAAGCTTTGGACAGTTGAGGGGAAGTTATTAAAAACTCTTAAAGGGCATAGCGACAGTATTACTGCTGTAAGTTTTAGCACTTCTACCATTCAGGATCTGGACTTAGACAACGATAAAAGCTTACTCACAACTAACACAGAAAATCAATACTCAGTTTCCCTTCCTCAGTCTCCCATTCCTCATCTTGTTTCAGCTAGCTATGACAAAACTATCAAAATCTGGAGTCTGGAGAACCAGTCTCGTGTAATTTTACAAGGACATCAGGAACCAGTAAGAGATGTTCAGTTTGCACCAGATAACCAACTAATTGCCACTGTTGGTAATGACCGTACTGTGAAGCTTTGGCATCGTAACGGTAAGCTATTAAAAACCTTAGAGGGTCATGGTGCACGGATCGATAGCCTTAGTTTCAGTGGTGATGGTCAGCAACTGGCTTCTGCTAGTCGAGACGGTACGGTGAAACTCTGGCATCGCAACGGCAATTTGATTAAAACCTTAGAAGGACATAAAGATTGGGTATTGGATGTCAGCTTTAGCCCTGATTCCCAGCAACTCGCTTCTGCTAGTCGGGATGGGACAGTAAAACTTTGGCATCGCAACGGCAACTTGATTAAAACCTTAAGAGGTCATACAGATCGCGTCAATGCTGTTAGTTTTAGTTCTGATGGTCAGCTGCTGGCTTCTGCTAGTGATGACCATACCGTAGGATTGTGGACAGCGGATGGAGTTTTGTTAAAAACTATTACAGGTCACAACAATTGGGTTTTGGATGTCAATTTCTCTCCAGATGCTCAACAGCTAGCTTCAGCTAGTTATGACAATACAGTGAAACTGTGGAGTCGTGATGGAGAGTTACAAACAACCTTGAAGGGACATACCGATAGTGTTGCTAAAGTTGTTTGGAGTCCGACAGGTGACATTTTGGCGACTACCAGCTGGGATAACCAGGTTCAACTCTGGCGGCTGGACGATACCTTACTCAAAACCTTGGTAGGTCACAAAGCCCGAGTGACTAGCGTTAGTTGGAGCAATGATGGTAAAACTCTTGCCTCAGCTAGTCTAGATAATACGGTAACGGTGTGGAACTTGGATGTGGATAATCTCTTGAACAATAGCTGCAACTGGCTGCGAGACTATCTACAAAATAATCCCAAAGTTAGAGCCCAGGATCGTGAGCTTTGCAACCCGATTGAGAGCATCAAAAAAGCGGTAAACTAAAGGGATGTATAATAAGGTTAATGCGGCAAAACTCTCTCTTGTCCTCAAGTTTACTGGCTTTGAGGTAATTTCCTAGCAGTATCTTTCAGGTAGGGAAACTTTTTAATAGAAGTTTCCTAGATATTGCTTGTGTTAAAGTGAGCGTAACTCCTTGGCAGTAGTTTTCCTCCAGCTTGTAAGGGATTATGGTAATTTCAAAACGTGGTCTAGTTCTTGGTGCGACAGCAGTAGTATTGACAACTGTTGCGGTTACAGGTGCTGGTATTCATTCGCCTCAAATTCTTGCTTCCTTTCAGGATAGTCCTAAAGAGCTAGTTGATGAAGTTTGGCAAATCATTAATCGTGAATATGTAGATGCTACCTTCAATCAAGTAGATTGGGAAGCAATTCGCACTAAATATGTTGGTGATGCTAACTCCTACACCAATAATGAAGAAGCTTACAAAGCTATCCAGGAAATGCTGGAGTTGCTAGAAGATCCCTACACGCGGTTTATGAACCCAGAAGAGTTCAAAAACATGCAGATTGATACTTCTGGGGAGTTAACTGGTGTAGGTATTCAGATTGCCCAGGATGAGGAAACCAAGAAGTTAATGGTAATTGCACCAATTGAAGATACACCAGCTTTTGAGGCTGGGATCCTAGCCAAGGATGTAATTACTCAGATTGATGGCCTAAGTACTGAAGGCATGGATGTCAACGAAGCAGTACAACTAATTCGAGGAAAACCAGGGACTGAAGTAATTCTCACAATTCAAAGGGGCGACGAGGAAATCGATTATCCCATCACCAGGGCACGGATTGAAATTCATCCTGTACGTTATAGTAATCAGCAAAGTCCTAGTGGTGATACCGGCTATATTCGCCTCAATCAATTTAGTGCCAATGCTGCTGAAGAAATGCGGGAAGCGATTAAAGATTTGGAAAAGCAGCAGGTAACTGGTTATGTTTTAGACCTACGGTCTAATCCAGGGGGATTACTATACTCAAGTATTGAGATTGCCCAGATGTGGCTTTCGGAGGGGACAATTGTTTCTACGGTAGACCGACAAGGACAATCTGATATCCAGAGAGCAAATAATCGATCACTGACTGATAAACCTTTAGTTGTGCTGGTGGATGGAGGTTCCGCTAGTGCTAGTGAAATTCTTTCTGGGGCATTACAGGATCATAAACGAGCTACTTTAGTAGGAACGAAAACTTTTGGTAAAGGCTTGGTACAATCAGTGAAGAAGCTACGAGGTGATGAGTCTGGTCTTGCAGTAACGATCGCTAAGTACCTAACACCTAATGGTCGTGATATTAACAAGCAAGGTATTACCCCGGATATCCTGTTTGAGCTGACGGAAGCACAGCGCAAGGAACTACAGCAGGATCGTACTAAAATTGGTACATTGGAAGATCCTCAATATGCTAAAGCACTGGAGATACTAAATCAGGTCATAGCCGAAAAACAAGGGACTACAGCTAATCAACAGTAACTATACCAAAAATCTCAAGTAGCGTCATACTCTCAAGAGAAACTAGCTTTCAGCTTCTTGTGGAACAGGCATCTTGCCTGTCCTTGTCTAACTCAAAGAAGATGGAATTTGCTATCTATGATGGCATTGGGCGTATGCAATACGCCCCTACAATCCCCAGGTTCTCTATCCATAGATAGTTGCAATATTGTTGGTTGTATTTACGAAAATCCCTAGCTATAATTTGTAGAAATAGATAACCCAGCCAAATATAGCAACCGCCAAGGCGACTAGGACAAGGGGCTTAAGCCCCTCGTTAACTTACTGTAACTAAGAATGTCTTAACCGCCCTGGCGACTGCTAGTACATTCTTGAGCATCTCCTCATACCAAATTAGCTTCTGAGTCCATGACAGAGTTAGTTGGACAAACTCATACAAAATTATTGCAGTGGCTCCATCAGGATTGGATACAAGAAGGGCCACCCATTTGTTTTTTGGAGGGGTTTCCTGGAGTGGGGAAATCTTCTCTTGCCCATGCATTAATGGAACAAGTTGCAGGACTTGAAGCAGTAAGAGGGCATGGAAATTGGAAAGCGGTGAAGGTAGACATGCCTGAGGGGGGAGCAAATGCAGTTAATGACTTACTTCTACGTTTAAGTCAGGAACTATCCTTGGAAGGCCATAACAAAATAGCAGATGCAGTGAAGGAGGGTAAATCCTTAGAGGAGGCTCTAAATGTAGTTTTGCGCAGATACATTTTGATCGTGGTAGACGAGTTTCAGCGAGCATTACTGCCAGAAACCGGGCAACCGATACAGACTCTAGAGCAGATTTTTCAGAGAATTGCCAATCGACCCAAGATTCGGGGTCGTTTATTATTGCTGACTAACCGGCTAATTGAACCAGATGCTCGGTGGTCAGAACCTTATGCTGTCAAGCGATTACCGGCTCTAGAAATACTGGAGGCCGAGCAACTCTTGGGACGGCATTTGCGAGAGAAAGATAGAGAGCAAGATGTACCGATAAAACGCCGTCGGGATGTGGTGAATTGGCTGGGTCGCAATCCACGGGCAATGGAGGTACTTGTAGCTTCTTTAGAGAATGAATCCCTGGATGATTTAATTGGAATTAGCCCAGAAAGTTGGGAGTTGAAGGATCGTGAGGTTTCTGAGTATTTTGTGTCTCGTTTGGAAGAACGACTGCTGAAGCGAACCTTGAAATATCTCCCTCCAGAAATCATGTTATTTCTGAAGCAACTGGCAGTGTATCGTAAGCCCTTCCAGCGTAAAGCAATGGAGTCGTTTCTTGAGCGTAAAAAAGAGTTTCCCCAAAAATCTGCCGGATTAACTAACCGCTTCTTACTTGAACGCTTAGATAAGCGATGGTATTCTTTACACCCCGTTGCTAGAACAATTGTCTTGCAGCAGTTAAAAGAGGAACCTGATCTCTGGAAAGCAGCTCATTCCCAAGCTGCTGATTTTTATATAAAGCCCTTCTCCAAGCCGGATATTGAAGGTTCAAAGCTTGGGGGGTCTTTTTTGGAAACCCGGTATCACCTAGTACAGTCAGAAAGGGAGCAAGAGTTGGGACAAATTGCCCAAAATTTCGAGCAGTACCTCAAAGCTACGACTCAAAACAAGCGATCAATTCCTAAAAAGAGGGAGGAATTGAATGAAAATATTCTGGTGTTTTCAGTTTTAGCGAAGGCTATCTACTCAGAAGAGTTGGAATGCTATCTGGTATGGCTATTCCAAGCACGACGCCAAGAGGGGGATCTAGAACAAGCACTATACCATGCTAAGCAAGCTACAGGATTAGGGCTACAAGTAACTAGTTGGTTGTTGCGGGTAGAGTTGGAATTACAATTGCGTGATCCCCAGACAGCCTTAGAAACTTGTCAGCAAGGTATCAGTGCAGTAAGTGTGGATGAAAAAGTCGAACTACTTTATAACCGTTGTACAAAACTTTTGCAACTTTGCGATCGCTTAGATGATGCGATCAAGCTACTCGAAGATGGTATCCAAAAAATTCCCTCAGGATTAGGACTGACTGCTTTATATCAAAAGGGAGCAACTCTTCTCACTCAAGCAAAGGAAAGAGAGCAGGCAGTAATCTGGCTTAAGCAAGGAATCCGCCAGGTATCCCCGGAGCATAACTTAGTGAAGCTATATCAGGATTGTGCTGAGTTACTTTGCCAGATTGATCGGGTGGATGAAGCGGTGAGTTTATTGAAAGAGGGTATTGAACGGGTGTCACCGGAATATGGACTCAATCAACTCTATCAATGTTGTAGCAATCTACTAGTCAAAGCTGAACGATTACCAGAAGCAGTTAATCTCCTCAAAGAAGGGATTCATAACATTCCCCCAAAATACGACCCCTTTGTGCTATACGAACGCTGTACGGAATTGTTGATTCAGTCGGGGAATGGGAAAAAAGCAGTTGAGTTACTGCAAGATAGCTTCCGGCGGTTAACCTCTGCTGAAAACCAGGTTCCCTTTTATGAGCGATGGGGAAATTTGTTGGCTAGAACCGGTCAACAGGAAGAAGCGATCGCTCTTTTGAAACATGGCATTAATAAAATTCCAGCAATTCGTGGAACTGTTCCCTTGTATCTAGCATGTGGGAAGTTGTTAGCTGATTCAGGACAAGTGAGAGCTGCTGCTAGTTTGTTAGAGCAAGGAATTCAGAGGGTTCCGATTGACTACAATTACAGTATTCTATGTAAAAATTGTGCAGATTTGTTAGAACAATTAGGAGAGATTGATCAAGCAGCTAATGTTCTGAAAGATGGCATTCAGGGTATGAGCCATCCCGAAGGGCGTTATGAACTCTACAGGCACTGTGCAGAATTATTGGAACGTTCCGACCAAATTGATGAAGCAGCTGATTTGCTTAGAGAGGGGATCTCTAGCATTGCTCATTATGAAAGTAGAAGTAAACTTTATTTGGCTTGCGGAATGCTGTTGAAGCGACATAACCGAATTGATGAGGCGATCGCGTTGTTGCGCCAGGGTATTGATCATATCCCTTCTGAATATGGCGTTGAAAGGTTATACACGAGTTGCAGTGATTTACTAACCCAAGCTAATCGGACAGATGAGGCGATTACATTATTACGTCAGGGTATTGATCTTATTCCTCTTGAGCATAACGTGAGCACCTTATACACGAGTTGCGGTAATTTACTAGCCCAAGTTAATCGGACAGATGAGGCGATTACATTATTACGTCAGGGTATTGATCTTATCCTTCCTGAGCATAACGTGAGCACCTTATACACGAGTTGCGGTAATTTACTAGCCCAAGTTAATCGGACAGATGAGGCGATTACATTATTACGTCAGGGTATTGATCTTATCCTTCCTGAGCATAACGTGAGCACCTTATACACGAGTTGCGGTAATTTACTAGCCCAAGTTAATCGGACAGATGAGGCGATTACATTATTACGTCAGGGTATTGATCTTATCCTTCCTGAGCATAGCGTGAGCACCTTATACACGAGTTGCGGTAATTTACTAGCCCAAGCCAATCGGACAGATGAGGCGATTGAGTTTTTGCGCCAAGGCATCGAACGCATTCCTCCTGAAAAAAATATATTTTCTCTTTATCAATGTGTCAATAAAATTCTAGTTAGAGACGGACGAATTGCTGAAGCGAGTCAATTCTTAAAAGATGGACTTCAAAAAATACCAGTTAATCAGCAATATAAACTCGCCGAAACTCTGATTTGGATGAATGCCGCGACTCAGAACCAAGCTGAGCTAGAAAAAATTCTAGCAGGAACAGGTGCAATCCAACTTTCTCCTTCCATGTTGGTACGAGGCCAAATCTTACTTGCTCAACTTCAAGAAAACTGGCAAAGAGCAGCAGAAATTGCATCTGAGGGCATGACTCAGATTCCTAACTACCTTACTCTTAGAAGTCAAGCTGCTTTCTCCTGGCTCAGTGCAGGCGATCCCAAGACTGCACAGCAAATTATTCAGGACTATCCATTGAAACCCGTAGAAGGTAATCCTATCTTGTGGCTTAAAGCTTTAATTGACCTAAAAAACAACGATATAGACACTGCAGCAACTAGCCTAGAAACCTATTTAGGTCGTCTTATTCAAGTTGAAACTGAACTCACGGAAACTTTCCTCCTCTCTCTGTGGAATACTCCGGGCAGCCTTGAAGGAAAAACTGATCTTGCCTTCTACTTTCCAACGCTACCTCCAAGCATCACTGGTTTTGACATCCCAATTACTCGTATCTCGTTTAGTACATCAGAATTTATTGACAATCTTATTGCTAAGAGACACAAGGAGCAAACAAAAGTCTATGGGAATACACAGGAACAGACCAGTTTATCTGTAGGCTTGAGGTATGTCCTTCACCTTTCTGATCTTCATATTATCAAGCCTGATCAAGCTATCCTTTGGTCTCACCAACTAGCACAAGACCTCTACAATGAACTCGATATCCCTCAGCTGGATGCTCTTATCATCTCCGGCGACATCGCCAACCACTCCACTCCCGAAGAATACCAAGCTGCTGAACAGTTTCTCCACAATCTCCGCCAAGACTTCCCCCTAGAACCAGAACAAATTATCATCGTTCCTGGTAACCATGACCTCAACTGGCAACAGGCAAAAAAGGCTTACAAACTTGTTGATCTTGAAGACTACGAGGGTGAACTCAAAGAAGGTCACTACATCGAAGTAGATGACACTGTAATCCGAGTCCGAGACGAAACATCATACAAACAGCGTTTTGTCAATTTTAGTAATTTTTACCAAGCGATCGCAGGCCGACCCTATCCCCAAGAATACGACGAACAAGGCATCCTCTACCACCTCCGGCAGCAAAACCTCCTATTCCTAGGATTAAATTCTGCTTGGCAACTGGATCATCACTACACATCCCGTGCCAGTATCAATATGAATGCTCTAAGTAAGGCTCTCACCGAAATTCGCCGTAACCCGGATTACGAAAATTGCCTGAAAATTGCGGTTTGGCATCATCCAGTTGTCAGTACGCACGACGACAAAATTACCGATAGCGCTTTCCTAGATCAACTCGCCGTTGCAGGATTCCGTCTCTTCCTCCACGGACACATCCACAAAGCCAAAACCAGCAATTACCGCTACGATATGAGCCAAGATGGAGATGGACGCAAACTCGACCAAATTTGTGCCGGAACCTTCGGCGCACCCACTCAAGAACTATTCACAGCGACTCCTTGGCAATACAACTTACTGCAATTTGAAACAAATAAACTTACTGTCCGTACTCGTCGCCGCAGTGAAGAAAATGGTGCTTGGGAAGCCGACAGTATCTGGCGTCAGGGTGCAGGGCAATCCTCTGTAGACCGCTACACGATTGAACTGTGAGTTGCTGTTGCTAAGTTCCAGGGTAGATAAAATTACAAGATGAATTATCTAACAGGGAGTTTATACATTACAGGCGCACAATTATCCCATTGTTAAAATAATAGCAAAAAATTATCAAAATTACAACTAATCAAAGATTCTAATACTCAGATCTTGCACCATGGCTGAAAATATCTCAGGATTGAGGTTTTAGGTTTTAGGTTTTAGGTTTTAGGTTGAGAAAAAAGAAGTAAATTAGAGTTATTACCCAATATATCCCATTAATTAGGGTGTAAACTGGGAAATTGCTTAAAAATTATCTTACCTAACACCTAATACCTAATACCTAACACCTTTTATTTAGTATTTATGAAAGGAGTGCAAGATGTGAGTAATAGAGAAGCCACAGACGGTCAGCCTGTTCCACAAGAGTAGACTTCTTGCCTAAATCTCGGAAGGGCGCTGATAGCTGACAGCTGAAAGCTTATTAGCGACAATTGATACCAAATCTGGTTTCGTTCACCCCGTTTTGAGACAACCGCTTTCATCCTGTAGAGACGCGCCTGCCGAAGGATGCCCGAAGGGCTGTTGGCGCGTCTCTACAATGTGGTATATAACGGCTCTATTGTAACCGGATTTGATATGACTTCTTTGTTAAGGTCGATAGAAAGTTAATGCAGTATTCCCATAGACTTTCTGACGGCAAACTTCGAGATTGGAAGTGGGGCTCGATGGAGTTTGGTTAGCACTATGTTCAACCGCTAACTCACCGGTTTGATCAAGTAACTGATAATGAGCGATCGCTTCCAACACTGGCTGGTACAATTTACTTGCATAAGGAGGGTCAAAGTAAATGTAGTCAAACTGCTTACCAGCAAGAATTTTTAACTGCCTAACTACATCTCCCCGTATCACCTCAAAATTTTGGTCAGGCTGGGCAACTTGCTCCCAATTTTGTTTAATTACGGCGCAGGCTTTAGCCCATTTTTCAATTCCTACTACCAAAGAAGCTCCTCGACAAAGGGCTTCAGCTCCCATTGAACCATTACCAGCACATAAATCTAACCATCGGCAATCAGCTATACTACCCTGCCAGATGTTAAATACTGCTTCCCTCACTAGTGCTGAGGTTGGGCGAATTACTTTTCCTGGTAAAGTCTTCAGTTGCCGATTGCCGTAAATTTTCACGAATTATTGTTGGTTGTTACTAGTACTACCGCGACACACCCAAAATGGTGGAATAAGTAGGTTGGGTGTAGCGATAGCGAAACCCAACATTCTTCACATATTTCGTTGGGTTTCACTGCGTTACACCCAACCTACAGTTTTAGGTGCTCTATATATCATGTCAGGTTGAAGACGCGGAGAAATTGTTACTATGGGCAATTTGCCGACATGATAATTACAAACTTTCTTACCTTCTGCCTCCTGCCTCCTGCTCAAAAAGCAGACCATTGGATATCGTCCCAGAACCAAGTTCCCTCAGCCCTAGCAACTTCTTGACCTAAACTGCGAACACAAGCTATCCACCTACCCTTGTCTTTTAAAGTTATATCTAACAATTTGAGTGTACCCTGTAATGATTCAGAGTTATTACCCTCGGCATACTTAAGATTAAACTCGATCACTATTTCCCCAGCATCACCCCACCAAAAAATTCCTGATTGTGAGGTGGCAGAACCGAAACCAAAGATTTTTAAAGAAAAACTAGAGTAAGTTTTAGTTGCGTGATTCAATACTACTCTGCCTTTGATCAGGCGCTTTTGGTCGCAGAGAATATATTTAATGTTTTTGGCGTCACCTAGAGTTTTAAAAACTTTCTCAGTTTCTGACTTATCTCTATAAGTCCTTCCTTTGGGCCTAGGTAGTGGTTTTTCTGTCGGTTCAGGTAACTGCCTCTCGTGAACCCTAGGTATTTGACTAGGGCGTAAGCGCAACTTTACCCGTGCTAGCAATTCTTTGAAGTTAAATGGCTTAGTAACATAGTCATCTGCCCCACCTTCTAATCCAGCCACCTTAGCATTGGCATCATCACGGGCTGTGAGGATAATAATAGGCAATTGCGACCCCTGACTTCGCAACTCCTCCAAAACAGTCCAACCATCTTTAACAGGAAGACCCAGATCAAGTAGGAGGAGGTCAAAACTATTACTCATAGCCATCAGTATAACTTCATCACCATCAGTAGCGACCACCGTCGTGAATCCGCGTGAGCGTAAGCCTTTCTCTAGAAAGGCGGCAATACGTGGTTCATCCTCGGCAATGAGAATGCGGCTCATGAGACTAACTTTGCTTAAAAGGTTAGAGTTAATTTGTTTATTTACTCTTGATAATTTTTGCCCCAGTATCTCTAACCCAAAAATGGATAATTCATAAATTAGGTTAGCCCAAGGCGCTCATTTTATCTTTGATTTTATGCTGTTGCACCGATTTGTATTTAGAATCAGAGGTAATATTTTACCTCCATTCCCCTTCTCAATGATGTGCTCCTTGTATAATTCGATACTCGTAACCCCTACCCTCAGCCTAATAGAAGTTTTCCAATGGTTGCCTCAGAGCTTTGTTGTCTAGATTCCTACCTGACTGGAGCATTGTGTCCATCCCAAGGAAAAGCCCTATGAGAATCTAAGGGTTACTCACTCTTTTGTAAAGAAATATGTATCCGCTCTAGCAAGTTATTAAAGCGGAAAGGCTTTTTTAGATAGTCATTGACCCCTTGCTTGTTTTCAATCTCTGCTTGAGCACTGACGATAATCACAGGAATCTGTTCCCCCTGACTTCGCAGCTCCTCCAAGACCTCCCAGCCATCTTTTTCTGGGAGCCCCAAATCAAGAAGTAGGAGGTCAAAATCACCGCTTAGTGCCATTTGTATGGCTTGCTGTCCATCGGGAGCGATCGCAGTGCAAAATCCTTTTTTTCTGAGACCTTTCTCAATAAAACAAGCAATGCGGTATTCATCTTCAGCAATCAGTATACGGCTCATCATCTAGGGAATAGGTGCAAGGGAAGTTATAGAGTATAAGCTGATGGCGAGGGTATCAGCTAAAGCGATTTTGAGCAATAGTTTTTCTTGAACGAAAACGTTAAGTATCATCTTCTTAAGTGAATCTAGTATGAAATCTTAATGAAAAAGTTCTCATGAAGTCATGAGATTTGCCAATAGTAGAGACATTCTGTTCCAGGGGAACGAAATATGAAGTGGGATTTCTATTCTCCGCGTCTGTTGCCTCTGCTTACTTGTTACCGAAAATTTGGGTTTAAAGCCCCGTCCTAACGTATGCAAGGCTGGGGAGTACGTCAATTAGGTTCGCAATCGATAGCCGATACCCCTAACAGTCTCGATTAAATCACTACCTAATTTTTTCCGCAGGTAACCCACGTAAACATCAACTATGTTAGAACCAGGATCATAGTCATAACCCCAAACATGATCCAGTATTTGTTCACGACTGAGCACTTGTCCTTTATGGCGCAGAAAAGTTTCCAAGAGGCTGAACTCTCGTGTTGGTAGTTCTACATCCCTATCTTTGAGCCGAACTCTACGGGTACGCAAGTCAAGGACTAGATCTCCAACCCTTAGTTCGGTTTCCTCTTGGGTACTAGCTTTTTGATGGGAGCGCAAGCGCAAGCGCACCCGTGCTAGCAGCTCTTCAAAACGAAAAGGCTTAGTAACATAATCATCTGCACCACCTTCTAGGCCAGCCACTTTGTCGGTTAGATCATCGCGGGCTGAGAGGATAATAATGGGCAGTTGTGCCCCTTGCCCTCGCAACTCTTCCAAGACAGTTAAACCATCTTTGACAGGAAGCCCTAAGTCCAACAGCAGCAGATCAAAACTCTCGCTCAGAGCCAAGCAAATCACTTCATCAGCATCTTTAGCAATCTCACTAGTAAAGCCATTGGCACGCAAACCTTTTTCTAAGAAGGCAGCAATGCGAGGTTCATCCTCAGCGATTAGTATACGACTCATGAGACGAAATTTCCTGAAGTGGTTCTAACGGCAAAACAATCGTGAAGGTTGATCCAGTACCTAGTTGGCTAACTAGTTCAACATAACCACCGTGAGCATGAACAATAGCTCGCACGATGGCAAGTCCCAAACCGGCACCTTCAGAGCGTCTACGGCTCTGATAAGCCCGGGCAAAACCCTCGAAAATATGCTCTAGATCTTTGGGAGCAATTCCTTCTCCAGTATCGCGCACCCAAAAACGCACATTGCTTTGATCCATTGCAGAACCTAAAGCAATCATATCAGTCTCAATAGTATGCTGGGTGGCATTCTGAACTAGGTTCATTATTGCTTGAGTAATTCTTTGCTGGTCAATAACTATCGATCCTTCTCCTTGGTTCTCCAATTGCCAGTTGCGATTTGCCACGGTTTGTGATTTGGCAAAGAGCTCTTTCATCAGGGAACTAACTTTGACAGCTTCTAGTTGCAAAAAATCCGTTCGCTCAGTTTTTGCTAAGAGAATCAGATCTTCAACAAAGCGATTCATTCGCTCCAGCTCATCGATAACTAGTTCAATCGTTTCTTTTTGTTCTTCAGGATCATCTCCAAATAATTCTAGGTGACCCTGAATAATTGTCAGGGGCGTGCGTAGCTCATGGCTAGCATCATTAATAAAATTTCTTTGAATATTCAATACTTCTTGGAGACGATCCATAACCTCGTTGAAAGTTGTGGCTAGTTCCGCCAGTTCCCCAGATCCTCGTATGGGAATCCGTTGATCGAGGTTTTCTTCTGTAATGATAGAACGAGCAGTTCGTGAGAGCGATCGCAATGGGGCTAATACCTGTCCGGAAATTATCCACGCTAGAACAACACTCAAGGTTAAGACACCCAGCATAACTCCAACAATAATGTTTGATGCTTCTACTGCTGCTTGGTGTTCCTCTGCCGTAGCCTGGGCAACCACGAACACACCTTGCACCTGTCCATCAGTAGTTACTGGCTCAGCTATATAAATAATGCTACCGACATTGCTATCTGTAGTTTCCTTCTGACCTTTTTGTGATTGAATCAGCTTAGCCCAATGATTGAATAAGTCTAGATCTTGTTGTAGCCCCTGAGGTAGTACCCTAGGACTAGATTGATATAATTTACCATTAATGAAGGTAATCAGATACATCTGCTGTTTCGGTATTTCCCTAGCTAGGAAATTCTGGAAAAGATGATCTAGCTTCTTCGCTGTTAACTCTTGCTCAAGGTCTGTTTGTTTCTCAAAGAATTCCTGAAATACCTCTAGCTCTTCAGCTAAGTCTTCTTGAATCCTTTGATCTACCTTGTAAAAGACAACCTTATAGAAGATAGGAATGGATAGTCCTACAAAAAAGATCATCAGCGCCAGATACCAGGCAAAGATGCGAGTACGAGCTTCCCCAAAAAAGCCGTGCCGTTTACAGAGTTTTTTATTCTTTACTGCCTCAGCGGTTGGACTGCTTTGGGCAGTAGAGATTCGTGCCTGGACAGTCATGAATTTATAGATGTTTCATGGGTTTGCTGCCTTAGGTAATTAGGCTGCTACAGGTGTAATATCCTCCTACATCGAATCAAAGATTACGGACATAGGACTTCGGTGCTAACAAAGCTAAACTCACACAAGTTAAAAGAGTGAAATATTGCTAGAGTCTTAATTCTACCCCTATTTCCCTCGATAGCAATATTGCCCAATTGCCAATTTTATGAATTTTTAAGGCGGCGTTCGTTCAACTCAGACTGGGTGTAGTGCCGTGACTCACTTAAAATGAAGGAAATAGGTTGGGTTTAGCTTTCTTAGTAACCCAACAAGGTCGCCTGCTGCGTTGGGTTTCACTTCTCCTTAGGCTGAGATGGTTGGGAACTAGAATATCTACCGTGTAGAGCATTTACTCCCGCATCCTCTAGTTTAGCATCTTGGAGATAGTCTTTCACTAACTGGACAAGATGCGATTGCCTACGGCAGCAGCGAAGCTGATCGCAATTCTATTTTTTCCTGAACTAAGGTTAATATCGCTAGAACATCAAAACACCAAGGAATAGATATTGAGGCGATTGCACAAGCAACAGGATTGACTAGAGAATAGATTGAGAAACTTTAACAAGCACCTGAGAGTGAATTCAAAACTCAAAATTCAGGATTAAATATTATAGCAACCTCCAAAGCGATTATAACAAGGGGCTCAAGCCCCTTGTTCACTCAGGGCTGTTTCATTTTCGTCAGAGAAAAATCGTATCTCATGAAGTCTCGTACATCTTACCAAAATCACCAAATGGAAAATATTGGGTCGTGAATATTCTCTGGTGAACATTAATTGACCCTGCTTGTTAACTTGCCTTAACTGAGAATGTCTTAACCACCCTGGCGACTGCTATACTGACTAATCACCAATGACAAACAACCAATAACTAAACCGTACCAGGAACACTAATGGGCAAACCATCACCAAACATCTCACTACGTTTTTGATGAGAGGGATCACTCAAGATATCTTTGAGTAAATGATTCTCCAGTGCTAACTTTTGGGTAACGATAAAATCTTGGATTTGCTCTGAAGTTAAACCCAGTTTTTGATTATCATTATCTACCATCAGTATCGCTAAGAGGGGTTTAATGTCTTCTTCTCTCAAGAGTACCCACTCACCCCCTTGAGCCTTTAAAAGGGTATCAGCATTGTCTCTAGCTTTCTTTGCACTTGGAGATATACTATCTGAACGTACTAAACAACCACGAGTAATATCAAACTTTTGGTAATTGACTAAGTGCTTTAAGGTTGTAACCACACCGGCACCATTATACTTCTGAAATACAGCTACCCCAATCTTGACAGTTTTGTTATTCTCTTCACCAATAATCTTAAAGTCAAGGTAGCTACTTGCTTCGATTTCTGCAATCCCTGTTAGGGTTACTCCTTCAACCGTCTCTCCCACTAAAGTAGCTAAATTGAACTTTAGGGCTGCTGCGATGAAATATTTTTCATTCCAATAGTAATCTAAATTGTTGTCGAGATAGGCTAATTTTTGCTTGTAAGCCTCTTCTACTTTGTCGAGATAGGCTAATTTTTGCTCGTAACTATCTTCTACTGGAGGAGATTCTGGTTGTTCAGGAAGTTTAAAATTCTCAGCACACCACCTCAATACAGCCCTGACAGTAGGCTTCTGTTTACCAAATTCTTTAAGCTGGTTTTCTTCGTAGGGATAGAGAGGATGAGGTGGAGTTTGTTGATGTTCTTGATAAAACTCTTGTAACCAACAAGAAACTATTGCCACAACATCGTCAGAGTTGAGATAGTTCAAGGTAATTGGTTCTCTTTTTGCATTTTCGCTAACAAGCCGATCAATAACTGCTTCTGCTTGGGGTAAAGTCTTAACCTGATCTCTCCAAGTTTCAGGATACATGGCTAGTAGGACAACACAACCTTTAACGTTGTTGTATAAATCCTTAGCTAAATTAGCAACTACCTGGGCAGTAGTGAAGCCATTATCATCGATATCGGTAGTATCTAGTTCATCAAAGCAAATGACGGGAACTTTGTAATCGCTGGTAATGTCTAAAATCTGTCGCACAGTACCTAAAGCTTCTGCTTCTCTATCCTCTCTTGTGGGGTTAGGTAGTCCCATTAATTCAGCTGTTTCCTGAGCCAATTCCCTGCCGGAGAGCCAGTGAGTGGCATAGGTGCCATAGTCTGTTGATAGAGTCCACAAAATTGCTTTAACTAGATAAGGATTGTGAATATGAGGATTACTAGGCAAAACTGCACTATTAGTCAATCGCTCAACTGTTTCCTGAGAATATTTGTCCCACCAAGCAGGAAATAATGTGTCTTTATACTGCTGAGGGGTGTAATGCCAATCTTTGGCTTTATTAATTAAAGCAGCCGCTAGTTCTTGCCATTGCATTACTTCGGGGGAACTGCCACAAGCTCTGAGGCTGGAAGCTATAGTATCGAGAAATTGGTATTTAATCTGATTCAAGTTGTCGTACTTGTTGACATAGACAAATAAGGTATTTCCTTGTGCCTGTAAACGGTGGCGAATCCGACTAATGAGATGACTTTTTCCTAATCCCTTTTCAGCAGTGATGGTAATACCTATAGTTTGACGTTGCTTTTGATGTACCTGGGTAATTGCCTCAAAAACGGCATCGGAAACCTGAGCATTGATTGAAGGCGCATCCGGAAAACCCTTGTCCCATATTTGTGGGGTCTTCACAACTATATTGCCAGCAAAGGGGTTTTGGTTGCTAATGAGTTCTTCAATTGGAGACTGAGAGTTATTCATAGTAATTTGAGGTAACTAGGGAAAATTCGCTATAAGCAGGTAGGTGTGAAACAATGCAAGTAAATTTGTAGTGCGTTCGCGTCGCGCAAACATCTTGCTCGCTTTCGGTAATTCCTCCGGAGCAAGATGTTTCTAAAAAAGAATCGTTTGTGCAACTTTGGGATGCTCCCGCAATACTTATTACATGCACCATTTCTCTCCTGCAAAACCCGCAGAAGTTCATATGTTTAACTTTTCAATAACCTAGCATAACAGCGCAATCCATCAAATTCTGTAGTAATGGAATCTTCGATTTTGTCCGGTGCGCTGTCTTCTACACTACCACCTTGAAGCTGAAAGAAGTCATCTGCCTGCATCTCCAGCAACCATTCGTTAAATTGAGCGCGGGTTACCTGATTGCCGATTTCTCTTCTAATGCGATAAATTGGTACTAAATGATCTAAGTTATAGTCCTGATTCAACTGCTCGTAAACAGCTAATGCTACTGGCTGAAACTTTTCATAAGATGCGATCAGCTTGCTGCTGCCGTAGGCAATCGCTTGTGTCTCATTTTTGTCTGTTACCACCTTCGTACTCACAGCACTATCCAAGTGAGCAATCCACTTCAGCAGGGCATTAGCTGCCCAAGTTCCCACAATCGTACCTTCAAACTGCGCCTCAGGTTGTTTGAGCATCTCTCCCAACATCTCCACTCCTTGAGGAGAAAGGGAAAACTTATTTTTAGCGATCGCGATCGCTCCTTGGTGTTCTAATTCCTCAAAGATTCCCTGATAGTCTCCTACTTTGTGCTTCTTAGCAACAATTCTTTTTGTCACTTGACTTTTATTGACCTCTGCTTTGTCAGCACCCAGGTACCACAAAACTAGAAGTAGGCAAGTTTTTGCTTGAACTTGATTAATCTGAGAACTGTTTGCCTTCACTGTTTTTGGCATTTCAATCCTTCCAGGTAGCGGACATTTACAAGGCTTACTGAATATCTACCTGAAGATATAGTACCAGGTCTTATCCATGAATAGGGAATGGGGAATTTTTAGATTTTAGATTTTAGATTTTAGATTTAGTCAATACAAGACCAAGGTTCCAAGGATATAAGGGAAGCTGACTTGTTTGTTCTCTCCTTTTTGGGGTTGATGTCCCTAAACATGCTTATTACTTATCACTTATTACTTATTACTTATTACTTATTACTTGTTACTTATTACTTGTTACTTATTCTACCGAATCCTATGTAGACGGGACGGCAACTACCCCCAAAGATTACGGTTCTGCCCACTGCTGAAGTCGAGCTCAGAGAGATAGATTGTGCTTAGTAAGTTCAAAAAAACCTTAGATAGGGGGTAAATTTACTCTCTTATAATAAATTCCTCAGGAGGCAAGCCCATCATGTTTGAACACTTTACGGACAAAGCGATTAAATCAGTCATGCTTGCCCAGGAAGAAGCCCGTCGCTTAGGGCAAAGCCTTGTGGGAACCGAGCAAATTTTATTGGGATTGATTGGAGAAAAAAGAGGTATTGCAGCCATTGTGCTAGCAGAAATGGGTGTAACCTTAGAAAAAGCTCGGAACTCGGTAGAACAAATTCTTGGTAGAGGTTCTGGTCTTGTTCCAGCTGAACTACCTTTTACCCCCAAAGCTAAGCGCATTTTCGAGCAGTCTTTCCAAGAGGCTCGTCAACTCGGACATAACTATATTGGCCCTGAACATTTGTTGCTAGCTATTACTAGGGAAAAAGAAGGTGTTGCTGCTAAGGTGATGCAAGACCTAAGAGTTGATCCTGCTCAAGTCCGTACTAATCTAATTAGAGCTTTAGGGGAACTCGCAACTGCCTCTACCGCTAGAAGTCCGGGGGGTACTGTGATGGGAGGAGATACCTCTGGAAAAACAGCTACCTTGGAAGAGTTTGGTCGTAATTTAACTCAACTAGCAGCAGCAGGCAAACTTGACCCGGTAGTGGGTAGAGTTAAGGAAATTGAAAGAGTAGTACAGATTCTGGGTCGTCGTACTAAGAATAACCCAGTTTTGTTAGGGGAAGCAGGAGTAGGGAAAACCGCGATTGCAGAAGGTTTAGCCCAAAGAATTGTTGATAAAAATGTCCCTGAACTATTAATCGATAAACAAGTAATTAGCTTGGATATCGCTTCTCTTATGGCAGGAACTCGCTTCCGGGGAGATTTTGAAGAGCGCATCCAGCAGATTCTGGAGGAAGTACGTCAGGCAGGAAATATCATTCTGGTGATTGATGAAATCCATACTTTGGTTGGTGCGGGAGCTCTCAGTGGTAGTCTAGATGCAGCCAATATGCTTAAACCTGCTTTAGCCAGGGGTGAAATGCAGTGTTTAGGAGCCACTACTTTGGATGAATACCGCCAGCACATTGAAAGAGATGCGGCTTTAGAGCGCCGTTTTCAGCCAGTGATGGTAGGGGAACCTTCTGTAGAGGAAACAATTGAGATTCTCCACGGTTTGCGAGATGCTTATGAGCAGCACCACAAGGTAGAAATTTCTGATGATGCCCTCGAAGCAGCGGCTAAACTCTCGGATCGCTATATTAGTGACCGCTACTTGCCGGATAAAGCGATTGACTTGATTGATGAAGCAGGCAGTCGCGTTCATTTACTCAACTATCAGGCTTCTCCAGCTACCAAGGAATTAACTGGGGAATTGCGTCAGGTTACTAAGGAAAAGGAAGAGGCAGTTAAACAGCAGGATTTTGAGCAAGCAGCACAACTACGTGATCGAGAGTTGGAAATTCAAGGTCAACTCCAGGCTCTCCGTGGTAAAGATGAAGAAGCTTTCTCTGATATCTCCCCCATTGTTAGTGAGGATAACATTGCTGAGATAGTTGCATCTTGGACAGGAGTACCCGTAAGTAAGTTAACCGAATCTGAATCGGAGCTACTGATCCATTTAGAAGATACCTTGCATCAACGACTCATTGGTCAAGATGAAGCTGTTACCGCTGTCTCTCGTGCTATTCGTCGAGCACGAGTTGGGTTAAAAGACCCCAATCGACCAATTGCTAGTTTTATTTTCTCTGGTCCTACGGGAGTGGGCAAGACAGAACTTACTAAAGCCCTGGCTTCTTACTTCTTCGGTTCTGAGGAAAACATGATTCGGCTAGATATGTCGGAGTTTATGGAACCCCACACTGTCTCTAAGCTGATTGGTTCACCACCAGGATTTGTCGGGTATGACGAAGGGGGACAACTAACCGAAGCAGTCCGCCGCCAGCCTTACACTGTGGTATTATTCGACGAAATCGAAAAAGCCCATCCTGATGTGTTTAACCTACTGCTACAGTTGTTGGATGATGGTCGCTTAACCGATGCTCAGGGTCGTACTGTAGACTTCAAAAATACCTTGATTGTCATGACTTCTAATATCGGTTCTAAGGTAATTGAAAAAGGTGGTGGTGGTCTTGGCTTTGAGTTTTCTGACAACCAAGCTGACTCTCAGTACAATCGTATCCGCAGCTTAGTTAACGAAGAACTCAAGGAATACTTCCGTCCAGAATTCCTCAATCGCCTTGATGAAATCATCGTCTTCCGTCAGCTAACTAAGCCAGAAGTGAAGCAAATCGCTGAGATAATGCTCCGTGACATTTCCACAAGGTTGAGTGAACGCTTAATTACTCTAGAAGTGACAGAAAGGTTCAAAGACCACTTAGTAGAAGCAGGCTATGACCCCAATTATGGTGCAAGACCATTGCGAAGGGCAATTATGGGTCTCCTAGAAGATAGTTTGGCGGAAGCTATGCTCTCTGGTCAAGTTCAACATGGAGAGACAGTAGTAATTGATGTTGATGCTCAAGGGGAGGTCAAGGTATTACCTTCTCAGCAACAAGAGTTATTACTACAACCAGTATAGTAGGGGCAGGTTTAGGGATAACCTCAACCATTAGACCCGAATATTGAGCTCAAAACCCGTCCTGCAACCAGTATAGTAGGGGCGGGTTTAGGGATAACCTCAACTATTAGACCCGAATATTGAGCTCAAAACCCGCCCAACCCCTCCCCCAGTTAGCCCAACCCCTAGCCCATAAATCAACAAAGGAGCCCCTTCAAAAGCCTCAATTAGTTGACTTTGTTCTGCTTTTCTACTATTATTTTATAATGGGAAAATGTACGCACATATATAGTATTTGAGAATAACCTAACTTTCTCGCTTTAATCCTCCAGAAGGTTTTCTTGAAATAGATGCTTCTTATAGTGCTGTTGCGATCGCAAATTTATTGGCAACTAGCTTATTGTCAACATAATCAAAAAAGCTCACCGCGATCGCGAGAGAAAAGAAACAAGCAAATAGGGCTAGAGTACTAGAAGGTAGGCAAGAATAGTTCACGCATTAGGACAGACAACACAAAAACTAATGTCAGAGTCTCTGTAGTCTATTTCGTTATTGGTACAGTTCGGATGAATACACAGACACATCGAATTGGGAATTTAGAATTAAATTCTGGCAGGGAGCATCTGTAGGGGCGAGTTTAGCCTAGATCTTCACCAATTCGAGAGCTTTATCAGAAATCTAACCTGCCCTACACTTTTGTCTATTATTGATATCTATGTTTACAGGCGCACAGATTTTTCCACTATAAAACTATACCATAGGAATGATGCGATGCGATCGCTTGGGTGATTTATAGGAAGTAATGTACTTATCCCACATGGATATGCTAAAAATTCAAACTTACTCGATATAGCGCTACGCGCTATGGTGAGGACATTAATAAAGCCTGAAACCTAGTCATGGCCTATTTTTGAATTTTGAATTTTGAATTTTGAATTGCGCGTAGCGCTATACAACAGGTTAAGATAAAAAACAGTGTCTTTATTTAGGGAAAGTTGAATGGTATATGGCTAAAAAAGCGATGATCGAGAGGGAAAAAAACCGGGCGAAGCTCAGAGATAAGTACGCAGACAAGCGAGAAGCCCTCAAAGAACAGTTTAGAAAGGCTACCTCTCAACGGGAGAAGCTGGCTATTCATCGGCAAATACAACAACTGCCCCGCAATAGTGCTCCCAGTCGTCGGCGAAACCGGTGTTGGGTGACAGGACGTCCTCGCGGTTATTACCGGGATTTTGGACTTTCCCGCAATGTACTGCGAGAATGGGCTCATGAAGGTTTGTTGCCAGGAGTTGTCAAATCCAGCTGGTAGCAATAAGCAAAAGGCAAAAGTAAAACAAGACAGTTCTTTTGCCCTTTACCTTTATTGTCCACAGCAGCGATCAATACCAAGACTCTGTAAGAGTAAGTCACTAACAGCATTAGCGATGGCAAATTCGCTGTAAAAACTTTCTCGAAAATCAAATGACTGCATCTCTGCCACAATCGCAATAACTAGCGATCCGAGATCATTCTCCCCTTCCATCCGTTGACGGACAAAGATTTGGGAAGCTCGGTAAGCAATTTTTTGATTAACTGGTTCTGGGAGAAATTCTTGATCTAACCAGTCAGAAAGAGTCTCTTGCAGCCATTCACCTTCCTGTTGAGGATTCTGAGCAGGTGGAAGCGTAATTGGTGGAATTGGTTCAGGCATAAATTCACCTAATGTGGCAGTTGTCTGGGAATTATTTTAGCTACCTGTATGGAACTTGACATTCCTTCCTTGATCCAGGGGTATGCCCAAGGTTACTTTCTGATGGCAGATGAAAACGGTGATTTAGGATGGTATACCAGTCGCCAACGAGCAGTTATCCCCCTTGATGAAAGGTTTCGTTATCCCAAATCCTTACGGCGCATTCTGAATCAGGAGCGTTTTAATATAGCTATTAACCGAGACTTTAACAGGGTTGTTGCCGGTTGTGCAGATAGAGAATCTACTTGGATTTCTCGGGAACTCCAGGAGATTTATCAAGCCCTTTACCAAGCAGGTTGGGCTTATAGCTTTGAAACTTGGCAGGATGATCAGCTAGCAGGAGGAATTTTGGGGATAGTTATTGGGGGAGCTTTTATCGGTGAATCGATGTTCTATCATATTCCAGAAGGCTCCAAAGTGGCTATGGTAAAGTTAGTTGAGCTACTGCGAAGCCGTGGCTTTCACCTGTTTGATGCTCAGATGAACAATCCCCATTTAGAGCGCTTTGGTGCTTACACAATTGATGAACAGGATTATCAGTTATTATTGCAGCAAGCTTTGCATCATCAATGTAATTTGGATTAGACCTCTTGCACCCGTTAGATAATTCCTCTGTGCTATACTAATAATAGCTTGCTGCTTAAGCAGTTAGATAAAAGGGCGCGTAGCTCAGTGGATAGAGCATCAGATTCCGGTTCTGAGGGTCGGGGGTTCAAATCCCTCCGCGCTCGTTGAAAAAAAAAGAAGGTTAGCTTAAAAAAGCATTGAACAGATTGAGGGTTCGTAAGCGCTGCGTTGATACTAAGGCATCATATTGTAGCTTAATGCGTAGCATTGAGCGAACACGAGCACGAAGTTCGATACTATTAATCGGTTTTGAGACAAAATCATCAGCCCCTGCATCTAAGGAACGAGCCAAATCTTCTTTGGAACTCAAGGCAGTAACCATGATAATGGGAATATGAGACCAACGCTGGTTGGACTTGATCCTCTGGCAGGTTTCTAGGCCATCCATCTGTGGCATCATCAAATCTAGTAAGATGACATCCGGTTGGATTTCGTCTATCTGGCTCAAGGCTTCTTTGCCACTAGCTAAGTAGGTTAGGTTATAATTCTCGCGATAAAGTAGTCCCTCAATTACCTCAAAAATGCTTTCCTCATCGTCTATTACTAGTACAGAATGCTTTTTCTGCTCTATATCAGTCATTAAGTTGTTCGGGTAAGAATGGCCTTTATTCCATTTTTACCTACAATTGTGATTGCCTTCAACAATATGGCGCTAAGCGCTAGGCAACAGGTAACAGGCAACAGGCAACAGTAAGTGGGTTTGGTAGATTCAGGAATGCCCTAACCTAAACTTGTTTCTGGATTCTTTTTGGACTGAAGTCCTACTACTGCTTATTACTTCAAAACCTGAATCAATCGACTTATTCAGCAAACCCTACTTAACTCGCAGATACAGGCAATGGCGAACACTGTTACTCAAAGGTGTTGTAAATTGTTCTATTGACTCAATTACACCACCCAACTGCTCCAATACTGGTATAAGAGCATCTTTTTCTTCATCATTCCAATGGCCTCGATAAAGAATAGCTAAACCCCCAGTTTTTAACAAGGGTAGTGCATATTCAGCACAAACGGATACTTTGCCAACAGCACGAATCAAAGCAAGATCGTACTGCTTTCGGTGCTGTTGTTGCCTGATAGCTTCCGCTCTACCTATTAAGGTGGTAACATTATTCAGACCCAACCTGGGTATTAAATCAGACAAAAAGTTGATTTTTTTGCGGGTGGAGTCGAGTAGGGTAACCTGAATATGAGGAAATGCGATCGCTACTGGTATTCCGGGAAATCCTGCACCAGTACCAATATCAATTACTTGCTGTGGTTTTGTAAGCAGAGATGTCAAGCCAGGTACTACTCCCCGTAGAGAATCCCACAAATGTTTTTCCCAGAACTCTTCAGGATTTGTAATCCGAGTTAAATTTAACTGCCGATTGCCCTCCAAAATTTCTTTATACAAGTGCTGAAACTGAGTTTTACATTGCTCATCTGGTAACCAGTTTAGAGTTTGCTGCCAAACTGTATCCATCTCTGGCAGTTTGTTATTTGTTATTTGTTGTTTGTTGTTTGTCATTTGTCATTGGTTGTTGGTTGTTGGTTGTTGGTTGTTTGTCATTTGTCATTGGTTATTTGTCAATTCCCAATTCCCAATTCCCAATTCTCCATTCTAAATTCTAAATTCTAAATTCTTTACAGTTTCTGGGCAATTACAGCATAGAATGGATCGCTACCACCAATGCCGAGCATTTGGAGAAAAGTGGGTACATCTGACTTTCGAGCAATCACTTCTGGGGTGCTTAATCCGGGTACAGACTTCAAGTAACCTTTAACTAACTCCACCCGACTGGCTTCTGTACCGTCTCTCCAAGCCGCGATCGCTTTTTGGAAAAACATCCGGTTAGAAAAGCTGATAATTACTATACCACCAGGTTTGAGGATACGGTGAATTTCGGAAAATATTGCTTCTGGGTATTGCAAATACTGAACAGAAACACAGTTAAGGACTGCATCAAAATCCTGATCCGGTAAGGGCAATTGGGGATTTTCGTTGAGGTTTTGGACAAAGTAATGATGCAATCGAGGATTACGGGCTAGTTCCTCTTCATTCATACCATGTCCCTCGACGTGAGCAACTTCTATCTCTTCTGGGAGGTGAGATACATAGCTGCTCATCATATCCAGGATGCGACTATGAGGCTTGAGGCGATCGCTATACAGTTGGGTTAACTGATCGATAAAACCTTCATCAACATGGGTAACGAACCTTGGTACTGAGTAAAACTGTCTATCGTCGTTATCATCAAGTTTAGTACGTTGTTGTGGTCGCAGTAGCATAGTTGTCCCCAAAAAATAGTTTTGCCTCTCAGCTTCTAAAAATTATAAGATGTTAATTGATTGGACATTTTATATGAAAGTACCTTAATTTTTGCCAGGGTATGAACAAAGCAGATATTGAATTCTTCAAATCTTCACCAAACAGGGAGTATCAAAAATTAATGCTCTTTGCTCAGCTTGAGGAGCGAGGAGAGGAGCTGCGAGTAGAAATGCCGACCGTTAATGATGTAGAAGTTTTGATTAGAGATTATCGGGTAACACTAATGCAAAAAATGTTAGGTCTTGGATGGGCAAGATTGATTCATATTTGCTGCCCAGGTGAAACGAATTACCGCATCCCTATTCATTGTCTATTGACATTGATCATGGAAGATCTTCGCTAATCTTAACATACTAGATCTCGGTTAGATAGGTTAAATTAATCTATTAATTTTTCAAGAAACTTTTGTTGAGATAAGGCTTGTTACCAATCTAGAAGTTGTAGGGCAGGTTGAGAGAAAATGTTTCCCAACTTCCCGAAAAATACCCCTCAAAACCCTCCCTGCTGCTATCTCATAGCATTTTAGCGAAGCCCAGTTGAGGGAACCACAATGTTCAGTGAAGCTCCGATTTCTCCTAAGTTCGGATTTCAATACCGGTAGTGTTGCTTGATATTTGGTTACTATATACCTAATTAACAAGTAAATTTTTGGTAAGGTCATCAGAAAAGTCTCATGAGCAATACCAGTAACTTTCGTCAAGCAATGGCTGAGGCTAAAGGTCAAAGCCTTATTGGACCTAACGTCATTGCGAATGCTCTCCCCTTCGTTGGTGGCGGACTAGTCTTAACCGCTGTCGGTACTTACGGTGGTTTGGGAGTCCTGAGCACTCGTCCAGATATCTTCATGCCAACCTTCTGGGTTGCCCTGATTGCTGAGTTGGCTCTTTTCTTCGTTGCCCGTGGCATTGCTGAGAAGGGAAACAACAGCGTCGCGCTACCCTTGTTGGCAACCTATAGTTTGCTATCCGGTTATACCCTCAGCGGCATTATCTATGTTGCTCTGAGTACCCAGGGCGTTGGTATGCAAGGCATTGGCATTGCTGCCCTTGGTTGTGGCATAACTTTTGTTGCTGCCCGTCAAATTGGCTCCAATCTTTCGGATCAGGATGGCATGGCCTTGACCAAGACCATCTCCTTAGGTTTGATAGCCTTGGTAGTGGTCATAGTTGGTCAACTACTACTATCCTTTTTTGGTGTCTACACACCAACTTGGCTAGATATTGGCATCTCCGGTATTGGTGTCTTTTTGTTTGCGGGAGCCGCTGTAGTCGATTTCTACATCCTGCCACGAACCTACAAGGATGAACAATATCTGCCCGCTGCCCTATCGATGTACCTAACTTACATCAACCTGTTCATCTTTATTTTAAGGTTGCTGATTCTTCTCAGTGGTGGTGGTAGAGATTAGGTATTGGGTGTTAGGTCTAATGTGAATTAAATTTTACATATTGTAGGGGCGGGTTTAGGGAAGATCTAAACCATTTGACCAGAATGTTCCGCTCAAAACCCGCCCATCGCCATCCCCAGGTTTAGGGACAATCTAGACCATTTGACTGGAATGTTCCGCTCAAAACCCGCCCATCGCCATCCCCAGGTTTAGGGACAATCTAGACCATTTGACTGGAATGTTCCGCTCAAAACCCGCCCATCGCCATCCCCAGGTTTAGGAGGTAGGAGCACGGTTAACCGTGCTCCTATTTTTTCAAGAGGACAAACTTTCGTTAGAATTAAAAAGGCAACCCTAAAGCGGTAGCGAAAAAGAGGAATCTTTATGGAAGTACTAGATATTAAACGGGAAGTCGAAACTTTGTCGGAACGCCTGGGTAAAACCCAGGACTATCTTTGACGTTGCAGCTGTTAATGCCAAAATTCAGGACTTGGAACAGCAGGCTGCTCAACCGGATTTTTGGGATGAGCAAAATACTGCTCAGCAAATTCTTCAAGAACTCAACGAACTTAAATCTAACCTGGAACAGTATCAGCAGTGGCAAGTCAGTCTCGAAGATGCCAAAGCTGTGATCGAGTTGCTGGAGTTAGAAACTGATGAAGGACTTCTAGCAGAAGCGGAAACTAATCTCACTCAGCTCAACCTGGAACTTGACCGGTGGGAGTTGGAGCAGCTGCTGTCTGGTAGTTATGATGCCAAAGGAGCTGTACTCACTATCAATGCTGGTGCAGGTGGTACGGATGCCCAAGATTGGGCTGAAATGTTACTGCGGATGTACAACCGTTGGGGAGAGAAGCGCGGCTATAAGGTACATCTGGCAGAAATTTCTGAAGGAGACGAAGCGGGTATTAAATCTGCGACTTTGGAGATTAATGGACTCCGTGCTTATGGTTACCTTAAAGCAGAGAAAGGAACTCATCGCTTAGTGAGGATATCTCCCTTCAATGCCAACGGCAAGCGACAGACTAGCTTTGCCGGAGTAGAAGTAATGCCGCTGATTGATAATTCCGTTGAGCTAGATATTCCAGAGACAGACCTAGAAATCTCTACCTCCCGCGCTGGTGGTAAGGGAGGACAAAATGTCAACAAGGTAGAAACCGCTGTACGGATTGTCCATGTTCCTACTGGCATTGCTGTACGCTGTACCCAAGAGCGATCGCAACTGCAAAATAAAGAAAAAGCACTAGCTTTGCTCAAGGCAAAGTTGCTAGTGGTTGCGGAGGAACAAAAAGCCCAAGAAATTGCCGAAATCCGTGGCGACATGGTAGAAGCTGCTTGGGGTAACCAAATCCGTAACTATGTTTTCCATCCCTACCAAATGGTGAAAGACTTGCGCACTAATATCGAGACAACAGCAGTTGGTGATGTCCTTGACGGCGACATTGAACAGTTTATTGAAGCCTACCTCCGTCAAGAAACTAAGAATTAGGGTTTGCTGAATAAGTAATGAGTAATGAGTAATGAGTAATGAGTAAGAAGGAATGAAGCATTTATCCTAGTTTTGAGCACTGGCATCCCCCAAGGTTACTCAGGGATTTCCCCTGAAGGTGCAAGGTTTTTGAACCACTCATCTGTGTCCAAAATCAATGTCCTTTTTTAATAATATGTCTTTCTGCTAGTAACATTAATGTCGGTTAGATGTTAATTCAGCTATGAGCTTCTCTGTTTTTCTTTTTGACCTTCGCAAGCCATAAATTCGAGCACAAAAAGAAGTAATTATAGAGATTAAATCTTCCATTAACTCATCTTGTTTATCCTCACTTTCATTAACAATTTCTAGTTTTTTATTCAACTCTTTTAATAGGATTTCTATATAATTAGTTCCGAATCTTGCCAGACGGTCTTTGTGTTCGACAATTAGCACATTATAATTAGGATCAATTAGAATTTTGGCTAGTTTTTTCCGATTATCATTTAAACCACTTCCTATTTCTTTGACAACTTTATAAATTTTGTATCCTCTAGCTATAGCATAATCTGTAAGTAGTTCTGCTTGTCGCTCTAAATTGTCTTTATTTTCCCCACTAGAAACTCTTGCATAAATGCAAGCTACTAGCTCTGGCTTTGAGTTATCTTCTTCTCGGATGATTATTGTGCCAGATGGCAATTGATAACCCTCTAAATTCCCTTGTTTCCACCACCTCCAGGCAGTTCTATAACTAACTCCTACTTTTTTTGCATATTCTGAAAGTTTCATGTCTATATTATGACATGAATGACTAGGTTTTACTATATTTTTATTGAAACTTTACGATACTGCTCGGTTAAGCCCCAATTTTGCTTCCCTCAGCTTCCTCAGCTCCCTAAACCGATAACTTCTATTAACCAAGCAGTATTGGTTAGGAATTAATCCCCGTGCCTTTAGGCCGGGGAGGATGTCAACATTTAAACAGGCTGGGCTTGAACTTGCGGCTGGAATTGGAACAGGGAGTAAACGACATTGCGGCGGATATCAATCATCATCTCCAAAAACATTTCATATCCCTCCTGCTTGTATTCAATCAATGGGTCTTTTTGCCCATAGCCTCGTAAACCTACAGACTCCCGCAAAGCATCCATCGACTGTAAATGTTCCCGCCAAAGGGTGTCAATTTGCTGCAAGATAAAGAATCGCTCAGCCTGCCGCATTAATCCTGCTTGGATTTGATCTACCTGGGCTTCCTTAATATCGTAAGCTTTACGGACTTCTTCGTGGAGGAAGGTTTTGATTTCCCCAATGGTCATGTCATCAAGGTGTTCTGGCTCTAAATCTTGCAATAGGTAAATAAATTCTTTTACCTTCGACACCAAGTTATCCAATTGCCACTCTTCTGGAGGTAACTCTGGATTAACGTAGGCTTCAACAATGTCATCCATCGTTTTTTCCCCATACTGAATCACTTGTTCTTTGAGATCCAATCCTTCGAGTACCCGCCGTCTTTCAGCATAAATTGCCTTTCTTTGGTTGTTCATCACCTCATCGTACTCAAACACCTGTTTACGGGTATCGTAGTAGAAGGTTTCAACTTTTTTCTGGGCTCCTTCCAGAGAGCGGGTGAGCATTTTGGACTCGATGGGCATGTCTTCTTCTACTTTGAACATTTCCATCATGCCTGCTACGCGATCGCCTCCAAAAATACGCAGCAAATTGTCCTGTAAACTCAGGAAAAACTTCGTAGAACCAGGGTCTCCTTGCCTTCCTGCTCTTCCTCGCAACTGGTTATCGATACGACGGGATTCGTGACGCTCTGTGCCGATAACGTGCAATCCTCCTAGTTCTACCACCTCATCATGTTCTTCCTCGGTGAACTCTTCATACTCAGAGCGAATTGCTTGATAGACTTCCCTTAATTGTTGAATCACGGGGTCATCAGTAGGGGCATTTTCTGAAGCAACTGCTACCTTGTCTTCCGCTTCTAGTTCCGGCAGACTCTGTAGTCCGTACTTTTGTACAGCAAAAGTCACAGCATCTTTGAGCTTTTCTTCCGTGGTGGGTGAGAGCTTAGTGGGATAAATCGAAGAACTAGCCCGCCAGGTTTTCACCTTTTTACCAGGAGCAAAGCCTTGAGCTGATGATTGCTTATTAGTTCCTGATGTTGCTATAGGTGATAAAGCATCTTCCTCTTCTGGCTTGACAATTTTGGGCATAAAGTATTCCCGCAACTTCAGCCGTGCCATGTAGTCAGAATTACCCCCCAAAATAATATCTGTTCCTCGTCCTGCCATATTAGTGGCAATGGTGAGAGACCCTTTCCTGCCTGCCTGAGCAACAATTTCTGACTCCCGTTCCACATTTTCTGGTCGGGCATTGAGGAGATTATGGGGTATTTGCCGCTCTACCAACAAGCTGGCCAAAAGTTCGGATTTCTCTACACTGGTAGTACCAACAAGTATCGGACGTCCTTGTTCATGAATTTCGGCACATTCCTCAGCAACGGAAATCCACTTGCCCGGTTCTGTCTTATAGACTACATCTGCTAAGTCCCGGCGTCCGGGAGGTTTATTGGTAGGAATCACCGTTACTTGCAGGTTGTAGATTTTCTCAAATTCCGCTTCTTCTGTTTTGGCAGTACCAGTCATGCCTGCCAGCTTAGGATAGAGTAAAAAGAAGTTTTGATAGGTAATAGTTGCCAAAGTTTGGGTCTCATTTTGAATATCTACCCTTTCTTTCGCTTCGATCGCTTGGTGTAAACCATCACTCCACCGGCGTCCTGACAGAACCCTTCCAGTAAACTCGTCTACAATTACTACTTCCCCATTGCGGACAATATAGTTCACATCGGCGGTGAATAATTCCTTAGCCTTAATCGCGTTAAATATATAATGAGCCCAAGGGTCTTTGGGATCGAACAAATCAGTGACGCCCAAGAGTTCCTCAGCTTTAGCAAACCCCTGATCTGTCATCAGGACATTGCGAGCTTTTTCATCCACTTCATAGTCCCCATCTTCCATCTCCGATTCTGGTTCTGATTCCGATTGAACCATAGCTCTAGCAATTTCTGCCGCCTTGAGGTATTTTTCTGTGGGTCGTTCTACTTGCCCAGAAATAATCAGAGGAGTTCTGGCTTCATCCACCAGTACCGAGTCTACTTCGTCAATAACACAGTAGTTGAACGGGCGCTGCACCACATCTGGCATCGCGGTTGCCATATTATCCCGTAGATAGTCGAAACCCAACTCACTGTTGGTACCATAGGTGATGTCACAGGCGTAGTTCCGCTGACGCTCTGCTGGTGACATTCCCGACTGAATTAGCCCCACGCTCAATCCCAGGAAGCGATGCACCTGTCCCATCCACTCCGCATCTCGGCGGGCCAGGTAGTCGTTAACGGTAATAATGTGAACGCCTCTACCATCAAGGGCATTGAGATAAGCTGGCAGGGTAGAAACTAGGGTTTTTCCTTCACCGGTTTTCATCTCGGCGATTTGTCCCTTGTGCAGAACAATTCCTCCCAACAGCTGGACATCAAAGTGGCGCATTCCCAACACTCGACGTCCTGCTTCTCGCACTACAGCAAAGGCTTCAGGCAACAGCTCATCTAACAGATCATCTCGAACTTGATCTGTAGTAGCTTTCTCTAACTGTTGCTTAAATTCCGCCGTTTTCCCTCTTAATTGGTCATCTGATAACTCTCGGATTTCTTCTTCTAAGAGGTTAACTTCGGCAACGTAAGGCTGGAATCTTTTGAGCTTGCGTGTGTTGGGATCGCCAAGTAAGTTTTTAAGCATAACAGGAGAGGGAGACTTCTATTTGTTAAGGTTTAGGGGTATTTTTAAAGCTCAGAGGTAGAAGTTAGCACTTGAGGGCATCCCTTCAGGTGAGTATTTTTGTTTATCTTTATCGTACCACTATCGCTCCAGACTAAGGCGGTACGGGGATTTCGACTAGAGTTTTTTTCAGTAATGTAGAATATTGTACGGACGCGAGGATGGGGGAGCTGAGGGAGCTGAGGGAGCTGAGGGAGCTGAGGGAGCTGAGGGAGCTGAGGGAGATAGGGAGATCAATTCCCAATTCCCGATTCCCACACAACAAACAACAAATAACAAACAACAAATAACAAACAACAAATAACAAACAACAAATAACAAACAACAAATGACAAATCGAGTTTTAATTTTGGGAGGACAAGGAAGAATTGGCAGCAGCGTGGCACAGGACATAGCTGCCTATACCCAAGCGCAAATTACCGTTACAGGACGTCAGCAGACAAAGAAAAATACTCTAGGGCCACAAAATTCATCGCCAGTAACCTTTCTAGCTTTGGATTTAGCAGATGTTGAAGGTTTAAGGAAAGCGATCGCTTCGGTTAATCTAGTAATTCATTGCGCAGGTCCGTTTCTTTATCGAGACAGTAAGGTTCTGCAAATTTGTATTGAGCAAGGAGTTAACTATCTAGATGTTAGTGACAATCGTGCTTTTACCCAAGAAGCTTTAACTTATCAAGACCAAGCCACTGCTGCTGGTGTTACAGCTATTGTCAATTCGGGAATTTTTCCCGGTATTTCCAATAGTATGGTGCGTCATGATGTCGAACAGCTGGATGAAGCAGAAAGGATTCACTTGAGCTATGTAGTTGCAGGTTCTGGTGGTGCGGGAGTAACAGTAATGCGGACTACCTTTCTTGGTTTACAAGAACCGTTTGAGGCTTGGATTGATAACCAGTGGCAAATGGTAAAACCCTATAGCGATCGCGAAAAAATTTCTTTCCCTGCCCCCTATGGTAATGCAGGTGTTTACTGGTTCGATATGCCAGAAGCTTTTACCTTAGTGGACTCCTTCAAAGTTAACACCGTCATGACCAAATTCGGTTCAGTTCCCGATTTTTACAATCACCTCACCTGGATTGCCGCCCATATTTTTCCCTCATCTTGGCTCAAGAATCCTGGTGGAATCGAGTTTTTGTCCCATGTTAGTCACATTATGACCGATGTTAGCGATCGCTTCAGTGGTATTGGTGTAGCTATTCGCAGTGAGGTACAAGGGCACAAGGATGGCACATCTGCTAAAGTATGTTCTACCTTAGTACATCAGAATACTGCTGTCGCCGCCGGTGCAGGTACTGGCAGCCTTGCCCAGCTCCTATTGGATGGTAAACTCAATAAACCTGGTGTTTGGCCGGTAGAGCAAGCTCTTTCTACTGATTTATTTGAGGAAACGATGCACAGTAGAGGCATTGAGATTAATTTTCAGAGCTTTTGAGACTGGTTATTGAAATTCTCAAGAAGCAAAAAATTCATAATTGCCATGTATTCCGGAAGGACTAGTAAAAGGCTGAAATAGTTACATAAGTCAGGGGATAAAACTTGTTTCTTCAGATCACCCAACGGGCCGCACACAACCCCCGACGAAGGAAAAAGACAAGTCAAATTCGCTTCTATCCTGACTCCTAACTCGGTGTTTCTTGAAAGCAGTTCCACTGGAACAGTAGTATTCGTTATGAAGGATTGATTCAATCTAAAATCTAAAATCTAAAATCTAAAATCTAAAATTGTTTCTTCAGAGAAGCTGAAGATAAGGAAGAAGAAGGAATGACACAAAAGGAGCTATCCCAACAATTAGCTGCTAATTCCCCTGAAGTTGAACAACTGCCCATGGAATTGGCACAAGCAGAACCATCGGAGTACCAAAGCTTAAAACTCCCGTTATTCTTTACAGGAATGGGAATTGCTCTAGCCAGTTCTAATTTTGTGGCCATCTCATGGGGGTTGTATTCTCTATTTTATGTTGCACCCTCCTCTTCTGGAGATAGCCTGTTACAAATAGCGAGGGAACAATATCAAGAGGGGTATTTTGAGCAAGCGATCGCTTTAGCACAATCTATTCCCACCGATAGTTCTGCTTATGAAGAATCTGCTGATGCTATCCTACAATGGCGCAGGGATTGGTATCTAGCTGCTACCCAGTTTCAAGCCACAGAACAAGCTTTTAAGGAAGGAAGGTGGCGAGATGTGTTGGAGGGAGCACATCAGACTCCCGATATTGCTGTTTGGCGCAAGAAAATGCTGCCATTAGTTCTGGGAGCTATACCGAAACTTGAGCTAGAAGCTCAACAGTTGTTGCAACAGGTTTACCAACTAGCAGCCCAAAATGATTTTACCGGAGCTCTGGCTCTGATCAAACAAATCCCTCAAGAAACACCAACAGGAGCTAAGCTTCAGCCGAAACTTATTGAATATCAGCGAAAGCAGCAAATTCAAGCGGAATATTTATTACAACAAGCCTTTAACCGAGCCCAGGTAAGAGATTTTCAAGGAGCTTTGCAGTATCTCTTACAAATTTCCCCAGATACCTCTGCCTACCAGAAAGCTCAAGTAAAAATTGCTGAGTATCAACAAAAGCAGATTGTCAAGGAAAAAGTTGAAAGAAAAGCCCAATCGATGAATGTAGTTTTCAACCAACAGCAAAGTAATTCCAAATTAGATAATCATAAATCATCCATCAGTAGCACAACTGAGGAAATTAATTCAAGATTTAATCCCGGTTTTGTGTGGCAAGAGGTAATTATTTAGGGTTTGCTGCATAAGTAAATCAGGCATATCAGACGAGATTCTTAATCATTTTTAATCTCGCGAAGTGCAAGAAAATGGTTTTTTCTTTAAAAAAGTGTGCACTTTTATCGCAAAATTACGCCTAAGCTCTTAACTTATTACTTATTACTTATTACTTGTTACTTATTCAGCAAGCCCTACTTAGTTATTGAAGATAGCTGTACACCGATAGCAGCGATTTCACTACGCAGCCATTGAATTCCTGGGTCATTGTCCATGCGTTGTGGCCATGCCATTGCAACATCAAAATCATCTAGTGAGATTGGAGGTGGAAATGTTTGCAGTTGATAGTCTGTAGCAAATCGGAGCGCAATTCGTGTGGCAACGGTTACGATCAAGTCTGTTGCAGCAATCATGGCTGGAATCGCCAAAATATGAGGTAAGGTGGCCTGAACCTGCCGTTGCTTATTTTGCTGTGACAGCGCAATATCTACATTACCTGCCACCTTTCCACGAGCAGAAACAAGAGCATGTTTTTCTTGTAAAAAATAATCCAAAGTGAGTTGAGTGTGAATCCGAGGATGATCTTTTCGCACCAGACAAGTAAACGTTTCTGGGAAAAGAGTTTCACGACATTTGCAATGTCTCAAAGTCCAAGCATCAGCAACTACTAAGTCAATCTTGCCCTCACGGAAAGAAGTTTCTACGTCTAGGGCAATATCCCAAATTTCGATTGTCACTTGAGGAGCAATCTTTTCTATGCGGTTCAACAGAATTGGCATGAGGATAAATGCGCCGTAGTCATTAGTCGCGATCCGAAAAGTCCGCCTGATGGAACTGCAGTCAAAGGGCTGAGGATCAGCCAGGGTCTGTTCAATGGTTGTGACTATCGCCTGCACAGGTTTCCCTAACTGTTCTGCTCGTGGTGTGAGCACCATATGCAATCCGTCTCGGACTAATATTGGGTCTTTCAATGCTTTTCTTAACCGATTGAGCGCCGAACTCACTGCTGGTTGGCTTAACTGAAGTCGCTCTGCCGTTTTCGAGACACTCCGCTCCATCAACAATATATGGAGCACAAGGAGCAAATTAAGATCAAATCTTCGTAAATCCATTATATAAATAAACTATATTAATAGTATTGATTTGAATTATATATTTACCCTCGCTAAGCTGTAGTCAAAACAGTTAGTTATTCAAGCGTGGGATCTTGCATACCATGCATTAGCCTTTGATCTGCCATTTCCCCACAACTTTATTAGCAAAGTTTTGGTGAGATCGTAAAGTCATCTAGTTTTGCTGATGACCTTGAAAATCCTTTCAATCAAACCCTCAGAAGCATTAATTATGCCCCCAACTCTCATCAATCTTCAAAATACCCCTGAACTAAATGGCATCATTGCAGAAACTGTTTCATTTAACTCAGACAGTGTCACCCTGAAAGGCACACTTTACAAGCCTGTAGTCCACGATGTTTCTTTATCAACTGTGATTGTCACCGGAGCCTGGACAACTGTCAAAGAACAGATGGCTGGAACCTACGCCCGAGAACTGGCTAACCGTGGATTGGCTGCCCTTGCTTTTGACTTCACAGGCTGGGGCGAGTCTGGCGGTGAACCTCGCTATGTGGAAGATCCAGCTACGAAGACTGCTGATATTAATGCAGCAGTGAACTACCTCACTGAACGCGATGATGTGGGTGGGATGTATGGTTTGGGCATCTGTGCATCCTCTGGTTACATGGCTACAGCCGTTGCTGACAACCATAAGCTAGAAAAACTGGCCTTGGTAGCTCCTTGGCTCCACAACCCCAAGATGACAATAGACATCTACGGTGGCCCTGAAACTGTGGCCTCCTTGATTGCTGCTACCGAAGCTGCAAGCCTAGACCCAGCTGTTTTAACCGCCGCTAGCACTACGGATGACACAGCTCCCATGTACCAAGCACCCTACTACACTGAAACCAATAGAGGTTTAATCCCTACCTACGACAACAAGTTCAGCATTCTGACCTGGAAACCCTGGCTCACCTATGATGCCCAAGCCTCTGCTGATCGCCTGTCCAAGCCGATACTGATGGTGGGGTCCCCTGCGATCGCGCTTCCCACTGGTGCAGAAGCTTACGCACAAAGAACCAGAGCCCCACTAGAAAGACTCTGGCTGGGGGATGATGTTACTCAATTTGATTTTTACCTTCAACCGCGAGAAGGCTCACACCGAATTCTTTGAATCGGTGTTGAGATGAATCGCGGGCAAAGTCTTGGTAGACAATGAGTCAATCCACTCTTCTACAACTGCTGTCATTGTCTTATCTATATAAGACAGCATAAACTCTAAGAATATTCACTATGCCAACGGCACCAGCGTAGCTGATCGCACTCTAGTCTAATAATGACTCTGACCACTCCTCTCCCAATACTTTCCTAAATCCTAGTCTCTATCACCGTTTCGACTACTTTTGCCTAATGGATAGCTTGGTAAGGGGGGAGTAAGAGGGACTAAGGTGAAGTGTAGGGAGTGTGGCAAGTGTGGCAAGTGTGGCAAGTGTGGGGAGATAGAGATACAAGGGAGAACTTATGATTTTTGGAACAATGAACACCTGATTCAACTACCGATTTTCTAGCTATAGCATTTATTGGGAAGTGCCAATTAACTTGATGAGCACACACTATGTTCTCTTTGTCTTATTTGGTCCCATTGTGCTTCTTGTATACCTTGCCTCTCCCGCTTCCAAGGTAGGGAAACAGTAAAGCGACTCCCTCGCCCCACTTCCGTTTCTACTCTTACACTACCCCCATGTAGTTCAACCACTTGTCTGACTAAAGCTAGTCCTAATCCGGTACCTGGGTAACGACGGGAGAGGGAATTATCTAACTGCACAAAGGGTTCAAACAATTTGTCGAGCTGTTCCGATGCAATGCCAATTCCTGTATCTACGACGCTAAACTGTAATAGATCCTTCTCTGGCTCACCGTGAACTTCAACCCAAACAGCACCCCCTTCCGGAGTGAACTTTACTGCATTGCTCAACAAATTAATCAGAACTTGGCGTAGCCGTCGCTCATCTATAACTGCTTTACTAATTTGAGGTGGAACTGTGGCACTAAGCTGAATTTGTTGCTGATAAGCTTGCTGTCTGACAAAGGCTAGGCTGGCATCACATAATCCTTGAATATCTGTAGGAGCCAATTGTAGCTCCATTTTTCCTGACTCGATTTTGGCAAGATCTAACATTTCATTGATCAGTTCCAGCAAGTGCTGGCCACTGCGTTCAATAGTTGTTAGCTTTTGGTGCTGTTTAGAGCTCAAAGAACCATAAACTTCATCTTGCAATACTTCCGTCAGTCCCAGAATAGCGGTGAGGGGAGTACGCAATTCATGATTCATGTTAGCCAAGAATTTACTTTTGGCTTGGTTGGCAGCCATAGCAGCAGCGGTTGCCTGTTGTTGCGCTACCTCAGCTTGGTGGCGTGCCAAACCAATGGCGATGATTTCCCCCACAAGTTTGAGTAGGTTAATTTCCTCTGGTGACCAAGTTTTAGGCGATCGCACTGCATTTAGACCAATTGCTCCCAAGATTTTACCGGAGTGGATGGTCGGTACGTTAACCATCGATTGAAGGGATTGATATTGGAGTTTAGCTCTCTCAGCAGTGGCTGATGGCAAATCAGTTATCTGAGGAATATGAACAATTTTACCGCTCTTGAGTTGCTCATCAAGCCAGGGGTAAGCTTTGATTGCAACTCTTTGTTGATGGTGAGTTGAGGCAGCAATATCGGCAGCACACCATTCATGGGTAATGGTCATATACTGTTGATCCTCAGAGTAGGCGATAAGATAGCTGCAATCGCTGTGGGTAAATTCCCCAATTACTTGCAGGGTGAGATTAATGGCTGCGTCTATGTTTTGGTCAATAAAAGCACGGGAAATCTCACTGAGTAAACTATCGATGATGGCTCGACGCTTCAGGGATTCCTCTGCCTGTTTGCGTTTACTCAAATCACGAGCTACCCAAGCGACGGAATTGTCTGAGGCAGGTGCAATACTAGCAGCAAACCAGACTTGCTCTGTACCAATAGTTAAACTGTACTCGAAATTAACAATTTGCTGGGTATCTAAGGCTTGTTGAATCTGACTCTGAAAAATTTCCCCTTGCTCTCCAAGAAATTGGTCGATAGTTTGATTGAGAATATCAGCATCAGGGGAGTATAAGCGTTCGGGATGAGTTGGTGCAGCTTTGATAGTTTGACTTTCTGCATCTACCAATAGGACAATATCTGTCATGGCCTCAAAGAAGGCACGAATTTGAGCCTCAGAAGTATGCAGCTTTTGCTCTAGCAATTGACGTTCTTCAATCTCCTGTTGCAATTCCTGAGTTCTAATGCTGACTTGCTCCTCTAGGGATTGGGAATAGTTCTCTAATTGCTGATGCGATCGCCATAATTGAGTGCTCATCTGATTAAATGATTGAACTAGGATGCCGAGTTCCTCAATGTTGGCTACTGGTACTTTGCGGTTGAGATCTCCATCTGCGATCGCTTTACTTGCCTGACTCAAGCGCCGAATTGGTAAACTAATCCAACGAGCTGTAGAGACTCCCAGAGCGATCGCCATTCCTAAGGCACCCAAGCACAGTAGAATCGTCGTGCGGGTGCTGGCATAGATTTGTTCCATAAAATCAGATTCAGGAACCACCACTACAATCAACCAATCCAAACCCCATTCATCCTTAAAGGGTGTTACTTGAACTAATTGCCGCTTGCCCTCAAGCTTAAAGTGCAACTGCTGAGTCTGGTCAATTCGGCTAAAATCCTCAAAGCGCTCTGTTAAGTTAAGAGCTGTGGCTTGCATCAACGTATCATCGAGCTTGAGAGCTTCGATTCTTTGATTATCCTGTGTAATGGGTGAGGTATTAGCAGAACTCGCCACCAATTCCCCCGTGCGCTCAATGACAAAGGTCTTGCCAGATTTGCCGATTTTGAGGTTGCTCAAGAATTGATTGAATTCTAACAGTGTAAAATCAGTTCCTAGTACTCCTTGCAAAGTACCTGCTTGATCGTAGTAAGGACGGGTAAAACTGATGCCTAAAGTGGGAGGAGCATCAATAAATTCATAAATGCTTGTCCAGATTGGTTTACCTGCTTTGATTGCATCTTGATACCAGGGTCGATTGTGGGGATTGTACTTCTGAGTGTTCGACCTTGGAGATAGATTGCCCTGAGGATCTAGGGGATAGATGTCAACAAGCTGATTGGTGTTAGTATTCTTAATACTGTATTCCAGCTTGCCACTATTGAATCTTCGCAATTCAAGGTATTCCCCCCCTGCACTCCCGAAGTAGATATAAGTGACTCCGGTGAACAGTTGGCTTTGTTTAAACAAATAAGATTGCCAGCTTTGTGAGTTGTTTAAGTCTAACTGACCAAGTTCTAAAGATGTGGCATTGAGTTGAGTGACGAGAGGGGGGACTTCCGTGTAGATTTCGAGTTTGTCTTGGATTTGTTGGCTAGTTTTGCTCAGTAACTGCTCAGCTAAATCATTAACAGCTTGTTGTCCATTTTTCCATGCCAGCCATCCAGTCAGCCCCACACTCCCCAAGATTTGTAGGACACAAGACACTACTAAAATCAGGTGTAGAGGAACTTTTCTGGATTGGTCATTAGTCATTGGTTATTAGTTATTGGTTATTGGTTGTTAGTCATTTCTCCATTCTCCATTCCCCATTCCCCATTCCTCATTATTATACTACTTCATCAATAGTTGATACTTGACCTTAACCAATAATTCTTCAATCAGAAAAGGTTTGGTAATATAATCAGCACCCCCGACATCAAATGCTTTTTCCCTATCCACTGATTCATGCAAAGAACTAATAAAAATAATGGGAATTGCCGCAGTTACAGGGTTTGCCTTCAAATGTTCACAGAGTTGATAGCCATTCATCTCAGGCATCATGATGTCTAACAAAATCAAATCCGGTCGTTTAACTTGTATTTCCGGTAAAGCCTTCTTCCCATTAGTGGCGCTGCGAACTTGATATCCCTGATCCGTTAATACAGTGGTCAAAACTTCCACGTTACTGGGGGTGTCATCAACAATCAAAATATCTACATTGAAATGGCCGCGCATGGTCTGATTACTTACTTCGTCGGGTTGCTGTACAGTTGGTATGGATTGGTTGTTTGAATGCCACATCTTTTTGATTGAATATTTATGTTATTAATCCCTTACCACTAGAAGAATACTGGTTGAATAAACCAAACCAGAGACAGAGGACACGAAGAAAAAACCAAATAGGGGCGGTATTCTTGCACCGGAAAGGGAGTAGCATCCTTGTTGTTAGACCAAGAACTGCTATATATCTAGTGTTTGCTAATCAAATGTTTTTTAGGGTGAAGATAGAGACTTTAAGGAGAACTTAAGCAAGATGAGGGGATGAGGGGACAAGGGGGACAAGGGGGACAAGGGAGACAAGGAGGACAAGGAAGACAAAGAGGTATACGTGCTAGGCAACAGGCAACAGTAAGTCATAACTGGTTTGGAGAGTTTAGGAGTGTCCTAACCTAAACTTGTAGCGTTATATTCTCAATTCTCAATTCTCAATTCTCAATTCTCAATTCATCGCTCCCAATCTAATCAAAGTTGCCTTCTGTGCCTCTGTCAGTCCCGTAACTCCGTCAATCTTCATTCCTTCGTAAATTCTTTCTGGTCTGAGGGTATCTAGGCAAATTCCAGTTTTGACATCCCACAACTTAATTGTCTCATCATCGCTTCCACTGGCTAATATTGTTCCATCTGGATTGAAGGCTACCGACCAAATAGGGTGAGTATGTCCCTCTAAAACTTGGATACACTGTCCAGTTTGGGTATTCCAAAGCCGAATCGTTTGATCTACACTACTGCTAGCAAGCAAATGTTCTTTGGGGCTAAAGGCTACAGACCAAACGAAACTCTGATGTCCTGCTAAGGTTTGCCAAAGCTTGCCATTTGCTATATCCCACAACTTGACTGTTTGGTCTTCACTAGCACTAGCCAAGATTTTACCATCGGGACTGAAGGCTACAGAACCAATTAAACCCTGATGTCCGAATAGGGTTTTGAGGCATTTGCCAGTATTCACATCCCACAACCGCAGGGTTTGATCCGCACTGCTACTAGCTAAGTATTCTCCATCGGGACTGAAGGCTACAGACAATACCCAACTTTCATGTCCTAAGAGGATTTTGAGGCTCCGGTGATCCTTAACTTGCCAAAGTCGAATGGTTTGATCCGCACTACCACTAGCAATAAGGTCACCTTTTGGGCTAAATGCCACAGACCAAATACAATCTGTATGTCCCAACAGTGTAGAACAAATTTTACTTTTTGGTTGCTCCCAAACCCAAATAACTTTGTCCTCACCGGCACTGGCAAGTATGTTTCCATCCTGACTAAATGCTAAAGAATGGACTGGTTTGTGATGATGGTGTACAGTATTAAGGCAGCGACGGCTATCGACATTCCAAAGGCTGACTGTATGGTCAGCATTACCACTAGCAAGGGTCTTACCATCAAAACTGAAGGCTACAGACCAAACCGAGTTGGTGTAACTATTTAGGGTTTGGATTTCCTTAATTCTAAGGCTTTGACTGTCAGTAGAAAACTCTAGATTCTCTACCGCTGCACTATCAAGAGCAATCCCTCCTGTCTCCTCCCTCTTGTTCCCCTCCTGGGAGGGGTTAGGGGTGGGTTCTGACTCCTGCCTCCTGCCTCCTGTCTTCTGCCTCCTGCCTTCTGCCTCCTGCCTTCTGCCTTCTGCCTCCTGCCTTCCCTGAATTTGCCATATTTTTACAGTTTGCTTATCACTGGCTGCTAAAAATTGTCCTGTAGAGTCGAGTGCTACAGACCAAACTTGACCTGTGAATCCTGATAGAGTTTGCTGACATTTCCCAGTTTTTAGCTCCCATAATTTTAAAACACTAGCATCCCCTCCTACTAAGAGTGATTCTTGTTCAGAAGCTGCACTAAGAGGACACATAGCAATTGACCAAACTAATTTAAGCTGTTTGGTAATGGTTTGGTAACATGCCCCAGTTTTGACATCCCAGAGTTTAATTGCTTGTCCTTCACAACTAACTAAAGTCTTGCCGTCAGTACTAAATGCGATGGAAGAAATCTGATGTATGTGTCCTCGAAGAATTTGACACACTTGTCCATTGTCCACATTCCATAATCTCACAGTTTGGTCAACACTACCGCTAGCGAGGGTCTTACCATCAGGACTGAAAGTTACTGCTTGGACAATTTCAGTATGTCCCTTTAAGGCGTGAATACAGTTTCCAGTTGTAATATCCCAGAGTTTGATGGTGCAATCGCTACTACCACTAGCTAATAAATTACCCTGGGGACTAAAAGCAACTGACCAAATCCAACCATCGTGACCCCTCAATATTTGGCGCAGCTGTTGCTTGTCCACATCCCAAAGACAAATTGAGGAGTCAAAACTACTACTGGCGAGAATTTTACCATCCCAGCTAAAACTAACTGACCAAACTGTACTAGTATGGGCTGAGGCTCGGAATAGTAGTTTCCCATCGGCGAGATGCCACCAACGTACTTCACCGTCGGCATGTCCGGTAGCTAAGTATTTCCCATTGGGACTAAGAGTAAGACTATGAACGTGGTTAAAGGTTTCACTAAACACCGATTTAGCTAGATTAGCTTGGGTGAAGTTCACTTGATGCAAAGCTACCCCTGGCAAATGAGCTTGCCATAGGGTTAATCCAGAAAAGTCATAACCCCTCAAATCAGCTTGTAACTGTACCAGTAAATTCAGCATATTACCGGCAATGTAACCGGGAGTCGAATATCGATAAGAACGTAAAACTGAAATTGTTTCGGTTAAGATGGCGATCAGGTTCTCTCGGTGACCAAAATTTGTCAATAACTCTTCAATAATCGGCTGGAGAATTAAATTAACTTGCCAGAGGCGAATGTAGTCTTGGGATTCAGCTTTAATTAGTGCCTGGTGCTTTAATGCTGTACAATAGTCGAGACTTCCCGAATGATGAGTTTGGTTGATTTCTTCACAGACTTCTTCAACCAAGCGATCGCTTACATATTCCATGACTACTGGTTGCAAGGTAAACAATGTAGGTGTAACCTTGTCAATCAGACATCGCCCACTAATATATTCCAAACCCTCTAAAATTCTCCCCTGGGAAACCCGAGGCACAAGATCCTCTCGCAATTCGTGGCAGGTGACAGGTTCTCGATTAATCGCCAACCAATAGAGAATCTGCTTTTCCAAGGAAGAGAGGCGTTCAAACTGCTGCTCTAAAAGTTGGCGAATACCATTGAAAATAACGATACCTTGACCAAGAAATTCTCCAATATCCCCGGCAAATAATTCTTGAATTGAGGTTGCTACCAACTTCAAGGCTAAGGGGTTGCCGTGATAGAGTTGGACTAGTTGTTCCTTTTGCTGCTGGGAGCCTATTAAACTTTTGGACTCCAAAATTTCTTCCCCTTCCTGAACTGGTAAGCCTCCTAGTTGCCAAGAACGAACTGGTAAGCATTCTCCTTCTAGGGCAGCTATGCCTTGGGGTTTCTCTCGACTCGTAAGCAGCAAGCAACTCCGATGAGCAGTTTGTGCTATGCGTTGGAACAATTCACCATAATCTTCATAACCATCACGATAGCGCCCCAGGGGACTACCGGATTTTAAGATCGTCTCAACATTATCAAAGACCAGCAAGCAGCGCTGTTTTTCCAGATAATGGAGCAGTCGGGAAAGACGGCTAGTAGGGTTTTTCGGTAAATTAGCGGCGGTTTCTTGTTGTTGGGAGAAAAAAGGGATAAGTTGAGCCAGTAAATCAATCAAAGGTGGTGCATTGCGTAGCGATCGCCAAATCAAATAGTCAAATGACTCCTGTAGTTGTTCTGCTAGTTTTACTGACAGGGTAGTTTTCCCAATGCCGCCCATACCCAAAATCATAACTAATCGGCAGCTCTCCTCAACAATCCACTGCTCTAAAACTTCTAATTCTGACGTTCTACCGTAGAATAGGGAGGTACTAACCGCTTCACCCCAATCCTGAGCTGTTTTAACGGCAACAAGTTCTATTAATCCTGGCTGGGTATAGTCTGGTTCTTCAAGTTCGAGTTGCAGTACCCGGAACAGCAGTTGCAGTGAACTTTTATCCACTCCACCTTTGCTCTGTAAAATTTTACGAATTGTGGTGGGATGCAAACCTTGAGGACTGATCAGTTGAGCTTGTTCGGCAATTCTTGAGGGGTTATATTTAAAACCTGTATGATCCTCTAAAGCACTAATGCTGTTTCTGAGTTTCTTAACACCAACAGGTGTTAGGATATAGCTGCGAAGACGTTTCGATTTGGAAGCTTTCTTGGCGATCACCGGAGTTCACTCCCTAGGGCTATTGCTGTTGATATTAGAACAAGTCTTTCGAGGTTAGAGGATGAGTACCCAGATGGTTTTTCTTGGAGCCTTCTGACTTCAAAGCACTAGTTGAGGTTTGGTGTTAAGTTTTTGTGCTCTTGTATACTTGAACACAATTTGTCTAACCTTGGGATTGTAGCTGTTTAGCTTATGTTCAGTTTACCAAAATCAGCTTTTGACAACACTTTTGTAATTCTACCCCCAAGGGCCTAATACTGAGTTAAACTATTAGATGAGACTAAATTCGGTTACAATGTTTGATTCAAGTATTGATAGGTTTCCTCCTCCCAGTATTGACGACAGGCTGTTTTCCGAGATCTCACACTCTATACACTTCTGATTTTGGAGACCATCTATGTCAATTTATGTGGGCAATTTATCCTACGAGGTTACCCAGGAAGACCTCAATGAGGTTTTTGCAGAATATGGTTCAGTAAAGCGGGTTCAGCTACCTACTGATCGCGAAACAGGTCGCCCCCGTGGCTTTGGTTTTGTCGAAATGAGTGAAGAAGCAGAAGAAACGGCTGCGATTGAAGCCCTAGATGGGGCAGAATGGATGGGTCGTGAAATAAAAGTTAACAAAGCAAAACCTCGTGAAGACCGACGTTCTGGTGGTGGTAACCGAGGGAGGGGTGGCAACTCCCGTGGTGGCGGTGGTAGTCGCTACTAAAGCTTTAACTGCCCAACTAATTGCTTTCAGCTAACTCGGAGGGAAGCTATATACTCTCCCGCTGCTGAGCTTTAGCCGTATATTCGCTGCATACAGAAAGACGATTATTATTCGGCTACAGGGGCTCAGGCATTACTGCCTGAGCTTTTGGTAACAATTTTTTGGAAAATTCCCCAAAACCTACCACCTATCTCAACTGCGAATTTGCACAGGCATAATCAAGTAAGTCATTTTTATTCCCCCCAGAGGTGTCAGAATTACAGGAGTGTTAGCTTCATTGATCTGCATTTGAATATCAGAAGTAGAAAGTGCCTTTAATCCATCTATAAGGTATTTGACATTAAAAGCAATTTCCAAGCCCTCACCAGATATTTGTGCAGACATTGACTCTTGTCCACTGCCAACATCTTGAGCTTCTACAGATAGCTTAATCTGCTCCTCAACATTATCAATACTAAACTTGATCACATTGTTTTTCTGGTCAGCCAATACCGCAATTCTTTCCACTGCACTAAGTAGCTGACGTCGCTCAATTGTGATCTGGCGTATAAAAGAGTCGGGAATTAGCTTACGATAAGCTGGGTATTGTCCTTCTAGAGTGCGGCTGGTTAAGCGGTGTCCCCCTCCCTCGAAGACAATTTGACCCTGCTCAAAGTGAAGAGCAACATTGTCATTAGGCTGACTCATCCCTAGCATTCGTTCTAGTTCCCGTAGGGCTCTAGCGGGTAAAGTTAACTCTAATGGGGAAGTATCAGAGGCTTCTGCTACCGCTGCTGTATCGCTTTCGTCATCAGTAGTATTTTGGTTAGTAGTTTGCACTACTGCTAGCCTATGACCATCTGTCGCGGCAAATTCGAGGTTCTCTTGCTGCATTGTCAGGTGAACCCCTGTCAACACCTGTTTAGTTTCATCAGCACTAGTGGCAAACAAGGAACCCCGCAATCCTTCCATTAAGGCTTCTACCGGCAGTTCAAGGGCAACTCCATCCTTAATTTGTGGGAGTGGGGGAAACTCCTCTGCATTCATGCCCCGCATTTGATAGCGTCCGGAAGCAGAAGTTAAGGTTATCTTGATGCTATCTGCTTCAGCTTCAGTGTCTACTGTAGTGCTCTCGCTGGTGAGAGTAATTTCTCCTTCTGGTAAACGGGAAACAATGTCGTTGAGTAGCTTGGCAGGAATCGCAATTTTTCCACCTGTTTCTACCACAGCATTAAAACTAGTCTGAATACCCAAACTCAAATCAAAAGCTGTCAGTTGTACCCTTTGAAGTTCTGAATCTGCTGCCAATAAGACATTGCCAAGCACAGGATGGGTAGGACGAGAGGGAATCGCTCGACTTACCAATGAGAGGTTGGTATTCAGTTCACTTTGGGTGCAAACCAGTTTCATAATATTGTCATTTGTCATTTGTTGTTTGTTGTTTGTTGTTTGTTGTTTGTTGTATTCCCTTGCTTGGCTCACCATGCTGAACTTCTTTCTGCTTCGCTTTGAGCGCACTATACTACGCAAACGCAAAGGGAATTGGGAATGGGGGAAGAAGATATTTCATCTTTCGTTCCTGGCAAGCATGGTGCATCGCATGTCATTTTAACTCTGGTTCGACAGTTCGACAGAATGTGACCTAAAATACTTATGGCTGTGGAAATTGTGGAAAAAGTTGTAGCAACTTCTGAAAAATAACTGTTTAAGAGGTTTTAAGCTTGTGGAAAAGTATTGAGCATAAGAGTATTAGCCCTTAACTATACCTACTACCTACCACCCACTACCTACCACCTAACACCTACTGCTAGTATTAATGCGATCGCTTAGCTGACGAAGTTTCTGAGCTAGTGCTGTATCAGTTTTTTGTAACTGGGTAATTTTATCGCAACTGTACATTACTGTGGTGTGGTCTTTTCCCCCAAATTCTTCACCAATTCGAGGTAAGCTCAAGTCTGTATGCTGTCGCATCAAGTACATACTAATTTGTCTAGATAAACTAATTTCGCGGCGTCGAGAACTACCTTTGATGTCTTCCACCGAGACGTTGAAGACCTCTGCCACGGAAGCCAAAATCACCTCAGGCAAAGCCTTGGCTGGCTGTGCTGGGGGGTTCAAAATTGGAGCAATGTTCTCGACTTTCATCGGCAAACCAGAAATTGAAATATGGGCTACCGCTCGAATTAAAGCTCCTTCTAGTTCTCGAATGTTAGAAGTGTAGTTGCTAGCAATATATTCAATAACATCTCGCGGCAAGCGAATATTTTTATCCTCTGCCTTTTTTTGCAAAATTGCCATCCGCGTTTCTAAATCCGGTGGCTGGATATCTGCAATCAAACCCATAGAAAAGCGGGAACAAAGACGTTCCTGTAAACGAGTCATCTGATTCGGAGGACGATCCGATGCCAAGACAACTTGTTTACCTGCCTCATGTAAGGTGTTGAAAGTGTGGAAAAACTCTTCTTGGGTATATTCCTTACCTTCGATAAACTGAATATCATCGACTAAAATCACATCCGCTGCTCGGTAATGCTCACGGAAACTCTCCATACTATCCTGACGAATTGCCGCAATCAAATCGTTGGTAAACTGCTCTGTGGAAACGTAGAAAATTTGGGAGTCAGAACAAATATCTAGGCGGTAATGAGCAATTGCCTGCATCAAGTGAGTTTTGCCTAAACCAACACCGCCACAAAGAAACAGTGGATTAAACTCTCTTCCTGGAGATTCGGCTACTGCCAGAGAAGCAGCGTGAGCCATGCGATTATTGGAGCCAACGACGAAGCTAGAGAAAACATATTTAGAATTTAGCTCTGTTGGTCTAGGCTGATTACTAGCTGTAGTATCCGAAGTACTAGTGACGACAGGAAGAGACCAAGACATATCTACATCACCATCAGACTCACTGTCATTACCAGTGGTAGCTGTAAGCTGAATTTCCACTGCCTGACCCAAAACCTCTTCGACTACTTCGGTTATGGTGGTAATGTAGTACTTTTGCAGCCAATTTCTGGCAAAAGGGTTAGGAGTACGAATCACCAAGCAATTATTTTCCAATTCTTGGGCACTGGTACTTTTAATCCAGGTTTCAAAAGTAGGTCTACTTAGTTGTAGCTGTAAACGCTCTAGCACCTGGTCCCAAAGTTGTTTGATGGAAGTTTCCACAAGCTTAGCTTTCCTTTACTGTATCTTTACCTTTAATCCATCATGAAGGAATCACTAGAAATTGCTCAGTTAGGCAACCCAATCTTGCGTCAGCAAGCCCAATTAGTAGACAATTTATCAGATCAACACCTCCAACAGCTGATTGACGAACTCATCACTACTGTGGTAGGAGAAAACGGCGTTGGTATTGCCGCACCTCAAGTATCTCAATCCTATCGCTTGTTTATCGTAGCGTCTCGTCCCAATCTTCGGTATCCCCACGCGCCAGTAATGGAACCGACTGCGATGCTTAATCCCAGAATTGTTGCTCACTCTCAGGAGATGGTGAAGGATTGGGAAGGCTGTTTAAGTATTCCAGGTATTCGAGGCTTAGTTCCCAGATATCGGTCAGTAGAGGTTGAGTATACTGGTCGGGATGGGCAACTACAACAGCTAAAATTGACGGATTTTGTTGCCCGAATTTTTCAACATGAATATGATCATCTTGATGGTATCGTCTTTTTAGACCGGGTGGAGAGTACTCAAGAGATGATTACGGAACAAGAGTATCTAAAAAGGGTGTGAGTTAACAAAAGCGATCGCGCAGCTAGATTTGATGTTTCTTATTGTTAATGTAATCATCAATTTCTAATAAAAGATTCGATTAAATTGTACAGTAAAAAAACGTAAATATTGTAGGGTGTGTTAGCACAGCGTAACGCACCATGTCGTGGGTACAATCATTTTAAAAATCGCCCTAATTAGCTACCCTTTCACCAATGCCAGCAAGTCAAACAGAACGTTTTACCAGCGCTTCTTTAATTGCAGATGGTAGCTGCCGCAGAATTTTACCTTTTTCACGGTCAATTGCAACTAAGGTAACACGACCAGTTAAGTAAAGTTCTTCTCCATCCAAAGATTGAATCCGGTAATCCCAATTCATACGAACACCGGCTATTTCCGTCATACGGGTTTTAACAACTGCTGCCATGCCCATCTGAATCGAACGATGATAGCGTAGGGAAAGTTCTACAACAGGTAACTCACAGCCCAAAGCAACTAACTCAGCATAATCAATACCAATTGAACGCAAGTATTCTAACCGTGCTTCTTCCAGCCAAGCAAGATACCTGCCATGCCAGACAATACCTGAGTAGTCAGAGTGGTGAGGGTATGCTTGCACAGGATATTCAAACCAGTTCTCAGTAGTGGCGGTAAGAGAATAGTTTTGGATTTCACCACTGGGTGGTAATTGGGCTGAGGCTGTTGGTTCTTCTGACATAAAGCAATTAATTTATCAGAATTAAAAAAATTATTTTTAAATTTTTCCTACTGGCGTGACACACCTAAAACTGTAGGTTGGGTGGAACGAAGTGAAACCCAACAGAATATGCCAGGAGTGTTGGGTGTAGCGATAGCGTAACCCAACCTACTTATTCCACCATTTTCTGACATGATATTATGACTTGATGCCTCAATCCTGCTTACTGGACTCATCTTTTACTGGCACTTTGGGCACAACGTCAGGACGTTCTGCGTTTTCCCAGCCTGGGGGACGCTTGGAATTGTACCAAGCAATAGAGCCAATAGTAACAGCTGCAACAAAACCCACTACGTATACCAGAGTAAAAGCAATAGGAAAATTACCTAATTCCATCAATAAATACACAGTTGATCAACTCCTGAGTTTATTAGTGGATATCCTACCAAAACTTGGAACATTTCAGGGTTCGGGGTTCATCGTCCAGGATGATGAAAATTCCCAATTCCCTTGACGCAGCATGGTGAACAAAGCGTAGACGCTAACGTGAGAGCGCAGCGGGAGGGAGTCCGGCAAATTCCCAATTCTCCGTTATCCATATGGGAGGATCAGAGGTACAATAGGACAGTTGTATCCTGCGACACTAAAGTTGATCGAGCGCTACACCTTGCCCGATATGGGCGCACTGTGGACAGATGCCTACAAGCTTAAAACCTGGCTTCAGGTGGAAATTGCGGTTTGTGAGGCACAAGCTGAGCTGGGAAAGATTCCAGCTGAGGCAGTGGAAGAAATTAAAGCTAAGGCGAATTTTGACCCTCAACGAGTACTAGAGATTGAGGCAGAAGTTCGCCATGACATGATTGCTTTTCTCACCAATGTCAATGAGTATGTGGGAGATGCTGGTCGTTATATCCATTTGGGACTAACTAGTAGTGATGTTTTGGATACTGCTCTGGCACTACAACTAGTCGCCAGCCTGAGCCTGATCCTGGAACATCTAGAACGCCTGAGTCAAGCAATTCGCTACCAAGCCCAACAGCATCGCCATACGGTAATGATTGGTCGTTCTCACGGGATTCATGCTGAACCGATTACTTTTGGTTTTAAGCTAGCCGGTTGGTTAGCAGAAGTGTGTCGCACTCGCGATCGCTTGGTGAGTTTGCGGGAAGAAATTTCTGTTGGTAAAATCTCAGGTGCAGTGGGAACCTATGCCAATATTAACCCACAGGTGGAAGCGATCGCTTGCCAGAAATTGGGACTGAAACCTGATACAGCTTCAACACAGGTTATCTCTCGTGATCGTCATGCTAACTATGTACAGCAGCTAGCACTGTTGGGGGCAACAATTGAAAGGTTTGCTGTCGAAATTCGCAACCTGCAAAGAACTGATGTCCTAGAAGTTGAGGAATTTTTTGCCAAAAAACAGAAAGGCTCCTCCGCTATGCCTCACAAGCGTAACCCCATTCGTTCAGAGAGGCTCACAGGAGTAGCCAGGATTGTGCGAGGTAATGCAGTTGCTGCTTTAGAAAATGTAGCTCTTTGGCACGAGAGAGATATCTCCCACTCTTCTGTGGAAAGAGTTATTCTGCCGGATACTTGCATTTTGACCCACTTTATGTTGGTGGAAATTACTGAATTAGTAAAACACTTACTGGTTTATCCAGAAAACATGAAGCGGAATATGAATCTCTACGGAGGTGTAATCTTTAGTCAAAGAGTATTGTTAGCTTTGGTAGAAAAGGGGATGAACCGGGAAGATGCTTATCAACTTGTTCAGTCTTGTGCTCACCAAGCTTGGAATAAAATAGACGGGAACTTCCACGCACTGATTACCCAAGACCCTCAGGTGACTAGTAAACTGACACCAAAGGAGATTGAGGATTGTTTTGAGCCAAAGCTTCATTTGCAGCATTTGAACGAAGTTTACCAAAGGTTGGGAATTTAATTTGTTAACATCAAAAGCCTCAAGGCTTAAAAAATTGCTCAATCTGCAATGATTGATATAATTGAATCGTTGAATACTGAATAACAATTCTTAATTTTGAATTTTGAATTTTGAATTCCCCAATTCCCCATTTTCAAGCTAGGATGTCTTCCCAATGAACTTCTTGTGGGCATTGATTGGCTTGCTGTTAACAATCGGTGGCACTTTTCTTGAAGCATTTATCACTAATCCACCCTGGGATTGGTTAGCTCAAGGTATCCAGATTGTATCTCTAGGCGTTACCTGCCAAATTGGGGCTGTACTACTTGCTGGTTGTTTAGGCGGCAAAAATGCCGGTGCTCTTTCTCAAATTGCTTATGTTGTCTTGGGCTTATTGGGCTATAACTTTCGGATCTTTACTGAAGGTGGTGGCATTGAATATGTCAAACAACTGAGCTTTGGCTATATACTTGGCTTTATTCTTGGTGCCTGGATCTGTGGTTTATTGTCATTTAAGTTACCTCAGCGGGTCGAGTCTTTAGCCTTTAGCTGTCTTTGCGGATTGCTAACTATCCACCTGTGCGGTTTAAGTTATTTAGTGATTTTTCACTCGATTTTCAACAGTGGAAGCCTAGAGGATTTATCCTTGCTAGAGGCAATTATGAAATATTCTATTGCTCCCATTCCGGGACAGTTAGTAGTTGTTTGTGCTGTCACTGTTTTAGCCTTTACCCTGCGGCAGTTGATGTTTTATTAGTTATTTGTCGTTTGTTGTTTGTTATTTGTTGTTTAAAAATATCTCCCTTGTCTTCCTCAACTTCCTCACCTTCCTCAGCCCCCTTATCTCTCTCAACTCTCTGCTCTTTTGACTTTTAGATGAAAAACCGCATTTTCTGGGTTGCTGCTGTAGCCAGCCTGATTATAGACCAAATTACCAAATATTGGGTAGTGCAGAACTTTGAACTGAAAGAGACTCTACCAATATTGCCAGGAATCTTTAGCTTGACTTATGTGACTAATACTGGTGCAGCCTTTAGCCTCTTTCAAGGAGTAGGTTGGCTACGCTGGCTGTCGTTAATTGTTAGTATTAGCTTAATGGCTTTCGCTTGGTTTGGACCTTTGCTCAAAAGTTTGGAGCAACTAGGCTTAGGTTTTATTTTAGGAGGAGCATTAGGTAACGGTATTGACCGTTTCTTCAATAATTGTATTGTTGATGGTCAGGCTTTAACTTGCGTAGTTGATTTTCTTCATTTTCGCTTAATTCAATTCCCGGTATTTAACTTTGCCGACGTATTTATTAATTTGGGTATTATCTGTTTACTGGTTACTAGTTTTCGTGAGCAACCTCCAACTTCAGGGAAGAAAGAGTTGGGTGAGGGAAAAAAAGAGTAAACAGACACGAGAACATGGAGATGCGGAGAATGGAAATCCTACCTCATATTTCGTTCATCACCTAAGTCGGTGGGCGAAAAAAGTTATAAAATAACTGGGAGGAGCATATAAGGAAAAATTCAAGCTTTGCCAGCACCCCTAAAAGTGCATTTGAGTGAACAGGAGAACAGAGAACTTATAGAATTCCAGAAAATTCCTCCGAATCCCTCAAAGAGTTAAAGAAAGAGCCGAAATGGTTCGACTTAATCATTACGGATGGTCAGTAGGAGCGATTGCCGAATATCAGGAAAAGTCACCACGCACGATGAATTACGGCCCTTCACCAAAAACCAAATATCCCTTAGCTGACCAAACCCGGTTAGTCTTTTTAAAGAACATTATCAACAATCCCAACATTATCGTTGGTGACTACACTTACTACGATGATTTTGAAAATCCAGAAAATTTTGAGCGTAATGTCTTATATCACTTCGACTTTGAAGGAGACAAACTTGTTATTGGTAAATTTTGCTCTATCGCCTCAGATGTAAAGTTTATTATGAACGGGGGTAACCATCGTACAGATTGGTTTACTAATTATCCCTTTCCCATCTTTGGTAAAGGTTGGGAAGTTGCTATGCCTGACACTTGGCCTAATAAAGGAGATACTATTATTGGCAATGATGTCTGGATTGGTTATGGAGCAACTATTCTGCCCGGTGTTCACATTGGTGATGGGGCAATTATTGCTACCGCTTCCGTCGTGACTCGTCCTGTTAAGCCTTACGAGATTGTTGGAGGTAATCCTGCTCAATTAATTAGGAAGCGTTTTGAAGATCCAGTTATTCAAGAACTTCTGGAGATTCAGTGGTGGCATTGGGATATAGAGAAGATTACCAACAATCTGAAGGCGATTTGTAGCGGCAATCTTGAAGCTTTACGGCAAGCAATTTAGGTGGTAGGTGTTAGGTTTTGAAGTTCAAGAAGCCATTTGTGCTACAGAAGTCCCAACTAAACAAGCTCGTTCTAGATTAACTCCATCCAACTTAGTACCATCCAACTCTGCACAGAGCAAATTCGCCCCAGTCAGATTCGCACCAGCCAAATTCGCTCCCCGCAAATCGGCTTCCTCCAAATTAGCTTCGCTCAAGTTGGCTCCTTGTAAATCTGCTTGGAAAAAGTCTACCCCTTGCAAATTGGCACCGTTGAGATTAGCTCCCCGCAAGTCAGCGCCACGAAAGTCTACTCCTTGCAAGTTGACTCCCATCAAATTTACTCCACTCAGAAAAGCACCAGCCAAAGATGCTTTAGTCAGCTTCGCTCCCATTAAATTAGCACCTCGGAGGTTACTACCTCGTAAGTCCGCACCACTCAAGTCAGCTTGCATCAGGTTAGTTCCTAACAAATTTGCCCGCAAGTCGGCTGCTATCAGTTGGGCACCGATTAAGTTAGCACCATCTAAGCGAGCACCATTGAGATTGGAATTGGCAAAATTTGTTCCCACAAGGTTGGCACCAGCAAGATTAATTCGCTGCAGTTGGCAACCAGAAAAGTCTTCTTCTTCTAAATCTGCTCCTGGTACTTGCTTAAGTTTTCCCGCCCTAATTGCCTCTATTTCCATTGCTCTTTTCCATTAACAGTTAACAATTCCCAATTCCCTAGGTTATCCTTTGGGCGGGTTTTGTCTCAAGGTTGTCGTCTTATCGGTTAAGGGTAACCCTAAACCCGCCCCTACAAATTTACGCAATTTTGTTCGACCTTCTCCCAGTTACCGTTTGGGCGGGTTTTGTCTCAAGGTTGTCGTCTTATCGGTTAAGGGTGACCCTAAACCCGCCCCTACAAATTTACGCAATTTTGTTCGACCTTCCCCCAGTTACCGTTTGGGCGGGTTTTGTCTCAAGGTTGTCGTCTTATCGGTTAAGGGTAACCCTAAACCCGCCCCTACAAATTTACGCAATTTTGTTCGACCTTCCCCCAGTTACCGTTTGGGCGGGTTTTGTCTTAAGATTGTCGTCTTATCGGTTAAGGGTAACCTTAAACCCGCCCCTACAAATTTACGCAATTCCCAATTCCCAATTCCCAATTCGACCTTCTTAATTCTTAATTCTTAATTTTTAACTCTTCCTCCATGTGGGAGTCAATTAACCACATCCCTGAGGCTATTTTTGGCTGAGTTGCCTGTAGGTTCATACCTTGTTGCATTCCCATCACCATCAAACCTAAAGCATCAATCAATTTCGGGTCAAATGCTTTTCCTGAGAGCGCTTGACACTCTGCCAAAGCTTGAGATAAATTCTCTTCGTGACTGGGAGCTACTGTATCTTCCCCAGCTGGGGATATCCGCTGCTGATTGATATGTCGCTGAAACTCTGTAATTAGCCCCAAAATTCTTGATTCTAAGGGAATAGCATCATAAGCTAACTCCGCAGGAATGCCTGTACCATCCCACCGCTCAGTTTGATGAGTTATGATTTGAGCAATGGCTCGTAGTTGAGGCATTGCTCGTAATGCTTGTACTCCAGAGACTAAGGGACAACTCGGTCCGTCATCCCCAGAGATAATCTCTGTGCCTAGGGAAGGAACTAATCCATGCAACAAACCAGCAAGGCGTAGACGTTTCAGCTGCCAAGCCGGTAAATCCAATAGCTGTCCCATTGCTTCTGAGAGGGCGGCTACTTCTGCTGCTACCATTGGATTGACAGCATTTGCTTGATCAATTAACTGAGCCATTCTTAAAAAGGCTTGCATTTCGTTAGAAATCAGGTTTTCATCTAACGCTTGTTGATAGAAATCTGAGGTATTAGGATTAGTCTGTTCCAGTTCGGATAAGTGCTTTTGACTATCCTGAAGATAATCTACTACTCGGTGTACCACTACCCCCAGATCATCTTGTTCTTCAGTGACAGCAGCGGTAATTTGCTGAACTTGAGCAGTTAAGGCTTTCTCCAAGTCTTGATTGTAACTACCAATGTGAGCGATCGCCATCTCCACCGCTTCTAATACCATGTTAGGCTCAAAGGTCCAAAAGCCATAAAACTTCCGCTCTATATCGTGCTCCGGTTGTCCCTGGGCACCATAATCCGATTCCGACAACTCTTGACATAAGACCATGGCTGTGTATTTTGGAGACAGAATCATTAAGTGCCACTCTTGAGCCACAGGATCAGAGGGTTCGAGGCTTACTAAGTCAACATTGGAGCGCTGACTGGTGGGGTGCTCAACAAAGCCAGTATCACGGGTTGCCATAATCACCACATGAGCAGATTTTTGCGCTATGTCTCCATAACGGTCTGCTTCTTGTAAATACCACTTACCCTGTTGGAAGGCAGTAATCATTACTGGAGCACTGTCAGACTCAAGAATGAAGTCTTCTAAGGCATGACACAAAGCTATCAGTGTGTTTTTGTAATAGACTCCAAAATTCAGAGGTCTTTTGCCACCTCGATGAGCTGTATCTAGCTTTTGTAAAATCGAACCTTTGAGCATGGTCTTTTGGGAATTAAGAATTAAGAATTAAGAATTAAGAATTGAGAAAGCTTATTGTACAACAAGCTTTCTGCCTTCTGCCTCCTGCCTCCTGCCTTCTGCCTCCTGCTTAGATATAATAGGAGCAGTTAGCGCTTCCTCCAAATCAGCACAACCGAGTCTTTCTTCGAGAATTTTCATTACTTCACGACCAAAATCATTGGGATTTTGTCGCCAAGCTTGCAGGCAAACTTCTCCAAAGAAGGAACCTAAGGGTTCTGGATTCCACAGGAGTTTTTTCGCTGTCCAAGGCATCAAACTCATTGGGTTATAACCTCGTTTAATGATCTTGTGATCAAAGGCATACTGTTCTAAGTGAGTGTGAGGTTGTAAACCGATAAAGAAAATTGCTGGTTCAACTTGCTCAACTCCAAAAATGCGCTCCAATTCTCGGTGGTAGGCAATAGTCTGACGAATGGTTTCCGGTCGTTCATCTATGACATTAAAAGAGTAGTTGACGGAAACCAAGTCATTGAAGCCTGCTGCTTTTAAATCCCGGCAGTTTGCTAAGACTGTGCGTAGATTGTAACCCATCCGCATCTTCCGCACGAGTTCTTGAGAACCACTAGTGATGCCAATTTCAAAGTAATTCATCCCAGTTTTTACCATCAAATCACATAGTTCTGGGTTGAGATTATCTGCTCGAATGTAGGCAGCCCAATGGATATCCTTCATACCAGAATCGAGGATTTTTTGCAACAGTTCGATGGCATCATTAATAAACTTACGAGCCGGGATAAACTGAGCATCGGTAAACCAGAAGTTACGAATTCCCCGGTTGTATAGTTGGCGCATCTCTGCCACAACTTCGTCTGCTGGGTTAATGCGCACCTGTTTTCCTTCGACTACGGTGTAGACGCAGTAACAGCAGTTGTGGGGACAGCCACGCTTGGTTTGGACTCCGATGTAGAAGTCTTGCTCTTGCAGGTAATACTCAAATTCTGGCCAAATAGTTTCAATATAGTTGTAGTTACAAGCAGTTTTTTCAATCGGAGTAGGCCATTCATGAATCAAGCGATCGCGTGGTTTTGCTTCTCCTACTACATAGCAGCGCTCGTCCCGAAAATCCTGTTCCCGGAGTAGCTTTTCTAAGAGAGTTTCCCCTTCCCCAACGGAAATAATCGTACCCGTTGGTAGTTGATTGCCCAATTGCTCATAGAAAACACTTACAGCACCACCACCGACAATCACACGAGCCTCTGGGTTAAATCTTTTCGCCCGCTGCCAACCCCGCTGAATCAAACTCTGATTTTGCCAAAGCTCCTGGTAATAGGATGTAGCTAGGCGCAAGCCACCGAAAGCCCCTCGTAACTTCACCAAGGGATTGCGAGCATAGTACACCTCAAAAGCATTTTGCAAAGGGTTACCACCTCTACCGCCTACCGGTGCATAGATTTGAATATCGCGCCAGGAGAACACCAACATTGTTGGTTGAAACTCATCTACACAAGCATCAAGAGCAGGAGCAAAATCCAAAGGAGGCACAGTCCCCAAATCAAAAATACGCTGCTGAACTTCTGGGAAGAGTTTGTGAACATGATCTGCTAAGTAGACGACCCCAATAGGAAAGATGGGATTACAAGGGAGGCGAACGTAAAGAATTTTTGGCTGCATTGTAACTTTTATACTCGTTATGTTCTCTTTTATTAACTCTCTATGTCAGCAGCGATAATTTACGCCATGATAGACTCACTTGCTCTTCGGTCAACGGGTAAGGGGTAAGTAGGTAAGCTGCCAAGAGTGAAGCAGTGAATTTGTTTGTAGGAGCGGGCTTAGTCAGGGTGCTTGTGATTTAACAGTTTCACTCTTTGCAAAAGCCAAAACCCCTGTAGGTTTAAGCTAGAACCCATTTAAATTGGTTTTTCCTAATCTCCACGTCCGGAGTCTCCGGAGCGTCTGGAGTTTTGGTACCAATTCACAATACGAGTGCACAACAGCTTCCCTTGTGCCCACCGACTTAACTGAGCAAGTGTTTATCCTACTGGCTTAACTTTTACCCAATTTATGAAAATTGTTTTCACATAACTTAACTTTAGCAAGATTACCGCTTTACCTCAACCGTATGGTTTTTTAACGAAAAAAAAGCTACGGGAGGAAAAAGGGGGTAAGAAACTAGGGTGTTAAAGAGTTAAGCTCTAGGAGTACTCAAGCAGCCGCTTGCTATTGACAGCTTGCCAAATATAGTCTAAAAAAACCAATAATGCCCAAAAATAGAATTATTCTCCCAACGGACTACCGACCTCTTGAGGTGGTGGTCAGGGATTTGTAGTCGTAATTACAGCCAACGGGGATCACAGGTGCTAACGTAATTAAAGTAATAACAAGTTAGTCTTTAACAAATCGCTGCTATGGCTCAAATCCTCGATCCCCTACCCTCTGATAATAAAGATAAGATTATCTGCTGCTACGTGAATGCTACTAGCCAGATTCAGGTAGCGCGAATTACGAATATTCCCAACTGGTATTTTGAACGGGTTATATTTCCTGGTCAGCGGTTAGTGTTTGAAGCCCTGCCAGCAGCTTTATTGGAGATTCACAGCGGTATGATGGCTAGTGCCATTCTCTCGGACACTATACCATGTCATCGCTTGTGTGTCGAAAACAATGGTTCTGCTGCTGACCAATCAGCTCCTGAAACAGTTGCTAAACCTAGTAGTTCTGGGTCAAGCGTAGAATCATATACTAGAAAAACTACAATAACCGAATCCTTAACTATGGCTGCTGTTAGCTAAATCAGCTTCCCTAGCTCAAGGAGGTAGGAGGCAAAAAATCCACATTGTAGAGACGTTGTATACAACGTCTCTACACAAAAAATCTCTAAAGGGTTTCGGGGTTTAACCAAAATGAGAATGACTAACCCAGATGTGGTATCAATACTGTTTGCCTAGTTTCAAGGGGTTGCAGAATTTTGCAACCCCTTAGTCGTATGATGTAAAGTTGGAACTTAGCACACCAGTTTTGGTAATCTCACTGTGGATCTACCTTCCTTTGTCTGGCTATGGAAGATAGCTGCTTGGTCAATGGGCTTGTCTCTATTGGCTTATTTAATTTTGGGTATTACCGGCAGTATGTTGTTTTTGCAACGCAATTCTGGGTATCCACAAGTTAGTTGGTTAAAGCCTTTGCACTATATCACCGGCTGGGTAATGGTAAGTCTAGTCTTGCTCCTACTCGCGATTGGTATTGTGGGTACTTTGGGTCATTATGGTAGTTTGGGTCATTCAGGACATTTAGTTGCTGGATTTTCCACTGTAGCGTTAGTATTGCTTTCAGCAAGCAGTTCCACCCAAATTAATCACCAGCAACCTTGGGCACGTTCCATTCATGTAGGGACAAATATTGCACTGTTGGTGAGCTTTACCTGGGTTTCTCTCTCTGGTTGGCAGGTGGTGCAAAAATATTTGCCTTGATAATTGTTTTAGATTAACCAATGCATTATTAATTAACCTAAATTAGGTATGGCAAAAAGAAGCTCAAGTAAATTAATTCTGGCACTGGCGCTTATGGCAATTGGAGTAGCCTCTCTTGTAGGGGTAGCATTTGCTTGGCGTTTTCCTTTCCGGGGTCAAAATCAAACGGCAGGTCAAAGCGGAGACAATGCAGATAACTCCGTTCCCCAAACCGCAGTTCAACTCAGTCCTGGGGTTACTATAGACCCAGAGGCGACGAATAACAATGTGCCTCCTCCACCGACATCTGCACCTTCGTCAACAGTTGCTCAAGCAGATAATCCCCCTCCTCCACCAAGGGCACAAAATTCCGAGGGAGTTACTATAGATCCAGAAAGTTCAACAAATCAGAACTCACCAGTGCCAGCATTATGGTAAAGATTTTGCTCTGGGGAGTTGTTCAAGGAAGTACGGAGTTTAGGAGTTCAAGGAGTTGCTGAATGAGGGAACTTAGTGCAACTCCTTTTTTGCTAATTTTTATTCAATGAACGCAGCAAGTGACATTATTATTATCGGCGGTGGCGTAATCGGTTTAGCGATCGCGGTGGAACTTAACTTGCGCGGTGCTAAGGTTACGGTGTTAAACCGCGATTTCCAACAAGCTTCTAGTTTAGCCGCAGCGGGAATGTTGGCTCCTCAAGCAGAAGCGATTCCCCCTAGTCCCATGTTGGATTTATGCCTGTGGTCCCGCTCATTATATCCTGAGTGGATTCGCAAGCTGGAACAACTAACTGGTGTTGCTACCGGCTACTGGCCTTGTGGCTTTTTAGCTCCTGTATATAATATTCCCCAGTTCAGCAAGAACCAAAATGAGTATCCAGAAAGCAGATACCAGGATACCGCTCTTACTGAATTTTGGTTAGACCAAGATGCGATTAATTTATCCCAACCTGGTTTAGGGAAAGATGTAGTTGGTGGCTGGTGGTATCCTGAAGATGCTCAGGTAGATAATCGAGCATTGGCTCAAGCTTTACGGCTTGCTGTTCAGGAATTGGGTATAGACTTCCGGGAAGGGGTAGAAGTTGAGGCAATTGAGCAGCAAAATTGTCTTATCCGTGCCGTGAGAACTTCCGCAGGTGAATTTCAGGCAGATCAGTATGTTCTGGCAACCGGTGCTTGGTTTGGGGATCTCTTACCCTTACCAGTACGTCCCCTCAAAGGTCAGATGCTATCACTCAAAGTTCCCCTAGGCAACCCTCAACCTAGACTTCAACGGGTCATCTATGGTCCCCAAACTTACTTAGTACCCCGACGAGATGGTCGTCTGTTGGTAGGTGCTACGAGTGAGGATGTTGGCTGGATCAACCATAATACTCCAGCGGGAATTCACGAGCTCCTAGGACGAGCAATCAGGCTGTATCCTCCGTTACAAGACTGGCAAATTCAAGAATGTTGGTGGGGATTTAGACCAACAACACCAGATAAATTGCCGATTCTCGGTTCTAGTTCCCTAAAAAATCTTTTCCTAGCCACAGGTCACCACCGCAATGGTATTCTTCTAGCACCGGTGACTGCATTGTTACTGGCTGATTTAATTGTACAGCAGAAGGGTGACCCTCTATTAAATCATTTTCACTATGAACGGTTTTACCGTGGTGGTATGAAGGCAGGAGGCAGGAGGCAGGAGGCAGGAGGCAGAAGGCAGGAGGCAGAAGGCAGGAGGCAGGAGGCAGGAGGCAGAAGGCAGGAGGCAGAAGGCAGAGGGCAGGAGGCAGAAGGCAGAAGGCAGGAGTCAGAAGGCAGGAGGCAGGAGGCAGGAGGCAGGAGGCAGGAGGCAGAAGGCAGGAGGCAGGAGGCAGAACCCACCCCTAACCCCTCCCAGGAGGGGAATTGGAGGCAGAACTCACCCCTAACACCTCCCGGAAACCCACCCCTAACCCCTCCCAGGAGGGGAACCGGAGGTAGTATCGATGAAACCATTTCACCACCAGAGGATGACAATTCCCAATTCCCCATTCCCAATTCCCCATTCCCCATTCCTCACTTACAAGCCAAAGCGCAGAAGGCAGAAGCAAGTAATAGCTGTGAACATGATATGATTAGCGTCTCAAGTAATTCCCACCCGATAGCAGCAGTACAATCCCAGGATTCAGTTATTACCGAACCATCTACTACTAATCAGTTAACGATTGCTGGTCGCAGTTTTGCTTCCCGTCTGATGACCGGTACAGGGAAATATCCTAACCTGGAACTGATGCAGCAGAGTATTGCGGCGAGTGGCAGTAAAATTGTTACTGTAGCTGTGCGTCGGGTACAAACCAAAGCTCCTGGTCATGAAGGTCTTTCCGAGGCACTGGATTGGTCACAACTGTGGATGTTACCCAATACTGCTGGTTGTAAAACGGCGGAAGAAGCAGTAAGAGTAGCGCGGTTGGGTCGAGAAATGGCAAAATTATTGGGTCAAGAGGACAATAATTTTGTCAAATTGGAAGTAATCCCTGACTCGAAATATTTGCTCCCTGACCCTATTGGTACATTAGAAGCCGCAGAGCAATTGGTAAAAGAAGGCTTTGCCGTGTTACCCTACATCAATGCTGATCCTTTATTAGCCAAGCGCCTAGAAGAAGTAGGCTGTGTCACCGTCATGCCTCTAGGTTCGCCAATTGGTTCGGGACAAGGCATCAATAATGCAGCAAATATTCAGATAATCATTGAAGAGGCGGGAGTACCGGTGGTAGTAGATGCCGGTATTGGCACTCCTAGTGAAGCAGCTTATGCGATGGAGTTAGGGGCAGATGCTTTACTAATTAATAGTGCGATCGCGTTAGCTAAAAATCCAGTAGCGATGGGTAAAGCTATGGGTATGGCAACGGAGGCAGGACATTTGGCTTATCTTGCTGGTCGTATGCCCGTGAAAAGCTATGCTAGTGCTAGTTCACCTCTAACAGGTACGGTTAATTAGGTGTTAGATTTTAGGTGGTAGTACTAATTGTAGGGTGTGTTAGCAAAGCCTAACGAACCATGTCACGGTTGAGCTAATCTAGGATTGGGAGCGATCGCAAATCCAATTTACTCATTCGACATTATATTCAGAATATCCCGCTGTAGGGGCGGGTTTAGCTAGTCAATTCCCCTTAAAGACGATAATTGTTCCAACAAAACCCGCCCTCCGTATCTCTCCCCATCGTCTGTAATCAAGCAACCACATTTTATTGCGATTTGGCAATATTGGTATCGCACAATTGTATTGCTTCGGTTCACATCTCCTCGCTATCGGCTCAACCACCGTAGATTTAAATCTACGGCTTATAGCTAAAGTCGTCTTAAGACGACTGTAATCTCATAAAAAAATGGGAAATGCAAAATAATAACTTTTCTGGCTGTTTGGGCGCTAAATTTATCGTATTTTCCAACAATTCTGATCAGCTCATAAAAATTATAGTCCACTTAAGTGGACTTAAGCTATTAGCCCAGAGTTTAAACTCTGGGTGGGTTACGAAACTGACTGCAAATCTCGCAATACCTCATATTATATGCGATTAGCTATTGCTGTAAGCGATCGCATTTACAGATTCAGTTTATTTGGTTTGGGTAATATTGGCATTGCGCGATCGCTAAACATTTTCCTTATCCTTTATCCTGCACTACCAAATCCCACAGTACATCTATCTCCCTACCTACATACTCTGAATCTTGATATTGCTTAATCCATCGGATGACAGTAGGGATAATCTCACTAGATTTTTGACCCAATTTATATAATAGTGCCCTAGCCGCCTTGTTACGCACCTGTTGCTCTTCATCTGTGATTAGCATTAGCAGTGCTTGGTGTACTTCCTCTGAATCCTTACCCAATTTACCCAACGCCTTAGCAGCCAAGATACACACCAGTTTATCCTCATCTGTAAGTAGCGCTAGTAGTGCTTGGTGTACTTCCTCTGAATCCTTACCAAATATACGCAACGCTACAGTACTCAAGATACGCACCCATTGATTCTCATCTGGAATTGTCCCAGGAAGCACCTAATTTTGTCTACTATTTCCTCCCGTTTAGCTGGATTCGCTACCTCATCCAAACCATCTAATAAAATTAAGGCTTTTCCTTCCTGGAGCCAATGTTCAAAGAAACCTGTTGGCAAGGTTGCCACAGATAAATGCTTCTGAGTAAACTGCTCAATAAACTCCAAAATCCCCATATCTGGCACTCGCGCCAAATCCCGAATCCGCAGTAAAATTGGTAACCAATCCACCTGTGCTGTTAAACCCAACTTTTCTGGTTGTTTCCGTGCCAGCATCACGGCAAAGTAGCTCATTAAAGTGGTTTTACCAATACCAGGGTTTCCTAGGATGACTAATTTCTTAGCTGTAGTTTGACTCAATAACTGTTCTGCGGAAAACTTTCTACCATGCTCCCAGCCAGCGGAGGGCATTAGCGCAGCGTTAGCGACGAAAGGAGCGTCAGTATTTGGACTGTATGCCTTGGGTTTTATCGATAAATTCTCCCCCAAATGCTTTGCCCCTACATCAGAAATAATGGGACTTGTAGTAGTCTCTTCCTTCACTTCCGGCATCACAAAAATTTGTTCTAGCCGCTCCGATTTTTCCCTCTCTTGCCCTTCAACAGCAATCCCGGCAAATTTAATATCATCAAAATAGATAGCCAGTTGCTGAAAATAATCCTCTTTGGCAACTTGAAACTTGAGATAAGTACTGGTTTGTTGGAGATAAGCCTGAGTAAATACTTCTAGCCAAGGTTCCAGGCTATCTGTTATATATTCTCCTTTTAAATCTGTCTGAGCTACTTTCTGGAAAACTTCTACCAAATATTCAACTTTAGGAGTACCAGCATCCGTCAGAGGTTTTTGCAATTCCTGTTGAACCGTCGTTTCCTGAAAGAATTGCGCCAGAAAGCGAGGTATAAGATCCGGGAGACAACGGTAAAATAAACGCTGATCCTGGGGCAGCTTTTCCTCCCACTCCTGAGTTACCAGCAATCCTTCCTGCAAAGCTTTTTCCAAATCTGAGGGATTTAATTTGCTGTTGACTTTTGCTACCAGTGCCTTCGATACCTTTTCTGTTACTGGCTTTAATGCACTAATGCTAACCCCTGCAAATAGATCCAAAACCATATCCGATTTTTTGAGTTCCCTTGAGAACTATTATGGCTTGCTTTCTGAGGAGATGGGGAGATAGGGAAGCAAGTTATTTACTATGGAGATAATGACAGGCAAGATGCCTGTTCCACCAGAGTTTTACTATGAGAAGTTGTACTTCATTTGCTACGCAGTGTGCTGCATCTCAATAATCGGAATACTTACCAATCTTAATTTATTGCGCGATCGCTTACAGTACTGCTTGTGTTACTCGCTTTTTTGATACCAAAGGGAATACTTTATATATAGGCGCACACTTTTTCCATTATAAAAAAATAATAGCATAAAATAACCAAAATCGCACTTGCGCTAAAATTTAACTATGACTCATTAAGCTATCTTTGCTCTTGGGGACAGTGTTGGGCGGGTTTGATCTCAATATTTGGGTCGAATGTCTTAGGTTATCGCTAAACCCGCCCCTACAGTATGTGTAATTTAATTCATATTAGATGTAACCTCACCTAATCTATGGAACCGCTTGAGTTGGTGATGCTAGGGTATGCGATCGCAGATCTTGTAGTAGCCTATTTCAAGACAGGCAAGATGCCTGTTCCACAGTAATTTTACCCTACCACCTACCACCTATCACCTACTTCCAAGCCAAAACTTGCTTAATCTGAGCCAATAATTGACTCATCGACTGGGAATAACCTCGCAGCACCTGGGTAGCAATCCCTTGGAGAAGAGACTCCAGTTCTAAAGTAGAATGTCCTGAAGCGGTTACTGATTCATCCCCTAATCGATGATCTAGGACTAAGACTGGTGGTAATTTTTGCAGTTGAGCCAAGGAATTGAGTCTTTTTGCTAACACTGAAGAATCCCGAATTTGGGTTAAACGAATTAACAATAAATCAAAATTTTGAGTTTGGAGTTGACGGTATACTTCCACCCAGGAATTGGCAAGTAAACCTCTAAATCCTGCTGTTTGTAAGTATTGCATTAGTGCCTGTCGCCAGGAGGATTGAGGAGTTAGGGAGGTGGGGATTGGGGACTGTGACATTCCCTGTATCCCTATTTCCCCAATGTCCATCACTAGTACATTAGGTTTGTGGCTCATTCCAGCTGCAACTTGAACGACTTGTAGTACAGCAGCAACTTTGGAGGAGGCATCTACTGCCAAACAGGGATAGACACAAAGATTGCTGACTTGATTGGCTGCTTCCGTAGTTTTGTAATTCAAGGTAACTAGGGGTAAAGCAGTCAAGCTTTCATATTGGGCAAGCTGTTGCAAGTAAGCTAAGGGATCCGTAATTCCTTCACTATCCAGCAAAAGGACATCTGGATGCCAAACGCGAGTTAGGATTTCTGCTTGCTCTAAATCATCAGCCTCAAGTATCCGGTATTTGATTTGTGAGTGCTGAAGATTCAGAAAATTAGTTAACTCAGAACTCAGTGCAGGGGATACGGGAGACGTATCATGGGTTGCTACCAGAGTTAGATAGAGAATTGTCAGACTACTACTGGTAGGAGTTTGAGGCTTAGCTAAAGAAGCTAGGGTTTTGATTAATGCCTGCTCTTGTACTGGTAGGGTTAAAAAACCATCCGCTTTGTGGTGATAAGCTTGCCGTTTTTCTGCCTGGGTTGCCGTCACAAAGATAGGAATGTGATGAGTGTGTTGATCCGATTTGAGCAGAGTCAGGACATCCCAGCCGGAAAGTTGGGGTAGTAGGGGATTAAGGAAGATAGCACAAGGCTGCAAACGACGGGCTTTTTCGATCGCTTCTGTTCCAGCTCTGGCAATGACTACATGATATCCTAAACCCTGAAGCTGTTCGTTTAAATCTGCCAGGTATCGGGGCACAGTTTCCACAATTAACACTAAACTGGTGGTTGGTTGCTGGTGCTTAGGGCTACGTATCTGCTGAGTTGTAGAACTTTTACCTTGAATGCCTTTTCCTGTAGCACCCTCGGTTGTACTAATCTTTTGATTAAGTATCCTTACTTCTTGCTCTTCAACCACAGGTGCATTTTCCTCCCATTTCTCTTGAGGGGGACAGGGAGGTAGTAGTAGAGTAAATTGACTGCCTTCGTCAGGTTTGGAAATAAAAGAAATATCTCCGCCGTGCAGGTTAGCTAGGCGCTGAGTTAACACCAATCCTAAACCAGTGCCGTCAAAACGACGGGTGAGAGGTTCTTCCAACTGCTGGAATTTCTGAAAAATTAAATGCTGTTTCTCCTCTGGGATGCCAATGCCAGTATCCCAAACAGTGAAAGCAATCCAGCCTTCCCAATGATTGACTGTTAAACCGATTTCTCCATTAGAGTCGGTAAACTTCAGGGCATTCTCTAGCAGATGTACCAGCATTTGGCACAAGCGTAATTCATCAGCAACGATTACTTCTAAGTCTGGTGCAATTTGGAGGTGAAATTGAGCAAACTGAGTAGCTCCTTCTTCCTGGGATTTTTGATTTACCAGTCGTTGTTGGGCTTGAGCATAGGCGCGATCGCAAATTGCCTGAATCTTGACAGCATCTATGGTTAGTTGTAGCTGACCAGTTTCAATGCGAGTTAAATCCAGAATATCATTAACCACCGTCATTAGCTGACGGCCACTCTGGTAAATTAACTGAGCATAGCGGGCCTGACGCTCATTGAGTGTCCCCAGTGCCTGATCCTTCAACAGCTTTGATAAGCCTAAAACCGCAGTCAGAGGTGTTTTCAGTTCATGGCTAATACAAGCTAAAAACTCATCTTTCAGGCGGTTGAGTTGTACTAAATCAGCATTTTTGGCTGCTAGTTCTTGGGTAACCTGCTGTTGTTCAGTGGTGTCTTGAGCCAGCACTAACCAAAGAGTAGAGCTTAGAGATGAAGAAATTTCTTCCTTCCTTTCTGCCTTTTGCCCCCTGTCTTCTGCCTTATTCTCACTAAAGTGTAAGTATTCAGCCGGATTTGATCTTACCCAGTCTTCGAGGGAAGCAACGGATGGGGATAGAGGGGTTCTAACAAAGGAGAAGCAAGTACTCTGGCTTTTATCTATTCCGGAGTATACTGAATTATTTACCTTATTTGAGATATCTCCCTCTTGGCTCTCAGGTACTTTAGCACCAGACTCTATGCTAGATTCTACTGTATTAAGTACTTCGTAAGAATATTGTACATTAGTTGTCGGCACTGGGGGAGTTAACAATCTCCTTTGATAAGGTACATCAATCCTACAGGAACAATCACTAGCTTTTGCCTTGATGGTAGACATTAATGCAACCCTTCCGGCAAGGGGAGTAGCTTCAGATAACAAAGCTGTAGCTACCTCAGAAGCTGAGCTAAAGTCAGGTAGCTGGCATTGTTGCTGAAGCCTGTTAGCACCAAGTTCAGAAACATTTAATCCTACAGTACTGTTGTACTTTACCCAATCCAAGTCCGGTGAAGTACCAATCTGTTGACACCAGCTACTATTTTGAGCTACCACCTGTCCCGTAGAGGTTTGTAAGCTCAGTGGTAGGGGCAACTGCTCCAACAGTTGTACCAAAACATTGACTCCCCTTGGTTGTCTTTGGTTAGCAGTATTCACCGCATCGGTAGCTGTAAAGTTCGGAGCCAAAGATTTTAACAACAGTGAATAATTGAGCAACCCCAAAAATTTCCCATCCTCGTCTACCAGTACCCATTGTTGATCGTTTGTTGTTGGTTGTTGGTTATTTGTTGTTGGAGAATGAGAAATATCTCCCCATTTCTCCGTCTCCCCGTCCCTGTATTCTGGCTTTCTCTGGTCTCCCTCCTGCCCTAGATGAGCACAAAATTGGTTCAAACTCAGCTGAGCTGATAGGATAGTGACTGGTTCTATAATGGGAGGGTGAATTTGGGCTAGGGGTTTTTGGAAATCGACCTTTGCTGTGGATAGACTATTCTTTAATAGCCCTGTGACCGAAAACATATAGGGCATAACCCGTCGCAGGTTAACTACTCCTAGGGGATGTTGCTCCTGACTTACCACAACAATGGCATCGCATCCTGAAGAGCCAAAGAGATCTAGCAGGGTAGCAAGCTCCAAATTTGGTTGACAAACAGGAACAGGGTTGGCAAATTCTTTTAGACTGGAAGTTGACATGAATCTAACCAAATCTGGCTGCAAGGAATGGGAAACTGCCGGTGAGACTACCTAACTGGAGCTAGAGCAACCTCTTGAGTCCAGACTTTACATTTCCGGTGCACATAGCAAGTACAGCTTGATCTATTATTGCTCTCAATGGTGGCTCAACATACCCAAGAAATGACAATTACTGACAATCTTTAGATTATTTAAAATAATCTTGAGTAAAATATCCAATATTTGATAAAAATATTGATAAAATGTTCTTTGGCCAAGTGATGTATTACCAAAAATCACGAGATTGTTGTTGAAAATTGTATTGTTTTGCACCCCCAACTGACTCTCTGTACCTTTGTACCTTCTGAGTCTCTGCTTAAGTCCTTGAGTAAGTTTTTGAGCAGTGAGCGCTTTGTTGTGCATACTACTGATTCAGAACCTGAGTTTTTTGCTCTTGTTGAGGAACATCGGCAGTACCTGGATTGTTTAATTTTCCAGGATAATGGCTCGTTACCACCCATAATCAACCGCCTATACGAACAAGGTATTTTACTACCAGTGGTGATTTTTCTCAAGGAATCAGAAGCATTGACTACCTCTGTTAACCTCAACTACCAGTCCGACGAGGTTAATATCACTAATGGTGCTATCCCAGTAAACTTTAAGTATCTGTTCCACTCTGCTGAGGTTCAAGTCAGTACTAGCCAATTACCTGAGATTACCAAACTGATTGACCAAGCGATCGCTAGGTTTTTGTACCTTTCCCCGTTTTGCAGTATACCACATAAATTGGTTAATGTCGATGAGTCAACCGAACTCACTCAGCGTAATTTCCTAATGCATCAGCAGCGCCGTTTATCGGAAAAACTCCAGGAACGGCTTGGGTACTTAGGTGTGTACTATAAAAGAAATCCTCAACTTTTTTTACGTCATCTGCCTGCCGCAGAGCAGCACAAATTCTTAGAAAACTTAAAGTTAGAGTACTGTCATATCTTATTGAAATATTTTTCGACAGACTCTAATCTTAATCAAAAAATTGATCGCTTGGTTGAACAAGCATTTTTTGCGGATATTTCCATATCTAGGATCGTAGAAATCCATATGGAACTGATTGACGAATTTTCCAAACAGTTAAAGCTAGAAGGACGAAATGAAAGCATTTTACTGGACTATCGCCTGACATTGATCGATGTTATCGCTCACTTGGGAGAAATGTACCGTCGCTCTATTCCTAGAGAATTTTAACCTCGTTCTGTTTTTGTATAATTGTTAACTGCTTTCCTTATGAGTTCACTAAAAAAAACTTATGTCCTCAAGCTCTATGTTGCTGGGAATACCACCCATTCTATTAGGGCATTAAAAATGCTAAAAAATATCCTAGAACAAGAGTTTAAAGGAGCCTATGCCCTGAAAGTAATTGATGTGCTCAAAAATCCTCAACTAGCAGAGGAAGATAAAATTTTAGCTACCCCAACCCTGTCAAAAGTCTTACCGCCTCCCGTCCGCAAAATAATTGGTGACCTCTCAGACAGGGAAAAAGTTTTAATTGGCTTAGATCTTCTTTATGAAGAACTCAGTGAAGAAGAATTAGATTTTTAGTTAAATTTAATAATTTACTTAATACTTTAGATTTCCTCTCTTTATTATAAAATTCTAAGGTATTGTTATGTAACAAAGATTCAATGACAAGCAAAATTGCTTTTTGAATAAAATATATTAAGCCAACATATGAATCAGATTAATAAAACTGAACAGAGCCCGCCAGAACCAGTGGGAGTGCAGAAAATACGGACATTAATCGAAGGCTTCGATGATATCAGTTATGGGGGACTCCCAGTTGGTAGAACGACTTTGGTTAGCGGTACATCTGGCACAGGAAAGACGCTGTTTGCCGTACAATTTCTTTACAGTGGTATCACTAACTTTGATGAGGCTGGTGTATTTGTTACCTTTGAAGAATCTCCCACTGATATCATTAAAAATTCTTATAGCCTGGGCTGGGATTTACAGCAATTAGTCAATGATGGCAAGCTGTTTATTTTAGACGCTTCCCCAGATCCAGAAGGACAAGCAGTAGTAGGGAACTTTGACCTTTCTGCTTTAATTGAACGAATTCAGTATGCCATTCGTAAATACAAAGCAAAGCGGGTTTCCATTGACTCCATAACTGCCATTTTTCAGCAATATGATGCCGCCTCATTAGTACGACGGGAAATTTTTCGCTTAGTTGCTCGTCTCAAACAAATTGGTGTAACTACAGTAATGACTACAGAGAGGGTAGATGAGTACGGACCAGTGGCAAGATTTGGGGTAGAAGAATTTGTCTCAGATAATGTAGTGATTGTTCGTAATGCCCTGGAAGGGGAGCGCCGCCGTCGCACTATTGAAATTCTCAAATTGCGGGGCACAACCCACATGAAAGGAGAATATCCGTTCACCATTACTAACGATGGTATTAACATCTTCCCCTTAGGAGCAATGCAACTCACCCAGCGTTCTTCCAATGTACGGGTATCTTCCGGTGTTAATACCCTTGATGAAATGTGTGGTGGAGGTTTTTTCAAAGATTCAATTATCTTGGCAACTGGGGCTACAGGTACGGGAAAAACTTTGTTAGTGAGCAAGTTTATCCAGAATGCTTGTTTACATGGTGAGCGTGCTATTCTCTTTGCCTATGAAGAATCTCGTGCCCAGCTATCTCGTAATGCTAATTCCTGGGGCATCAATTTTGAAGAAATGGAGCGCAAGGATCTACTGAGAATTATTTGTGCTTACCCAGAATCAGCAGGATTAGAAGATCATCTACAAATCATTAAATTAGAGATTGCCGATTTTAAACCCTCTTGCATCGCTATTGATTCCCTCTCAGCTTTAGCACGGGGAGTAAGCAATAACGCCTTCCGACAGTTTGTCATTGGAGTTACTGGCTACGCTAAACAAGAAGAAATCACCGGCTTCTTCACGAATACCACAGACCAGTTTATGGGCTCCCATTCAATTACAGACTCCCATATTTCTACGATTACTGACACGATTTTGATGCTGCAATATGTTGAGATTCGTGGGCAAATGTCTCGTGCTCTCAACGTTTTCAAAATGCGCGGTTCTTGGCACGATACAGGTATTCGCGAATACACAATCAGCAAAGATGGCCCAGAAATCAAAGATTCTTTCCGTCATTATGAAGGAATTATTAGTGGTTCTCCTACTCGCCTGACTACTGATGAAAAAAGTGAGCTATCTCGGATTGTCAAAGGAGTTCGTGACTTGTCAACAGGAGATTAGGTGGTAGGTGGTAGGTGGCAGGTGGCAGGTGGCAGGAGAAAAGAGGATTGTACTTGTTTATTCCTTTTATAGAACTCCAAGAAATAAATCATCCCATTTTTTGCACAAGTCTTAATTTATCTTACTCCCCCAGCTCCCTCAGCTCCCCCAGCTCCCTCAGCTCCCCCAGCTCCCCCAGCTCCCTCAGCTCCCTCAGCTCCCCCAGCTCCCCCAGCTCCCTCAGCTCCCTCAGCTCCCCCATCTCCCCATTTCCCCACACCCTCCACTCTTGTCACCCGCCACTAACGGGTGGAACTAAAACTACCTCATCTCCATCTTGAAGAATGGTATCTGGTTCGACAAATTGAAGATTGATACCAAAGCGGGTGAGATTACGCCATGGTTCAAGTTCTGGATATTTAGCTAACAGGTGCTGTTGCACTGCTGATACTGGCGTGTTGCCAGGAAATTCCAGTTTCATTTCTGGAACACCGGAGGCATCTTGATAGGCAGCAAATAGTTTAACAGTAATGGTTAGTAAAGGTTGAGTCATTGATAAGGAGATAAAGGAATAAGCAAAACTAGAGAGGTAGGGAAGACAATGAAATGGACTATCAGAGGATAGAAAATTACCCCTAACACCTACCATCGACCACCTAACACCCAACACCTATGCTAACCTTTTGAAAGAAAGGATATTGCATATATATAATATTTTGACAGAGAAATTAAATATGTGTAAAACCCTGACAATCTTGAGGCAACTTTATACAGAGTCATCTGATTTACTCAAAAGACTCCTAAACAATCCTGCTCCATTACCCACTTTATTTCATCTAGGCAATACCACCTAGAAAGAATGCTGCTTGAGTTATTTTATACCAAGCTTGTGCAAGGCTATAAGGGAATAATACGCTTGATAAGTGCGAATATAGGTAAATTCCTAAGTTGGGGTTAAGGGCAACGACAAACAATCGCTTTCTTCGTTTGATTGCAAAAACAAATTCTTTGCTTTCCCAAAATGCTCCGCCCTATTCGTAATGTATCTCTTTTCCCTCCAAGCTTGAGTTTCAGCCTTACTAAGTACCATTCAGAGCCAAGCAAAGTACTTCTAATACCAAATCAGGTTCTCATATCAGGGAAAAATAATTTAAAGTCCCCCAGAATTGGGGGACTGAAGGGGCAATTGAATATTTTGTGTCTTAACCGGATTTGGTATAAGCCCAATAAACTCTCTCACAGCGGAGGATGTAATGGATAGATTTTCAGTAGAACAATCTGCAGTTATTAACCGTATATCAAAAACATTAAATAACTTAGTTGAAAGTAAAAGTATTTTACAAGAGTTAGATCAAGTAGAGCTTACGCAACATTTTTCTAGTCAGTTATTGAAAAATTGGTCTCCTGCACAAGTAATGGCTATTCCCGAAGATGAGTTGCAAAAAATAATTCAAGCAGTGATGCTATTCAAGATACTGTATGATTTATTAGAAGATTTGAACTTGGAAGAAATGGGTATTTTTGATGCAGCATTATCTGGAAAATAGTTTTTTAGTTATTAAATCTATTTGGGATTATTTTGGATTACTGCTGTAATATTGCCTTATTTTGTCCTAATAAATAATAAGCAATGCTCAAGGGTTATTTCCTTTTTTTGTAGTAAAAAATGTCTTTATCAGAACTTGCCATAAACTTTCCTGAAAGTTTAAACTATTAGTGCTGTCAATCAGTAAATTGGTCGATTAATCTAGACTTGGAGGTCTTCATGTACAACATTTTTTTAACATCAACTGCAACAATATCTATCTGAATAACCAAAATTACTGTTACTGAAAGACGAAAAAATAACACAATTATTCTATTAAGTCAAACAATTCTTAAGAGGATTGCCCTATGAATTCCAAACTCATCTTAATAATTGCCATGCTGTTGGGTGTACCTGCAATCATTCTCGTCCTGATTACAGGAGGCGAACAGGTTAATGCTTTACTAGAATCTGAGCCAATTGATGCAGCTAAACAACAAATTACAAAAGTGACTAATCAGCTACAGCCGTTAGCATCTAAGAAAAAAAGTATTGATAAAATCCTGAAAACAAAGAGGTGCTTTGGCTGCAATATACGTGACGTTGATTTAAGTGGTATTGACTTGACAGGGGCTGATTTTAGGAATAGTGACCTCTCTGGTGCTAATCTCACTGATACCAAAATGATCGATGCTAATCTCCAGGGTGTCCGTTTAAATGATGCCAACTTAACTAAGGCTGACTTACATGGTGCTCAGTTTGATAATAGCGAATTGAAAGGTGCTAACTTGACTGAAGCTAATCTCTTCAATGCCAGGTTTTCTAATGCTGATTTAAGTAATGCTAATCTCAGAGGTAGTGAGCTTCGAGATGCGGATCTGATTGGTTCTCAGCTACAAAATGCTAATTTTACTGGAGCTTTTTTGTACGGAACACGTCTGCAAGAAGCAAATCTAACTGGTACTGATTTTAGTAATGCCAGAATGCGTTATGCCAATTTGCGTGGTGCTACCCTCGATAGTACTAATTTTAGTGGCGCTGATCTAGAGTTTGCTGTTATGCCTGAGGGGGAAACTGTTTATGGAACAACTAAGTACTAATAATAAGTAATAAGACTCTTAATTTATTACTATCGAGAAACTAGGCAACAGGGAATAGGAAATAGGGACAGATATTGTTTATTAAGAGCGCCTGATAGGAAACAGAAGGAGCCAAGAGAAGCTGACTTGCTTTTCCATTTTTTTCAACGCGGAATTTTTTCCTATTCCCCATTTCCAGCGCCGTTAGGCGCTTATTATTTCACCAAGTCTTAGTCTTGGCTGAGAGTACTTCATTTTGACAGACGTACCAAAAGTAATATGCTAAGTTAACTAAAGCTAATAGTTTAGTTCCATCCTCCAACATCGCTGGAGTACCTTGACCTGGCAAAGATAAGGAACTTACTAAGCTGGAGATAACAAATAAACCAAAAGCAATTAGCAACAGTAAGTAAGGAGTCGATGCTATTTTGCGGCGAAAGAAGATGCTGTAAGCAATAATGACAGTGCCATAGACTAGAGATGTGAATAATTTAGGTATACCAAAAAACTCGTAGCCTATTAAAGTAATCCTAAATATATCATCAATCAACAATATTGCCAATATAATTGCTGAACAAAAAATAAAGCGATTGGTTAGGCGTTTAGGTTGAATATTGTTAATTAAACCGACACTGAAAGAACAAATTGCCAAAGAAAAACACCATAATATTTCAGAGAGATTGGTTAAATAGCTCTGTAGTGGTCTGTGGGAAGTAAACGGCTCTGCAAATAATTGAACTATTAGCTGAGATCTCCGCCAGTTATCTCCACCCGTCTTGACATAAACTGTTAACATCAAAAACAGTAGTATAATACTACTGTTTAAGATAATAACAAAAGGATGTTTATATACATGATTTATTCCAGTCTTGAGTAATTTAAACAAAAATTTAAGTTGCATTTACAATCATATTAATTACACCTACAACTAATATAACTAATCTAAGCAGCACTAAGTGCAGCAGCAAAGCGAGGCCAATTTCCGATTCCTCAACCAGTATGCCTAGAATTACCCAATTGCTCATCAGTACCATTTTAACCATCTCTTGGATGCTGAGTTCCTGTGGAACAAATACTCCTACTCTCGGACTAGCACCAACGAAGCAACTAGTGCAAAAAGCGATCGCATTTCAGGTAAGTCAAACTCAGCAGCAGCTAACTCAACGGTTACAATCCCCCCCTTCCCAATTTGACATCACTCAGGTGAAACTCAAACAAATCGAACCTTTCTTCATTGAAGATTTAGCCACTTACCGTGTTTTGGGTACATACAGTCTCACTATCGATTTGCCAAGACAGCGGGTGACTCAGCAGAACAATCTCTTCGATATCTACCTACAACTACAGAAAGAGGGTAAAACTTGGCGTCTAGCTGTACCTCAAGCAATTGAGCAAGGTAAACCAAGTAGCTGGCGCACCTATCTGATTCGTTAAAGTATTCCCCAATGGTGACAAGTTAAAAGGTCGTGTATTTTGTCAACTCCCATATATGGCGTAGTGGTTTTCAAAAAACCTATATATGGAAATAACCCAAGGGTGTCAGAAAATTGTATTCTTCTTCCTCCGCTCCTCTGCTCCTCTGCTCCTCTGCTCCTCTGCTCCTCCGCTCCCTTGACAACGACGATTTTGCCTTAACTTGTCACCAATGCCCATTCCCAAGCTAGCTCTAATACTTTTGACGAAGAAATTTCCTACGCCTTCTCATAATAGTCATGTATCTTAAAAATACTGCCCCGTCTCGATCCCCAACCTTTGTAGGGGTTTTCTCGGATGGATTCTAGGATAGGACGACCATAAAACTTGAATAAATATTAAGTAAATTTTTAATACATAGTTCCCCGTAAAATATATTCATGCAACCCAGCAGTTCCTCTGATCCTCCTACTTCTTCTGAGCCTCTTATTGAGCGCTTTGGAGCAATTACCCGCAAAATTCGTCAGTTTCTGGATTTAGATTACATCCTGAACACTGCCGTCACCGATATGCGGGAGCTACTCCAAATCGACCGATTGTTGATTTACCGTTTCAATCCCGATTGGAGTGGCTATGTCATGATTGAGTCTGTTGCTTCTGGCTGGATACCTCTGTTGAGCCAAGTTATTGATGACCCCTGTTTTAAAACAAAATGGGCTCAGCGCTATCAGCAAGGTCGTGTTAGAGCAATATCAGATGTCAACAAGAGCAATATTCGTCCGTGTCACTTGGGACTTTTAACTAAGCTCCAAGTACGTGCCAACGTAGTAATCCCCATTTTACCAGGAAATAGCCTATGGGGATTGTTAATCGCTCATCAATGCTCTGGTCCGAAGCAATGGTCTAACTCAGAAGTGGACTTACTCAAGCATCTGACATTACAAATCAAGAGCGCGATTAGACAAGCGGAAGCAGCACAACAATCCCAAACAGTACTTTTAGAAAGTCAGCGAGCTGAAGCAGAACGGCAAAAACTTAACCAAGAACTAGAAGCCAGAGTTCAGGAGCGTACTGAGCAACTACGACAAGCGAACGAACAGCTTCAGGCAGAAATCACTAAAAGGTTACAAGTACAACAGGGACTTCAAGAGAGCCAAATCTGTCTCCAGTTGATTAATGCTATCTCCACTGCTAAAACTACAGGGTTTTCCCAGGAGCAAATTATCGAGCAAACCCTTAGCAAAATTCATCATTTTTTTTCCAATTTGGGTGTAAGCTACAGCACTATTGAAGGAAAAAGCAAGTTAAGGATTATCCAGGCCAGTGAACCTCCGGGGATGCAATTACCCAAAGACTTAGCTACTGACTTAAAAGCAGTCCCAGATTATCTTCACCTCCTCAGGCAAGGAGAACTAATGATTACCGAGGATGCTACCCAGGAACCGATGTTGGCTCCCTTAGCTGGATGGATGCACTCCTGCAATACTCAAGCTCTACTGGCTGTACCTCTGCGACAGTCAGACAAATTCGTCGGCTTACTGAGTCTTCACGCTTCAACTCCTCGTAGCTGGAGTGAGTATCAAGTAGGAACTATGATGGAAATTGCTGAGTATCTATCTAATAGTCTCCAGGAAGCTCAAGAACAGCAAAAACGCAAGCAAGCGGAGCAAGCCTTAAGGGAAAGTGAGCGCAAATTTCATGCTATCTTTAACCAGACTTTCCAGTTTATTGGGCTGATGTCACCAGAAGGTGTCTTGCTTGAAGCCAATCAGAGAGCATTGGAGTTGGCTGGACTTCAAGCTGAAGAAGTAATTCATCGTCCCTTATGGGAGGCGGGTTGGTGGAAGATGTCACCAGCAACCCAAGCAGGATTGCAAAAAGCGATCACTCAGGCAGCAGCAGGTCGTTTTGTCCGTTACGAAGTTAACCATTTTGGTCCGGAAGATACCGTTGCTATCATCGACTTCTCCATCAAACCTGTGCGGGATGAAACTGGAAAAGTAGTGCTGCTCATTTCAGAAGGTAGGGATATTACTGAACATAAGCAGGCTCTTGAGGAACTGCAACAGTTTAATCAACAACTGGAAACCAAAATTCGGGAACGGACAACTGATTTAATCGAGGCGAACCAACGATTACTGGCAGAAGTCGAAGAACGACGGCGAGCAGAACAGTCATTAAATCAGATTCCTGATATTACCGAACACCAATTTGAGCCAATACCACAGCCAAGTCTGACAATTCAGACGGTCGAACCAACAAATATCTTCGATACCATCTTGCGTGCTTCTGTTGATCATATCTACCTCATAGATCGAGAAGGTAAGTATCTCTATGCCAACCCTGAGGGATTAAAGGCTTGGGTATGGGAGCTAGGGGATTTAGTCAGCAATACTGGGCAAAAACTCGGTTTTGCGGCAGAAGAAAGAGAAAAATTGGAGCGGCAACGGCAAGAGGTATTGAGGACAGGAAAACCCACAAGTGGGGAAATTTATTTGACAAGGGTAGATGGTATTCGCTATTACCACTACCTCATCAGTCCAGTATTGAACAAGAAAAATCAAGTTGAACAGGTAGTAATTATTAGCCGAGATATCACAGAGTATAAGCAAGCAGAAAACCAAATTAGGGAATCTTTACAAGAGAAAAAAACTTTGCTCCAAGAGATGCACCATCGCACTAAAAACAGTTTGCAAATTATTTGTGATCTCCTGCACCTTTACTCTCGCTCATTAGGAGAGCAACAGGTTCTCAAACTCTTTGAAGACAGCCAGAATCGAGTCAAGGCAATCTGGCAAATTCATGAGCAACTTTATCAAGAGGATAATTCTGCTCAGATTGACTTCCCAGAACATGTTACAACCCTAGTTAATCATATCTGTCGCTCCTACGGTGCTGAAAGTCGTGCTATTAACTGTAATGTTAACGCTGAGCCAGTTTTACTCACCGCAAAAACAGCTCTTCCTTGTAGTTTGATTATTAATGAACTGGTTTGCAACTCCTTGAAATCTGCCTTTCCGGATCAACAGGGAGGCGAAATTGGTGTCAGTATTCAGAACAACCAGTCGCAAAATCAGTTAATTCTGACTGTTAGTGATAATGGTGTAGGTATCCCAAAAGATTTTGACTGGTACAATTCTAATTCTGTTGGCTTGCAATTAGTGCGTAGCTTAACTAAACAACTTGAGGGTAGTATTGAACTTAACCTTAGCAAGGGTACTGAATTTCAAATAATTTTGTCAATTTCCTCTTTCTAAAGTATTAACCCAATATAATTGTCTCAATCTTGATAAGATATCCTCTCTCCTATGCGGGTGAACGAAATTTTGGGTGGGATTTCTTGAGCTTTGTGTCCAAAAATTATAAGTTCTCTCTTATCCCCCAGCTTCCTCAGCTTCCTCAGCTCCCCACCCTTTTTTTCGCTCACCCCTCCTATGCTGCGATCGCGTAACTTTTTTTCGCTCACTACCTAACACTTACCATCTAGAATCTATATAGAACTCTCTAGCAATACTTTCTAAGGGTAAGAAGAGAGAAAGTTCTTTATCTTGAAATGGAATAAACTCATGTTTAAGATAGAATTCCTTTGCCTGTAAATCTATAGCATCAACTCTAATCGCAAAAATACCAATTTCTTGAGCAGTGCAAACAATACGATAGAGAGCATCAACTAAAAGTTCTTCTCCCAAACCTTGTCCCTGAACAGGACTATCCACTGCTAACTTATCAATTAACGTAGCGGTAATCGGAGAGGCAGGCATCTTTCTTTGATAAGATTCAGGAAAAGACTCGTACTCGATGATACCTGTGGTTATGGTATAGTAACCATTGACCTTGAGTCCACCTGATGCCGGAAGAGCAATAAAAGTTTTGGCAATTCCCTTTTGGTGATTTTGCCAAGCATATTTTTTAATATATTGATTAAGAACTCTATTGCCACAGTCAAAAGTATCTCTTTGAAATCTTTTATCAATAGGCAAAAAGTCCCATTTATGTTTACGATTTGCCATACTTGTCTCGAAACTTTTGGATAGTAGTTTTAAGCTTTCCCGTCAGCTGCGGTGGATTTTCCATTATAGACAAAAATAAATCGCGATCGCGATTTGGTAGAACTAACTTGTCGTGAAAATCTATGTCCTGCCTAGCAATAGGAAGCAAATAGAAAAGAGTATAGGCACTTAAAGAAACTCCTTTCACTGCGGCTGCTCGTTCTAGGAGTTCTTTTTGCTCTTGAGTAACTCGTAAATCAATACGGCTATTTTTAGCTTGAAAAGTGTGAGGCATCTTAGCTCTCTAGTTCGCTTACATTAATAGTATAGCTATTCAGGCAGACAATGTCCACACATTCAAAAGTACATCGGTGTTCTAGTAAACATTAGATTGCTCATAATCACGACAATTAATAGCTCTCTCAGAATTCGCAATAGAAGGATGTACTGTACACTTGAGGCGGTAATCGCTAGTGAAAAATTGACAGTTGCTACAGGGTACTTGGTGCATACTTTTTGATTTTGCCAAAAAATCTTTAATTGTTGACCAAATAGTCAATAATACAAGCATAATAAAAACCCAACTTAAACAACAGCACAATATCACCCAAAATGGTTGGATGGTGTGAATTAGTGAATATAAAAGTTGAAACACAATTGTTTTTCTTTACCTCAAACCTAAATGTGAATGTCAAAAACACGACTACAGCACGGCGGAAATAACCCACCAGTAAAAAAGGGTTAAAAAGTTCTTGCGAAGCAAGCTTTCTTAACTCCTACATCCTGACTTGAAAGAGACGCACCAGACGCAGAGAGAGGAATTTTCATGCATGGTGGTGAAAATTTTTTTCATCGGGACTGCCTCCTAGTGCAGCGCGGCAGCAATAAGTAACCAGTTTGAAATCGATAGAATCCTTACTCTATAACCATTCTTAATTCTTAATTCCGCGCAGGGGCACTAGCTTGTGCTTCCTAAAAAGGGATATCATCCAAATCTGGTTGATTTTCTGGATTAGCAGAAATCGAAGCTGGAACAATCGAGGGTTCAAAGCCTTGTTCAGTGGTCGTTGAAGGAAAATCTTGTTCGAGATTACTGGTGTCAGATACTGATGCTGATGAGGTATTAGATCTTATCGGTACAACGACATTATTGGTGTTTGCTGAAGGTATCGGAGTTGGCTTATCAAAAGTGGTGCTAGGTGTGGAGGTTGGAGAAGACCAATCGGCGTTGCCTCCAAGTTTATGAATCCGGGAAGCAGTAAACTCTGCTCGTTTTTCTTTGAAGCCTTCTGGTCGCTCTATAGTATTCATAACCAAGCGGCCTTCAATTACTATATGATCGCCAGCAATATAGTTTTCCTTAATTTCATGGGCAAAATTACCCCAGCCAATCACCTTTAAGGTAGCTGGTGCGTCTTCAGGTCTCAACCCAGGAAACTGGACTAGCATCTGGGTAAGGGGAGTTTGATTATCCGGGGTGTAACGAAGTTCTGGGGCTTGAATGATTTGTGCCATTAAGATGCAACTGTTCATATTCGGGTTCACTCCTCCTTAGGGCTCTGGGTGATCAGCATCAATTATAGAACAAGTGTATCAATTAGTATTAGGTATTAGGTTAGGAAAAGTGAATAAGTTGGTAAGTGTTCCATAATAACCAGATTGGGTACAACACTATTACCTAAAGCCTAACACCTAATACCTAACACCTTTTATAACGACACTTCAGCTTTGCTAGGTTCTACACCCTGTTCTTGTTCGACAAACTCCTGAACGTAGTTGCGATATTTCCTGAGGTTTTCATCTGTCCAATCCCGATCATTGCTGTTGGCATAGATATGAACCAAAGGATCCCCAGCATCAGGCAAAATGAGCACCCAACTATCGCTTTGGGCATCGATGATCTTCACCCCATCAATTAACTCCAAATTTTCGGTGGAGTGGTTTTCTACAAGATGACGCATCAGGGAACCCTTCGCTGTCCACGGGCAACGCATAGTGTAAGATTTGTGAGAAACACGGGGCAATTCCGTGCGAATTTGACCGAGTGTTCGTTCCTGTATTGTCAACATCTCAATTAACTTAGCGATACAGAACATCGCATCAAATCCTGGATGTAGCTGAGGGAAAATAAAGCCCATTTCCTCAGAACCTCCGAACACAACATTTGGATTAGTCTGAGATGCTTCCATTAAAGCTGTCGGGTTAGCCTTGGTACGAATTACTTTGCCATCATGGCGACGGGCAATTTGTTCTACCGCACTAGAAACATGTACTGGTACAACTACTGTACTACGAGGATTGGCCGTTAGCATTAGGTTAACCATCAGCGCGGTTAACATCTGACCTCTAACCGGCATCCCCGATTCGTCCATCAAAATTAGTTGTTCCCCATTCGCAGAGACCTGCACACCAAAATTGGCTTTTAGTGCCTCTACTACTTGACCTAGCTGAGTAAGTAATCCCTCTCGTTCAGTTGCTGAGAGGGAGACTTGGTTCAAACTAGCATTGAGGACTACGGCATCACAATCAAATTTCTTTAAAAGTTGGGGTAGTACTGCCCCAGAAACACCATAGCCATAGTCTAAGACGATCTTGGAGCTACTGTTCGCAATGGCTGGCAGGTTAAGATGTTCGGCAAATCCTTTACTGTAGGTCTCGATGATCTGGCTAGGGTAACTAACGCTACCAATTTCTTGAATCTGTGCTCGTCGCAAGTCCTCCTTAAAATAAGCTCCTTCAATTTTTTTCTCTTTCCCTTTAGAAATATTGATTCCTTGGGAGTCAAAAATCTCAATGAGAATATAATCTGGTCGATCTGGATGAACTCGTACATGAATACCACCAGACACTGACAGGGTAGGCAAGACCATGCGAGCTAAAGGAATTGCTGTGGCTTCCAAGTTTTGGATATTGATTCCAACTGACATCAAACCAGCCATTAAAGACCGAGAAACCATCCGGGAGATACTTCGTTGATCACGAGATACTGCTACTTGAACCCCGGGTTTTAAGGTAGAACCGTAAGCGGCCCCTAACTTAACTGCAAATTCTGGAGTAATGTCAATATTGGCTAAGCCTTGGACACCACGTTGGACAAATAGATTGCGTTGAGCACTGTTGCCCCAAATTAAGTTGATATTTAATGTCGCGCCAGATTCAATGCTTTTGCTTGGCCACACTCTTACACTAGGACTAATTTGTGCTTCTTCTCCGACCCGAGAAAGAGCGCCAACGACAGCACCTTCCAGCACATGAGCGTGACGGTCAATCCTCGTACCACGAGAAATAGTACAAGCACGAAGATGAGCTTCATCACCAACAATTGCCCCATTCCAGATAATTGGTCGCTTCAGGTTAGCATAAGCACCCACAGTTACATTATCACCAATCACCGTACCGGCTTCAATTTTCACCCTTGGACCAATACGACAGTTGTCACCAATTAGCACTGGGGGATCAATTTTTACGGTGGAGTCAATAAAGGTGTTTTGTCCTACCCATACTCCTGGTTTTTCTTCTTTATAGGCAAAATCCACATTTACTTTGCCTTCCAGAGCATCATACTGAGCGTCTCGGTAAGCGTCCAGATGACCCACATCACACCAGTATCCCTCAGCCACATAGCCGTACATTGGTTCGCCCTTTTCTAGCAGTAGGGGAAACAAGTCTTTGGAAAAATCACATTCTTCATTAGCTGGGAGATATTCTAGAACAGAAGGCTCTAGAATATAAGTACCGGTATTAACCGTATCAGAAAAAATTTCGCTAGTGGAAGGTTTTTCTAAAAATCGGCTAATACGCATGTCTTCATCAGTGATTACCACCCCAAACTCAACGGGATTGGGCACACGAGTAAGCACTAGCGTAGCCTTAGATTGCCTGCTTTTGTGAAATTCAATAGCTGTGCTCAGATCAAAATCGGTAACACTGTCACCACTAATTACTAAAAAAGTGTCATTGAGTAATTCAGCAACATTTTTGACACAGCCTGCTGTTCCTAGGGGTTGATCTTCTTCGACGGCATAAGTCATTTGTACCCCAAAATCACTCCCGTCTTGGAAGTAGTCTCGCATAACGTCTGGGAGATAGTGCAGTGTGGCAATTACCTCCTTGATATTATGCTTTTTAAGTAAATTAATAATGTGCTCAGCAATGGGTCGATTCAGAATGGGCACCATTGGCTTTGCTAGATCGCAGGTCAGCGGTCTTAAACGTGTTCCGGAACCGCCCGCCATCAGCACTGCTCTCATAAGTCCTCCTAGTTATACATTTTACGGAGTTGTCTCGCAATAATTTACGTTCCGTATGCTTTTTATAGTCTCTTAACAATTGTAAAGCTTTGAGGGGCTTCTATAGGAGGTGAGTTGACACAAAAGCTCTAATCTTACTATTAATCAATAATACAGACTACCAGTAAAATTACCTACGACTCAAGGAATAAGTCCTAAGAAAATTGACTAATAGTCAATTTTGAGAAATGGTCTTCTTGGACTGGAGCTTTTGTATGGCTACAAATAGCTGATCATGGTAATCTTTAGATTAAGAATAAGGAAAAAGAAAAAAACTTTACTTTAATTAACAGCCCTCGGTCTAGGTTGATCGAACTAGTTTACTAAAGATGATATCCTTCCAGAAAACTGTCTTAAAATCTTGAGTAAGGACAATATGTAAAGAAATTGTCTATCGCAAAGCTACAGCAAAATAAATCTAGTCCGTGTTTTTGGGGGTTGTTTAGATGAAACCATTGATTTTGTTCGTTATATTCGGGATTTATGGCTACGGTGCCTGGAAGTTTTGGCAAGGGTTTGAGCGGACTAACTTTTCCCGCAGTTTGCCCAATCGCCTTGCCTTATCTATGTTATGGCCTGTATTGCTCATGGCTAATAAGTCCTATCGCCAAAACTTTACTAAAGCTTTAAAAGGAAAGTAATATTATATGAGGTTGAAGACCCCTAGTTAGAACTAACACGGGGACACACAGGCTTGGAGAAGTTGTTGTTATGGGTAATTATGTCAACATGATATAACATAATACCAGGTTGAATAACTATACTATTAATAAACGTCTTTGGCTGATTGGTGGTACGACTGAGAGTGTAACTTTGGCTCGTGCGATCGCATCATTGGGGTTATCTTGTACGGTGACTGTAACCACAAAAGACGCTAAGGCACTGTATCCCCGAAGCAGAAAATTAGAGGTGTTAGTAGGGCGTTTGGATGCTCAGCAGCTATGGCAGTTTTTTCAGCGGCAGCAGATTGTCGCGATTGTAGATGCCTCTCATCCTTATGCAGTGGAAATTTCTCAAATAGCGATGAGAGCAGCAGATGAGCAACAAATCCCCTATCTAAGATTTGAACGTCTAGCTGCGCAGGGTCAAGCCGATAATTCACCAGTAATTTCCCTTGATAGCTTTGATACTCTCCTGGCAGGTAACTACCTACATCAGCAAAGGGTACTATTAACTGTAGGTTGTAAAGCCTTACCTCTGTTCCGTTCCTGGCAAAAACAATCAACCCTGTTTACCAGAATTTTGCCTACTTCGGCATCTTTGGAAATTGCGATCGCGGCTGGATTCAAATCAGATAGGATCATTGCCCTGCGTCCTCCTGTACCCGCTATTTTGGAGAAAGCGCTTTGGTGTCACTGGAATATATCTCTAGTGGTGACGAAGGCTTCTGGGGTAGCTGGAGGAGAGGAGGTGAAGCGAGAGGTAGCAGCAGAATTAGGGATTCCCTTAGTCGTAATTACTCGTCCAGTATTAGAGTATCCACAGCAAACTAGTGATTTAGCAGAGGCATTGGCATTTTGTCGGAATCAGGTGCAGGGGTAAATGTTTTTCTACCTTCCCTCCTGCCTCCTGCCTTAAGATCGCTTCCATTGCCTCCTAATTAACCACGTCATAACCGCAACAATGGTAAATACTAGGAGGTTAAAGAGGACGGGGTACTGATTATTCTCCTAAATTTCCGACCTCTACCAGATTATCCCAGATTCCCGATCTATTTAAGAAGTCGGAAATCTAACCCTTCCTAGCCTAAACGCTGTTTGAGTTTTTCAAGAAATCTTAGTTTTTTGACCGTTAAACTTATCTGAAGCTATTATATTAAACTTTAATATTGACCCTCCATAATTTACCAATTCTCGTGCTGTAACGACAGGTGTGAATTAAGAGAGTATCCAGCAGGTTGAAGAAGATGACTTCGGAATGGGAAGCCCTTGTAGTTGGGATTAATCGCTATCCTCAAATGACTACCCTTCAGGACTTGAAGGCAGCGGCAAAGGATGCAGAAGATATTGCTTGATACCTTAGAGAATATGGTTATCAACCCTTTCGTGTCCAGCGTTTGCCGCAGCAACTAGATGGCAAAGGGGAAGCTCAAATCCATTCCACAGGATTGGTAAAGCTGAAGGAATTACAAGAGGCACTGATACAGCGCTTCGCGCTGTTACGAGGTACAATAACAACAATGGGCAAACCAATTTCTTACAGCAGTTTGCTCTGCTATGGGGTACGTTGTTGATCCCCCTAAATCCCCCTTAAAAAGGGGGACTTTGAATCCGGACTTTCCCATAATTGGGGGCTGGAGGGCTTCAATAACTGTTATCTTAAGAGGTGCGATCAGCTTTGCTGGTGCCGTAGGCAATCGCTTTTGGCCGGATGAACTAAATTTTAAGTGGGATTTTATTTCTCGTGCGTCTGGTGTATCTGCTGACTAATTTCCCTACTCCTTTTTTCGCTCACTCCTTTTGGCCTCAGGATTGATACTTTATATATAAGCGCACACCTTTCCTATTAGGAAGTAATAATAGCACAAAATAAGCTTTTATGAGGAAATGCGATCGCATACAGCGCTTTGCATTGTAATAAAGTACAGCAGACAAAAGTCCCCCTTTCCAAGGGGGATTTAGGGGGATCAACAATCCTATAGGTAAAGTGAGAAACTTACTCAACAGCATCTAAATCTATTGCTTTTGAGCCACCTTGCTCTAACTGAATGAGAAGTTTACTCAACTGATACCAAACTAGTAAACCAATAAATAGAGTTAGGGATATAGATAGCCCATAAGAAAGCCAGGGAGGTAAGAAAAAAGCCTCCAATCCACCATCAAGAAATAGACAAATTCCTACCGCCATGCCCATAAATGGTAGGGATAACTGAATTCCTTGCATTTGAGCTAAATGACGAGTGGATCGGTTTTTTGACCATTCCTGCACTTTTTGTTTAAGGGTCGCTTCAAAAGCTGCACCAGATGTTAGCGCCACAAACAAACCAATAACTATCAAAAAATATGGTGGTTGTGGCAAGTAATAATACATGAAGCACTCCTAAAAAATGGTTGTTTGTTGTTTGTCGTTTGTTGTTTGTTGTAGTGCAGCGCGGCGGAAATAACCTAAAGCGTGCAAACAAGGTTAAAATATTACACAAGCTTTCTTTCCTCGGAGCCTCGGAGCCTTCTGTCTCCTGCCTTCTTGTGGTTACTTCAACATTGCTACAGCCCTCTCTGTGGATATTTCACTCAAAGCACTCAAGGCTACATTAAATAAACGCCCTGGCTGTAAGTCATCTTTGACTAATTCCCACAAACGTTGGACTTCTTCGGTATGAAGTCTGTTATCTTCAGTTACAGCCAAAACCAACTGACGTCGCAAGAGTCCGCCTTCATCAGATAGTAGATACTGTAAGCCTAGCTGGGCTGTGGGTAGTAAATCAAATTGCTTGTCTGAGCGAGCAATCGCTATCATATTCTCTAACCGCTGCCATTGGAATTTACAATCTTTGAACAAGACTTCTAACAGACGCCGTCGCATCTCTGGAGATTCACCATTGAGGAGACGCTTTGCTACATAGGGGTAAGAGACTTCGACGATTTTGAAATTAGGATTTAAGCTGAGTGCCAAGCCTTCCTGAGTTACTAAGGAACGGATAATCAGGGCAAATTTTGCTGGTACACGGAAGGGATAGTCATACATCAACTCTGAGAATTTATCGGTAATTGTCCTGAAGTTGAAGTCACCAACACTTTCACCAATTGCTTTTCCTAGTACTGCTTCTAGAGCAGGAATAATTGGCTGAATATCTGTTTGAGCACTCAAAAAACCCAGTTTGATAAAGCTAGTTGCTAGAGTCTGGTAATCTTGATTGATCAGGTAGACTACCGAGCTAGCGATCGTTTCCTTGGTATGCTCTTCCAGCTGATCCATCATACCAAAGTCAATATAAGCCATGCGTCCATCTGGTAGGGCAAACAAATTACCAGGATGAGGATCTGCGTGGAAAAAACCATGCTCCAACAGCTGACGCAAACCGGAAACAACGCCAATCTTAATTAAATCATCAACTTCTAGTCCCGCAGCGCGAATTTTAGCGGTATCTGTCAGTTTAAACCCATTAATCCATTCTAAAGTTAAGACGTGGATAGTACTGTAGCGCCAGTAAATCAATGGTACTTTTACTGTGGGGTCATCACTAAAGTTACTGGCAAATTTTTCGGCGTTACGTCCCTCGTTAATGTAGTCAACTTCCTCGAATAACTTCGTGCCGAATTCATCAACAATTAGAGTTAGGTCATGTCCTAGATTCAGAGGTAGCCAAGGAGAAAGCCAGGTAGCAGCCCAACGCATTAAGTATAGATCCAGGGTTAGCACTGGTAGCAAGTTAGGGCGTTGTACCTTCACCGCAACCTCTTCGCCGGTGTGGAGAATTGCTCGATAAACTTGACCAAGGCTAGCAGCAGCGACGGGATGGGGAGAAATTTGGCTGTATAATTCTTCTATAGGTCTTCCCAGCTCTTTTTCAATGATCGAGAACGCGATCGCATTATCAAAAGGAGGAAGTTGGTCTTGTAATTTAATTAACTCGGCCAAAAAATCCTGCCGAATTAGGTCAGGACGGGTTGATAGTGCTTGTCCTACCTTGATAAAAGTGGGGCCAAGGCGAGTGAGTACCTCCCGCAATTGTGCCGCACGTTTTAATTTGTTTTCCTCAGCCTGCTGAAGCCATTCGTCCCACTTGAGGCTGAAAATGAATCCCGCAAAGAAAAAAATAATTTTCAGGGCACGCCAGATAGACTGCCAAGGTCGGTGGCGGTAATATTGTTTAATCTTGTTGACGTCGTAGCGCCTAGGTCGCTCTCTGAGCTGCTGCTCAGGATAAATATCAGGATAAACAAATTGATTTTGACTCACGCTGAGTATTTTCCTCTCAAGTTGCGAGATTTTGTTAATTTTTATTTTGATCTTATTTATTAATAATAATATATAAAAGTATACTTTACAGTTTTCCTCCACCTCCTGAGGAAAATTCCCTCACCTTACCTACCACCTACTGCCTACCACCTACCACCTATTCAAACCCGGCAATGAACTTATCAAAACCTACTTGGACTTAGCTTCTAAGTTTTCTATACGGCTTTTGAGTTCCTGATTTTCTTTCTTGAGTTGGTCTAGCTCTTCCCGCAATTGTTTCACTGCCTTATCAGAACCAATGTTCTTTTGCACTTTGTGCACTGTTTCTTCTGCTAGACGACGAACTCGTCCATCAGGAGTTTGCTCAGCCAACGATTGCAAAATACCAATGGCTTTGGCTGTCTCCATTTGCCCTAAAGCAGAAACCACTGCTACTTGAGTATAGAAAAAGCTTTCCCCAGCAAGTTCTTCTAATTGCTCCAGAATCCACTCAGTATTGTTAGGTGTCTGACCGGTGGAAATCACTCCCAATGCCCGAATCGCAGTTAGTCTTAGAGATCGGGGGATGCCATTTGCGGTGTAATCCCAAATTACATCCACTGCGATGGCTGATGACTTCATCTGGCTCAAGCCGCTAATCGCACCGCCACGGACAACTTCGTTCCAACCAGCCCTTTCTTGGAGGACTTGCATCAGCAACTCCAGAGCTTCCTGCTCTAAGTCATGAAGATTGCCGGAGACCATTCCTCCTAATGATCGGGCAGCAGTAGCTTCCACGTAGTAGCTAGGGTCACCTACCTCCACTAGCTGTTTAATGGCATCATAGCTTTCTGGGGTTTTAATTTTGCCCAAAACTTCCACGACGGAGCGACGGACACGAGCATTGTTATCTTGTAAAGCAGTAATCAAAACTGTTGTGGTTTGATCAAGCTTCACTTTGCCTAGTTGTTTGGCTACTTCTGCTCTAACACCCCAAAAAGGATCACTGCTAAGGGCTTCAGCCAAGGCATTTACTGCTTCTAAACCTCCTTTCTTCGCCAACGCCTGGGCTGCATAAATGCGGGAGATGGGGTCAGGGTCGTGTTTTAGCTGTGCTTTCAGTTCTGGTGTCGGGTACTCTAGAGAAACGGTTTTGAGGTAGTTATTCCCCGTATCAAAGCTGATGAAGTTAGGCTTTTTCTCTAAGGGGAAGTAAAAACTCTGTTCTTGCTCGTGGACTCTGACGCTGAGAGTTTTGAACTCAGGACTATTGCTATCTTCCTGGATATAGCCAAAGGCAATGGGAATTTTTAGATCAAATAGTTCGCCTTCACTATTTTTTTTGCCTGCTTTTGCTTGAGTTTGGCTAACTGTCACTTTTGCCAATTGGCTGTCAGCATCCCAGCCATAGGCTACTTTATAGTCAGGATGACCACCCCGGAAAACATACTGATCGAACAAAAATAACAAGTTACGACCGGTAGCTTTTTCAATTGCCCTTAATAGGTCGATAGTTTCTACTGTCTTGTGGGCATTATCCTGGACGAAGGTATGAATTGCCCGCCAGAACAACTCATCTCCCAATTCTGCCCTAATCATGTGGTAAACACAAGCCCCTTTTTCGTAAAGGTGTCTGTCATAGAGTTCCATGGCTTCCCTATAGACATGGGTCACCAGCGGACGGCGGTAACGGGAACGGTCTTCTGATAGATAGCTTCGTGCTTCGTTTAGTAGGTAGTAAGCGGCATCATCTGTGCCGTACTCCTGTTCTGTCCAAAATACTTCTGAATAGGAAGCCATTCCCTCCTTAATCCAAGCATGAGACCAATGTTTGATAACTACTAAGTCGCCAAACCACTGGTGGGCGAGTTCGTGGACTACTAGGGTTTCCGCGCTTTGGTTATCAATAGATGCTCGTTCATCTAGTAAGCACCGGTCGGTTAGCAGGGTGGTGGAGGTGTTTTCCATCCCACCGAAGATAAAGTCATCAACACAGACTTGGGCATATTTGGGATAAGGGTAAGGATAACCAAACTTCTCACTGAGAAACTCCATCATTTGAGGGGTTTTGCCCATTGTGCGGTGGGCGTCTGCTTCCCTTCCTTTTTCTACATAGTAGGTGACTGGCTTATCTTGCCACTGGTTCTGAATTTCAGCAAAGTCTCCTACCGCTAGGGTCATCAGGTAAGTTGGATGAACCTGCTGCTGCAACCAGTGATAAGTTTTGTTATTCCCTTCTTCTGTTGTTGAAATCAGTTCCCCATTAGAAATTGCTAGTAGGGGCTTGGGTATCTTAACTCGAATTTCTGAAGTTGATAACTGACCTGGGTAGTCAAAACAAGGAAACCAGAAACGAGAGTCTTCATCTTCTCCCTGAGTCCAGACTTGAGTAGGTTTGTCGGGATAGTGCTGCTGTGGTCCAACAAAGTAAAGACCCCTTTGGGGTTGTTCTACACCATAAGCGATCGCAATTTTAATTTCTTTACCTGCTTCAGTAAGGGTTCGCAACTGAATCTGTAGTTGTTGGCTGTCGTAGTTGAAGGGTTGGGGAGTTCCATCAACCTCTACCGAGGTAATATTTAGGTTAACAGCATCCAGCAACAAGTGATCGATGTCATTGCGTATTGGTTCTAGGGTAATAGTACAAGTACCTTGAAAACTCCGGTTAGGAATATCCAGAGCTAAATCCAGGAAAATATGCTTGACTTGTCCGGGACGATCCGGGTTGTAGTGGGGTCTTGCTCCAGGTAACTCAAAAGACTTGTGACTATTTTTTTCTGTATCAAAATACGATTGCGACATTGTCGATTTTAGATTTTAGATTTTAGATTTAATCTCTTACTTCACTAGTTGGGTAGTAGGAGCACCCTGTTTAATCTGCTCCTTAGCATACAGACCAAACACGCAAAATAAGCACAAAAATTTGTCAACTGTAATAAAAAGCCAGTTGACACCAAGCTAGTACTTAAAGTAGGTCACTTACTTATTGTTGCTGTCCGTTCTTGCTATCACTAGAAGACTCAAACTTGTAACCAACACCCCTAACCGTGTGAATTAAGGATGGCTCACTAGAATTAGTTTCAATCTTCTTGCGAATTTGACCTATATGGACATCAACCACCCGTTGGTCTCCCACATAGTCATATTCCCAAACTTCTTGGATTAATTCTGCTCGGCGCAGTACTCTCCCAGGATGGGAAGCTAGGTAATGTAGTAGATCAAATTCTAGAGCTGTTAGAGGTACATTCTCATCGTGGAGAGTTACTTCCCTTCGCTCTGGATCTATGACTAGATTATCAAAAACCAGGCGCTTTGGCTCAGTAGGATTAACAATCCGTCGTCGTTTCAAAATTGCCCCGACTCGATTTTCTAGTTCTTGTAAATCGAAAGGTTTGGTAAGGTAGTCGTCACCACCTTGCTCAAATCCCCGAACTTTGTCAGTCTGATCCCCTCGACTAGTGAGAAAGAGGACGAAGACATCAGTACGGCTCTGCATTTCCCGACACAGATTGTAGCCAATTGCGTCAGGTAGATTTACATCCAGAATTACTAGATCCGGGTTGAATTGCTCAAAAATTGCTAAAGCTGTCTTGCCATCATGAGCAGACTCCATTTCATAGTTCTTCTGACTTAAAAAGCGCAGAATTAAATTGCGGATTGCTGGATCGTCATCCACAACAAGAATCTTAGCAGCGGCTATGGTCATAACTTTCAACGGAGAACTTGATTTGCGATCAAGATGCAGTATTTTTTGCACCATTGGTGTATTAAGCCTTTTAGACAATTATCGTAGTAGAATTGGGGGATGCCAATAGCTGTTGGCATCATACCCAAGTCAGATAGTTGAGCAAATTTCCCCAAACCTACATGCTGTATAGCAGTTAAGGACTTAAAGTGAGTGCATTCTTAACTATGGTAAGCGCAGCTCACCTCACTTAGGTATATATATTGACCTACTAAGCAAATTAATAGTCTTCCGGAGCCTCTTCTAGATTTTTCACCAAACACCAGATATTCATGAGCTTGAGAAGGAAATAATGCAGAACCAAGAACCTTGGAGACTAGCGAGCCTGAGCAAGTAGCTTAGGTTCTCTCATTCCCCGGAAGACAGCACGGGGAATTCCCCAGAGCTTCCCCCGGCACGTTAGCATAGCCGAGGGAAGCTCATGCTTTAGCAAGTTGTTAGTTGCTTGTCAAAAAACAAAAAACAAAAAACAAACAACCAATTTACACGCTTTGTTGCTGAAAGCAGGCTAAACTAGTAGTAGGGGCTTTGGTCAAATACTTGGCTTTTGGCTTAAGTTGTGATCAGGCAGAGGGAGTTTCAGTTTAGCCTTACTGATGTCTAAGATAGTAACAAAATGTAGAGTCGCTGCTATTAGGCGTGACAAAAAGGGATGTCTCGGAGGTTTTGAATGAGTGATCAAAATCCCTACGAAAAGCTTGGGGTCACTGAAGATGCTTCTTTTGAAGAAATCCAAGATGCGAAAGGACGCCTAATGCATCAGCATCAAGGCAATCAGCAACTTGTGGAGACTGTAGAGGCTGCCTATGATGCGATTATTATGGATCGCCTCAGAATGCGCCAAGAAGGAAAAATCAAGGTTCCGGAGCGCATTCGTTTTCCTGAGAGATTGTCTCAAGCACCGCCAAGTTTTCCTCAAGCTCAAATATCTCGCTCTCCCGCTTGGCTTGAGGGATTCTTAGACACGCCCTCAACTGGGGATATTCTCTGGCCTGCTGTTATCTTTTTGCTCTTGAGCTTGTTGATTGTTCCTAACAATCAAGAATCAATCCTGCCATTAACTTTAGCATTGGGTTTTGGCTGCAATATTTACTTTCTTAATCGCAAAGAGCAAAAATTTGGTCGATCTGTACTACTAACCCTGGCAGGTTTACTGGTAGGTGTGGGACTAGGTAGTTTTCTAGGGACATATGTTGGTGGTATTGAACAATTAAAGTTTGCTACAGTCATGACCTTTGTTATTTTCTGGTTGATTAGTAGCTTTCTACGTTAACTGGTGAGAATGTGACAACAAAACTCAACAATCAAAGATTTTTTCTTTGAGCATACCGAATTCTACTGGTTTGTGCAGATAGTCATCTGCTCCATATTCCATTGCCAATTGGTAATTTTCGTCATCCCCATAAGCAGTGATCATAAACACTTTGATGTGTTCATAGCTTTCCTTGATGATTTTGAGCAATTCTAGCCCGTTCATCCCTGGCATATTAATATCGGAAAGAATAAGAAGCAGGTTATCTGATCCTTGAGCCTGTAAGTATTCTAGTGCTTCCTTGCCTGAGAGAACAAAATGTATCTCAATTGTGCCTTTTTTTAGCTCTTTACGAAATTTTTGTCTGTACAATAACTGAACATCTTCTTCATCATCAACTACCATTATTCTCATGTCTTAGCCCCCCTGAATATTCAGCTATTGTTAAATTTTACCCGGTTTCCCGAACTCAATTCACACTTCTTTTGGTAGAGTGATAATAAACTCTGTATAACTACCAACTTCAGTTTCTACTTGGAACTGACCTTGATGTCCCTGTACAATAATATCGTGACTAATTGATAAACCCAATCCTGTTCCCTGACCAGGTGGTTTGGTAGTAAAGAAAGGGTGGAAAATTTTGTCGAGGACTTCAGGTGATATACCATTGCCATTGTCTCGGATACGGAGTTCTATCTGATTACCTAAATTTTTTGTGCTAACCCTCATTTGAGGTATAAAGTCTTTTCCTACTGCCTTTTTCTTTTCATAGGCTGCATAACAAGCATTGTGAGCGACATTGAGAAAGACTCGGCTAAGATCTTGGGGAATGACATTCAGCTTCTCTAAGGAATTGTCATAGTCACTTTCTATGGCAATATTAAACCTGGAGTCCTTAGCTCGCATTCCGTGGTAGGCAAGATTAATATATTCAGCGAGCAAAGAGTTGATATTGGTTAATGTTCTTTCTCCAGTTGTTGCCCTAGAGTGCATGAGCATCCCTTTAACTATATTGTCAGCTCGTTTACCGTGGTGATTAATCTTTTCGACGTTTTGTCCTAGGTCTTGTAATATCTCTTCAATATATTCGATAGTTTCGGAGTCTAATCGGTCTTTTTGATTTTTGATTTCTTCGATAAGTTCTGTAGTTAGCTCCACCGAAAGTTCGGAAAAGTTGTTAACGAAGTTGAGGGGATTTTTGATTTCATGAGCCACACCTGCTGTCAAGGCTCCTAAGGAAGCCAATTTTTCTTGGGCAATAATTTGAGCTTGGGTAGCTTTGAGTTTTTCGAGGGTCGTTGCGAGGGTAGCATTTCTCTCTTGTAGTTCTTGGGTTCGTTCGTCTACTTTGATTTCTAGGGTGTGGCTGTAGTCTTCTAACTGTTCGTATAGGCGAGCATTTTCAATGGAGATAGCAGCTTGAGTAGATAAGATATTTAATAATTCGACTCGTTCTGAGGTAAAGGCATCTGTGGTTAAATCATTTTCTAGATAAACAATTCCTCGAAGTTGACCCTGATTGAGTAAAGGGGTACAAAGGATTGATTTACTTTGTGTGGCAATAATATAAGGGTCATTAATAAATTGTCCTTCCTGTGCGGCATCATTGAGAACAAGATTTTCTTGGGTACGAGCTACATAATTGATAATCGTAGTCGGTAAAATAGGGATTGAGTTATCAGGGTTTACAGTTTCTATTGGCATGGATTGCAAAACAGTAACTTGCTTACTATCGACTGTTCCTTGGGCTTCAATAACCCAATTACCTTGACGACTAAGAATCAAAAATCCTTTCTGTGCCCCTGCATTTTCAATCACAATTTTCATTAAGTTTTGCAGGAGGTTTTCCTGTTTAATTTCACCAGAAATTGCCTGAGAAGCTTTCAACACAGTATTTAAGTCGAGAATTGTGCCATCATTACCAGCAGTAGATATTGTTGTACTGAGATTTTTAAATTTGCCTTGATTGGTTACTCCCACCAAATACTGGGGATATTCTTCTTCTAGCTGTTGGACTTTTGCTTTTGCTCCCCAACGGGTATAGCAATGATGGGCATTTCTCAGGTAAAGTTGACCAATTTCTTGTCTACCGAGGGCAAAGTAAAATTCAGAGGCTCGTTCATAAGCTAAGGCTTCTTCATGGATAAATTCATATTTTTTTGCATCTTGAATCGCTTTTTCATAAAAATTCTGTGCTTGCCAATTTCTTCTTAGAATGCGTGCTTTCTCTGCTTCTATTAAAGCATATTTATTGGCAGAATTTTTAGGGCAGAATTTTTTAAAAAAATAAATTTTATTTTGATATTTCTTGACTTTCTGCAAGATTTTTTTTTGCTGTTCAATATCAACTTGATGATAAGCGGCTAAAAGAGTTAATGAAGAGTAAAATAAATGTTGTATATAGATGAGATATGCTGAAGAGCTTTCAGCATATTTTTCAGACAAGTAAACAGTTAATAATCCTCTTGTATAATCCTTAAAAAAATAGGAACAAAATGTCTTACTTAAGCAAGAGATGAAGAGAAGCCATTGAGTATTATTTTTGATCCAAGTTTGTATTAAATCTTCTTCTTCTTGCTTACTGTTACTAAATAATAAATAATAATTAGGTTGTTTGTTATTTAATAAATTAAGAATCATTTTTTGACAAGCTTCATAGTAATAATATGTGTAATCTTGTTGAAACTTAAGAATTAATTGACTATAAGTTTGACACTTTGATGCAAATTCTTCTAAATTAAAACCACTAAAAATTGAAAAGAGACAATGGGAAATCGCATTATAAGCAACATGTTCAAAATCTCCTAGTTCTAATCCAAGCTGAATTGCCGCTTCAAAATCATTTAAATTAATATTTCTAAAAGGTTCTTTCCAATGACGAGTGAACGCATAACAATAATGAATAACCATTGGCCTAGCTTCCTGAACATTATACTTATTGAGTAAATTTAGAGATAATTGACCGTACTGATATCCAGTTTCAATATCTTGCATAAATCCACATAGAAGTTGTCCATAAAAAACATACACACTAGCCGCTAAGGGTGAATTTCCATATTTAATACAGAGATTAACGCTAGTTAATGTCACCAAAGGATATAATTGAGGATTAGAAATAATCGCAGACGAAGTCACACCTAGTAATAGCCGAATAGCAGCAAGTTTGTAAGGATTAGTCATCGTTGGTAAATCCGCCAACTGAGGAATAGATTTATCTTCTAACAATGACTCTATTTCCATCTTGACTTGAACAGCTTGTTCCTGCATTTGACTTATACTAGATGGGATGAATACTCCTAATTTAGCTAGAATCTCTAGAGCCGTATCTATCGCTTTTTCTAGTTTAAGCTGAGAATAATAAGATTGAATTTTGACTTCATAAACTTTAACTGTATCGAGAACTTCTTTGGCATTTTGAATAACGATAGCAGATAGCTCATCAGCTTTCTCAAATTGGGCATTTAGAGCTTGAACTTCTACAGTTTCTGTATAAATTTCTAAGGTTAAGTGATATTGATTTGTCCAACTATCTGATGACAATAATTTTAGAGCTGTTTTTAAATAAATTATCGCTGGTTCATAAGCTGTCGAATCTTTTGCTTTTTGTCCAACCTGTAGATTTAATTGAGCTAATTCATATTTTTCTGATTGTTCAGTAATTAAATTCAACCCTTGATTAAATTGCTTGACAACATCAAAAATTTTATTTTGCAACTCCTCTTTTTCAAGATTTTTAAGAAGTAGACGACCTATTTGTAAATGAACAAATTCTTTGTCGCTCTCTGGAATTAGAAGATAAGCAGCTTGTTGTACTCTGTCATGTAAAAATTTGTAAATAATGTCTTCCGATGTAAAATCAACATTCACTTCTGAGCTATCGCACAATAAACTTTCCGTATTACAAAATAAAGGAATGTTATAGTTATTACTTAAAGGAATGAGCAGTCCTTCATATAAAGCAGGTAGTAATTCTTGAGCAGTAACTATTGAAGATTTATTATTAACGATAGAAAGGATTTCTAAATTAAATTTATTTCCAATACAAGCAGCTAATTTGATAACTTGTTGAGTAGTTTTATCTAATTTTTCAATTTTGGTGACCATCAAATCAACAACGTTATCAGTGAACGACAAACTTTTTATTTGCTCTATATCCCATTGCCAATATCCTGGTCGGTTATTTCTTGACTTACGCAAAGGTTGATGATAATTAAATATTAATAAATTTTCCTGATATAAAGATTCAAGAAATTGAGTTAAGAAAAAAGGATTGCCGCCAGTTTTTTGAGCCACTAACTCAGATAAAGGTTTTGAAAATTCTACATCACAATTTAGAGTATCAGCAATTAGTTGATTAATGTGATTATTTGTTAAGGGATAAATAACAATTTCATCAACTGTAACTTTTGTCTGATTGATCTTTTTCACTGTATGTGTTAAAGGATGAGTAATACCTACTTCATTATCTCGATATGCTCCTATCACTAAAAAATATTTGTTGTCAGTATCTGACATTAATTGTTCGATTAAATTAAGAGAAGATAAATCTGCCCATTGTAAGTCATCAATAAAAAGGACTAAAGGATGTTCTTTTTGGCAAAAAACATTCAAAAACCTCTGAAAAAACAAATTAAATCGATTTTGACTTTCTGTTGCACCTAATTGTTCAACTACTGGCTGTTGTCCAATAATTTTTTCTAGCTCAGGAATCACTTCGATAATAATTTGACCATTATTACCTAAAGCATCTAGGAGCCTCTGTTTCCAAGTTTGTAGGGTTATGTCTGGCTCACTTAGTAGCTCACGCATTAAGTCTTGAAAAGCTTGGGAAATAGCTGAGTAAGGAATATCTCGCTGTAATTGGTCAAATTTTCCACTAATAAATTGCCCTCTTTGCCGTGTAATCGGTTTATGAATTTCATGAACCAGGGCAGATTTACCAATACCTGAATACCCTGAAATTAGAACCATTCCGACACCCGGATGTCTCCCCTGGATAGATTCAGATTCAGGGGGGTTGGCAACTTGCTCAAAAGCAGTTAAAAGTTGAGTAACTTCCTGCTCTCGACCGTAGAGTTTTTTTGGGATATTAAACTTCTCTGCAATATCCTGACTTCCTAAAGAAAATAGAAAAATTTGTCCCTGAGTTTTTAATTGATTAAGACAAGTTTCTAAGTCAGCTTTGATGCCCCAAGCACTTTGATATCTTTCTTCTGGTGTTTTAGCTAACAGCTTGATGATTATACTAGATACAGCGACAGGAATCTCAGTAATTAGTTGATGAGGTGGTAATGGTTGTTGTGCAATATGACAATGGACTAACTCCATGGGATCGGCAGTTTCAAAAGGAAGTTTGTTAGTTAAAAGTTCATAAAAAGTAACACCAAGCGAATAAAAATCGCTCCGATAATCTATACCTCTGTTCATTCTTCCTGTTTGTTCTGGTGCAATGTAAGTTAAAGTTCCTTCTAGTTTATGGGGAGGGAGGACTGTTATAAATTCTTGGGATAAACGGGTAGAAATACCAAAATCAATAATTTTGAGTTGTTCTGTTTGGGGATTATAGACAATATTAGAAGGGTTAATGTCTTTGTGGATAATATTCGCACTATGAATTGCAGCTAAACTCTCAGTTGTTTTAATGGCAATAGTTAGAAAGTCTTCTAAGCTTAGTTGACTTTGGGATAGTAATAATTTTAAGGATTGTCCCCCAAAATCTTCTAGGGAAATAACTAAACTATTTTCATATCGCTGCAAGTCATAAGCTTTGATAATATTATCTACATTCAAGGAGCGAATAATTTCATATTCTTGCTTATAGCGGGTGAGTTCTGAAGGGGTCGGATAATTTTCTTTGAGTATTTTAAGAATAATAGGTTGATTACCTTTAAAAGTTGCTCGATAAACTAACGAATTAGCACTCTCATAAATTTTATAGCTAATCTGGTAGTCATTAGTGAAGTTTATCATTATTCTAAACCAGAGAAATGGGTAGTTTTATTCCAGAAGAACTTGCTTACAATTTTTGAAAAATTTGCTATGCTAATGCTAAAGCGTTTTTAGTAACATCTACTAAGGGTAACAAATTGTGGTAAAGTCTGCTTCTTCAAGCATCACGCAAATCCACAAGTCAATATGCTCAACCCGCCCCTGCTTGACCAATGATGATTTCGCCAAGACTTGGGGCTAGTTTAGTTAAGGCATCACTTTTTTGCCAAGTGTTGGGCAAGCTCGATTCTATATGATAATGAATTTTGATAGGATGTGCTTACCCAGCAATAGCCACCGAATTAAGGACATACTCTGTAAAAAAAATCCCGCCTTATTGATCAATAAGACGGGTAAGTATCTTAATTATTTTGGTAATCTGATTAAGAGGTGCAGGTAGGAATATAGGGATTTTTCGCTATCACATCCCTTGGCTCTCGATTATTGATCCATTGTTCCAATTCAGTTTCTGTCACTGTTAACTCACCAAGTTGTGGACGAGGTGGAAAGGGAGTGGTTAACCTCATTAACTCAGGAGTATTCACATTAGCATCTTCAATTACTCCTTGAAAGTTATTAACATCGGTGATAAATGAGTAGTATGTACGTTCTGAGCTATTAAAAATAGGGAAAAAATAACCATCAGGATAATTCTCACCCTCCATTGGAAAAACGGCATACAGTAATTGATCTTCTAGAGCACCATTTGGATTGGGAATCGCTTGCCACAACTTTTTGATATTTGCGCCGTTGTCACCAGGATTTTCAAAATATCCCGATAGTCTCCTAGCTGCATCTCCTTTCGGGGTATCTTTGTCACCATATCGCCATATATAAGCAATAATTTGAGATATCATTTTTCCCTGATGAAAAAGACGAAAAAAAGGAATTTGTGAATCTTCTTGAGTTGCTTGATTTTCATTTTTACTTGGCAATAAATTGCTATACTTAGCCAAAAGTTCTCGTTTGCATAACATTATAAAACTCCTTGCTCGATGGCATGAATTTTGTTGGGTAAATTTAATTTCATTTAATTTCATTTTACTCTATCTGAAACTTATAAACGTAGTTTTTTGTATTATTTATTAACAATCAAATACCTACACAATTTAGTATAGTAAATTGACGGTAGTTTAATTCGAGGTTTAATAAGTGTTTATTTATAATTAAGACTATTTAGCATTATTATGTAAAGAATTAAAAATGTGTAATTATGACTATTCTTAGATAACTTGGTAAACACACAAACAAAAAAAAGCCAGTACTTATACCTAAAAGAAATCACTAATCTACACAAAATTAGGATAGGCAAGACGCTTATCCTCAGGTTAATTGATGATTACACCCTTATCTATGAGCATTAAGAATAATCTAAGTAATATTAATTTTTTCTGATATAATTACCCTATCTGTATAAATTGTTCCAGTGCTCAAAGCATCAAATCTTATTACTTTTGCCTGTTAGCTACTTCACAAGTCAATTTTCAACTTTATGCAAGCTCTAAGTAAAGTTATTTTTGAGTAGCTGAGTATTGGGCGGAATAACCCATAAATGGAAAAAAGAATTTTAAGACTCTTGAGCCTGAGAATAAATTTCTGTAACTGTGGTAGTCAGAACTTGGCGTTTATCCTTAATTTCTCGATGAATTACATGGGACATCCATATCTCACAGTCTTTACAAGCTGTTCTCTTTTCTAACTGATTCAGGATTAAATCCCGTCGCAGCTTCTGAAATAAGTCTCCAGACCAAATCTCTTGTAGGGTTTGTTGATGATAATTTCCTAGACTTTGAATATTTTTGTCAAAGCCTAATCTAAATAAAGTTTCAGTACAATAGTATATTCTTCCGTCAGGCAAAACTGCTATTTCTGAAAAAGGAAATAAACAAGCCCATCGTCCTTGAGCTTGTTGCTGATAGTATTGGAGAAAGTTAGCAACCGCATCACTAGTTTGGGTAAGACGCATATTGTTGTCCTGGTACTCAGCGAGGTTTAAGAGAAAAATACTATCTACTTTCGTTAACCAACGCTGGAAAAACCGTTTTTCTTCCTCCGCGCTAACATCTCGATTTTTGACAAAAGATGTTCTTACTTCACAGGCTATTCCTAATTGCTCTCGAATTTTTAGGAAATTGTTTATATTAGATTCAACTCGATCAAAGTCAGCTCCTCGAACCTTTGAATAAGTCTCTGGAGTTGCTGCATCAAGACTAATATCAATACTAGTTAAACCTGCTTGTAATAATTCTGTAGCGCGAGTTTTATCAAGGAGTTGTCCATTGGTGGTTAGATGAACTTTGGGAACTCCTTCCTGTCTACAGAGTTGGATAAACTCAATTAGTTGGGGATGTAGTAGTGGTTCTTCAATACTACCAATTATAATAGTAATTCCTGCTTGTCCACAATCTTTGGCCAGCCGTTGCATCATTTCCCAAGACATTACTTTTTTTCCTTGAAAAAATTCTGTAGTATGGCTTGGTTTCAAAACAGGACTGTGATAAGGACACATGACACATTTGAGATTGCAAGTATTACCAACAATCACTCTTACATAAGAGGGTTTAATTGCTTTGCCAAAATAGTCAGAAAAATAATGTAACTGTTCATCAATATCAATTTCATCAACCACTACACAAGGAAGATTATCTAAAATATTGTTTTGAATTAAAGCTTCAATTTGCTGTCGTATTCGCTGCCAAATAGTACTAATGTTTTGGGAATATAAATAAGCTAAAATAGGATAGGATGGCAAACCCAGTTCTGAGGTAACTGGTAAAATCGGTCGGAAGACAATTATCTTAGCTTCACGGTTAGCTATACTCAATAGCTTTTTAATACTTTTTGCATGTAACGGAATTCCATGAGGAGGAATTTCAAGTACCATATCTGGCATTGTCCAGTTCTCATATATTGTCTGAGGTAACAACTTGTGGGGCTCTTTGATCATCGTTGTTTATGTTAACTCGATAGGATATGTTTATAGAGCCTGGAATTTTTTTATTATTCCTAGTAACGAAAAATCCTGCTCTTACTCTGAACAGTAAAAGTTGATATAGCAATTCTCTGATTCTGCTAGCTATAAATTTTGGACTGGGGATATCACCTTGATAGCAAAAATACTCTAATGAAATTAATAATACACTATCTTTGGCTTGCCAATGTAAAATTTTGTATTATTTATCGGCTATCAAATATATACACAAACCTGTACATCAGACCACTATAGTTGAACCAAAGATTCAGCAACTATTTGGTCATAAATAAGCCCATTTAAATATCAGTAAATCAACAATTAAGGAATGCGTAATTATTACGATTTTTAGGTGTCTTTACAAAACACCTATTCAAAAAAATCAGTATCTATACGTAAAAACGGTCACCAATCTGCACAAACTTAAGGATAATATTCGGTAGGAGCAGGTTCACCCATCGTTAAGCCCATCGGTTCAGCCCAGGATAAATCATCAAGGCCGGGGTGGGTTTAGTTAAATTATCAATGAACTATCAAAGAGTAGTTAAAATTTTGATGAAGATTGGCCTGTAGCAGCGATTTCGTGCTCTCACATTGGTCACTATCGCGTAAGGTAGTACACAAGGTTAGTAACATAAGGTAATATATCTCAATATATATGAAACTTGCAGGGCCTGATTCTGAAACGGCAAGGCTTGAGGCTCTACGCCAGTATAAAATTCTTGACACTGCTCCTGAAGAGGCATTTGACGAATTTACAGATTTAGCAGCAAAGGTTTGTCAAACGCCAATTGCTCTCATTTCACTGATAGACGAAAACCGTCAATGGTTGAAGTCCCAAGTAGGTTTTACATTAAGAGAAGCTCCCAGAGAAATCTCCTTCTGTCGCCAGACTATTTGGGAAAATGAACTATTCGTTATCCCAGATACTCTAGCTGACGAGCGATTTGCGAATGACTTTTTGGTAAACTCTGAACCCCCCCTGCGATTTTACACAGGGGCTCCTCTGATTACACCTCAGGGATATCCCTTGGGAGTCATCTGTGTAATGGACTATGTTCCAAGGGAACTTAATGCTACCCAGTTGAAGGTATTGCAAGCTTTAAGCCGCCAGGTAATCACCCAACTGGAATTAAAACGAAATTTGACAGATTTAGCTCAAGTTCGACAACAGAACCACTATTTAGAGTCAAAACTGCAACGGCAAGAATTTGAGCGTTTCTTTAAGTTTTCCCTGGATTTACTCTGTATTGCTGGTTTAGATGGCTATTTCAAGCGCGTTAACCCAGCTTTTGAAAAAACCCTCTTGTACACAAAAGAAGAGCTCCTATCCAAACCTTTCATCAATTTTGTCCATCCTGAGGATCAGGCAACCACCTTGGCTGAATTGGAAAAACTTGGCAGCGATATACCAACTATTGAGTTTGAAAACCGCTACCGGTGTCAAGATGGTTCCTATAAATGGCTATCCTGGGATGCTTTTCCCTTGGTAGAGGAAGGTTTAATTTATGCAATTGCTCGCGAAATTACCGAGAGCAAGCATACCGAAGAGGCACTGCAAGAGAGTGAATCTCGTTATCGTGCCATTGTTGAAGATCAAACGGAACTAATTTGTCGTTTTTCTCCAGAAGGCAAGCTAACTTTTGTCAATCATAACTACTGTCGCTATTTTGGTAAATCTTACGAAGAGCTAATTGGGAAAGATCTTTACCATATGATGCCCCAGGAAGAACGGGAGAGGGTAGAAAAGCATCTAGCTTCTCTGAGTTGGGAAAATCCTGTAGGAACCATTGAACATTGCGTAATTATACCCAGTGGGGAATTTCGCACTCAGCAGTGGAGCGATCGCGCTATCTTTGATGAACAGGGTAAATTGGTTGAGTTCCAGTCAGTAGGGCGGGATATTACTGCTCAAAAACTGGCAGAAGAGGTACTACGTCAACAGTCTAGAACCTTGGAAAGATTCAGTACTAACCTCAAACATCTGCATCGCATTAATACTACCAATTACCAAGACTTTGATACCCTGTTTAATGATTGTCTGGATATTGGATGTGAAATTTTTGGACTATCAACTGGCATTATCAGTCAAATTATTGACCGGGAGGCAGAAGGCAGGAGGCAGGAGGCAGAGGGCAGGAGGCAGGAGATTCTAAACCATAACTGTTCCTATATTATCCGTTCTGTTCAGTCGGAGTGGGAATTTTTAGTACCTGGATTAGAGTTTGACTTAAAAGATACTTACTGTGCCGCAGTTGTCCAAACCCAAAAAACTATAACCTACCCTCATGTGGGCAAAATAGCGGCAATGACGGCTCATCCTGTCTACCAAAATCTGAAACTAGAGTCTTATATTGGTACCCCTATATTTGTCCAGGGTAAAGTTTACGGAACCCTCAATTTTTCTTCAACTAAAGTAAAAAACAGCAATTTTGAGCCCCATGAGCGAGAAATTATTGAGTTAATGGCTCAAAGTATCGGTAGGTTTATCGCTGCTCATCAAACAGAGATGGAACGCCAGCGAGTCGAGGATGAATTAAGGCGACAGCATCGGCGGGCGCAATTGTTTGCGGAAGTCACGCTCAAAATTCGTCAGTCTTTACAGTTAGAGGAAATTCTCCATACTACTGTAACAGAAGTACAAAAATTTCTCCAGGCAGACCGGGTAGTCGTTTTCCAGTTAGGGTTTGATGGTTCAGGAACAGTACTCAAAGAAGCAGTAGTTCCCCCTTTTCCAGTTATCCAAGGAAAAGATATTATTGACCCTTGCTTTCAGCAAGATTATCTGGAGCAGTATTTTCAGGGAAGGGTTGGTGCAATCGCTGATATAGAAAAGGCTGATGTAGAGCCTTGCTATGTTGATATGTTGCAACAGTTTAGTGTCAGAGCTAACCTAGTAGTACCTATTCTCCAGAAACAAGAACTCTGGGGTTTGTTGATTGCCCATCAATGCTCTGGTCCGCGACAGTGGACTAACTTTGAAACGGAATTGTTGCGACAAATAGCAGATCAAATCAGTATCGCTTTGGCTCAAGCCCAACTTCTAGAAAGAGAAACCCGTCAACGCCAGGAACTAGCTCGATCTAATGTCGAGTTACAACAGTTTGCCTATATTGCTTCCCATGACTTACAGGAGCCTCTACGTAAAATTCAGGCATTTGGCGATCGCCTCAAGGTCAAGTTTAGCCAAGAACTTACAGACCAAGGGCAGGACTATCTAGAACGGATGCAAAATGCGGCAAGAAGGATGCAGATCCTGATCAATGACTTGCTTAGTCTATCTCGAGTAACTACCAAAACTCAGCCCTTTATCCAAGTAAATCTCTCGGCGGTAGTGCACAATGTTTTATCTGACTTAGAAATCAGCATCCAAGAAACAGGAGCTGAGATAGAAGTAGGAGATCTACCTATTGTAGAGGCAGATCCGGTGCAAATGCGTCAGTTACTACAGAACCTTATCGGCAATGCGTTAAAATTTCACAAAGCAGAGGAACAACCAGTTGTCAAGATTGATTGTCAACTGCTAATGTCGCTGGAATCGCCAGTTTTTCCTGCTGATAATCAAAAACAAATGCCGACTGATGCTACGAATAATAAGGATTTTTGTCAAATTTTGGTTCAAGACAATGGCATTGGTTTTGAGGAAAAGTATCTTGACCGCATCTTCAATGCCTTTCAACGCTTACATGGTCGCAGTGAATACCCGGGAACGGGGATTGGTTTGGCTATCTGCCGTAAAATCGTGGAACGCCACGGTGGGAGCATCACAGCGACCAGTGCATCAGGTCAGGGGGCTACTTTTATGATCACACTACCGCTCAAACAAGATCAAGGAGAAAGTGCAGAGTGAAAGGACGCCGACACCCTGTCACAATTTTGATGGCAGATGACGACCCCGATGACTGTATGTTGGCAAAGGAAGCCTTGGCTGAGACTTGCTTAGCCAACGAACTTTACTTCGTCAGCGATGGCGAAGAATTGTTGGATTATCTCTATCATCGTGGTAAATATGCCCAGCTGGGTAGTGCTCCTCGTCCTGGTTTAATCCTACTGGATCTCAATATGCCCAAGAAAGACGGTCGTGAGGCTCTCAAAGAAATCAAAGCTGACCCCAATCTACGATATATCCCCATTGTAGTACTAACTACTTCCAAGGCAGAAGAAGACATCCATCGCAGCTACGATCTAGGAGCCAATTCCTTCATTGTTAAACCGGTGACTTTTAGTTCCTTGGTCGAGGTCATGAAAACTTTGAGAAAATATTGGTTTGAAATTGTTGAACTACCGCTCTTGTAGAGTGGAGACACCTATGGACAACCCGCCGGTGCAAGTCCTACTAGTTGATGATGATGAGGATGACTATACCCTAACCCGGGATTTACTCGCTGAGAGCCCAACCAATTTTGAGTTGGAATGGGTGGCAACCTATGAAGCTGCTTTGGCTCAGATTGACCAAAGAGAGTATGATGTCTATCTGTTCGACTATCGCCTAGGTGAGCGTAATGGACTAGAGCTATTGCGAGAGGCTGTTGCGAGAGGCTGTCAAAGGCCGATTATTCTACTGACTGGGCAAGGGGCTCAGGAAGTAGACATGGAAGCAATCAAAGCTGGGGCAGCAGATTATCTTGACAAAAGTCAGATTAGTTCCCCTTGGCTAGAGCGTTCCATCCGCTATGCTATTGAACGTCAACAGGCTCAACAAAAAATTCGTGAACAAGCTGCGTTGCTGGATGTCGCAACTGATGGCATTTTAGTGATCAATCTGCAAGACCAAATCTTATTTTGGAATAAAGGTGCTCAGCAGATATATGGTTGGGACTCAGAAGAATTACTTGACAAAGATGCTCATAAGTTGTTGTTCAAAGAAGAAAAACTGCCTCGACTAGCAGAAATTCAGCAGATTGTTGCCCTAAAAGGTAATTGGTATGGAGAGTTGCAGCAAGTAACTAAACAGGGGAAGGAAATTACAGTTCAAAGCCGGTGGACGTTAGTGCAAAATTATCGGCAGCAACCCCAATCAATCTTAATAGTTAATAGCGATATCACTGAAAAGAAACAACTCGAAGCTCAGTTTCTCCGTGCTCAGCGTATGGAGAGTATTGGTACTCTAGCAGGGGGTATTGCCCATGACCTCAATAATGTGCTAGCCCCTATTCTGATGTCTGTTCAGTTGTTAGCCCTCAGCATTCCAGATGATGACCGCTCTCAACAATGGCTGGAGATTCTGGAAAACAATACCAAACGGGGAGCAGATTTAGTCAAGCAAGTGGTGTCATTTGCCCGAGGGATTAAAGGCGATCATACTATTGTACAAGTCAGACATCTGCTGGGGGAAATTCGGCAGATTGCTCAAGAAACTTTTCCCAAATTGATCAAAATTAAAACCGATATACCCCCCAACTTGTGGACTGTTTCTGGAGATGCGACCCAACTGCATCAAGTATTTATGAATCTTTGCGTTAATGCTAGGGATGCCCTAACTGATGGTGGAACTTTGAGCATCTCAGGGCAAAATCTCGCCATTGATGAACATTATGCCAGGATGAATCTTGATGCTCAGGTTGGTCTTTATATTGTGATCACTGTAGCAGATACAGGGGCAGGTATCCCACCGGAAATCTTAGACCGCATTTTTGAGCCATTTTTCACTACCAAAGAATTGGGACAAGGTACTGGACTTGGTCTTTCAACAGTAATGGGGATTATCAAGAGTCACGGTGGTTTCGTTAATGTCTACAGTGAACTTGGACAAGGCACAAAATTTAAGGTGTACTTGCCAGCGGTAAAAGCAGCAGATACTGAGTCAGAAGAACAACTAGAGTTACCTATCGGACAAAAAGAATTAGTGCTGTTGGTAGATGATGAGGCAGCGATTCGTGAGATTACGAAAACCTCCCTGGAAACCTACCAATACCGGGTGATGATGGCTAGTGATGGCATCGAAGCGATCGCATTGTACACTGAATACCAAGACGACATCAGCATTGTCCTGGTGGATATGATGATGCCTGAGATGAATGGGCCGAATACCATCCGCAGTTTGCAAGAAATTAATCCTCAAGTCAAAATTATTGCTGTTAGTGGATTGGCTGCTAGTGATAAGCTCAATCAAGCTAGCATCATGGGTATTAAAACTTTTTTGTATAAGCCTTACACCGCCAATGAATTACTAACAGCGATTAAGGAAGTTTTGAAGTAATAAGGTTGAGAAGGCAGGAGGCAGAAGGCAGGAGGCAGGAGGCAGAAGGCAACAGTTTAAAAATGCCGCGAAAAAAGAAGGTGAGAAAATAGTCATCTTGTAGGGGCGGGTTCACCGGAAACTTGGCAGTAAGAACGACAATTTAAATAAACCCGCCCCGGCGCTTTGCGTAGTTCTCCTATCACCGGGGCGAGTTTAGATAATTGGCTTGTCGATATCCAAAGATGCTTGGTGAACCCGCCCCTACAATCTATTCTGGTTGGTGTTAGGTTTCGCGATCGCACTTTGTTGGTTGCCATCGCCATTTTTGTTTGATATTATTCATAATGGCAAAATGTGTGCGCTTATATATAAAGTATCACTTTCGGTAAATACCGTAGGGGCGTATTGCATACACCCAATCCGCATACAGCCCATGCAAGATATTTCGGCTGACAGATTTGACAAGATTGGGATTGATTGTGTTAAAAGGGGAGATGGTATTGGGCGGGTTTTGATTGGCATATTCGGGTCAAATGTCCTAAATGATCCCTAAACCCGCCCCTACAAGTACACGAAATTTTATGGTGATTCTTGATTCTTAATCCAAAAAGGCTTACCTAAGGCTACAGCGGAGAGAAGAGTCTATATGCACACAGCTACTCGACTATTAGGGATAATAGCAAAAAGTAATGGTGATTGCAAGCAATGGGGCAACTGCTGTACTGGCACCGATGCCAGTTCCACCCTATCTGATTAACATAAGAAAGAGTCAGCTCCCTCAGCTTCCTCAGCTTCCTCAGCTCCCTCAGCTCCCTCAGCTCCCTCAGCTCCCTCAGCTCCCTCAGCTTCCTCAGCTCCCTCAGCTTCCTCAGCTCCCTCAGCTTCCTCAGCTCCCTCAGCTCCCTAGCTTCCTCAACTCCCTCAGCTTCCTCAGCTTCCTCAGCTCCCTCAGCTCCCTCAGCTTCCTCAACTCCCTCAGCTCCCTCAGCTCCCTCAGCTTCCTCAGCTTCCTCAGCTCCCTCAGCTCCCTCAGCTCCCTCAGCTCCCTCAGCTCCCCCAGATTCAAGCGCTTTTCAGGTTAAGTTGACACCAACACCTACCACCTAAAACCTAATACAAGACGGCAAATACAACAGATTCTTTACGGTTCGCACCAATCCGGAAAGCCAAGGATTTGCGTAAATTAGACACAGTAAAGGAAATCAGCAGCAGTTATCTGCGAGTTGGACTTTACGGGAGAAAGAGTGGCAAGAGCGATTTGACCGAGAACCGTCCCATCTCAGGTTCGGGAATCCACCCTTCATGAGACAGGCACACCAAACTCAGTATAGAGATTGGTGATTCAGACCCAAGGCAACAGAAGCTCCTAAAAATCTGCCGACTGAACCCCTTGATGTTCAATAGTTTAGTCTCCCATCGATCCCTAATATTTGTAGTTAAACGAACCTGGAACACTTATGGCAAAAGTTGTTGGAATTGATTTAGGTACAACTAACTCCTGTGTAGCAGTTATGGAAGGTGGCAAACCTACCGTTATTGCTAATGCGGAGGGTTTTCGCACAACCCCCTCAGTTGTAGCCTATGCCAAAAACGGCGATCGCCTAGTGGGTCAAATCGCCAAGCGTCAGGCAGTGATGAACCCTGACAATACTTTCTACTCCGTTAAACGCTTCATCGGACGCAGATACAGCGAAGTCACGAACGAAACCACTGAAGTTTCTTACAAAGTGCTTAAGGTTGGTGATAATGTCAAAGTAGACTGCCCTGCTCAAACTAAGCAATTTGCCCCAGAAGAGATTTCTGCTCAGGTGCTACGGAAACTAGTAGATGACGCTAGTAAGTACCTCGGTGAAACCGTTACCCAAGCAGTAATTACTGTACCTGCTTACTTCAACGACTCTCAGCGTCAGGCTACCAAAGACGCCGGTAAGATTGCTGGGGTTGAAGTATTACGGATTATCAACGAACCTACCGCTGCTTCCCTCGCTTATGGCTTGGACAAGAAGAGCAATGAAACTATTCTGGTATTTGACCTTGGTGGTGGTACTTTCGACGTTTCTGTTCTAGAAGTTGGAGACGGTGTATTTGAGGTTTTGGCTACCTCTGGTGATACTCACCTCGGTGGTGACGACTTCGACAAGACAATCGTTGATTATTTAGCTACAGAGTTTCAGAAATCAGAAGGCATTGACTTGCGCAAAGACAAGCAAGCGCTACAACGCCTCACTGAGGCAGCGGAGAAAGCCAAGATTGAGCTTTCTAATGTTACCCAAGCCGATATTAACCTACCTTTTATCACCGCTACCCAAGATGGTCCCAAGCACTTGGATACAACATTGACCAGGGGTAAGTTTGAAGAGATTTGTGCTACTTTAATTGATCGTTGCCGCATCCCTGTGGAAAATGCGGTACGTGATGCCAAAATTGACAAGAGTGCTATTGACGAAGTAGTTCTGGTGGGAGGTTCTACCCGCATTCCCGCAGTCAAAGAATTAGTCAAGCGGGTTTTGGATAAAGGGCCTAACCAAAGCGTTAACCCAGATGAAGTAGTAGCAGTTGGTGCTGCTATTCAAGGTGGGGTTCTCGCTGGAGAAGTCAAAGATATTCTGTTGCTGGATGTCACTCCCCTTTCCTTAGGTGTAGAAACCTTGGGTGGGGTAATGACTAAGATTATTCCTCGTAACACCACAATTCCTACCAAGAAGTCGGAAACCTTCTCTACAGCAGTAGATGGTCAAACTAATGTAGAAATTCACGTCCTCCAAGGTGAGCGTGAAATGTCTACCGACAACAAGAGTCTGGGTACTTTCCGTCTGGATGGTATTCCCCCAGCACCTCGTGGCGTCCCCCAAATTGAAGTCACTTTCGACATCGATGCCAACGGTATCCTGAATGTCACAGCTAAGGACAAAGGTACTGGTAAAGAACAATCTATTAGTATCACTGGTGCTTCTACCTTACCAGATACCGAAGTCGAGCGTATGGTTCAGGAAGCTGAAGCCAATGCTACTGCTGACAAAGAACGTCGTGAGAAAATCGACCGCAAGAACCAGGCAGACTCTCTCACCTATCAAGCAGAGAAGCAAATTAATGAATTAGGTGACAAAGTCCCTGCTGAGGATAAGACCAAGGTAGAAGGACTAATCAAAGATCTGCGAGAAGCGGTGGAGAAAGAAGACGACGAAAAGATCAAAACTCTGACTCCTGAGTTGCAACAGACTCTCTACAGTATCAGCAGCAATATTTATCAACAAAGTGGTGGTGCAGAAGCTGGTGCTCCTCCCCCTCCTGGTGCTGATGCTGGTGGTAGTACTGAATCTACCTCTAGTAGTTCAGGGGGCGATGATGTGATTGATGCTGAGTTCTCTGAAACTAAGTAGATAAAGGCTTAAATTTAGACTCATCCCACGACTTGCATATCGTGGGGTAAAAGCAGTCAGTAGCTTACAGGCTATTGACTGCTAATTTTTTTCTATGTGGCAGGAGGCCAAGGCGATTAGGACAAGCTGGAACCCTGCCCCACAAGTAGGGTGAGCGAAAAAAAGGGTGGAGGGGCTGAGGGGCTGAGGAGCTGAGGGGCTGAGGGGCTGAGGGGCTGAGGGGCTGAGGAGCAGAGGAAGAAGGAAGAAGGGAGAAGGGAGAACTGATAATTTTTGGAGACAAAGCTCAAGAAATCCCACCCAAAATTTCGTTCACCCCCACAAGTAGGTAAACTGAATAATGTGAATTCGGTAATACTTTTTCCATACCTAGCATGACCACCTCTGGCAATGACCTTGAGAGCAAATTAGCCGCACTCAAAGAAGAAGCGACTCAAGCTATCGCTTCTGTTGATACCCTAGAACAATTAGAACAGTTGCGAGTCAGCTATCTGGGCAAGAAGGGACAGCTTTCTCAGGTATTGCGGGGTATGGGCAAACTTTCCCCGGAAGAGCGTCCTGTTATTGGTGCTTTGGCAAACGAAGTCAAGGAAGCTCTACAAGAGAATTTAGAACAGAAGCGCCAAGAGTTGCAAGCTGCTCAAATTCAGGCACAATTGGAAGCCGAAACCCTTGATGTGACCATGCCGGGGATTTATCGACCCCAAGGGAAAATACATCCGATTAATAGTACCATTGACCGGATTTTGGATATCTTTACTGGTTTGGGCTACACCGTTGCCACTGGTCCGGAGATGGAAACGGACTATTATAACTTCGAGGCGCTGAATTTTTTGCCAGACCACCCAGCCCGTGATATGCAGGATACCATGTATCTTCCTGATGGGAATTTATTGCGTACCCATACTTCCAATGTGCAAATTCGTTATATGGAAGAGAATGAACCGCCGGTTCGGATTATCGCACCTGGGCGTTGTTACCGAAGGGACACAGTGGATGCTACCCATGCCGCTGTCTTTAATCAAATCGAAATTTTGGCAGTGGATGAAGGGATCACCTTTACTGATCTTAAAGGCACGATCAAAACATTTTTCGCTGAATTGTTTGGTGAAGAATTACCAGTACGCTTCCGGGCCAGTTATTTCCCCTTCACAGAACCTTCGGCTGAAGTAGATGTGCAGTGGAAAGGTAAATGGTTAGAGGGACTTGGTTGCGGTATGGTTGACCCTAATGTCTTAAAATCCGTAGGTTACGATCCTGAGGTCTATACTGGATTCGCCGCTGGTTTTGGGGTGGAACGTTTTGCTATGGTATTACACCAAATTGATGATATCCGCCGATTGTACAGCAGTGATTTGCGCTTTTTACGGCAGTTTTAAGCTGATTTTCAGGAGAAAATGTACTTATCGTAGGGTGTGTTAACGAAACTTAATGCACCCAACTATAGATAGAATCATTCTCAAAAATTGCCTTAATTTGATAGAAGTTAATTTGTATAAAGTATAATAAAAAACATAAATAAAATAGATAACAGTGGTAAAGTATAGTAAAAGTATTGACGAGCTTGAACATAAAGCTGTCAAGTGGTGGCCAGACAGTTTAAAAAAGAAAGCATCAAACCTCAGCGTCATTCCTCTTTTGTTAGATAGTCAGGAAGATTTTATTGCGATCCTGCGCCTTTGTGACAAATCTCCTTGGCAGGTATTTGAGTTAATTAAAGCAGCTGAATTTCCAGCAAATCTTTTTCTTAAGCATCTTACGGTGTTGGCTGACTATGGAGGGGAAACAACGCAACGCCTAAACAAAAATTTTTCTAATGTGTTCAATGAACAAGAAAATGGCAAACACTATTTTGATGCCGTATTTAACAATCAACATTTTCGCTACAAATTTGAGGCATTACCTGTAAAAGGAATACTGAACAATAAAAAACTATCCATTGACGGTGATTCCATTTCGATACCTACAAAAATGAATGGTGTCACCAAAGACATGATTATGATTTTGCTATTTGGAGCAACAGCAATCAATGCAGCAGGTGCTGATTTAGAAAAGTGTGAGATAGGAAATCTGCTTGGTAAAGGAGATGATTTAGAAAAATATATCCGTCAAAAATATATTTGGGTTAGCAGAATTACGGGTGGTGCAACTTCAAATACTCAGGGACAACTAGCACAAAATGTAATTTTTGATTTTTTATCAGAGCACTTAGATAAAGATTTTACAATCATGCGTAATGGCACTATTAAATTAGATGGATATAGCAAAGATACTGGTATGCCGTTTGATGTTGTGGTTGAAAGATGTAATAAGTTCGTGGGTATTGAAATCAGCTTTCAAGTTACGACTAATAGCGTAATTGAACGTAAAGCTGGACAAGCTCAAGAACGCCAGAACATAATGCACAACATGGGATATAATATAGCCTATGTTATTGACGGTGCAGGAAATTTTCAAAGGAGATCTGCTGTGTCAACTATATGTAATTTTAGCGATTGTACTGTTGCATATAGTGAATCAGAATTTGTGATACTTGCGGAGTTTATTAAAGAGTGTTTACAATAAGATTTATTGATTTATTCGCTGGGATAGGGGGCATTAGACTAGGCTTTGAACAAGCAATGGAAGCCCTGGGAATTTCTAGCCAATGTGTATTCACCTCAGAAATTGATAACAAAGCCTGTGAGACCTACATACTGAATTTCCATGAGCAGCCTCACGGGGATGTTGCCAAATATAGTAATAAGATTCCAGAATTTGATTTCTTATTAGCTGGATTTCCCTGTCAGCCCTTTTCTTATGCAGGTAAACGGGAAGGATTTGGTGATACAAGAGGTACTCTTTTTTTTGAAGTCGAAAAGATACTAAAAAAGCATAAACCACGGGGTATTTTCCTGGAAAATGTGAGAGGATTAGTCTCCCACGATCAAGGTAGAACACTCCAAACTATCCTGCACTCCCTCGATAAACTAGGCTACTCAACTTCTTATGTTCTTTGTAATAGCAGCAATTTTGGTGTTCCTCAGAATAGAGTAAGAATCTACATTCTTGGTATACTGGAGCACGAAATACAATCAACTATCTCCAGTGATCTCGGATCTGCGGATTCCCATAGCTTCAAAAAAGGTCAGAATCAACTTAATTTATTTGGCACAACTTACTCCCATCCCGTAGTCAGAGATATACTGGAAGTAGATGTTGCTCATCACTACTATTGCAGTGCAGATTTTATCAGAAGGCTTGATAAAGTTGTACAGGGAAATTTCGAGCAACTACATGGCAAGCGTTTAATTGATACCAGAGGTGGCAATTCAATTCATTCCTGGGATTTAGGCATTAAGGGAGAATGTTCTGAACGAGAACGTCAATTTATGGATGCATTGATTGCCAATAGAAGGAAAAAAATCTTTGGCACTCACCAAGATGGTAAGATGCTGACAAAACAGCAAATAAAAACTTTTTTCGACGTTTCGGATCTAGACCAGTTGATTCAAGAACTTATACAAAAAGGTTATTTAAAATGTGTAGACGGGAAATATAATCCAGTATGCGGTAATATGTCCTTTGAAGTATTCAAATTCTTAGATCCAGATAGTATTTCGATTACCCTTACTTCCTCAGACACCCACAAATTAGGGGTAGTGCAAAAGGGCACACCACGGCACATTACCCCAAGAGAGGCAGCCAGATTACAAGGTTTTCCTGATAACTTTGTTCTACATCCCCACGATACTGCAACCTACAAGCAAATGGGAAATGCTGTTTCGGTGCCAGCTGTTAAGGCCGTATTGCAAGATCTGTTTGAACAGAATTTTCAGGCATTAGCTCTTAAAAAACAATTTTAGATTTTAGATTTTAGATTTTAGATTTTAGATTTTAAAATCGAATCAGTCTTTCATCTCGGATACTGCTGTGTCATTGGGATTGCTTTCAAGAAACAAGGCAGTCCCAATGAAAAAAATCTTCACCACCATGCATGAAAGTCCCTCTCTCTGCGTCTCTGCGTCCCCGCGTCTCTTTCAAAAATGCTCCTCACTCTCTTGCAGTTGAATTGTCTGTTCTTGTAGCTTGATTTCTAGCTCCTTATTTAGTTGCTTCAATGCGACTTCCGTTTTTCGGTATTTTTCGATATCACGAGCAAAATACTGAAAGACTAACTGACCCTCATACTCGATGATTTGAGTACTGACTTCCACTGGTATCTCAGTACCCTCCTTACATCGTAGGCTGTGTTCATAGCTGATATGACCAATGTGCTTTAACTTTTGTTGCAAGACTTGGTACTCGGTGGCTGGCATTGGTGTCTCAATATCGCTGATTGTCAGCTGTAGTAGTTCCCGACGAGTGTAACCTAGTCGCCTTGCTGCATTAAAATTAACATCTAACAGTTGCAGGGTGTTAGCATCAATAATCATGATGAGATCATTAGCCAACTCAAATAAATTACGATACTTTTTCTCTGACTCCTGTAGCGCTATTGCTATCTGTTTATATTCTGTGATATCTCTGGCTATACAAACCACTGCATTAGGATGGCGATCGCTTCCCTTGATTGGGTTAAGTACGTACTCGTAATTTCTATTCCCTTGGATAGTTGCAAGGTTGAATTCTTTTTTTAAAAATTGTCCTGTAGTTAATACTGATTGGTATTGCTCTAGGAACTGCTCCCTGGACTCGATGGGAAAATTCACTTGAGCAAAGGTTTTACCCACAAAGTGATTTCTTTCAAACCCTAAAACATGTGTACCAAAAGAGTTAATATAAGTAAAGCGACCCATGCGATCGAGAACGAAGATTAAACCGGGAAAAGTTGAGATAATTTGGTCAAGGATTTTGGCTCCCTGATTATCTTCCCTTTTTACCGTAGTTCTCAATTCCTGAGGTTGATTACGCACTAGTAAGCTAGTTTTTGCTTCAGCAGCATGGGAATTACCCAAAATTTTAAAACTTTCCACTGCCTGGACTAAAAACGCTAAACACCTTAAGGTACTACTATCCAAATCAGTTTCTTGGCAGAATTCAACCAGTTGATGGGATAGAGTTGTTGCCTGCTCGACAATATCTTGGAGCTGTTGACTAACTATTTCAGATGCTGTAGGTTCTAGTGATGAAAGTGGCAGTCCAAAAGCAGTTGCCAGAGCTTCTACAACCAAAGTATCTTGGCTCTTGTTGGTTACTTTAGCTCGTTCTTCAATTACTTGAGTAAGTTCCTCAGGAAAATGGAATTTCATCACTTTGCTAATCATGGGCTTGAATCCTTGTTACATTCTCATCTGTCAAATTAATGAAGGAAGAGTAAATCTCAAATATCAGTCTATTATTCTGTCTTCTTTGCTAACTATAACTGGTTGATTGCAACTACAGATGAGCTCAAAGGCAATCTTCAGCAATTCTTTAAATATTTAATTTATGTTAAAATTACTGGGCAGTTTAACTTTACACAAACTTGATAAAGTAGAATGATTAAATGGGAAATTTAGCATAATATATATCACTAATTAGACTTTTGTATTCATGAGCGCTTGACGATGCAGGGAATAGGATAAAATTCCACGTCAAAAAAGAAAATAAGAAACCAGTCAGATACCCTTAGCTCCTCGGAGCCTGGGAACCTTTTTTCTGGAGAGTAGGATGTGTGAGATTGGTGAGCTCGATAAGCATGATCGAGAAGCTTGCGATTGCCTACGGCATCAGCGTACAGCCTTCGACAGGAAAACTGCCAAGCGTCTCGTAGAGAAGTTAGTCTCACTACAATTCCTCTTAATTAATATATAGCACCTTGTTAGGGAAGGGATTGTGATCGCTTGCTTGATAGGTTTCTTCAATAACTCCCTTGCGCAAACCCTGATAGCTTCTATGTCTGAACCAAAACGCTGTATCTTGTGCCAATCTAGTTACACCAGATACAGAAAAACAGGCTATATTTGGTATTGTTTTTGGTAAATTTACTGAAGTTTCTCCCCATTCCCTGCTGAGAAGAAATGTTGCTTGAACACATCAAAGGGTGAACAATGCCAATAATCGATATGAGAAACAATCAACTCTTCACTATTTAGCTTAAGTTCACTCCAGCCAGGGATGGCAATCCGGGGTTTCCAAGGTAAGGGTGTTGTCCAACTCAGAGTCCATTGGGTTTCAATAGTATCCCCGGAACGTTCAATCCCGTGTAGTTCCAGTTTAGGAGCTTTAAACCAGTTACTGATAAAGCCAATCATTTTTTGGTAGCGCTTAATCCCACGGAATTGATTGAGGGGGTCTTTAAAAAAAACATCCCTAGCATAAATGCTATAAGTTTGGTCAGTAGGGAACCGTTGATAGTCTTGCTTGAGAATTTCGAGAATGTCCATCACAGTTAAGTTGCTTGGCACAGCTAAAAATGTGAGATATTTTAGATTTTAGATTTTAGATTTTAGATTTTAGATTTTAGATTTTAGATTTTAGATTTTAGATTTTAGATTTTAGATTTTAGATTTTAGATTTTAGATTTTAGATTTTAGATTTAACCTAATTAGCTGTTTCACGGTACTACTAGCGCGACACACCTAAAATGGTGGAATAGATTTAGACCCAAATTACTAATTGACAACGAAAGCTGTGTAATAGATTTTTGGCCAACAATCTAGATTTATAGGCATTATAACAGATATAATAAGTTTTCCTTGTATCTTACTTATTACTTATTACTTATTACTTATTACTTCAAAACCCGTTTCTAACCCACCATTTAAGGTGTGTCACACCAGTAGTATGGTGTGGGTGGCAGCATGGCATTTGAGCGACAATTTAAGTACATAGCTCCAAGTATACCTATCCAAATGCTTTACCTAACCCACCCAGGCCAATTTATACTAAGCATTGCTCTTTTCCTCGCCTCCTTAAGTCTACCAACAACTGCCAAAGCCTTTAACCCAGTCCACTTGGAACAATTGCGGCAAACAGGGGCTTGTGTTGGATGTGATCTTAGTGGGGCTGAATTGACCAATGCACTTTTGAGCAATACTGATTTAAGAGAAGCTAACCTCTCTGGTGCCAACCTCACTAATGCTGACTTGAGGCGTGCTCAGCTTACTAATGCTAATTTAGCTGGTGCTAGCTTAATTTACGCTAACCTGACTGATGCTAACCTTAAGGGTTCTAATCTTACTGTTGCTACTTTAATTGGTGCTAATCTTACTGGAACAAACCTGGTAGGTGCAGGAATGAGTTTAGCCAAGCTAGGGAATGCTAATCTTATTGGTACAAACTTAAGGCAGGCTGATCTCACTGATGCTGATTTGAGTAATGCTAGTCTCAACTTGGTTGATTTGACTGGGGCTAATTTGAGTAATGCTGATTTAACTAATGCTTTACTGGTCAATGTTAACTTAAGTAATGCGATTATCTCGAATGGTACTTTGTTGCCTTAGTGCAAGGAGGCAGAACCCACCCCTAGCCCCTCCAAGGAGGGGAACAAGAGGCTCCGAGGGAAAAAAGCTTGTAGAGTAAGCTTTTTAACCTTTTTTCGCTGGTGAGTTATTTTCGCCGCGCTGCTCTAGTTCTTCTGCTAACAAAGGATTAAGGTCAAACCAGCGATCGCCTTCATATTGATAATCAAAAACAAATAAGCTCCCAACTAAAGTTTGATACTCTTTCTGTCCTAAGATATTTTTCTGTTCTGCAACCTTACTCAATAACTCCCACTCATCATCAGAAATACATAGAATCAATTCGTTACGGTACTGCTTAATCAGTCTTTCGAGACAAGTTCGTGATAAAGGTGGGTATTCTTCTACCAAACAACTGGATATAATTGATAATAAATTGCGTAAATGACCACCACTAATAACACACAATCTATCTAGAGTTTCAATACTATCAAAAATTTCTTCAATCAGATTAAGTCGTTCATCTGGAGAAACGTGAGGAAATGCCCTTGCTAAAACCATTTGCCGCATAAGTTCCATACCTTCATGGCACTCACTGTCATCTTTAAGTCTTATCGGAACCATCGATAAAACTTCAGGGGCTACTCCAAAGTAATTTCTGAGCTTGCCAAACTCTTTTGAGAAAGTCAATGACAATGGAATAGTATAAACTACATGGCAGCTAAGCTGTTTCAAATGCTCTGCGTGATCGATAAACAGATACTCTGGTTGATTACGCCCTGAAGCGTTCAGTTTGTTATGCAATCTGTCGAGATTATCAACAATTACGACTAACCCTTCTTTACCAATCTGTTTCAATTTTTCTATAGCAGGTTGTATAATTTCAGAATTGATAGCTGCTAAAAGACTACTTGTACGTGGTTCCAGATACTGTCTTAATTTACGACGAAGCGTGTTACTATCTTTAACTTCAGTAAAAATATTACCAATATCAATTGTCGATGATTCAGCTGTTATATTTATTTGTGATTGCAACAAATCAACAGTTTCTGCAAGAAGCCTTTTAAAATATCCTCCTTCTCTTAGTCCAATACCAGATTTTTCTAAGTTCTCACTAATCTGACGCGCAATTAATAACAAAATGTCAATCACATCTACATCTGCCATATCAATCTCCTGACTAGACGGAAAGTAAACAGTGTGAAATCCTTGTTCTTCCAATTCGGCCTTAAGTCTCAACAACTCTGTCGTTTTACCGCAACCAATATTACCCGTAAAAAGTTGACAGGTTGGTTCATCTGGTGAAAAGTAAGTAATTGTCCGAAGGAAACTCTCAAGCTGATTACCGCGAACTGGAGAAAAATCTATGTAGTACCTATACTCCTCATCATTACCTGCATTAATGGCTCTCGCAGGATTCAAAGCCATGAAAAATCTCCTAGGGTCTAGCTTTGACAAATTGAATCTTGCTCGATAAGTTTCAATTTCTTCTAATTTATCCTGAGCTAAAAAGTTGTTAGGTTGAATGAGTGATATTGCTGAAAACTGTTCCTTTGCTAGTTCAAACTTTCGCTGCTCGATCAACTCTAAACCGTAACTTTGCAGCGATTCCACGTAGTCTTCCTGAACACGACTTGAATTAACCAGGTATGCTCGTTTGTAAAGCTCCACTGCTTTACTAAAATCTCGCATCTCCAAATATCCCTCAGCCAGCTTAAACAAAACACTGAAGTAGTTTGGATTAATTGACAAAGCTTGCTCATAAAGCGTAATTGCATTTTTCAACAAGTTGTAGCCTTCTAACTCAATTGCTGATTGGTAGACTCTCTGTGCCGCTGGTTCTAGCTTTTCCAATTCCCAAATCTCTCGTTTTAGAGAATGTTGCTTGATTAACCAAAGACGTACCAATTCAACTTTCACCCGATAGGAACGAGTAGTTTCTGAAAGTAAATCTGAAATTTCTGCTACATCTAAAAAATCCCACTCAACCAGTTGTCTCCCCACTTGTATTAATGACTCAGCAGGAACAACTCCATATTCCCTGAGAATTGTTAAAGGGTTTTCAATAAACAGATCATCCCTTAAATCAGCTCTTTTCTGAGCCTCCGCTACTGCTGAAAATATTACCCGTTCTGGGATTGGTAAACCATCTCGAAACCAGGCTAATCCTGCCTCACCAATTTCAATTGCTTCATCTACAATTCGTTTAACATCCTCAGGAATAACCTGCTGCTTCTGTTCGGTTCTGGCTTGTGCAAAAACTGCATAACAGAGCAATTGAGTAAAATATGGATGCCCTTGGGACAAGGCAACAATTGCTTCAATGGCATCCTGGGTATACTCCAAAGTATCTTTTGCCGGATCAATAATCAATTTTTCCGTATCTTCCCGACTAAGTAAGCCAATTTTCTGGGTTGGTGCACCTTTAAACAGGCTCAGAAGTTTTGGTAAATCATCCGGCTGACGTCCAATTACTGGGATTATAAATAGCTTTTCATTTTGACTTAATAGAGATTGTAAATAAGGAAAAAAGGTTGCAACGGAAGAGGTTGGCTCATAGTTATTCAAAGCATCAAACTCATCCAGCATCAGTACTATGTTCTTCTGCCCCAAAAGTTGATAAATTTCAGGTAAAAAGTTCTGAGAGAAGATACTAGGTTCTGTGGCAAAGTCTGACTCCTTGGGTAGCTGAGCAGCATCCAACTTGAGCTTTAGATGCTTGATTATTGCTTCAGCCAGCAGATGTAATACCTTGCTAAGGGCTAATTTACCTTTGTTTTGTAGATCAAAGGGAATAAAGACGAATTGCTCTAAGGCAACAAAATGGGGAATCTGCAACAGAACTGATGATTTACCAATGCGTCTTTGACCATGCAACAGAATAACTCGTTCACCCTGTTGTAAATTATCCTCAACAAATTGGAGCAACTTGCTTCTGCCAAAGAAAGCTTTAGGATCAGCGATCGCGGAACCAACGATATAAGGATTTCTTCGTACTGTTGCGGTCGTCATATAATAGAAATGGAGAATGGAGAATGGAGAATTGGGAATTAATTTTTTACTGACTTCAAAGTATTAGTACCGCTGCACAGAATTAAGAATGCTTATAGAGTAAGGATTCTATAGAATCAAACTAGTAGGTTATTTCCTTCTGCCTCCTGCCTTCAAAGTACTAGCTGCCAATTGTTCTTTTCGGGATAACAGCTATAACCCTCCCAACCACTCCAGAACAGGTGGCACTTTATCTTTATTTTTCCATATCCAACGAATGGCCGTTCCAATGTTTTCTGCTTGCTTATGATTCATCAAGTTTAGAAATCCTAGCTGTCGCTGTTGTAATTCTTTTTCTGTACTGTTTTGAATCTTTTTCACTATCCACCACCCCATAAGTGAGGAGGCAAAGGAGTAAGTGGTTTTTCCTGCTTGCTCTTCTCGTTTGATGATCCCTCTGTTCTCTAAGGCATTTATTTCTAGCTCTTTTTGGCTAAAAATATTTTCAATGTCCTTCAGAGAATAACGCTTGTTACCTAAACGACCTTCTAGACTACACAAAGCAATAAGCATCAGTAAAATCTGCTCTATCTCATTGCACCGTTCCCAGGTAGCCTGAAAAAAATGTTCTGTTGCACTTTGAAATTCTCTAGCAAAGGTATGGGAATCAGGTACTTCACTAGCTCGCAACTCTTGGTAGAGAAGATAACCTGCATTCTGCACTAAGGTAGGATTGCCATCAGCAATTTCCCTAATTTTATCCCGTAGGGCTGGTGTGATGAGCATACCAGCTAATAGAGCATCAAATTCTCTATCAGTAAATGGTTTGAGTCGGAGAAATAAATAGTGATTGTACCAAGGAGATTGGCCTGGTGTGAGTGGAGGTCCTAATTCAGTTAACCTTCGAGAGGATGCGACAATCATTGAGATATATTTGCTTTCTTGCTCAGAGTTGGCCAAATTGCGACATCCATATAAAAAAGCCTCAATATCCGCTTTATTGTAGCTATCGTTGGTACGCAAAGCTGCATCATAATCATCGATGAGCAAGACTAGAAATTTGTTGTCTTCTCCTAACTGACGTAATATCGGCACTAGATCATTAGATACTACCCTGTCTTTACCAAGCAATTGCTCTATATCAGTTTGTAGCGTTGCATTACCATCCAACTGGTCTTTGATCAAGCTCAAGATTTTCCGCCAGAAACTATGAGCACTAAAAGGTTGAATGCTGAGACAATCGAGAAGTACAATTACTGCTGTTGCTGGCTCTTGACCTTGCTCCTGCCAAACTTTAGGGTAAGTCAATAGTCTTAAGAAGGAAGTCTTACCAATTCCAGGTCCACCCCAGACGGCAAGATTACTACGGCTACAAATTTGATCAAATGCTGTTGCCAGCTGAGTTTCTCGTCCCACAAAGCGTTCCGGGGGCACTGGTTGTCCAACGGTAAAGGGGTTTGGCATCGTGATGGATTCTGGACTAGGTAACTGTTTTACGGATAACCAAAGTTATACCTTTATGCTATCTACTTGTGGGAGTTAGTGCGATCGCATCCTCCAATCAAATCCTGAGACACTGTGGGATGGGCTAAACTAATACATAGAGTTCCTAAATTCTAACGGAACATGGGATAAAAAATAAGGAACCGATTATGTTGAGTGGTATCAAACAGCGAGGAATTGTTGGCAAAGGCGGTAAAATTGAGATTCAAGCGTCTGATCTACCAGAAGGAACCGTCGTTGAAATCATTGTCCTGATTGAACCAGATACTCATAAGTCGGATACCAGCTACCAAGTTCCACAAGATACAACAGAATATTTGCTATCTACCGAAGCTAATCGTCGTCACTTGATGAGTGCGATTGAACATGTAGAAAAAAAACATAATCTGGTCAGTTTTACTCCTGAGGAATGGGATGAGGAATATAACATTCACTCCTGAGGCATTTGAACAGTTCAATGATTGGGGAACACAAGATAAGAAAATTTATCGCAAGATCATATCTCTGATTAATGATATACTGCGTCAACCGTTTACTGGGCTTGGCAAACCTGAACCTCTCAAACATCAACTAAAAGGATATTGGTCGCGTCGTATTACTGATGAACATCGTATAGTGTATAAGGTGACTGACACTGAAATTATTATTTTAAGTTGCCGATTTCATTATGAGGACTAAAGTAGTACGGACAGGCAAGATGCCTATCCCACAAGAGTTCTAATTCTCAATTAGACCTTCTCCATTTCCAATTCAACTATTCCGAATCACTTGAGCTAAACTCCGGTCTGGTCTGAGATTTTTCGCTTTCCGCAGATAAGGATGGTAAATCTGTGCCTGTGAAGTTGGCATATTGATGTGGAGCAAGCACCGGATACAATAGTTTAAGCTACCCTCTACATGCATTTGCTGAACATCTAGCAAAGCTACCTGGTCCCAATGGGGACGCTGTCGCGCGATCGCAGCAGGAAATATGGCATCCAAATCGCGGGTGGCGGTGAATGTAACACTAACGATATCGTCGTGGTCGATCTGATTGTGAGCTTCTAGTTCATCCAGCAGTTCCGTTACTGCTTCTCTGATTGCCTCAACCGTGTTTTCTGAGGCAGTTATTGCCCCACGAATTGCTCGCACTCGCCACTCCACGATAAAATCCTCCAGTTTACCATTTTTGCTATGGTCGATATAGCCACAGAGGCTGACCACTCGTAGACAATTCAAATTCCACCCAATCTATGCCAGTCAAAAGTCCTGAACTCGTTTGGTTTCCGTTACCAGGTAGTATACGACTCCAGAAGGATTTGGGCTCTTCTATAGTGAAACATTCAGTTTTGTCTGGGTCTAGATTAACCAATTCTGCGGCCCAGCGACGAGCATCATCCTCACTTCCTAGTCGGTCAACTATACCCAATTCCTTGGCTTGCTGACCAGTAAAAATGCGACCATCAGCAAAAGACTTTACCGTTTCTACTGCCAATTGACGACCATCCGCCACTGTTTGCACAAACTGCTGATAACTAGTATCGATCAGCTCTTGAAGAATATTTTTTTCCGGCTCCGTCAATTCCCGGTCAAAAGACAGGATATCTTTGTAGGGACCAGACTTAATCACTTTGAAGGAAACGCCAACTTTTTCTAACAAGCGCTCCAAATTATTTCCTCGTAAAATCACCCCAATACTGCCGGTAATCGTACCAGGGTTAGCCACTATATGTTCTGCTCCCATACCAATGTAAACCCCTCCAGATGCGGAGATATTACCGAAGCTAGCAACAATTTTGACCTTTTCTCGCAAGCGCATCAAAGCAGTGTAGATTTCCTGGGAGTCACCAACGGTACCACCAGGGCTATCAATCCGCAAGAGTAAGGCTGGAAATTTTTTTTCTTCAATAGTTTTTAGGGCTTCCAGAATCCTTTTACGGGCAGCACTAGCGATGACACCAGTAACTTCAATGCGAGCTATTTGTTTACGAGACTTGGGCTTAAAAGGCCAGACCATGAGCGATTCACGAATTTTTCTATTAGCCCAAGGGTTTAATGGGCCATTCTTTCTATGATACCAGAAATTGGAAATGGAGAATTGAGAATTGAGAATTGAGAATTGAGAATTGAGAATTGAGAATCGGGGATTGGTAATTGGGAGTGGTTTTGAGCTTAATTATCCAAGATTTTTATAAATATTTTTGTTATTACTTTGGTTGCTATTTGTACTAACAAAAACAAATATACCATGACTAATAATCAATGATTAAGATAAAATTTAGTACAATTTATGTAAAGAATCATAAAGAATTGTTTTTTCACAATCTAAATCTAAATGCACCTGAAGAAAATCATCCCTGAAGTGCCTTGGTTGTCGTCACTGCTGATTGCTCCCTTTTTTCTTTGGGGGACTGCCATGGTGGCAATGAAAGGTGTAATCCCCAACACCACTCCTCTGTTTATGGCAGGAGTACGCCTGCTGCCAGCGGGAATTTTATTGTTGCTGGTAGCCACAGTAATGGGGCGTCCCCAGCCAAAAGGTTGGTTAGCATGGCTGTGGATCGGTTTGTTTGCATTAGCGGATGGAGCCCTATTCCAAGGATTTTTAGCCGAAGGGTTGGTAAAAACTGGTGCAGGTTTGGGTTCAGTAATGATTGACTCTCAACCCCTAACGGTAGCTTTGCTTTCAGCGTTACTGTTTGGTGAAATTATTGGTCTGTGGGGTTGGTTAGGACTGGGAATTGGTATTTTGGGAATCAGCTTGATTGGTTTGCCAGATGGGGTGATTTTCAACCTCCTTCAGGGTGATTTCCTTGCCTGGGAATTGAACTGGCAGCAGTTTTTCCAAAGTGGAGAATTGTTGATGCTGTTGGCATCCTTGTCAATGGCAGTGGGAACAGTGATGATTCGGTTCGTAACCCGATATGTCGATCCGGTAGTCGCCACAGGCTGGCATATGATTTTGGGTGGCTTGCCCTTGTTTGCCCTCTCCGGTATCTGGGAAAATCAGCAGTGGGTACATATTGAACTATCCGGTTGGATGGCGCTGGCTTACTCCACAATTTTTGGTAGTGCGATCGCTTATGGTCTATTCTTTTACTTTGCTTCCACTCGAAACCTCACTAGTTTAAGCGCCCTGACATTCCTCACCCCAGTATTTGCTCTGCTGTTTGGTAACCTATTACTCTCAGAAGTCCTCTATCCTTTGCAGTGGATTGGTGTCTCTATGACTTTGGTGAGTATTTATCTGATTAATCAGCGCGAGCAAATCACCAATAAGTTACTCTCTTTGAAAAAGGGAACAGGGAACAGGGAAAAGGGAACAGACAATAGGCAACAAACAACGGGGAGTCTGACTTGAAAGAGACGCGGGGACACGGAGACGCGGAGACGCGGAGAAAAGAATTTTCATGATGGTGATGAAAAAATTTTTTTCAGGACAGCCACCTACCACCTACCACCTACCACCTACCACCTTATACCTTCTGCTAAGTTAGAGTGATATTTCCACTATAAACACCGGCTAAACTTGATCAGTATCCGGTCTCTCTATGATCAGCTATCGCTCTACCTTAATTTTTGCTACCTGTATTACTTGCTTAGGTTCAATTCTGGGTGAGTACCATAACCCTCGACTCAACTCAGCAATTGCCTACTCTTCAATTGCTTCTTCCCTACAAGTAGCTCAAGGGGAACTTGAGTTAGAGCAACTACCCCTTAAAAAAGGTAGTCAGGGAGAATTAGTCATCGCACTGCAAGAGAAGCTGAAGCAGCTAGGCTATTATAATGGCTCAACTGATGGTAACTATTCAGAAGCTACAGAACTTGCCCTGATAGAATTTCAGAAATCTGTAGGTCTCGAAGCTGATGGTATAGTAGGCCCAGCTACGTGGAATATACTGGAAGCTAGTGCAGTTGAAATAACTGAATCAGAAGAAGTTGCCACTCCCCAACCTGATGCTGGTAAAGTAAATAGCAATAGTGGGAAACTGCTGTTGTTGCTATTAAGTATTATCTTATTTCTGGGAACAATTGGCGGCGGATTCTTCTTGCTCAGTTGGTGGACTAAGCCCAAAAAATCTTCACAGCCACAATTTCCGCCGGATGAAGATGGATATCTGAACACAAACAATTCTGAGTCAGTTTGGCTAGAAGCCAACAACAATGGATTAGAAGAAACTGAAGGTTTCGAGCATCCTGAGCCATCTAACTTACAAGGTGGAATCATCGACCAAACTGAAGAGTTAGACCATCCTGAGCCATCTAACTTACAAAGTGGGAGCATCAACCAAACCGAAGAGTTAGACCAAACCGAGGCTCTTGACCATCCTGAGCCATCTAACTTACAAGGTGGAATCATCGACCAAACTGAAGAGTTAGACCAAACCGAGGCTCTTGACCATCCTAAGCCATCTAACGTACAAAGTGGAATCATCGACCAAACTGAAGAGTTAGACCAAACCGAGGCTCTTGACCATCCTGAGCCATCTAACGTACAAAGTGGAATCATCGACCAAACTGAAGAGTTAGACCAAACCGAGGCTCTTGACCATTCTGAGCCATCTAACGTACAAAGTGGGGTAATTGATCGAATCGAAGAGCTAGACCGAACTGAGTCATCTAACCATGAATATCATAACAATGGTTACAACCCTGCTTCTGTAGCCCCTTCACTGCCACACTCTTCCCAGTCACATCAAATTGACAACCGTACCAACTCCTACCATTCTTCCCCAGGCAGCAGCAATCTACCAACTCCCATAACACCTCCGGCAGCAGAGGATAACTTACCTCTAGAAACAACTACTCGCCTTGCCAAAATTAATATTGTTGATGAATTAATCAAAGACTTACGGCAACCCAATCCACAAAAACGGCGTAAAGCCATTTGGGAACTTGCTCGCCAGGGAGATTCCAGGGCCGTCAAGCCTCTAGTAGACTTGATGATGGTTTCAGATTCACAGCAGAGAAGCTTAATTTTGGAGGCACTCTCCCAAATTGGTAACAAAACTCTCAAACCCCTCAACCGAGCTTTGGCAATATCTTTACAGGATGACAATGCTCAGGTGCGGAAAAATGCAATTCGGGACTTAACACGAATTTATGAAATGGTGGCACAAATGAGTCAAATGTTGTGTCATGCTGCGGACGATCCTGATCCTGAAGTTAAGGAAACAGCAGAATGGGCAATCAATCAGTTAAGTCGCATTCGCACTTCCTCAACATTCGACAATTTGCCCCCTTCTGAAGATGCATCAAAACATAAGTAGGATTTGGGAGAATAAGTAATAAGTAACAAGTAACAAGTAATAAGTAACAAGGAATGAGGAATTTATCCCAGTTTTGGGCACTTGTATCCCCCAAGGTTACCCAGGAATTTTCCACGAAGGTGATTTACTCGGAAAAAATGTAATTATCGTAGGGTGTGTTAGCGCAGCGTAACGCACCACGTTATGGGTAGTATCATTTTCACCCAATCGCCTAAGGAGTTGCTGGAGTAATGAGAATCAATCGAGTTTTGCTTGCCGGTGGAACCCACGGTAATGAGTTCACAGGAGCTTTTCTGATTAAAAAATTTGAGCAATTTCCTCAATTACTTTCTGGATATAGTTTTGCAATTCAAACGATACTGAGTAATCCCAGAGCATTCGCAGCAGTTGTTAGGTATATCGATCAAGATTTGAATCGTAGTTTTGGAGAAAACTTTTCTGAAGAAGAAGACTTAATTCCTTATGAGGATTTACGTGCTAAGGAAATCCAACAGCTATTTGGCACACAAGGTACTACCCCTGCTGACTTTGTTATAGATTTACACAGCACAACAGCCAATATGGGTTTAACCCTCATTATTGACACAGAAGATACTTTCACTCTTCAACTAGTCGCTTATCTGAGTTCAATTGATCCCTCAATTAAGGTGTACGATTCTGGCAATTCAGGTCGAAGTCAAGATTCCTTGAGGTCACTAAGTAAATTTGGCTTAGCGATTGAGGTAGGTCCCGTTGCTCAAGGTGTTTTAGTTGCAGAGTTTCTCCTAAAAACTGAAGCTTTGATCTTCTCTATTTTAGATTATCTAGAAAAAGTCAACCATGGGGAAGTGCCCTCATTGGAGCAGCAACTCACTACCTATCGCTATCTCAAAACGATCGACTATCCTAGAAATGCATCTGGTGAAATTCAAGCAATGATTCACCCTCAACTTCAGTTTAAAGATTATCAACCTCTGTCTCCTGGTGAGCCAATGTTTTTGTCATTTGATGGCAATGTCATCAACTATGAAGAATCTGCAACAGTCTATCCCATTTTCATTAACGAAGCGGCTTATTATGAAAAAGGAATTGCTATGTGCTTCACGGATAAACAACAGATTTTAGATTTTAGATTTTAGATTTTAGATTGAAAAATTACAACAGTCACAAGCTCCTAAATTTATTCATGAGGTAACTCTAAAATCTTCAATCTTCAATTTCTTGATTAGCAAGCGGCAGGGCGGGTTTTGATGGTAATTTTTTGTAGGATGGGTGAAATTATCTCTAAACCCGCCCCTACAAATTCCTTTACCCCTCCTACCACCTGCTTTTCTTACAACAAATCAGGAAATACTTCCTGCACTGCTGGGTGAATCAGCTGGAAATTGTCTACATTTAGTCCCTTTTTCAAAGCTGGGTTGGAGTCTAGGGCTTTCATTCCTTGATTTGCTAGCTTCAGGACGTAGGGTAAAGTACTGTTATTGAGGGCTTGGGTCGCCGTCCAAGGTACTGCTCCTGGCATATTCGGCACACCATAATGGACAACTTCTTCCTCTATATAGATAGGATTGGTGTGAGATGTGGTTCGCAAGGTTTCAATACAGCCTCCTTGATCTACTGCAACATCAACAATTACTGAACCAGGAAACATTTGTTGGACTAGGGAGCGAGGTACTAAGATCGGAGCACGATATCCCGGTACCAAGACTGCACCAACGAGCAAGTCCGCATCTTTAACCGCAGCTTCAATTTGTGCCGAGTTACTGTAAAGTAATTCCACCCTAGACCCAAATAGGGTTTCTAGATAGTTCAACCGCTCTACGTTAATATCGATAATCTGTACCTTAGCTCCCATACCCACAGCAATCCGAGCCGCTTCAGTACCGACAACACCACCACCGAGAATCACGACATTACCGGGTTTGACTCCTGGCACTCCCCCTAAGAGCACCCCCCTTCCTCCCTGCTGACGTTCCAGAAATCTGGCCCCAAATTGGACAGAAAGACGACCAGCAATGATACTCATGGGAGAAAGGAGAGGGAGTTTGCGATCTGAAAGCTCCACTGTCTCATAAGCGATCGCACTAACTCCACAATCAATCAAATTTTCTGTCAAAGAGCGGTCAGCTGCCAAGTGCAAATAAGTAAACAGTATCTGTCCTTTGTTGAGAAACTGGTACTCCGCCTTTCGGGGTTCCTTAACTTTAACTACCAATTCCCGATTCCAAGCCTCAGCTGCTTGAGGGACAATCTTTGCTCCTGCTTGCTGGTAGTCTTCCTCACTAAAACCAGCTCCTTTACCAGCATCTACCTCAACAAATACCTGATGGCCAGCTTCCGACAAAACTCTGGCACTACTAGGACTGAGTCCAACACGAAATTCTTGGTCTTTAGTTTCTTTAGGTACACCAATTTCCATCTTCTCACCTCATGTGGCTTATTTGTTTATCTAACTGTTAAAATTGGTTAAAAATTGTAACTTAACCTACACTAAGAGGCTAAAACACCATGACCCAACCAGAACCAACAGTTACCCCACAACTAGAAGAACCCAAGTTCGGCTTCAATGAATACGCAGAGCGTTTGAATGGCAGAGCCGCCATGGTTGGTTTTCTGTTGACTTTGATCATTGAATACTCTACAGGTCAAGGATTGCTGACCTGGCTGGGTTTGCAATAGGATCAATAACTGGCTCTAGCCGGAATCTCGACCGACGTTACTGCGTCTGGGAAAAGTTGAACAGATCTAACTACGGGTTAAAAATTGTAAATCTAGCTGGCTTCTCCACTCAAAGTGTGTTTTGAGCTGTAATCAACAGCAAAAGAAGTCAGCTTTCTAGTTCTAGGTATCCTGGTGCTGATAAGCTAACCTAGAAATAGATGTAAGTAGTAATTGGAACAGAGTAAGAACAACTCGTGATGAATGCTTTGTTGCCTCGAATTTTGAAGTCAGCTTACCGCAAAGAACCAATCTCTAGTTTTATTGTAATCATGGGAGCAGTAAATGCGGTAATTGGCGGTGTTGGTGAACGCTGGTCATTGCTAACATTCGGTTTGATGATGATCATGCTGGCTGCTGCCGTCCGTTGGTGGCAAACCCAAGATAAAGAAGTGAAGTTCAAGGAACAACCTGTTACCCAATACCTCCCTCCCGACTCCTCTCGTCCCCCCTTACCGATGCTAAGTACAACCAAGCGTCAGCCGCCACGATAAGCGGGAGCATCTTAATGGAATTAACCAAAGCTAGGGGAGCTGGGGAAGCTGGGGGAGCTGAGGGAGAAAGTATTTCCGCCCAAAAGGGATATCCCGAAAACTTGTTACTTCAAAGATTAAATTAATAAACTTATATCAAGTTCGCATGATTGACGTATAATTCCCTTTTCCCTTGCAACTTTCTTTTTTTCCTTCTGCCCTCTGCCTTGGAGCCCTCTGCCTTATTGCAACCAAACTTGATATTATTTCGCAAACCCTACTTATCTCCAGTAGCTCAACATGAGCAACTCAGTCCTAGTTCACCAACTAAAAATAGGTAAAGTTGCCAATCAGAGTGGCTTACCGGTGAAAACTATCCGTTATTATGAGGAAATCGGTTTGCTAGTACCGGCAACCATACGTTCTACCGGAGGTTATCGTCTGTTCACTAATCAAGTCTTCAACCGGTTAGCATTTATTAAGCGATCGCAATCTTTAGGACTCAGCCTCAGTGAGATTAGAGATATTTTAAACATATATGACTCAGGGGAGCTACCTTGTGGAACCCTAAAACAACATTTACTCAATAAAATTGAGGTGATCACACAGCAAATTGAAGCCCTAGAAGTTCTTAAGTCTGAGTTACAAGGCATAGTTTCTGGTTGGCAAGAACAACCCCCTAGTTACGCAAGAGTTCAGACTATCTGCCCGAATATTCAACGGATAGAGGAGATAGGAGGGGACAAGGGAGACAGGGGAGACAGGGGGGACAAGGGAGACAAGGGAGACAAGGGAGACAAGGGAGTAAGGCAAGTCCAAAAGTTGGGATAGTTTATAGTAGTTCTTGCATCCATGAGGTACACTTTCAATTCCCAATTCCCAATTCCCAATTCCCCAAAGTTTTATGAGTATTCATATTTCATCTTTAATATTTCATAGTTTCTACCTCTTTGCTGCAATCTCCCCTAGATTGCCCCCTGCGACACTCTCCTTACCACCGGAACATTTAGGGATTTGCTGCCAAGCACAATTAGTTGCCCAAGATAGCTTGAATATTTCCCCATCTGAGATAATTGAACTAGAATATCTCCCCTCAGATAGTTGGAGAAATCCTCAGTTATTACGCACTATCGATGCCCATTCCGGACCAGTTGATGTGCTTGCTTTCACTGCTGATAGTCAATTTCTGATCAGTGGAGGTAGCCGTAACGATGCTCACCTCAAGGTGTGGTGGCTGGAAACTGCTAAAGAGGTTGATAGTATTAGGGCGCACCAAACATCGATCACTGCCATGGCTTTGAGTCCGGATGAGAAAATACTGGCTACTGTAGGGAATGATGCTGGTGTTAATCTTTGGGAGTGGCAGAAAGGGCACTATACCCGGACTTTTCTAGACCACTCCAGTAATATTCTTTCCTTAGCAATAACCCCAGATAGTAATACTTTAATTACTGGTGCCTTAGATGGTATTCGGCTATGGGATTTGAAAAAGCAGCGCCCTCTTTATATTTTAAATCGTTTTGATAACCAAACTTATTCTCTAGCAATTCATCCAGGGGGAAGCATTTTGGCAAGTGGCCACAAATTTGGCACAGTTAAACTGTGGAACCTGAAAACTGGGACATTACTAGGGTCAATTCCGGCTCATACTGGAGCCCCCAATCAAGCTCCCGGTCGCAGTAATCTTTCAGTAAGTGTCCTTGCTTATACTCCCAATGGTGATATTCTAGTTAGCGGTGGTTACGACCGTACTATTAGAGTTTGGAACCAAATAACGGGACAACTAACATACCCACCATTAAGGGGACATACAGGACGTATTGAAGCGATCGCGATTCATCCTAACGGAGAAATTCTAGCATCAGCTAGCCGTGATGGTGTCCGACTGTGGAACTTGCAAACTGGTGAACTCTTAGCTTTACTCCGTGGACATGGAGACTGGGTAAAATCTCTCGCCTTCAGTAGAGATGGACAACTCCTTGCTACTGGTGGATTTGATCAAACTATTACGATTTGGCAAGTTACTCCACCGGAAGCGACGGAAAGCCCATTATTGTAGGAATGGAGAATTGGGAATTGGGAATTGGGAATTGGGAATTGGGGATAGAAAATATATAGCTTTTGGAGAATGGGATGTGAACATTGAATATCACCTAAAACCTAAAACCCATTGGTGACAAGTTAAAGAGTCGTTCATTTTGTAAAGTACTATATAAGCATGTTTGACAACTCAAAAAACCCTACATAAGGAAAAACCAAAGGTACAAAACAATCTATATTTCCAATTCTTCATTCGACCTTCTCCATTCGACCTTCTCTAACACCTAAATGCCTCCTTATCTTCATCCTCAAGCTTTAGTAGAATCTGAGCAAATAGGCGATAACACCAAAATCTGGGCTTTTACCCATATCTTGCCGGGGGTGACAATCGGCGAAAATTGTAATATCTGTGATTATGTGTTTATTGAATCAGGCGTTACTATCGGCAAAGGAGTTACCATTAAAACTCATGTGTCTGTTTGGACTGGAGTAACCATTGAGGACTATTGCTTTATCGGTCCCAATGTTGCCTTTACCAATGATCTATATCCCCGCTCCCACCGCAATCCAGAAATGCAAGAGAGATACTTTACTTCAGATGATGATAGCTGGTATCGTGCTCCTACTTTAATTGCTGAAGGTGCAAGTTTGGGAGCTAACTCCACCATTCTTTGTGGTTTGACGGTTGGTTACTACGCCATGGTTGCCGCTGGTGCAGTAGTTACTCGTGATATCAAGCCTTTTGAACTAGTGGGAGGAGTACCAGCTAGACATTTAGGATGGGTAGATAAGCAGGGAAGGAAAACTCTAGATTAGGTAAGTCATTTGAAGGAAGCTGAGGGAGCTGGGGAAGCTGAGGGAGCTGAGGGAGCTGAGGGAGCTGAGGGAGCTGAGGGAGCTGAGGAAGCTGAGGGGGCTGAGGGGGCTGGGGAAGCTGGGGGAGCTGGGGGAGCTGAGGAAGCTGAGGGAGCTGGAGAAGCTGAGGGAGCTGGGGAAGCTGAGGAAGCTGAGGAAGCTGAGGAAGCTGAGGGAGTATGTCACTATAAGCTCTTGATTTATTACTTATTACTTATTACTTATTACTTGCTAATAGTCATGAAGTCCACAGTTTCCATTATTATTCCTTTATATTATGCGGAAAATCTGCTTCTGACTTTAGCTAAGGAGTTAGAAAATTTAGCTGCTATTAATCAAGATAAATTTGCGACAGAAATTGTTTTTGTAGATGATGGTTCTCAAGACCAGACATTTGAGGTAGTTCGGAATCTCCAACCAGAAAACTTTACCCTAAGAGCAGTCCGTCTCGCCAGAAACTTTAAATCCTATATCGCTATCTTAGCTGGTATAGGAGATGCGACGGGGGACTATATTACCTTTCTCCCCCAAGACCTTCAAGAACCACCGGATTTAGTTGAGCAGTTATTTGCTCAAGTGCAAACAGGATTTGATGTGGCTTGGGCTGTTAGACAAACTCGTTCTGATCAATTTTTAGATAGGCTATTTTCTCAATTATTTCATAAATTGATGCATTGGCTGTGGCAAGATTGGCCAGAAACTGGTGCAGATATGTTTATGATTACTCGTCCGGTTGCGGATGTTTTGCTATCCATGCAGGAAAAAAATTCCCACATAACTGGACAAATTCTGTGGAGTGGTTTTCAGCAAACCCGCATTTTCTACCATCGTCAACAGCGTCAAGTGGGAAAATCTGGTTGGAAGTTCTGGAAAAAGGTAGAGTTAGCAGTTAGTGTAATTACTCAATTTTCTTACTTACCAATTCGCGCCTGCACTAGCTTGGGAATTTTGTTAGCTCTGCTAGGTTTTGGGTATGGTATTTTGATTATTATCAGCCGACTGCAATTTAAAATACCTGTCCAGGGTTGGTCCGCATTGATGGTCGTTATTATCCTAATCGGTGGGTTCCAGTTAATTTTTTTGGGAGTGATTGGGGAATATCTCTGGCGTACTTTTGATGAAGTGCGTAAGCGTCCTGTCTATATTGTTAGGGAAAAAATTAGGCGATGAGGGAGCATTTGAAGGGTGTCAGCCAATAGGATCAGTGTCTTTCTTCTTAACTCAACACCGCATACGACCTTGTTGGGTTTCACTCCGTTTCACCCAACCTACGTTTTCAGGTGTGTCACGCCATTAAGTTAAATCTAAAATCTAAAATCTAAAATCTAAAATCTATTACACATTTTTAGCCGTGCCACGCCACTAGTTGTACGAATATGTCAGGATAGATAAGTATACGGGATATCAGTAATTCCCCATTCCCCAACTCCCAAATGCGTGAATTTCTTAAGCAAACCTTTGCCAGCCTCGTTGGTAGCCTAACCAGCCTGATTTTATTTGTTAGTTTAGGCGCTGGTGGATTGCTCTTCTTACTGATTGCTGTGGCTTCCAGGGATACCGGGCCACAAGTTCAGGATCAATCAGTGCTAGTATTCGACTTGTCTTTGAATATCACCGATACTGAGCCAACCTTAGGAACTAATGAGGCAATTAGCAGGGCTCTCTCCAATGAAGAGGATACCAGTATTACCCTACGGGAAGTTCTCGATACCCTCGACAAGGCGACTAAGGATGAACGTATTGTTGCTCTTTATCTAAATGGCTCTCAGAATAGCACTAGTAGCAGCACTGGCTTTGCTACGCTGAAGGAGGTAAGGAAAGCTTTAGAACGTTTCCAAGCTGCTGGTAAGCAAATTATTAGCTATGATGTGGATTTGGGAGAAAAGGAATATTACCTGAGCTCCGTAGCGGATCAGATTTTTCTTAACCCGATAGGAGCCATGGAAATGGATGGCTTTAGCTCCGAACAACAATTCCTCAAGGGAGCACTGGAGAAATTTGGGATTGGTGTTCAGGTGCTGCGGGTAGGGAAGTACAAGTCAGCAGTGGAGCCATTCCTACTGGATAAGCTAAGTCCAGAGAGTAAAGAACAGACTCGAGCTTTATTATGGGCTCTATGGGGTGAATTTCTCTCAACGGTGGGAAAAAGTCGCGAAATCACACCAAAACAGTTACAAGGTATCGCCGACTCTCAAGGAATTTTGTTGGCAGAAGAAGCTCGTCAGCGTGGTTTAGTAGATCAGGTTGCCTATTTTGATGAAGTACTTGCTGAACTCAAGAAAATTACAGGCAAAAGCGAAGATGCTCAGTCATTCCCCCAAATTAATCTCACCACCTATGCTGAGGTTGATGAGCCAGATACCACAAGACCCTATTCAGAAAATAAAATTGCCCTAGTATATGCTGAAGGTAGCATAGTTGGGGGTCAAGGGGGCTCCCAGCAGGTGGGTAGTGAAAGCCTCTCGAAGCAACTGCGCAGACTGCGATTAGATAAAGATGTCAAGGCAGTAGTATTGCGGGTAAATAGTCCTGGTGGCAGTGCTACAGCATCGGAAATTATCCAGCGGGAAGTTGTACTAACTCGCGAACAGAAGCCGGTTATTATTTCTATGGGAGATATTGCTGCTTCTGGTGGTTACTGGATTGCTACTTACGGCGATCGCATTTTTGCCGAACCGACTACTATCACCGGTTCCATCGGTGTTTTTGGTTTACTACTCAATATCCAGGAAATAGCTAATGACAATGGTATTACCTGGGATGTGGTGAAAACTAGTCGTTTTGCTGATAGCCAGACTATCACCCGCCCAAAAACGGAGCAAGAGTTAGCAATTTATCAAAAATCCGTTGACCAGATTTATAATCAATTTCTTAATAAAGTGGCAGAGTCTCGGAAAATGACCAGACAAAAGGTTGAAGAGATTGCACAGGGAAGAGTATGGTCTGGTGTTGAAGCGAAGAAACTTGGTTTGGTAGATGAAATTGGTGGTATCAATCAGGCAATTGAATATGCAGCGCAACAGGCAAAGCTAGGAAATGATTGGGAACTTGAAGAGTACAAAGATACTCCTAGCCTAGAAGAGAGGATTTTGAAAAGGCTCACTAGTGAGGCAGATACATCAAACCTGAAGCTTCCGACTCCACTAACCGCAGAATTGCTGAAATTACAAAAGGAGGTGGAGATACTGACAGATATGAATGACCCCAGAGGTGTCTATGCACGGTTGCCTTTCAATTGGCGGATTGATTGAGGCTTGTTGTTTGTCCTTTGTTGTTTGTTATTTGTTGTTTGTTATTTGTTGTTTGTCCTTTATTAATTAGATGGAATTCGGTATACAGTTTTTTCCTGACGTCGCACCTGAGCAAAAGTCTGGTAAACAGTATTTTGAAGAAGCATTGTACTTAGTAAGTCTGTGCGATGAATTAGGTTATACCCATGTTCGGATTGTTGAGCATTACTTTCACCCCTACGGTGGCTACAGTCCTAACCCCATCATCTTTCTCACTGCTGCCTGTCAGCACACCAAAAATGCACGAATGGTAACTGGCGCTGTGTTACCGGCCTTCAATAATCCATTGAAGCTAGCCGGAGAAATTGCTATGTTAGATGCCATTTCCGGTGGGCGTCTTGAAGTGGGTTTTGCCCGTGCTTTCCTACCCAATGAATTTGCCCAATTTGGCGTCAGTTTGAATGAGAGTAAAGCAAGATTTGCTGAAGGGATACAACAAGTACGCTCTCTGCTAGAGGAAGAAAATGTCACAGCAGAAGGACAATTCCATAGTTTTAAGAATGTTACCTCTTTCCCTCGTCCAACTCAACAACCCCGTCCTCCGTTTTGGATAGCAGCACTAGCAACTCCTAGTTCCTTTATCAGTGCTGGGGAGCAAGGTTATGGAATTATGGCAATTCCCTTGGCTGGGGGCAAGATGGCAGAATTGATTGGATTGTATCGCGAGGCATGGAAGTCCGCCGGACATCCTGGTACAGGAAGGGTCATGTTAGCTTTTCATATGTTCTGTGCACGAACTCAACAAGAAGCGATCGCAATTTCCCGTGAGCCAATCAATAACCACTTAAAATGTCTAGTTGATGCTGCCTCAGATTGGACTTCTGGAATTAGTTCCGCTGACTACCCGAATTACGATAAAATCATTGCTGACTTGGAGAAGGAAACCTTTGAATCACAAGTGGAAAAAGGTGCTGGCTGGATTGGCACACCCCAAGAAGTGCGGGAAGCCATCAGTGATTACTACCATCAAGTCGGTGGGTTCGATATTGCCTCCATGCAGATCAACTTCAATACATTACCGGTGGAAGCTACAGAAGCTTCCATGCGCCTGTTTGCCAAGGAAGTTATGCCCAAGTTTTCTGATCAAGAAGTAATAAGTAATAAGCATTAGAAGGCAGGAGGCTCTGAGGCTCCGAGGCAGGAGGAAGAAGAGTTTTCCTTGCCTAAAAAGAAGCCAGCAAACGTTTCATATCAAAGGATTCAGCCCCAAATATACGATGCTTGAGTTTCAGCAAGAGCAACCCCACTGGCGGCGATGGCCACCCGCGATGAAGATCTCCAAACAAGTCAAATCTTCTTCCCTTCTGCCCTCTGCCCTCTGCCTTCTGCCTTGTTTATTAGGAGTAACACCTAACACCTAATTACCCCAAACCCTCAATCACGGGGTGGAAGTAAAATGCTAGCCCTAAAACTGCATAGGCTGCTAGGAGTAAAGTCCCTTCTAGCCAGTTGGAATTACCATCAGAACTAATAGAGTTGGCTATTAATACTGCCACTGCCACCGCTACTAATTCAAAAGGATTAAAATCCAAATCCATTGGTTGTCCCATCAACCATCCAGCCAGGACTAAAACCGGGGCAACAAACAGAGCAATTTGTAGACTCGAACCTACTGCTACCGAAACCGAAAGATCCATCTTATTTTTCATCGCGACAGTAACAGCAGTGGCATGTTCCGCTGCATTACCAATCACTGGTAACAAAATAACACCAGTAAACAGTTTACTTAACCCTAAGGCTTCAGTTGCTTCTTCCAGGGTATCAACCAGCAATTCAGACTCAAAAGCCACAAATAAAGTAATACCTAGAAGTACTCCCACCCACAACCAGAGGTTAGGTTTGTGTTCTGAATGCTCTTCTTCTGAGTTGTCTGTCTCATCTGAAGCCGTATCAAATTCCGCCAAACCAACATCGAAGAGATAGCTATGGGTTTTCATCGAAAATAGCAGTGTCAACCCGTAGACTAGGATCAACACTACCGCAACTGCCACAGAAAGCCCCTGTAATGTCGCTTCATCAATACCAGCAGAAGTAGCATCCATTGCAGTGGGTAGGAGAATGGCAATTACTGCTAGATTCATTGAGGAAGCATTCACCCTTGCCAAAACTGGCTGAAATTCCTGCTCCTTGTAGCGCAAGCCTCCCAACAGCATCGACAAACCCATCACCAGGAGCAAGTTACCGATAATCGAACCGGTGATAGTTGCTTTAACAACGTTAACCAACCCGGCGTTGAGAGCAATCAAAGCAATAATTAATTCTGTAGCGTTGCCAAAAGTCGCATTTAATAATCCTCCTAGATTAGGACCAAGTACCACAGCAATTTCCTCTGTCGCAGTACCCATAAAAGCAGCTAAGGGAACAATTGCCAAAGCGGAGGTAATAAAAACCACTGTTGAACCCCACCCCAGAAAGTGTGCTGCGATGGAGATGGGGACAAACAGTAGCAAGCTATACAAAATTGTGTTTTTGTTGAGCATCTAGTTTGTAATACAGATGATATTCAAGGAACAGTATATCCTTGCATCCTCTTTACATAGGGTTTGGGAGAAAAAGTAATAAGCAGTTTTTTGGACTGAAGTCCAAAAAGAAGCCAGAAACAATATGCCAGCGCCAATGCTACGCCCCTACAGCCAATTGTTGCCTGTTGCCTAGTGCGTGGCGCTTTAGCAATTTTTTCAAAAAATAAGATAATAAAAAGGAATGACTCAAAGCCATTCCCTTTTTCCGTTACTTCCTTAAGAATAATTTCTGAGCCAAAGCTAAAAGACTTTGCTTGTTGAGAATTTCTTCGAGACTCAACAATTTAATTATTTGCAAATCACTGGAAAATGGTAACTGTTGCCGAAATCACTGTCGAAACATTCGTTACCATTTTTGTCGAATGCTTGGAACCAGATCTGGATTTCATCACTACCTTGATAGCAAGGAGGGGTAGTAAAACTACCAAACTTTACGAAATCAGTGGCTGGAGGGTCTAATGATACCAGGGAGAATCTCTTTATCTTACCGCTATTATCAGACATCACATAACCATTTACCTCAGCCAAATCCTTAAACTCAGAACAACTCGGAGTTGCAGGCTGAGCTACCCTCAGGGAGTCATAATAAACATGAACTTCATGGTCTGGGGAGAATATCGGACCGCTTTGGAATTCGAGAAAGTCTCCTGTTCCATTCTCCACAGCAAACTGGAGTCCAGGATGATATTCATTAGCCTGAGCGGAACCTACGGCAAAGGCAGGCATCCAGGTAAGAGCGACAGCAATGACTAACTGGAGTTTAGACTAGTTCGCGGTGCGAAACTTCAAAGTCTGACAATCCGTAAGATAAAAAATCAATCGCCATCAGGGTCGAATGCTGATTGGGGAAGTCAAAAATTAACAGTTAAAGGATCAAATCCCCCAAGGATTTTAGTTTTGCACCGGGAACTAGACTAGTGAGGAGAGCGAAACTCCAAAGTCTGATAGTCCACAAGATAAAAAATCAGTCAATGGTGTCCCAAGAATGGGTGCAATTGCCGAGGCAGCGCTAACAGCACTAGCTTTCACTGAGCGCTAATCCTCCATTCAACGCGGCCACTGGGAACCGCTGCGCTAGATTGGGCGGGTCTTGTTGCACTCCCCAGCAAAGATACCGTATAAAGTGGTGAAATGCCGTAGGGGAGCGCTCCAACCTCCGCTGCGCCGCCCAATCTTTCCCAGTTGTAGGCTTGAGCTTTATCCGTTACAAATATTGATAAAAAAACAAGAGTAAAAAGGGAGAAAATTTCAAAAATCGCGAAATTTAGGTAACTCCCTCAAATGAATACTAGCATAAGTCAACTCACTGAATTTAGAGCGCGTGCTTACAATTGTCTAGGGTTCGCCAAAGATGCTACTTTTGAATTATCCGATGCAATTTTAACAACAAGAAACGCACACTGTTTAGCCGATTTCTCTCTTTCTCCTTTCTTTAGACGCCAATGGTCTTCAGTTTATGAATGTCTCCAGGATTGTCGCCCAAATCCCAACAAGTTAATGGAGCTATATCTTGAAAAAATACCAGGAGATGAGACTGAATATATTACTCTAGGAATAGATCACACTTCTAGTCCAAGACCTTATTCTCCGACACTCCAAGAGCGTGGCTACCATCATCAACCATCAGCTACTGGAAAAACGACGATAGGACAGGGTTATACTACTATCGCTTGGATACCAGAAGAAAAAGGTAGTTGGGCACTACCATTAAGACATGAAAGAATTACCAGTTGGGAAACACCTATTAGTAAAGCAGCTTGGCAATTAAGGCAAGTAACAAAAAATTTAAATAAACCAGTTCTTGCCTTGCTAGATAGCGAATATGGTAATGCTTCTTGGGTAAATCAAACTGTAGATATTGAAGCAAATTGCCTAATGAGAATTCGTTCAAACTGCTGCTTATGGGCAGAGCCTGGGGAATATAGTGGTCGAGGGAGACCAAGAAAACATGGGGCTAAATTTAAACTTAACGAGCAATCAACTTGGTGGTCAGCTTGTGAAACGGTTACGGTACAAGACCCAAAATTAGGAGAAATCAAACTGCGACAATGGTCACAACTACACTTTCGTAACTCTTCATCTATAAATATGAACCTGATTTTAGTTGAGCGCATTGACTCAAATAAAAAAGGTTTATTACAAAAACCTTTGTGGTTAGTCTTTATTGGTAACAAAATGCCATCAATAGAAAAAATATGGTTAAAATATTTGAGGCGATTTGCCGTTGACCATTGGTATCGATTCATTAAACAAAGATTACATTGGACTTTACCAGCTTTAAGTACGCCACATCAGTGTGAAAGGTGGAGCAATTTAATGCCATTGATGACTTGGGAGCTATGGTTGGCTAAAGATATTGTCAAAGAACATCGTCTCCCCTGGCAAAAATATCAGAATAATTTAACACCTGGAAGAGTTGCACAGTCGATGTTAGAACTTTTAGTAGAGATTGGAACACCAGCACTTCCTCCCAAACCCCGTGGAAAATCTCCCGGATGGGAACCAGGGCAAAAAAGAAACAAACGCACTCGTTATCCTGTGGTCAAAAAAAGAAAAAGCGCCAACAAAAAAGCTAAAAATAAGAAGAATTAAAACGCATTTTTTATCAATTTACTTAGAGCTCAGCCTCACAGGAAGACTGAGTTATTTTTTCATAGTCTAATACTCAATACAACTGGGAAAGATTGGGCGGCGCAGCGGAGGTTAAAGCGCTCCCCTACGGTGTCTCACTACTTTATACGGTATCTTTGCTGGGGAGTGCAACAAGACCCGCCCAATCTAGCGCAGCGGTTCCCAGTGGCCGCATTGAACTGAGATCTTGCACGCCTGTTTAACATTGACCTGTGAAAGTAGTCTAGAGGCAACAGGCAAAAGCAATAAGATTTGACTGTTTCATCACTGAAATTGATTGTTCAAGATAAGCGTTATTAAGTATTTATGATGCAAGCGTGCAAGACGTGAGTTGAATAGAGGATTAGCACTCAGTGCAAGCTAGTGCTGTTAGCACTGCCTCTCCTAGGCTTGGCAATTGCAGGTATTCTTGGGACACCATTGACTGAATTGATTGATTTTTTATCTTGCCGACTATCAGACTTTGGAGTTTCGCTCTCCTCACTAGTCTAGTTCCCGGTGCAAAACTAAAATCCTTGGGGGATTGATCCTTTAACTGTTAATTTTTGACCTCCCCAATCAGCATTCCACCCTGATAGCGATTGATTTTTTATCTTACGGATTGTCAGACTTTGAAGTTTCGCACCGCGAACTAGTCTAAACTCCAGTGACTAATGCTACTAGAGCATTGCAGAGTTTTTGCATAATTGGCTTTTGTTATCCTAAATTGATGGAATTGAGATTGATTAATGCTATTTCTTAAATCAGTTATTTGCCCTACCAATGGTTTGAATAACCTAAATAGGGGCGAGAAAAATTTCAAGATTGTTTCAGCACTGCTGGTTAAGTTATCAAACAAAAAAGTAAAAGTCAATACTTTTTTAATCTCTCTATCTAACTAAAAATTACCTAACTTTTTGTAAATTTATTGTCTCTATATATTGTTCTATGTAACACATAAATTATTTCTATGTTTACCATAATAATCTTAACAATACTGCTTGTGCTCGTCAGTTGTGGAATGTGAGTTGTTGTTTACTGACGAGTCAGAGTAACCTTTTTAAGTTGTCCCTATTCTTGCATTAATCTCAACTGTGGCCTTGAGGTGACTCTTGGCAATGCCTTTAGTAACATCGGGAATAACTGTTCCACCATAAATTTCTAGGCCAAACTTTAAAACTATTTTGTCAACATTGACGAATTCAACTTTTCTTAATTGTCGCAATTATGGAGAATTGTTATTATGTAGTTAAGTTTGATGAACTTAAGCCACTGTCCATAAACCAAACGGTCTTAAGTGGCACTAATCGTGGTTATATAGGAATATTGTTGAAAGATTTCCACATTTTCATTTCCCCAAGGAAGCCTGACGGTTGACTTGATACCTCTTGGCTAAAATCTGTTGTCCTCAAAAATAGCCAGTCCCAAGTTCCAAATTAGCTTAAGGTATCCAGTTGAGTCCCTTCTCTGAGAGAAGTTATTACTGATGCCGTGTCTCCTAAGCATCTCTTAAATCAATCATGATAGTACAGTACTAGAAGGAGACAGCCTAAATAGTTTTTTCGTAATTGGATAATCTATATGACTTTTGCTGCTGATCTTCAAGTTGCACCAGCTGTGGCAATGAGCCAGAACAACGACTCTGGTAGTTCCAATGATCCCCTACAGACTGCCACTGGGGTGTATGTGACTATCCATGGCCATTTCTACCAGCCACCCAGGGAAAACCCTTATCTAGACCAGATTGAACGTCAACCCAGTGCTGCTCCCTTCCATGACTGGAATGAGCGCATTCACCATGAATGCTATCGTACTAATGCCTTTGCCAGGGTATTGAATGAACAAGGCGAAATTATCGACTTGGTTAATAACTATGAATATTTGAGCTTCAACATTGGTCCGACCCTGATGTCATGGCTGGAACGCTATGATTTGGAAGTTTATCAGCGAATTTTGGAGGCTGACCGCAAAAGCTGTGATCGCCTCAATGGTCATGGCAATGCGATCGCTCAGGTCTACAATCATATCATTCTTCCCCTGGCCAATGAACGGGATAAATATACCCAAATTCGCTGGGGTAAGGCGGACTTCCGTTCCCGCTTTAATCGTGATCCCGAAGGTATGTGGTTGGCGGAAGCTGCGGTAGATTATCCTACTCTGGAAGCTTTAGTAGCAGAAGACATTAAGTTTATTATTCTAGCCCCCTCTCAAGCTGAGCGCTGTCGGGAGATCCCCAGGGAAGAGAATCCTGATCCCCAATGGCTGGAAGTGGGGGGTTCTCAGATTGATCCCACCAGACCTTACCGTTGTTTCTTGCCCAATGGCAAATACATTGATATCTTTTTCTACGATGGCCCCATTTCACGAGATATGGGCTTTAGTAATGTCCTAAGTAACTGCGATCATTTTGTCAGTCGTTTAGGCTTAGCAGTGCGGGGGGATCACCGTCAGTCTCAGGTGATCAGCGTCGCAACGGATGGGGAAACCTTCGGGCATCACAAACATCATACCCAGATGTGTCTTGCCTACGCTTTTACTCAAGAATTTCCTCGTCGAAACTGGACAGTAACCAACTTTGCCCATTATCTGAGTCTTAATCAACCAACTTGGGAAGTGGTGCTCAAACCAGTTACAGCTTGGAGTTGCGCCCACGGAGTAGACCGTTGGCAAGATGACTGCGGCTGTGGCGGCGGCGGTGGCTGGCATCAGAAATGGCGACGTCCTCTGCGGGATGCTTTGGATTGGTTGCGGGATGAATTAATCAAGATTTATGAGGATACGGGAAGTAGATTTTTCCGTGATCCCTGGGAAGCAAGGGATGAATATATCGATATCATACGCGCTCGGGAAGCGTCTCGGAATGTTAACGGCTCCCCAGCTAATCTAGAGACAGAGACCTTTCTCTCTCGTCACCAGCATCACCAACTCACTGAGTCAGAACAGATTGATGCTTTGCGGTTGTTGGAAATGCAACGTCATGCCCTGTTAATGTATACCAGTTGTGGTTGGTTCTTCGAGGAAATTTCCCGTCCCGAAGGAGTGCAGATTCTACGCTATGCTGCCCATGCTTTGGCCTTAGCTGGTGATGTTACTGGTGTAGAGTTGGAAAAAGGTCTTCGCGATCGCCTTGCCCAAGCCCCCAGCAATGTGGCATCCTGGCCAACAGGAGAGGAAGTTTATCTACAACTAGTAGTACCATCCCAAGTTAGCTTCCAACAAGTAGCAGCCCATTACGCCATCAGCTCTTTATTCACTAATTATTCTCCCCAAGAAAGGGTGTATTGCTACGAAGCTCATCAGCTAGACTACCAGCTGCAACGCATGGGATCATTAACTCTAGCGGTAGGACAACTGCAATTAATCTCAGAAATTACCAGAGAAAGCTCCGAGTTAGTGTTTGTTGTGCTCCACTTAGGGGGTTGGGATTTCCACTGCTGTATTCAACCATTTATGGGTCGTATTGCCTACAGCAAAATTAAGGAACAGTTATTTGATACCCTGAAGCAAGCTAGCGCCGCTCAAATAATTATTGCGATCGCGAAATTGTTTGGGGATCAGACTTTCAACTTACAAAATCTGTTTGCTGAGGAACGACACCGGATTATGCAGCTGTTGACTCAGGAAAATTTGACCCGCTTAGATCAGTTGTATAGTCAGGTTTACCGAGATAATTATGGAGTGTTGATGGCATTCCAGCGGGATGAGTTACCTGTACCCCAAGAATTACAAGTAGCAGCCGAAATTGCTCTGTCTAATCGCTGCCTGACTACCATCAAGGCATTAGAGCAAGAAGCCAGTGACTCTCAACTACCATTAAGTCATCTAGCAGAATTGGAAGCCACTGCCACTGAAGCCCATCACTTGCAGTGTAATTTGAATATTCCCCAAGGTAAACCAGCTTTGGAGAAATTGATTTGGCGATCGCTTTGGCAACTTTTGTACAAAACTAACCCAGAAACCCTAGAGGAAGATATCCACTACATTGAGCGTCTGATTGATGTAGGTAATCAGCTTCAATTGACTTTATCACTTGATCGCTGTCAGGAACTATACTTCCATCGTTTGCACAGTAGCATCAAACCCCAATGTCAACTAACGATTCGAGCTCACGAGATTATTGTCAGTAATGATGGCACTGATAACGATGAGTCGCCTTCACTAACTGACTGGAATACCAACTCACTACGCCAGTTATTACAGCTGGGGGAAAAGCTAGCTGTAGATGTTAGTGCTTGTTTGAGTTTGTTACCGTAATACCAAATCCGGTATACACAAACCCGTTATACCCACATTGTAGAGACGTTGCATGCAACGTCTCTACAGGGTTTTTGCTCTCTCCTCTTCTATTACACTGTAGGTATGAGATTGGTCAAATCTAAGTTAGATGTATCAACAAACAGATCCACCCCGACCCCCGCAAGAAATTCTGCCGACAATGTATGATCTACCTAGCGAAGAGAAAGAGGATTCAGGATTGCCGGATCAATACCATAATTGGCAAGCAGATTTACTAGAGAAAACTTTTCTTCCCCCCAATTATCCAAGAAAGCAAATTCTCGTTGCCAGTGATTTGAATATCTACTATAACCTGAAACAACCTACTTGGTATAAACGTCCAGATTGGTTTGCTGTCTTGGGAGTGGATCGTTTATATGAACAGAGAGAATCTCGCTTGAGTTACGTGATTTGGCAGGAAGGAGTAGCTCCTTTTATTGCCATAGAGCTACTTTCTCCGAGTACTCAAAAAGAAGACTTAGGAGAAGTGACGCCAAAAGCCAACCAACCCCCAACTAAATGGGAAGTCTACGAGCGAATTCTCAGAATTCCTTATTATGTAGTTTTTAATGGTAATAGCAATAAACTGCGCCTGTTTGAATTAGTGCGCAACAGCTATCGGGAAGTGATTCTCAGCAGCACCCAATTCTGGCTTCCAGAAATAGAACTAGGTTTAGGATTATGGTCAGGAAAATATCAAGATTTAAGACGATTCTGGTTGCGTTGGTACGATATAGCAGGAAATTGGATTCCTACACCTGTTGAGCAAGAAAAGCAGCTACTAGAGCAAGAACGAAAGCGGGCGGAAGCAGAACATCAACGAGCCGAACGTTTAGCAGCTCAATTGCGAGCAATGGGTGTAGAGCCTGAGGATTAAAATTTTACCATTGTTACCTCTGTGTTAGAAATTTTTGAATATTGGATTGTCGATCCCTTGGAAGGTAAAATCACAACTTGCTGCGTAAAAATTACAGTAAATGATGATAAGTTAGAGGGTTTGAAATTATTCACCCAAGCCCTTCCTAACCATTAGCCTTAGTCATGAAGATTCTTCCCAGATACCTCAGCTTAGTAAGTGCTACCTTACTCCTTTCCCTCGCACCTCTGGAATTACCGGGGATTACTCCTCAAATTCCCTCTGTTTTGGCTCAAAACTCCACCTCCGCAATAAGTAAAACTGAGGCGCAAGAGTTATGGCAAACAGCCGAGAAGCAATATCGTCAGGGTTTATATCGAGAAGCTTTGGAGAATTACCAACAAGCACTGGTAATTTATCAATCACAAGATAATCCGACAGGGCAAGGTCAAATCTTAACTAACTTGGGCAAAGCTTACAACGGTTTGGGGGAATATGCTCAGGCTTTGGAAATATTGCAGCAAGCTTTAGCTATTCGAGAAGCAATTAACAATCGTACTGGAGTTGGGGAAACTCTCAGTTATATGGGATTAGCTTACAACGGCTTAGACCAAAAGGAGAAAGCGAGGGAAACTTTAGAGCAAGCTTTGGCAATTCTTCAAGAGGAAAATGAGTTGGTTGGGGAAGGGAGAACTTTGCACTATCTGGCAGGGGTTTACCTCAGTGAGAATAATTATCCTCCGGCTTTGCAGCTTTCCCAGCAGTCCTTGGCAATCCGTAGACAAGCAGATGATTCTTTAGGGGAAGCAGAAACTCTGATCAATATTGGTATTATTTATACTCGCCAAGGTCAATCTCCACAAGCTTTTAAGTATTTGGAGGAAGGCTTAGCCCTGGCCAAACAATTGTCCCATTCTCTGTTAGAAGGTTGGGCTTTATCAGCACTAGGTAGTGCCTATAATATCATTGGTCAGGGGGAAAAGGGGATTGAGTATATCGAGGAAGCGGTAACTATTGCCCGCACCTTGCAAAATCTTCGCTTGGAAACTTATGCCCTCTATACCCAGGCTCAAGGTTACATGATTAGGCGCAACTCCCAAAAAGTCATTGAACTAGGGGAGCAAGTCTTAGCTATTGCCAAGGAGCAACAAAATATTAAAGGACAATTTGCAGCTTTAGGGTTGTTAGTAACTAGCTACATGACTGGGGGAGAAACTCAAAAAACGATTGAGTTGGCTCAGGAAGCTCTCACCCTGGCAAAGGAACAGCAAAATTACCAAGCACAAAACTGGGCTCTAGGAATGCTAACTCAAGTTTACCTGAGTACTGGGGAAAAAGAAAAAGCGATCGCTTTAGCTCAAGAAGCTTTGATCCAGGCACGGCAACAAGAGAATTCTTTTGCCCAAAACTTGGCTACCAATAGCTTACTTCAGATTTACCTCAATACAGGAGAAACCCCACAAGCCATTGCCTTAGCTGAGGAAGCCCTGACTTTAGCTAGAGAGGAACAAAATTTAACTGCAGAAAGCGCAGCTTTAGGTATGCTGTTGCAAGTTTATATGGTGGTGGGAGAAACTAAAAAAACTGTTGCTTTAGCGGATGAAATCTTGAGCTGGTTGGAGCAACAGCCCAATCTTCCCCCTCAACAGACAATTTTGGGCATGGTTGGCCAAGTGTATACAGTTTATCGGGCTACCGGAGAAACCCAAAAGCTGATTCAACTGGCACAGCGGGTTTTGGATTTAGCCAGGGAGCAGAAAAATCCCTCAATGGAAACTTGGGCTTTAGAGACTTTGGTGCAGGTTTACTTAACTGCTGGGGAAAATCAAAAGGGGGTGGAATTTGCTCAGCAAGCTTTAACTTTGGCTAGGCAACAGCAGAATCCTCAATTGGAAAACCAATTTTTAACTACTCTGATTGAGACTTACCTACGTATCGGAGAAAACCAGAAAGCCATCCCCTTAGCCCAACAAGCAGTTACCCTGGCTAGGCAACAGCAGAATTCTCTAACGGAACTTGGGGCAGTCAATCTACTATTACGAGCTTACATTAGTGCCGGGGAAAACCCAAAAGCGATCGCTCTAGCTCAAGAGTTATTCACTAAAGCTCAGCAACAGCAAGACCCTCAACTCAAAATTCAGGCTGTCGATATGCTCTATCAAGCATACACCAGTGCTGGAGAAAACCAAAAAGCAGTTACCTTAGCAGAGGAAGTATTGGCTCAAGCGCAACAGCAGCAAGATACTGCCACGGAAAACTTTGTTCTCAATTCACTCTTTCAAGCTTATCTCAATACCGGAGAAGTCCAAAAAGGGATTGAACTAGCCCAAACTTACCTTAATCAAGCCCAAAAGGAAAACAATCAGCTGGCGGAGAATGTGGCGATAGGTATGTTAACGAAAGCTTACATGGCTTACAGGGCAACGGGAGAAACGGAAGCAGGGATTGAATTAATTGAGCAAGTAATTGAGCAGGCCTTTCAACAGGGGGCAAATTCTCCTACTCAAAACCTCACTTCCGGAGTACTAATCCAAGCATATCTGGCAGCAGGGGAACCCCAAAAGGCCATCGACTTAGCCCAACAAGCTCTAACTTTAGCGAAACAGGAGCAAAACCCTTCCGCCGAGAATTTGGCTTTAAATACTCTAGTGCAAGCATACCTGACAGCGGGAGAACCCCAGAAGGCAAGAGTATTTGCAGAAGAAGCCCTTACCAAGATTCGACAGCAGCCCAATCCCCAAAGAGAAATCTGGGCATTATGGAGTCTGATTCAGGTGCACACGAGTTTGGGGGAAACGGAAAAAGTGATAGAGTACGGGCAGCAGGCTCTTGCTTTATCGAGAGAGCAACCATATGTGGGCAACTGGACTGCTCAAACTTTGTTTCAAGCTTATGATGCTATTGGTGAGCCAGAAAGAGCCCTAGAATTAGCACAGGATATTTTAGCTCAAGCCCAGAAGCAGCAAAATCGTTATGCCGAGGGACATGCTTTGTATGCTCTGAGTAGAGCTTACACCCGTTTGGGAGAGTATGAAAAAGCTTTAGAGTCGGCCCAAGCCAGCTTAACCCTTGCCAGGAAACTGCAAAACCGCTACATTGAAGGCTCAGCTCTAGTAAACCTTAGTGATGCTTACCGTTTTCTGAATGCCTATGGATTGCTCAGGGAACCTCAAAAAGCGATCGCTCTGGCTGAAGATGCTCTAGCTATTGCGAAAAAGACTAACAATGCTTTCTTAGAGTCAACCGCCTTAGGTACTCTAGGTAAAATCTATATTTCCCTCAACCAACCGGAAAAAGCGATAGAGTTAGGAGAAGCCAGTTTAGCGATCGCTTCTAAGTCTTCTAGTTCCTCCCTGGGATTTTCTGCTAATCCTTGGCCGGAAATGACCGCCTTATATGCTTTGGCAGATACCTATGCCTTCCTGGGAGATTACCCAAAAGCCCTAGAGTCAGCCCAAAGGATCCTCACGATTGCTCAGCAACTCAAAGAAAAGGAAGCCGAAGCCTTTGCCCTAGTTTATCTGGCTAATACCTATTTTGCCTTAGGAGACTTACCCCAAGCAATCGAACAAGCTCAACAAAGTTTGCAAGTTGCCCAGCAAATCAAAAGTCCTCTAGCTCAAGTCTCAGCTCTCTCAGCTTTAAGTATCGGTTATGGTAGTTTGGGAGATTATACCCAAGCTGAGAAATTGGCAAAAACTGGTTTAGCCATTGCCAGGGAAGAACAAGCCTCAGCGATGGAGGGATTCTTTCTAACTATATTAGGGGATATTTATCGTCAATCGGAACAATCAGAGCAAGCTGTAGCTGCTTACCGTCAGGGATTAACCGCAATTGCCGATACCGAAGCAGTAGGAGCAGATGTAGCGGTGCAGACTGGTTTAGCACGAGTCTATCGTGACCTCAATCTCCCCTTAACAGCCATAACCCACTACAAACAAGCTGTTAATGGACTAGAGCAAATTCGCCGCAATTTAAAGGGATTACCAACGGAGTTACAGGAGTCTTTTCTCCAAGCAGTACAAGGTTTAGAGCGTAGTCAGAAAGCGGATATTTACCGGGAGTTAGCGGATTTGTTACTTTCCCAAGACCGCATCCTGGAAGCCCAGCAAGTACTAGAGTTACTTAAGGTGCAGGAGTTACAGGAGTTTACCAGGAGCCAGGGAGAACAGCCAGAAGATATTCCCCTTAATCCTACCGAAGGCACAATCCAAACTAAGAGTAATAGCTTAATTGCCTTTGGTCAAGAAATTTATCAATGTGAACAACAACGCTGTAATCAACTGAGCCAATTACGCGATCGCAGAGATGTTTTAGTGCGAGAATTTGATCAACAGATCCAAGTAATTGAGCAAGAATTTCGGCAGCGCCGCAGTCAGGAACCGACTACCCTCAACCCTGGAGACTTCCTCCCAGAAGCCGAAGCCATTGTGGAAGCTAAGCCGGGTACAATACTCATTTATCCCCTAGTACTAGAAGATAAAATCTGGTTACTTTGGGCATCCCAGGGAGTAGTAGTTAATAGTATTGAAGTAGAAGGGGTGAATCGCCGCCAGTTAGGGGAAACGGTACTGAAGTTTCGCCAGTTACTACAAAAACCTGACTCTAGTATCAAAGAACTCCAAGCCACAGGCAAGCAACTCTATCAATGGTTAATTGAACCCCTAGAATCAGAACTTAGTAGCAATACCGCTGAAATTCAAAACCTAGTCTTCTCCCTAGATAGAGTAACCCGTTACATCCCCATGGCAGCCTTATTTGATGGAGAGCAGTACCTAATTGAGCGCTACACAGTTTCCACCGTACTTTCCGCTGGCTTAACAGATATGAGTGAGGGATTACCTCCTGGTAAGGAGAACACTCCAGTTTTAGGACTAGGTTTATCCAAAGCAGTGCCGGGATTCAACGCTTTAGCCAATGTACCAAAAGAATTAGACGCGATCGTGCGACAATCCAGCAATGATCAGCAGGGAATTTATCCTGGTTTGCAATTACTCAATGAAGCCTTCGATTTCCGTGCCTTGCGAGATAATTTACAAGAGCATCGGATTTTGCATGTTGCTACTCATGGTGAATTTGTACCAGGAAATCCTGAAGATTCTTATCTACTATTAGGAACCGGGGAGAAGTTAGCCATTCCCGATATTCGGACTTTACAGGATTTACGGGATATCCACCTAGTAGTGTTATCGGCTTGCGAAACCGCTTTAGGAGGACCAGATCAAGATGGAGTTGAAATTGCTGGTATTAGCTCTTACTTTCTCCGAGGTAAAGCAAAAGCAGTGATGGCTTCTCTGTGGTTAGTTAATGATGCCAGTACTAGTCAATTAATGCAACAGTTTTATAGTAATTTAGCTCAGGGAACTACCGCTGCACCGATGACGAAAGCGGAGGCGCTACGACAAGCTCAGTTGAGTATGATTCAGGGGAATATTGAAGCTACAGAAGATGCTGAGGATAGGGCAATTATTGCTCCAGTATCGAGTTCTGGTAGTGGAAATAGCCGTGCCGCTGGTTTTTCCCATCCTTACTACTGGGCTCCATTTATTTTAATTGGTAATGGGTTTTGATTAATAAGGCAGAAGGCAGAGGGCAGGAGGTTTAAACTGCCTAGATTCAAGATGTCCTAGGTTTTTCCTCCATCGAGCATGGTTATACCAAATCCGGTATACATAAATCTGCTTTCCCACATTGTAGAGACGTTGCATGCAACGTCTCTACAGGGTTTTGCGCTTTATTTGTGATCTAGCTCTCATCGGATTTAGTACTACCCCTCAAACCAGTCCTAATGTCAATATCAAAATGAGCTTTCTTTATAAGTGCAACTCTGCTTATCCTAAGCAAAAGTCACGGAGTGAGTAGCACAAGTAAGTGAGTACACAAACAGCAGCCAACTACGATACACCCTGGAAGGAAGCCGACTCTAGAATGTAGAATTTAGAATATAGAATTTAGAATGAATTTTTTACCTTACCACCTAGCTACCTTGAGATAAATACTCATTTGATGCAAAAATTTGCTCTAGTTTTTACATTCTACATTCTTAATTCTAAATTCTACATTCATAATCGTGGCTCATCTGACAACCCTGATGACGCGAGGGAAACCCCAAATGCGGCAGCAGGGGAAATGGGATGTGGTTCGGAAACTATTGGAAAAAGGTTACGATCAAGAAGACATCAGGAAACTGTTCCGCTTGCTCGACTGGATGATGACATTGCCAGAAGAGTTACAGCAGAGTTTTGAAGAACAATTAAGGATGACTCCTGATAAATATGAAAAACTTTCTTTAGAGCCCGATTTACCTAAACCGGAACATCCTTGGATGAAGTTTGCAGGAATGTTCAAAGATGATCCTGACTTTGAAGAAGTGTTAGCAGATATTGCTGCCTATCGACATGAGCTTGATCTCGAACAAGAGGAATATTACCGTCAACTTGATGCGGAGGAGGAGGTTTATTGAGCAATAAGATATAAATTGCTGTAGGGGCGGGTTTAGGGTTAACGTCAATGTATTTGACGACAATAGACCTACAAAACCCGCTCCAATGATAACCCATTGATTACTGGATCTGGTGATTGGTTGCATTAACCTGGGGATAGCATTGGGTTTTAGTTCCTTCCAACCTACATTTTTAGCCCAACTAGGCAACCTGTAAAGGCTTTGTGGGAAGAATTCTGGGTTCTGGTAGAGGTTTATCCTCCTGTGTCAGTATCTCCACAAAAGCTTCAATCACTTCCTGACCATTTTTGGCAGCTTCTTCATAAGTTCTACCATGAGTATGAAACTGCTGCCAGGGAAACTCAGGTAAGTGAACTAAGAAAAGTTGATCCTCCTCTGACCATTGAATCACCATGCTGTAGTGATAGCTCATTCTTCACCTTCCTCATTTTCAATCTCTTCCAACTTTTTCAGCACCCGTTGAATGTTTCTTTCTAAATATAGTGGAGCATCATCCCCATCCTTGCCTGGTATGGTTAGTGGTTCTTCAGGTAGCAACGGATGTTTCCAATAGGTATGACTTCCTTTGCCCCTACCCGCTTGAAGGATGTATCCAATTTTTGCCACCATTGCTTTCAATTCTCTTATTTTCTTTGGCATTACCTCTTCGTGCTAAACTTGTTGCTCCTAGAGCTCATCCTATTCGACAAACATCGGTAGGTTAAGATACAGAAAGTATCAGCAAAGTCAAACTCATGCTTGGCAAGCTTACTTTGGTTTTTACATGAATCACAGTCCCCTCATTTATAATATAGCGATCGCGACTTTTGTAGGAAGGTGGGCACTGCACATCAGCGCTAAACATAGTTTTTCACGCTTTGCTAGAATTTTTGGAAAAATTAACAAATTTGCTTTGTGCAAAATTATGTGTTTTAGGTATATCCTCGGTAAAGCGGATTTGGTATAAGGCTGCTTAAGCCTTGTCTTTCAACAAAAACTGCCTGGAGTATGGAAAATGAGTCCTCAGAGTAGATACCTTTCCTTATATATATTTTTAGCGATCGCTGTCGTATCGCTAGTAATATCTTTCAAGATCAATACATGGTTAGAAACAGTTGTTCTAGCTGTTGTTATTGTTATCCTGACTGTCTTAACTAAATCAATATGGGAACCGGCACATCAAGGAGCAACTAATGTACGCTTAAATTCTCTGAAAGTCGCTGCTACAGCTGTAGCACTACAACCTTGGTGGAAACCTCTGTTAAATTCAGTCTCTAAGCCTTTCTTCAATAAACTGCCTCCCCCAGCTAATTCACCAGAAGCTCCGTCAATTGCTGTTTTAGTCTTCCTCACCCTGGTAATTCTAATTGTCAATTATTACCTGCAAGACCGGACAGCAATGGGGAAACACCCAACCCCCATAGAAAAGGAGTTTCCGGAAAAAAGTTATCAAGACCGATTAAAAGCTTTTTGTAACTATTTTGCTGACGACATTAGAAAAATAGACCGGGAGAATCGTTGGAATCCAGATGCTTATATTCCTCTTGAGGCAGAGGTAGAGGTACAGTCTGGGAATAAAAGGTTAAGAAAAGTCACGGATCTGCTTAATGCAATTCGTTCCGATAAAAAGAGCCGAGTGTTTCTGGTGTTAGGGGATCCAGGTTCCGGTAAAAGTGTGGCTCTGAGAAAGTTATGTTTGGAACTATTTCAGGAAAGTGAGAAAACAGGAAAAGTTCCTTTATATATCAATCTCAAGGAGTGGAGATCAGAAAGACCTTGGACAGAAGATTCTCCTCCTACTGTCGAAGAGTTACAACAGTTTGTCGTCGATAACTTAATTGGTAGAGGTGATTACTACACCAATGAGTTTGTACGAGCTGCCTTTGATAAAATGTTATTACATGGCAGATTTTTTATTATTCTCGATTCCTTTGATGAAATTCCCGCAGTACTAGATGAACAGGAAAATTCTTGGTTAATTGATAAACTCTCAGATATAACTCATAGATTCCTCTGTGGTGCAACTCAATCCAGAGGATTACTGGCTTCAAGGTTTTTCAGAAAGCCAACCAGCAAATTCGACGTTAAAACCACCCTGGAAATTCGTCCCCTGACGGAAAATAAGATTATTAAGCTTCTACAAAAATCTCTCTCCTATGATCAAAGTCTAGTCAGACGCATCTTTAAGGAGAGGCAAGAATTTGTTCCCATTGCCAGAAATCCTTTTACTGCTACTTTGATTTCCAGCTATGCTCAGGATCACGATAATAACCTACCTCAAAATCAAGCAGATCTTTATGCGAGTTACATTGAGCGTAATCTTGAAGCCTCAATGGACAGAATCCAGAAAAATCAATTAACCAAGGAAAAAGTCATTAAGTTTTCAATTGATGTCTCGGATATGATGCTGACTAGCCAAACATCAGGACTTGAAGCATCAATCTCAGAACTAAAAGCCAGATTTCCCAACTATCCGGTTGAAAAGGTGATTGATGTCTTAAAATATGCACGATTGGGCAGATTAGGTTCGGGGGATGAGAATCAATTCAGTTTTGTTCATCGAAGATTCAATGAGTATTTTGTCGTCAGAAGGTAAGGATTCAGGTCAGTAAGCAGGTGCTATACGAGTCCTACAAGTATTAGGGGGGAAGCCTTCGCGCTGATTGCATCCGAATGAATACTGTTAAACTCCCTTCGCGAAGGCTTTACCCCTCAACTC
>JAAHFP010000039.1:38268-58774 GCA_010672925.1 Symploca sp. SIO1C2 | reverse complement strand
TGAAGTGCCCACAAGAGTAGCCAAACTACTCAAGACACAGAATGGATTATGCGCTCATTGTGGTAACTACTTCCAAGATGGAGACTCGATAGAAGTTGACCATATCATCCCATTATCTCTTGGTGGACGGGACTCCTATGATAATTGGCAACTACTTCATCGACATTGCCACGACAAAAAGACCGCCCTTGATGGTAGTCTCGGCAATAAATCTAGCTGCAATAGTGCTAAGCCTAAGCCACCAGTTGAATCAAACCTTTGGGTTTGGGAAAACGATATGTTGGTAATGACGTACTGATGACAACAGCCGTCTTACTGAGGAGCGGAATGATGCGAAAGTATCACGTTCCGTTTTGGAGAGCAGTGGAGGAGGCGACTCCTTCGCTGACTTTAATGATCAAAAGGGTTGGGAGTTCAACCCTAGGCGTAGGAGATGTCAGACAGCCTCAGGTTGCAATCTCTGTCTGATGCCTGAATCCCACGCGCTTCTAGCCGTGGGAGTGGCTCAAATGGTGTTACATTTTATTCATCAAAACTACGTAATTTTTCGTATAGACAAGACAGGCGTTGAGTTGGAATATATAAAAATACTTATGTATAGCAGTTCGCTCTCGTGTATTTACAGTACAAATGTTCTAAAGCTTCCTGATAAAGCTTCCATTTATAAATGTGTAAATACACCAGCGCTCAGCGCTATAACTCTCTTCTGTCAAACCGGGTTGAAACGTTGATTTGTCGTCGGCTGTAATGGCAGAAATTCGTAGAAATGTTCCAGAGTGACAGAAGAGAGATAAATATCACACTTTTTTCGTGGAATCAAAATTTCGTGGAATCAAAAAAAGATTTAACAACTGCGTTATTATCAGAAATAATAAACTATAGAGCCCAAGAGCAGCCTGATAAACAAGCCTATATCTTCCTTCAAAATGGAGAAACTGAATTAGGAAGTCTTACCTACGGAGAGTTAGACAGACAAGCAAGAGCGATCGCATCTCATCTCCAGCAATGGCAAGGAGAGCGTGCTTTACTGTTATACCCTTCTGGATTAGAATTCATTAGTGCTTTCTTTGGATGCTTATATGCAGGGATAGTAGCGGTTCCCGTTTATCCTCCCAGACGCAATCAAAAATTGTCTCGGTTGCTAAATATTGTTAGAGATTCTCAAGCTAAAATAGCGCTGACCACCACATCAATATTGGCTGACATTGAGCAAAGGTGGGAAGAGGAAGCTGAATTAGCGCAGTTGATGTTGGTAGCTACCGATACTATTGTTACTAATGGTCAAGAGTTTGCACCATTATCAGTGACACAGTCAAGTTTGGCGTTTTTGCAATATACGTCGGGTTCCACAGGAAAACCCAAAGGGGTAATGGTGACCCATGGCAATATCATTCACAACCAGCAGGTTATCCATCAAGCATTTGATCATAGCGAGCAGAGTATAGTTTTAGGTTGGTTGCCATTATTCCATGATATGGGATTGATTTTTAATATCGTACAGCCAATGTATCTGGGATTGCCCAGTATTCTGATGCCTCCAGTAGCATTTCTGCAGAAGCCGATTCGTTGGTTAAAGGCAATTTCTAACTACAAGGCAACGACCAGTGGCGCACCCAATTTTGCTTATGATTTATGTGTCAAAAAAGTTCCAGAAGAACAATTAGCTAATCTGGACTTGAGCAGTTGGGATATAGCTTTTAATGGGGCAGAACCAGTACGGGCAGAAACTCTGGAGCAATTTGGTCAAAAATTTGCTCAGTGTGGTTTCAATTACAGTGCCTTTTATCCTTGCTATGGCATGGCTGAGACTACTCTGGTTGTTACCGGTGGACAGAAGAAGCAATCGCCGGTGATTCAGGGGGTATTGACAGGAGAATTAGAACAAAATTCGGTAGTAGAGAGTGAAATTTCCTCGGATGAAAGTCGAAGGTTGGTGGGTGTTGGTCATACTTACCTGGACACAACAATAATTATCGTTAATCCAGAGTTGTTAACTCGCTGTGAACCAGGAAAAGTAGGAGAGATTTGGGTTAGCAGTGGAAGTGTAACGTCTGGGTATTGGGATCGCCCCCAAGCAACAAAAGAAACCTTTCAAGGTTATCTGAAAGATATAGGGGACGGACCTTTTTTACGTACAGGGGACTTGGGATTTTTCCGTAATCGAGAACTGTTTGTTACAGGAAGACTAAAGGATCTAGTTATAATTAGAGGTCGCAATCATTATCCCCAAGATATTGAATTAACAGTTGAAAACAGCCATCCTGCTTTACGAAGTCATTGTAGTGCTGCCTTTTCTGTGGATATAGAAGGAGAGGAAAGCTTGGTGGTTGCTTGTGAGGTGGAACGAACTTACCTACGGAAGCTGAACACAGATGAGGTAGTTAGAGAAATTCAAATCGCCGTATCAACAGAACATGAATTAGACATTGATGGGGTAGTCTTGTTGAAGACAGCAAGTATCCCGAAGACGTCTAGTGGTAAAATTCAACGTCGTGCTTGTAAGCAAGGATTGTTAGAAGGGAGTTTAAATGTCGTAGGGCAGTGGCAAAAAACTCGTGAAAATACTCCTGATATCAGTAGTTCAAGTTCACCCCTAACTTATCAAGATGATACTTGTGCTAACCCCTCGAAAACGGTGGCAGAAATCCAAGCCTGGTTAATCAATCAACTGGCTAGATTATTACAACTAGCACCGGAAAAGATTGACTGTAAACAACCGTTAGCTGTTTATGGGTTAAATTCAGTTAAAGCTGTGAACATTGCAGCAGAATTAGAAGACTGGTTGGGGATAGCAGTGGTTCCGACTCTGGTGTATGACTATCCCAGTATTCAAGCACTGGCTGATTATTTGGGGCAAAACACTCCTTTATTAAACTCCTCATCTAAGACGATTGCTTCAAATCCTGCCACCGTCACCTCAGCAATAGCGATCATTGGCAAAGGGTGTCGTTTCCCAAAAGCTAATAATCCCGAAGCTTTCTGGTCTTTGTTGCGCTCAGGTCAGGATGGGATTACTAAAGTGCCAGTTTCTCGTTGGGAATCGGAGAATGATTGGGGTGGTTTTTTGGAGCAAGTTGACCAGTTTGATGCCCAATTTTTTAATATTTCTCCACGGGAGACCAATCAGCTAGACCCCCAACAACGGTTGCTGTTAGAAGTGAGTTGGGAGGCTTTAGAAAACGCCGGACTAGCAGCCGAAGGACTAGCCGGAAGTCGCAGTGGGGTTTTTATCGGCATTAGTAGTGGAGATTATGCCAACTTAGGCTCAAACCTGGCCAATACCGAAGCGTACTATGGTACGGGTAATGCTTTTAGTCTTGCTGCCAATCGTCTATCTTATGTCTTGGATTGGCATGGACCGTCTTGGGCTGTAGATACCGCTTGCTCCTCTTCTCTAGTAGCGGTTCATCAAGCTTGTCAAAGTTTGTTGCATCACGAGTGTAATCTGGCTTTAGCTGGAGGAGTAAATTTGATCTTGACTCCTCAATTGACTCGGACGTTTTCATTGGCTCAAATGATGGCAGCCGACGGTCGCTGTAAGACTTTTGATGCAGAAGCTGACGGTTATGTCCGTTCAGAGGGCTGCGGAGTAGTTGTACTTAAACGTCTTGATGATGCTCTAGCAGATGGAGACCATATTCAGGCAATTATTAGAGGTTCTGCGGTTAATCAAGATGGTCTAACTAATGGACTAACTGCACCTAATGGTAAATCTCAGCAAGATGTAATTCGTCTAGCTTTAGCTAAGGCGGGAGTAAAACCAAATCAAATTAGTTATGTGGAGACACACGGAACTGGAACTTCTTTAGGAGATCCTATTGAAGTCAATTCTCTCAAAAAGGTTCTGATGGAAGGTCGCCAGTCAAATCAACCTTGTTGGATTGGTTCGGTAAAAACTAATATTGGTCATTTGGAAGCGGCGGCGGGGATTGCTGGTTTAATTAAGTCGGTATTGTGCTTAGAGCAGAGTGAAATTACACCTCACATTCACTTGAAAAACTTAAATCCTTATATTGAATTACAGAAGACTCCGATTGAGATTCCTCGGGCACTTCAACCATGGTCATCGGTGGAACAACCATTACGAGCAGGGATTAGTGCTTTTGGCTTTGGGGGTACAAATGCTCATGTCATCTTAGAACAAGCACCAGGACAAGGCAAAAGTCAATCCCCCCTAGTCCCCCTTAACAAAGGCAAAAGTGAAGAGTTAAGTGAGCGAGGGCATCATATATTAACTTTATCGGCAAAATCTGAACAAGCTCTGCTTGAGTTAGCACGATCTTATGAAAACTTGTTAGGGAATAATTTCACAGCAGCCATCGCCGATATTTGCTTCACGGCTAATACAGGGCGTAACCATTTTAGCCATCGTCTCGCTATTGTTACTTCTAACCAACAAGAGGCCGCTGAGAAATTAGCACAAATTAGTGCAGCCGAAGAAACTAATGGTGTATTATCTGGACAGCTATATAGTAATAATAAATACCCTAAAATTGCTTTTCTGTTTACCGGACAAGGTTCTCAGTATATCAACATGGGAAGGCAACTTTATGAAACCCAACCCATCTTCCGTCGAACCTTAGATCAGTGTGAAAAAATTCTCAAACCTTATTTAGAAAAATCTATTTTAGATGTTATTTATTCGGAAGATACTCAAGAAATAAATAGTGTTCTCATTGACCAAACTGCATATACCCAACCCGCCCTATTTGCCATGGAATATGCCCTAGTCCAACTATGGCAATCCTGGGGAATTCAACCGGATGTGGTGATGGGTCACAGTGTTGGGGAATATGTGGCCGCTTGTGTAGCAGGAGTATTTAGCTTAGAAGATGGATTAAAACTGATTGCCCATCGGGGAAGGTTAATGCAGCAGCTACCTTCTGGAGGTGAGATGGTAGCGGTGATGGCATCAGAGGAGAAAGTCAATCAACTGATTTCCCCATACACAGAACAAGTGGCAGTAGCGGCCATCAACGGACCTGTTAGCGTGGTCATTTCCGGTGCAGCAGAAGCGATGAAGAAAGTTAGGGACAGCTTAGAAGTAGAAGGAATTAAGACCAAACAGCTACAAGTATCCCACGCCTTCCATTCACCCTTGATGGAACCGATGTTGGCAGACTTTGAAGTAGTAGCTAGTCAAATCACCTATAATCAACCCCAGATTCCCCTGATCTCAAATGTCACAGGAGCTAGAGCCGAGCAGAGTATTGCTACAGCCAGCTACTGGGTAAATCATGTCTGTCAATCGGTGAAGTTTGCCCAAAGTATGGAGACTTTGCACCAACTTGGTTATGAAGTCTTCCTAGAAATCGGCTCCAAACCAATATTGTTAGCCATGGCAAAACAGTGTTTGCCAGAAGATGTGGGAGTATGCTTGCCTTCTCTACGACCAGGGCAAGAAGACTCGCAGCAAATGCTACAAAGTTTAGCTCAATTATATGTGCGGGGAGTCAAAGTTGATTGGTTAGGGTTTGATCAAGATTATTCCCGTAGTAAGGTGGTGTTGCCCACTTATCCCTTTCAACGGCAACGGTATTGGATTGAGACTTCAGAAAATGAAAGCCAATTGGCTGCTTATTCGGATTCGGCAAATAAGACCACAACCATTGTGGATTGGCTTAACGATGGGAATACTCAACAGTTGGCTCAACAATTAGAAAAAGCAGGAAAATTTACTCCAGAACAAACCAAGTTATTGCCAGAATTGCTGGAAATATTGGTCAAACAGCATCGCAGTCAACTCACAGCAGCAACTGTCAAAGATTGGCTCTATCAAGTACAGTGGAAACCATTATTCTCCCAGGTAAAAACCACCTTAGAAACCACCCAAAATTCTCAAGAGGGTCATTGGCTAATTTGTGCTGACTCCACCTTCGTGGGGCAAGCCTTGGCTGCAAATTTACAGCAACAAGGTCATCAATGCACTTTGGTCTATGCCAGAGATGCTTACAAGATTCAGGGAACAGGAATTTACGGCCTTAATCCTGGCGAACCGGGAGATTTTGAACTTTTGTTTCAAGAGGTTATCAAAACCAGCCAGTTGCCATTAAAAGGAATAATTCACCTGTGGAGTTTAGATGCAGTTCCCGAAGAGGATTTGACTATCTCAAGTTTAGAGCAGAGTCAGAGACTCGGTTGTGGCAGTGTCTTGCATTTGCTGCAAGCTCTACTCAAGCACAATTTCTCCCCATCACCTCGATTGTGGTTAATTACCCGTGGAGCACAACCAGTAGAATTTCAGACTGATTCTGTCGCAGTAGCCCAAGCTCCCATATGGGGACTAGGAAAAGTGGCGGCTCTGGAACATCCTCAACTGTGGGGGGGAATGGTGGATTTAGAGCCATCGGCACCTGAAGGTGAGGTGGAGATGCTGCTGGCACAGATTCAAGATACCCAAGGAGAAGATAATCTCGCCTTTCGAGAAGGAAAACTCTATGTGCCCCGTCTAGTTAAGCAGGTGTTAGCACCATCAAAAGAAGTTGTGTTGGACGACCATAGTACATACCTGATTACTGGTGGACTAGGAGCCTTAGGGCTGCAAGTAGCTCAGTGGATGGTATCTCAGGGAGCAAGACATTTGGTACTCACTGGGCGTCGAGAGGCATCTGGAACAACTATTGAGCTCATTAGACAATTAGAACAGCTAGGAACTCAAGTGCTTTTCCTCCAAGCTGATGTTTCTAAGCCAGAAGATGTAGCTCAGATGGTAAAGGTGATTCAGTCATCTCTACCACCCTTGAAAGGCATTATTCATGCTGCGGGTGTTTTAGAGGATAGTGTATTGCAGATGATGTCCTGGGAAAGCTTGAGGAGTGTCATGGCTCCGAAGCTAAAGGGAGCCTGGAACTTACACACCTTAACTCAGAATAGCCCCTTGGACTTCTTTATTTGTTTCTCTTCAGTGGCTTCATTACTGGGCTCACCAGGTCAAGGAAACTATGCTGCTGCCAATGCTTTCATGGATGGTCTAGTTTATCATCGTCGTTCCCTGGGTTTACCAGGTTTGAGCATCAACTGGGGACCGTGGAGTAAAGCAGGAATGGTAGTAAACTTGGATAGTCGTTATCAAAGTAGAATGGTGGCGATGGGAATCACTCCTCTAGCTTCAGAACAGGGATTGCAGATTCTAGGACAACTACTGGAACAATCCTTACCACAGGTAGGAGTTTTACCAGTGGAATGGTCAGTGTTCCAGGAGCGATTTAGTTTTGGGAATCAAATGCCATTGCTTGCGGAATTGGTAACAAAAAGCGAATCAACAAAGACAAAGCAGCATGAGCTTTTAGAAAGATTGGAATCTGTTCCTGAGTGCGATCGCCAAAACATTTTAATAACTCACATTCAAACTGAAGTTGCGAAGGTATTAGGGCTCGATTCATCTGAGTTACTAGATCTAGATGGGGGTTTTGTTGACATGGGTATGGACTCACTGATGGCAGTGGAACTAAAAAACCGACTCCAAAACAATCTTGGAATTACCCTTGCCGCAACATTAGCAATTGAGTATCCAACCATTCAAAAACTGTCCAAGTATTTAGCTGAGGAAGTAATGGGATGGAGATTACCTGAGAAGAGTGACATGAACTTACCCACAATTGAAGAAGAACAAGGGAATGCGTTGTCAGAAGTAAAACAAATTGCTGAAGACGATGTCGAATCTTTAATTGCCAAGGAAGTTGAAGAACTAAAAACCCTATTAGGAGGTAGTCACTAATGAACCAGGTATCCCATAAAGAAGAACAACTCTCTTCATCTAAACAGGTACTTTTAGCACTGAAGGAAGCAAGAGCTAGATTAGAGACAGTTGAGCGTTCAAAAAGCGAGCCAATTGCCATCATTGGTATGGGCTGCCGATTTCCTGGAGGAGCAAATGACCCAGAGACATTCTGGCGACTTTTGCGTGATGGTACGGATGCCATTATGCCTATTCCTTGCTCGCGGTGGGACATTGATGCTCATTACGACCCCAATCCCGATACGAACGGGAAAATGTACATACGTCAGGCTGGATTATTATCCCAGGTAGACCAATTCTCGCCTCAGTTTTTTGGCATTTCCCCAAGAGAAGCTATTAGCCTTGACCCCCAGCAACGCTTAATGTTAGAGGTGAGCTGGGAAGCTCTAGAGAGAGCAGGACAAGCACCGAATGAATTAAAGGATAGTCAAACAGGTGTTTTCCTGGGCATTGGTCAAAATGATTATGCACAATTGCAGCTAACTTCTGGTGAAATCGAGCGCATTAACCCCTATGATGGAACGGGAAACGGCTTTTGCTTTGCTTCTGGTCGATTATCATATTTTTTAGGTTTGCAAGGCCCTTGTTTAGCTGTAGATACCGCTTGTTCCTCTTCTTTGGTAGCACTACATTTGGCTTGTCAAAGCCTGCGTGCAGGTGAGTGTAATCTAGCCCTAGCGGGTGGGGTGCAACTGATTCTTTCCCCTGTGGTAACTACAGCTTTATGTCAGATGAAAGCTCTATCACCGGATGGTCGTTGTAAGACCTTTGATGCAGCCGCTGATGGTTATGGAAGAGGGGAAGGATGCGGGGTTATCGTCCTCAAGCGCCTTTCAGATGCTATCAGTGATGGCAATAAGATTTTGGCAACCATTCGAGGCTCTGCCGTTAATCATGATGGGCCAAGTAGTGGTCTGACGATTCCGAACAAACTGGCACAGGAAAAACTAATTAAGCAGACACTAGCAGCAGCTAAGGTAGAGCCATATCAGGTGAGTTATGTGGAGGCACATGGTACAGGAACTTCCTTGGGAGATCCCATAGAAGTGAGAGCTTTAGCCGCTGTTTTAGGACAAGGGCGTTCTTCAGAAAATCCCTTAACAATTGGTTCAGTAAAAACCAATATTGGTCACCTAGAAGCAGCGGCAGGTATTGCTGGTTTAATCAAGGTAGTTTTACAACTGCAACACCAAGAAATTGCCCCTCATTTACACTTCAAACAGCCCAATCCCTATATAAACTGGGAAGAACTTCCAGTGGTAGTGCCAACCCAACCGATTCAGTGGTCATCTGGTTCAAAGGGACGACTGGCAGGGGTGAGTTCCTTTGGTATCAGTGGCACTAATGCCCATGTAATTCTGGAGGAAGCACCAAAACAATTCAAAATTCAAAATTCAAAATTCAAAATTCAAGGGGTAAATGAGCGTCCGTGCCATATCTTAACTTTATCTGCTAAGTGCTCCAAAGCGCTGCAAGATCTAGTACAAAGGTATCAAGAATTTTTAGGAAATAATTCCACAGATAAGATTGGAGATATTTGTTTCAGTGCGAATACCGGGCGTAAGCATTTTAACCACCGTCTAAGTGTAGTTGCAAAGTCCGTAGCTGAATTAAGGGAAAAACTGACTACTTTTAGTGATTCACAGGAAGTGGCAGGAGTATGCCAAAGACAACTGCCAACCACTACAACTCAGCCCAAAATCGCATTTTTATTCACCGGTCAAGGTTCACAGTATGTGAATATGGGACGGCAACTCTATGAACAACAGCCGGTCTTCCGGAAAACCCTTGAGCAATGTGATGGCATTTTACGTGTCTATCAACAGAAGCCTCTACTTAGTGTCTTGTACCCAGAACCAGGGGAAATCTCACCGATTGATGAGACTGCCTATACTCAACCAGTTCTATTTGCTATCGAATATGCGCTCTTTGAGTTATGGCAATCCTGGGGAATTCAACCGGATGTGGTGATGGGTCACAGTGTTGGGGAATATGTGGCCGCTTGTGTAGCAGGAGTATTTAGCTTAGAAGATGGTCTAAAACTGATTGCCCATCGGGGTAGGTTAATGCAAGAGTTGCCCCCAGAAGGCGAGATGGTGGCAGTGTTGGCATCCTTGAGCCAAGTGCAAAAGGCGATAGAACCCTACGCAGAAAAAGTAGCGATCGCTGCCATTAACGGTCCGATGAGTTTAGTCATTTCCGGACAGCGTCAAGCCCTAGAGTCCGTCTGTGCCACCCTGGCCGGGGACGGGGTCAAGATCAAGTCATTAGAGGTTTCTCATGCGTTCCATTCTCCCTTAATGGAACCGATGCTGGGGTCATTTGATGCAATAGCGCAAGAAGTCACCTACTCAAAGCCCCGTATCCCAATAATTTCCAATGTCACTGGACAACAAGTTGAGGATGAGATTGCCACCCCCCAATATTGGGTTCGTCATGTGCGACAGCCGGTGACATTTGCCCAAAGTATGAAGACCCTTGCTCAAGAAGGTTATGAGATATTTGTCGAAATTGGTTCCAAAGCAATATTGTTAGGGATGGGTCGTCAATGTCTGCCAGAGAATGTGGGAGTATGGTTGCCTTCTCTGCGTCCAGGGCAAGAGGACTGGCAGCAACTGCTACAGAGTTTAGGGCAGTTGTATGTCCAGGGAGTGGCGGTGGATTGGTCAGAGTTTGACCGAGATTACCCTCGTCGTAAAGTACTGTTGCCCACTTATCCTTGGCAACGTCAGCGGTATTGGATTGAAAAAGTTACTAAACACCATAAAAACGAATTTTTGTCAAGATATCACATCCTTCACCCCTTACTCGGTCAAAGGTTATATTTAGCTGGTCTAGAGCAGCAAATTCGTTTTGAGTCCCTTCTGGGTGCATCCTCACCAGCTTACCTCAACCACCATAGAGTGTTTGAAAAACCAATACTGCCCGCTACCGCTTACCTAGAAATGGCTTTAGCAGCAGGCTCAACCCTGTTCAAGTCAGATTCTTTGATTATCGAGGAAGTGGTTATCCAAAAAGCTCTGATTCTGCCAGAGGATGGCGTCAAGACCATCCAGTTGATATTGACTGAGTTGGAAGGAGCTTATGATTTCGAGATTTTCAGCGCTGACATAGATGAAAAACACTCAGAACAGAGTTGGACTTTCCACGCCAAAGGGAAATTGCTGCCAGGAGACAAACACACCAAACCCTCCTTTGAAGACTTAGAAACCTATCAATCCCAATGCGATCAACAGGTATCACCTAAAGAGTACTACCAAGAGTTTCTCAATCGAGGCATTGATTACGGTTCTAGTTTTCAAGCCATTCAACAACTGTGGCGCACTGAAGGATTAGCCCTCGGTCAAATCCAATTACCAGAAGCATTAGTCCCAGAAGCTCCAGAATACCAATTGCACCCGGTACTCTTAGATGCTAGCTTCCAAGTTTTAGGTGCTGCCTTTGGTGAAACAGGTAACCAAGAAACATATCTGCCAGTAGCAATAAAGCGCTTACAGGTCTACCGTCGTTCCAGCACCCGCCTATGGACTCAAGTGAACATAAGTCCAACAACCAAAGCTAATACACAAAGTTTAACGAGTGATGTTCTGCTGTTGGATGAGGGAGGAGCAGTAGTAGCCAACGTAGAAGGTTTAACTGTAGTCTTAACAAGTTCCCAAGCTCTACTGAGGAGTCTACAGCCGGATCTGGGCAACTGGTTATACCAAATCCATTGGCAACCGAAACCGGCTGCTGCTAATCCCAAGTCAATCACCACAACCAAACTAGGTAGTTGGCTGCTGTTTGCACCAGTGGCAGAAATGGGAAGGCAACTGAGGGATTATCTAAAACACCGGGGTCAGCAGTGTATCCTAGTGACACCAGGAACAGATTACCAGAAGTTAGAACCGAACCATTACCAACTCAACCCCACCGATAGGGAGGAATACCTGCGCCTGCTGCAAGAAATTTTAGCCGATCAAGCCCCATTACAAGGCATAGCCCACTTGTGGAGTTTACAGGAAACATTACTATTACCAAGCTCGCAGCAGGATTTACTGTCAGCTCAAGAACTCGGTTGTGGCAGTGTATTAAATCTGGTGCAGGCACTGGTGCAAACCAAAGGGTTGAAAGTTCCAGCTCTGTGGCTCGTTACCCAGGGAGCCCAGGGTGTAGGAACTGACTCACTGCCTATACAAGTCCAGCAGGCTCCCTTATGGGGACTTGGTCGTGTGATTGCCAATGAGCACCCGGAACTGCAATGCCGACTTCTAGACCTAGACCCAGCCCCCACAGAGGAGGATGCTGTTGGCGCTTTAGTTAAGGCAATACACTCTCCTGAGGTCGAAAACCAAATTGCTTATCGTCAAGGGTTACGTTACATCGCCAGACTAGTGGGACATCAAAACCAATCCCAAGCCGAAGAGGGGCAACTTCAAATCCCAGCCCACCAACTCTTCCAATTGAAGCTATCGGAATATGGAGTGTTAGAGAACCTAACCCTACAACCGATGAAACGCCGTCCCCCAAGTCCACAGGAAGTAGAAATCCAAGTGGCGGCAGTAGGACTGAACTTCAGGGATGTACTCAATGCCCTAGGGTTGCTCAAAGACTATTACGCTCAACATCTTGGCCTTACCAGGGCGGAGGAGCTGACCTTTGGGTTTGAGTGTGCAGGCACCATCGTGGCTGTAGGGGACAAGGTATCTCACTTAAACGTGGGAGATGAAGCTATCGCTACCATCGTTCCCGATGCCTTGAGTAGCTTTGTCACTACTCGGGGAGAGTTTGTGGTTTGCAAACCGTCACAAATGAGCTCAACCGAAGCCGCAACTATTCCCTTAGCCTTTCTGACCGCCTACTACGGTTTGGTATACCTAGCCCAAATTCAGCCAGGAGATAGAGTGCTCATTCATTCTGCTGCAGGGGGGGTCGGACAAGCCGCAGTGCAGTTAGCCCAAATGGTGGGAGCAGAAGTCTTTGCTACAGCTAGTCCCCCCAAGTGGGAATTTCTCCAATCCCAGGGAGTGCAACACATCATGAACTCCCGTACCTTAGATTTTGCTGAGCAAGTGGACAATCTGACCCAGTCAGAGGGGGTAGACATTGTCCTCAATAGCCTCAATGGAGAATTCATTGACAACAGCTTTGAGGTCTTAGCCACCGGAGGACGGTTCATTGAAATTGGCAAAATTGGCATCTGGGATCACAAACAGGTCAAAGAAAAAAGACCAGATGCACAGTATTATCCCTTTGATTTAGGGGAAGTAGCCCAACGAGACCCAAATTTAATCAAAACCTTGTTGAGGGAACTGATGGAGAAATTCGACCACGGTAAGCTCAACCCCTTATCCCACAAAGTATTTCCCATCCAAAAGGCCATTGAGGCTTTCCGCCATATGCAGCAAGCCAAGCATATGGGCAAGGTGGTGATTTCGATGGCAGAAACCATCACCGCCGAAATGCCCAGGCAGGTTTCTGTGAAAAGGGAAGGTAGTTACTTAATTACTGGGGGTCTAGGAGCCTTGGGACTGAGGGTAGCTCAGTGGATGGTAGATATCGGAGCAGGGCATTTGGTACTGATGGGGCGTAGTGCTCCCTCTGAAGCAGCTCAGCAAGTAATTAATCAGCTAGAAAGGGCAGGGGCTCAGGTAGTAGTGGTGTCAGGGGATGTGTCCAAGAAACAAGATGTGGTCAGAATCCTGGCAGAGATTGACTCATCGTATCCACCATTGCGAGGTGTGATTCATGGAGCCGGGGTATTAGATGATGGGGTACTGCAGCAGATGAGTTGGGAGCGGTTTACCCGAGTGATGGCACCAAAAGTAGAAGGGGCTTGGCATTTGCATACCTTGACTGAGCATCTGGAGATAGACTTTTTTGTGTGTTTCTCTTCGATGGCTTCGTTATTGGGTTCACCAGGTCAAGGAAATTATGCTGCGGCTAATGGGTTTATGGATGCCCTAGCCCATCATCGACGGGCAAAGGGTTTAGCAGGGTTGAGCATCAACTGGGGACCGTGGGCAGAAGCAGGCATGGCAGAGCGTCTGGAGCATCAAAACCAAACAAGGATGACAGCTCAGGGGATTAGCCCCATCAACCCAGAGCAAGGATTACAGGTCTTGGGAGACCTGCTGGCCCAAGAGGCTACCCAGGTGGGGATATTGCCTGTGAACTGGTCTAAGTTTTTCAGACAATTCCCTGGTGGTGTTAATATCCCGTTGTTGAAGGCTTTTGCTTCGCCATTGGAGCAGTCACAGTCAGGAAAATCTGAGTTTATGCAGACATTGGAGGCGACTCCAGTCCATGAACTTCGGGAGCTGTTAATGACTCATGTCCGTTCACAAATAGCTAGAGTTTTGGGTTTAACAGCTCCCGAGCAGATAGAGCCACGGCAAGCATTAATTGACTTGGGAATAGACTCCCTGATGGCGGTGGAGTTGAAAAATCGTCTCGAATCGAGTTTAGGTGATTCTATCCCTTCCACTGTCCTGTTTGACTATCCCACATTGGAAGCACTGGTTGATTATCTAGGGGAAGATGTGCTTTCCTATGAGTTTTCCAGGTCATCTGATTCCGAGTTACAGAAGAAAAGTAAAGACCCAGAGCTGATTTCAGCAGAATTAGAAAAGCTTTCAGAATCAGATGCTGAAGCCTTGCTTATGAAGGCACTAGAAAAGATTAATTACTAACAACAAACTCTATATGGATATAAGGCCTATCAGTTCAGAACAAACTAACTCTCTATCCACAACTAAGCGTGCACTACTTGCCCTCAGCGAAATGCAATCTAAGCTGGATGCTTTAGAACGTGCCAAGACAGAACCAATTGCCATCATTGGAGTAGGCTGCCGGTTTCCTGGAGGAATTGATAACCCACAAGCCTTCTGGCGTTTATTGCACGATGGAGTAGATACTATTACTGAAGTGCCAAAAAACCGATGGGATATTGATGCCTACTACGACCCAGACCCAGATACAAATGGGAAAATATATACCCGTGACGGTGGTTTTTTGACGGAGGTAGATACCTTTGACTCACAATTTTTTAACATTTCACCTCGGGAAGCTATCAGCCTGGATCCCCAGCAACGGTTATTACTGGAAGTAAGTTGGGAGGCCCTAGAAGATGCTCATCAAGTACCCGAACAGTTGTATAACAGCCTAACAGGAGTATTTATTGGTATTAGCACCAATGATTACGCCAAACGGATCTTGGGCACTGAGGCTCCCGATGCTTATTTTGGCACTGGCAATACCTTTAGTGCTGCCGCAGGACGGCTGTCCTATGTTCTGGGATTGACCGGACCATCAATGGCCGTGGATACTGCCTGTTCTTCGTCTTTGGTAGCGGTTCATCTTGCCTGTCAAAGCTTACGTCAACAAGAGTGTCATCTAGCATTAGCCGGTGGAGTCAACTTGCTGCTGTCTCCAGAAGCCAGTATCACCTTCTCCCAGGGGAGGATGTTGGCTCCTGACGGACGTTGTAAAACCTTTGATGCAGCGGCTAATGGTTATGTGCGAGGGGAAGGTTGTGGCGTCATTGTCCTCAAGCGACTATCGGATGCGTACGCAGACCAAGACCAGATTCTAGCAGTGATTCGAGGCTCTGCCATTAACCAAGATGGTCACTCTGGGGGTTTGACAGTGCCCAATGGGCCATCTCAGCAGGCGGTAATTCGTCAAGCCCTAAAGAATGGAGGAGTAGACCCAGTCCAGGTTAGCTACATCGAAGCCCACGGCACCGGCACTTCTCTAGGAGATCCGATTGAAGTGAGGGCAATCGGGGCAGTATTTAGTGCCAGTCATTCCCACGAACACCCCCTGATGATTGGTTCACTGAAGACCAATATTGGTCACCTAGAAGCAGCGGCGGGTATAGCAGGCCTACTCAAAGTTGTCTTACAACTGCAACACCAGGAAATTGCCCCCCATCTGCACTTTAAGGAGCCCAATCCCTATATAAACTGGGATGAACTGCCAGTTGATGTGCCAACTGAAACCACTCCTTGGTCAGCTGGTGCCGAAAAACTCTTCGCGGGGGTCAGTTCTTTTGGTTTTATTGGTACTAACGCCCATGTGGTGTTGGAAGAAGCCCCCTCACAAGTCAAAAGTCGCTCTCCCCTAGCCCTCCCTAACAACGGAGGTAATTCAAAAGTCAAACGTGAAGAGTTTATTGAGCGTCCATATCATCTTCTGACTCTATCAGCTAAAAACCAAGAAGCGCTCAAAGAATTAGCAACTCGCTATCAGAAATACCTAGAGACTGATCAAGAGTTAGCTCTAGAAGATATTTGCTTTAGTGCGAATACAGGGCGTACCCATTTCAAACATCGTCTGGCAGTAATCGCCTCTTCATCTGCAGAATTAAAAGAAAAACTTGCCACCTTCAGTATCTTAGAAGAAGTGGCAGGTTTATACCAAAACGAACTACAAAGTACAACGACTAAGCCCAAAGTGGCATTTTTATTCACAGGCCAAGGTTCACAGTATGTGAACATGGCCAAAGAACTCTACTCTACTCAACCAACCTTCCGCAAAACCCTTGAGCAATGTGATGGCATTCTACGTGCCTATCAACAGAAACCTCTACTGAGTGTCTTGTACCCAGAATCAGGGGAGACCTCACCAATAGATGAAACTGCCTATACTCAACCAGCTCTATTTGCCATTGAATATGCCCTAGCCCAATTGTGGAAATCTTGGGGCATTGAACCGGATGTGGTGATGGGTCACAGTGTGGGGGAATATGTGGCTGCCTGTGTAGCAGGAGTATTTAGCCTCGAAGATGGTCTGAAACTAATTGCCTATCGGGGAAGGTTAATGCAGCAGTTACCTTCTGGTGGAGAGATGGTAGCGGTGATGGTGTCATGCGAGAAAGTCAATCAGCTAATTGCCCCATACACAGAACAAGTGGCAATAGCAGCCATCAACGGACCTGTGAGCACTGTAATTTCTGGTGCAGCAGAAGCGGTTGGGACAGTTAAGGACAGCTTAGAAGCAGAAGGAATCAAGACCAAACAACTGCAAGTATCCCACGCCTTCCATTCACCCTTGATGGAACCAATGTTGGCAGAGTTTGAAGCAGTAGCCAGTCAAATCACCTACAATCAACCCCAGATTCCCCTGATCTCAAATGTCACAGGAGCTATAGCTCCCGAGAGTATTGCCACAGCAAGCTACTGGGTAAATCATGTCTGCCAACCCGTGAAGTTTGCCCAAAGTATGGAGACTTTGCACCAAAAAGGTTATGAGGTCTTCCTAGAAATTGGGCCCAAACCAATTTTGTTAGCCATGGCAAAACAGTGTTTGCTAGAAGATGTAGGAGTATGGTTGCCTTCTTTACGTCCTGGTCAACAAGACTGGCAGCAAATGCTAGATAGTTTGGCTCAGTTATATGTGCGGGGAGTCAAAGTTGATTGGTTAGGGTTTGACAACTATTATTCCTGTAGCAAGGTGGTATTGCCCACTTATCCCTGGCAACGGCAACGGTATTGGATAGAAACAGAGAATAATCTGCTCTATAAAAAGCAATTTTTGTCAAATTCTGAGACTCTTCACCCCTTACTTGGTCAAAGATTGCGTTTAGCAGGCTTAGAGCAACAAATTCGTTTTGAGTGCCTTTTGAGCTCATCCCAACCAAGTTACCTAAAACACCATTGTGTTTTTTCTATTCCTGTCTTACCAACAACCGCTTACCTGGAAATAGCTTTAGCTGCAGGTAATACTTTATTCAAATCCGAAAATTTAATCCTAGAAGATGTTGTTATTCAACAAGCGTTGATTCTGCCAGAACATGACATTAAAAGTATTCAGCTCGTCTTAACTCCACAAGAAACGCTTTCCTATAACTTCGAGATTTTTAGTCTGGATCTGGAGTCATCTGAGTCAAAGCATAGATGGACTCTACATGCTCAAGGAAAATTGCTAGCAGGGGATAAAAACGCTGAACTGGAAACCAGAGACTTAAAAACTCTTATTGGCAAGTATAATCAACAGATATCTCCTCAAGACTTTTACCTTGAGTATAAAGACAGAGGCATTGATTACGGTGATTGTTTCCAAGCCGTTCGACAACTGTGGCGTAGGGAAGGATTTGCCCTAGGTCAAATTCAGTTGCCAGAAACCTTAGTAAACGAAGCAACGTTCTACCAACTGCATCCTGTCCTCTTAGATGCTAGCTTCCAGGTGTTAGCAGCCGCCTTGGATGGAACTGAAAATCAGGATACTTACTTGCCAGTAAATATAAAACGCCTACAAATTCATCGTCGGACAAGTAACAATCTGTGGACTGAAGTAGAGATAAATGCAACAACAGCTAGTAGACAAACCTTAACTGGTGAAGCTTGTTTATGGGATGAACAGGGAGTAGTGGTAGCTGTTGTGGAAGGGTTAACTGTATTACGTACTTCTCCCCAAGCTTTACTACGTACTCAAGAGCGAGATCTAAAGAATTGGTTATATCAAATCCATTGGCAAGCACAATCGACTTCATCTCTACCCGAGTCCCTGGATTTAAAAGAACCAGGTAGCTGGTTGCTGTTTGCCTCACCGACAGGTATAGGAAAGGATCTGGCAGAATTCTTACAAACACAAGGTCAGCACTGTATCCTAGTGACATCAGGAACAGAGTACCAGCAATTAGATCCCCAACATTACCAGCTCAACCCTACTGAGTCTGAAGATTTTGCTCGCCTGCTAAAAGAAAGTTTAGTGGCTCAGCCGACCTTAAAAGGAATTGTACATCTGTGGAGTTTGCCGTCAAAAACAGCACTACCGTCATCATTACAGGAGTTACAAAACGCTCAAGAATTGGGATGTGGTAGTGTACTCCATCTGGTACAGGCGATAGTGCCAAGTCAAAATACAGCACTTCCCCAACTCTGGCTAGTGACCCAAGGCTCCCAGTCAGTGGGGAACTCCTCACCTCCGGTACAATTCCAACAAGCACCTCTATGGGGACTAGGTCGGGTAATAGCGTTGGAACACCCACAATTGCCGTGCCGACTTTTAGACCTAGACCCTACCCTAGAGGTCTCCCAAGCAGCCCAAGCTTTATTCAAGGAACTTTTGTCAAAGGATGTTGAAGACCAAATCGCCTATCGTCAAGAGGTGCGTTATGTCCCCCGATTAGTCCGACAACAGGGGATTTCAACAAAAGAAGAGGGATTGCAGATACCACCGGAACACCCCTTCCAGTTGAAGCTATCGGACTATGGGTTGTTAGACAATCTCACCCTCAAGCCCATCACTCGTCGTACTCCAAAAGCGGAAGAAGTAGAAATTCAAGTGACGGCGGTAGGACTGAACTTCAGGGATGTACTCAATGCCCTAGGGTTGCTCAAAGACTATTACGCTCAACATCTTGGCCTTACCAGGGCGGAGGAGCTGACCTTTGGGTTTGAGTGTGCAGGCACCATCGTGGCTGTAGGGGACAAGGTATCTCACTTAAACGTGGGAGATGAAGCTATCGCTACCATCGTTCCCGATGCCTTGAGTAGCTTTGTCACTACTCGGGGAGAGTTTGTGGTTTGCAAACCGTCACAAATGAGCTCAACCGAAGCCGCAACTATTCCCTTAGCCTTTCTGACCGCCTACTACGGTTTGGTATACCTAGCCCAAATTCAGCCAGGAGATAGAGTGCTCATTCATTCTGCTGCAGGGGGGGTCGGACAAGCCGCAGTGCAGTTAGCCCAAATGGTGGGAGCAGAAGTCTTTGCTACAGCTAGTCCCCCCAAGTGGGAATTTCTCCAATCCCAGGGAGTGCAACACATCATGAACTCCCGTACCTTAGATTTTGCTGAGCAAGTGGACAATCTGACCCAGTCAGAGGGGGTAGACATTGTCCTCAATAGCCTCAATGGAGAATTCATTGACAACAGCTTTGAGGTCTTAGCCACCGGAGGACGGTTCATTGAAATTGGCAAAATTGGCATCTGGGATCACAAACAGGTCAAAGAAAAAAGACCAGATGCACAGTATTATCCCTTTGATTTAGGGGAAGTAGCCCAACGAGACCCAAATTTAATCAAAACCTTGTTGAGGGAACTGATGGAGAAATTCGACCACGGTAAGCTCAACCCCTTATCCCACAAAGTATTTCCCATCCAAAAGGCCATTGAGGCTTTCCGCCATATGCAGCAAGCCAAGCATATGGGCAAGGTGGTGATTTCGATGGCAGAAACCATCACCGCCGAAATGCCCAGGCAGGTTTCTGTGAAAAGGGAAGGTAGTTACTTAATTACTGGGGGTCTAGGAGCCTTGGGACTGAGGGTAGCTCAGTGGATGGTAGATATCGGAGCAGGGCATTTGGTACTGATGGGGCGTAGTGCTCCCTCTGAAGCAGCTCAGCAAGTAATTAATCAGCTAGAAAGGGCAGGGGCTCAGGTAGTAGTGGTGTCAGGGGATGTGTCCAAGAAACAAGATGTGGTCAGAATCCTGGCAGAGATTGACTCATCGTATCCACCATTGCGAGGTGTGATTCATGGAGCCGGGGTATTAGATGATGGGGTACTGCAGCAGATGAGTTGGGAGCGGTTTACCCGAGTGATGGCACCAAAAGTAGAAGGGGCTTGGCATTTGCATACCTTGACTGAGCATCTGGAGATAGACTTTTTTGTGTGTTTCTCTTCGATGGCTTCGTTATTGGGTTCACCAGGTCAAGGAAATTATGCTGCGGCTAATGGGTTTATGGATGCCCTAGCCCATCATCGACGGGCAAAGGGTTTAGCAGGGTTGAGCATCAACTGGGGACCGTGGGCAGAAGCAGGCATGGCAGAGCGTCTGGAG
>JAAHFP010000039.1:0-38168 GCA_010672925.1 Symploca sp. SIO1C2 | reverse complement strand
AGGAAATTATGCTGCGGCTAATGGGTTTATGGATGCCCTAGCCCATCATCGACGGGCAAAGGGTTTAGCAGGGTTGAGCATCAACTGGGGACCGTGGGCAGAAGCAGGCATGGCAGAGCGTCTGGAGGCTCAAAACCAAACAAGGATGACAGCTCAGGGGATTAGTGCCATCACCCCAGATCTGGGATTACAGGTCTTGGAAGGGTTGTTAACTCAGCCAGCAACACAGGTATCTGTTTTTCCAGTCAATTGGTTCCAATTCTTGCAGCAGTTTCCAGGTAATAAGATTCCAACCTTTCTTTCTGAAATCGCCATTCAGGTGGAATTATCAGAGAAAATTGCTCCCAAGCAGAGTGAATTATTGGACAAGTTGAAGAAAGTTAATCAACAGGAGCGTATCAACCTCCTAATTGATTATCTAACCAATGTGGTGGCAAAGGTTCTGCATCTGAACAACAATAATCTGCCTGATATTAATCAGGGCTTCTTTGATATGGGAATGGACTCCCTCATGGCAGTTGAGTTTGGGAATCGCTTGCAGTCAGATTTAGGTGTTTTTCTCTCTTCCACAACTGTCTTTGAGTATTCAAACATTAAGGAACTTGCTGTTTACTTAGATGAAGTTATTCCTGGGGATCTTGAAGAAGAAAAATCAGATTATAGGTCTACTAAACAGGAAAATAACCCAGAAAAGATAGCTCTGGAACAAGTTATTCAACTCTCTGCAAATGAGCTTACTACCTCGATTGAAGAGCAACTTGCCCTATTAGAAACTTCTTTAAAGGAAAATTGGTGATGAGCAACTATTCTCTTGGCAATGGAAGTCAACTATCAACACAGCAACGCCTTTTAATTGGACTTCAGCAAGCAAATGCGAAACTTGACGCGTTCAAAAGAGCCCAAACTGAACCGATTGCCATCATTGGAATGGGCTGTCACCTCCCTGGAGGAGTTGATAACCCAGAATCTTACTGGCACTTACTACATGAAGGAATAGATGCCATTACCGAGGTTCCTTCTGCAAGATGGAATCTTGATGAATACTACGATCCCAATCCTGAAGCCCCAGGAAAAACTTACACCCGTTGTGGTGGCTTTTTACAACAACCTGTTGATCGATTCGACTCACAATTTTTTGGTATTTCTCCCCGCGAGGCTGTGAAATTAGATCCCCAGCAGCGACTACTACTTGAGGTGGTTTGGGAAGCTATTGAAAATGCTGGTTTATCAGCAGATCAGCTCAGAGGCACTCAAACTGGAGTATTTGTAGGTTTGAGTAGTCATGACTATGAATACAAGATTTTTGGAGCTAACCCTAGTAATATTGATGCTTACAGCGGATTAGGCAATGCTCAAAGTATTGCGGTTGGTAGGATATCCTATATTCTCGGCTTACTTGGACCAACGTTTCAATTGGATACAGCCTGCTCCTCATCTTTAGTAGCTGTCCATCTAGCCTGCCAGAGCCTACGAGCCAAAGAGTCTAATTTGGCTTTAGTGGGAGGGGTAAACTTGATGCTTTCCCCTGCTCCAACCATCTTTTTCTGCAAAACTCACGCTTTATCAGCCGATGGTCGGTGTAAAACTTTTGATGCGGCTGCGGATGGTTATGGGCGAGGGGAAGGGTGCGGCATAGTAGTCCTCAAACGTCTTAGTGATGCTATGGCAGATGGGGACAATATATTAGCTCTGATCAGGGGTTCAGCAATCAACCATGACGGAGCTAGCAGTGGGTTAACTGTACCTAACAAGAAAGCTCAGCAATTGTTGATTCACCAAGCCTTAGATAATGCCAAGGTAGACCCAAAAGACGTAAGCTACATCGAAGCTCATGGAACAGGAACCAGTCTTGGAGACCCTATTGAAGTTGGAGCATTAGGAGAATTTTTTGGCAAAAATCGTCCTGATCACCAACCTTTAACTATAGGTTCTGCTAAGACGAACATTGGTCACTTGGAAGCTGCTTCTGGAGTGGCGGGTTTAATTAAGGTGATACTAGCTTTGCAGCATGAAAAGATTCCCCCTCATCTAAACTTTAATGAACCCAATCCTCGTATTAACTGGAAACAGCTACAGGTGAGAGTACCCACCACGGTCTTGCCCTGGCCAAGAGCAGAAAAGCGCCGTCTAGCTGGAGTTAGTGCTTTTGGTTTTAGTGGAACTAATGCCCATGTGGTGGTAGAAGAAGCCCCCCTACCTGACCCTATCCCTCAGGGAACAGTAGACCGTCCAGTTCATCTGCTGGCTCTATCGACCAGAACACAAGCCGCTCTCAAAGAATTAATCATACGTTATCAAAAACACCTAAACACCCATCCAGAATTAACCATAGGAGATATTTGCTTTAGTGCTAATACAGGGCGTAAGCATTTTAACCACCGCCTAAGTGTAGTGGCAAAGTCCGTAGCAGAATTAAGTGAAAAACTTGCTGCTTGGAGTGATGCACAGGAGGTGGCAGGAGTATACTGTGAAAAATTGCCCACTACTACAGCTCAGCCCAAAATAGCATTTTTATTCACCGGTCAAGGTTCACAGTATGTGAACATGTCCAAAGAACTCTACTCTACTCAACCAACCTTCCGCAAAACCATTGAGCAATGTGATGGCATTCTACGTGCCTATCAACAGAAACCTCTACTGAGTGTCTTGTATCCAGAACCAGGGGAAACTTCACCAATTGATGAAACTGCCTATACTCAACCAGCTCTATTTGCGCTAGAATATGCGCTCTTTGAGTTATGGAAATCTTGGGGCATTGAACCGGATGTGGTGATGGGTCACAGTGTGGGGGAATATGTGGCCGCTTGTGTAGCAGGAGTATTTAGTTTAGAAGATGGATTAAAACTGATTGCCCATCGGGGAAGGTTAATGCAACAGCTGCCTTCTGGAGGTGAGATGATAGCGGTGATGGCATCAGAGGAGAAAGTCAATCAGCTAATTGCCCCATACACAGAAAAAGTGGCAGTAGCGGCCATCAACGGACCTGTTAGCATGGTCATTTCCGGTGCAGCAGAAGCGATGAAGAAAGTTAGGGACAGCTTAGAAGTAGAAGGAATTAAGACCAAACAGCTACAAGTATCCCACGCCTTCCATTCACCCTTGATGGAACCGATGTTGGCAGACTTTGAAGTAGTAGCTAGTCAAATCACCTATAATCAACCCCAGATACCTCTGATCTCAAATGTCACAGGAGCTAGAGCTGATCAGAGTATTGCTACAGCCAGCTATTGGGTAAATCATGTCCGCCAACCCGTGAAGTTTGCCCAAAGTGTGGAGAGCTTGCATCAAGAAGGTTATGACCTGTTCATAGAAATCGGACCCAAACCAATTTTGTTAGGGATGCTTCGGCAGTGTTTGCCAGAAGAAGTAGGAGTATGGTTGCCTTCTCTACGTCCTAGTCAAGAAGACTCGCAGCAAATGCTACAAAGTTTGGCTCAATTATATGTGCGGGGAGTCAAAGTTGATTGGTTAGGGTTTGACAGAGATTATTCTCCTAGTAAAGTAGTGTTGCCCACTTATCCCTTTCAACGGCAACGGTATTGGGTAAAGTCAACTCAACCATTTCTTGGAAATGGTTCTGATCAAGCTCAGACAGATATCGTGAATCTGCTCAATCATGGGAATACTAAAGAGCTGGCAGAGCGGGTTGTTCAATCGGATGGTTTCACGGATGACCAATTGCAAGTTATTAACCGAGCGCTGGATATTCTGACCAAACAACATCTGCAACAGCTGCAAGGTAAAAGTAATGTAGATCAAGACTACTACAATGCACAAAAGTTAGTGCCCTATTCCCTGCATTCACCCCAACACTGGCTGTATGAACTATCCTGGAAGCCTATACCTTCTGTGCAAGAATTCTCTACCCCTAAATCAGGTATAGGTCAGTGGCTAATTTTTGCCGATCAAGAGGGAGTAGGTCAACAGTTAGCTACTGAGCTGGAGCAACAGGGGAAGAACAGCATTCTCGTCTATCGGGGGGAAGCCTGTGAACAGATAAGTGTGAAGCAGTGGCGGCTCCGGTTGGGAGAGCCAGCTGACTACCTGCAGGTCGTCTGTCAGACATTGGCGGATGGCCAAACCTGGCAAGGAGTAGTGCATCTATGGAGTCTGGATAGTAAGGAGCCAGTTGAGCTGACAGTGTCCAGCCTGCAGGAATCGCAACAGCTAGGATGTGGCAGTGTATTGCATTTAGTAAAAGCTCTGAATCAACTGGCAGAAAGTCAGTCTAGTCCTGATCTTTGGCTGATTACACAAGGAGCTCAGGCTGTAGAGAAACAAACTAACTTTGTCCAGGTGCAACAATCACCGCTCTGGGGACTGGGTCGAGTGATTACTCTGGAGTATCCTCAGCTGAATTGCCGATTGCTTGATCTGGATCTTAATGAGGGGGTGATCAGTAATACTCAGGTCTTGGTCAAGGAAATGCTAAGGCCAGATAGTGAGAACCAACTTGCTTACCGCCAAGCTCAACGCTACGGAGTCAGGCTAAAGCAATTTTGGGATCATACAGGTGAGGACACTCTACCTGTGAAAGAGACAGGAAGCTACCTGATTACTGGTGGACTGGGGACACTGGGACTAGAAGTGGCTCAATGGTTGGTAGAGAAGGGAGCACAACATTTGGTACTCACTTCACGACAAGAACCTAATCAGGAAGCCCAAAAAGTGTTAGACCAGATGCACCACAAGGGGATAAATGTCAAGATAGTCCCAGGAGATGTTGGTCAGAGTGAGGATGTCGAACGGCTGCTGGCAGAGAGCCAGAGCTCCATGCCGTCACTCAGGGGAATCATTCATGCAGCAGGGGTACTGGATGATGGATTACTCATGCAGCAAAGTTGGGAGCGATTTGAGAAAGTTATGCTTCCCAAGGTAGCAGGCAGTTGGAATTTACACCAGCTTTCAAAGCACTTACCCCTGGATTTCTTTGTGTGCTTTTCATCTGTTGCATCACTGCTGGGTTCACCAAGTCAAGGAAACTATGCAGCAGCCAATGCTTTTATGGATGCTTTAGCCCATTATCGACAGGGAATCGGTTTACCGGGGTTGAGTATTAACTGGGGACCTTGGGCTGAAGGGGGAATGGCAAGCCGCTTGCAGAGTCAACACCTCAGTAGGATGAAGGCTCAGGGGATTACACCTATAACTCCAGAGCAAGGATTACAAGCTTTGGCGAAGTTGTTGCGGCAAAAGGCTACTCAAGTTGGTGTGTTGCCGATTAATTGGTCTCAATTTTTGGAGCAACTGTCTGGAGGGATAAAAATACCTTTATTGGAGGCATTTTCTTTAGCCCAGCCCACATTAAAACCAAAGCATTATGGACTTTTAGAAAAACTAGAGGGGGCAAAGGAAAGCGATCGCCAAAATAGTTTAGTCTCTCACCTTCAAACTGAAGTAGCAAAGGTACTGGGTATGACAGCTTCCCAAATTGACGTGCAACAGTATCTTAACACCATGGGACTTGATTCTATGATGGCTGTGGAATTGCGGAATCGTGTTCAAACTGACTTGGGAGTGGATGTACCCATAGTCAAATTTCTAGAAGATATCAGTATCGTTAGTTTGGCTACTGAAGTGAATGGGCAACTGACCCAAATTGATAGCTATCAAAGAGTTGAGCAAGATGAAGAAGAGAAAATTTCTCTAATACCCGCCCCAGAAAACAAATATCAGCTATTCCCTATTAAAGCTATTCCTAGAGACAAAAAAATCCCCCTATCTTTTAGTCAAGAACGACTGTGGTTTATTGACCAACTTGAAGGGTCAAAAGCTCCTTATATTGAGCATGGTGCATTACAACTCACCGGTAACCTAAATTTGTTAGCCCTAGAACAAACCTTATCAGAAATAATCAATCGTCATGAAGTACTGCAAACAAGTTTCCCAACGGTCGATGGCACACCAATACAAGTAATTCACCCCGACAGCACCATCAAGATCAATGTAGTAGACCTACAACAACACCCAAAACCAGAACGGGAAGCTATCCTACAACAAGAAGTACAACGTGAAGCAACAACCCCATTTGACCTAGAGGTAGCACCATTAATCCGGTGTAAATTATGGCAACTAGACACCAGTGAGTATGTGTTAGCAGTGACGATCCACCACATAGTCTTTGATGGTTGGTCAATGGGGATATTAATCCAAGAACTATCAAGTTTATATCAAGCTTTTGCTGCAGGAAAACCATCCCCGTTACCTCAATTACCGATTCAATATGCTGACTTTGCCCTTTGGCAAAGACAATGGTTAAGTGAGGAAATCCTAAACACCCAACTCAATTACTGGAAAGAAGCATTATTGGGTGCTCCAGAATTATTACAACTACCTACAGACCGTCCTCGTCCCCATGTACAGAGTTATCGAGGTAGTAGTGAAAATTTTAGTTTCACCACGGAATTAACCGAGAAGTTGCAACAGTTGTCTCGTAACTTGGGTAGTACCTTATTTATGACCCTGCAGGCAGCGTTCGCCACCTTACTCTATCGTTACAGTGGACAAAAAGATATATTAATTGGTTCACCCATAGCTAATCGCAATCGCCATGAAATCCAGTCCCTGATTGGGTTCTTTGTCAATACCTTGGTGTTGAGAACCCGTTTTGAAGATAATCCCAGTTTTTCTCAGTTGCTCAAACAAGTCAGGGAAACCGCACTCACCGCTTATGAACATCAGGATGTACCGTTTGAACGGCTATTCGAAGCATTGCGGCCTCAACGATCTTTGAGTCATTCGACTCTGTTCCAGGTGATGTTTATTCTACAGAATGCACCAATGGGGAAATTAGAGTTACCAGGTCTGAGTGTGAGTCAGTTCAATCAACACAGTACGATGGCTAAGTTTGATTTGCTCGTGTCAATGATGGAAACAGAGATGGGATTGGTGGGGATATGGCATTACAACACGGACTTATTTGATGGGTCTACCATTAAACGGATGGTAACTCATTTCCAGAACTTGTTATCAGCAATTGTGGAAAATCCTCAAGAAAGTGTTACAACCTTGAATTTGTTGTCAGAGTCCGAACGCTATCAATTGTTGAGCAAGTGGAATGATACTGCAACACAATACCCAAAAGATAAATGTATTCATCAGTTATTCTCCGAGCAGGTAGAGAGAACACCTGATGCTGTAGCGGTGGTCTTTAAAGACGAACAACTTACCTACCGGGAGTTAAACACCCGTGCTAATCAATTGGCCCATTACCTGCAAACTCTGGCTGTGGGACCAGAAGTGCTGGTGGGCATATGTGTGGAGCGCTCCATTGAGATGGTTGTGGGACTGTTGGGGATTCTCAAAGCAGGTGGGGCTTATCTGCCTTTAGACCCGAACTATCCCAGTGATCGCTTAGCTGATATTCTCAAAGATTCTCAGGTGTCAGTGCTCTTGACCCAGAAGGGGTTGGTCGAATCACTGCCCAAACATCAAGCCCAGGTAATCTGTTTCGATGCAGACTGGCAAGCAATCGAAACGATGAGTCAGGAAAATTTAGTTATTCGGTTAAACCCAGATAACTTGGCTTATGTTGTTTACACCTCTGGTTCCACAGGGAAACCCAAGGGAGTAGCGGTTGAGCATCGCAATCTGGTTAATGCCTGCACTGCTTGGGAGGAGGCATATCAGCTTCGGACCAAAGCCAGAAGTCATCTGCAAATGGCTAGTTTCTGTTTTGATGTCTTTTCAGGAGATCTAGTTCGTGCTCTTTGTTTTGGAGGAAAATTAGTTCTCTGCCCAAGGGAATGGCTTTTGGAATCAGAGAAACTATATCAGCTAATGACAGAACAAGAGGTTGATTGCGCTGAATTTGTGCCTGCGGTTGTGAAGAACTTAATTGAGTATCTCCATAAAACTGAACAGAACCTTAACTTCATGCGCTTGCTAATGGTAGGTTCAGATAGCTGGTATTGGAAAGATTATATTGAACTCCAAAATTTGTGCGGTTCCGATACACGCCTGATTAATTCCTACGGCGTAACTGAAGCTACCATCGACAGTTGCTATTTTCAAAATACCGAACTTGATTTACCTCAACAAAAGCTAGTGCCCATTGGGCGTTCCTTTGCTAACACCCAAGTCTATATCCTTGACAACCATCTCCAACCTGTTCCGATTGGGGTTCCTGGAGAACTGCATATTGGCGGTGCTGGAGTTGCTAGGGGCTATCTCAACCTTCCGGAATTAACTGCCGAGAAATTTATCACCAACCCCTTTAACAATTCAAAATTATATAAAACAGCGGATTTGGCTCGTTACTTACCCGATGGTAACATCGAGTTGCTCGGTCGCATTGATAATCAGGTGAAAATACGCGGTTTCCGGATTGAATTAGGGGAAATCGAAGCAGTACTTAACACCCATCCCCAAATTCAACAAAGCGTAGTAATTGCAACAGAAGATCTTTCTGGCAACAAATGCTCAGTCGCCTACTATGTCAGTCAGAAAGAATCACTAACTACCAAGCAAGTAAGAGAATTCCTCAAGCACAAACTACCAAATTACATGGTGCCCAGTGCCTTCATAACCCTAGAAACCCTGCCTTTAACGCCAAATGGCAAAGTAGACCGCAAATCCCTACCGGCACCTGATAGGGTTTTCACATCAGTTGAGGAATATGTAGCGCCACGCACCCCTTCTGAAGAAATAATAGCCAACATTTTCGCAGAGGTTCTAAGTGTGCAAAATGTTGGAATTCACGACAACTTCTTTGAATTGGGAGGACATTCCCTACTAGCAACCCAATTAATTTCCAGACTCAGAGTTACTTTTGAAATAGAAATCCCCTTAAGGGAATTATTTGAATCCTCCACCGTAGCTCAATTAGACCAGAAGATCGGTCAATTGCGGACTAGCAATTGTGGGCAAGCATCAGCCATAACTTTACCAAACATAGTACCCGCTCCAGAAAAAAAATATCAACCCTTCCCCCTTACAAGCATCCAACAAGCCTACTGGCTAGGTCGCCATCAGAACTTTGACCTCGGTAATATTGCCACTCATGGTTACATAGAACTAGATTGCTCCGACTTAAATCTGCCGCAGTTTAACCAAGCATGGCAGAAATTAATTGAACACCATTACATGCTAAGAGCAGTGATGTTAGCTTCAGGTGAACAGGAGATTCTGGAGAAAGTACCTGCTTATGAAATAGAAGTATTAGACTTACGCTCCCAATCACCATCAGCAATAGCCGAGCAACTAGAGGCAATTCGCGAACAAATGTCCCACGAAGTATTACCAGCAGACCAATGGCCTCTATTCAAAATCCGCGCCACAATATTAGATGGAGAAAACACCCGCCTACACTTGAGCTCTGATGCTTTAATCGGTGATGCTTGGAGTGCGATGTTGCTCGGAAAACAGTGGCAACAACTCTATGAAAATCCGGAGATTTTACTACCACCATTAGAAATTTCCTTCCGGGACTATGTACTCGCAGAATTATTACTCAAAGATACACCACAATATCAACTTTCAGAGGAATATTGGTTCAACCGTAATCTACCACCAGCACCAGAACTGCCTTTTGCCAAACACCCATCTTCGGTCGCTAAACCTCAGTTTAAGCGCTATGCTGCTCAACTCGAACCCGAGCAATGGCAGCAATTAAAACAGCGAGCCACAAAAGCAAATCTTACTCCAACAACCGTGTTGCTAGCAGCTTTTGCCGATATTCTAAACTACTGGAGTAAAAGTCCCAACTTTACCATCAATCTTACCTTATTCAATCGTTTCCCCCTACACCCCCAAGTCAATCAATTGGTGGGAGACTTCACCTCACTCACATTGCTAGAAGTTGATAACAGCGTTGCCTACTCATTTACTACTCGCGCTCAAAGAGTGCAACGGCAACTGTGGCAAGATTTGGACTACAACTATGTTAGTGGAGTAGAAGTACAACGAGAATTACGCCGTCAGCGTGGTAGTACTCAACCAATGGGTGTAGTCTTTACCAGCACCCTAGGATTCAACTCCTTGATAGAGAATAGATCATTAAATCAGTTGGGAGAGGTAGTTTACGTTATTACTCAAACTTCACAAGTGTGGTTAGATCATCAAATATCTGAGCAAGATGGAGCATTAGTATTTAACTGGGATGTGGTAGAAGAACTGTTCCCAGCAGGTCTAATTGAAGATATGTTTGCTAGCTACTGCAATTGGTTACAACAACTAGCCAACACAGATCCAGCTTGGGAGGAAACTCATCCTCAATTAATCCCTCCAACTCAATTAGCTCAACAGTCAGCAGTTAACAATACCAGTACCCCTCTAAGCCAGGAAACTTTGCACGGTCTGTTCCAGAAGCAAGTGGCTGTGCGTTCTCAATCTCCTGCGGTGATCACACCAGAACAAAACCTCACCTATCAGGAATTATACGAACTTGCTAATAGCTTAGGACATGGATTGCGGCAATTGGGGGCAACTCCTAATACTTTAGTAGCTGTCATCATGGAGAAAGGTTGGGAGCAAATAGTAGCGGTGTTGGGAATCTTAATGTCAGGAGCAGCTTATCTTCCCATCTCACCAGAATTACCTCAAGAACGGCAATGGGATTTGCTCTCTCAAGGACAAGTGCGGCTGGTTGTTACCCAACCACAACTTGGGGAAAACTTATCTTTACCAGAAGGGATCGAGTGTTTATCTCTTAAGCAAGAAGATTTAAAAGCAGCACAGTCAAATCCAATTGAGTCGGTACAAACGACCGAGGATTTAGCCTATGTCATTTATACCTCAGGCTCTACAGGCAGACCGAAGGGAGTGATGATTGACCACCAGGGAGCGGTGAATACCATTTTGGATATTAACAAACGCTTTGGGGTGGGAGTTGATGACCGAGTATTAGCATTATCAGCTCTGGAATTTGACTTATCTGTTTACGACATCTTTGGAATTTTGGCTGCCGGTGGAGCCATTGTAATTCCCAAGCCTGCACCATGTCACAGAAAAGACCCTGCCCACTGGTTAGAATTAATCTTATCTCATCAAGTAACCCTTTGGAACACGGTTCCAGTTTTGATGGAAATGCTAGTAGAGCAATTGTCAAGAACGACAGATAAACAAGTAGGTGATTTGCGATTAGCTTTGCTCAGTGGGGATTGGTTGCCTGTGAACTTACCGTCACAAATTGAATTATTGTGGTCTAATATACAAGTTGTTAGTTTGGGAGGGGCGACCGAAGCATCTATTTGGTCTATTTTGTATCCCATTGAAAAAGTTGAACCGGATTGGAAGAGCATTCCCTACGGTAAACCCATGGAGAATCAACGGTTTTATGTGCTCAATAAATCAATGCAACCGACTCCCACTTGGGTAAGTGGAGAACTGTATATTGGCGGTATAGGATTGGCCAAAGGATACTGGCAGGATGAAGAAAAAACCAAAAACAGTTTTATTACTCATCCGGTAACTCAAAAAAGATTGTATAAAACTGGTGATTTAGGCCGGTATTTACCTGGAGGTGAGATTGAGTTTTTGGGAAGGGAAGATTTTCAGGTAAAAATCAATGGTTACCGCATTGAGTTAGGAGAAGTTGAAGGGGCCTTGAAACAGCATCCTGCTGTGAAAGAGGCAGTAGTCAATTCATATAATAATCAGCTTGTGGCTTATGTTGTCCCCCAGCAAGGTTTAATTGGGAATAATTTAATCAACTCCTTGGAAGCTTCTCAACCTGGAGGAGGTTATAAGTCGATTTCCACGGAGATGCGCAAGTATTTAAAACAGAAGTTGCCCTCTTACATGGTGCCAAATGAGTGTCTGAGCTTAGAGACTTTACCATTAACAGCCAACGGGAAAGTTGACCGCAAAGCACTGCCCATACCCGATACCGCCAAATCCCCATCGAAAATCATTGATGTCGCACCACGTACAACCATAGAACTTCAACTGACTCAAATCTGGTCAGACGTTTTGAATCTCACCTCTGTCGGAGTACAAGATGACTTCTTTGAGCTGGGCGGTCATTCTCTTATCGCTGTCCGTCTCATGTCCTTAATTCAACAACAATTCCAAATCAATTTACCTTTAGCAACCCTTTTCCAAAGTCCCACCATCGAACAACTAGCGGTTGTTCTTGGTTCTGATTCATCTACAAAACTCTGGTCTCCCTTGGTAGCAATTCAACCCAACGGTTCATTACCACCTTTTTTCTGTGTAGCAGGAGCTGGAGGAAATGTTCTCTACTTCCACCATTTAGCACGATATCTTGGAAGGAATCAACCCTTCTACGGTCTACAGGCACAGGGTCTTGATGGTGAAACGAAACCCCTAGAGACCATGGAAGAAATAGCTGATCAATATATTAAAGCAATTCAGACAGTTCAACCAGTAGGTCCTTACTTCTTGGGAGGTCATTCTTTTGGAGGTGAAGTCGCTTTTGAAATGGCGAATCAGTTACAAGCTCAAAGACAATCTGTTGCTTTGGTCGCGATTTTAGATACCCCGGCACCAATTCCTGAACTCAATCCTAAAGTGGATTTTTCTAATTGGGATAATGCCATGTGGATATGTGACATTGCTGGGATAATTGAAGAACTTGTTGGAGAAAATCTACAAATATCTAATCAGGCTCTAGCTTCTCTGACACCAGATCAACAAATTCACTATTTCAAGCAACAGTTAGAAATGGTTGGCGTTTTGCCTCCTAAAGCAGATATCAAACTCGTTCGTGGCTTATTAGAAATTTACCGAACTCAAGCTCAAATTGATTACCTACCACACAATACTTCTGGGACTTCAATTACTCTGTTCCGTGCTCAAGAGGTAAATTCTGAACAGGAAAATGATCACTTATCTTACGATCCAGCATGGGGTTGGAATCAGTTTTCTGATTCAGAGGTGGAAATCCATACCATTCCTGGTACTCATATATCAATTATGACTGAGCCTCATGTCAAGATACTAGCGGAAAAACTCCAAACATCTCTGGAACAAGCCCAGACCAATCAATCAGAAAACTCCAATGCTCAAGATGACATGTAGATATAATGTCAAGTTCGGATAATCACTCATAATAAAACTGGTGTTGCGTTGGATTCATGCACCTCAGGGGGTGACAAGCAGGCTGAAGCCTTTATAGAGTTGGCTTTTGACCCCATTGACTTCCCCAAAGATGGAATTTTATTGACAGGCTTATTGAGAAGGAGATTGATGCTGAGTAGGTAATGATTAAATCTACATTGTAGCCACAATTGTCACCCCGTCAGATAGTTGCTGCATCTACTAAGGATTGTTCGGAGTCAGGATATTTTCTCTAAACTCCAGATTTCAAAGATTTCTTCATCGGCATCAATCACCAGTTGATTATCAATACCCACTTCTCCAAACTCGTTAACGATGACTGCTACTTTTTTGCCGTGTTCGTAGGTAAGGATGCGATTGAGGAGGGTGGTTTTACCCGCACCGAGATAACCTGTTAGTACAGTGACAGGAACGGTGTTGGTGGTTGTCGCTATCATAATCTAATTCCTAAGCTCTTTTTGATAATGATAATCGACTTATGTCCAGAAAAAGGATTTTAATCTAAAATCAGCCTGGGGAATTATTAAACATTAGTGCTAAAGAAAATTCTGAATTGCTTCTGTCACGGCTTCGGGATACTCTTCATAAATCTCCAACGTGCCCCTTAATCTGGATGTTTGCACCTTTTCTAAATCGGCCATCGTCTCCATTTCCACTTTTGATACAGCACTTCCCACTGTTACGAGATACATTAAAAACGGCAAGGAAAAAATCTATCCAATTTTGATAACTGATTCAGGTGTACCTCATTGCAGGGGGGACTGCTGTATATTTCTGGATAATATAACTATTGGGTATGTTACGTAGAACAAGAACACAGCATCGCAGAAGAATTAGGGACTCGCAAGAAAATAAAATACCAGCTATACAATTAATTTCTTCGAAAGATCAGGAAAATCACTGGTGCATTATTAACCCACAAGTCCTCCGCTTCTTTTCCATCCATTTCTCCGGGATACAGTTTATTATGGAATATAATAAATGTTTAGACAGTTAAAGCCCAAAAATTATGAGTAGCTTCAGGTTTGAAAGAGCGGAGAATTTTAATCCCACACTTCTAGGGCGATCTCTATGTATGGACTTTGATGCCGTTGTCAGTGCGTTTGAAGCAGATGCAGAAAAAAGGACGAAAGGAGCCTTAAGCAGCTATATATATGACATGCCTCAATATCCTGGAGACCCAGTTGAAGGTGGCATCAATTATGCGCGATATGTAAAGCTTCCAACTTCTTTTATTCCACAGAAACAGCCTCCCCTGTTAAAACAATTCGCTTCAGTTGTTAAAAAATATATTAGAGCGGAATCATCTTTTTTCGATCTTGGTCCAGGTCCAAATTGGTCAGTCACGAGAAACACGATTCCAGCTCTGAGAGTTCTGAATCCCTTAGCATACTTTGCGGTTGACATAGAGCTTACCTTCACTGAGGAAGCTTGCAGAGTCATTGAGCGCGAATTTCCGGATATGAAGGTTCAGGCTATTGCAATTGATTTTCACAGCAAGGTTCTACCCTACCCTCAATCTGGTGTTTCCGTTGTTTGGTATCCTGGATCAACTCTTGGTAATCTTCCTTCCTTACCTGGGCAGACATTTATTGAAAATAAATTTGTTGCGGATCACCTTAAGCTGTTGCATCGTACCAATGGTTTTTCCCAAGAAAATAAAGAATCTCAACACTATCTAGTCATTCTAATGGATAGTCGAAAGGATGATGTTAACTCTATGATAAATTTGTACGTCTCACCAGAAGCTAGAGAATGTTTCTTGAGTATTTTGTTTAAGCTTAAAAGAGACTTGCGGGCAAATACTTTTAAACCTGAATCTTTTGTATATAATCCTCAATGGAACGAACAGAGTAGTGCAGTCGAGCATGTATTTACAGCTTTAGAAACGCAGGAGTTCACGATAACTGACTGTTTTACTAATAGAGAAGCTGTTATCAAAATTTATGAAGGAGAGAACTATGTCCTTGCCAATTCGATTAAACCGAGCTGTGAAGAAATGCGAGCAATGCTTATCAATTCAGGATGGGAACCTCTAGAATCGTTGCGGGATACTGAGGGACAGTTTCACATACATCTTGCACTTGCATCAACCTAGCGAAGGAATACCTTCACAATAATTTTAATTATTCTATCTCTTTAGAACAGCTAGTACAAATTACCAGCATCAACCTTTCTTACTTAATTCGTATCTTCCGGCAAGCAACAGGAATGCCACCCTATACATATTTAAATCAAATTCGGATGCGAAAAGCCAAGCAATGTCTCCGCAAGGGAATGTCAATTGCCAATACAGCAATCGCAGTTGGAATGTCAGACCAAAGCCATCTTAATCACTATTTCAAGAAGATGTTTGGGATTACGCCTGGTTATTACAGCGGTTACCGCTGCAATGAGGTACTCTTGAATCAGTTGTCAAGATTGGATAAATTTTTTTCTCATCGTTTTTACTGTACCTCGTAACAGCGGGAAGCGCTGTATCGCCAAGTTAACAAACGAAGGGTGGAGATGTTTCCTCTACTTCGGTTGCTCCCAAGACCTGTCGAAGTAAGAAACCGTTGAAACTAAAATCCCCCGGCTTCTAGCCATGGGGAGTGTCAAATTATCAGACAATACGAGGCTCACTCTGGCTTCTGAATCAGTCGCTCCAACTGGCGCTGTTTTGCCTTGGGGTTAATGCTCAACAATCGCACGTAGTCGCCAGGGTGATCGGCTAAGAACTGTTTCAGCTGGGTTAGCACCTGAGCTTCATCGGCACTGGTAATCGTAAGGCCACTCTGCCAGGAACCAACCTTGAATCGTCGCGCATTGGCAAATTCCAGGCCAATGTGGTGACCCTGGCGGAGTTGTTGTCGGATCGTGTCTACAATGTCTGCCTGTAAAGGGTGAGTTGCTTTGCCATTTTGGGGCATAGACCGAGAGCCATTACTGGATACCGGATTCTTTAAAGGAGTGACGCAGGCGATATCGTTGGCACAGAGATACCCCGCCCGTAAGGCTTGATTAATTTCGACTACGTGGTGGGAAAAAGTGCGATCGCTATCGTTAGCATCTGGCAGCCGCTTGGCTGCCTGCTGAGTCGTAATCACCGCTCCCGACGGCACATACTTACCGGGAGGAATCTCCACATCTTGAATCAAGGCGTGCATCATCACAATGCAACCGTGACCAACCTGGGCATTAAACACCGTCGAGCGAAAGCCAATAAAACACTCATTCCCAACGTAAGCCGGACCGTGGATCAACGCCATATGGGTAATGCAGGTATCATGACCAATCCACACTGAGTAGGCTTGCTGGTCGTCCCCTAAGATTCGTCCCTGCTCTAATCCATGGATGACCACCCCATCCTGAATGTTGGTATTCGCACCGATATAAAAGGGAGCCCCTTCGTCTGCACGAATGGAGGTATTGGGGGCGACGATTACATTTTCGCCCAGTTGCACATCCCCAATTAGACTGCACTGGGGATGGACATAGGCAGATGCGGCAATGGTAGGCCGATCCAGATCGTGGTCCCAGGGGGTGGGTGGGGCAGGTTGATGACGCAACGGCATGATATTGTCCTCGGTTCAAAGTTGAGTTGGATTGGGTGCATCCCCATAGACGGCGACGGGGTTAAAAGTCTTGGTAGTTTCCGTAAAGGTGAGGGCAAAGGGGCGATTTACCGTCAGATCGCCCCCGCCCAGAGAAATCTGGCGGTAAAAGCAAGAGCGATAGCCCACATGGCAACTGGCCCCTGAACCAGCTACACGAACCTTCATCCACAGACAATCTTGGTCGTCGTCAATAAGCAATTGCTGCACAGTCTGCACCAGCCCACTAGTGGCTCCCTTGTGCCAAAGCTGCTGACGGCTGCGGCTGTAGTAGTGAGCTTCACCCGTTTCCAGAGTCTTCAGCAATGCGGCTTCATTCATGTAGGCGTGCATCAACACCTCGCCAGTTGCAGCATCCGTGGTGACAACGGGGATGAGCCCATGAGCGTCAAACTTAGGAGCCAGGAGCATTCCTTCTTCGACAGCTTCAACTGAAGTCCGGGCAGTAAAGGGTGATGACATAGTGGAGAGAACTAAGTATAATACTTATTGTCTCATATAGAGTGGTCATTTTAGCTATGGCAGGTGAGGAAATCTGTTCAGCCATAGTGCCTGAATCAACATTTAGGTTATGGCCAGCGTCCTCCTCCGGCTAGCACCAGGGAAAACTCGATCGCAGTGAGTGCCTATTTAATGTTCACAAGTTTGAATCTTTCATGCAAGAACAATTGCTCCAGGAAGTCTTCCGGGCAAAAGTAATCCTTTGGTTTGCAGACAGTGAATTGCTTGACACTCCCCACGGCTAGAAGCCAGGGGATTCTAGTTTCAGCGATGTTTATTGCAACGACTTGTCTTGCGACCAACCGAAGTAGAGGACACATCTCCACGCTTCGTTACTTGTTAAACTAAGCATAAGCGTCACCGCTTTATACTCGTCTTCAAAACCGTACATGAGACTTTCGTTCATACGGCTCCTCATGGTACAGGTAAAAGTCTTCTACGAACCAGAAACAAAATTGCTAACAGTATTCTAGCAACCACCTTGCAAAGAGCAAATTAGCACTGAACTTGGAGATGGCATTATCATGATTTAAGATTCCACAACTGGGGAACCGATTGGCGTGGAAATTCTCTCATACCATCCAGGTGATAACCGTTTTGATACCGTCAGTGTTGAGCTAGGACAGTTAAGTCCAGTCCAGTAAAATCGCAACATAACACTGCGTGGCAGCGGACACAGCGGCAATGCCTTCTACACTCGATGCTGCCAACAAAGGTTTATTTTTACCAGGTCAGCGGGGAAAGTTCTTTCACAATCGTGGACAGAGATGCAGCAGGTATGAGAGTGGAGCAGAGAATCTGTCTCACAATGACCAAGAGCTTGTAATATAATAATGATTATCGTTTTTAATAAATAATCTAGATATTTTTGTCAGTAAAAGCTTTTTGTAAATTTCAACTAACAGTTTGGCACAGTAAGTACGGAAGACCAGGAATTGGATATGACCGACACAGTAACTCTTTCCAACCCAACAACTCTGAACATTCCTAAACGAGGAATGCCTGTCACTATCATTACAGGTTTTCTCGGTAGTGGTAAAACTACTTTGCTCAATCATATTCTTAGCAATAGTCAGGATGTAAAGATCGCGATTTTAGTGAATGAATTTGGCGACATCAACATTGATAGCCAGTTACTGGTGTCGATGGATGAAGACATGATGGAACTGAGTAATGGCTGTATCTGCTGCACCATCAATGATGGGTTAGTGGACGCAGTTTACCGAGTCTTAGAACGGGATGAGCCTGTTGATTATATGGTGATTGAAACCACTGGAGTCGCTGACCCATTACCCATCATTATAACCTTCTTGGGGACAGAATTGCGTGATATGACTCGGCTAGATTCAATCATCACGGTGGTGGACTCTGAAACATTCACCCCAGATCACTTTGATAGCGAAGCAGCACTCAAGCAAATTGCCTATGCCGATATCACCATTTTGAATAAAACCGACCTGGCAAATCCAGATCAAATCCAGTATCTGGAAGATTACATCCGCACCGTGAAAAAAAATGCCAGAATTCTCCATAGTCAACACGGACAGGTGTCACTGCCACTCATTTTGGATGTGGAGTACAATAACCCCGAAGCTTATGCTAATTTAGTTCAGGAAGAGATCGAGCAATCTCAGCATGACCATCATCACCATGATGAGCATAACCATAACCATGATGAGCATGACCATCATCACCATGATGAGCATGACCATCATCCTCACGAACATCACCACCATCATTCCGCTCACTTAGATAATGATGGCTTTGTATCGATATCATTTGAGAGCGATCGCCCTTTTGATGTTCAAAAGTTTGAATCGTTCCTGCAAGAACAATTGCCCCAGGAAGTCTTCCGGGCAAAAGGAATCCTTTGGTTTGCTGACAGCGATTTGTGCCACATCTTTCAACTGAGTGGTCCACGCTTTGACATGCAAGCAGAACAGTGGCGAACTTTACCCAATAACCAGCTTGTGTTTATTGGGCGCAATTTGAATGCAGAGAACCTACGACAAAAGCTGAAGCATTGTCTCGCTTAATCAGAGGCTTTCAGTAGCCTTGCTGTCTGCTGGAGGTAGAGACTCATTCAAAACATGTGTCTCTACACCATAGGACTGGTTGTTATCTTACTCCAATTCATTCATGACCTTATCCTTACCTATTTCAACTGACGAGATTCGCAAGCAAACCATTAGCACTCAAGCTAAGTCTCCTGTTTCTGAAGAAGAAATGCGGCAAGCGGTTCGCACATTGCTATTAGGCATGGGTGAAGACCCTGATCGCGAAGGGCTTCGTGATACCCCTAAGCGGGTAGTCAAAGCCTTGAAGTTCCTGACCTCTGGCTACCAACAATCCCTAGACGAGTTGCTCAATGGGGCTGTTTTCCATGAAGATGCCAAAGAAATAGTATTAGTGCGCGACATTGATTTGTTTAGCTCCTGTGAGCATCACATCCTACCGATTTTGGGACGTGCTCATGTTGCTTATATTCCTAATGGAAAGGTGATTGGCTTATCCAAAATTGCCCGAATTTGTGAAATGTATGCTCGTCGCTTGCAAGTACAGGAACGACTTACTGCACAAATTGCTGATGCTATTCAGGGATTGCTTAAACCGCAAGGAGTTGCCGTAGTTATTGAAGCTACTCATATGTGTATGGTGATGCGGGGTGTACAAAAACCTGGTTCTTGGACAGTGACAAGTTCAATGCAAGGCGTATTTGCCGACGATGCCAAAACTCGTCAGGAATTTATGGACTTGATCCGTCACAGACCATCCTTCCATTAATTTTTTTCCTCACAAGCGAGGTAATGGTTTTCTATTCCACCATTGCCTCTTTTTTTGCCGTTCAATTGCTCAGTTCCGAGCTTAATTTATGTTAGACACTCTTACCACTTTATCTGACAGACTACCTGTAACTATCATTACAGGGTTTCTAGGTAGTGGTAAAACAACATTATTGAATTACATCCTGCAAAATTTTGACAATTATAAAGTTGCTGTTTTAGTCAACGAGTTTGGCGATATCAACATTGACAGTCAGTTCTTGACTACTGTTGAAGAGGACATGATTGAACTAACGAATGGCTGTATCTGCTGTACGATTAATGACAATCTAGCAGATGCAGTGTATCGAGTAATAGAACGGCAAGAACAGATTGACTATCTGATTGTTGAAACCACAGGTGTGGCTGATCCATTACCAATTGCACTGACTTTTTTAGGGGCAGATTTGCTAGACCTGACTCAGTTGGATGCAATTTTAACGGTTGTGGATGCAGAAACATTTATGTCTGAAGCATTCAATAGTGAAGCAGCAAATCGGCAACTCCTTTATGGAGACATTATTTTGCTCAATAAAATTGATTTGGTTACTGAGACAGAGCTAAAGACTATAGAAACTCATGCTCGTACTATTAAACAAGGAGCAAACATTCTGCGATGTGAGTATGGTAGAGTTCCACTATCGCTAATTTTAGATGTTAATTTTGCTGAGTCAGGTTCTTCCCAGAAAGTGCTGAGCGCTCCTCATTCAAGAGAATCAGCTCATTTGGTAAACGATGGGTTTATGTCGATGTCGTTTCAGAGCAATCGCCCGTTTGCCACGGAAAAATTTCAACATTTCCTCGAATACCGACTACCGGATAATGTGTTTCGAGCCAAAGGTGTTCTTTGGTTTGCTGAAAGCCCAAATTGTCACTTATTTCAACTCAGTGGCAAGCGATTCACAATTGGGGAAAGTGAGTGGACAAAAACTCCTAAAACTCAACTGGTGTTGATTGGACGTAAGCTTGACCTACTTTTTTTGCAACAAACACTAAATAACTGTCTGTCTAAAAAATAAAAGTAAGCAAACTAATTTTACTTTCCTCAGGCAGAAGACAGAGCGCAGAAAGTAAGGAAGAAGGTCGCAAAGTAGAAAGGAATTATATATATCTGTTTATCCAAACTTGATATTATTCAACAATTCCCAATTCCCAATTCCCAATTCCCAATTCCCAATTCCCAATTCTAAATTCTCATAATCATCCCTTCACGAGCCAGTAAGTAGTTAGGATAAACTGACTGAATCTTTGCTTCCATCTTATCAAGAAAATCATCATCATAGTCTGGATTGTAGCGAGAGATAACAACTTGCTTAACCGCAGCCGCTTTAGCTGTTGTTATACCAGTCTGCCAGATGTCATCTTGCCAATGTAGCACATCAGAGTTTAGAGTTTCATCAGCTGAGATTACATAGGGAGCATCCAAAATTAGTAAATCAGCTTGATGTGCTAAGCACAGCAATTTGTCATCAAGGTATTTATGGTTAAATGAGTGGGCAGTGGCGTAAACGACAGAGTAACCCCGCCAGCTGACTTTGTAACCTACTGAACCTTGTAGAGAGTTGAGAGAAACGATCTCAACTGTCACATCATCCAGTGACACTTTCTCGCCAGAAGTCAGATTGTAGAATTGTAGTTCCGACTGCATAATTTGAATTGGAACCGGAAAAGTCGGTGGTTGCATCTGGCAGGCAAGCCGCTGTTCCATAGATGAACCATTAGATGCAGTTGCTCCGTAGATATGAAAACAATTACCTGGAATAAAGGCAGGGGTAAAAAAGGGAAAGCCTTGAATGTTATCCCAATGGCAATTGGTAAAAAAGATGTGAGCCTCTACTGGCATCTGCGAGAGTAATTTATTACCTAATACTCGTAAACCAGTACCACCATCAAAAATTAGACATTTCTTGCCAAGGCGCATCTCCACACAGGAGGTATTGCCTCCATAGCGGATGGTATCTTTTCCTGGAGACGAAATTTTATCTCTAACGCCCCAAAATTGGATAAAAAAATCGACCGTAGAACCAGTTACCATGTCGGCTTTAGTGTAAAATATAGGTAGGTTAGTGACCGCTGGGGCAAAATCTGGCATCTTTTTATCAAGTTTGCCTGGATTAGCAAATCTTCACACCGGTGGATTTCTATTAAATGATATCTGGAGAGGATGAGCACCAATAAGTAGTTAAATGTCACTTACAGTCGAACTAGGGAAATATTCTAGATCTAGAATAAATCAACTCAGGGCAATTAAGTAGCTAAACCAATGCCTGATTTCTACTCTACCCTACATTTAATCTTCCAGCATCCAGAAGCTGGTCAGGAATTTTTGTTTAACTTCTTCCGACAGGAGTCCCCCGTCATTGAGTTAGGGAAAAAGGGCAAGTAGGTATTAAACCTCTGTGCTTCCTTAAAACTAGAATAGTCTTAGCATACATTGCACTCATCTACCTTAACTTGAACTGATTTTAAGGTAGATGAGTGCTCTAACTAAAATAGAGAGAGCCTCGCTAGAAGTTGGCTAAAAGCAAATGACTCAACAACTGTTGCTTGCTTTTTACCCCACATACAGCGGAAATGAGCAATCAGTTAAAAACTGCCTTCTTGTATTAGTATCTACTTACTAACCGCTTTAATGCACTTTTCTACCAATGGTAGTACCTGATCGATATCTTTCCAACCAAGAATCTCTGTTTCTTTTTTTTCTAAATTTTTGTAAGTCCTGAAAAATTCAGCAATCTCCTCCAAACGGTGCTCGTGAATGTCTTCGAGAGATTTGACTCCTACATAACGGGGGTCTTTGTCAGGAACACAAAGAATTTTTTCATCGCGATCGCCACCGTCGATCATTTCTAGCATCCCGATCGGTCGTGCGGCAATAATGCAACCCGGAAAAGTAGGCTGATCCATAATGACCATACCATCAAGTGGATCACCATCATCCGCTAGGGTGTTGGGCACAAAACCATAGTCGTAAGGATAATGTACGGAAGCATAGAGCACTCGGTCAAGGGCCATAGCTTGCAGATCTTTGTCATATTCATACTTGTTTTTGCTCCCAGCGGGAATTTCAATTAATACACTGAGTAAACCAGGTTTGGGTTGAGCCGGAATGAGTGATAAATCCATTACTGAGTTTTTTGCGATACATTAAATTGGGGTCATTTGACAGACAGGAGATTTTTCTCACAGAGGCGAAGTGCCAGCAGTGAGCTGCTACCAACCCCCGTGTAGCATTGTTACATACTCTAGACTTTGACTGCCAAGAACTATAGGGAGTTGTATTACTGAGGCACAAACACGGAAATAAAGTGGAGCCCTTTATTTATTTCTTGATTGATGGAGTACTATACTTCACTCGGGCAGCACCTCAAACTTTCGCAGCATAGACCTAAGCGATGCTACGGTTTTAATGGAATGCCAATACCAACACAAATAAGTGTTGCTCCTTCTAGAAGCAATATCCTAAGTAGGAGGTAACAGCATTTGCTATACGGTGAAGTATAGTTATTTAGTTGTAAGAATATTTATGGTCTCATGTGCCTGACCTCGTAAGTGAGTAGGGTTGTTGCTGAAAAACATCAACGCTACTGCTAGAAAAGGAGTAAGCAATGACGAACACAGGTAAAGTCAGAGTCAATAGAGCAATGCAGGCTCCCATAATCTCCGCCCATCGATAAGGATGAAGATCATAAGAGTGAGTAGATGAACCACTGGATTCCATAAGTTATTGAGAACTGGAATACAATCAATTGGAATAAACAATAGTGGGTAAAATATGACCCACTACTTACTATTTTAACTATTTATTCCCAAGTACTTGTCTCTAATTAAACAATCTCAACTAAATTTCAATAGATTTAAGCTGAGCTTCATCATAAACAACTCTCTCCGACAATAAGACTGCTTAATTTTTGGCTCGTCAGAATATCTAAAGAGCTTACATGACTAGTTTTATCTAAACTCGTAAGAGTTATTACTGAGATCACTGACTCACTATCTACCTGCCAGCATAGGCTCTGATAGGTTCTTTAATTAATCGAATGTACAAATGTTTAAAAGTAGATTTAATAACACGGGGCATACCAAAATCAATCGGGATTAAGTTACTTGGTAGCTTCCAATCTTTCACTTGAAGTTCTAGTGGTTGTTGATGAGGAAAATGAATATCCATCAATTCGGGACAAAGCCCTAGCCTTTTACTAGCAGCAACAGTAGGAACCACTTCTGGAGCAACATTGAGGATTTCTATTAAGGAACGGTCAAGGGCAAAAACATCTTCAGCAGCCCCTAGGAGATTCAACTCTCGTGGTTCTCCGCCACTAGGACCGTTACCTTCGTGACCAATAATACCATCGACAATAGTTAACGCAGGAGCGATCGCTTTTGCCGTTTCTACTAGCATTTCCGCAAAACGGCACTCATCTTTACCTGCTTCCATATGCCACCAAGCTTTCATCTTACCTGGAACACAGCCAAAGAGATTCTTGACACCCATGGTTAGGGTCAACTGCACATGAGATTTGATCTTTGGTAAGTTAATCACCACATCAGCTTCCATTGCTTCTTTGGACAGCCGCAAGTGGTTAAAATGATCACTCACTGTTTGGTAACGCTGTCCGTGGAATTCAACGATGGGTATGTTAATGGATTCGAGCATCGGTAGATAGCCGTTGGACTCAGCGACCCCTCTAGCACTACCAAAAGCAGGACTATCTCCTAAGAAAGGTTTACCACCAACTTCCTGAACCAGCTGAGCAACGCAATAAACAATTTCTGGGCGAGTGATGCATTCTTTACCTGGACGTCCAGCAGTGAGTAGATTGGGCTTGAGCAAAACGCGGTCGCCTTTTTTGACAAAAGCTCCTATCCCTCCCCATGGCTCTAGCAAGGTTACCAAAGATGTTCGCAGCCTTTGCTGCTCATAGGAATCAGCATAAATTAAACTAACACTAGACATGGGATTGAGGTAGAAAGTCTTACAATGACTAGACGATGGTTCGTATTTTACACTATTGTCTGAGAAATTGTTAATATTTGTATAGTTAAGCAGCTTATTACCTCAGCTTAACTTGATGCTAAGTTAAACTGACTAATTCAACTAAATCATGACTGTAGCCACTCTGACTAACTGGACTCTGGGGCTTTTACTGGGATTAATGATCTTGTTATTTATCTTCCGGATTGTTCTCACCTGGTATCCTCAAGCTGACCTAAATCGCTTGCCATTTAATTTAGTTACTTGGCCAACAGAACCTTTCTTAGTACCAATGCGCAAAATAGTCCCTCCCCTGGGAGGAGTGGATATTACCCCAATTATTTTGGTAGGGATTTTCAGCCTGCTACGGGAGATTCTCATTGGTCAGCAGGGACTCCTGAGGATGATACATTAAGCTTCGGAGATGAGGGAGAGAAAGAGACAAGGAAGACATTACCAATTATCAATTCCCAATTTCCAATTCTCAATTTCCTTATGACCAATGACAAACAACCATTACATCATCATTTGTTCGACAAAATTGGTATAAACCTCACCCTCAAGGAAGGCTGGTGTTTCCAGAATCTTTTGATGAAAACCAATAGTAGTGGAAACACCGGTAATGGCACATTCTCGCAAAGCTCGCTTCATCCGTCTAATTGCAGCATCACGACTGGAACCCCAAACGATTAACTTGCCAATCAAGGAGTCGTAATAGGGGGGAATTTCGTAATCAGTATAGACATGAGAGTCCATACGTACTCCCGGACCTCCTGGTGGTAGATAACCACTTATTCTTCCTGGTTGAGGACGGAAATTATGTTCCGGATCTTCGGCATTAATCCGACATTCAATGGCATGACCTTTGAGAATAACTTGGTCTTGGGTAAGCTGTAATTTTTCTCCTTGGGCGATGCGAATTTGTTCCGCAATCAGATCTAGGCCTGTGATCATCTCGGTAACAGGATGCTCAACTTGAATGCGGGTGTTCATTTCCATAAAGTAGAAATTACCTGAAGCATCAAGGAGAAACTCAACTGTACCTGCACCCACATAATTGATCGACTTAGCAGCCATCACTGCTGCAGTCCCCATTTTTTCCCGCAGTTCCGGTGTTAAAATAGGACTAGGAGCCTCCTCTAAGAGCTTTTGATGACGCCTTTGAATAGAGCAGTCTCGCTCACCCAAATGAACAACATTGCCGTAGCTGTCTGCCAGAATTTGAAACTCAATATGACGGGGACAGACGACAAATTTTTCTAAATAGACACCAGGATTACCAAAGGCTGCTTCTGCTTCTCCTTGAGCTGCTTGAAAGTTTTTCCCTAAGGTACTCTCATCTTGGACAAAACGCATACCACGTCCACCACCACCAGCAGTTGCTTTGATCATCACAGGATAACCAATTTTTTGCGCGATCGCTTGAGCTTCTTCTTCGGAAAGTAGTAGTCCATCACTGCCTGGTACGGTGGGAACACCAGCACGTTGCATGGTTTCTTTCGCTGTAGATTTATCCCCCATTGACAGGATGGCTTCTGGAGAGGGACCAATAAAAGAAATTTGATGATCAGCACAAATTTCAGCAAAACGGGCATTTTCTGCTAAAAATCCATAGCCGGGATGAATGGCAGTGGCATCGCGAGTCAAAGCAGCAGCAATAATATTGGGAATATTCAAATAACTTTTGCTACTAGGGGATTCACCAATACAAACGGCTTCGTCTGCCAGTTGGACGTGTAGGGCGTGTCGGTCAATGCTAGAGTGAACCGCAACAGTGGCAATCCCCATTTCTTCACAAGTTCGGAGAATTCGCAGAGCAATTTCCCCGCGATTGGCAATCAAGATTTTGGAAAATTTCATATCACACACTCTACTACCTCTGTATTCAGTAGGATAGAGGTGATCGGGTACATTTAGTCAATTGTGTGAAGTTTGCCCAACTATTCCCCTTGAGTAACGGGACACAGCTGGCTTAGCTCATTGATATTCAGCGAAAGCAAATCTGGGTTTGGGAAAATGAAGAGTTGCCAATTGTTTATGCCAACAAGGACATACTCCCCACCCTTGGCGAAATCTCAGACATTACAGTCGAAGATGTCATTGCTATAACCCAGCAGCAATAAATATTTTCCTCACTACTTGTTTATCGCACAATTGTTTGATATATTAAGTAATCGCGCGGATGTGGTGGAATTGGTAGACACGCACGCTTGAGGGGCGTGTGGCGTAAGCCTTGCGAGTTCGATTCTCGCCATCCGCATTTGGAAGCGGCGGGAAACAAATGTATTCGAGAGAAGGGAGAGATAGTCGCCCGCTGCTTTGTTATTAGTTATTTTTCCTTTGTTGTAATAACTCAGTGATATTATCTCCGTTTTCCTTACCCCCGTTTGGATAAAGTCGGGGGAATTGGGGAGGTTGGGGAAGCAGACTTGCGTCTCATCTTCTTTTTCGACTTGGAATTTTATTCTGTTGCCTGCGTCGTCAGACGCTCATTACGACTAGGATCGCCTAGGCGACCAGGGGAGTGAGTTGTAATAAAATCGGCATTAGACGGGATACCCCATGTTTGAGATAGCTTTCCAAGCAACTGGTCTTGTTGTTTTCGTAAACTGAGGATGTCGCCACTGTTATTGTTGATAATGGCAAAACAGACTGCATCGCGATCACGGGTTGGCATAATACCAGATAAAGCACTAACTTGGTTGAGAGTTCCGGTTTTAACCGCAGTACCAGTAGGAATATTCCGGTCTTCCATTGTCCCACCCTTATCCCTTCCAGCAACTGGAAATAAATCAGCAACAGTGAGTTGGTGGTTTTGGAGAGAATATTCCATTGCTATCAGCATGGCACAGGCAGCACGGGGAGAAATCCGATTGGCGACACCTAAGCCAGAACCATTAATCAACTGAATTTCCTCATTAGGAACATTAGCAAACTTGGCTGCTACCTGGGAGACATTTTGTGCACCACCGACAGCATCTGCCAACATTTGAGCCATAACATTATTGCTGTAAATGTTCATTTCCCGCAGGATGTCAGTTAGGGGTAGGGAACGGTGACGCAACAGCGAGGATGCATTACTAATCGGAGCAGTCGCTACTTTAACCTCTCCAACAATTTCTATTTCTGGTTTAGAGGTTCCTGGAGGTAGTTCGTCATACTGCTCAGTAGCTGCTGTTGTCCAAATACGGCTGTTTAACCCTTGCTTGAGTAACTGACCAGCAGTTGCCGGGTTTTTCTTAAAGTTCATGTAGAAATCACCAGCAATTACCAAGTTACCAGTAACCTGCTTGATACCTAGTTCCTGAAGACTGTTTCCTAGAGCGATCGCTTCTTCCCAGACAAAAAATGGGTCACCACTGCCAGTAATCACCAAATCTCCCTGCAATATTCCCTCTTTTACCGGTGCAGTGGCACTAACTAGGGTTTCAAATTGATGAGAGGGAGCCCATTTATCCAATGCAGCTATAGTAGTAGCAATTTTAGTAAAGGAAGCAGCAGATAGGGGTACTTTATCTTGGTTTGAGGCCAATCTTCTGATTCCCGTCTGCATCCAGATTCCTTGATTTTGTTCTTTTGCCCCCTTAGCCCTCAAATCTTGCAGGTATTGACGCATAATTGCTTCAGCAGTAGGGTCTGGCTCAGAAGGTTGAAATAGAGACTGGTCATTCCAAGCCAAGGCTTCCGCTGTCATTGGGGTTGCTAATTGCATACCTATAATCTTGAATAGTACAGCTACTAAGCCAAAGATAATTAATCCAGCGCCAAATCTATTTAACATCACGATCTCTCTTTCACGGTGCTTGATCTCGTATTACGTAGGATAAAGTTTAAGTTACATGAAGGGCTTCTGGTAAAATTTGGAATGTTTATATAACTTTGAGCAATGGCATCAACTCGCGCAAGGATTGCAATTGACGCTATGGGAGGGGATCATGCCCCTGCGGAAATCATTGCTGGAGCTATTCGGGCACAGGCAGAATTGGGTGTAGAAATTTTGTTGGTTGGTGATCCTCAACAAATCGAATCTCACCTTAAGCAATACAAAAGTTCTTACAAGCTAGAAATTGTAGCTGCTGAAGATGTCATTACCATGGAGGAGGAACCTTTGGTAAGCTTAAAGCGGAAACCAAAGGCTTCGATCAATGTGGCGATGAACTTAGTCAAGCAAAAGCGGGCTGATGCCGTGGTTTCAGCGGGTCACTCTGGAGCCGCGATGGCAGCAGCCCTACTACGTTTAGGTCGCCTAAAAGGCATTGATCGTCCAGCAATTGGTGCAGTTTTTCCGACTATGGTAGCAGGTAAACCGGTCATTATTCTAGATGTGGGAGCCAATGTAGATTGTCGCCCCAAATATTTAGAGCAGTTTGCCGTAATGGGAACGGTATATAGTCAATATGTATTGGGTATTAGCGAACCTAAAGTAGGGCTGCTCAATATTGGGGAAGAAGATTGTAAAGGCAATGATTTAGCCATCCGCACCTATCAACTACTGCAAGAGAATCCTCGGGTTGCGTTTATTGGTAACGCTGAAGGTAGAGATGTTCTATCTGGTACTTTTGATGTAATTGTCTGTGATGGCTTTGTGGGTAATGTTTTACTCAAGTTTGCTGAAGCTGTAGGGGATATTTTGCTGCAAATGCTCCGGGAGGAATTACCTCAAGGATTGCGGGGACAGTTAGGTGTAGGGATGCTCAAACCCAACCTCAAGCGACTGAAGCAGCGTATTGATCATGCAGAACATGGAGGAGGATTGCTCCTGGGGGTGGCAGGAATTTGTATTATTAGTCATGGTAGTTCCCAAGCTCCGTCGATTTTTAATGCTATTCGTCTAGCTAAAGAAGCGATTGAGCACCAGGTACTAGAGCGCATTCAATCCAATAATTTCTCATCCTTGTCCTCATCAGCAACTAGTTCAGATAACTGAGGTGATTGGTGTGTCAAGATGAATAACCAACGACACCCTTTGACTTTAAGCTTGTGGCATATTCCAGCAACTAACGGAGAATGGTCTTGAATCAATTAGGGATAGGCATTGCTATTACTGGGAGCGGTTCTGCAACGCCAGAAGTAACTCTCGATAACCGTCAACTCAGTCAGATGGTGGAAACTTCTGATGAGTGGATTACAACTAGAACAGGAATTCGGGAAAGACATCTGTCAGATACTGAAGGTAGTTTGAAAGCAATTGCCACAAAAGCAGCCGAAAGAGCACTCGCGATGGCGGGAATTGCCCCAAAAGACCTAGATTTGATTGTTCTGGCAACTTCGACTCCAGATGACTTGTTTGGTAGTGCTAGCCAAATTCAGGCATCGCTGGGAGCATCACAGGCGGTAGCTTTTGATTTAACCGCAGCGTGCTCTGGGTTTGTCTTTGGTTTGGTGACGGCATCTCAGTTTATCCGGACTGGCGTTTACCAGAATGTCTTACTAATTGGGGCTGATGTTCTTTCTCGGTGGGTAGATTGGTCTGACCGGAGTACCTGTGTATTATTTGGGGATGGTGCTGGGGCTGTGATCTTACAAGCTCAGGAGCAAGATAACTTGTTAGGGTTTGAACTCCGCAGTGATGGTAATCAAAATAGCTGTCTACAGTTGGAATATAAAGCACAAAAACAAGAAATAGTCAAAGGTGTTGTCGTTGGGCAAGGTACTTATCGACCAATTGCGATGAATGGTAAGGAAGTTTATCGTTTTGCAGTGCAAAAAGTCCCAGAAGTTATAGAAAAAGCTTTATTTCGGTCAAATATTACCGCAGAGGAAGTAGACTGGCTACTGTTACACCAAGCAAATCAGCGGATTCTTGATGCTGTTGCTCAAAGGTTGAGTATTTCCGGAGAGAAAGTTTTGAGTAATCTGGCTCATTATGGTAATACTTCGGCGGCTTCTATTCCTCTAGCACTAGATGAAGCAGTGCGGGAAGGCAAAATTCAACCGGGAGAAGTGATTGCTGCTGCTGGTTTTGGTGCAGGCTTGACTTGGGGTAGTGCAATTTTTCGATGGGGTAAATAAGCTTGCTAAATAAATCCATGAATAAGGGTTTTGAAGTAATAAGCCTGTTGAGGGACAATTCCCCAAAAAGAAGATGAGCAACACGCAAATGGATTCGGCGATCCCCTCTCCAGTACCTACACAAAAAAAAGACTCGTCCGACAAGCAGAGGATGACTAGAGAAGAGATTGAGAAACTCTAATGCTTGTATCTTCGCTATACAATATAAGCTCAGCTTGGCGACCAGAGTCGGGCTGGTAAGTAAGAGAGAGCTTCAGATAATTTAAGGGTTTATAAGGCAAGCGCTCTGCCCACTCAATTGCTACCATCCCCAAAGGAGACTCCATACCCTCCCAGTAACTTTCTAGGTTTAAAGCCTCAATTTCTTCTGGTTGCAGACGGTACAAGTCTAGATGATATAAGGGAATCCTTCCTTCTAAGTATTCGTTAATTAAGGTGAAGGTAGGACTAACTATAGGTTCAGTAATGCCTAGTCCCTTACCTATACCTTGAACTAAGGTGGTTTTACCAGTACCTAGGTCTCCCTCCAAAAGAATTACACTGCCAGCAGGGAGAGATTCTCCTAGCTTAACACCGAGCGATCGCGTTGCCTCAGCATCAGCTAGCAAAATTTTTGTCATTGGTTATTAGTTATTTTTTGTTTGTTGTTTTGCCTCGCTTTACTGCTACGCACCATACTTCCCATAGGGAATGGGAAGTCGGGAATTGAGTAAGTATCAATACTTCTCTTGTCTCCCCAAACTCCCCATCACCCCATCTCATTCCTTGCCAGGGTGTATTTTGACTAGATCAAGTAGCATAACTCCTTTCGACCAACTCCAGCCCTCAGGCGGTGTTTCTACGGGCTTATAGCAAACCCAAGACTCGCCTTCTGGAGAGGTGTAAGATTCCTCAATGGTTGCCAAGGCATCTCCACCCCAAGGGGCTTTGACGACAATGATTGTACCATTGGGGAGGCTTTTGACTTCCGCATCTGATGGTGGCTCCTCTGGCTTGATTGTGTCTTGGACTGTTTCTGGTGTCTCAGTAGTAGACTCTGGAATTTTTACTACTTGAACTAGCTCAGCTTTAACCTCTTCACTAGCGCTAGCATTATCTATTGGCTGAGACACTGCAGTGACTTCTGGTGGTGGAGTGGATTTACTCTTCTTTTTTTTCTTGGGCATTCTAAATTATTCCGAGTCCCTGATGTACTGCTAGCTCCTGTTCTACATAAGGTGCTGATTCCTACTGCTTAATTTCTGCATTCGGTATCTATCTATTTTACAAGGTGTATGGAAAAAACAAGCACAATCCTCTTCCTTTCTGACTTGAAAAAGCAGTCAACAGTCAACTTTCATCTCTCAAGACTTACTTCTTCAAAGCCCTAATGATGAGTATGCCTATAGGCTCCAATTTCTGGCTTAAAGGCTACTACTTCCTCTTTAATCTCTACTCCCAATTGCTCTAGCATCGTCTGCAAAACTGTATCAGGAGACAACCGTAAATAGTTGGGAGCAACTTCTAAAGGCACATGGCGATTACCTAAATGATAGGCTGCTCGCATTAGATGTACTGGTGTTGGGGAAGTTACCGTCAGCACCGGTTCTGGTTTAGCCACAATACGAATGACAACTTCCTTAGTTAGCGATCGCAGCAAATCTCCGTCCTGTAGTACCGTACCTCTGGGTAAGCGCAGATACAAAGCTGTACCCTCAGAGTTCTGATAGCGGTGACGGCTGCGAGTGCGTTCCTCAGCAGTGAGGGCAAGGGTAAAGCTAATGGTAATATTTTTCTTAGAAGCAGGTAAGCGTTCCGTAAAAGTCAGCATTAGCGAAAAATAGATTCAGTGCCTTATTTTTGCAGGCGAATCAATTCATTTTGAATGCGTATTTTTAATTGATCATCAGATTTAACTGCCGCAGTTATATCATTAAACCGCAATATTGTCAATCCATTACTTTCGCTAATATCTTTCGCTTGCTGACAGTAGTTCACCGCAATACCGCGAATATTGCGACGGAGAGAGGTAATAGTTTTTGGTTTAGTACAGACAATTTGAGGAATCTTGTCTTTTTTGGTTATTCGCAAGATTTCTTTAGTTGCTGCTTCACGTTTTGGCTCGATCGCTAAAACAACTTTAGCGTAATTTTCGACTTCTTCAGAGTTGAGGGTTAAAGGAGGGGAAGTTTGGATGTCAGAATCTGAGGCTCTATTGGGGGCACATCCAGCTAAAATCACGGTAAGTCCTACAAACCAGCCTATGGTAGCTAGAATCTTGAGCATTAAAGATTCAGGACGCAAGGCTTGGGTCCCACTATGGTGTACCGTAGTCAGGTTTAGTTGTAGAGGACACCCTGCATGCACTAGTGTTAGTTTTGAGTAAAGTGAACGCAACAGAGCGAAAGGATTCGTCATAAATGCAGGTGGCACAGGAAATGGCTCAATTGGTTGAAAGCGTGCCTTTATCTTTCGATATCACATTATGATACGTCAATAGGTCAACTCTAAACTTCTTTAGCGCAGCTTGGTATGTATTAGTCATGGTTACTGCAATTTAATTTGTCGATCCAGTTCCCGCTGAATCCGTATTTCTAACTTCGGATCTTGTTGTCGCATTCTCAGGATTTCGTTGTAGCGCTCATTGGAGAAGCCTTCTTCCCTAATATAACGTTCGGACTGCTGGCAGAAATTTTCCCAAATATCCCTAACCACTCCACTCAGTCGTTGCAATGAGCAGTCAGCAATTTCAGGAACCTTTCCTCCGTTGTTTCTTTGGATGTCTTCGTAGGCTTGCTGGCGTGCTATCTCCATTTGGATGGAAGCACGAACAAATCTTTCCAATTCTGCACCGTCAATATAAGCCTTATTCGCAGTGGCTTGAGCGTAAGCAGAAGAGCTAAAAACAAGGGTCTGGGAATCTTGAGATAGCTCAGGTGCAATTCCAGAAAGTACACCAATTGCAGCAAGCACTCCCACCATCAGGGATTGGGAGAAAATTCGATTCAGGGAAGGTCGGAAAAAGTAGGAATGCATGAATGGTGATTCAGTATAATTCGGAGAAACAAGTAAATCAAACCACTAGACTAAAGCTGGCAAAAATTACTGACCAGTAGACATTGTCCCTTCTTAGCTAAGACGCATTTAAATTGGTTAGCTTTTACCAAGCTATACTAAGGGCTACTTGTTTTGAACTATTTTTTGAACCAAAAGTTCCGAAAAGGGCAGAATCAATTTTTTCATCGCGACTGACTACTACCTTCTGCCTCCTGCCTTTTCTTCCCAGCGAAATAGCCCAACCATCAGGGCAACAATACCAACTTGTAGTGCCAGGTTGGGGAGAGCTGTTGTAACATCTCTACCAGCAGCTAACTGGGAAAGGAAAATGACTGCACCCATCAAACCGGAAGCACCGCAAGCAAGATAAATGAACTTTCTTAAACCCCGGTAGGGAGCCTTGGCTTCCGCTTTAAGCCGTGCATACTTTTGTGGACTGAGCTTTCGGGGGTTGATTTGAGGATTAGAGACAGAATTTTTGGCCATCAATTTTCATTCAATTGTGTTTTTGCTATATTAATAGATTGATGCCGGTGTAGCTCAGTGGTAGAGCATTCGATTCGTAATCGAATGGCCAGCGGTTCAAATCCGCTCATCGGCTCTGAAAGATCAGCCTTTAGTTCAATGTAAGTCAGCAGATTTTTAATGTCTTCTTTACGAGACTCCTTGAAATATCAGGCTAACCTGTAGATGCAACCAACCGCACTTACAAGTTAAGCAAACTTTGCAAGGAGTTTTATGACACAACCCAGCTTCGGCGTAATTGGTTTAGCTGTTATGGGCGAAAATTTAGCCCTCAATGTGGAAAGTCGCGGTTTTCCCGTCGCAGTTTACAATCGTACCGCTGCTAAAACTGAAGAGTTTATGAGCAAGCGTGCCCCAGGTAAGCAGGTAACAGCTGCCTATTCCTTGGAAGAGTTTGTCAAAACCCTAGCACGTCCTCGCAAAATCTTAGTAATGGTGAAGGCTGGCAAACCAGTTGATGCAGTAATTGAGCAACTTAAACCCTTGCTAGAGCCGGATGATATGATCATCGATGGTGGCAACTCTCTCTACGGCGATACCGAACGGCGAACCAAAGATTTGGAAGCCACTGGACTGGGATTTGTGGGTATGGGAGTCAGTGGCGGTGAAGAAGGGGCTCTCAATGGTCCTAGTTTGATGCCGGGAGGTACTGACACTGCTTATAAGGAATTAGAGCCAATTTTAACCAAAATTGCCGCTCAGGTGGATGATGGCCCTTGTGTTACCTACATTGGACCTGGTGGTGCTGGTCACTATGTCAAAATGGTACACAATGGTATTGAATATGGCGATATGCAGCTGATTGCTGAAGCCTATGACATACTGAAGAATGGCTTAGGACTTGACCATAAACAGCTCCATGAAGTGTTTGCTGAATGGAACACTACTGATGAGCTCAATTCCTTTCTGATTGAAATCACTGCGGATATCTTCAAGTACGTTGATCAAGATAGCAATCTGCCTTTAGTAGATTTAATTCTGGATTCTGCGGGACAAAAAGGTACCGGACGTTGGACGGTAGTGAGTTCTCTGGAACTAGGAGTTCCCATTCCTACTATGTATGCAGCGGTAAATGCCCGTGTTATCTCTTCTTATAAAGATGAGCGGATAGCAGCAGCGAAAGAATTAACTGGTCCTACGGGTCAATATGATGGGGATACTAAGGCATTCATTAACAAAGTGCGGGATGCTCTCTATTGCTCAAAAATGTGTTCCTATGCTCAGGGAATGGCACTGTTGAGCAAGGCATCAGAAGAGTTTAACTACAATCTGAACTTGGCAGAAACTGCCCGCATTTGGAAAGGTGGCTGCATTATTCGGGCTGGCTTCTTGGATAAGATTAAAAATGCCTTTAATGAAAACCCCAAGCTACCTAATCTGTTGTTAGCTCCTGAGTTTAAGCAGACTATTTTGGATCGGCAGGATGCTTGGCGAGAGGTACTGGCAACATCCAATCAACTGGGGATTCCGGTTCCAGCTTTTAGTGCATCTTTGGATTACTTCGACAGCTACCGACGAGAGCGCCTACCCCAAAACCTTACCCAAGCACAGCGGGACTACTTTGGTGCCCATACCTACGAACGGGTAGATAAACCTAGGGGTGAGTTCTTCCACACAGAGTGGGCGGCAAATACTTAAGCTGAAAGCCTTTCGAGAATCAGGGTGTGGGGAGTGTGGGAAGAAAAGAGAGTACTATGAGAGTGTGTATCAACTATCGGAGAATCCTTTTCCCCACATCTCCCACTCTTCAGTATTGATTTCAGGGTTATCACACTTCACGCGATCGCTAATTTTGTAGCCAACAATCATTTCATTTAGCTACAAGACCTGATTAACTTCCTCAACTGACAAACTAAGAGCTGCCGCTACTTGCTCGACACTCAACCCTAACTCTAAGAGTCGGGGAATAGCATCACGCCTTGCTTGGGCTTCTTGTTCGGCACGCTGAGACTCTTGTTCGGCTCGTTGGGCTTCTTGTTGAGCTCGTTGAGCTTCTTGTTGAGCACGCTGAGATTCTTGTTGAGCTCGTTGAGATTCTTGTTGAGCTCGTTGAGACTCTTGTTCGGCACGCTGAGACTCTTGTTGAGCTCGTTTTGAGGTTTCTACATAAGTTTCCATCCTTTGCCCATCTGGTCTATATACTTCCAGTGACCCCCCAGTTGTCTCAAATCGGCAACCGAGCCTTGGACTGATCCAGCCTTCCATGTTACCAATAGGAATCAACTGCTTATTTTGTTGTAGCCACCCTTTGAGTAGATTGAGTGCTGGATCATACAGATAATACTCTTCCACACCATAACGCTCATAGAACTTAAATTTGGCCAGCATCTCAGCTTCAGTGTTGCTCTTGGAGAGAATTTCAAAGACAACTTGGGGTGCTATATTTTCTTCCTGAAATTGCTTGTAGGAGCGTCTATCGCCTTTGGGACGACCAAAAACCACCATCACATCCGGTGCCTGACTTTTCGCCACTCCTTCTACAGCTTCGACAGCTTCTACAGGATACCAGAGTAAATCTCCAGCGACGAACACATTAGGGTCATCGGCGAACAGGGCATCAATGCCGCCTTGAATAGTGGTAATTAGACGAAACTGAACAGTATTATCGGACAAAGGTTTACCATCGCTTTCGGGATAGAGCCAATCGGAATCAACGGCAGTGGGTTGAAGTTGCTGAACCATAATATCAGCTTCCAGGAGATTTTAGATTTTTGATTTAATCAATACCAGTCTAAGGCTTTCAATTCTCAATTCTCAATCAAAACGGCATCAACTGCGATGATTGGTTTATGATGTAGAAGCTGTAATAGAGCTTGTGGGGCTTCTCGCCGAACCTGCTAAAAGCTGATAGCTGATGGCTAAAAGTCCTGATTAACTTCTTCAACTGACAAACCAAGAGCTGCCGCTACTTGCTCGACACTCAACCCTAACCCTAAGAGTCGGGGAATAGCATCACGCCTTGCTTGGGCTTCTTGTTGGGCACGTTGAGCTTCTTGTTGGGCACGTTGAGCTTCTTGTTGAGCACGTTGAGACTCTTGTTGAGCTCGTTTTGAGGTTTCTACATAAGTCTCCATCCTTTGCCCATCTGGTCTATATAGTTCCAGTGACACCCCAGCTGTCTCAAATCGACAACCGAGCCTCGGACTGAGCCAACCTTCCATGTTACCAATAGGAATCAACTGCTTATTCTGTTGTAACCACCCTTTGAGTAGATTTATTGCTGGATCATACAGATAATACTCCTCCACACCATAACGCTCATAGAACTTAAATTTGGCCAGCATCTCGGCTTCAGTGTTGCTCTTGGAGAGAATTTCAAAGACAACTTGGGGTGCTATACCTTCTTCCTGGAATTGCTTATAGGAGCGTCTATCGCCTTTGGGACGACCAAAAACCACCATCACATCCGGTGCCTGACTTTTCGCCACTCCTTCTACAGCTTCGACAGCTTCTACAGGAGGCTCTCCAGTAGTTAGGGTGATAAGTTTTATTTATAAAAGTGCTGAAGACTCCTTGGCTTTAGTCTTGTCTCGGAGCGATAGCGGAGAGTCAAGACTACTTATAGCAAGTATCTCGACATTGGAGTTTATTGTGTTTTTTGATATAAAGAAGCTCAATTGGATAAATTCCCACACTTCCAGAGGAGCTGCCCATGTCATCACCGCTAGACTCTCTCCTAAA
>JAAHFP010000038.1 GCA_010672925.1 Symploca sp. SIO1C2 | reverse complement strand
GCGCTGCCTCTCTTAGACTTGGCAATTGTACGTATTCTTGGGACACCATTGACTGAATTGATTGATTTTTTATCTTGCGGACTATCAGACTTTGGAGTTTCGCACTCCTAACTAGTCTAAACTCCAGTTAATAAATATAGGTTGGGTCGAGGCAACGAGACCCAACAGTTGAGCATATTTTGTTAGGTTTCACTACTTCCACCCGACCTACTATTCCAGATTTTTATGTATGCCACGACACTACAACTGTTCAGCTACTTTTTGTAAACCACTTTTCTACAAAAGTACTGATTGTTTCCGGCTCGATTTTCTGTTGTAGAAACCTCAATGCTTTATCTTGATGTACTTTGTTACGGTAAGACTTGCAAATATTAATCAAGTTTTTGGCTTCTGAAGGTCTATTCCCGAAAATATCAAAATTACGAAATTTCCTATAAAATCGTGTTAATTCTCCCTCTGTAAGGTGGTTGCTGAGCTGATCATCTAGCCACAACAGAGCCTGTTGCTGATAGGGGGAACTATTATAAGAATTGCAAATGTTAATCAGAAGATTACTGGCGTCAGCATCCAAAGTATTATTGTCACAGTTTTCCACAGTGATAGTGGGTATCGGTGACTGTCTATCAGTTGATAATGCATTAAGGAAAGTTAAAAAAGTAAGAGCTGTATTTACAGGAATACCTGCACTTCTTGACGCACCAAAGGCACGAGACCTTGTGTGTGTGCCAATCAAGCAGTTATCCTTATTTATTAAGGCTCCACCGCTCATTTTCTTATGGGTTCCATTGGTGTAGGTTAAGCTAACACCAATAAATGCTCCCCTAATAGAATATTGAGGGGGTTAGCTACTGTACCGGCGTTTACTAGGTATTGCTGTTCTTCTCCTGATGCCGGTAATCCTCGCCAGCCAGAGAGATAAATTTCACTACCTGACTCAACTTGATTAGAGTCTCCGATACTGGCAACTTTATAGTTTTCCTTGCTAGTAAAACTTAATACAGCTAGGTCTAATTCACCTGGAGCTTTTAATATTTTGTCAATTTTATGCTGTTTTTTATCGTAAGTTGTTACTTGATATTCCTCTACTGACAGGTTGGGGATAGTATGTTCTGCGGTCAAAATATAGTAAGTGTTACCAGTTTTGCCAATAATTGCACCGGAACCCAGGAAGGATTTATTTCTGGAACTACTGAAAAGTCTGTCTTTACTTAATAAAACAGTTATTTGTTGAGCGTGCTCTTCAACCGATCTAGGAACTGTTGGCGAAGAAGCTGCTAAATTATTTGTACCCAAAAATCCTAAAACTGTACCTAAAACCAGTACGAGTGTTTTGTAGTTGTGCTTCATTGTTGGTTGTCGAGTTGTATTCCTGTTTCCAATTCTCAATTCTCAATTCTCCTGGTCTTGGGAGAGATATCCCAAGAGACTCAGAAGCTTGAAATACAAAGGTTTCAATCGGAATTGTCCAGCTAAGAGGACGTGGTTCTGGCAAAGCATCACAAGCTAAAGAGCCATCTTGGTACTCGTATGGACAAGATGGTCCCCATAGAGGCATATGCCTACCATTAATACCAACCACGTTGCCTTGACTGTTGAGCAGAGGTCCTCCTGACATGCCTTTTTGGATTTGATGGGAAGTTCCTAGCTGATACCCTCCCTTGAGGGGTCTATCCATACCCAAAAAAGTAATGCGTCCAGACCTGAAGGAAAATCCCCTAGCATCAGATTCTTTAAAGTCCAGGGGATATCCTGCCATAAAAACTTCCTCATTTTCTTTTAAGCTGGATGAATGCTTTAGTGAGGCAACTTCATAGCTTGCTGCACTCTCAAATTTCAGCAGTGCTAAATCATTACCGTTAAAATTGGCAGTTTGTAACAGTTGAGCTTGGTACTTCTGGCCATTATGATGCTCAATAGTATATAGTTGCCCATTTTTCACCACATGTTCATTGGTGAGTACTATATAGGAGGAGTCTTGCTGTTGAACTATAATACCAGAACCCCAAACTCCATCTTGTCGTATGACTTTAACTGTAACTGTCTTAGCTAGTTCTTCTAGTTGAGAAGTTGGTGACTGAGTAGGAACTTGTTTTGTCGCAATTCCTGGGGTAGCAAATCCCGCATGAACCGTCATTTTTGGTAGTCCGGCTATCAAAAAAATACTCAAAAAACATACCGTATGGGAGCACTTATTCATATCAAGTCTATCTGTTGCGTTTGACTAAAACCGTAGAGAACCGTAGAACTGTAGGTTGGGTTGAGGAACGAAACCCAACACAATATGCCCCACTAACTCATTTTTCACCTCTAAGCTAAAACCGTAGAACCGTAGGTTAGCTAAAGCGATCGCGTAACTCAAGGTCAGAGTACATTGTGTTGGGTTACACTTTGCTTCCACCCAACCTAGATTTTTAGGTGTGCCACGACACTACTCTGAAAGATTAAGATAATTTTCGTTTTACTGTTCTCCAATCTTGTAATCAAGGAAGAGGGGTAAATCAATATAGTAAGTGCCGTTTACATTTTGAACGGCTCCTCCCATAAACGCTGCCTCTGTAGCAAGATTTTGAATTCCTAACAATGTTTCTAAAACTTCTCTGGGATTATCTCGAGGGTGCAAGGTAAAGAGCTGATTCACACAAGGACCTCCATTATAATTTGCTGTGCAAATAACGGGTAGTCCGCTTCTATACCCGTGGGTTATATACTCTAAATCACCTGTTTTTTGCAAGCGGTCGAATTGACTGGATACAATATTGCATCGTTGCTCTGGGCTATAACCACCCATAGAGCGTATCCAATAAATTACTGGAATTTCTCCTATCGGACCTCGTGCTATTGTTACCGGAGTTGGAGCTTTAGTTACTGGGTGAATACCGCTGTAGTTACAAGAAAAGTTGACACGATTTCGCTCTTGAGACAAACTTGATTGAGCAGTAGCAACTGTAACTCCTGTAACCGCAACAAGAGCTGTAAATATTGAGGTAACAACTTTTTTACTCATGGTAATCCTATTATAATTTATCTAGCATCTTGGTTGCCAATTAACTGGGAATTTGCACCTTTCTGCGATTTCTTTTTCAATAGCTTCAACTCTACTATCATAGTTTTGTTGCAGTTTTTGTGCCTGACTGTAAAACAATGAATCAGGTTTAATCGTTTGTAATTTTTGTCTAGCTATTAATAAATCTCTAATTGCCATTCTCATTTCATCAACCGTTGAGTATTGGTTGGTGTCATCCCTTACTTGCTGTGCAATTTTTTCAGTTTCTTTCAGTAGCTGCTGGTTATTGTATTCCTTCTCTAAACGGCGTTCTACGGTAGTTTGTAGATAAAAATAATCTTTAGAAACTTGATTTTCAGGAGCAAGAGTATTGATTTTGTTTGCTATAGAGTTTAAGATATTCAGTGTTTCTTCAATGTCTGCAATCGATTGAACTGCATCATTTAGGTTAGTCACTTCTCCAAGAGTCTTAGTAATGCTACGTTCCGTTACTCTAACACTACAGTTACCTAGGGGCTCACATAAAAACTCACTGTAGGGAGACACAGCCAAAGCTGAAGCAACTACTCCCAACAACAGGGCTGTTGCTAATGCTATCTTTCGATATTGTTTCCACCAGACAAGGGTTGCCGTTTGCTCAGGCTGGCCTGTAGGATCTTGTGACCAAATTAAAGGTTGAGCTGTAGGATGTTGGACAATTTCCGGTATTAGAGTTGCACCAGGATATTCTGTATGCTCTAAATACTCCAGTTGTTCTCTAGCTTTGCGGAAGGCTTTGTGTAAAGATATTCCTTTAGAAAACTTCTGCAGAAAAAGCTCTAAAAACTCCTGGGCAACTTGGTCTGGCACTGGCTCCCGCATCACAATAATATAGGGAATTCGTAAATCCACCAGAGCATTGGCTAAGCCCAAACCATCACAGGAGTTGAAAATTGCTAACTTGAGACCATTTTGTCGAGCATTTCTTAAAGTAAATTTTAACTGCTGAAGATTGAGGCTCTCCTGGGAGTTGATCGCAATACTACCAGTTTTTAAGTCTTCTTCACTATCACTATGTCCAGCAAAAAATAATATATCCCACTTTTCTCTCCACAGTATTCGGTATAATTCTTTTATTGAAGGCTCCTCTAGTAACTTAATCTCAACAATATTCCCTAATTTCCTTAAACTTTGTACATCTTCTTCCAGATTGAGACCTTCACTATTTCCTAAAATGGCTAATAGTCGCAACCTAAAGGGTAAGTATGTGGTAGAGACAGTTGGCAAAGATTTATGCATAATCTTATTGAAAAAAAGATCATTCATTTGCTACTGGAAGCATGATGTAACATTGTATCAATTTCAAATAACCTAGTTTTTGACATTTTGTGATTGTTACTAATTTATCTAGCATTTTGATTATCAATTATAGGTAATTTTGCACTTTTCTGTAATTTGCTCATCAAAATCTTTAATCTTGTCTTGGTATTGACGTTGTGGCCAAATTAAAGGTTGAGCCGTAATATGTTGAACAATTACTGGTATTTGAACTGCGCCGGGATACTCTAAATATTTTAACTGTTCTCTAGCTCGGCGGAATGCTTTATATAAAGGAATTCCTGTTGAAAATTCTTCAAGAAAAAACCTTAAAAAATATTGGGCTACTTTATCTGGAATTGATTCCCGCATAACAATAATATATGGAACTCCTAAATCGGCGAGAGCGTTGGCCAAGCCCAAACCATCACAGGAGTTGAAAATTGCTAACTTCAGCCCGTTTTGTTGAACATGCTTCAAAGGATTCTTTAATACCTGAATATTTAAGCTATCCTGGGAGTTGATAGCGATATCACCAGTTGTCAGATCCTCTTTACTACTACTATGTCCAGCAAAAAATAAGATATCCCATTTTTCTCTTCTCCATAGGATTGAGACTAGTTTTTTTATTGAAGGTTCCCGTAGCCACTCAATCTCAACATTAGGCAATTTTCTTAAACTTTGTTCATCTTCTGCAAGATTAATGCCCTGACTATTGCCTAAAATTGCTAAGAGCCGATACATAGAGGGTAAGGAGGTAGGTGAAAAAGTTGACAAGGGTTTATGCATAATCTTATTGAGAAAAAAGATCATTCATTTTCTAAGGGAAGCAGCGCAAATTCAAGTTCTGGTCGTCTTTGAGCCAAATCCCAGGCTGCCCAAGGTAACCGTTGCAGTTCCCCCCTGTCTATTCTAATCAAAACCACTATTTCGTCTTGCTCCATTGAACGATCTAGAATTGCTTGCTTGACTTTGTTAAACATCTTAGAGTTAAGCCAATTATTCATTAGATCATTGCGCTGCTCAATTGCTTGAGCATGGCTTTCTCGTAGTCTTTGGAGCATCTCATAATCAGGGGGAGGGGGAATCGGGTTTTCTGCTTCACCATCATCGAATTTTTCCAGACGCAAACGATTCTGCCTGTGATGTAGTTTATGAGACGATTCCCGACAATGCTGGCAATACTGAATTAGTTCAGGGGCTGGGGGCAGCCAATTCTCCCTGCTCCTTGCTATAACTGCTCCATGATCATTTTTGATTTCTAGTGTAAATCGATAGCCACGCTGAGGGTCAAATTCCTCTTGACTGAGAGTTACCCACATAGCCTTACTCCTTCAGGAATAGAGATCGAGGAAAAAATCTTCCGTGAAGCTATTATCTCCCAAAATCACTTTGACAGTAAATCGTTCTCCCCTCTGAGCACTAAACCCTCCGGCTTTTAAGCAGTTACCATCTTGTTCCATTGACTTCTGCTCAAAAATTTCTCCAGATTGATCGATAATCATTAGCTGAAGGTCTTTTGGCAAAAGGAGTTTCTCTCCACAAGAGCGCAGTTGTATCCAAACACGAACTTTTTGTTCGGTAATAGGAGTCAAAGCTACTACTATAGCGCTTGAGTCCTTGGTGGTATCTTCCCTCATGGCATAAGCCGTAGATAAAACAGGAGGGCTAAAAACTTCTTCAAAAGTCTGCCATCCCTCTTCAGCAATACCTTTTAACCATTGGCTTAAGTTATTCTCTTCCACTTTTGGTTGCCCAGAAGCAGGATTATTGGCATTGGTTAAATTGATTCGTTTCGCTCGTATAACGCTTTCCCGTCGGCGAATTCTTGCAGCTTCTAGCTTAGTGATCTGGTCAATAAAGAAATCCCTGGACTTAAGTTCTTCGAGCTTAATTTGCTCCGGTGGATTAATGCCAGCAACAGCAGGGTAAAATCCCAGTAGCTGTGCCTGAGCCAGACTTTTTGGAAATTGAACCACTAAATAACCAATTAGGTCTTCAGGGACATCCGGAGGCAAAGCACAAGCTGTCTCCCCAGGCATTACCCAACGGCACTCTAATTTACCAATACCTGGTAATACCAAATCCGCTACATCAAAAAAAAGTCGCATCCCAGCATTCCAACTATCTCCTTGACTCAAGTCAGTCTCGACTTGCAGCCGTTGGAGATAGCGAGAAACAGCATAAACGGACAGGGTATTTAGATAAACTTGTTTGCTTTTATCCGCAGAAATTTGTTCAGCGGCAAACTGCCCAGCAAGTTTATGAGCTTTACTAGCAAGTGGAATGTTAACCATTGGTAGTTCTGTACTATTCATAAGAGTCCTCCTTGGAATTACCTATCTCCTTGGCAATTTCTGACAGGAGAGGTTGACAGTGTTTTTTCCAATAGCTGTAAAATGTTTGGTAAGGGATATTGAAGTGTTGAGCTAGTACCTTTAAATTAGCTTGACCGTTAGCTTTATAGGACTCACTGGAGTACAAGATTTTGGCGACTGCCTGAGCGTTACAATCCGGGTATCGCTGGGGAGTACACTTTCGCAGTTTGCCTTCTGGATCTTGGTCAATATATTCCCATACTCTTTGGGCAATGCTAGTTTCTGCTTCTGGAGAATCAAGGTAGGCAAAGTTAGTGTTTAGTAAAGATTTATACCTTTGATCTGTCAGCAGCTGATCGAGGGAAGTTACCCGGACTTGTTTCCCCTGGGAATACAATTCTGTAATCCGGTATTTCAAGCGCAACTTGTAGTTAATCCATGCCACGAAACTCTTTATTATCGAATCCTGCTGTGGCTGAAAGTCACTGATGTACTTAGGGACTTCACTTAGGGTTTCATATAACACTTCCTCATAATCTGGGTGAGAATCTTTGGCCAACCCTGGTAAGCTGGGAATTACCAAGAGCAGTCGATCAATAGATTTCCGCAAGCTTTTCGTGACTTGTTCCCATTTCAAGCTTCCTTCCTTTTGTTGAGCAACCTCTAGCTTCAGATTTTGCACTTGTGTAATCAACTCTTGGAGTTGCCCCTCGTTCATAACCGATTGTCCTGTTCAAAAATTTACGCATTGGAAAGGGCTGTATTGAGTAAACCATACAGAGTTTTGATCAGAATCAAGAACCTCTATATAGATATCGGACTATCCGAGAAAAAATTCTGATCTTCTCCGTTACGGAAGAAAGCAGAGGGAGCTGAGGGAGCTGAGGGAGCTGAGGGAGCTGAGGAAGCTGAGGAAGCTGAGGGAGCTGAGGGAGCTGAGGGAGCTGGGGGAGCTGAGGGAGCTGAGGGAGCTGAGGGAGCTGAGGGAGCTGAGGGAGCTGGGGAAGCTGAGGAAGCTGAGGAAGCTGAGGGAGCTGAGGGAGCTGAGGGAGCTGAGGAAGCTGGGGGAGCTGAGGGAGCTGAGGAAGCTGAGGGAGAAAAATCTATTGCACAGTTTTAGGCGATTTTTAGAAACGATTGTACCCAGAATTTGGTGCGTTACGCTGCGCTAAAGCGCAGCATCCCGAAGGGTATACACACCCAACGATAAGTACTGATCTTCTCCATTACAGAATGTAGAGACGCGCCTGCCGAAGAATGACTGTAGTGCTGTTGGCGGGTCTCTACGTAGGGCTTGCTGAATAAGTGTGAAAACTATACCATACTTGGGTTTCAAGCATTTTTTATCGAAATAAGTGCTGTGGAAATTGCATATGAGTGGTTCAATTTCCTTGCACCTTCAGGGGAAATCCCTGAGTAACCTTGGGGGATGCCAGTGCTCAAAACTCTCGATAAATGCTTCATTCCTTCTTACTCATTACTCATTACTCATTACTTATTCAGCAAACCCTACGTAGCTGTGTTGGGTCTCGTTGCCTCGACCCAACCTACATTTATTTCACCATTTAAGGTCTGTTGTGCCACTACTCAGAATTTTTTCACCAGAGGAGGGATACAAAGACAGAGGTGTTACAACAGCAAATAACAAGTCAATGAATCGTTTTTTTAAATCAAGTTCTGTAGGTATTTTCTCCCTTTTCGCAGTTTGGCTTAGTTCCGGCTGCTTTGGGGTGTCGGTTAAAGATATTGTGCCTTGGCTGCAAGTTGTGGAACTTTCTGCGATCGCAACTTATCATGGTTTGCAAATTACTGAGCAGTCGGATGATAAGGATAAAGATTGATTGAGTGATTTAGAAACAGAAGTTATCGGTTTAGGTAGCTGATGAGGCTGATGAGGCTGAGGAAGAAAAATTGGGGCTTAATTGAGCACTTAGTATATTACGCGATCGCGCATAGCACCCTTTTGTCCTAATTTTCATCAGGATCGACTCCTGCTTCTCGCAACAATTGAGCTAAACGTTTAGCTCGTTGACTTTCTTGTTCAAGTTGTTCTTCGGCAGCAATAGCTCGGTTTTCAGCACATTGCAACTGTTGCTGTGTATCGGAAATCGTTTCCTCTGGCGTTAAATATCGCTTGCCCTGCTCATCATACCAATATAACCATTCTCTGGTAACTCCTTGATATGTTCCTTCTTCTCTCCCTATGCCTAAATTAATGTTGGCTAACCATACCGGTTCACCCTCCAATAATTGATATTCTCCTGCTTCGAGTTGATATACTTCTAAACGAGGCTTTCTTTTTCTTAGAGGATTATAGATTGCATAATATAAAATTCCCAGTTGGGCGTAGTCTTGTTTCTTTTGAGTATATTCTCCTCTTCTGGTTTGAGAGACAACTTCTAAGACCAAGCTAGGAACTTCTTTCTCTTCCCATAGAACATAGGATAAACGTAAATCTGAATCAATAATTCTGGGGACTCCGATACTGAGAAAACCATCAGGAACGATAGCAGCTTCATCTGGGTCGTAATAGATGCCCATATCCACACCGAAAAACCAATCCATTCTGTCTGGCCAAATTAAGGCGAGAATTGCTTTGAGGAGTCCAGAAATTAAGTTTTGTAATTCGTTGTCCACAGGGGTATCGTCAGAATCGGGTAAATCTTCAGCGGAGGGCAAACATGCTCGAGGATTATATTCTAATAACATAGTGTCTTAGCTAATCTTTAAGGAAAGCTACTTTACTCCTATTGCACTATTTTAGCTGAGTTCGATATAACGAATAAGTGTTAAAATTCATCAAAATTGAGCTTCAGAGAGTAATCCGTAGAGTTTTCACGCAGAAGCAGCTTTGGCAGCGTTAACTTTATGGCGCAATTGAGCAAGTAATTCCTTTGCTGCTAAAACATCTCCTTCCTCTGCGGCTTTTACTCCTGCATCAATTTTAAGGCGAGTTTGTTCAACCCAGGCTATATATTCTGGGGTTACATCAGGGTTTTGCTGGATGATTTCGTCAGCGAGAAGAACTAAAGCGGTATCAATCGCAGCTTCTATAGAGGAGTACCTACCCTGCTGGGAAAGAGATTCAAGAATTCGGCTTTGCTGGGAACTGAGGGTGATTTGCATAGAGTGGTTGATTTGCTGTTTGCACTAGCAAGGTTTGTTCTCTGATTCTAAAGATTATAACGGTGAAGTTGTGCGGGGGCAGAATAACCGTCAACTATTAGCATTTCGCATAAGCGATAATGAACATCTTTCCTTTGTGTCCTACCCTTCGGGAACTCCTGCGGAGAATGTGCCTTTGTGGTAAATTCTCTTAAAGTCCCAAATGGTGCGTTACGCGATCGCTAACAGCACCCTACAATAGCAAGTAAATTACCCATCAATCCATCATATTTTTGAAAAAATTGATAGTTTCCTGCAATGCCACAATAAAAGCATCAATTTCAGCCTGAGTATTATAAAAAGATAAACTTGCCCTAGCAGAACCCGTTATACCTAACAAACGATGCAAGGGTTGAGTACAATGATGACCAGAGCGGATGGCTACCCCTTCTTGATCTAGTAGAGTAGAAATATCGCTGGAGTCTAGTCCTTCTACCGTAAATGCCGCTAGTGCCGCCCTTCCTTGACCCCTTGTTTGAGGTTGGGGGCCATAAATTTTTACTTCAGGAAGTTGTCGGAGCAAGGCAAATAGATAAGCTGTTAACTCTTCTTCATAAGTAGCTATTTTGTCCATTCCTAGCCCCATTAAATAATCTACCGCAGCACCAAGAGCGATCGCTTCGCCAATGGCGGGAGTTCCTGCTTCAAATTTGTGGGGTAATTCGGCATAGGTGGAATGATCCAGGAAGACTTCGGCAATCATTTCTCCTCCACCTAGGAAAGGAGGCATCTCTTGCAATAAATCCAGTTTCCCATAGAGGAAGCCAATTCCCGTAGGACCACACATTTTATGTCCCGATGCTACCAGCCAATCACAATCCATTACCTGGACATCAATGGGCATGTGAGGTACACTTTGACAACCGTCGATCATCACCTTGGCTCCATACTGATGAGCTAGGGGAATGATTGCTTCTATCGGATTGATACAACCCAAAGTATTGGAAACATGAACTACACCTACTAATTTGGTGCGATCGCTAAGTAGTTGTTGAAATTGCTCAAAGTCAAATTCCCCAGTTGCTGTCAATCCCACATGTTTAATTACTGCTCCTGTCTTCTGAGCAACAATTTGCCAAGGAACCAAGTTGCTGTGATGTTCCATCACCGTGAGGATAATCTCATCTTGCGGCTGCAAGTTACTCAAACCCCAGCTGTAGGCAACTAAGTTAATTGCTTCACTAGCATTGCGGGTGAAAACAATTTCATTGCGGGAGGCAGCATTAATAAACTGAGTAACTTTATCTCTCGCCCCTTCATAAGCTTCTGTTGCTCTCGCACTCAGGCAATGAACCCCTCGATGGACATTAGAATTATCCTGCTCGTAGTAGTTGCGCAAAGCATCAAGGACTGCTACTGGTTTTTGGGAAGTAGCAGCATTGTCAAAGTAAACTAGAGGCTTACCATTGACTTGCTGGTGCAAGATGGGAAAGTCAGCTCTAATGGTATCAGCAAGGGTTCTTTCTGGGGTGATGAGCATTGTTATTGGTTATTTGTTATTGGTTATTTGTTATTTGTTATTGGGGAATTGGGAATTGGGAATTGGGAATCAGAAGATTAACCAGTAACCAACAACCAATAACTAATAACTAATAAGTTCGACAACTAGCACAAGAAGCTAGCCTTTTGCTTAGGGAAGCAACGGGGATGCTATCGAGGATTTCGGCAACGAAGGCGTCAATTAACAGGTTGCGTGCATCAACTTCGTTCAATCCCCGACTTTGCAGGTAGAAAATTTCATCTGCTTCTAATTGACTGATGGTGGCTCCATGAGAGCATTTTACTTGGTCAGCAGTGATTTCTAGTTGGGGTTTGGTATCAACTCTGGCTTTCGGAGAAAGTAATAGGTTGCGGTTAAGTTGACTGGCGTTGGTAAATTGAGCTTCGTGGGGAACATAGACTTTACCATTGAAAACTGCACGAGCGCTGCCGTCTACGATACATTTATGTAGCTGATTGCTAGTACCGTGGGGATGTTTGAGAGCAATCGCGCTGTGGGTATCTGCCAACTGTTCACCACTAATCATGGTTAAACCGTTGAGGGTGGTTTGGGTTCCTTCCCCTGTCTGCCAGACTTCCCAGTTATGGCGGGAAAGTTTGGCGCCTAAGTTGATCCCATTGCCAATATAGCGACTATTACGAGCTTGAGCGATCGCAGTTTTGCCAATGTGGAAGCCATCGGCAGCTTCCCGTTGGTTGCGGGTATGGGTAACAGCGGCGTTTTCTTCTACCCAAATCTCTGTCACCTGGTTGGTAAAGTAGGGTTTATTAAGGGGAATATCTGGACAACCTTCGACATTGGCTGCATAATCCTCCACCAGGTGCAATTGGGAACCTGCTTCCGCTACTACTAAGCAGCGAGGCTGACAAATTATTGGTACTGCTTCAGTGGTAGAGATAAATAGTAGCTGAATCGGCTGCTCTACTATAGTATTCTTTGTTGCCCAGACTACTGCCACATCATTTAATCCCGCAGTATTGAGAGCAGTGAATACTTCCGATGTACCTTGTTGCTTACCTAAATATTTCTGGAGGCGGGAGATGTATTGGGGAGGAAATTCAGCTAAATTACCAACAAACGCTCCTTCTGGTAATCCCTTAACTGTTGATAGCTGGGGTGCATAAACCCCATTAATAAATACTAAGCAGCTTTGGGCGGTTTCCGGGAGAGTAAAGGGAGAAATATCCAGGGGTTGCCCAGATGAAATAGACTGAGGATCAACAGCTTGGAATTGCACCTGCAATAGGGAAGACAAGTCAGTAAAGCGCCATTCTTCCTCCCGTTTGCTAGGAATAGCTAATTCTTGTACAATCGCCGCAGCGCCATGACGTAAATATTCTAACCAATCTGCCTCAATTACAGCCCCTTGGCGACATTGCTCTAACAATGTTCCTAGATAGGATACTTCTGGTGTTACCGAAACTTGCATACTCATCTAGCACCTACCTCAACCGCCTCTTCTTCCAGCACCCAATCATAACCACGGGATTCCAATTCTAGTGCTAGTTCTTTACCACCTGTTCTTAGGATACGCCCTGCTGCCATCACATGGACAAAATCTGGCTGGATATAATCCAACAGACGTTGGTAGTGGGTAATCAAAATTATGGAATTGTCTGAAGTTGCCAACTGATTAACTCCACCAGAAACAATTTTCAGAGCATCAATATCTAAACCCGAATCAGTTTCATCCAAAATACCCAACTTAGGTTCGAGGAGTGCCATTTGGAGAATCTCATTCCGCTTCTTTTCTCCTCCAGAAAAGCCTTCATTGAGACTACGTCCCAAGAAGCTAGGATTCATTTTAACAATATCCAGCTTTTCTTCTACCAAATCCTCGAAATCGAAGGTATCGATTTCTTCTAATCCCTGATGCTTGCGTCGAGCATTGTAAGCTACCCGCAGGAAGTCCAAATTACTCACTCCGGGGATTTCCAAGGGATATTGAAAAGCCAGAAAAACTCCTGCCAGGGAGCGTTCCTCCGGCTCCATTGCTAATAAATCTTGCCCCAGGAAAGTTACCTCTCCTCCAGTAACATCGTAAGCGGGATGACCAGCTAATACTTTAGAGAAGGTACTTTTACCAGAACCATTAGGTCCCATAATCGCATGAATTTCCCCCGCCTTAACTTCCAAATTAAGTCGGTTTAAAATCTGATTACCCTCTACTTCCGCCGTCAAGTTCCGAACCGACAGAATTACATTACTACTGTTCTCACTCATTATCCAATTCTAAATTCTAAATTCTAAATTCTAAATTCCTCTTATCCAACCGCACCTTCCAATTTCAGACTCAACAGCTTATCTGCTTCCGCTGCAAATTCCATCGGTAATTCATTGAAGACATCCTGACAGAAGCCACTAACCATCATTGAAACTGCATCTTCTTCGGAAATACCCCTTTGAGAGAAGTAGAAAAGTTGGTCTTCCCCAATCTTTGAGGTGGATGCCTCGTGTTCTACCTTAGCGGTGTTGTTTTCTACTTGAATGTAAGGGAAAGTATTCGCCTGAGCCGTATCCCCAATCAACATTGAATCACATTGGGAGTAATTCCTCGCACCAGTTGCTTTCGGGCCAACCTTGACTAAACCCCGGTAACTATTTTGGGACTTACCAGCAGAAATACCCTTAGAAATAATCGTACTGCGGGTATTCTTCCCGATATGTACCATCTTGGTACCAGTATCAGCTTGCTGTCGGTTATTAGTCAGAGCCACCGAATAAAATTCACCAATCGAATTATCTCCTACCAACACACAGCTAGGATACTTCCAGGTAATTGCGGAACCAGTTTCTACCTGTGTCCAAGAAATCTTGGAATTAACTCCCTTGCACAAACCCCGTTTGGTAACAAAGTTATAGATACCACCTTTGCCGTTCTTATCTCCAGCGTACCAGTTCTGTACTGTAGAATATTTAATCTCGGCATTATCCAGAGCTACTAATTCTACAATCGCAGCGTGTAACTGATTACTGTCGTACATTGGAGCAGTACAACCTTCCAAGTAGCTCACAGAACTACCTTCTTCCGCCACAATTAAAGTACGCTCAAACTGTCCCGTGTCGTTAGCATTAATCCGGAAATAAGTAGATAGTTCCATCGGACATTTCACCCCTTTGGGGATAAAGACAAAGGAACCATCGGTAAAGACAGCAGAGTTAAGGGCAGCAAAGTAGTTATCTGCTACGGGTACAACCGTACCAAGGTATTTTTTGACCAATTCTGGATGTTCTTGCAAAGCTTCGGAAATGGAGCAGAAAATTACCCCATCTTTCGCCAACTTCTCCTTGAAAGTGGTGGCAACCGAAACACTATCAAAAATCGCATCTACTGCCACATTTGCCAGCCGCTTCTGCTCAGAGAGAGAAATCCCTAATTTATCAAAAGTTTCCAGTAAAGCTGGGTCAACATCTTCTAAACTGTTAAGCTTTTCTTTACTCTGTTTGGGAGCAGAATAGTAGATGATATTCTGATAATCAATGGGTGGATAGTTGACATGAGCCCAACTAGGTTCTGCCATTTTCTGCCATTGTCTATAGGCTTTGAGTCGGAACTCCAGCATGAACTCTGGTTCGTTCTTCTTTGCCGAGATTAAGCGGATAGTATCTTCATTGAGACCACGAGGAACCGTATCCGTCTCAATATCCGTAACAAAGCCGTACTTATAAGGCTGATCAACTAGGGTTTTGACAGTGGCAGTCATACATCATATATGGTAGGTGTGAACTAAGCTATAGCGTTTCTCATGGGATAATGCTACGACATTCCTGGTTTTGGGTGAGAGGCCACGAAAGGTGAATATACCTCACCTTTGAAAGAGAACTAGGGAACTCCAAGAAGTAAATTATCCCAATTTTTGGACTTGTTTTACTCCCTCAGCTCCCTCAGCTCCCTCAGCTCCCCCAGCTCCTCCAACGATGGGATGTTTTTTATTTGGAAGTCCCGTACTTTATGGGTAGCCGAGCCTGTAGAGATTAGCCATAGCATACCTCTACGATATTAAAACAACATTTTTGTTGTTTAAGTCCATTATAGGGTATATTAACAACAAAGATGTTGTCAAAGTCAAGCTTAATTTTGACCTTCCCTTTGCCACACAACATACGCCCTAAATCAATGACGACTACTCAGCACTCTTCCACCAAGCAAGCTATCTTACAACTCCTCCAGAAAGAGGGGCAAAAGACAGCCTCTGAGTTAGCAGAAGCCTTAGAGATTAGTCCCCAGGCAATTCGGCGTCATCTGAAAGAATTAGAGGATGGGGGACTAATTGAACATAAGCAGGCGCAAATAGGCATGGGACGTCCCCAGCATCTGTATAAGCTTAGTCGAAAAGGACGCGATCGCCTGCCCAACCGCTACGATGACTTTGCTATCTCCCTCCTCGATACTTTATCGGAAACTGTAGACAAGGAACAATTCAGCACAATCTTGCAAAAGCAGTGGCAGCGCAAAGCACAAGAATATCGCCAGCGCTTAGGCAAGGGTTCTCTGGAAAAAAGGGTAGCTAAATTAGTGCAAATGCGCCAAACGGAAGGTTATATGGCGGAATGGCACACCCTCAAGCCAGAGGATAATAATGGTAACGGTGATACCCGTTACGTTATTATTGAACATAATTGTGCAATTTCTCAGGTAGCTCAATCATTTCCTACGGTTTGTGGCCATGAGTTGGAAATGTTTGCGATCGCTCTTCAGGATTGTCATGTAGAACGTACCCACTGGCTCAATGATGGAGAGCATCAGTGTGGTTATCTGGTTTATCAGCCAAGAGATTAGGTTTTAGGTTTTAGGTTGCTACTAGGTAATAGTGGAGCACCACATTTACCATCCACCTTATGATTTGATGAACCACAAAGACACAAAGTTCACAAAGGGAAGTTGAGAGTCAATGTAAAATATCAAATGTGCTCGCAACAAAAGACAAGAAGACATAGCATAGGGAGACGCGCTAATCTTTTATTTAAAAGGATTAACTATAGTAAGTTTTCTCTCTAGAGTCAGGCCATCTTGCATATCTTCAGAATACAGAATATCTACATTTGCTGATAATGCACAAGAAACAATTAAACTATCCCAAAATGAAATATTATATTGAGTGCGAATATTTGACGCAGATTCAATAATATTTAAATTAAATGAAATTACTTGATATTTAGAATAAAAAGATTTCACTAAAGTTAAGATGCTTTGTTCGTCAAGTTTATGCTTTTTAAGTAAATTACGACACACTTCATTGATAATTTGTGTGCTAATAATAATACGTTTTTCTTTAATTAACTGTTTTGCTAATATTCTTTTTCTGTCTTCTTTTTGATCTGTTGAGAAGCCATAAAGCCAAACATTAGAATCGATAAAACAAAGAGTATTATTTTCTGTCATAAATATCTTCCCGAGTCAGAAATTCTAAATTATCAACATGTATTGGATTATCTAATAAATATTCAATCATGTCGATTTCAGTTTCAGTCTTATTAGTTTTGTTTTTTGCTTTAAAGGCTTCTACCATTGCTAGTATCTGTTTAATTTGCTCTGGCTTTAATCCTTCAACGTTAATATTCTGGATCATAATAAATACCTCTACAATACAGGTAATAAGAAACAGTCAACAGACATCCACTGGTGGTCAACTTCTTTCACAATGACTACCACATACCACCTACTAACGTCCCTTTGCCAAGTCAGCATAAATAACAATCTCGACTCCTAAGACAATAAGGAGTAAAAGTTCTAGCCAAGAGAGAATAGTAACTGCTACAGGAGGTTGGGGGACTACAAACCAAAAAGTTACTAGAGCGATCGCACCGGAAAAGACAAAGGTAATTTCATCTATAATTAGTTGCTGAATCTTGCGACGCTTGCGGTGTTTATCACTGCGGTGAGCAACTTCCCAACCAAAGAGGGTTTCGGTATCCGTATAGTTTGTGTGTTCTTTAACCTTATTCGCTAGCTGGTAGCGAATGTACCTACCAATCGCAGAAATCTTCTCATCATTAACGATATAAGTCCAGCCCAAAATCAGACAAATCCAGGGTATCACCAAGAGAGCATAATGGTGGGATGGGTTAGAGACGGCAAAGGAGACAACTGTACCAAACAAGCCTAAGGTTACATAGAGCAGATTATCCCGAAAGCCAATCCGCTGAGCCTGCTCCGATTTGAGTTTGTCATACTCCTTGAATAAAATTGTCAAGGTTTGATCTTTGTTAGTCATTGCCTTTGAGTTCCGCAAAACCTGTTTCTATTGTGACTGATGTAGTCAGTTTTTTTTAGCCGCCATGAAGGAAAATTAATCTCTCGGTATCCCTTTACCTGGTGAGACAAGAAGTTCTTGCTTGACTGAGACTGTGGGCAAATCTAAATTAAGTATTCACAATGGTAGATATATGTCTGATCATTTTAAACTAGTAAAAGGTTTTTTCTATGCCTCGCGTGGTAATACTGACTGCCCTACCTGTTGAATATCGGGCAGTTCGTACTCATCTAATCTATCTAGAGGAGGATATACATCCTCTGGGAATAATTTACGAACGAGGAAAATTCATCACCAGTTCTCAGGAATGGGAAGTAGGAATTGCTGAGGTCGGGGCTGGTAATGCAGGGGCAGCAGTAGAAGCAGAAAGGGCTATTGCTCATTTCCAGCCTGATATCCTGCTATTTGTGGGAATTGCAGGAGGAATCAAAGATGCTCAAATTGGCGATGTGGTAGTAGCGACAGATGTTTATGGCTATGAGTCAGGAAAAGTAGGAGAGCAGTTTTTCCCTCGCCCTAAAGTGGGAAAGTCAGCCTATGCGCTAGTGCAAAGGGCTAAATCGGAGGCGAGAAAAGGGGAGTGGTTACAGCGGTTATCCAGTAGTCCTGTTCCACAGCCTCGTGTTTTTGTTGCCCCCATTGCTGCTGGGGAGAAGGTTGTTGCCTCCAGGCAGTCAGATGTTTTCCAGTTTTTGAAGGAAAGTTATAACGATGCGATCGCAGTTGAGATGGAAGGGTTTGGTTTCTTGAGTGCAGCCTTTGCCTATCCTAATATTCAAGCGATCGTGATCCGAGGTATTTCCGACTTAATTGAAGGTAAAAATGATGATTCTATAGAACCTGAAGCGATTCGACAGGAAAAGGCTTCTGATCATGCTAGTGCTTTTGCTTTCCAGGTTTTGACAAAGTTGCCAAAACCTCAGGAAGATAGTCAAACTCTACAGGTTGATACCTCAATTCAAATTGATCCAAGTGAGACACTTCAATCAAAGCGTGCTCAATTACGCACAATTGAGCATGAACTTAGCAATTCACAACAGCAGACATCTAGAGATGATATTCAGTATAAAGAAAAGTATGCAGCTGCCTTGCGAAAGACAATTCGTGAGGATTTAAATCGCCTCTCACCTCTACCTCTAAGGAAATACGGTCGGTTCATTGGGCGGAAAAAAGAGATAAAAAATATTAAATCAGTCTTAAGCGATTTTGAATCACATCCAATTATTGCAGTCGATGGTATTGGAGGTGTTGGAAAAACGGCTTTTGCACGGGAAATATCCCAACATGCTCTAGAAGCTGAAACTTTTGCAGCAATAGTCTGGGAAAGTGCCAAGCCTGAGGAATTTACTGGAACTGATGCACAACCCACATTTACAGCTGATGTAGATTTTGATAATTTACTTGACTTAATTGGACGTAAGCTAGGCTATTTTGAAGTTGCTCGTCAAAAAAACACTGAAGATAAGCGTAAACTCGTATCTCGTATTCTCAACGATAGTGCGGATCGTTATTTAGTAGTTATCGATAATCTGGAGACTGTCAAGGGCTATCGAAACTTAGTGAACAACCTCAATGGTATGTTTACTCGAAGCAAAGCAATTCTGACAACGCGAAAAAAAATTGCGGAGTTTCGGCATATATACTCAATTTCTCTCAGAGGATTGGATAGTAAAGAATCCATTAAATTTTTAAGATCGGTAGCTTCTGAACGAGGTGAAGCTGGTGAAATTATTAGATTAGCGAAAGAGCAACAGTTAAAGAAAGTTTATGAAGCGACTGGCGGCTTACCATTAGCAATGGAGCTTGTTGTTGGTCAAGCAACTTGCTCATCATTAGATAAGGTCCTTGATCGTTTACAATCAATTAACTTTCAGTTAGTAAAGAATCCCGAATCAGCTGAAGATGTTTACAGTAACTTCTTTAAGTTTATTTACTGGGATTCTTGGGAACAGCTGTCAGATATGGCGAGAGATTTATTGATAAGTTTAGGAACTTTTGATCTTACAGAAGGAGCTGACTTAGATGAGATAATTATTGTTAGTGATCTAGAAGAAGATCAGGTATTTAGTGCATCTGGAGAGCTAATGGAATACTCACTAATCCATCGTGATATAAAGGATAGTTCAATGTCATTTTTCTTACATCCTTTGACTCATCGTTTTGTTCAAGATGACTTAGTAAGGGCTTAATCCATGGTAAGTAATCTGGCAAGCAAAGCCGAGAAGCATATGGTTTGGAATATCAGGTATTTGCATATGTTAGTCGCAAGATGTATAACGAAGAAATTGACTGTTATAAGCAAGCACTACACCTTAAGAAAAATAAAGGCTTCAGTTTATCAATATTTTTTATTTTTATTTACAGTATTTTTTGTCTGTTTTGTTATTGTAGGCTGTAATGTTAAAGCAAATATTCAGACAATTACAGATATTCAACCCACGGTACTACTGATCTCATTTGATGGATTCCGTTGGGATTATCTAACTAAAGCAGATATTCCAAATTTAGACAATCTGATCGCTGATGGTGTAAAAGCCAAATCACTTATACCTGTTTTTCCTTCTAAGACATTTCCTAACCACTATACAATTGTTACTGGTTTGTATACAGATAATCACGGTATTATTGCTAATACCATGTATGATCCAGAGTTTGACGCAACATTTACTTTGCAAGACAGAAAAGCTGTTGAAGATGGTCGATGGTGGGGTGGTGAACCTCTATGGGTAACAGCTGAAAAACAAGGGCAAATTACTGCTTCTATGTTCTGGCCAGGGTCAGAGGCAGAGATAAAAGGAATACGACCCACTTACTGGAAGCGTTTTGATCGTAATTTTTCATACGATCAGCGAGTAGATCAAGTTTTGTCATGGTTTAGTCTAAAAGTTGAAAACCGCCCCACATTTATTACTTTGTACTTTGAAGGAACAGATACCCAAGGTCATATTAATGGTCCTGAATCTCCGCAAGTAAAAGCTGCTATCCGGGAAGTAGATAATGCTCTTGGAATACTCTTGAATGGATTAAAGCAGAGAGGAATATACGAAAATGTTAATATTATTATCGTTTCTGATCATGGAATGACAAGCATAAACCCTAAAAAAACGATTTTTATAGATGACTATGTTGATTTATCCGATGTTGAAATTATTGATTGGTCTCCTGTAACTGGATTGCGACCTAGCCAATCTAATAACGAAAAAGTGTACAATTCTTTGGTCAATGCTCACCCAAACCTTACTATATATCGCAAAAAAGAGATTCCTGAGCATTTTCACTATCGCAATCATCGACGTATTGCTCCTATAATTGCTGTTGCCGATGAAGGATGGTCAATTTCTAGCCATAGTTGGCTCACAGGTGGAAAAGCCTTTTTGAAGGGAACTCATGGATATGATTATCGATTACCATCCATGCACGGAATTTTTATCGCTAGTGGACCTGATTTTAAGCAAGGCTTGGTCATAGAATCATTTCAAAACATTCATATTTATAACTTGATAGCACACATACTAGGCTTAAAACCTGCACCTAATGATGGTGACTTTAATCTAATACAATCTACTTTAAACTCCGAACAGAGTGAATAATATTTGAAAATTTAATACCTGCACAGTCTATCTATGTCATGGAAAATTAGGCTATGAGTAATGAAAGCATATCGAGTCTTAAAAAAAGACAACAAACAACATTCCAAAAAGAGTTGAACCACGCTAATTTATTTTTAGCAAAAACTCAAAAGTGGACAACTATGCTTGGGACAAAGCAAGCCCCAGAAGCGTTGAATAGTTTTGATCGCAAAATAGGAAGCATTGAAATAGCTTTGAAACGGGTTGCTGATCCCAAGCAACTTAATCAACCAAAATTAGTACGAGATTTGGCTGTCACTCTAAGTGACTACTATGACAAGCGAGGGCTTTGGGATGATTGGATCAGACTAGGTCCACTGGGATTAGAAGCTTGTCTTAAACTAGGTGATGCTTATAGCCTTGGAGAAGCATACCCTACAATCTGTAATGGTATAGGACTGATGTATCGTATGCTTGGGAAATTGGATGATTCCTTACCTTTCTACGAAAAAGCTCTTGAACAAGCTACTAAAGATGAGTTGCAGTCTGATTCTTTTACCAATATGGCTGATATTCATCGTCTTTGTGGCGAAACTGAAAAAGCGCTTTTCTGTGCAAAACGCGCAGTAAAACTAGGACGGTGTATAGGAGACAAGGCTCGCGAAGCTAAAGGACTAGAGTATATGGGGCTAACCTATACTAATATTAAAATGCATAACAAGGCTGTTGAGTGTCATAGACAAGCCTTAACCTTACGTGAAGAGACAGGGAACTTACCACGTATTGCATTAGCTCTTGATTTTCTATCTGGTGCTCTTATAGGGCGTGGTGCAGAAGATGATCTGAAGGAAGCTATTAAGGACTACCAAAATGCTCTTACGTTAGAAAAGCAATTAAATAACTCACAGCGTATGGCTAGTTCCTATTGTGGTTTAGGAAATATTTATCTTAAGTTAGGTGAACACAAAAAAGCGATAGACAATTATGAGATGGCTCTTGCTCTTTATAGTGGTATGGGATTCTTTCGTGGATCTGCTATAGTACATATACGCTTGACATCTGCTCATGCACAGCTTGAGCAACTAGACACCGCACTTTTCCATGCTAAAGAGATCTGTAAGCATAGACAACATCTGCTTTATCCTGACCGCGCAGGAGTAATACCACTTATTGGTCAAACATTACTCAAATTAGTTGACTCCCTTGAAGCTCAACAGAATCTTGAGCAGATCCGAGAGTTTGCAGAACTTGCCATAGAATTCGCTACAGAAGCCAAAAACAATGAGTGGATAGAAATCCTAGAAAAAAGAGTTAGGAATTTATTTCCCTCTGACTATCTTGTCTAGTTGTCTGGGATCGATATAGAGGAGTAGACTGTAGGAACGGCTGCGTGTAAGCTATCTAGAGTGTGCTCAAGACTAGAATAGATGATTTCACCTCAGGACTGCCTTGGTTGCCAAATAAGTAGCGGTATCTTAACTCCCTTTGGAGGATTTATATATGCTAGTGATTTGTGGACAGTGAATCATGTTTTACCACCTGCTCGAATTTTAGGATGGATGGTTCTACAACCACGCAGGCACGTAGAAGCTATACACGAATTAAATCATAGCGAACAGGTTGAGATGGCTAAGCTGATTAGCAATCTAGATCAAGTCCTCTACAAATTGGTGTCTCCTCAAAAAGTATACGCCTGTATGTTTGCTGAATCTGAAGATTGTCCTCATATTCACTTCCATATAGTGCCTCGAACATCGGATATAAATGCTATCGGTCCTGCGATTTTTGGTTACAAGCCTGAAGTATTCCCTAGTGAGAGTGAAATTCTTGATTTTATTGATAAAGCTAAAAGTTGCTTATCAGCATTAGCTCTGTGAAAAGGTTTTCAATAATTCCCTACTGTTTGTGATCGCTCTTGATATTGTTATGTAGAAAGCACCCATTTGCTTCATAATAAAGAACATCAGTGTGGTTATCTGGTTTATGAGTCAACGCCAAGTAAATTGGGTTGAATTTAGTATTGATTAGAGAAACCACAAAGACACAAAGTTCACCAAGTAAGGGAACTTATAGTGATGTGATTGCCCTTGTTGATTGTTATGTAGAACGCACCCATTGGCTCAATAATGGAGAACACTAGTGTGGTTATCTGAATTTATCAGCCAACTAAAAATTCAAATGGATAAATCAAAGATTTGAATAAAGTGTTGCCTGAGAAGCAAGGAGCAGAAGGAAACTTGGAATCCCCCTCTAAGTTTAAGAGCAGGGGATGTTAGTACCAAGTTTCACGTATAATAATTTCAGCGACTAGAGACTACCACCGGAGACTTCTCCACGGGTGAATCGAGCACCCGTAGACTGGGGAACAGAAAATGGTTTTCTTCTACATATTGGGCTCCAAATAGCCCTTTTTCTGCCCAAAAGTAACGGTCTGTAGTATGTTCATTGCGCTTGACTAACAGCAGAGCAGGTGGAACAATCCCTAATGATTGGATATATTTTCTTGCTGCTGTAACGGGTTTATCTTCGCCACTTTCTAGATTATACTGAGGCACATGCTCCAGAATCTTGCGCCCTTCTTGGCGGCGGCGACTTTTGCGCTTGCGTCTTCTTGCCAACCTCATTTACCTCCTCTTTTTTTTGGCAACTGTAATGGTAGTTACAATTGCCGTGGCAATTATATCCGCTTCGGTTAAAAATATCAAATCTTTGTTAAGACCTTTCTTGGAGTTGGGTCAAACTGCCCAACTACTTCAAAGCTAAGGACGAGTATAGTGCCCCATCACAGCTCTGAGCATATTTTTGATACAAAAGTATACTTTTATGTAAAAAAATGTAACAAAAAGCGGCGGGAAGCCTATTTCTTGTCATTAGTCATTAGTCCTTTGTCCTTTTTACTACGCTTGCATCCTAGGGCTTACATTATGTGAGATGAGCTTACCCTGTCAGAGGGATTGGTTCTAAATTAGAGATAGGAAGTATTCCTTCGTGGATTAACGAAATATGAGGTGGGTTTTCCATTCTCCGCGTCTCCCTGTCTGCTTACTCGTTTACCCACTCCTTTTTTCGCTCACCCGTCCTTCGTCGCCTTATGTACATTCCAGCCAGTTCAGAATTTGTAGCTTTGTGTCAATCGCAGGTAGCAGTATTAACTCAAGGGTTGGGAGCAGCTTTGAGTGCGGTGTATTTAACGGGAGAAATCTTAGAAGGAGAGCAAGCCAAGCTAATTCCTATAGTAGTCTATCCGGAAACCACTACCGTAGGAGAAGAGAATAATACTGACTTCCTGTTACCTGGACAAATGAGCAAAACTGAAACCATGTCCAGATTCTCACAAACTTTACCGAGGTTACTTCCCCAGGCAACTAACCATGAGCAACAAGTCGGTTCCACTTCACCAAAGCGACAAGCAAATTCTTTGAGTAGACAACGCCAAATTATTTTGCCCCTAATCCACGAAGGGGTAGTAATGGGTTTTTTAGTGACTGGTAGAGAAGACAGAAGCTGGAATAAAGAAGAGCAAGCAACGATTGAGAGAATTGCTCAGACTTTAGCGATCGCTTATATCATAGATCAGCGTCGAACTTGGTCGGAGCAACGATTAACTCAAATGCGGAGTCTGCAAGCTAAACAGCGGGACTTGCTCCATAACCTCCTGCATCAGTTTCGCAATCCTCTCACAGCGATACGCACCTTTGGCAAACTCTTGCTCAAGCGACTGCTACCAGAAGACAAAAATTACAAAGTTGCTTCAAGTATAGTACAGGAGAGCGATCGCCTCCAAGAGTTACTGCAACAGTTCAATGCCTGCATTGATATGAGTCAAGTGCCATTAGCACTTCCCCCTGCAACTGTTAATGAAACTCCCTCACTGCCAGAGAGCAACTCTTTACTCCCCGGTATGGATCTAACTTTAGAATCATTTGCTTTAGAAACAGTCTTAGAACCCCTCTTAGTTGCAGCTAGAGCGATTGCTCAAGAGAGGCTGCTGGATTTGTACACTTATATAGCAACGGACTTGCCTTTGGTACAAGGTAATATTAAAGCTTTACGGGAAGTATTGAACAATCTAATTGACAATGCACTCAAATATACACCAGAGGGAGGAAAGATTGAGATTTTAGTAAGTATCAAGAGTAAGCAAGATATTTACCAAGAAAATTACCCTTCTCTTAATTCTTCGCCACTCTCCCTCTCTATCGATGAAGCGGTCGCGATTACTATTAGTGATACTGGCCCTGGAATTAATTCTAAAGATAAAGAACATCTATTTGAGCGACATTATCGAGGAGTGCAAGCCTTAACTACGATTCCTGGTACTGGTTTAGGCTTAGCGATCGCTAAAGAGTTAGTAGAACAAATGCAGGGTAAAATTGAAGTATTTAGTCCAGCACAACAGTTCTGGACTAAACGGATAAACGACTCTGTAACTAAAAATAAGCAAACTGTTCAGGGACAAGGCACAACCTTTGTTGTTTGGTTACCTACTGTTTGAGAATTGGGAATTGGGAATTGGGAATTGGGAATTGGGAATTGGGAATTGGAAATTAGGAATTGGGAATTGGGAATTGGGAATTAGGAATTGGGAATTGGGAATTGGGAATTGGAAATTGGGAATTGGGAATTAGGAATTGGGAATTGGGAATTGGGAATTGGGAATAATCGCCTCACCTGGGTTTATGCTGATACTTATCCAGAGGAAATTGAAATAGCTATCCGAGAGAATGAGGAAATAATGCAGGAAGTGGGATGAGAAAATGGTAGATTGGGAATAGTCTGGACTAGATCTGTTTATTTGACTTTCCCTACACCCTACACCCTTATTTCGTGCTAATCTTCAAATCAGAGCTTAAGGTGAGATCCAAATCTGTATCTGGTTCAATTACCAACAAATCAACACTATTCCGACCTAGGAAGCGTTGAAGCAAAGATACCACAACACCAGCACCTCCTCCAATCAACAGTTCCTCAGTTGCGATCGCACGGTCTCCTGTAACAGCGGAAATAGCAGCGGCAGCAGCTGTACCAAGTGCGGCATTCTTCACCAAATTCCCCACATTAATGCCTTTAGTAATGGTTTCAGTGGTGTCGATTACTTCAGAAGTAGCACCAATTGGTATACGCTTACTACCAATTTTCAAAGTCTCTGCCACAAACTGAGTACCACCGTTAACGGGAACCAACTTCCCTTCAACTTGACTTCCGGCAGGTATCAATAACTGATTACCAGGAGTAGTAATATTGGCATCTACCGTCAAAGTTAGTGGTACGGTTTCATCTTCTGTCAAGAGAATTTTGTCCTTTTCGTACCTTACGGGAAGAACCGTGCCAGAAGGAATCGTGAACTCAGTGGCTATTGGTGTGGTATCAACGATGTATTGGGAAGCGATAGTGGGTGCTTTTCCTTGGTTAACCAATGCCTGGTAAATAAAGGCAGCTACCTCTGCCCTAGTTGCATTTTGAGTAGGACGCAGGAAACTCAGGTTAGGATAGTTGACCACTATATTCTTTTCTGTAGCAGCAGCAATACCAGTGGTAGCGTAGTTAGAAATACTAGAAACATCATTGTAGTAATTCAGAATACTGGGTACTGAACCAACAGGGGAGAAATTCAGTCCACTAGCTAGGGAAACTAAGACCTGCTCACGGGGAATATTTTGTTGTGGTCGAAAGACACGACCTGGGTAACCACTGAGAAATTGGGTGGTGTAAGCTTCCTGAATCGCAGGAGCAGCCCAGTAGTTGGAGGGAACATCAACGAAATTGATGCTATTGCGATTAGCTCCCTTGTTGAAATATTGGTTAGCTTTCCGCAGCATGGCTGCATACTGTGCTCTGGTCACCGGAGCATTGGGTTTGAAAGAACCATCCGGGAATCCCGCAATAATATCCCGATTTGAGAGTTCATTAATAAAATTACTAGCCCAGTAGTTAGGAGAGACATCGCTAAATTGGGATGTTTGGGCAAAACCGGGGGCAGAAATTACTAGGGGAGCCACTGCACCAACGGATAAGCCAAAAGCTAAAAAGGCTGCGGTTCCTGATTGCCAAGGTTGGAAGTTAGACATTTGAATATATTCTCCTTTTAAATCGCTTGGTTACTTAAATAGACATTAGGCTGAGAAAAGTGTTCCTAAACTCTCTAAAATTCCTTTTTTTGCAAAATAAAGCAATAAAATACTTGATTGTGACGATTGACAATCTTAAAGGCTTGAGTATTAGGTTATTGGACGGGACGTCGATATCGGTGAATTTGTTGCCACTTGTGGGAGAGTGGAAGAATTGAGAATTGAGAATTGAGAATTATGAACTCTCTCATTACAATTGTCACTTTCACAGTTTTTGTTATCGTTTTCTTGTGGATTGGAGCCCTAGCAGCCAAGAGATCCAGCAATACAGAGACAGACTACCTACTTGGCAATCGCTCTTTTGGTAAATTTTTTATTGGGCTGAGTGCAGGAGCTACCGGGAATAGTGGCTGGATTATGGTAGGAGCCGTGGGAGCAGCTTACAGTACAGGTATTTCATCTCTGCTGATTGTTCTTCCTAGCTTCCTAGGAGAGCTAGCCTTTTGGACATTTTTTCCAGATAAAGTAAATCAGCTTTCTGTGGAGCAAAACTCCCAAACTGTCCCTGAATTACTGGGAGCAACCACCAAAAATCCTCAAGGCAAACGCTTGATTACCCTGATTGTTGCTCTCATAACTCTTGTCTTTATTGGAGCCTATACTTCCGGACAATTTGCTGCTGCGGCCAAGACTTTGGACGTGTTTTTTGGTGTTGACCCCAAGATTGGAGCTTGCATTGCCGCTGGCTCAATCCTGGTCTACTGTGTGACGGGAGGAATCAGAGCTTCTATCTGGACTGACGTAGTACAGGCATTTGTGGTGATGTTCGTTGCCTTCGGAATGTTAGCGGTAGCCATTATCGCTGGGGGTGGAGTATCGGAGATTATCTCCAAGCTAAATGATATTGACCCTAATTTCCTTAATCTGACTGCTGGATTAAGCCCCTGGGAATTACTTGCCTTAATGGTAGGGTTTTTCTTTTTTGGCTTTGGATTTGATATCTCTCAACCCCAAGTTTTAGTCAGATTACTGGCAGGTCGAAGTCCGGAGGAAACGAAACAAGCAAAGTGGATCTATCTGGGTTATGTTTATTCTACCTGGACTGCTATGGTGTTGTTCGGCATTATTTGTCGAGTGTTAATTGCTGATCTTAACGACCCCGAACAAGCCTTACCCTTCTATGCAATGCAAAATTTTCCTCCAGTCTTAGTGGGAGTTGTGCTAGCGGGGGTGTTTTCTGTCATTGCCTCTACCGCAGATTCTCAACTCCTGGTTTGTTCGAGTGCCTTAGCGAGAGATATTTCCCCAGCTTTTCATCTCAAGATGTCTCGGAAATATGGCATCAAATATGAGCAGGCAGCAACTCTTTTGGTTGGTATTGTCGCTGTCATCGTAACGGTTAATATTTCTGCGTCAGTATTTTCTGTTATTCTAGCTGCTGCGGGTGCTGTAGCCGGTTCTATCGGACCAGCCATGCTCATTGTCTTAGTCAAAAGACGTACCCATTACTTGGCTTTAAGCGGGACAATGTTAGCTGGATTAACAACTACTATTGTCTGGCAAGCTTTAGGATATAGCCAAATCCTCTACGAAATTTTTCCTGGTTTTGTTGTCGGGTTGTTAGTGCATGAGATGTTGATGAAGAGTAGAAGATAGAGACAGGCAAGATGCTTGTTTCACAATAGACAGACTGGAAAATCCCATTCGTGATTTTAGACAGGCAGGATGCGAAGTTCCACAAGAGGAAAGCTCACTGCCCAGACTTGTACTCTTTCTCATGCTCACCTAACATGTTTGAGTCAGGGATTAAGAGCGGTAAACTCATCTTTATCATACAAGAGTATAAAAGTCAATGATTACCAAACAAGAATACCATCAGCTACTAGTGGACTGGAACTCCACCGCTACAGAGTATCCAGATTCCCAATGCATCCATCAGTTGTTTGAATCCCAAGTAGAAAGGAATCCCGATGCAGTAGCAGTAGTGTTCGAGGAGCAACAGTTAACCTATCAGGAATTGAACGATCGCGCTAACCAACTGGCTCACTACTTGCAAGGGTTGGGAGTAAGGTCAGAGGTGCTAGTGGGACTTTGTATTGAGCGTTCCCTGGACATGATTGTTGGTCTTTTGGGTATTCTCAAAGCCGGTGGTGCTTATGTTCCTTTAGACCCTGCCTATCCTCAAGAGCGGCTAGCATTTATGTTTGAAGATGCAGCTGTCTCAGTGCTGGTGACGCAGGAAAGACTAATTGAAAAACTGCCAGCAAGTGCAGCCAAGGTCGTTTGTTTGGATCGGGATTGGGGAGCGATGGCAGCTGAGAATTCGGCAAATTTGTCAGCAACTGTAACTCCAGATAACTTAGCCTACATTAACTACACTTCAGGTTCCACAGGTACTCCTAAAGGAGTTGCAGTGGTTCACCGAGGCGTCATCCGTCTTTTATTTGGAGTCAACTACGTTAGTCTGAATGCAGAAGAAAAATTACTACAGGCAGCTCCCATTGCCTTTGATGCTTCTACTTTTGAAATTTGGGGAGCTTTATTGCATGGTGCCCAGTGTGTTCTGTTTCCAGCAAAAACTCCGACCACCAAGGATTTGAGCGATGCGATTCAAAAATATAGGATAACAACTTTATGGCTCACCGCCGCATTATTTAACTCGATAATCGATGATCGCCCAGAAGCATTATTGGGCATTCAACAACTACTGGTAGGTGGCGAAGCTCTTTCTGTCAGCCATATTCTGAGAGCCCAGTCAGCATTGCCATCAGTGCAAATCATTAATGGCTATGGTCCGACAGAAGGCACAACTTTTACTTGTTGTTATCCTATTCCTCAACATCTAAAGGACTCGGTACAGTCCATCCCTATTGGGCGTCCCATTGGTAACACTCAAGTATATTTGCTCGATGAGCATCTCCAACCAGTTCAGGTTGGAGTTCCAGGGGAGCTACATATCGGTGGCTCTGGTTTAGCGCGAGGTTATCTGAACCAACCGGAACTAACCAAAGAAAAATTTATTCCCAACCCATTTTCCCCCAAACCAGGCTCTCGCCTTTACAAAACAGGGGACTTGGCTCGTTATTTACCAGATGGCAATATCGAATTTATCGGACGCATCGATAACCAGGTAAAAATTCGTGGCTTCCGCATCGAACTCGGAGAAATTGAGTCTGTACTAAATCAACACCCCACAGTAGCTCAAGCTATAGCGATTGCTAGAGAAGATAGAATTAATCAAAAACGCTTAGTTGCCTATGTTGTGCCGGATAACGCTACGGAGTCTGACGCATCGACTTCGATAGATGAAGAGGAGCATGTTAAAAAATGGGGCAACCTTTGGGATGAATCCTACAAAAAGCCAGCCCAGGAGTGGGATTCGGCTCTCCATATTGGCGGCTGGAATGATAGTTACACCGGTAAAACTATCCCCGCTATCCAAGTCCAAGAGTGGGTTGAAGAGACTGTTAAACGCATTCTTGCTTTGCAACCAAAACGAGTACTAGAAATCGGTTGTGGTTCAGGGATGATGTTGTTTCGCATTGCTCCCCACTGTCAGCATTACTATGGCACAGATATTGCTGCGGAGGGGGTGCGTTATATTGAGGAACAGGTTAAGGGCTCTAACTTAGAGTCTGTGGTGACCCTTCGTCCAACACCAGCAGACGATTTAGAAGGGATAGATGGTACTTTTGACACCATCATCATCAACTCAGTGATCTCCATGTTTCCCAGCATGGATTACCTGGTTAGGGTATTAGAAAATCTGGTGAATCGAGTGGAACCCGGAGGCGCGATCTGGATAGGGGATTCACTCAGTCTACCATTGCTGGAAGCTTTTCATACCTCAGTGCAGTTGTATCAAGCCCCTAATTCCCTCTCTACAGTGGAATTAAGACACCGTATCAAAGACCGGGTTATCAAAGACAAGAAAATCAATATTGATCCTACATTCTTCATGGCACTGAAGCAGCATTTACCCCAAATTAGCCATGTAGAAATGCAACTGAAACCTGGGCGCTACCAAAATGAATTAACCCGGTTCCGTTACGATGTAGTTCTCCATATCAATAAAGAAGAGGCTAAGACAGCAGAGCATCCGGTATCTCTCAACTGGGAACAGGATAGTTTGAACATAGCCATGGTACAACAGCAACTGCTTGATACCGCACCAGAAATGCTGATGGTTACTCGTGTTCCTAATGCTAAGATTTGGGCAGATATCAAGGCAATAGAACAGTTAACCAGTCTTGATTGTCCTCTAACGGTGGAGGAATTCCGTTCTGACATTGCCCCGGGGGGGATAGAACCCCAAGACTGGTATGAATTGGAGTCTGAGATTCCTTATGATGTGCGGACAACCTGGCTAGGAGATGGTGCTGATGGTTACTATGATGTGGTATTTGTCCGGCACGGTACAAATATAATTGTTGATAGCGCGACAATTTCCCATCAAGAAAAGGGATTTAAACCTTGGAGTGCTTATGCAAATGAACCCTATACCGGAGCTAAAAATCATCAATTAGCACCTCAATTGCGTCAGTTTCTCCAAGAAAAACTACCAAACTACATGATTCCCTCCTCATTTGTAGTTTTGGAGGAATTGCCCTTAACAGACAACGGCAAAGTGGATCGACGGGCTTTACCTGAACCAAATCAGTCTCGCACACTACTGGACGTGGAACTAGTGGCACCGCGAACCCCCACTGAAGAAATTCTCCTGAGTATTTGGACTGAGGTTTTGGGAGAAAACGAGGTTGGAGTATTAGACAACTTCTTTCTCTTAGGCGGTGACTCTATCCAAGCGACTAAACTGATTTCACGAGTAAGAAATACTTTTAAAATTGAACTGTCCCTGCATCGGTTGTTTGAATCTCCTACGGTGGCAGAATTTAGCGAGGAAATATTAAGCTCCAGTGTCAATCACTCTTCTGTGCAATTGCCCCAAATACAGCGGATTCAGCGAGACAGAGAACTACCTTTGTCCTTTGCTGAGCAACGATTGTGGTTTCTCGACCAATTACAAGAGGGTAGTTTAACCTATAACGAGCTCGAAGGTGTGCGCCTATCTGGTTTACTGCAAGTAGAAGCTTTGCAAAAGGCGGTGCAAGAAATCGTCCGCCGTCACGAAAGCTTGCGGACTAATTATCAGACAGTAGATGGCTCTCCCATTAGGGTTATTGCCACAGAGAGAGCTTTGAATTTACCTATCATTGACTTACAGCATTTACCAACAGAGGAACAACTCTCCCAAGTGCAGCGTTTGGGTTTAGCAGAAGTGCGACAACCTTTTGACCTAGCCAAAGACCCCTTAGTTCGAGTCACCCTATTGCAATTGGCAATAGATGATTTTGTACTACTGCTGACCATGCACCACATCGTTACCGATGGCTGGTCTATGGGGGTATTTTATCACGAGTTGGAAGTGCTCTATCGAGCTTATGTGTTGGGACAACCCTCACCATTACCAGAACTGTCCATCCAATATGCTGACTTTGCTTGCTGGCAAAGACAATGGTTAACTCCCCAAACTCTAGCGCCACAAGTAGATTATTGGCAGCAACAATTAGCAGGAGTACCACCACTGTTAAAACTGCCAACGGACTACCCTCGTCCCAAGGTGCAAACATCCCGAGGCAGTAAAGAGTTTTTTGGGCTTGGAGTCGAACTAACTCAACAGCTAAAAGCTCTCAGTCAAGACTCGGGGACAACCTTGTTTATGACTCTGTTGGCAGCTTTTAATACCTTACTATATCGCTATAGTGGCCAAGAAGATATTGTAGTCGGAACTCCCATTGCTAACCGCAATCGTAGTGAAATGGAGCCACTGATCGGCTTTTTTATCAATACTCTGGTACTGCGCACTCAGCTGGCAGGAAATCAGAAATTTACTGAAGTATTGGAACAAGTACGACAAGTTTCTTTAGATGCTTACGCTCATCAAGATTTGTCCTTCGAGCAATTGGTGGAAGCATTGCAACCGGAACGTAGTCTCAGTCACACACCCATATTTCAGGTGATGTTTGCTCTACAAAATGCACCAATGGAACCTCTAGAGTTACCAGGGATGACTTTTAATTGGTTGCCCCTCGAAAGCGAAATCGCTAAATTTGACTGGTTCCTGTCCCTTGAAGAAACAGAATCGGGGCTCAGTGGATTTTGGGAATATAATCGGGATTTGTTTGAGCCAGCAACTATTCGTCGAGCTATAGGGCATCTTAAAACTTTGCTCGCAGCGATAGCGAAGCGCTGCTGCAAGCAGATCGCTAATAATTCACAAATGCGAGTTGATCAACTCCCCTTACTGTCGAATTCAGAAAGCCATCAGTTATTGGTAGAGTGGCAAGATACCCAAGTCTCATACCCTCAAAATAAATGCATCCATCAATTATTTGAAGAACAAGTGGAGAGAAATCCCGATGCGGTGGCAGTGGTTTTTGAGGAGGAACAATTAACTTATCGAGAGCTAAATGAGCAAGCAAATCAACTAGCAAATTATTTGCACAGTGTGGGAGTTGGACTAGAAGTGCTAGTCGGCATCTATATGGAGCGCTCTGTTGCAATGGTAGTAGGACTTTTAGGAATTCTCAAGGCTGGTGGAGCTTATGTACCCTTAGATCCAGATTATCCATCAGAGCGCCTAGCCTATATCCTTGATAACTCACAAGCAGCTGTCCTAGTCACTACTAATCAATTAGCAGCTCAATTACCATCTTTACCACAGCACCTCATCTGTTTAGATGATGACTCGGAATCCCTCTCTACTCAGGATAGAGCTAATCTCAAAACGAATATCCAACCTGAGAACCTAGCCTATGTTATTTATACTTCAGGCTCTACAGGAAAACCCAAAGGAGTAGAAATCTGTCATCAATCCCTGGTTAATTTTCTCTGTTCCATGGCAGTAACACCAGGGTTAACTGATGCTGATACACTCTTAGCTGTCACAACTATCTGTTTTGATATTGCTGCCCTAGAGATTTACTTACCACTAATAACCGGGGCAAAAACTGTTATTGCTAGTCGAGATGTAGCTGCCGATGGCAAACGCCTCTCCTCAGAATTAAAACTTTCCGGTGCGACGGTGATGCAAGCGACTCCAGCAACTTGGCAAATGCTGCTATCTTTAGGTTGGCAGGGTAGTCCACAGTTGAAAATTATCTGTGGTGGTGAAGCTTTATCTGTACAATTGGCTACTCAGCTACAAGAAAAAGGCTCTTCTGTGTGGAACTTATATGGTCCGACGGAAACAACAGTTTGGTCAACTGTTTCCTCAGTCAGTGCTGGGGGACAAATAGACAGTCGCAAAGAAGCCTCAGTGTCAGTTGGAAAAGCGATCGCTAATACCCAGATTTATATTCTAGACCACCATCTCCAACCAGTCCCCATCGGCATACCAGGGGAGCTTCACATTGGTGGTGCAGGGTTAGCGCGAGGCTATCTTAACCATCCGGAATTAACTCAAGCCAAGTTTATCTGTGATCCATTTAGTAAAGAATCAGGTTCTCGCCTGTATAAGACTGGAGATAAGGCACGCTACTTAGCAGATGGCAACATCGAATTTATCGGACGTATCGACAACCAAGTCAAAATCCGAGGCTTCCGCATCGAACTTGGAGAAATCGAAGCTACCCTCGCTCAACATCCAGAAGTGCGAGAAGCTGTGGTTATTGCTCAAGAAGACTCTCTAGGAGAAAAGCGCCTTGTTGCCTATCTTGTTACCCAAGAAGAATTACCAATCACACAGTTGCGTAGTTTCCTCAAAACCAAGCTACCCGACTACATGGTTCCTGCTGCTTTTGTCTTGATAGATATCATACCTCTAACTCCCAATGGTAAAGTTGACCGTCGTGCCCTACCCACACCAGATGCTGATTATTTCTCCCCAGATACTAACTTTATCCCTCCTCGCACCCCAGTAGAATTGCAACTATGCCAAATTTGGTCGGAAGTTCTCAAGATCCCTACCCTGGGAGTACAAGATAATTTCTTTGATCTAGGGGGTCATTCTTTGTTGGCAGTGCGCTTAATGGCTCAAATTGAGAAGCAGTTGGGCATTCATTTACCTTTAACCACACTGTTTACTGAACCAACTATTGAAAGTCAAGCCACTCTGCTCAACTCGAAGAGTAGTCTTCGTTCCTCTTCTCCCTTAGTTCCTATTCAAACTTCAGGAGAATTACCACCCCTATTCTGCGTACACCCTATTGGAGGCAACGTCCTGAGTTATGCAGAATTAGCCCAACATCTAGGAAAGAATCAACCATTATATGGATTGCAATCTGTGGGCTTATATAGTGGAGAGCAACCCCTATCCACAATTGAGGAGATGGCGGCTACCTACATCGAAGCCCTGCAAGCAATTCAACCCAATAGTCCTTATTATTTAGGTGGTTGGTCGATGGGAGGTGTCATTGCTTGGGAAATGGCACAACAATTGCAAGCTGCTGGGCAAGAGGTGGCACTGCTGGCTTTAATCGATAGCTATGCCCCTAGCAAGTCTGAATTAGAACTAGATGAAGCCTCTTTAGCCAACTCTCTAGCAGAAGATTTGGGGGGTTTATTTGGAACTGAACTACCCCTAACACAACTCAACTTAGAGCAACTTCAGCCCCAAGAGCAGTTACAGCAAGTGTTCACCGCTGCCAAACGCTTGAATCTCTTACCCCCAGAAGTGGATATAGAACAGATGCATCATTTGTTCCAAGTCTTCCAAGCTAACCGAGTCGCGATCGCTAACTATCAACCCCAGCCTTATTCTGGTAAGGTAGTCCTGTTTTGTGCTAGTTCGACTGCCGAAGACCGAGGCTGGAGTTCTCTAACCACGGGGGATTTGGTAACCTATACTATTCCGGGAGATCATTATACAATGATGCGCTCGTCCTATGTTCAGGTCTTAGTTCAGGAGTTGGAAACCCACCTGAGTAAGAACAGAGGCAGTTGAAAAGGGGTGAGCGAAAAAAAGGGTGGGGAGCTGAGGGAGCTGAGGGAGCTGAGGGAGCTGAGGGAGCTGAGAGAGCTGAGGGAGCTGAGGGAGCTGAGAGAGCTGAGAGAGCTGAGGGAGCTGAGGGAGCTGAGAGAGCTGAGGGAGCTGAGGGAGCTGAGGAAGCTGAGAGAGCTGAGGGAGCTGAGGGAGCTGAGGGAGCTGAGGGAGCTGAGGGAGCTGAGGGAGCTGAGGGAGCTGAGGGAGCTGAGGAAGCTGAGGGAGCTGGGGGAGCTGAGGGAGCTGAGGGAGCTGAGGGAGCTGAGGGAGCTGAGGGAGCTGAGGAAGCTGAGGGAGCTGGGGGAGAAGAGAGAACTTATAATGTTTGGGCACAAAGCTCAAGAAATCCCACCCAAAATTTCGTTCACCCGTTGAAAAGTGTTTGTTAGTGATTGCCAACTGGAAAATCCCAATCTTAATTGTAGATGAGGATAGGCAGGATGCAAAGTTCCACAAGAGGAAAGCGTATTGCCCATGCTTGTACTCTTTGTTGTGCTCACCTAACATATCTTAGTCAGAGATTAAGAGCAGTAGACCCAGCTATATCAAACAAAAGTATAAAAGTCAATGATTACCAAACAAGAGCACCATCAGCTACTAGTGGACTGGAACTCCACCGCTACAGAGTATCCAGATTCTCAATGCATCCATCAGTTGTTTGAATCCCAAGTAGAAAAGACTCCCGATGCAGTAGCAGTGGTGTTCAAGGAGCAACAATTAACCTATCAAGAGCTGAACGCCAAAGCCAACCAACTAGCTCACTACTTGCAAGGGTTGGGGGTTGGGCCAGAGGTATTGGTCGGTCTTTGTGTTGAGCGCTCCTTGGATATGGTATTGACCATGCTAGGAATATTAAAAGCCGGTGGCGCTTATGTACCCTTAGACCCCGCTTATCCCAAAGAACGTCTTGATTTCATGGTGGAAGATGCAGCTTTGTCAATTGTCGTCACCCAAGAGAAACTAATATCGGATTTGACCGGGCTTTCTTTGAAGTTAGTTAATTTAGATGATGACTGGGAAAAAATATCGCAACTGAGTCAGGAAAATTCAGAAAGTAGTGTTAGTGCTGAAAATGTAGCCTACATTATCTACACTTCCGGCTCCACAGGTAAACCCAAAGGAGTGCAAATTGCCCATTGCTCAGTCGTTAATTTATTACATTCAATTACTGCCGAACCAGGATTGAGCGATCGCGATACGTTGATGGCTGTCACCACCATATCCTTTGATATTTCAGTTCTGGAACTCTATCTACCCTTAATTACTGGTGCTCGTTGTATTGTAGTTAGCCACCAAGTAGCCAGGGATGCCGATTTACTAATCGAGTTGATCAATCGATTTAACGCCACTGTCATGCAGGCTACCCCTTCCACTTGGCGGATGATGCTAGAAAGCGGCTGGCAAGGAAGCAAGCACCTGAAAATCCTTTCTGGTGGGGAGAAGCTGACCCGAGATTTGGCCGATCAATTGTTAGAAAAATGTGCCGAACTTTGGAATATGTACGGACCGACAGAGACAACAGTTTGGTCGATGATTCATCAAGTGAAAGCAGGTGTTGGTTTTATCCCCATCGGACGGCCAATTGTTAATACTCAAATTTATATTCTCGATGGCGCAAGCCAACCAGTCCCCATTGGCGAACCAGGAGAATTGCATATTGGCGGTGCGGGGTTGGCACGGGGCTATCTGAATCGCCCAGAATTGACCGCAGAAAGGTTTATTGCCAATCCCTTTAATCAAGAAGAATCTAACTCCCGTCTCTACAAAACCGGTGATTCAGCACGCTACCGTGAGGATGGCAATATTGAATTCTTGGGGCGCATCGACCACCAAGTGAAGGTGCGGGGCTATCGTATCGAACTCGGAGAAATCGAGGCAACTTTGAGGCAATACCCCGATGTGAAACAAGCCATTGTGACTGCATGGGAAGATATCCCCGACCAAAAACGCCTGGTTGCTTACTTAGTTGCTGGTTCCCCGTCAAATACAGCAGAGGAGGAAGATGCGGTCAAGCAAACCGAGCAATGGCAGAAAATCTGGGATGAGGCTTATATCCATACCGATGATCTCGAAGATGCCAGCTTTCATATTGGCGGTTGGATGGATAGCTATACCGGCAAAGATCTAGACCCGAAACAGGTGCGAGAGTGGGTAGAGCATACCGTAGAGCGAATTATATCTTTGCAACCAAGTCGATTACTAGAAATTGGCTGCGGTACGGGTTTGTTGCTATTTCGGATAGCGCCCCAATGTCAGCACTACTACGCTACGGATATTTCTGGAGAAGCGATTCGCTACCTAGAGGGACAAATAGTGAATCCTCCCCTAAACTCCCCTTCAAAGGAGGGGGGACTTGGGTTAGCTGAATCAGTCACCCTGCGTCAGACTCCGGCAGATGGATTGGCAGAAATTGTTAAGGAGTCTTTTGACACAGCTATCTCTAACTCGGTGATTCAGTATTTCCCAAATATTGATTATCTGGTAGAAGCGATAGAAACTGTAGTAGAGTTAGTGGAACCTGGGGGGCAAATTTTCCTCGGAGATGTGTTGAGCTTGCCCTTGCTGGAAGCATTCCATACGTCAGTGCAGTTGTATCAAGCTCCTGACACCCTGTCGGTAGTCCAACTGCGACAGCGCGTCGGCAATCGCCTTTTGCGAGAACAACGACTCATCATCAACCCAGACTTCTTCGTTGCCCTTAAAAAACATTTACCTGCAATTAGCCATGTGGAAATTCAACTTAAGCGCGGGCAGTACCAAAACGAGCTGACTCGCTTCCGTTATGATGTGGTTCTCCATGTAGACAAAAAAGTCTTTCCTCCCACCACTCCACCAGTATTTGTCAACTGGCAGCAAGATAATTTAACTACAGCAGGGGTTCGTCAACAACTAGAAAAAGCTTCCCCAGAAATATTGGTGATTACCCAGGTTCCGAACGCTAGAATTTGGGCAGATATGCAAGCTATCAAGTTATTAGCTAGTCCCGATTGTCCAGAAACTGTAGGGGAACTACGCCAACAGATTACTACAGATGGAATTGAGCCGGAAAACTGGTGGCAATTGCTATCCGATGTGCCTTATCGAATTAATATTACTTGGTCAGGTAATGGTGGTGATGGTTACTATGATGTGGTATTTGTGCGAAAAGATACCGACATTATTCCAGATAGTACAATCACTTCCCCTCAACAACTGAAACTTCAACCTTGGATTACTTACGCCAACCAGCCTTATACCAGCTCCAAGCCCAGTCAATTAATCCCTCAATTGAGGGATTTTATCACAGAAAAATTGCCTGAGTATATGATTCCTTCGGCGTTTGTCGTATTAGACAAGCTCCCTCTGACGCCAAGTGGAAAAGTAGACAGACGTGCTCTACCCGCTCCTGATAAATCCCGTCCAGTTTTGGATGTAGAATTAGTCACACCACATACTCCTACCGAAGAAATTCTTGCAGGTATTTGGACAGAAGTATTAAATCTGAATGAAGTAGGAGTATTAGACAACTTCTTTATGTTGGGAGGAGATTCCATCCAAGCAACTCAACTGATTTCACGAGTCAGAGATACTTTCGGTATCGAACTGTCGCTCCATCGGTTGTTTGAATCTCCAACCATAGTAGAGTTCAGTGCAGATCTTTTAGGTGCCAATCGCCCACAACTAGCTGCAATAACACCAATTTCACGGGAAGGAGACTTACTCTTATCTTTTGCTGAACAAAGACTGTGGTTTTTAGCTCAATTACAGGAAGGAAGTACTACTTATAACGAGCAAGAAGGGTTGCGGCTGAGAGGTTCACTGCAAGTCGAGGTGCTACAAAGGGCACTGCAAGAGATTGTCCGCCGTCACGAAAGCCTGCGTACTAATTTTAAAGCGATGGATGGCTCTCCGGTACGGGTAATTTTTTCTGAACTGGATTTACCACTTCCCATTATTGATTTACAGCATATCCCCACAGAAGCACAACTAACTAAAATACAATGCTTGGCTCAACAAGAAATTCAACAACCCTTTAATCTAACTAACGAAACCTTGCTGCGAGTTACTCTCGTACAATTGGCAGCTGATGACTATGTACTGCTGCTCACTATGCACCATATTATTACTGATGGTTGGTCAACAGGGGTATTTGGCCATGAATTGGAAGTGCTTTATGGAGCTTATGTTCAAGGGAGACCTTCGCCGTTACCACCACTGCCAATTCAATATGCTGATTTTGCCTATTGGCAGCGACAAACCTCTACTGCTGAAGTTTTAGCTCCACAACTGGATTACTGGAAACAACAGTTAGCCGGAGCAACACCTTTATTAGAACTGTCCACGGACTATCCCCGTAAAACAGTGCAGACGGCTAACGGAGGTAAAGAGTTTTTTGAACTTGGGGTCGAATTTACAGAACATTTAAAGGGTCTGAGTCAAGAGTTGGGAGTGACTCTATTTATGACTCTATTTGCCGCATTTAGCACGTTACTTTATCGCTATAGCGGTCAAGAAGATATTGTAGTCGGCACGCCTATTGCTAACCGCAACCGCAGCGAAGTAGAAGGATTGATTGGATTTTTTGTGAATACCCTAGTGTTGCGCAATCAGTTTAAAGAAAATCTCAATTTCTCCCAACTATTGTATCAGGTAAGACAAACTTGTTTAGATGGTTATGGCCATCAGGATATCCCATTTGAGCAGTTGGTGGAGGCGTTGCAACCGGAACGTAGTCTCAGTCATTCTCCCATTTTTCAGGTCATGTTTGCGTTGCAAAATGCACCGATGAAACCTCTGGAATTACCGGAAGTGAGTTTTAATTGGTTGCAAATAGAAAGTGCCAAAGCTAAGTTTGATTTATTCCTATCGATGGAAGAAACCGAAGCAGGATTAATTGGCTATTGGGAATACAATCGAGATTTGTTTGCAGCAGCAACTATCCGTCGATCGATCGGGCATTTTCAAACTTTGTTAGAAGGGATTCTTGCTAATCCAAAAGCGCGAGTTAGCGAACTGCCTTTGTTAACAGAATCGGAACGGCATCGATTATTAGTAGAGTGGAACGATACTGTTGTCCAATATCCCCAAGATAAGTGCATTCATCAATTGTTTGAGGAACAAGTAGAACGCACTCCCGATGCTGTGGCTCTCGTGTTTGAGAACAAACAGCTCACTTATCGGGAACTCAATGATCGCGCTAATCAACTCGCTTGCTATTTACAGTATCTAGGCATTACCTCTGAGGTGCTGGTGGGAATTTGTCTAGAACGTTCCCTCGAAATGATCGTGGGATTGCTGGGAATTCTCAAAGCAGGGGGAGCCTATTTGCCATTAGATCCGACCTATCCCCAGGAGCGGCTGGCATTTATGTTATCGGATTCCCAAGTGCCAGTGTTGCTTACCGTGAAATCATTGACCTACGAATTACCCGAAACTGAAGCACGTCTAGTTTATCTGGATGCAGATTGGGAAGTGATTGAAACCCAAAGTAACGCGAATCCTGAACCTGCGGTAAAACCAGAAAATTTAGCATACGTTATTTATACTTCTGGCTCGACAGGGAAACCCAAAGGAGTGCTGGTTACTCATCAAAACCTGGTTCATTCAACCACTGCACGTATTCATCACTACCAAGAGGCTTTAACCCGCTATTTGCTATTGTCATCTTTTGCCTTTGATAGCTCTGTTGCAGGCATTTTTTGGACTTTGTGTGTTGGTGGAGCCTTGGTATTGCCCTCACAGCATTTTATCCAAGACCCTTTAGGTCTCATTCAATTAGTTCAAACTCAAAGTATTTCCCATTTACTCTGTTTACCTTCTTTGTACGCACTGCTGTTGGAGCAGGAGACGTCTTTAGCATTAGCCTCTTTACAGGTGGTTATTGTAGCGGGAGAAGCCTGTCAGCAGGAATTAGTCAATCGCCATGGGGAGTTACTGCCAAACACAGCTTTGTATAATGAATACGGCCCTACAGAGGCAACGGTTTGGAGCAGCTTCTATCAGTGTAAACCCCAAGAAGACAAGGGAGATAAGGGAGACAAGGGAGACAAGGGAGATAAGGGAGACAAGGGAAACAAGGGAGATAAGGGAGATAAGGGAGACAAGGGAGATAAGGGAGACAAGGGAGATAAGGGAGACGACGTACTATCTACGAACACAACTCCTTATAAAGTATCCATTGGTCGCGCGATCGCCAATACCCAAATCTATCTGCTTGATGCTAACTTGCACCCAGTGCCAGTGGGAGTGCCGGGAGAAATCTACATTGGTGGAGCCGGGATTACGCGAGGATACTTAAATCGACAGCAACTGAATGCAGAAAAATTTATTCCCAATCCTTTTTCTAGTCAACTCCAAAATTTATCTTCTCCTGTAAGCGAGCGCCTTTACAAAACTGGCGATTTAGCTCGATACCTCCCTGATGGTAACCTTGAATTTATCGGTCGCACTGACAATCAGGTCAAGGTGCGGGGTTTTCGGATTGAATTGGGAGAAATTGAAGCTGCTTTAACCCAACATCCAGACTTGACTGAGGCTGTTGTTATTGCCAAGGAAGACACACCTGGAGACAAACGTTTGGTGGCATATCTTGTTACTAGTTCTTCTGGAATACAGCCATCTGAAGCAAAATGGCGTGCTTTCCTCAAGACTAAACTACCCGACTACATGATACCTTCTGCCTTTGTCTGTTTGGCAGCAATGCCTCTAACTCCCAACGGAAAAATAGATCGCCGCGCACTCCCGAATCCAGATATTTCTAGCCTCACCCAACAAGCCGGTTCGATCTCACCACGCAATCTTATTGAACTGCAATTGACGCAAGTTTGGGCAGATGTGCTCAACGTCGCCTCTGTTGGAGTGACAGACAATTTCTTCGCTCTTGGTGGTCATTCCCTGTTAGCTGTGCGACTCATGGCCCGGATTCAACGGCAGTTTGGCAAAAACCTGCCTCTGGCAACGCTGTTTCAAAGTTCTACGATTGAGGAGCAAGCCAAACTTCTGGATTCAGACCAAGATTTTCAGCTAGGAGCACCCCTAGTGAAAATTAAGTCGGGAGGAGATCTACCCCCACTGTTTTTAATTCCTCCTAGCAGTGGTCAAGTCTTATTTTATGTAGATTTAGCTCGTAATTTGGAGACTGAGCAACCCATATACGGTTTGCAACTCCCTGGTTTAAATGGAGAAAGGGAACCCATGACTACCTTGGAGGAGCTAGCGGCTTATACTATTCAAGCGATAAAAGCAGTTTGTCCTCACGAGCCTTATTATCTGGTTGGTTTTTGTGTAGGCGGTTTACTAGCCTATGAAATTGCCCAACAGTTAAACCAACAAGGTGAGACGATAGCTCTACTCGCCATGATAGAAACCCACTCTCCGAAGTTCCACAAACTCCTTAACGATCGCATGGCAGCAGAAAACCTAGGAAATGAGATTTATTATGCCATCAGTTTTGCTGAAGAACTTAGTGCAACTTCTGGCAAAAAACTATCTGTTTCTACTGAACGATTGCAGCAGATGAAACCAGTAGAGCAGTTGGAATATATTTTGGAGCAAGCCAAGAGCCATCATATCCTAGCCGAAGAAGTAGGAATGCAGCAGATGCAAAGCTTATATTGGGTCTATCAAGCTACAGGATGGGCAACATACAACTATGAGGCGCGACCCTATAACGGTGCAATTAAATTATTCAATGCTAGCCAGCCTTTGATGGAACTTACAAAAGATGCGACCCTGGGTTGGAAAGATCTAGTAACAGGTCCAATAGAAGTCCATCAGATTCCAGGTGACCATTATTCCATTATTCGGGAACCGGATGTACAGTATTTAAGTGAAAAGCTAGCAGTTTGTCTCACTTGAAAAATTCCCTAAAACTTTTAAGAAACAATTTTAGATTTTAGATTTTAGATTTTAGATTTGAATCAGTCTTTCATAACGGATGCTGATGTGTCATTAGGACTGCTTTTGAGAAACTAGGGAACAGGAAAAGACATTGTTTATTTCATTTGTAGGGGGTGGTGCGTCGCCCGTTGGGGGGCTCATTACTTGTTACTTATTCTCCCAAGCCCTAATTATCCTTTTGTGGTGGCAATTTCACCGCATTACCAAGAGGATCACCCTCAACGGAACGGACTAAACGGAAACCTGCATGTTGAAAGAAATGGGGACGAATGTTAAAGCGTTCCCACATACTGGCATCTTCCCCAGTACTAATAAAAGAACATCCCATTACCATCTTGTGCTGACCATCAAAAGTAGGGCAACTGAAGTCTTCGTAAAGATAGTGGGTTTTGAAACCGGGAAGAGGATTAGAGTCATCCTCACACCACTGCCAAAGATTCCCGAAGACATCATGAAATCCCTTGGAGTTTGGTGGCAAGGCATCAACAGGAATTTCACAAGGATAAGCCAGGTTGAGATTCACCCCTTGGCTGGAAGCCATATCATGACCACTGGCATTCATTACCGGGTCTTGGGCTATGGCTGCTTGATCGCTTAAACTCTTCAGCAAAGGATCGCGCATTCGATGATGTTCGGCTTCAGTCATCACCCGATAAGCTATCTGTGAACCATCCTGTTCAGTAAGCCAGACACAGTATGCTTTTGCCTCATGATAATTAACTACCACAGGCCAAGACCAAGGCATATCGATAATCTCAAAACAAGTCCGCAACTTGTATTGGTGGGAATTGGCAGGTTCATCCGCTACCCAAAATGTAGGCCACTTAGGGTTACGGACTGTCCGCCATCGCCAACCATCTTCTGTCCAGTAATGCTGCTGACTGTAGCCACCTGCTTTGACAAACTGGTAAAACTCACCATTGCTGATCAGGTACTTGCTAGCCTGGAATGAACCTACCTGCACTTGACGACTACCATAAGCGCTATCCCATCCATAAGAAGGCCAGTCACTCGGTTTTCCCAACATCACAACACCCGCAGGCATAGCAATCATTTTATTGACTGGATAGTCTACTCCTAATTGTGGCTCGAGTTCGGGTAAGTTTTTTCTATTTGCGGAGGGATGATTATCCAGCCACTGCTGAGGACGACGCAGTAAAGACAAGGGACACTCCCGCATCAGAACCGAGGAAGTTTCCAGATGAATTCGGTCATGTTCAATCCCCATTAACACAGCCCAGAGGGGACTATCTTGGGTAATGGGTAGGATTTCCCATCCGGAGTGGGTCTCGATAATGTGTCGAACAGTTTTGTACACCTGCTGTCGGTATTCGTGGACTTCCTTGAAGGAAGGCCAGTCCATCTCATTCTTGGACAGATCATCCCAGGGCATCTCATCTACCCCTACTGCGAACAGTTGCTCGAAATATTCGTTAAGGGGTGCTTCTAGAATCCGAGCCAAGCACAGTTTATTGATATAGAATACTGCCGTGTGACCATAATAAAAAATGAAGGGATAGCGGAGTTGATGATAAGGCGGCAAATAAAAAGCTTCTTCCCCTTGTAGAGCAGAAAACAGAACCTCCGTCAGTGTCCAGGCATTATCAAAATAGTCTAATACTTCCTGTCGAGTACATTGGCTTAAATTAAGCAGAGGCAAAGAAGAAATTTTTCCATCTGATCTTACACCAGGACATACTCCAGCCTGAGGAGGTTGACCCGTCCACCACCATTCCTCTCGCTGTCCCATCAAGCGATCACTTTTCACGTTTTGCAACCACCTTGCCATGCTGACTCTCTTTGTCACTCTGGAAAACTTTTACATACTTTACAACGCTTTGCCGAATCTCCGGGATTCTTGCGATCGCTAACTATCAACCCCAGCCTTATTCTGGTAAGGTCGCTCTATTATAGGCTAGTTCGACCACTGAATACCGAGGCTGGAGTACCCTCATCAAAGGGGAGTTGGAAACCCATACCATTCCCAGTGACCACTATACAATGATGCGCTCATCCCACGTTCAGGTTTTAGCTCAGAAGTTGGAAAGCCACCTGAGTCATAACAGAGGCAGTTGAAAAGTGTTTGTCAGTGATTGCCAACTGGAAAATCTCAATCAATCTTAATTGTAGATGAAGACAAGCAGGATGCGAAGTTCCACAAGAGGAAAGCTTATTGCCCAGACTTGTACTCTTTCTCATGCTCACCTAACATATCTTAGTCAGGGATTAGGAGCATCAAATTCAGCTATATCACACAAAAGTATAAAAGTCAATGATTGCCAAACAAAAACACCATCAGCTACTAGTGGACTGGAACTCCACCGCTACAGAGTATCCAGATTCCCAATGTATCCATCAGTTGTTTGAGTCCCAAGTAGAACAAACTCCCGATGCAATAGCAGTGGTGTTCGAGGAGCAACAATTAACCTATCAGGAATTGAATGATCGCGCCAACCAACTAGCTCACTACTTGCAAGGGTTGGGGGTACAACCAGAGGTGCTAGTGGGTCTGTGTATAGAGCGCTCCTTGGATATGGTTATCGCCATGCTAGGCATCCTCAAAGCTGGTGGTGCTTATCTTCCCTTAGATCCAGCTTATCCTAGCGATCGCTTAGCTTATATGCTTGCCAACTCCCAAGCATCAGTTTTATTAACTCAGAACCAATTCCTGAAGCGATTACCTGATAGTGAAGCACAGGTTATTTGTCTAGAGGCAGAGTGGGAGCTAATCTCAACTCAAAGTAATCGTAACCTTTCCCATCGCTCTACCCCAGATAATTTGGCTTATGTCATCTATACCTCCGGTTCCACAGGCAAACCGAAAGGGGTAATGGTGGTACAGGGGGCTCTAGTTAATCTCATCTGTTGGCAACTAACAAAGACAACGATTTCCCCCAAAGCCAAAACCCTGCAATTTTCTCCTATAAGTTTTGATGTCTCGTTTCAGGAAATCTTTACCACTTGGTGTGGAGGTGGCACTCTAGTCTTAATATCAGAAGCAGTGCGACGAGATCCAGTAGCCTTGCTGCATTTCTTGGCAGATAGAGAAGTAGAAAGGCTATTCCTGCCCTTTGTTGCTTTACAACAGCTTGCTGAAGTTGCTGAAAACTTTAAATTGCTGCCGGGGAATCTGGGAGAGGTAATTACAGCAGGGGAACAGTTACAAGTAACTAATGCGATCTCTAATTTCTTCACCAAGCTACCCAATTGTACGCTACACAATCAATATGGCCCATCAGAAACTCATGTGGTAACAGCCCTGACCCTGAACGGTTTACCCCAAGATTGGCCTACTTTACCCGCTATCGGTAGTCCCATTGCTAATACTAAAATATATTTGTTGAATGAGTCCCTACAACCAGTTCCCATTGGTGTAGCTGGGGAGTTATATGTTGGTGGGGTTTGTTTGGCGCGGGGCTATATTAATCAAAAGGAACTAACCAATGATAGATTCATTGCCAACCCCTTCAACCCAGAATTTTCTTCCCATTTATACAAAACCGGCGACTTAGCCCGTTACCTACCTGATGGTAATATTCAATTTTTTGGTCGTATCGACGCTCAAGTAAAAATTCGTGGCTACCGCATTGAAATTGGAGAACTTGAGGTGGTGTTGAATCAATATCCTACCGTGAAACAAGCGGCAGTGGTAGTTCGGGAAGATATTCCAGGGGATAAACGTCTGGTAGCTTATGTTGTATCTGTTGGAGAAGCACCAGAATCGAGCAAATTAGATGGTAGCAGAGAAACAGAGCAAGTTCAGCAATGGGAAAAAATTTGGGATGAAGCCTACGGAAAGCCTACCGATGATTGGGAATCAGGTGTGCATCTTGGTGGTTGGTACGATAGCTATACAGGCAAAGCGCTGCCAGAGGAGCAGGTACAGGAGTGGATTGACTTTACAGTAGAAAGAATTCTGTCCCTACAACCTCAACGAGTACTGGAAATTGGTTGCGGTACAGGTTTGCTGCTATTCCAGATTGCGCCCCATTGTCAGGAGTACTACGGTACTGATATTGCCTCGGCAGGACTTAACTATATTGAGCACCAGATTCAGGATAGCCCTTTAGCAACATCGGTAACCCTCCATCACAGTGCAGCAGATGAACTTAAGGGCATGACTGCTGCATCCTTTGACACGGTGATTATTAATGGAGTGATCCAGTTTTTCCCTAACATGGATTATCTGGTGCACGTTATCGAACAAGTAGTGCAGTTAGTGCAACCAGGAGGTAGAGTTTTTATTGGGGATATAGAGAGTTTTTCCTTACTAGAAGCTTTTCACACATCAGTGCAACGGACTCAAGCTTCTGCTTCTCTCTCTACAGTAGAATTACGCGATCGCATTCACAAGCAGACAGCACAAACAAAAAAACTCAACATCGCTCCAGAATTTTTTCTTGCCCTCAAGGAGCATTTGCCCCAAATTAGCCATGTCGAAATTCAACTCAAGCGTGGGCATTACCAAAACGAGCTGACTCGTTTTCGTTATGATGTAGTTCTCCATGTAGAAAAAAAAGTCTATCTTCCCACAACTCCACCAGTATTTGTCAACTGGCAGCAGGATAATTTAACTATAGCTACTGTTTTTCAAAAACTAGAAGAAGCTTCCCCAGAAATGCTAGTAATTACCCAAGTTCCCAATGCTAGAATTTGGGCAGATATGCAAGCCATAAAATTATTAGCTAGTCCTGATTGTCCTGAAACTGTAGGGGAACTACACCAACAGATTACTACCAATGGAATTGAACCGGAAAATTGGTGGCAACTACTACCCAATGTTCCTTATCAAATTAACATTACTTGGTCAGGTAATGGTGGTGATGGTTACTATGATGTGGTATTTGTGCGAGAAGATACCGATATTATTCCAGATAGTACAATCATTTCTCCACAACAACTGCAACTTCAACGTTGGAGTGCTTATGCCAACCAACCCTATACCAGCTCCCAACCCAGTCAATTAATCCCTCAGCTGCGGAATTTTCTTACAGAAAAACTGCCGGATTATATGATGCCTTCGGCGTTTGTTATACTGGATAAACTACCATTAACACCCAGTGGAAAAGTAGACAGACGTGCCTTACCTGCTCCCGATAAATCCCGTCCAGTTCTGGATGTAGAATTAGTTGCACCCCGTACTCCTACCGAAGAAATTCTTGCAGATATTTGGGCAGAAGTATTGAGTCTGAATGAGGTAGGAGTATTAGACAACTTCTTTATGTTAGGAGGAGATTCCATCCAAGCAACTCAACTGATTTCACGGGTCAGAGATACTTTCAGTATCGAATTATCGCTCCATCGGTTGTTTGAGTCTCCCACTATAGCAGAGTTCAGTGCAGATATCTTAGCTGCAAATCGCCAACAACTAACTGCCATCAAACCTATTCCACGGGAGGGAGATTTACCCCTATCTTTTGCTGAGCAAAGATTGTGGTTTTTAGCTCAATTACAGGAAGGAAGTGCTACTTATAATGAGCAAGAAGGATTGCATCTAAGAGGTGTACTACAAGTAGAAATATTGCAGCGGGCATTGCAAGAAATAGTCCGCCGTCATGAGAATTTACGTACTAATTTTAAAACTGTGGATGGCTCGACTGTAAGAGTAATTCTTCCTGAACTGGATTTACCACTGCCCATTATTGATTTACAACATTTCCCCAAAGGAAAACAACTAACTGAAGTACAACGCTTGGCTGAGCAAGAAATTCAACAACTCTTTAATCTTGCCAACGAACCTTTGCTGCGAGTGACTCTCTTAAAATTGGCAGCTGATGACTATGTACTGTTGCTTACCATGCACCATATTATTACCGATGGTTGGTCAACAGGGATATTAAGCCATGAATTGGAAGTGCTTTATGGAGCTTATACTCAAGGGAGACCCTCACCTTTACCTCAACTGCCGATTCAATACGCTGACTTTGCTTCCTGGCAGAGGCAACCAACGACTACTAAAGCTTTAGCACCTCAACTAAATTACTGGAAACAACAGTTAGCCGGAGCACCACCTCTATTAGAATTACCCACAGACTATCCTCGTCAAACAGTGCAGACTTCCAAAGGAGGTAAAGAGTTTTTTGAGCTTGGAGTCGAATTCACACAACAACTCAAGAATCTGAGTCAAGAGTTGGGGGTGACTCTATTTATGACCCTATTTGCTGCATATAGCATCTTACTCTATCGCTATAGTGGTCAAGAAGATATTGTTATCGGAACACCAATTGCTAACCGCAACCGCAGTGAAATAGAAGGATTAATTGGCTTTTTTGTCAATACATTAGTGTTGCGCACCCAATTTGAAGACAATCCCAGTTTTACTGAATTATTGCATCAGATAAGGCAGACTTCTCTGGATGCTCACGCTCATCAAGATTTACCCTTCGAGCAGTTAGTAGAAGCATTACAACCAGAACGCAGTCTCAGTTACACACCTATATTTCAAGTAATGTTCGCCCTGCAAAATGCACCGATGGCACCTCTGGAGTTACCAGGGATAAGTTTTAATTGGTTGCAGATAGCAAGCGCGAAGGCCAAGTTTGATTTAACTTTGTTTATGGAGGAGAAGGAAGCAGGATTAATCGGTTATTGGGAATATAATCGGGATTTGTTTAAGCCAGCAACTATTCGTCGAGCTACAGGGCATTTTAAGACCTTGCTTGAAGCAATTATTACTAATACCCAAGTGCAAGTTGGCGAACTACCGTTATTGACAAACTCAGAACTTCATCAGTTATTAGTAGAGTGGAACGATACCCAAACAACTTATCCCCAGGATAAGTGCATCCATCAGTTATTTGAGGAACAGGTAGAACGCACTCCTAATGCGATTGCAGTCGTTTTTGAGGATAAACAACTCACCTATCAGGAGTTGAACCAGCGGGCAAATCAATTAGCGCGGTACTTGCAAAGCTTGGGAGTAGAACCGGAAGTGCTAGTTGGAATCTGTCTGGAACGTTCCCTGGAAATGATAATTGCCTTATTCGCTATTCTCAAAGCAGGTGGAGCTTATTTACCCTTAGACCCAAATTCTCCTACCAAGCGGATAGCCGATATAATTGAAGATGCTGGGCTTTTGGTATTGTTAACAGCCAAAAAGGGAGTAGCCAAATTACTGCAAGAAAAGGTACAAGTCACCTGTCTTGATGCTGCCTGGGAGGAAATCGCTGAACAGAGTCAAGAAAATCTGCCGAGTTTGGTAACAGCTAATAATTTAGCTTATGTTATCTACACCTCAGGCTCGACAGGCAAGCCAAAAGGAGTGGCGATCCAACACCACTCTGTCTTGAATCTGGCTCAGGGAATAGAATCCACCATCGCTGCCACAGGTGGGGAGCCTCGATTTAGAGTTAGTTTAAACGGGTCTTTATTTTTTGATACCTCAGTCAAACAATTTGTACAACTTCTGTATGGTCGTACCCTATATATAATTCCAGAAACAATTAGGTTGGATTCAAGGTGCTTGTTATCCTACCTACAGGATTGCCAAATTGATGTATTTGATTGCACTCCATCCCAACTTAGACAGCTTGTGGCAGAAGGATTTCTAACTACTGATACTGCTCCTAAGTATGTATTGGTAGGAGGAGAAGCGATTGATGAATTAACTTGGACTGCTTTGAAACAGAATAAAAATCGTCACTTTTATAATGTTTACGGACCTACCGAGTGCACGGGAGATACCACAGTTTCTGCTGTAAACAAGACTGGTACTCGACCTACAATCGGGAGAGCGATCGCTCATACCCAAACTTATATCCTAGACCAATATCTTCAACCTGTCCCGATTGGTATTCCAGGGGAACTCCATATTGGTGGTGCAGGGTTAGCGCGAGGCTATCTCAACCGTCCCGAATTAACTCAAGCCAAGTTTATTCCCAACCCCTTTTTCAATTCAAAATTCAAAATTCAGAATGTAAAAGAAGCTCGTTTGTATAAGACTGGAGATAAAGCACGCTATCTTCCGGATGGCAACATCGAATTTATCGAACGCATTGACAACCAAGTCAAAATCCGAGGCTTCCGCATCGAACTTGGAGAAATCGAAGCTACCCTTGCTCAACACCCAAAAGTGAGCTCAGCTGTGGTTATTAGTAGGGAAGACTCGACCGGAGGAAAACGCATTGTTGCCTATCTTATTACCAAAGAAGAACTTACGATAACTGATTTGCGCAGTTTCCTCAAAACCAAACTTCCCGACTACATGGTTCCTGCTGCTTTTGTCTTGTTAGATAAAATACCTCTAACTCCCAATGGTAAACTTGACCGTCGTGCCCTACCCGCACCAGATGCTGATTATTTTTCCCCAGATACTAACTTTATCCCTCCTCGTAATCCAGTAGAATTGCAACTATGCCAAATTTGGTCAGAAGTTCTCAATATCCCTACCCTGGGAGTACGAGATAATTTCTTTGACTTGGGGGGTCATTCCTTGTTGGCAGTCCGCTTAATGGCTCGAATTGAGAAGCAGTTGGGTATTCATTTACCCTTAACCACGCTGTTTACTGAACCAACGATTGAAAGCCAAGCTACTCTGCTCAACTCGAAGAGTAGTCTTCGTTTCTCTTCTCCCTTAGTTCCGATTCAAACTACAGGAGAATTGCCACCCTTATTCTGTGTACATCCTATTGGGGGCAACGTCCTCTGTTATGCAGAATTAGCCCAACATCTAGGAAAGAATCAACCGTCCTATGGCTTGCAATCTGTCGGATTATATGGTGAGCAACAACCCTTAACCAAAATCGAGGATATGGCGGCTACCTACGTTCAAACCTTGCAAGAAATTCAGCCCAATGGTCTCTATTATTTAGCTGGTTGGTCTATGGGAGGTGTCATTGCTTGGGAAATGGCACAACAATTGCAAGCTGCTGGGCAAGAGGTGGCGCTGCTGGCTTTAATCGATAGCTATGCACCCAGCAAGTCCGAATCTATAACAGATGAAGCTTCTTTAGCCAACTCTCTGGCAGCAGATTTGGGGGGTTTATTTGGAACCGAACTACCCCTAAAACAACTCAATTTAGAGCAACTTCAGCCTGAAGAGCAATTACAGCAAGTTTTCAAAGCTGCCAAACGTTTGAATCTCTTACCCCCAGAAGTGGATATAGAACAGATGCATCATTTGTTCCAGGTGTTCCAAGCTAACCGAGTAGCGATCGCTAAGTATCAACCCCAACCTTATTCTGGTAAGGTTGCCCTGTTTTGTGCTGGTTCGACCGCAGAAGATCGAGGCTGGAGTTCTCTAAGCACAGGGGATTTGGAAACTTATACTATCCCTGGTGACCACTATACAATGCTTCACTCGTCCTATGTTCAGGCTCTAGCTCAACAGCTCGAAACCTATCTGAATCAATGGCACGCTTGTTAAGCTGAATCGATTACAATACTAAATCCGGTTATCAGATAAGAAGAAAAATAATTCATGCCTCCCCAAAAATTCGGGGATTTATGGGGCGAAAGAATAACTTTTTTAACCGGATTCGGTATGATATATCCTCGAAGTGAGAATTCATTACTCACCGTTCGCTCAATTTTCTTTGTCTATTCAGAATTATTGTAGCAAAACACTTATGTTATAAAGGTTTGAAAAGATCTAGAGAGATGTGAGTTTTCTAGAAATTGAGAGAAGCGATTGCCTACGGCACTAGCGAAGCTAATCGCTAGCCAAGATCCTCCAGCCTCTGATAACTTCGTCGGTAGCCCAATCAGGGTAAATTTGTCCCTTTCCCCCTCTCAAATTGCTAAAAGCCTTGTACATAAAGCGTTTGGCTCGATTTATCGAGCAGCTCATTTGAAAAATGAGCGAACGGTGAGTCATTATACTGAGACTAGAATAGTTGACTCATCAGCAAATTCCAACTCATACATTGCGATCGCTTCTTCTAGTGTAGGGTAGGGTGATGATCGCTGATCTGGGGATTCTTCAATAAAAAGTTCTAAAAATTGTCTGTCTAAAGCCTTAACTTGAGTATCTTCCAGAGGAAAATGGTAGTAATCAGCGCTTTGTACACAAAATTGCCCATCCGTTAGACGTTGAAAGCATCGGTAGCGAATAGCTGTTTCGTTGTCTATTCTTTTCCAAATATCAATGGATTTGAACATCGCACCAGATTATGTTTGTCCTGGAGGAGTCTGGTTTGTACAGCCGGGAGCTCACCTGAATCAGGCCAGGTTATAGAAGTAGAACCTATTCCTGTTTCCTCACACCTACCACCTACCACCTAAGACCTAACACCTTCAGTTAGCAATCTCTAGTTGCTCGATACGTAACCAAATATTGGGGGTAGGTACTTGACCAAACTTGACTAGTGCGTAGTCCCCTCTAGTATCCATGACTTCCCCCTTAGTTTCAAAGATATAGGAAGGAAACCGTGGGTCACTTGCTTTAGCCTCTAGACTATTTTCCAGCTTTTCCCGGTTAGCGTGAACCATAGAGCCTTTCTTGATTTTACCTGCCATAATCACTGGTTGTCCTAGAGCTTCCAAGTACTTACTATAGCAGTTCCGACAAGGTTATGAGCTTTTTTGCTGACAAGCTACGTAATCATACTTACTTCGTTGGGAAGATCTTTACCCTTTGGGAAAAACTTGAATCCTTTTAACCAATAACCAACAACTCAATCCCTGGTCAGATGCTTAAATTTGGTGGAGTTGATGTAAGCTAAGGTCAGCAGAGGGTCGAGCCCCAAATATGTTAAAACTTGGTCGTCTCAAAGTCAAAAGTGATTTAGCTCTGCAAGCCCCGGTACAAAAGTGGTTTGAGGAATTCTACTCCCAGAATACTCCCCAGATGTGTAACCGGGAACAACAATTCTATCGCCTCAATTTAGCTCTGGCTGAAGGATTTTCCAACGCGGTTCGCCATGCCCATCAAGAATTACCATCAGAAACAACTATTGAAATCGAGTTGGCAATTTATGACAATCTTATAGAGATTAGAATCTGGGATCAGGGAAAACCTTTCGACCCAAATACAGTAGAAGAACCAGAACCAGGAACCCTCTGTGAAGGAGGATATGGTTGGTTTTTGCTCAGACGCCTGAGTGACAAAGTTGTTTATCAACGCTGTCAAGATGGCAGAAATTGCTTGTTGATTTGTAGCATCATTGGATTTTCATAAAGATACATCTCCAAAACTCAGATTTTTGCATGGTAGCATGGGGGTTCTAGGGTAATTATTGGAGATGTCTAAAAACATCAAACAATAAGGCTAATCAACAGATAGAGTCACTGATGGCGAAAACAGCTCTGATTACGGGTATAACTGGTCAAGACGGCTATTATCTTAGTCGCTTACTCTTAGAGAAAGGTTACTCTGTTATTGGGCTGCTACCACCGCAGCGGAGTGAAAGTATCGCTAAACTAGGAGCACTCGCTAGCCAAATTCCAGTCCGTACCGTTGATTTAACTGATCCTATAGGTTTACTTAAAATAGTAGAGCAGTTACAGCCCCAAGAGATTTATAATCTAGCAGCCCCCAGTTTTGTTCCAGATTCCTGGAATGATCCTCTCGGTACTCTCGATTTAATTACAGGTACAGCAACACGACTACTAGCAGCTGTGCGAAAGGTAGGTCTTGATACGCGGTTTTATCAAGCAAGTACTTCAGAGATGTTTGGGCAAGTGAGGAGTTCACCTCAAGATGAAGAAACACCCTTTCGTCCGATGAATCCCTATGCCGCAGCCAAGTTACATGCTCATTGGACAATGGTTCATCATCGGCAACACTATAATTTATTTGCCTGTAGTGGCATTTTGTACAACCATGAATCATCCCGACGTCCTCCTAATTTTGTAACAAGGAAAGTTTCTTTAGGAGCAGCAGCAATTAAATTGGGATTGAGAGAAACCTTGGAAATGGGTAATCTAGAGGCTAAAAGAGATTGGGGCTATGCTGGTGATTATGTAGAAATGATGTGGCGGATGTTGCAAACTCCAGAACCAGAAGATTATGTTATTGGTACTGGTCAGTTGCATAGTGTTCAAGAACTAGTGGCAGCAGCTTTTGATTGTGTAGGATTAGATTGGACTAAGTATGTAGTGATTAATCCCCAATTCTTGCGAGCAGATGAACATTTTCAGTTAGTGGCTAATACAACTAAAGCGAATAGAAATCTTGGCTGGAAACCCCAAGTCAGCTTCGAGACTCTGATTGAGAAAATGGTGATGAAGGATTTGGAACGCTTGCAAAGTGGAAAGATTGCTCCTGAAGCTGTGGCTAAAAGTTAAAGCTCCTACTAGTATCTGAAGGTTTCAAGGTAGTCCTGATGAAAAAAAATTTTTACCACGAGGCGATGAAAGTCTCTTATTCCCTGTTGCCTACTTTCAAGGCAAAATCCACCCCTTTATACCTAAGTTCGATCTAGTTTGTATTAAATCTTAACAATACCGTTACATATATATTTACGTTGCCTTTTGCCTTCCCTCTTTGGGGTTAGAAAAGAGGGTTTGCTTTTTTCCTACCTTTACCAAATGTTAAATTAATTCTGTCTGAATAACTTAATCTCTATGAACCTCGATTATCTGCTGGAGACCATTGATTATCAGCTAATTGAGTGCCGAAATCATCCCCTTAATTCGGCAGAAATTATTATTTTACGTGGTATTTGGCAGTATAGAACTTATAGCCAAATTGCGATCGAAGCAGGTTATAGTCCCGGCTATTTTACCAATGTAGTTGCTCCAGAATTGTTGGAGCGACTCTCCGAAGTAGTTGGTAAGCGGGTAACCAAGAAAAATTGTCGGTTACTGCTAGAGTCTTATGTTACAACCCAAGCAACCCCAGAGACAAAACCTGTTAAGCAAGAACCTGCGGAAAGTTCTGCCAAAATTAATCAAGAGATCTCACCTTGCTACCCCAGTGGAGCAGTTCCTCTGGACTCTCCTTTTTACCTAAAGCGTTCCTCCTGTGAGGAACAAATTTGCCGAGAAATCAAAAAACCCGGAGCGCTTATTAGGATTAAAGCCCCCAGAGAAATGGGTAAAACCTCCCTACTGCTGAGAGTTCTTGACTATGCCAATAACCTGGGTTACCACACCATCAGCTTAAACCTACAACAAGTCGATCAGGCAATTTTGAGCGACTCGAATAAATTTTTGCGCTGGCTATGTGCTAATATTGCTCACCAACTTCAGCGTAAACTGATGTTAGACGAGTATTGGGATGAAGACCTCGGAAATAAAATTAGTTGTACCCTCTACTTTCAAGACTATTTATTAGAGTCAATTAATGCTCCCCTTGTCTTAGCATTGGACGAAGTGAACCAGATTATTGAGCATCCCCAAGTAGCGAAGGATTTTTTACCTCTTTTACGTTCCTGGTACGAAGAATCGAAAAGACTACCTATCTGGCAAAAGCTTCGTATACTTGTGGTTCACTCGACGGAAATTTATGTTCCTCTCGAACTTAATCAATCTCCTTTCAATGTGGGATTACCGATTCACTTAGAAAGTTTTACCCAAGAAGAAGTGCAGCAGTTGGCAAAATGCTATGGACTTAACTGGGGAGATGGGCAAGAAATTGGAAAATTAATGGCAATGGTTGGGGGGCATCCTGCCATGATCCATTTAGCACTCTACCATCTGAGTAAAGGGGAGATAACTCTATCGCAGCTGCTAGACACTGCTCCCACTGCCACAGGAATTTATCGTAATCACCTACAACGTCATTGGGCAATCCTGGAGAAGCAGCCTGAGTTAGTTAAAGCTTTTGATACGGTGCTCAATGCAGCTGAAACTGTTGCTTTAGATCCAAGTCTCAGCTACAAGTTAAGTAGTATGGGATTGATTACACTCTCAGGCGATCGAGCGATTGTGAGTTGTGAATTGTATCGACGCTTTTTTACTAAAAAGGGAGAGCAAAATTTATTTTATACACCAACTTCCTTAGAGTGAAAGAAGACAGGAGGCAGGGAGCAGAAGGCAGAAGGCAGAAGGCAGAAGGCAGGAGGCAGGAGGTAGGAGGCAGAAGGCGGAAGGCAGGAGGCAGAAGGCAGGAGGTAGGAGACAGAAGGCAGGAGGCAGGAGGCAGGAGGCAGGAGGCAGAAGGCAGAAGGCAGAAGGCAGGAGGTAGGAGGCAGAAGGCAGGAGGCAGGAGACAGTCTCAATGAAAAAATTTTTTCACCACTATACATGAAAATTCATCTCTCCCCGTCCCCGGGGTGAACGAAATTTTGGGTGGGATTTCTTGAGCTTTGTCTCCAAAAATTATCAGTTCTTCCTCTGCTCCTCTGCTCCTCTGCTCCTCTGCTCCTCCGCCCCTCTGCCCCTCTGCCCCTCCGCTCCCCACCCTTTTTTTCGCTCACTCCCGTCCCTGCTTTCCCGCGTATTCGCGTCTCTTTCAAATCAGAAGGCTCTTAGGGAAAAAGAGCTGTATAGTAAGCTAACTTTTAACATTTTTTAACTGGTGGGTTATTTTCGCTGTGCGGCAATAGTTGAGAGAGTTGACCAGTGAGGAAAAAATCAAAACTCAATTTCTTGCCCTTGCTCAGTGAAGCGGACATCACTAATATTAAATTGTGAATTATCAGTCAGGGTTTTACGCAAACTGCCGAACAGAGCTAATTGTTCGCAAGTAGACAAAGAAAGAAAACGCCTTCGAGAATCAGGGGACAGCCGCAAATCGACAGTAGCCATAGCACTACCAGTATCGACATCGACGCGATATCCAGCTAATTCTAAGTCACGGTCGGAAACTTGATCCAAAACTTTGCCGACGGCAGCATTTACAGAATTCTCAGTAGAGACAGCTACTTTATTGGGTACTAGCTTCTCGCACTGAGAATCAACTTGATAAATATCTAGGGTGATACTGTTTTTATCAGTACCAGTATCAGCTGCTTTGTCGCCCTCAGGATTAGGTGTCTGAGTTTTATCAGGAGTGGTGGTGGTATCCTTGGTATCCGAAGAGCCTCCTGGACTCTCAGTTACAGGTGTAGAAGGTGATCCAGATTGATTGTTGCTATTATCAGTAGTTGGAGCATCACCACCACAACTAGCAAGCATCACGCCAACTAACAGAGGAATGAGATATTGTCTGATACCGTACATATGAACTTGAATAAAGCTATTGCAGTCTATAAGACCTATAGTATAGAACTGGAAAGCTGCTGGTTGACGGTTAACGGTTGACAGTTGCCTTTTGCCTTCTAACTCGTAAGTAGAAAACAGGGAACTTCTGCCTTGATGCCTTGATGCCTTCTGCCTTCTGCCTCCTGCCTTTATGACTAATAACAATTGGAATCGCAATCATATCCTTTCTTTAGCTGATTTTGAGCCAGCGGAATACGATATGGTATTACAAACTGCTGCCAGCTTTCGGGAGGTACTGTCTCGTAGGACGAAAAAAGTACCAACCCTGCAAGGTAATGTGGTAGCCAATTTGTTTTTTGAACCTTCTACCCGTACTCGTAGTAGCTTTGAACTAGCAGCAAAGCGCCTTAGTGCTGATACCCTTAACTTTTCACCAGGAATATCTTCCCTCAGCAAGGGAGAAACCATTCTCGATACAGCGAAGACTTATTTGGCAATGGGTGCAGATATGATGGTAATTCGCCATCGGGAAGCAGGAGTACCTCAACTGATTGCCTCGGAAATGGATCGATTAGGGGTGAAGTTGAGTATTCTCAATGCTGGAGATGGTCAACATGAGCATCCTTCCCAAGGATTGTTAGATTTATTTACTATCTGCTCTTTGTTCGACTTTGACAATCCCTGCATTAACCTCCTGGCTGATAAAAAAATTGCTATTGTTGGGGATATCTTACATTCACGGGTGGCTCGTTCCAATATCTGGAGTCTAACTGCTACTGGTGCGGAAGTACATTTGGCAGCTCCCCCTACTCTTTTACCTGGG
>JAAHFP010000037.1 GCA_010672925.1 Symploca sp. SIO1C2 | reverse complement strand
AAAACCGGTAACGGTGGCTTCCGGTTCTCCGGAACCATTGAAGAAGCGCAAACCACTAGAACCATTGGGAGTCAATCTTCCTCCGGCGAAATCCGCTTGACCCCGGCCAGCGATCGCGCCACGGTTAGTTAGATTAATATTATTGTTGAGGGCATCTTCACTACCAGCACCGACTTGGATAGAAATACCGTCACCAGCATTGCCTTCCCCAGCATCAATCACACCGCTACGTAGGTTGTTGATGGTAATATCATCCCCAGTGCCATCAATATAGATAGTACCGTTACGTTGATTACCCGTACCTAAGACATCGCCACTGTTATTGAAGGTAACATTATCACCATCTAAGTTCACTGCGCGGCTACCAGATTCAATCAAACCAGCATTATTAATGGTTAAATCATGCTCTGCATTACCAATATACAAGCCGTTACGGGGACCACTAATCACACCACTGCGTTGATTGGTAATCGTGCCTTGGAAGCTAACACCATCTTCAACTACCACTGCACCCAAGAAACCGACATCCACTTCTGCGGTAATTGAACCAGAGTTACGGACAAAACCGGTAACAGTAGCTTCAGGCTCCCCGGAACCATTGAAAAAACGCAAACCACTAGAACCATTGGGAGTTAATCGTCCTCCGGCGAAATCCGCTTGACCCCGGCCAGCGATCGCGCCACGGTTAGTTAGATTAATATTATTGTTGAGTGCATCTTCGCTACTGTCACCAACTTGGACAGAAAGACCGTCACCAGCATTGCCTTCCCCGGCATCAATCACACCAATACGTTGGTTAATAATAGTCGCATCATCTACTACTCCATTAATATATAAAGTTCCATTGCGTTGATTATCAGTGCCTAGGATACTACCAAAATTATTGACTGTAATATCGTCACCATCATTTAGATCAACAGCACGGCTGTCGGAAGTAATAGTTCCCCGGTTGATTAAATTGAAGTCATTGCCAGTAGAACTCACACCATTGAAAGCACCAGAAAGCAGTCCTAGATTAGCAATGGTGACATCTTCACCACTGACTTGAACTGCGGTATTCCCTGGATCATTAGCTAATACTGAACCACTAGATGTAACTCTTAGTCGAGCATTATCCCCAGGAATAGCGATGGCTGGTTCTCCAATAGGAGCAATGACTTCTTCTCGGATTACAACATGTTCGCCATCTTCGATAACAATTGAATTATCCAGTTGTCCTGCAAAATTATTTGGCATCTTTCTCAAATTTAGGTAGTTTCATTAGTTGTTAACTATTAATGTAGTGAGCTAACTCATACTCGAAATGAGTTGATTTTAAGTTAACAATGAGAGAAAGATTAATTCAGATTAATTTTCCCTGAGATATTAAATATTAAAAATAATACTTGACAAGTTTACCTCAAGGTTGAACAATTTGGTTCAATTAATCCGCGCAGGGAAGTAATTAAGTTTTATAGGTAATTATTACTAGTAAAAAAAAGGCAGAACCCACCGGGTGAACGAAATTTACAGTGGCTCTGAAGAGGCTCCGAGGCAGGAGGCAGAAGTAAAGAGGATTTGACAAAAGTTTCAACCCTCATTACTCATTACTCATTACTCAAAAAAGCTCTCCCACACCTTTTTTCGTTCACCCGAACCCACCCCTAACCCCTCCAAGGAGGGGAACAGGAAGCTCCAAGGTAAGAAAGCTTGCACAGTAAGCTTTTTTACTTATAATCTCTCTAAGGATTAACCAATTGGCTAGACCAGGCAGTATCTGTTTGTAATTGATAAATACAGCGTTGCTGCGGATCGCCCCTTAATTGTAAATGGTCTACTTTTTGGGGAACTAATAATAATAAGCAGAAAGTATCTAGGGGCAGATTAGGATCCGGTGGTTCAACATCAAAGGCTGACTTGTCTATTGCTGGTGGGTTAACGAAATTTTGCGTAGGATTTCCATTCTCCCCGTCTCCGTGTCTCCGCGTCTCCGCGTCCTTTTTTCCCTCACCCGTTGCTGGTTGTCCTGGATCTGCCCAAGCAAATTGCGATCGCGCTGCGTCAGAAAGATTATGCCAGGTTATTTTACGGGCTTTGAGTAAATCGGCATCCTCATCTTGAGCTTTAACTAAGCGTAGAACACCTTGAATCCGAAACTGTTCGCGGGTTTTAGTGAAATACCAGCAGATTTCCCCGATTGCTTGCCTTTCGATGTCTTGAATCTTCGCACTACGTATATCAGTAATAATTTTGAGGCTGCTGTGGTCATCTTCTAAAAAACCTCGAAACACTACTGTGCGGTTACTAGGGTAGCCCTCTGGGGTCACTGTAGCTAGCTGAAAATAGCGAGAATGGGGTTCGGAACGATTGCGGTGAAGGGCACTGGATAAAAGCGATCGCCAGGGAGGAAGCATAAACAGATTCGTGCAAGAGGTCTATTAGTTGACTAACGGGGAGCTATCGATAGCTGGTTGGCAAAATTTGGGCTGACACGAAATATGGTAATTTCTGCACCATGCTCTTCCGTCATACCAGAATACATGGAAAAAGCCCATGTGATCGCTTTCTTACGAGAAAACGCTCTCCTACGACACCAACTAATAGTAATTTTTTTATTTTGTACTAAGTGTTATTACTGAATTATTTTACTAAATATTTGTACTAAGTGCTATTACTGAGTACTATTACTGAGTGTTAGTTGATAAATAATTTACTAATAAATATGTATTTGTTGAGAAATATCTCAAGTTATTGAGTTGTCAGAGAAAAAACGCTTAATCTATGAACCGATGATTTTATGGATTCTTCTAGCTAGAGAGTTCTTATCAACGAAACGCAAGAAAAAATGCTAAATCGGAATCAATTTAATAGAGCCAAAAGCTCGGCTCTATCTCTCGGCTTGACTCGTGTTGGTGGTTCATTCCTAACTGCAACTATTGCTACTCTATTCGTAGGAAGCATTGACAAAGTTGCTCTGGCAGACCCACCTCCGCCAGGTCCAATAGTACTACCCGATGTTTTCTGCTTCCGATTTACTGATATCACAGCGGATAAAGATGATCCCGAGGGGGACAAATTTCGCTTTGAGTTTGAGGTTTTGAACTGGACAAACATGTCAGCAGATGGTGTCCGTATTGCTCTCAATGAAGGAACCGATGAGAGCGTAAGGTTTGCTGATGCTGAAGTTGATCTTAATGGTAGACCTATTGGTCCCGATGGCGATGGTCAACCTAATGACAATCTAAATAAATCTAACCGCTGGAGTGTAACCGAGTCCACCTCTACTGCTATCCAGTGGGATGTGGGGGAGAACCCATTTGCGGAATCAATCTCTAACAATGACTTGTTAGCAGCAACCAACAACCCTCAGGCATGTGCACTAGTTCCTGGTTGCCAACTGGATTCCTTTGGAAACCCCGTGATTCCAGACTTGGAAACAATAGATAACGGCGACAACGTCCTAGACGGCTTTGTGATCGAAGTGGATGGCTTCGTTGAAGATGCGATTCTTTCCTTCAACTGGAACCTTCTCAACGAGAGTGGCAACCCCATCGGTACTCCTGGTACTGGTAACAACTATGGGTTCGGAACGGTGAACATTGTGCGCACTGAATTTGGGGATGGTGATGCCTTTGCTCAATTCCAACCGGTATTTGTAGGCAACACCGGCTTCAGCCAGTCACAAGCATTATTCTTTGACGACACCTTTAATTTGTCCGATTGGGATGAGAGCAAAACAGATACAGAGTTTGCTGCAGAGTTTGGTGCAGGAATTACTGCTGCTTTCTTAAACCCTGCAGACAATATCTTCAACTCACCAGTCAATACACAGCTGCTTGATTCACCTCCCAATGATAACCCAGATCCACAACCTGTTCCTGAACCCAGTGGTATTGTAACTATGGGACTTTTATCCATCTCTCTATTGGGTTTTGGTAAGCGACGCCGTCAGCTAGGTTAAATCTTTTTTAGTGTGGGGCTTTCTGGCAAGAAAGCCTTTTCTTTTGCCTCTTATATTGTAATATCAAGTTCGGTTGAATACTTACACTTTGGTTGCAACAAAGCAGAGGGCAGAAAGCTCCAAGGCAGAAGGAAGTAAGAAGGTTTGCAAGGTAAAAAAGAATTATAAGTGATTATCCGAACTTGGTATAAGTCATTAAGGAAAAAAAGCGATGAAGCGCATCTATAGAATACTGGCTATCTTGGGAATTGCTACTGCTTTGGGTGGGTTAACTGTTGCTTATAACCTTGGGCGGATGAATGATGAGCAATATGCCCAGCAAGATTTTGAGGAAAGTAAACAAGGAGACCATCAGAAAGCGATCGCTGATTACACTCAGGCGCTCAAGCAAAATCCTAACCAGGCTCAACTTTACAATAACCGAGGAAATGCTAACTTTGAAGCAGGAAATCATGATAGAGCGATCGCGGATTTCACACAAGCTTTGCAGATTAATCCTAACTTAGCGGAAGCTTATTACAATCGGGGTTTTGCTCGCCACCGACTAGGAGATAAACAAGAAGCAGTTGAAGATTACACGAAAGCACTGCAAATTAATCCTGACTATCTCCAAGCTTATGGTAATCGAGGAGTGGTTCGCTCTCATATAGGAGATCAGCAAGGAGCGATTGAGGATTATACCCAAGTGTTGCGCCTCAAACCTGACTTGGCTCCAGTTTACTATAATCGAGGGCTAGCCCGTTTCCAACAGGGAGAGCAACAGGGCGGTAGAGAAGATTTACAGCGGGCGGCAAATCTCTTTTCTGAGCAAAAGAATACTGCAGGTTATAAGCAAGTAATGGATGCAATCAAACAGCTGGACTCCTGAGGCATTTTGATTATGGTTGTGCTACCAGACATGATAGTATAGCAATCGCCAAGGCGGTTAGGACAATACCAAATGCTGAAACCTTTACCTGTCAACCTCTTCCCTTCTGCCTTCTGCCCTCTGCCCTCTGCCTTTTGCTATACTTTGTCACTGTGCAACATCATCACACAAAGACTGATCACTTTCTGGAGCATTGTGCTTCAAGTAATCCTTAACCCAATCACAAGCCTCCTGCATGAGTGAATCTAGAGTTAAATCCTCTAAATTCCACAGCCTCGCTGTTTTATCATAACTAGCAGAAGCAATGGTGTTTCCATCTGGGCTGAACTCTATGCTGTTGACTTCATCTTACTGCCAAGTTTAATTCTTGTTGACAGTAAGTTGAATTTACGGAGTCTGGTGACAGGAGATAGACTAAATTATCCGCTTGTTCAATGCCCCGCTTAATCGCCTCCTCAAAAGCTTCTCCTGTAGGAATATCTGTTGTATTCGTCCAAACGGTAATACTTTCTCGCCTTAAACTGGAACTAATCCTTGCCATCGTCTCTTGATCCTGATCACTGTAGGCAATAACCAACTGCACCATTAAGTTGTTGGCATTTTTGATACTTTCAGTGATGTATTCACAATGCAGGTCAGTGGGAGTACAAGGGGGTTGTTCCTCCTTAAATCGTCTCTTTAGCCAAGCTTGAGCCTGTTGTCTTTCTTCCCCAATTAATAGCCAGCTAAGTTGCTTTTGGTTCCTTTGCCACTCCAATGCTTTGACTAACAAACGACTGTGTTGTTCTATATAGTCAGTATGGGAACGGAGTAACTTAACTAAGTCGGCTAAGGATTGTTCAAAATCATCTGTATCCTCTTGGAAATACACCCAATTCAGTTTACGGATGGTTGGGTGCATATTCTGATAGCTTTCGTGTAAACCCTTTTCCTGATAAGCTTCCCACTCTTCCTGAGTGCCCTGGGGATGGCGCTGCTGCCAGGTTGACTGGCTAATAGCCATAACGTGTAACAGAGGAATAATCCGTTTGTTGAGCTTAATCGCTAGCTCAATTTCTTTGAGGCAGTAAGGGGAGTTGACCGAATGAGGAGCAATAACAAAGAGGAAGTGATGAGATTTTTCAATGCCATCATCAATCTGATGCTGGAAGTCTACTGCTAGGGGAATATTATTGAAATCAAACCAGGCTTGAAAACCCTGTTCCTGGAGGTGAGTTTGAAGTTTTTGGGCAAAGGCTTTACTATCGGCTCTTCCATAGGAGATGAAGGCATCAAAGAAGGTTGTCATTTCCTAATATCTTTCCCAATGTAGATGTTTTGAGCATCCTTATTATAGCGCTATATTCCCTTTAGGAATTAAATTCCAATACATTGATTCATTTCGTGCGATCGCTCAATTTTTATTATGCTGGATAAAATTGCAAATAAAAGTGTTAATATTGAATAGCGATGAAGGCGATTAAACCATCATCATTGTCTCTCATTATTTACTCGGAGGTTGTCAATATGTTATCCAATGATGTTAACCAAAAATCCCTGATTCAGAGAATTGAGCAAGTGGTTACTATTTTAATGGAAGAACGCCCACTTTTTAAAGAAGATCTTGATTATTCAGATATGGTCAACCATTTAGCCCAAGGGTTTCAGGAAAATTTACCTCTCGAAGAATTTAACACCATGTCAGAAGCAGAATTAAAAGAAAATTGTAGCTTTATTATGGCCACCAAAATATTGTCAAAAATTGGCCAAGAACTAACTCCTGAACAAATGGCTATTTTTGATGAAGCAATTAAGCGTAAATAAGTTAAATAGATTATGGATTATTTATTGGATACTAACATAGTTTCTTTGATTATCAAGAACAATGATAAAATCAATAACAAAGTTTACCAGATAAAATTTCAAAATCACAAAATATTTATTAGCTGCATTACTTATTTTGAAATCAGGCGAGGTTTTTTGGCGCTTGATGCACCGAGACAAAGAGAAAGATTCAATAATCTTTGTCAAGATTATCAAATCATTTTATTAGATAATTTGGCAATTTTAGAGAAAGCCGCTGAGATTCATGCAGACCTTAGATTAAGGGGTTTGCCAATTCAAACGGAGGATATCTTAATTGCGGCAACGGCTATTGTTAAAGGCTTAACACTGGTTTATAACGATCGCGACTTATTAAGAGTTAAAGAATTGAGTTTAGAAAATTGGGTGACTGACAATTAGAAGAAGGAACAAACCCACCCCTAACCATTACAAATTAATTGAGGATTGTTTCTCTGTCGCTGTTATTACCAACATGTTAAGATTGAAGAGGCACTTAAGTCGAGCTAATCGTCAGCATTGTCCCTCGTTATTTACTCGGAGGTTGTCAATATGTTATCCAATGATATTACCCAAAAATCCTTGATTCAGAGAATTGAGCAAGTGGTCACTATTTTAATGGAAGAACGCCCGTTATTTAAAGAGGAGCTTAATTATTCAGAGATGGTTCATCATTTAGCCAAACTCTTTCAACAGAATTTACCCATTGAAGAATTTAATACTATGTCAGAGCAAGAGTTAAAGGGACATTGCAGCACGATTATGGTGACAGAAGCAGTAGCCGGAACCTTAAATGAATTAAGTCCTGAGCAACTGGCTATTTTTGATGATGCGATTAAGCGTAAATAAAAATTATGGTTTATTTATTAGATACGAACATTGTTTCTTTAGTTTTGAGAAACAATCTGAATATCAAAAAAAGATAGGACAAGTAAAATCTCAAAAAACTTACTAGCAATCAGTTGCATTACATATTTTGAAGTTAAACGTGGTCTGTTGGCAGTTAAAGCCACTAAACAGTTAAAAAATTTCCAAGAACTTTGTTTGGATTATCAAATCATTTTCTTAGATGATTTAGCAATTTTAGAAAAAGCCGCTGAAATTCATGCAGACCTTAGAGTAAGGGGTTTGCCAATTCAAACAGAGGATATCTTAATTGCAGCGACGGCTATTGTCAAAGGTTTAACACTGGTTTCTAACGATCGCGATTTATTAAGAGTTAAAGAATTGAGTTTAGAAAATTGGTCAACTGACAGTTATTAGTGCGATCGCTGTCATTTGTCATTTATCGTTTGTACATGACGTGGTGCGTTACGCTGCGCTCTAAGCATTTGCGGAGCATGGTGCGATAGCAGCGAAGCATCCCGAAGGGTATACACACCCTACAATAGGTACATTATCAAGTTTAACCCTTGATAGTTGAGTGAAATGTTTGAGTAATTACAGGCGTTGCTTCCTTGCGATCGCTTCTGGAAAATTCATCGAATAGTTCAAAAAATTGCTTAAGGGCTTGATGCTCATCCTGGGAAAAAAATAGAATAATCTTATCCCAAGACTGGCTAGATGTAATCTTAAACTTTTTCTGAATCCAGGGTTGAAAATTATCAAAGTGCTTTTCCTGAGCAGTTTCTGGCTCTCCCAGTTGATGACGTGCTAAGAAGTAACCTGCCAGAAAAGCGCGGAGATGAGCAATAGAAGGTTGCCCCAAATACATAGCAGGACGCTTTTGAATATTTCGGATCAGATCGTATAAGTCAAGCATGAATCTTCTTCTCAAAACTCAGTTTCTGTGATTTGGAAGTCAGCGCCAAGATCCTGGACAGGGCAATATAGACTATTCTTCCATTAGATAGCCCCTACGATATAGCAACCGCTAGGGAGGTTAGGACAAAGCAAAATGCAGCAAGCCTTTACCTGTCAACCTTTTTCCTTCTGCCCTCTGCCCTCTGCCTTCTGCCTTTTGCTATAAATTCAACAAATAATCAAAACCATCTACACTAATCCTGGCAACTATATAAGACCGCTGTTGTTGTAAAATCTGCTTAAATTCCTCCTCACCTAACTTACCTTGCAGAATTGTCACCAGATTAGCCGCCTGTTGCGACTCCTTTGCCTGTTTTTGCTCTAGCAAATACATCCCTAAGCAAGCGTAAACCACAGCCGATGCAAGTTGATTGAGTTGATAAGTTGCCTCGGCGATGGCGGCATAACTCAAACCTTGTAACTCAAGATTGCCAATCTTGGTAGACAGATTCAGACTTTTCTCCAAATAAGATTTCGCCGTGCTAGTTTGGTCTGATATCAGATGTGCTATCCCCAATCCCAAGGCGCAGAAGACCTCACAGAAGAAATCTTGCTGTTTTTCCGCTAGTTTTAACCCCCTCTCTAGCCTTTGGATACAGGGTTCAAGTTCCAATGGTGTAATATATTCTTGTTGTTGTGCTTGACGAACTTCTGCGTATCCTAAATTAGCGATCGCATTGGTTTCTCCGAGGACATCACCACTCTGACGGGAGAATAGCAATGCTCTTTGTCCATAGTCAATAGCTGCGGCAAATTCACGTTGGCTCAAATTCCAGCGACTTAAATGATTCAGATTAGCCACTTCGCAGGTTTGATCCGAGGCTTGACGAGCTAATTCTAGCGCTTCTTCGTAAAAAACTTTAGCTTGCTCACGATTGCCAATCCACTGTTGAGAATAGCCCAATATGGTTAAAATCCTTGCCTTTTCCTGAGTTTTAGCAATCGCTTTGAGGGGTTGATCCAGATAAGCGATGGTGTCGCGAGAGTTTTCACCAGAGAAGGAAGCCAACACCCCTCCATACAAGGGAAAATTATCTCGTTGGGCAAAGGCACGCAGAATTTGTAAGGTAATTTGGAAGCAGCCACGAGAGAGGCGATGGCGGTCTACTTCTGGCAACTGTTGAGCTTGTTCAAACCCCTTACTCAATTCACTCCAGACGGTGGCGAAGGCCAGGAAGGTTGCTGCGGCTAAATTACGTCCTGCCTGAAAGCTGTAGGGTTGCTTATCAAACCATACTACTAGACCATTCTGCATTCCTCGTAGCAACACGATTAATTCCACCCAGGCAGTTAAATCTACTATGGTTTGTTGTTGTGCCAACAAGAGTGCAGATTGATTAACTGCTTGTCCTTGGAAGAGCATTTTGGGTAAGGGACGATTAACGTGATTTGCCCAATGATTCCAAGGGTTATTGGCTGCTGATTTGCCCCCAAATCCCAAATTTTTTCCAGGACTCCCATACAGCCACTCCACCAAGTGAATTTCTATTGCAGAGTAACTGGACAATCCTTGTTTAAGTCCTGTCGCCATACTGTGGAGTTCCGCCACCGTCGTCTCATCTGCGTCAGGTTCTTGAACTTGGTCTAACTCTTTGGCTAATAGTTCAATATCCTGGCGATTGAAGACACAAGTTTGATTGGGGTCGAGGATTTGTAGCAGAATACTAATGCGATCGCTAGTATCAGCGTTAATCAGTTGACTTACCGCATCATTACAGGTTTCTTGCCTTTGCTGGGTTTGCTGATATCTTTCCCAGGCATCCTGTAGAGTACGAAGTGCCCGCTTTTGACGCTCGGCTTTAGCCCGTTTGAGTTCATCCGTTTCTACCTCAAGTTTGCCCTGAATGAGCTCTCCTTGTGCTGTTAAGCATCGCTCAAAAATTTCACCGGTTCTAGGCTCTAATTGTTCTACTAGTTGCTTATAAACATACTCTTTAGAACGAATTTTTCCCTTGAGGGTGTCCGTAATTATTTGATTAATAAAGTTTGAGTAGCGGTCACTCAAGGATAAAGGAGCGGAGTTTTGAGCAGGAGGCATCTCTTTTTCAGAATGATTGTGAGATTCTCAAATCTTAGCGTGTTCTGACGTGAAAGTAGGGAATAGGGAGGGTGAACGAAATTTTGGGTGGGATTTCTTGAGCTTTGTATCCAATAGCTATAAGTTCTCTCTTGTCCTCCAGCTTCCTCAGCTCCCCCAGCTTCCTCAGCTTCCTCAGCTTCCTCAGCTTCCTCACACCCCCACACCTTTTTTCGCTCACCCGAATAGGGAACAGTAGTGCTCCTGCCTTCTGCCTCCTGCCTCCTGCCTCCTATTCCCCTCCTTGGAGGGGTTAGGGTTGGGTTCCTACGATTTACGACGTCCCCAACGATTAACCAAGAATGAGCCACCCAAAGCTAAGAGTGCACCGATGGTTCCAGGTTCAGGAACACTTTGAGCACCATTGAGATAGAATTGAGTTCTAGCAAACACTTCATTGCCAACTTGCCTTCCTAAAGTCCGACCATTGATATCTCCATCATTGAAGTGAATCCCGCCATAGAGACGAGAAATACCGGCTTCATCCGCCGCTTCAGAAAAAGTTGACCAGGATAAAGTGATTTCACTGGTGGGACCAAAACCGGGCTCAAACCGAGAATCACCTGGTTGAAAAGTCACATCAAGTCCGGGAGTACCATCTCCCAAAATAAAATCATCGCTACCAGTGAACTGTTTTAACACTTCCGCCGCTGCTGCACTAAAGGCACTATGCCCTGAAGTATATTCTGGGAAAGGTGGAGAAGGGTCGCCTCCTGGAGTTTGGTAGGTAAGAAAATCAGTGGCTAAAATTGTTTGTGTGCCTTGTTCTGGTCCAGCCCAAGCCCTGATTTCACAATCACCGTTAGCGTTTTCTGTGCCAATCAAACATAAACGACCTAATTCACGAACCGCTCTAACTGGACGGACATAATCATAAAAATATTTGGCTTCCCAAGTGGCAATTCCCGCATCTAAAACTGCATTGCCTAGGTTAAAAAATAGAGGGATATCAGTATCAAGATCTGGATTATCTGTTTCAGTAACTTTCTGACCAAAGAACATCCAAGTTCCTGGAGGGAAAGGAGTTCCGGAAGGGTCTTCCCAAAATTCTGCAATCAATTTTCGTGTTTCTCCCTCAGTTTGACCACCAGGGAGAGAATCAGCTTCTGGTGGACTGAGGCTGGCACTAAACTCGACCACTTCTTCCGTTTGAGCAATAAATGCAGGATTGATATCAACACCAATCAGATCTTTGCTAATGGAAACTACTGTATTGTCGGAGCGAGTAATAGTTCCAGCGGCAAGATCAGCGGTAGCATTCGGATCTAAGAGAAACGGTTCAGGAGCTGAGGGCCGAAATTGACTGCCGGAGCTTAGACTAAAGGGAGTAACGCTTCCCCAGTGAGGCGTGAGAGCTGACTGAACTCTTCTATGATTAGGGTCTCCCGGTGGGCTATCAATGGGCACATTTTCTGGTGTCCATCTATCTATACCAAAAATACTATTAGGAATATTGTTAGCATTATTGCTTGCAACAAAACCACTGGTATCTGAATAGGGATTACCATTGCCGTTAGGGTCATTTCCTAACTGGTTAGAACCATCGTTATGACGGAAATCCAACTGTGCATTGGCCATGGTCGAACCAATATTAGCTGCGGTCGTGATAGCATTATCTGGATCAAACCCCAAACTTGTCATGCGATCGCGGAAGGAGCTAACTAACGTAGGGTCGGGAAAGAGATCAGAAAGAACGGTAAACGCTGCATAACTGACCGCCTCTTCTTTATTGGCATTAGTATTATCACTAGATAACTGCTGTAAGGTATCACCTAACACAGTACTAGTGGGCAGCAGCTCATAAGCAGACCAGGCATCGTACATCGCAGTTCCCAACATGCCATAAGCACGGGAAGCACCGGTAGGACCTAATCTAGAACCTGTTGGTGTACTGACTGCTAAGAGAGCTTCGCTAATCCATTGACTAGCAACACTCTGTTTATTAGGGTCTAGCTCAATTTCCGTAATTGCTGTTTGCGCTTGAGCCGGTAAGCCAAGGAGAACGCTAGTAACGACTAAACTACTAGGTAATAATGCTGCGGTGATGTTTTTTCTGGCCTGAGATAATAGATGCTGTCTCATTAAGAACTTTTGCTTCCTGGTAAATATCTTACTAAAGACTTAGTTGAGATTCAGCATAAATCAATCTACAAGACTGAGACAAGAGCTCAATCAGGGCTGGTAAAAGGCCGTAAAGTTGAAAAATAGATAGTACCTCTTAAAAACTGAAATTTAATCCCAGAGAGGGATGCATGTACATTTGGGCAGGTTTCAAATATACATATTTGATCATAATTTGGTGGGAATATCAGTTAAAATCTTTACAGTAACTTTATCCAAAGACTGAGTACTTTACAAAAGCTTTATCTAGGGCTTGCTGAACAAGTCGGGTGGTGAGGAGAGGCAACAGCTCATCTGACAACAGTGATAAGATTTGACTGTAAATTCCGAATATTCAAGAAAAATAAGCATGTTTTCATCGAAGTAGTTTCACCTCCTAAACTTGTCTCCAAGACTTATGTCACAAGCAAAACATGACTTATGATTTATTACTTATTACTTCAAAATCCGCATCAATCGACTTATTCAGCAAACCCTAAGTAGCTTGCATTGCACAAAAGTGATATTAGGTTGCCTTTTTATGTAATTAAAACGGCACAAAAAGCCCATGTTTTTATTAAATTAACAGCTTATTATTTGAATTAAGTTAAGAGCAAATAACTAGGTTAAATTACAAGGAGAATAACATGGGTACTTACTATGGAACCAGTGCAAGTGAAACTATTGATCCTCTAGACGTTGCTAATGATTACATTTTAGCTTATGGCGGAAATGACACCGCTTACGGTTGGGATGGCAATGACACTTTAGATGGTGGAACTGGTAACGATACTCTCTACGGTGAAGTTGGTAATGATTCCCTTCTTGGGGGAGCTGGTAATGATTCCCTTCTTGGGGGAACTGGTAATGATGTGCTCAATGGCTTTGGTGGTGGTACTGAGTATGATACCTTAGCAGGTGGTCTAGGTGCAGACACTTTTGTCATCGGTGATGCCTTCGGTGCTTACTACCAAGGAAATGGCTATGCAAGAATTACAGACTTTGACTGGTCTGAAGGTGACAAATTTCTGGCTTATGGTAGTGCCAGCGATTATTCACTCCAGCAACATACCGTATCTGGTAATACTGGTACTTTGATTCGTTATCAGGGTGACATAGTTGCTTTTGTACAAAACACTACTAATGTAATTGTTGCAGATGATTTCATCTTTGCCTGAACTGAAGAATTGCTAATCAGGTTAGTAATTTGTAGTTGTATGGTGGGTATTTTCTATTCAAATATTTGCTATTTCAAACAAAGTCCGCTAGAGAATACCCATCAAGCTGAAAATGAAAAAATCGACTATAGCAAAAGGCAGAAGAGAAAAGATTGACAGGTAAAGGTTTCAGCATTTGGCTTTGTCCCAACTCCCCTGGTGGTTGCGATAATTTAATCTTCCAGGAAAATCACCGAACCAGTCAATGGCTCTTCCGCTAAATCTTCCGAGTCAATAACCTGCAAAAGATTAACCCAGTCATCCCTCAAAGTTGCATCCTGGGGTGAAGCAAGAAGTTCCTCTGCAATCTTCGCCAAGCTATCATACCAAACATCTGGAGTCCCGCTGTTGATTTGGGCTTCCCGTTCAGGAGTCAGGGGAACTCGTTGTATCCAACCGTTGAGGGCTAAATCTGTCTGAGTGCTTGATTTACTCTGACAGTAAAGTTTAAAATACCAATGGTAAAATTGACCCTCTTCTAGGGCATAGTCTGGTAATGAAGGGAGGGTAATACTAACAACTCCCGGCGTTTGGGGTAGAGTAAAGCGAGTTTTGAAAATACGAGTCTTTTCCTGAGGCCAAACAAGGAGGGAAAATTCACCATAACGGATTTCTTGAGACTCAAAGGGAACATAAAATAAAAATGTTGGATGTTCGTTAGTGGTTAATACTGGATTCTTAGCCGGAACTAAAGCTTTTACTGACTTGTTCTTACTTTCGCACGAAGAGTTAAGAGGATTAAGTCCTCCCCCTGGTTCTGTTTGATTCGGAGGTGGGGTTCGCGGTGGTGGTGGTGGTGTTTGCGCTGAGCTGGAATCGCTTCTAAGATTAGTCAGTCCCAAAATTATGGTAAAGATTAAAGCTAATTGGCGTAAAGTCATGTTAGTTGAGCTGCTAATGTTGAATTATTACTGTTGCTAAGGATGGGAAGAAACAAAGATGTGTTCCCGGCGACTGCTAATAACATTACAACTACAACTAGAGATTTGCTTTAACTCAGACTTGCACCTCAGAAAATAACCAACAACAAACAACAAACAACAAACAACAAACAACAAACTCAAAACCAACTCAAAGTCCCCTTGTCTCCATCCAGTTCAACCATTTGTCCTACAGGGAGAGTCGCATTAACTCCTTCGTGACCAAAGGGTAGATCACAGATAATCGGAATACCAAGATCACTTAAACGATCGCGTAATACTTCTTCTACTGTCCAACTAGGAATTTCTGGGGATACTTCACAGCTACTAAAACGCCCTAGGGCAATGCCTTTAATTCCTTTAAAAGCACCACTGTTGCGCCACTGGGTGAGCATTCTATCAAGGCGGTAAGGAGCCTCTCCCAGGTCTTCTAGAGCCAGGATAGTACCCTCCATTGGTGGTTGTACTGGTGTTCCCAACACATTGGTTGCAACTGTAAAATTACCTGGTAACAGTATGCCCTGAACTTTACCGCCACCCCAACCAACCCCAGTGAGGGGAGCCAAGGGACGACCTTCGACATAGTCAAACAAGCGATTAATCGACCATTCTGGTTCATCTGGTAAAGTTGTTAGTACTGGTGAGTGAAGTCCAGTAATACCCAGTTGCAATAAGCTCCACAGCAAAGGGGTAATATCAGAAAAGCCGATTAGCCATTTAGGAGTTAATCCTTCTGCCATCGGCCATTGCCAATTTTCCAGGAGTCTCGTAGTACCATACCCACCTCGGCTACAGAGAAGACCCCGGCATTCCGAGTCTTGCCAAGCCTCTGCCAACTGCTGCCGTCGCTCAGCATCTGTACCTGCTAGATAACCATCCCTACCATCCCAGTTCGCTTGGAATTCAATGCGGTAGCCACGCGATCGCCAAATCTCGACTCCCTTATGGAATGCCTCAAATTTGCGTAAGGTTCCACTAGGAGAAATTACCCTGAGTAAATCCCCTGGTTTGAGGGGTGGTGGTAACTGGCATGGAGGAAGGCTATCTTTGGTCATATGGTTGCAGTGGCCGTTATTTGTTGCTATTATTATTTTATAATAGGAAAGGTGTGCGCTTATATATAAAGTATTCTTTGGGATAAAAAGGCGATCGCACTACAACAGTACCTGCCTTGCGTCACCCAACCTAAACTCCTGGGATGTTGGGTTTCACTCCGTTACACCCAACCTACTTGAATCTACTTGAATCTTTATCGGAGCAAAATAATGAATCATAAACTTAAAACTTTGGTGATCAGTTTTATAGTGGGTTTAGGATTAATCATTATTTCTACTCTAATCTCCCCTTTCAGGTTTAATCCTCCAGTTGCAGCTTTATCTGCCCAGGAACAGGTGGAACTAATAGATAATCTGGGCAATTATCATTATCCTATTGCTACCACTTCAGACTTGGCTCAAAAATATTTTGATCAAGGTTTAATTTTGAGCTACGGTTTTAATCATGCTGAGGCTGCTCTTGCTTTTCGGGAAGCCAGTAGACAAGACCCTAATTGTGCTATGTGTTATTGGGGATTAGCTTATGTCCAAGGACCAAATATCAATGCACCCATGGCAGATGAGCAAGTACCAGAGGCTTGGCAAGCAATCCAACAAGCGATCGCAGTAAGTAACAATGCATCTTCTAAGGAACAAGCTTATATTACAGCTTTAGCCCAGCGTTATGCAGCTCAACCAACAGCAGATCGTTCCTCTCTAGATCTAGCTTATGCTCAAGCAATGAAGCAAGTTGCTCAAGATTATCCAGATGATTTAGATGCCGCCACTCTATACGCAGAATCTCTGATGGATACCATGCCTTGGGATTATTGGCAGGATGACGGGGAACTCAAACCAGCAGCTAAGCCGATTTTAGCAACTTTAGAATCCGTTTTAGCCAAAAACCCTCAACATCCAGGAGCAACTCACCTCTATATCCATGCTACGGAGAAAGAACAACCAACATTAGCAATTATGGCTGCTGATAATCTGCGCAATCTTGTTCCCGCTTCCGGACATTTGGTACATATGCCCTCTCACATCTATATTCGAGTAGGACGTTACCAAGATGCAGTTATTGCTAATCAAAAAGCAGTGATAGCGGATCGTCAATATCTGGCATCTCCCCATCCTGAGAGTATTTATACGATTGGTTATGTGCCTCATAACTACCATTTCCTTTGGTTTGCAGCAGTTATGAGTGGACAAGGTGAAATAGCTATGGAGGCAGCTGAACAAACAGCTGCAATTGATCCGAGTATGATAGAGAATCCGGAGATGTCCGGTGTGTTGCAACATTTTTCTGCGGTTCCACTGTACACAGAAGTGCGCTTTGGTAAATGGGATAAAGTCCTAGAAACCCCTGCACCCAACCCTGAACTTAAATATGCTACAGGGGTTTGGCATTATGCTAGAGGTATGGCTTTCACTGCTCAAGGAAAGCAAGCAGAAGCTCAACAAGAATTAGCCAAATTACAAGTTTTAACAGCGGATCCTGAGTTAGCAGAAATGACAATCTGGAGTTTTAACTCTACCGCTAGTATTCTCAAAATTGCCGCTGAGGTCTTAACCGGTTCCCTTGCCAGTCTTGAGGAAGATTACACTACCGCCGTTACTCACATCCAAAGAGCGATCGCTTTAGAAGACCAGCTGGTTTATACTGAACCACCAGATTGGTATTCTCCTACTCGTAATTTGCTAGGGACAATCCTCTTGCAAGGAAATCAGCCAGAGGCAGCAGAACAAGCTTTTCGTGATGATTTAGATATTTATCCTGACAATGGTTGGTCACTATATGGTTTAGTCCAAAGTTTGCAAGCTCAAGGAAAAACAACAGAAGCAGAAACTATACAGCAGCAATATCAACAAGCTTGGCAATATGCTGATTTTGAGCTGTGATGTTGATGTCTGGTGTCATAGGAACAGGGAATAGGGAATAGGGAATAGGGAATAGGGAATGGAGAAGGTCGAATGGAGAAGGTCGAATGGAAAAGGTCGAATATAGATTTTTTTGACCCAAGGATATTTCTATATATAGGGTCTTTTTAGCCCCAAACACCATATATGGGAATTGACAAAACACACGACCCTTTAACTTGTCACCATTGGGGAATAAGGAATAGGGGTGTTCCTACTTTCATCACTTGGTGGTGAAAAAATTTTCATTGGGACTACCTCCTGCCTCTTGCCGACGCTACTTTAGATTTTTAGTATCACTATTATAAGGCTCACAAAATGCTTTCTCAGAATATAGATTCAATCCGCACCCTATTCCAAAGCCGCTTAGCAACTCTGGAGCATCTTTTGAAGGTAGCTCAAGCTCATTTTAGTGATGACGAGTCGTTCCTTCAAAAACGTATTGCAACTGATATGCTCCCTTTCGGTACACAGATTGCTTTTACCTGCGATCAACCACACAACTTTGCTCTGTGGTGTCATGGTAAACCCTTGGAACATCTAGCGCCAGATGTTACATCTCTCCCCCAGGCATACAAGCATATCGCCAACACTCAGGAACGTCTTTTGGGTATTAATGTTGGAGATGAGAAACTTGCTGAAGTTACACGTATTGACGTAGGGGAAAATCTATATATTGAGCTGTCGGGTAGTGACTATGTAAACGAATTTCTCATACCAAACTTCTACTTCCATATGGTTACTGCTTACGATATTCTGCGCATGGCTGGTGTGCCAATTGGCAAACGGGATTATATGATGCACTTAGTACCTTTACTTAAAGCTTGCTGAATAAGTCTACAGTAGTAGGACTTCAGTCCAAAAAAAAGCCAGAAACTAGTGCGATCGCAAATCTCGTAGGTTGGGTTGAGTGGCTCAAGCTTTTGGATAACAATTCACAATTGATAGTCCACGAAACCCAACACTTAGCTATGTGTGACCTAATGATGGGCTTGTTACAAGTGAGCAGGAGACACAGTCGCCCGTAGGCTGGATTTCATACCAAATCGGTTCTCATATCAGGAGAAAAATAATTCAAAGTCCCCCAGAATTGGGGGATTTAGGGGGCAAATAATATCTTGTGTCTTAACCAGATTTAGTATCATGCTTCAACCCAGCAATTGCAAGCCTTGTTCTGACTTCTTTTTGGACTGAAGTCCTACTACTACTTATTTACTCCGATATCGATTCTTCCGTTACCACCACTGAACCAGCTATCGGTTCCCCTGCCAACTCTTCCAAATCAACAGCTTGTAATAGTTGACGCCAAGCCTGAGGAGTATCACTAATTTCGACTAATTCAGTTGAAACATCGTACCAAATGCTGTTGGCGATATAGAGATTGATTCGCTGTAGCAATCCAGCTGTATTTAACTGAGTTTCGACATCCGTCAGCTCAACTCTTTGCACTACTCCCCGATGCCAAACCTTTTCCTCTGAGGATGATGCGGTTGATGTACAAGTAAGCTCAAAGTGCCAGCGATATTCTTGATTCTTGGCTAAAGATGGAGCTTTCTGGGGAAGGCTAACTTTGACAAAACCTGGAGTTTCCGGTAATTGGAAACTAGCCCAATAGATTTCATTGTCTTCTTGATCTATTATCGAAAACTGTCCAGAATTGATGCTACTGGTTTGATAGGGAATATAAAACCAAAAAGTTGGATGTTCAGTAAGGGTTAATCCAGAAAAACCAGATTCACTAACAGGCAATAACGGCGTAAAAGGTGTGTCTGTTTCCTCACAGTAACCACGACGGGTTCCTGATGGTTCTCGTCCATCGGGTGCTCCATCTTGTGATGGTTGAGTTCGTTGATTAGTACCTGCTGTTGTTCTCCCCTCATCAGGTACTCCGTTTGGTGGTGTTTGAGCTCGCTCTGCTAATGCTTGGTTCTGCTGGAATTTAGGCAAGAGGTCTTGTGCCAGAGCCACCATTAACATTAAGCTAATTGTAAAAGTAAATTGCCACTTAATCATAATTAATAATGGATCATGGATAATGGATAATTAATATAGGTTTTGGAGAAGAGGATTTAACCTCTACTCCGTTGTTTATGATACATTGTAAAATTTTTAACTGCCACAATACTACCAGTAATAACTAAGGTTAATGCTGACGGCACTAACGGTACGACTACACCCTTGGTTGACAAAATAATCCAGCAACTACTACATAGACAAATACAGGCAACTCCTGCTACTATTCCTTGATTGAGGAATGACCGAAATCGCCAAACAATGATGCCTCCCAGTAAAGACCAACTTCCCACCCAAAGCAGATCCCCCCACAGAGTCAAAAACTGCCATAACCGCCGCTGTTCCTCAACTGCACTCACAAATTGACTCACCATTTGAGCATGAAGCAGCAAACCTCGTATTTCTTGGTGGTAAGGTGTGTTAAATTCATCTTTAGCTAAAGTCGGATCAGTAACACCAATAAGAATGATGCGATCGCTAATTAAATGAGGTTCAACCTGATTAGTCAACACCTGGGTTAGGGTAACTCTTTGAGCAATATCTTCCAAGGAATTGTAAGCACGGTAATTGAGTAGTATTTGGTGTCCCCGCAGTAACTTGCTTTGCTGATAAAAACCCGGTTGAGCCTTCAAAATCTTGAAACGAAGAGAGCCAATTTGCCAGGATTCGGGAGTTGGAAAATCAAGGGAGTAACCTTTGGCTTCTAAGTAATAGAGTGCTAGTTGAGTACTCAAAGCATAGATTGCCGTACAGGGAGACTGAGATGGTGGATCTACTACTAACAAATGACGACGTATAATTTGGTCTGGGTCTTTAACCGTATCCACAAAACCAACTTGCTGTGAGGAAAGTCCCGGAGGGGGATGAATGCCGGGATATGTACTCCCAGAATGGGCACAAGGAGAAATGACATGCGGATGTTGCTGTAAATATTGCACTAAATCATCTCTACCCTGGCCTTGTGGTAAATCTCGATAGATGTCTAAGCCAATAATTTGGGGTTGATGCTCCCCTAACTTCTTCAACAGCTGCAACATCATCCCATCACTCAAAGGATAGCTATCCTGTAACTGTTCAATATCCTTTTTGGTGACTTCAACGATTAACAAGCGCTCATCCGGTTTTTCAGCGGGAAGCAACCGTATCATCTGATCGAAAACCTTCAATTCCCAAAACTGCCAAAACCCCAGCGATCGCATTCCCATCACCAAACCGGTTACAATCAAACTAACCAGGAATACTTGAAGCAGTGGCAGTCTAGGCCAAGATGGAGATTTATGCTGGGTTTGCTTTTGTAACTCCTCCCAAGTTGGTGGTACCTGGGCAGGATTCTGACAAACCATCGGCAACCAACTAGCACAGGGATATTCCTTCTCCAATTCCTGCAATCTTGTTCTTGCTTCCCACACTGCCCCTGATAAAGATTTTCCCTTATTAGCAAAGGCTTTAAGAAAATAGAGCAAAAACTTCTGGGCTACCTCATTGGGTACTTTCTCCCGCATCACCATAGTTGCGGGAATCTGTAAACTTGCTAACTCCCTGGCTAACCCTAACCCATTACAAGAGTTGAAAATAGCTAGCTTTAAACCATGTTCAATGGCATCCGTGAGAGCAAACTTTAACTCTTCAATGGTTAGACTTTCCTGCTGATTGATGCCAAACCTACCTTGTAAATCATCCTGGGTCGAACTATGACCAGCAAAAAAGAGAATATCCCATTCTTGTTCCCACAGCTCACTGCTTAATGCACTTTTTTGAGGATTTCTGAGAATACGAAGGTAGGCATTAGCCAATTCCTGTTGTAGTGAAGCCAAATCCTTCTCTATATCGATACCACTATTATTACCCAAAATAACCAAAATTCTGACTTGGTTGCTGGTTTTTGCCCCTGGGGTAAAATCTATTTCATATTCGGAAGGACTAATACTAACTTCCACCTTGAGCTCCTGAAAAACATCCCATAGATGCCAAGGCAGTTGCCAAAGTTCGATATTGTCTGTTTGAATAATAAACCTTATTGGTTCATTGCTCTGCAAATATTTTAATAGCTTATCCCGGAAAAATCTAAACTGGAGGTCACTAGCATTAAGCCAATTATTAATCGCATTTTCTAAATCCTGAGCCGAGTCGAGAATGGAAAAGTTAGTCACCTGGGTTTCGGGAGCAGTCAGAGCACGAGAAGCTTCGGTTTCTCCACCAGAGTGATAGCTTGAGTACCAATTACTACACAACCAGGGTAACTGAGGCGCTGGTGGTAACCAACCATTAATTTCCGTCGCAGTACTACTACCATCTTCCCCAATACGGAGGATTACCTGAAAACCCTGATCAAAGTCTCCATTAACTATTTTTAAGTTGACTGACTTACCCATGGAGAATTTAGAATTTAGAATTTAGAATTTAGAATTGAAATTTTCCTCAAACTCTCTTGTCCCCCTCCTTGGAGGGGTTAGGGGTGGGTTCCTCCTGCCTCCTGCCTCCTGCCTTCTGCCTCCTGCCTCCTGCCTCCTGCCTCCTGCCTCCTGCCTCCTGCCTTCCACTAAAGAACAAACTCTTTGCTAAAACTAGCTTCTCCCAATACTAACTTAACGATAAAACCATCTCCCTCCTCACCATTCAATTCTAGCTGAATCCAATTATCAGCACTTCTTGATTGAGTCTGCAAAAAAGTTTGTCCCTGATCATTGAGCACTATCAATTGCAAATTAGGTGGTAGATACGTGTGCTCACTAGCAGAATGTACCCGTAAATGCACATTAGTTCCTTGATTCCCTTGAGGTGTAAAAGTAACCACCAGTGCCACCTGCTTACTATCTAGTAGCACCCCCAAATCAATCAGCTTAACTCGCCTCATACCAGCTTGGGGATGCGTCGTAGCAATTTGACCTAAACTCAAAGCCGCTTGACGACGTAGCTCAAGATCTTTAGTAGTTTGAAGCCACCGAGAAAGAAAAGCGATCGCGTCTAAATTACCATAACCAACTTGACCCAATAACTTCAAAGCTGGCAAACTAGTTTGTCTACTACTACTAGCTTGCAATAATTCAATTAAAGTAGGAACTGCCTGAGGAATATTTAAGGAATCTTCTCGGAAACCATTACTTCCAGTACCGTAAGCTAAATTCAGCGCTGGTGTAGATAACATTTCTCCCATTTCCTCCACCGTATACCAACCAGCCTCCAGAAAATTCTTGAACCAGGAGGGTAAGGACATTTGTTCCTTAATCAGTGGAACTTTCCCCAGCCTCCTTTGGTAAAGCTGCTCCCTCCATTCCTGATTAGCTAACAATGCACCCCACTGGGTAAAAGGAACTTCTAGTCGTGGAGAATAGAGAGTTATTTTACCCAATTGTGCCAACAATTCCTCCGCTTGATGAGTAGATAACTTGGGTAAAGGCTCCACTACCGGCTCTTCCTCAGGACATAGTTTCCTACTTACCCACATTACATTGAGACTTTCAATTAAATCCTTTCCTGCCAGGGAATAACTGCGTCTGAGATAGTCTTTTGTACCTTCTTTGAGCAGGCGATGAGTAGTAAAACCCCAGACTCGCAACCAACAATCATCATCTTCCAAATGCATCTGCACCCCTAGATAATAATCTCCTGCCCAACCAGGAATATCAACCCATTCAAAAGGCACAGTCAACTGTTCTGTATCATCAGTTTCACTAGGAATGAGCACCAGCCGCGTCTTACCCAATTCCAGAACACAGCCATTAACTACTTCCCAAATACTCAATAGATTTTTAAGCTCCGGCAATACTAAAAGAGTTTCTTCTTGTAAATTAGGCTTAGCTTTTAGCCAGTCAACCAATGTCTGCAAACACAAATAATTGACATAAGCATTCCAACGAGCTACTGGATTAGAATAGTCCTGAACCTTCTGCCATGCTTCTACTTGTGCCTGGGGTGATATCTCCAAATGTAATTGTTTCGGGTAAGTACTGATTACTTGTTCCAGGTTCAACATTATTCAATCTCCTTGGTTATTAGTCATTAGTCATTAGTCATTGGTCATTGGTCATTTGTTATTAGTCATTGGTTGTTGATTGTTATTTGTTTTCAATTCTCCATTCTCCATTCTCCATTCTTAATTCTCTAACCATTCTTTAATTAAACGAGCGATTTTTTTTCTTTCCAATTTATTTTCTAAAAATATACCTACCGTATTCTGAACCCATTGGAGTAAATAAATAAGTAATTGATTTTCTGCCTCCTTAACTTGCTTCTTGAATTCGGCAGTACCCATATTCAGCTTTCTAGCTAGTTTTTGGCTATCTTTAGTAGAATTAAAGTACATCTGTTTGAGAATATACCTGCTACCAACATCAAGATGCTGATTAAAACCTGACATAATTACTGCATCTATTGTTTTTTTGTACTGTTCCTTCAACCAAAGATCTAAATATTGCTCCAGGTCTTCGAGTTGTTGTAAATTCACCCCTAGCTTATCCATAAGCCAAAGACCTACCGCTTCTAATAACTGCTCTTGAAATAGCAGGCAATAATCCCTAACTGTAGTCTGATGAACACCAATTTGGGCAGCAGTACTCGCTTGGCTTAAACCCAAACCGTACCGCAGTAGCAACATCGTCTCATAGTCAATATCTCTTTGTTTAAATGCTGTCCACTCTTGAGTAAGAACTTGATTAATCCCCTCAACATAACTTTGCATCTTTTCTCTAGAGCGGTCTTCTTCTATAGCTAGTAAGGGGTCTGGCTCTAAAATTTCATTAATGTGTTTTTCAATAACATCAACCTCTAGATGCTCATCTGTGTCGAAGGAGATTATTTTTGGTGATGATCTTAAGACTTCAAGGCAAATTTTGATTAACCTTTGAATTTCCTGAACATCAATAGTAAAGTGATAACGAGTGCAGTAATTAGCTGCTGCTTGATACTCATTGAGATTAGGAGAAATCCACCGTCCTTGCTCCGACTTAGCATAAACTTCAAATAAGCAACTTCTAGCTATAAGGTAACGCTCAATATTTTCTGCTCTGACCCCGTGGTTAACCAATGCTTGGTTTAAATTAGTGGCGGAAGTATTTTTTAAACTGTACCAAGGAGAATACTTACCTTGACCTGTTGCTCGATAAGACAAGTCTCTAATCTTACTAGCAATCTCCCACATAAAATACTTCTCTAGGTCGTACTCTCTACGTCGGTACTTGCGATAAATTTGTAGAATCTCCTCTGGATTATTGGTTAAACAGCGAGCTAGGTGAAGATAATGCTCCCAGTCATCTGTAAGGTCGTTAAAATTACTGAAGGTGGCAAATCTCTTGCTGGCAGCTTGATAACAAGGGGTTTCTAAGTAAGCTGTCAAGTGCCATTGCGCTAATTCCTTTTCCCGTTCCGTTGTTTCTTCATGTTGATAAATCTCCAAAAACTTTCTGACAATAGAGTAATCATCTTGCCCTTGACACCACAGCAAAAAGCTTTCCTCGGCTGCTTGATAGGAGCTGAAGTTTTTTTTGAGAGCAGTTTCGGTTCGCCACCGGAAACAGATTTGTCTATTATCACCTCCCATAGGAATCAGAAAGGTATAAAATTTATCATTGAAATCCCGTGAAGGAATCGGAATCATAGATTTTGCCTCATCAAGCATCCCTAAATTAGAATTGCTACACCAAGGCAGAAAGCAGAGTTGCAGGTTGGGTTGAGAACCGAATACAGCTTGCTTCGGTGCAGGGTCACCCAACCTAGAGTTATGCATATCCACCTTGGTGCTTCTATTTATCTATTGGGTAGAGAGTCAGTTTTTTATGTATCTCACCATGCCTATTCAGTTTCACTCTAAACCCTGAACCTCACACCTTGACTACTGTTCAAGTATTTATAGCAATCGCCAAGGTGGTTAGTACAATACCAAATGCAGCAAACCTTTACCTGTCAATCAATTTTAGATTTTAGATTTTAGATTTTAGATTGACCCCATGTCTAAAGCCAGGGGCTTGTATCCTTGTTTTTTTCGGTCAACCTCTTCCCTTCTGCCTAGCCTGCGGCAACGGCTTTGCCGAACTGCCCTCTGCCTTCTGCCTTTTGCTATACCTGCTCCCTGAGCAATTTGGTATTAACCTAAAGAGCATACCTTAATCGAAAATTTTAGATGTGATAATGTGGACAGAAATTGCTAGCCAAATTAGTAAAGTAACAGGCGAGGCATTTGAAATTAAGAATCGTCGGTCTGTTGGTGGTGGCTGTATAAATCAGGGTTACTGCCTTATAGGTGAGACTACCAATTATTTCGTCAAGCTTAACCAGGCGTCTCAAGTAGAGATGTTTACAGCAGAGGCACTGGGTTTAAAGCAAATGTACGCAACTCAGACAATTAGAATACCAAAACCAATTTGTGTCGGCACAACGGCTGATTATAGTTACATCGTTTTAGAATGGTTAGAACTTGGTGGGAGCAAAAATACCCAGTCATGGCAAGAAATGGGGCGTCAGCTAGCAGCCATGCACCGGGCAACTACTCCTCAAGAGAGTCAAGGTAAGTTTGGTTGGCAGGAAAATAATACCATTGGCTCAACTCCCCAAATTAATACCTGGACTGCTGACTGGGGAGAATTCTTTGCTGAACATCGCATCGGCTATCAATTAAAACTGGCAAGGCGTCGTGGTGGTAATTTTCCTCACCAAGGGCGATTATTGGAAATGATTCCTCAGCTACTGAACCATCAACCTCAACCTTCCCTAGTACATGGTGACTTGTGGGGAGGGAATGCCGCAGTTACCCCATCGGGAGAACCGGTGATTTTTGATCCTGCTACTTATATAGGCGATCGCGAAGTGGATCTGGCTATGACAGAATTGTTTGGAGGCTTCCCCTCTGGATTTTATCGTGGCTATAACGAAGTATGGCCTTTAGACCAAGGTTACCAGCAACGCAAAATCCTCTACAACCTCTATCACATTCTCAATCACTTCAATCTTTTTGGCAGTGGTTATAGCCAGCAGGCAACCCGGATGATTGAGCAGATTGTGGGATAGAGGTTGAAGAAAGAGTTCGGAATGTATTGCCGTGGCGCAGCTAACATGGTTGCAGGGGGAGCTGAGGGAGCTGAGGGAGCTGAGGGAGTCGGGGGAGCTGAGGGAGCTGAGGGAGCTGAGGGAGCTGAGGGAGCTGAGGGAGCTGAGGGAGATAGAGTAGTGTGAGCGTCTCGCTCACTAGATGTAAAACGCGAGCAAGATTTTTGCGGGATTTCCATTCTCCCTTGTCTCCCTTGTCTCCCTTGTCTCCCCTGTCTCCCCTGTCTCCCTTGTCTCCCTTGTCTCCCTTGTCTCCCTTATCTCCCTTGTCTCCCTTGTCTCCCTTGTCTCCCTTGTCTCCCTTGTCTCCCTATCTACTTTCCCCCCTCACTGAAAAGTCCCTAACTTTTCTTATCCCTTTGCTGGCGACGGCGGTCCCGCCACTCTGCGGCAGTTAAATAAAGAATGCCACCACTGACTACAATCAATAGTCCTGCGGCAGCTAAAAACAAACCATTGATAAAAAAGGAATTTTCCACGATACTTCTAGAAACCGTTACGACCCCAAACCACCATAGAAATTGACCAAGTGAACAGGACTAAGATCGAAACCCAACCTAATGTCAGAATATCCATAGCAATATATTACACAATGACTCCAAGCCCTATAATAATTCAATTTGAGCCTTCTTAAGCTCGATATTTTACTAAAGCATCAACCGAAATCGATATCCCATGATTGTTGCTGAGCGCATCGAATCCCTGAAAGCCGGTATTTTGGCAGCTTTATCTTTTACCCTTGCCTACAGCATCACCGCAGTTGCCCACCGTTGGGTACTAGCAAAGCAGTTTGAGTTATTCGCCTTCCTGCAAATTACCAATGAGGTTGATTGGTTACTGAAGCTGGCAGTTGCTTGCCTAAGCGGTTTTCTGTTTGGCGTCACTTACCGCTACATTATTCGACAAGATGACAACTCTCACCTCAAAGGTGGAGCAGTACTAGCTTTCGGTTTAGTTCGAGGTTTGACACCAGTGGAAGTACAGCCAAATTTAACTGAGGCTTACTGGTTATTGGGGATTTTGGCTATTGAGAGTATATTGGATTTTGCTATCGCTCGCTTTACTCTCGACTGGGCAATCCACTTCCAATGGCTCAAAACTTTTAATTCCCAATAAGCTAAAAGGCAATAAGCATTGGTGACAAGTTAAGGTAAAAATGTCGTTGTCAAGGGAGCTGAGGAAGAGGAAGCACAATTTTTCTCCTTGGTTATTTCTATATAATAAGATAATCACTTAAATCAAAGGAGAAAGCAATATGACTTTTGAAGAAATGCAAAAAATCATCGAAGACATGTTGTCTGTTCAAAGAGAACTTCAAGAGAGCCAACTTCAACTCAAAGAAAGAAATCTAGAATTTGAGGAAAGACAAGCTAAATTTGAGGAAAGACAAGCTAAATTTGAGGAGAGACAACTACAATTACTGGAAAGCCAAGAAACTCAAAGGCTTGTTCTAGATGAATTGATTCACAAATATGGAGATTTAGCTGAAAATTCCATCAGACAGCGAGAAATTCTTGACCGTTTAATTGGTTACAGTTTAACCAATGAGTCGGATCATCTTAATTTAGAGGAAAAGTTACAAGCACTAGAAGTTAGAGTCAAACGTTTTGAAAATCAAGCTTGAAGTAGAGCTTAATCTAGCCAATCTACAGCACATTGCACCGCAATACAGTACAGTAAATGAAGGTGTAGAGTCAACCGCTGTACCTAGGCTGAAGCTGACACTGATAAGCAACTTCCACACTTAACTTAAGTTTTGTATACTAATTTTAATATAGCCAAAAATATAACATGACCTCCCCAGCCCCCTCGATTCAATTTTTTGAAGGGATTTACGAAGAATTAAGCAACGTCAGTTTACGGCAGAACCGCAATTCAGGAGTCCGGACTGTCTTAATGACCTTTGACAACCTCAAAGCTATCGAAAAATTCAATAGCTTTACCAAAAAATATACTAATTCGATGCTGTTAACTGATGAAGAAGGGGTAATCAGTGTTACACCTTCCTCTGTTAAATTCGTCTTTGCTGGACCAGAGGGGGATGATTTAAGAAAAGTCAATTGTGAATTTGAGATTGAACAGAAAGAACACTGGGAACGGTTCATGCGCTTTATGAATCGCTATGCTGAAAAGAATGGCATGGCATATAGCGATACGAAAAAATCTACCGGGAGTGAAGAGAACTAGAAGATGAAAGTAGCAATTACTGGAGCCACGGGATTTGTAGGCAGTCGCTTAGTAGAGCAATTACTGGCTAAAGGATACCAGCCTCTCGTTCTAACCCGTAACCAAGCCAAAGCAGCCAAGGCTTTTCCCAAGGTCGAAATAGTTCCCTATACCCCTAACCAATCTGGTGATTGGCAAAAAGTGATCGCTGGTTGCGATGCTGTGGTCAATCTGGCAGGAGAACCAATTGCAGAAAGTAGGTGGACACCGGAACGCAAGCAGGAAATTTTCGACAGCCGTAAGCTGGGAACCCAAAAAATCGTCGAAGCGATCGCTCAAGCCAAACCAAAGCCAGGTGTTCTGATTAATGCTTCTGCGATCGGTTACTATGGTACCAGTGAAACCGCTAGTTTTGATGAAACCAGCCCTAGCGGGAATGACTTTTTGGCCAAAGTGTGCCTAGATTGGGAAGCGGAAGCTAAGCAAGTTAAAGAGGTTGGTGTTCGCTTAGTAATTCTACGCCTGGGAATTGTTTTAGGAGACGGAGGCGGCGCACTGGCCAAGATGATTCCCCCATTTCAACTCTTTGCTGGTGGTCCTATTGGTAACGGACGTCAGTGGTTTTCCTGGATCCATTGGGATGACCTAGTGAATTTAATTATAGAAGCCCTAAATAACTCGGAGATGGAAGGGGTATTAAATGCTACAGCACCTAATCCAGTCCGGATGTCTGAATTTTGTCAGGCTTTGGGAGAAGTACTCAATCGTCCCTCTTGGTTGCCGGTTCCTAGCTTTGCTATAGAAGCTTTGTTAGGAGAGGGAGGGAAAGTAGTTTTGGAGGGTCAACAGGTATTACCTAAAACAACCACTAGCTACGGATTTGAGTATCAATATCCTACTGCTAAGCAAGCTTTGACGGAGATTTTAACTTCTTGAAAGAAGGGGACAAGGAGGACAAGGAGGACAAGGGGGATTAGTAACTTCTAATAACTCTACCGGATTTCTGTAGCGCTGGCTCAAATCCCTGATAGGGATTTGAGGTAATTGTAACTCTTGGGTGAAAAGCCAATAACTAAGTTCAAGTTTGTTTCAATCCCTGATAGGGATTTGAGGTAATTGTAACTTGATTTAGGTCTTGCTTGTGAAGAATCTGAGCTGGTTTCAATCCCTGATAGGGATTTGAGGTAATTGTAACTCTTCGCTCGTCCCTCGCTACGCCTAGTGTCTCCGCTGTTTCAATCCCTGATAGGGATTTGAGGTAATTGTAACAGCGGTATCCAGAAACCCTTGCAGTTTATAATTTTCAAGGTACGATAGCGCTGAAGAATAAAAATATAGCATTTCAGCCTCTGGTTAAGCAAGCACCTCAGATATAAAATAAGCTCAAACCTAATTACCATAAGCTTTTCAGCAAAAGCGCTAAAGAAAATTTTCAGCAGAACACCTCAAACCCTTGTACAAAAAGCGATTTAGCCATTTTTTTGCACCTCCTCAAAAAAACACCTACCCTTTAGCGTTGAGGAGGATAATGATTGCTCAATATTGTAGAGACGCGCCATGTTGTAGAGACGTTGCATGCAACGTCTCTACAGGATTTATTCAGTCATGAGTACAAATGACAAAGGACAAAAGACCAATGACTAAATCAACTCCCGCACATCAGCAACTTCACCCTTGACAGCCGCAGCTACTACCATAGCCGGACTCATAAGTAAAGTGCGTCCCGTTGAAGAACCCTGACGCCCTTTAAAATTGCGATTGGAAGAAGAAGCACTCAGCTGACTACCTTCGAGTTTATCGGGATTCATCGCTAGACACATAGAACATCCTGGTTCTCGCCACTCAAATCCAGCTTGGAGAAAGATTTGGTCTAATCCTTGAGCTTCTGCTTCCTGTTTGACTCGCTCTGAACCTGGTACAATCAATGCTTTGACTCCCTCAGCCACTTGCTTCCCTTCAGCAAACTTGGCTGCTTCTTGTAAATCACTGAGTCTGCCATTAGTGCAGCTACCGATAAAGCAAACATCCACCTTAGTGCCTTGAATCGGTTCTCCTGGAGTTAGTTGCATATAGCGGTAGGCTTCTTGAGCGATCGCACGGTCACTTTCTGACATAGTATCAGGTATGGGAACTGCTTCATTGACAGCGATTCCTTGACCTGGCGTAATTCCCCAAGTGACGGTTGGTGCAATGTCGGCAGCATCAAAGGTTACCACATCATCATAGACCGCATCCTCATCGGAGCGGATACTCTTCCACCAAGTTACTGCTTGCTCCCAATCTTCTCCTTGAGGAGCAAAGTCTCTGCCTTTGAGATAAGCAAAGGTTACCTCATCTGGGTTAACATAACCACAACGAGCACCACCTTCAATGGACATATTGCAGACAGTCATTCGTTCTTCCATAGTCATCTGCTCAAAGGTAGTACCGGCAAACTCATAAGCATAGCCAACACCACCTTTAACACCTAACTTGCGGATAATGTGTAGAATCACATCCTTGGCATAAACTCCAGGTTGCAATTTACCATTGATTTCAATTTTGCGAACCTTGAGCTTAGATAGTGCTAAAGTTTGGGAAGCTAAGACATCCCGGACTTGAGAAGTACCAATACCAAAAGCGATCGCACCAAAAGCACCGTGAGTTGAAGTGTGAGAATCGCCGCAAGCTATGGTCATTCCTGGCTGGGTTAAACCTTGCTCTGGTGCAATCACATGGACAATACCTTGACTACCAGAGCCAATATTGTAAAATCTAACTCCGTAGTCTTTACAGTTTTTCTCTATCGCTTGCATCATCTCTTCTGCTAGGACATCAACAAAAGGACGGGCTTGGTTATCTGTGGGAACGATATGGTCTACTGTCGCTACCGTGCGCTCTGGGAAAAGCACTTTTAGTCCCCTTTCCCGCAGCATCGCAAAGGCTTGCGGGCTGGTAACTTCGTGAGTTAAGTGTAAGCCGATTAATAACTGGGTTTGTCCGGAAGGTAGAGTCCCTACAGTATGGTTATCCCAAACTTTATCAAATAATGTTCTCTCACTCATTAGCCAAGATGATCATTGGAAATCTAAAGGATCGTGATCAAGCACCCTTATTCAAAGGCTTGAACCTTTAATTGTAGATCTGTCCTTGGTTATTAGTCTAATTGCATGAGTACAATAGCCTATCCTCTCATTGAGAAGACAATTGCACAACCAAAACCGTCCCTTGGCAAAAACTAGTCCAAATCTTTACAGATTTTAATTGTTGATAGTTTTTCCATTGACTCCTCAAGTAATTTATCAAAAGTTATACAATGAAGAGGTTTACTATTGATAATAGTTTTATTTGATCTCCATAAAAATCTTTTCATTAATCCAGATTGTTGAAGAAATTGATCCCTGCCAATAACGAGTAGACCAGTATAGTTCACTTGATTATGACCAAAATACTCTTCAAATTTATTGGTTCTTTCATAATCATCCATGCGATAGTACCAGTCGATAACTTGACTCAAGCCATGTTCATACCTAGGAGACCACTCATAACTAGTATTCGATGAATCTGACTGTCCAGACTTCATCTTAAAAATACTATTTTCTTTTGCATCTTCAAATTCAATGAAAACAAATTTCTTTTTCTGTCGATCAGCAACAACAAAATCAGCTCTAAACTCATTGCTAAATAAACTTACCTCAGGCTTATAAAGGGCTGGCTCTAGACCAAAATGCCAATATCCAAGCAAAAGGATTAGGTTTGGCCGATCTGAAAAAAATTTTTGTAGTCCATTCTTTCCAGTCTCGGCAATTTCTAATTTTTTTGTTAATAATGTTTTCAATTCCTGGAGTTCTCTCTCACACTCTTGGATGTCAAACTTATGAGGAAAAAGTGTGATCACTAATAATCTTCCTTATTGTGTTCAATAATATCAATGATCAAAAAACCCTGTTCTTTTTTTGTAAAAAGTAGTCGTACAGTTTTGTCTACTCTTACTACCCATGTATCTAAATCTTTATTTTTTAATACGTGAGAGTTTAAATGTTGAAGGTTATTTATATCTAACTGTTCTATTACCTGAGCAACTTTAGTTTTTTGCTTTAATGGCATTGTTTCATATGCCATTAAAGCTTTTTCTCGGAACTGTACAGTCATTGTGTATCTCCATAGCTGAGAAAAGACGACAGAAATTTAAGCTTTATTATATTATACAAGACTCACATAAAATAGTTACTTCTATTTCTTTATTTTTATTCGTCATAAATCCACCCAAGTTCTATAAGCTTAGCCAGGGATAATCCACCATCTTGCTCATGTGTAATGCGTTGTAAACGGATAAGACCCTCATCTGTTCTCTCAAACCAGTGACCTGAACTGCTAGCCAAATAGTTGATTAATGCAGGGTGATGAGAAATAATTATCGCCTGTCCATGACTTCTCTCTTCTGAATATTGGTCAAAAAGTGCATTAAGCCAAGGCTGTATTTCTGGTAAAGCAAGAAAATTTTCTGGTTCATCAATACATAAAGTATAATCTTCGTCTGGAGCACAGTATATTAATGTATAAAGGGCAATCAAGGCTTTTTGTCCATCTGAGATTTCAGTAAGTTTATAAGGTTCTTTACCGAGATGGGGAAAAGATAATGATAAGATTTTTGCTGTGCCAGATCGTTCATTTTTGAAAAAGTCAAATCCCTTGATAATCTCTTGTAACTTCAGGGTAAGGTTAAAAATTTCACCTTGGTTACCAGAGAGATAGCTAAACCAAGCAGCATAGTTGGACATATCCCATACCGGGTAGGGATCTTCCTTACGACTTTCTGCACTCATGGCAAAGGGATTGATCTGTACGATAATAAATCGAGCTATATGTTTTTTAAACCAAGTCAACTTTTGATAATCTCGTTTTTCAGGAATAGCACTAACAACAGAACGGGATGAGTCAACAAATGGGAGTACTGAGCTATTATCAGGAAGATTATCTTTATATATGGTTGCTTGCTCTATCCGTTTGTCCTCTTGCTCCTCAATGACAAACTCTGATAGTGGATGGTGATCAAAAGTCAACTTTTCCCTACGCATTTTGGGCGGTTTATCATCTTCTTGATGTTCAATCTCTAGGGAATATTTATTAAATTTAGTGGGAGCATCTTGCTCCTTAGAATTACTGATTGATATTAATACAAAATCTTAGCTATACCACGCTAGTAGATTGAGAATTGATAACTTAATAATTGCGAATTTTGAAAATATGTAAACAAATGTAACTATTGTTCTTTACCTCCAGTTAGATCTGTGTATCTATCAATGGAGGTGAATTTTATGTTGGCATTATTATTTCTGATGAGCTACCTTGCTGGATTTATGGTTATGCTTGAGGCTCTGTTTAGTGAAAAGCTGGAATAGTATATATATATCTATTGTGGAACAGGCATCCTGCCTGTCTTTGTTTCAACAGGCATCTTGCCTGTCTTTGTCTCAATAAACATCTTGCTTGCCTTTGTCTACCGGAAGAGAGAACAAGCAAAAATCAAAAAACTGCTCTCTTTTGGGAAAATGCTTCTGGTAAGAGTTAGAGTTCCAGAAAATATATGACTGATGATGCTAGACAATATGCACCAGCAACCAAACGCAACCGTGAGGCTATCCTAGAAGTACTACAGCAAGTTCTGCCGGATAATTGTACGGTATTAGAAATAGCTAGTGGTACTGGTGAACATGGGGTCTTTTTTGCTCCCCGTATGGGTAACCGGAAATGGTTGCCTTCGGAACCTAATCCTTTATTACTTGCCAGTATTGAAGCTTGGCAGACCTACCAACCAGTGGATAATCTGTATCCACCCCTAGAGTTGGATGTTTGTGACTCGGTTTGGCCTGTCGAAACCAGAGTATCCCCAACATGGCTGCAAAGTTTTGATTTTGAGACCTTTCCCCTAACTGCTATGGTGAATATCAATATGATTCATATTGCACCTTGGTTAACTTGTTTGGGAATAATGGCAGGGGCAAGTCGCATTCTTCCATCTGGGGGAATCCTTTATATGTATGGACCATTTAAACAAGATGGCAAGCATACAGCACCGAGTAATGCAGCCTTTGATGCAACTTTGCGGAGTCAAAACCCACAGTGGGGAGTGCGAGATCTAAATGATGTGGTAGAAGTAGCTAGAGCTAGGGATCTAAGTTTGTTAACGACTTACCAGATGCCCGCTAACAACCTTTCGGTAGTCTTTCAACGCCAGTGACTTAGTACAATTGTTCCTGAGAATGGCTGGCTCTGGCAAAGACTACTCCGACAAGAGAGAATTCCATACCCTTTAAGGTGGCTTAATCCCCATAATGCGCCTATCTTTCGGTATACTATATACCCAATGGGAATGCTCAGCTTAGAGCTGAGCGTAACACACCACTTTACGGCTACAATCTATTTTCACCAAATCCCCAAGTTGCGGGAGTTAAAGGCTAGGGATTATTCCGAAGAATCATTTGGCTTGTCATCCTGGGGTGGCTTTTGACGCCAAGGAACTGAGTCACAATAATTTTTCTCTAATTCCATTCTTTGCTCCATCTGACGCAAAAAATAACCAGTCATCATGGCTGAAGCCAGCAATCCAGCTAAATTTTCCCGGTTAGTGCAAATTTGCACATTGAAATTTTCTGAAGGAAGCATTCCTACCATACTCAAAACATTCTGAGAAATAATTTGCTGAATCTCAGGACTGGCAGATTTAGCAACCCGCGACAATACATCAGGGGATTGATTTTTGAGATATTTAAGAAGTTGGTTAACTATCTCATCATCAGACTGGGAACCGAAGAAGTTAGGGTTAAATGCCATTAGGGATCCAAGTGTTGACCTACTTAGCTCTACTGTGACATACTCCCACACTTACTTTGTAGGGTAAATGTAGACTTCTCAGCGACTCCCGGTAAACCGTCGGACATTAACTGAGCTTTATTAACGACACGGGATGCCCCACCGCACCGAAGACGAAAGTGTTTCTTACTTACAGCCTTGGAGAGACTTACACTCGCTAGGTTTTACGTGGTTTGCGTTACCCAACTTGTTGCCACTTATGCAGGCTTTCCGGTTCGAGGAGTCTTAACATGCCACCACCGTGGGGATTCCAACCAACCGCATTCTAACATATCCATTAAAACAGTCTTAAATACCTCCCCTTTCAAGCTTGGGAGCTGGCTGTTGGTGTTGTCAACAGCTGATCGAGCTCAAAGTGTTGATGAAATTTGTCTGTGACATTTAACCAGTAAGAACGACCATCAGTTTGTCGGCGTCTTCTTACAAATCCGAGATCTACTAGTTCATGGATGTGCTGGTAAGCACCACTGCCCCGCAGATTGATCAAGTCAGTTTGGGCAACTGGTTCTTTCAGAGCGATCGCGGCTAGAGTTCTCAGGGCTCCCGTACCGAGTTCAGGGGGAACTAAGCTTTGTATAAGGTTCTCAAAAGACGACCTTAACTGTAAGCTATAACCTGCGGGAGTCTCTACTACTTCTAGGGCACTGTCTCTATGCCCATAGTCTGACATCAGCTCAATCAAGGCGTCTTCTACTTCTGAGCGATCGCATCGAGCATGTTCACAAATTTCCGCAAGGGGGAGAGGTTTTCCCTTCAGGTAGAGAATTGCTTCTATCTGGGTGGCTAAACGAGGCATGTTACCAATTAATTTTTTGATTTTTAACAACGATACTATCCAATTCCCCTCCTGAGGCACTTCTAACTGACAATTTGTACCTTAATTGGCCTAAGCAGTATTTTTGTAATTGTTAATATAAAACAGTTATTATTGATACATCAAATATAGTAATTGATACAATTCTTTAATTCTATGTTACTATTAGAAGCTTTTGGTTCCTCAAATCGGTAATATGGCATATTTAGAGGGCAGAATATAGGTAAAGGTTTTTGCTCTGCTAAACATCGGGTAGTTTGTAAATTATCAATGGCTCATTACCAATATCAAGTCGGTGGCAGTTTAACTAGTGATGATCCTAGCTATGTTGAGCGACAAGCTGACTCTCAACTCTATGAAGCTCTCAAAGCTGGTGATTTTTGCTACATCCTCAATTCCCGGCAAATGGGCAAGTCATCGCTGCTGGTTCGAGTCAAGCATCGCTTACAAGCAGAAGGGTTTAAATGCACTACTATTGATATGACCAATATTGGTAGCGAAAATATTACCCCGACGCAGTGGTATAAGGGCATTGTTACCGAGCTATGGTTGGGATTTAATCTTTTAGGTAAATTCAATTTAAAAGCTTGGTGGAAAGAACAGGAAGAGCTTTCTTTGACTCAGCGGTTTAGTAAATTTATTGCTGAGGTGTTGCTTGTCCAATTGCCGCAAGAAAGAATCTTGATTTTTATCGATGAGATTGATAGTATTCTCAATTTGTCTTTTCCTGTAGATGATTTTTTTGCTCTAATTCGTTTTTGCTATAACCACAGAGCAATTAATCCAGAATTCAACCGTATTACCTTTGCTATCTTTGGGGTAGCAACACCATCAGATTTAATTCGAGATAAAATCCGTACTCCATTTAATATTGGTAAAGCGATAGAACTACATGGCTTTACCTTAGAAGATAAAATTGAGTCATTAGCTCAGGGATTAGCAGTTAGAGAAGGGAATACCCAGGTAGTACTCCAAGAAATTTTGGCTTGGACAGGAGGACAGCCGTTTTTAACTCAAAAATTGTGCCAGCTAGTATTAGCAGCCCAGCATTCATTGCCTCAAAATTCCGACTCTCCCTTAATGGCTCCTGTAGTTGGTTACTTAGAGCCAACAAATAACAGTAGTTCGAGTATTTTAACAGAGACAGAAGCATCTTGGGTAGAAACTATTGTTCACTCAAGGATTATTGATAAGTGGGAATTTCAGGATGAGCCAGAGCATTTACGGACTATTCGCGATCGCCTTTTGAGCAATGAGCAAATGGCAGGACGCTTATTGGGTATCTATCAGCAAATTCTAGCAGGGAACCAGGTGTCAACTGATGATAGTCGAGAACAGATTGAACTACTGCTGTCGGGTTTAGTCATTAATCAGCAAGGATACCTGAAGACAAAAAATCCCATCTATCAAGCAGTTTTTAACTCAGAATGGGTTGCTAAACAGCTAGAAAATATGCGTCCCTACGCTCAAAGTTTCCAAGCTTGGCGGAATTCTGGACAACAGGATGAGTCACTGCTGTTACAGGGATTGGCATTACAAGAAGCCTTGGCTTGGGCAGATAAAAAGCAGCTATCAGACCTAGATTATCGTTTTTTAGCTGCTAGTCAAGACCTAGCAAAACGCGCAGTAGAAAGTGATTTAGCCGTGGAAAAAATTGAACGAGAAAAAGCCCAGTTTGCTCTCCAAGCGGCAAGGGAAGCAATTTATATCTTGGCAGATGCACAGAAAACTGCAAGGCGAAAATCGAAAAATCTACGCCTTGGGAAAAGATGGATAGCGAACATTGCCGGATTAGTTGCTAGTTCAGTGATTCTGTTCCGTTTTACTGGACTCTTGCAAGGAATGGAGTTGACAACACTGGATCGCTTTTTTCAGGCACGTCCTCCTGCTGCCCTAGACCCTCGTATTACGATTATTACCATCGATGACTCAGACATTGAAGCAATTGGAACCTATCCTCTGCCAGATCAGATATTAGTTCAGGGGCTCCAGGTTCTCAAAAGCTACCAACCTCGACTTATTGGTCTAGATTTATATCGCGATTTACCTGTAGAACCTGGTTATCAGGAATTAGTCACCTTGTTTCAAAATAGCCAGAATATAATTGGTATTGAGAAAGTAGTAGAACCGCAAGTTGCTCCACCTCCAGTTTTGGCTCAAAAATCTCAGGTAGGTTTTGCGGATCAGATCTTAGATGGAGATAGCAAAATTCGCCGTGCCTTGCTGACGGTTAAGTACCCAGAAGATGAGCAAAAATTGAGTTTGGGTTTGCGGTTGACTATGAAATATCTAGAAGCTGAAGGTATTACTCCTACATCCTTATCCAACAAATATCTGGATAAATTACATTTTTACCTAGGAAGAATCAAGGTTTTAGATGCTTTTTTAGAGATGTTTCATAATTCCCATCAGATACAGCTAGGAAAAGCAATCATAGTTCCCTTGAATAGCAATGATGGAGGCTATGTTCGCACTGAAGTGGGGGGGTATCAAATTTTACTCAACTATTATGGAACCCAAGAACAGTTTCAGACTTTCTCGATTACGGATTTATTAGCCAAAAAGCTCCCGGCAGAAGCAGTACGCGATCGCATTGTCTTAATTGGCTCTATAGCAGAAAGTACTAATGATTTGTTTCCTACCCCTTACAGTAGCCGCATTTTTGATGTTCCTACCCAAATGGGAGGGGTCATAATACATGCTAACATCATCTGCCAACTTTTGAGTGCAGCGTTGGATGGGAGACCCCTATTGCGGGTTTTGCCAGAAGTAGGGGAGTGGTTGTGGATTTTGCTGTGGTCCGGATTAGGAGCTGCTGTAGCTTGGCAATTCAAGTCTCCTAGAGCAATTCTGATCGCTGTTGTTACCACGAGTGGGGTACTGTTGGGGATTACCTATTTAGCTTTTTTGCAGGGATGGTGGCTTCCCGTGGTTCCTCCCATCATCGGACTAGTTATCGCTGCTGTTACTTTACCCATTGTCACTACTAGGCAGTTATTAGAGAAAATTCAACTCCGTCAAACGGTGAAGTTGCTAATGGCAATTGCTCAGGATAAACCAATTGCAGGACAAATTGCTATTGAATATTTCAAGCAAGCTGAGGGTCAAGAAAATCAGGCATTAATTGAGCAGGTGTTGCAGGAAGGTGGTAGGTGGTAGGTGTTAGTCGGGCTTTTGCGTCAATCTCGGAAGGGCGTAGCATTTGGATTGGGATATTTGGGTTGATGTGGTTAAATGATCGCCCAAATGCTACGCCCCTACAGTTTGCCATCATTCTTCTGTTCAAGGCTCAAAAATATCCAATTGTTCCATTGCCGTTTTTTGAGCATTCTTCTTCAACCCTGGTGGGGTTTGTTGAATACCTTTGCGCAGTCCCATGGCAATTTTACTGTGCTTTTCAATTTGTCCCATTACCTGCTTGGCTCGATTAATTACAGGAGTTGGTAAACCGGCTAAACGTCCTGCTTCAATACCGTAGGAACGATCTGCTCCTCCTGGTTGCACTTGGTGCAAGAAGATAATTTCGTTGGGTAATTCTTTCACTGTTACCTGATAGTTGGCAACATTAGTCAGGATAGAAGCCAATTCATTGAGTTCGTGATAATGAGTAGCAAAAATAGTACGAGCCTGAATTTCCGTAGCGAGATATTCCGCAACTGCCCAAGCAATGGAAAGACCATCAAAAGTAGCAGTACCACGACCAATTTCATCGAGGAGAACTAGGGATTGGGGAGTAGCATGGTTGAGGATATTCGCAGTTTCATTCATCTCCACCATAAAGGTAGATTGACCCGTTGCCAAATCATCTACTGCTCCCACCCTGGTGAAGATGCGATCGCATTTTCCTAAAGTTGCTTCCTTCGCAGGGACAAAACTTCCCGTTTGTGCCATTAGTTGGATTAATCCCACCTGTCGCAGATAGCAACTCTTACCACTGGCATTAGGGCCTGTGAGAATAATTAAGTCCGGTTTGTCATCAGTTGCTTGCGGTTCTAAGGTATCACTACTACCTAGGTGAGCCGAATTGGGTACAAAGAAACCAGCCGGGAGAGACTGTTCCACCACCGGATGACGCCCTTCAATAATCCGAATTTTCCTGCCTTCGACCATTTTAGGGCGGCAGTAACCTTGATATACTGCTACTTCGGCTAAGCCGCAGAGAATATCGATAGCGGCAACGGCACGGGAGACTTTGCGAATTTCATCGGCTTCTTCTCCAACTTCGGCTCTTAAACCGGCAAAAATTTCGTATTCTAACTGATTTAAATCTTCCTTTGCTGTCAGAATCTGGGCTTCCCTTTCCTTCAATTCTGGGGTAATATAGCGCTCTTCATTGGTAAGGGTTTGCTTGCGGATGTAGTTATCGGGAACCTGATCGGCTTTAGAGCGGGAGATACTAATATAGTAGCCAAAGGTTTTGTTAAACCCCACCTTAAGGTTGGAAATTTCGGTACGTTGTCTCTCAGTTACTTCTAAATTAGCAATCCACTGCTGGTTAGCCTCGGCATTGCTACGCATCTCATCTAATTGGTAATTAATACCAGGGCGAATTAAGTTACCCTCCTTTATATGTAAAGGAGGGGATTCTACTAGATGAGCCTGGATTTTTTGCCCCAGTTGTTCTAAATTGGGTGGTACTTGTTGTAGGGCTCTAAGGTAGGGAGAGTTGCCATCAGCTGCTAATTCTGCCAACTCTGGTAATTTCAACAGGGAATCTGCTAAAGCTACTAAGTCTCGTCCATTGGCTTTACCAGAACTAGCACGCCCAGTGAGTCTTTCTAAGTCATAAATAGACCGTAACAGTTGCCGTAAATCATCCCGCAATTGGGTATTTTCGGTTAATTCCTGGATTGTATCATGTCTTGCTTGAATACCTTTGAGGTCTAGTAAGGGTTGTAGGAACCAACGACGCAAAGCCCTACCCCCCATAGAGGTACTAGTTCGATCTAAAGCCCAAAGCAGGGAACCGTGAAAAGTGTTATCCCGAACCGTAGCAGTAATTTCCAGATTGCGGCGACTTTGATGGTCAAGAATTAAATAATCTGCGATCGTATAAGTACGTAGAGTCTGGAGTGCCACATGGGTTTGTTTTTGAGTCTCTTCCAAATATTCCAACAAACCACCAGCAGCACGAACCCCCAAAGTCAGATGTTCGCAACCCATACCTTCGAGCGATCGCACTTTAAATCTTTCCAATAGCCGTTGTCTAGCTTCTGCTTGGGAAAAAGGGGCTTGGGGGCGAAAGGTATAGCAAAATGAGGAAGGCAGACATTCCGGCAAATGTTCCGAAGTTTCCCCTGGGCGCAGCATACTCCCTAAATCCGGAGCATTGGTAGGAATAAGCACTTCCGAAGGTTGCAAGCGCATCAATTCTTGGGTGAGCACTTCTAAATCTTCAGCTTGCGTAGTGAAGAATTCTCCTGTAGAAATATCTGAGTAAGCCAAACCCCAATAATTCTTGGCAATTACCACTCCTGCTAGGAAGTTATTGCGACGGGCATTGAGCATCCCTTCATTAAGTAAAGTACCAGGGGTGATAATCTCGGTAATTTCCCGGCGCACTTGACGTCCTTCTTTCGCAGCAGTAGCGGCATCTTCTACTTGATCACAAATGACCACTGCATAGCCTTTTTCTACCAGCAAAGTACAATAACGTTCCAAGACATGTTGGGGAACCCCCGTCATTGGTACTCTGCCAATGCCCTTACCCGCTTCCTTACTAGTCTCTACTAACTCTAGCTCCTCCGCCAGCTTCCGAGCATCCTGAAAAAAGGTTTCATAAAAATCTCCCACCCGATAGAGCAATAAAGCGTGGGGATACTTTTCCTTGATTTGTACAAAATGCTGCATCATCGGTGTCAGTTTCTTGTGATCCACTGTCCGATAGTCAGCATTCTCCGGAGCAACACGCTTAGCGGCTGCGGTAGCGCGGGAAGTTAGCTTAGTCCCCTTAGATTCGGGAGTAGATGCTGAAGCTTGTTCCTTGTTGTCAGGATATGCACTCATGGAAAATCGTTGTCTGCTGCTTACTCTTAATGACTCTACCGCAGTCATTGGTCATTAGTCATTGGTTATTAGTCAAGGATAGTTGAAGAATGGATAACAATCTCGGACTCTCATCGATAGCCTCTAGTCCAGAAATTCAAGAAATTTATCTAATTCCATTGGATACATAGATGAGATCTTGTCAACAAGGTTTTGTCGTTCCAATTCATAAGCTATAAAAGGTGCTTTCCCTTTGAGAAACGAAAATGGGTATTGTCCTTGGCAAAAAGGAAACAACCAGCTCTCTCTACTTTGAATACAACTATCTTCATCATTGAGTTTCAACCGATTGATGGTGTTAATAACTTTTTGTCTGATTTGCGAATCTAGAGATAAGCCAGGTTTAATATGTAACGAAGGAAAATCAAGTATAAACCACCCAGGTTGGATAGTAAATGGATCAAGAACATCTTGAAAAGTCCATTTTCTGGCATTTAGCAATTGACAAGAAAGACGATAATTTGACCATTCATATGCTTGATTCGGAGCTACAGATTTAGGGATAAAGTGATCAATAGTCGGAGTTCCTTGAGCAGGAGGTATCCACTGAGCTGAATAAGCACAAATCCGATTGTATGCGCTACAAAGGTCATTTATAGCTGCCGTCCAATAGTCTCGATTCTTCCAAACTTTAGGATTAGGCTCTTGCTGTAAGAATGCCAATCCCTTGACTCTGACTTTTTGATTAAAATCAGACGGTTCAGGTTGTAGTTGAACAGGAATCACAATTGAACTCCATGCTGTTCCGCAAAAAATATCCAGCGAGGCCAAAAGTTATCGTTCTCAGCTAAAGCTTTCTTAAGCTTTTCGGATGCTATTCTTATTTCTTCTGAGCTGGGATTTTCCTGATCTTGCAACGATTTGGCTATTTTTATTGCATTCTCTCTCTCAATGGAGCTAGCTAAACCCAAGCCAAAAACATCTGATGTCAGCCAAGCATCAACCCGTCCTCGGCGAATGAAGGGAATTTCCTTAAGCTCCACTTCAATGTTATCAAGCAAGTCTTTTCTAGGCAAATCTAAATGAAACAATTTATCTACTCTCTCATCGAATTTTGTCTCAACAGAAGCCATGACCAAAGGCGAGTGAGTAGCTACCATAAGTTGTACTTGTAAATCACTTTCCAAGTCTTGCCTGATATCCAATAAAGCCGATAAAATTACTCTTTGCCACTGCGGATGTAGATGAGCTTCCAATTCATCAATTAAAATAACCATTCTTCTCTGGGGTTCTTTTCGGATCAATCTAGATTGAATCTTATGCTCTTCCCATGCCCAGACAATGAGGTAAGCAAGTGTAATAACACGACGAACTCCAGCAGAAGTATAGACTATGGGAACACTCCCATAAGAATGCTCAATTGTCGGCATTGATCTAACATCATAGGGAATTCTTACAGGTTCCCCAGGTCTTAAAATGCCTAAATCACTCTGTTCAGGAGGCGATAGGCGTTCTAATACTTTCTTTAAAGTATTGAAGGGAGAATTTTCTGGTCTACTTTGCCATTGAATCCAATCTTGGAGCAAACCATTGATAAAATTAATTCTTCGCCCTCCTATATTAATCTCACGACCATTCCAAACCTCATCTCTAGTAAAAACAAATGGTCGTGGAGTTGAATCACTCTCACTCAGTTGTTGAATTGCCAAATATTCTTTCGCAGGATCCCAAACTGCAAAGGAGCCATCAACCTTGGCATATACTAACAATCCAGGTATAGTAGGGCGTTTCTTGGGCAGCTTCCAACTCTGAGTTTTCCAGTCATAAGATACTTGTATATTTTCAGATTCAGAATCTCCTGATATTTGAAATTTTATAGTAGGTGATTTTTCCCTGATATCTGCCATCGGATATGCTTGTAATCCTGCCCATTTACCAGTTAAAGCCCACCAAGCACAATCAAGTAGAAAAGTTTTTCCTAATCCATTATCTCCGGTGATGAGAGTGAGCCTCTCACCTGGTTGAAACAATAATTTTTTTGCTAGCCCTACCCCTTGAATTTCCAGTAGACGCAATGTCCCACCTTCTTCAGGCATTGAATCCGGTGGACTACCGATCAAAGAGCTTAAATCTCTCCAAGAAATATGATCATTTTGAAAAATATCTTCCAATGAATTTAGAGTAGGTACGGAAATATCAAATAAAGCTTTTTTTTCATTCTCATTGATCAGAAATTCGCTAAATAAAAAATCAATTATATCAGCAGCAGTTGTGTTTGAAGACCATTGTTTGTTTCTATAAAGCCATACTGCTACATGAAAAGTTGGGATTAATTCTGTCCCAGTTTTAGATAAATTATCCCGAAGTACTTGAATATAATTTGTCTGCCATCCCCATTCAGTAGTAGTTGGATGAATAAAAGCATTGGCAAACTTAGCTCTAGTTCTCTTACTTTGCAATCCTGAGCTTGGATACTTTGGTGATAGCCACCGTTTGCTTGGATTAGATGTATCAAAAACCTGATAATAAAAATTAGAGTTCTCATCTGGCTTAAAGTATCTCTCTAAAAACTCTTTTTCTACCAAGTTAATGGGGAATTGGATTGCTTCGCCAACTGGCAACTGATCTTTTTTACATGCCAAGAAAGTAATCCCATAAAATGGATGGAGAGACTTTAAGAGTTCTAAAGATTCTCTGATCTGCTCTGTTTTCAGAAACATATGATCCCTCAAAGAGCGTTTAAGGCATAAGTTTGTAACTTTAACTTAGCCCAACCAGTATAGTCAAGCTGCCTCCATAAATCAAAGTAAAACGCTGTATGTTTATTTAAGTACTGTAAAGTGCAATCGCGCTATTTGTAGGGTGTGTTAGCGTAGCGTAACGCACCTTTAACTCTATATGTGGTGTAGTTGCTGACCGGAGAAGTGGGATTAATTACACCAACGGTTAAATAATATCCCTGGCTTTGCCACAGCATTTGCCCATCCCGACTAAAACTGATGCCAGCATTGGCTCCATCCACTTATTGCACTTGTACTCAAAATGAGTATAATAGTTCAAAGTGAGTACAAAAAAAGAGGTTTTTATGATGGCACTTTCACGGCCTCGCTTACAGGTTGTCCAGAATGATGAGATTGCCAAGGCAATTAAGACAATTCGCAAACACCGTCCCGGACTCATCAATGATTCGATGGTAGTTACATCAGCTTTAGTGGAATATGCGCTGGATCTAGAGTCAGACAAGCAGCGACAAGCCCACTATCAAACACCCTACGGCATGACGATCGTGAAAACAGGTAGTGTAAGCCATGGAACTGGAATATTCCGGTTTCTGATTCAGAACTTTAACCGTATCGCTGCCATCTTCGCGCATATTGACAATGAAGATGATGAATTTATGGATTACATTTCACGGGGGGAGAAGCCTGTCTATACCTTTGTTTTGAAGGGAAAAGGATTTACCGATTTTGAATTTATCCATGTAGCAACTGGAGGGGAACTGGTTGAGGAGTGCTTGACGCTGCTTGTATTAGATTTCAAACACCATCGCGATGATATTCATTTTAATGTAATTTACGCTAACCAGTTTGAGAAGAGATGGGGGCAGAAATCCGTTAGCGATTATGTTCCACCCCTTGATGAAATGGCAGAGCGTTTTTTTCAGGATGAAAGCTATGGGGGTTGGAAAACTTCATGTACCTTCGATTTAGATTGGGAAGCTGATACCACTCCATATCAGGGGCTTGACGTGAAAGATACACGGTTTATTGACTATTCTCATGCACTCGTGGGCTTGAAACCGTCTTCCCTCGCGAGAAAAAAATATGGCGTACAAGGTTTAGTTCGTTCTGGCGTGCTAGTTGTTGATCGAAATTTGCTGCATCATCGGTATCGGTGTCTATGTGATGGGTGGACAGAGGAACAACAAGACCTAGATTTGTACGAATTAGGGCGCATCTTTGGTGAGCACTTTGGGTATCAAGCTATTTTTTCACCTGCAAGATTCCTTAGTAAGATCGCTAGCTGCACGACCAAAACTACTCCTAATGCGACGGTGTATGTTGAGAATGGTAAGCGGATCGAAGTATTGCCGATGAAGTGGGAAAATTCATGGTTTACCTCCCATGTTGATGGGAAAGCTAGCGATCAGGGCTGGAGTCATTTAGATGATGACCCTAACCCTTTTAGACTCTACGATATGAATGATTTTTTCCCTGACCATTTAGAGCAGTATAAGCAAAAGAAAAAGAACCCCAAACAATAATTGGCGGGACGCTCAGCTCGACTTTATCCATATGCTATAACCCTTACTGAGCAATGGCTATGGTATGACAGATTTTCTCTAGCTTTTTCTGGATGTCGGTCTAATACCAAATCCGGTTACAATAGAGCCGTTTTGAGCAAACCGTGAAATCCCTGTAGAGACGCGCCTGCCGAAGGATGCCCGAAGGGCTGTTGGCGCGTCTCTACAATGTGGTCATAGCAGGTATATCGATACAGGATTTGGTCTAACATCACACTTATGAAAAAGTTTGATTACCTGGCTGCAATCCTAACAGCGTTGAGAATGGCTCCAACTTCAAATGGATAAAGTCGGGCTTATAATTTGCATAATTCAGGTGTAGCATTTTGCAGGTTGGCGTATTTCGGCGGTAAAGCGATCGCTGTGCTGTAGGCGAGCCGCATACGCGGGTACTGTCGGCAATCGCACAATCAGCCCGACACAATGGGGTAGACTGAGTGCTGATGGCTAAATTCAGACAATTTTATCCATCGAATTCCCATGAAAATCAGAAAAATGTTTAAACCCAATCAGCTTAAAACAATAATTATTACTGCGATTACAACCCTAATCTTTCTCCTGGTTTCATCTCGCAATCAAGCTGCATTTAGCTACCCATCTTATAGCATATTGCGCACAAATGACCCAATCGTCATTGACGGCCAATTAGATGAGCCAGCCTGGATAGCAGCCCCGGATGTAGGTAATTTTGAATTTCCCTGGTGGGAGTCGGGGACGCAAGAACAAACAGTCAGTAAAATGCTGTGGGATGATGAGCATCTATATGTATTTTTTCTCGTTGAAGATGCCCATATTTGGGCAGAACAAACCCAGCGGGATAGCGCGGTTTTCAAGGATGATTGTGTAGAAGTATTTTTAGCACCAGATCCCGACAAACCCCTGAGCTATTTCAATATTGAAATGAATGTGCGGGGGGCATTTCTGGATCAATTTCATCCCCAAGGTCCACAGTCATCTACCTCGGAATGGAATGGTCAGGGCATCCAAATTGCTACCTCAATTGTCGGCACGCTAAATGACGACAGTGATACAGATCAATATTGGATTTTAGAAGCGGCGATTCCCTTTAGCAATTTTACTAACACCGCTAAGAACACACCACCTAAGCCAAGAGAAATTTGGCATCTCAACCTTAACCGTTTAGGTGGTAAGACAAATCGACAGTATAGCCAATGGTCTCCCAGCCAAACTCCGAAACCTCAGTTTCATGCACCTCAAGATTTTGGTCGTGTGACATTTGTAGAAGCAGAGAGTCCATTTTAAAGCTTTGTTTATTTCTTCCAAGGAAATTTTTTACCCATCTCAGTTAGTCCAGAAAAGACGAGATAAAGGATTAGTACACCAACGCTGAGGAAAAAAAGAAGCAAATCGTTGTCCATGCTTGATACATCGGTTAATACTAGGAAAAATTCAAATTGCTGAACTTGTGGCACAAGGACTCACAAATTCTCAAATTAGAGAGCAATTCCTCACCCTGCTCAGGACTAACAACCGAATCTAATCTTCTTCATCCTGATAATCATCGGAATATTCCTCATCTTCATCCTGATAATCGTCGGAATATTCCTCATCTTCATCATAATCGTCGGAATCTTCTTCATCTCCATAATCATCTAAATCTTCCTCATCTTCATCCTGATAATCGTCGGAATATTCCTCATCTTCATCATAATCGTCGGAATCTTCTTCATCTCCATAATCATCTAAATCTTCTTCATCCCCATAATCATCATAATATTCCTCATCGCTCTCCTCTAAGCCATCCTCTTCATCATTTTCATAGTAGTATTCGTAATCATAGTCTTCTTCATCTTCTTCATCATACTCGTAATAATTTTCATCCTCTTCATACCAAACCCCCGCAGTAAAGTCTAGGTCAGAAACACTGGCAATTTTCCAGCAGTCCCAGCAATGTTCGGGGTTAGTCATGTAAGCATAAGGAATATAACAATACCCTTTTTCTCCCCATTTTTCACCCCAAGAGTTGCGGACAATAAATGCTTGAGATTGCTCCGAATAACCTACGCACAGCATGGCGTGAGCACCATGACTTTGACGTCCTTCCTCACTGTTGGGATTGGGCATCGACACCTTCCCATGCTTGCCTGCGCGATCAAATGACCTAAACAGCGCTAACCCAAAAACAAACGGATAGCCCTCCGCCAAACAATGTTTCATGGAAAACAAATCAACTTTCACTTCCTCTGCTTCTTCGATCAGGAATTGCAGCGCTTCCTCAAATGCATCATCATGAGGTTGTGCGTTGACCATTGCCACATCATAAGGCCAAGTATCTTCTGTACAAACACCGATTTCCTGCAATACTCGAATGCAAGCGGTAATGCTGCTACCCTCATCCTTATTCTGATCTCCTAACACCGCACGTCCGTTGTAATAGATGAACAGACGGCTCACATCTCCGGATGCTCCTAAAGCCCTTTTTGCCAAATATTCGTATGCTCCTGCAATCGCATTGGCTGAGCAACTGTTCACGGCTGACTGATCTTCTACCTGGGTCATATATGGGCGCAAGTCAACCTTGGGAGGAAGTTCAGCTGCTTGATACCGACTTGCCCCATATTTCCTGGCTTTTGGAGGCAGAGATTGGGAACGCTGACACCCCCCGATCTTAATCCTTTTACCCGTGGAACGCTGAATCAGGTAGCTAGCTTTGCTTTGTTTGAACATAAGACATCTCCAATAATTATTCTAGAACCCCATGCTACCGTGCCAAAATCGAGGTTTCTGGAGATGTCTATTGATGAAACTTCAGGTAGGGGTTCACCAATAGGTAAAAGCTTCAGCCAACTTACTGGCGTGACACAGCTAAAATGAGAGAATAAATGTAGTGCGTTCGCGTAGCGTGCGCGTACCGCAAACATCTTGCTCGCTTTTTATATCCCTCTAGCGAGCGAGACGCTCGCACTACCAAAAATCTAAACCACCATTTTAGCTGTGCTACGGTACTACAACATCAACTGGCGCTAACCGCCGGAAGCTGAAGACTTTGATTTAGCTTTGCCATACCTTGCGGCTCATGTAGATACTTACCAACTGTTGGACGTTGATAAATTTCGTTATACAGACATAAGCTAAGAGGATTTTTGGCAACAAACTGCATCATTTGTTGATGCGCTTTACCTCTAAAGAACTGTTTGAGACTCTTTTCGGAGCGCCAATAACTAACCATAACCAATTCTTTGGGGCCACAAAGACCTGCTTTGACCTGCACACAACCTTCAGCTTCCACAGTCACCGTCTTAATCCAATTCATATTTTTCCACATCCAGAGAAAGCCAGTTAAGTCCCTTGCTTCCATGCCGTTGATAAAGGTGACTGCTTCTGTATCTTCTGAGGGATCGATTTGGTACATGGGATATTTCATTGCAAAGATCTCCCGATTTAGGACTGGTCATATGTTTACACTGATAACATTAGCCTAGCCGGAAATGTTAACGCTGTCAACATACAGTGCTCAAATGTTGCTCAAGACATTTTCTAGAAACACTCTCAGCCTCCAGGAGTTAGGTAAAGCATTTGGATAGGTATACTTGGGTATGAAGGCCACAAACACTACCTCCTACCTTGTTTTTTAAGATACTTGGGCTTAGATTTATTCAATCTAAAATCTAAAATCTAAAATCTAAAATTGTTTCCTAAGAGCTTTTAATTGACCCTCTATATGACCAAATCCCCCAGCGAGACTAGTTATCATCACAAAGATCTCCGGCAATCCCTGATTAAGGCAGCTTTAGAGTTGATTGCTCAAAAGCAGGATGCAAGCACTTTGTCTCTGCGAGAAGTTGCCCGTCGGGTTGGGGTATCCAATGCAGCACCCTATCGCCACTTTGCGGATAAAGATGCCCTGTTAGCTGCCGTAGCAGAAGAAGGTTTTCACATCCTCACCCGCTGTTTGAACAGTAGTATAGAAAAAGCCTCTGACGATCCCCTGGAGCAACTGCAAGCGAGTGGCATTGCCTACGTAAAATTTGCCATCTCCCATCCCTCTCACTATCGAGTCATGTTCAGTGCTTTTAAAGCCGACAATCTCTGCTATCCCCCACTGAATGCAGCAGGAGAAGAAGCATTTGCAGTCCTGATGGATGCCATTGCCAATGGACAACAGGCGGGAAAGATTCAAGGGGGTGAAACTCAGCAGTTGGCTTGGGTAACTTGGTCATTAGTTCACGGACTTGCCATGCTCTTGATTGATCATCAGTTAACGATTACAGATGAGCAAGATATTGTTTCTGTGGCAGAGTTAGCAACACAGTCATTAATTAATGGCATGAAAGCGAAAACCCCGTAGAGACGCGCCAACAGCCCTACGGGCATCCTTCGGCAGGCGCGTCTCTACAATGTGTGACATACAGGATTTGGTCTCCTACAGCAAATCCCTACATAATTTCTAGGCAAATTTACTCACAACTATAATAGAAGTGGGCAAACTACTAGAGCAATTTTCCCCAATAGAGATCTAAAAGCATGAGTGTTAGCATTCGATTTTTACCAGATGATGTCACAGTTAATGCTGAAGTAGGAGAACCGATGCTCGAAGTGGCAAAACGAGCTGGTATTTTCATTCCCACAGGTTGCCTGATGGGTTCTTGTCATGCCTGTGAGGTGGAAATAGAGGGGCAAGGAGAAGTTTGTGCCTGTATTACCGGAGTGCCAGCAGGTAATCAGCAGCTAACGATTAATCTCTACAGTGATGATAATTGGTAAAAGAGAATTGGGAGTTGAGAATTGGGAATCGGGAATTGGAAAAATTCCATCGCGAGTCGGAAATCCTGAACACCTACAACCTACCACCTAACACTTGCTACTGGCAGGATGCCAGTTCCACCCACCTACCACCTAACACTTGCTACTGGCAGGATGCCAGTTCCACCCACCTACCACTTGCTACTGGCAGGATGCCAGTTCCACCCACCTACCACTTGCTACTGGCAGGATGCCAGTTCCACCCACCTACCACTTGCTACTGGCAGGATGCCAGTTCCACCCACCTAACACCTAACTTTTGATTTTTTGGGGATTTGGGATGGGAGATTGAGGATTAAGTATCAGAGGGTAAGGATGGGAAATTTTTTCCCCCCACCTCCTCAATCAACCAAACAGGTACTCCACGGATTGCTACTTCTGTCAATCCGCCTATTTTTATGGTGTACCTCTCCATAATTTTAGATGTGAAAGTTCAGTGTGCATAATGTGGGTTAAATTTGTTTACGAGCGCAACACTTATGTAGTGGATCTTAGCCAAGTCAGTGCTTTTGCTTGTGCTGAAAATGGTCGGTTGATGTTTTGCTTACCTCATAGTCCAGTCCAGATTATTATTCATCCCCAAAGAAACCCCGATTCTTACCAAGAGATCCTAGACTATGTGAAGAATCTCACGGGATTATCTTTAAATTGTGACCGGAAAACTAAATGAATATAGTGTTTTTGATTTAGATGAAGAACAAAGTTTTTGGTTTCTGGGAATGGGGAATGGGGAATAGGCTCAAATTGAATCTACTTCACGGATGGGATAACTGGTATATTTTCGATGTTTGAGGCAAAAACTTATCGTCTTTGCCCCAAACATCTTCTAACTTACACAAAACTACGGTTCCAAAACGTTATTGGGAAACTGTCCTTGGAAGTTACCCGCAGGGGAATATTGGCAGACGACATAGTAGGCGTTGTACTGATTACCACCGAGAGTTTTAACACCCTGGGCTGCCGCACAACCTAATTCGGTACTATTTTTCCATACCACTTGGGTAAAATGCCCGGTTTTTCCAGAAAATCCTGGATTATCATAATCATAGTCCGAAACCTCATTGTACCAGTTAGTCACTGCTTGGTTCGCCAGGGCAGCTGAGTCTACAGACGATGCTGTGGTATAGGAGACAAACAGGTTTTCTCCTACATTATTGGTACCGCTGTGTTCAAAAACGCCATTGCTTGCTAAATGATTTGCCCAGCTTTGAGCACTGCTGTTGAGGGAACTACTCAGGGTCATATTCGGACTATTATGGGTGCCCCGATAGCTATTGTGCTTAGATAAAGCTGCACTCTGCAATGCACTTTGGTTGATTCCTGATTGTCCGATAGCTGAGTTAGCACTAACTATCCCCAAGGGGATGATTGTTGCCAAGCCAAGATAAACAACTCTTAAGAATTGCTTCCGATTCATAGACTTGCTCCTGGTTGTGTGTGAAAAGAATCCGTATTTCCAAGATAACAGACGAGAAATAAGTCAACGGGGAGTAGGAAGCCGGGAAAATTGTGATTATACTTGAAGGAAATCACATCTGTATCTGGTCTATCCAGGTCTTCTGTTTGCCGTTGCCTTGCTAAAAAGGATTTAAAATGCCTTTTAGCTTATTTTTCACAACTTAAAGCAATAATTAAATTATTATCACGGAAATCTTGCCAATAATCCACTCCATACTTTTCTATTGCTTGAGGTGGAATTTCTATTGGATGCAAGGCCAAGTTTTTTAATCCAGCTTCTTTGGCAGCTTCTTGATACACAGACTGATTCCACCCGAAGCACTGGATCGAAAAAGGAGAAGATGTATGAAAGTCTATTTCACAATAGTAGCCTTGGGGGATAGATTCTTGTTTAGTTACCGTTACTCCATATTTAGTAGGATTATATTGGCTCATTTGAAAGTCTGGATGAGTGGTTATAGCAACCAAACGTCCTCCTTCTTTCAGATTTTTACCGACACTAACGAACATAGAGACCAACTGTTCAGGATTTTGGGCGTAGTTGAGCAGATAAACGGCAGTAATCAACTCAAAAGAGCCTATTTGCTCTAGTTGTAACCCATCCCCTAGATGATATTCGATACCAAGGGGCTGTTGCTCTTCTTGTTGACGTGCCGACTGGAGCATCGCTTCAGAAATATCTACCCCAACTACTTTGGTTGCCCCTTTTTGTTTGATTAATCGAGTATAAAAACCTGTACCGCAGGCCAAATCAAGAATAGTTTTTTCCTCTAAATTTCCCAGCAGTTGGAAAAAAGTAAATTCTTCGGCTATTGGCAATGTAGCTTGACTTTTGAACTCTTGGTAGATGGCTCCAATATTGTTATATTGTTCCTGCATCAAAGAATAAATTACCCTGTGACAATGACAATATTATTGTAGCCTCATATAATTTAAGTTTGCTATATATACAGCAACTATCTAAGTTCGATGTCACAACCAACCATAGAATCAATTCTGCAAGAAAAGCGTGTATTCTCACCCTCGTCTGAGTTTTCTCAAGCAGCTCACATCAAGAGTTTACAGGAATATCAGCAAGTTTATGACCGGGCAAAAGCTGACCCAGAAAAGTTTTGGGAAGAGTTGGCGGCAAGTGAGTTGCATTGGTTCCAAAAGTGGGACAAGGTATTGGATTGGCAACCACCTTTTGCTCAGTGGTTTGTTGGGGGTAAAATTAATATTTCTTACAATTGTCTTGACAGACACCTTACTACTTGGCGCAGAAATAAAGCTGCTCTGATTTGGGAAGGGGAACCAGGAGATTCTCGCACTCTCACCTATGCCCAACTGCACCGAGAAGTCTGCCAGTTTGCTAATGTATTAAAACAGCTGGGAGTTAAAAAAGGCGATCGGGTTGGTCTTTATATGCCCATGATTCCTGAAGCTGCGATCGCGATGCTAGCTTGTGCTCGGATTGGTGCTCCTCATACCGTAATTTTTGGTGGTTTTAGTGCGGAAGCATTAAAAGACCGATTGGTAGATGCGGAAGCTAAGTTAGTCGTTACTGCTGATGGTGGTTGGCGCAAGGATAAGATTGTCCCCCTCAAAGAACAAGTAGATAAAGCCCTAGCGAATAATGGCGCACCTACTGTCGAAAACGTCCTGGTTGTCAAGCGCACTGCACAAGAAATTACCATGGAACCAGGAAGGGATCATTGGTGGCATGACTTGCAAGCTGGGGTATCTGGAGATTGTCCAGCAGAGCCGATGGATAGTGAAGATATGCTCTTCATCCTCTACACTAGTGGTACTACCGGTAAACCCAAGGGGGTTGTTCACACTACTGCTGGTTATAATCTCTACACCCATATGACCCTGAAGTGGGCATTTGACCTTAAAGATACGGATGTTTACTGGTGTACTGCTGATGTTGGTTGGATTACCGGTCACAGTTACATAGTCTATGGCCCCCTGTCCAATGGAGCCACTACTTTAATGTATGAAGGTGCGCCTCGTCCTTCTAATCCTGGTTGTCTCTGGGATGTGGTAGAAAAATACGGTGTTAATATCTTCTACACTGCTCCTACGGCAATTCGCGCTTTAATCAAAATGGGAGAGGAGCATCCCAACGCCAGGGATTTGTCTTCTCTGCGGATATTGGGAACTGTAGGAGAACCGATTAACCCAGAAGCCTGGATTTGGTATCACCGTATTATTGGTGGGGAACGTTGTCCGATTGTGGATACTTGGTGGCAGACGGAAACCGGCGGCTTTATGATTACTCCTCTTCCCGGTGCTACTCCCACAAAACCAGGTTCGGCAACTTTCCCCTTCCCAGGGATTATTGCTGATATTGTCGATTTAGAAGGCAATCCCGTAGAAGATAATCAAGGGGGTTACTTGGTAGTCAAGCATCCCTGGCCGGGGATGATGCGGACAGTGTACGGCAATCCTGAGCGATTCCGCCGCACCTATTGGGAACATATTCCCCCCAAGGATGGAAAATATCTCTACTTTGCTGGGGATGGTGCAAGGAAAGATGAAGATGGCTACTTCTGGGTAATGGGTCGTGTTGATGACGTAATTAATGTTTCAGGACACCGTTTGGGTACGATGGAAGTAGAATCTGCCTTAGTATCCCACCCAGCAGTAGCAGAAGCAGCGGTAGTAGGTAAGCCGGATGAAGTGAAGGGAGAAGATGTCTTTGCTTTTGTCACCCTGGAAGGTAGCATTGATGCTAGCGAGGAACTAGAGAAAGAACTAAAAAAACATGTAGTTGGAGAGATTGGTGCGATCGCGCGTCCTGGTGAAATTCGCTTTACTGATGCACTGCCGAAGACTCGTTCAGGGAAGATTATGCGGCGCTTGTTGCGGAATTTAGCAGCAGGGGAAGAAGTAGCTGGAGATACTTCTACTTTGGAGGATCGTAGTGTGTTGGATAAGTTGCGGGGAGGTGCTTGATTAGTGATGAACTTTGTAGTGACTCGCCGAGACTAAAGTTGTCGGTTTAACTCAAATTTTGCACGAGTTGCTTTACCCACCAGGGGTTCAAACCCCTGGCTAATAGCTCAAGTCCACTTAAGTTTGTCTTACTGCTTCTCGATATGCCTTTTTATCGCAAAGAGCGCTCGTGTGTTTACAGATTGAGCATGGTGAATAATCACAAATACCTTTATTTAACAGTACTTTCCACCTCCCTAACACCTAACACCTAATACCTAACACCTGCGCGAAGCGCTATATATTCAGAGAAGCGATCGCGCAAGCAATCTCTGCAAGCAGATCTCGCTATCATGATAATGAAGGGAGAGACAATCATGACCAAAACTGTTGCTGTAACAAAAGCTATTACCTCATTAATCGACGTTGAGACGAAGTTAGACTTGCACAGAGCACAACAGGATGATTTCTTCCCAGAGTGGAGGGAGGATTTGCCATCCCTGACTGAGGAGGAGAAAAAGACACTTGATCGCCTCAAAGCAAGGTATGAGTATCATCGTTACTATGGCCCCCTGGCAGAAGGAGCCGTTAATCTGTTACTGATATCTCCTCTTCTAGAACTAGCCGGATTCTACGAGCCACCGTTCCAAATCCGAGCCGAAGAATCAGTAGTGTTGCGGGTAGAGGAGGAAGATGAAATTCTCAATGGACGTATCGATTTTCTGATTGTGCATCATCAGCTTTGGGTAGTTGTAATTGAATCTAAACGCAGCACCACTGACTTGGAACTAGCAATTCCCCAGACCCTCACCTATATGATGGCAGCAGCAAAATGGGGCACTTCTGCTTCTCCTGCAACCCAGAAACCCCTCTATGGTTTGATTACCACAGGAGGACTTTTCTGTTTCCTCAAACTCTCAGCACAAGGACATCGACAATATGATTTTTCAGATACCTTTTCCCTCCTTCCTCGAAAAAACAAGTTATTCGAGGTGCTTAAGATCCTCAAGAAGTTGAGTCAACTAATACAAGATAATTGAGAAACTAGCTACTTCCACATATCCTCAAATCACTCCAGATAGCGATTGCACTTTGCTTGTGCCGTAGGTAATCGCACTTCCCAGTAGGGTAAGCAAAAAGACTTATAAGGTGAGACGCGAGCAAGATGACTTATAGGCGAGACGCGAGCAAGATGCTCGCACTACTGTGTGGCTTGATATTTCGCGATAGCTTATCCAAAAGTTGAGAATTGGGAAGAAAATTCCGTAAAGAGGTGCTTGATTAGAAGGTAGGGGCAAATTGCATTTGCCCCATCCAGGTATCAAAATATATTACACTGGGAATATACAATAAGTGTATGCAATAGGCTCCTACTGGATTTGACATCAATGTTGTGGTTTCTATATTTACGGATATTACAAAAATGATGTATTTTTTTGTGAATGGAAAGTAAACGAGTACCCGCAAGCTTTTATAAAACCGAAGCTGGCAATGAACCTGTAAGGGATTGGTTAAAAAGTTTAGGAGCAGATGAGCGTCGTGCGATTGGAAACAATATCAGAACACTTGAGTATGGCTGGCCAATCGGAATGCCAATATGCAAACCCCTCAGAAGAGGTTTATTTGAGGTTCGCACTAATTTGCAAGATAGAATTGCTCGTGTAATCTTTTGCATCCACGAAAATAACATACTGCTACTTCACGGATTTATCAAGAAGACGGAAAAGATTTCGGACTCAGATTTAAGCTTGGCATTAGACCGTAAACAAAAATTGGAACAAAAATGATGAATATCAATCCCCACATTGGTTCTTCTTTTGACGACTTCCTTGAAGAAGAGGGAACAATTGCTGAAGCTGACGCAATAGCTCTCAAGCGTGTTCTCGCTTGGCAAATTACTCAGGCAATGAGTGAAAGAGAATTGACTAAAACAGCAATGGCTAAAGAGATGCAAACTAGTCCTGCATCTCTTGAAGAGCTTCTCGACCCGGATAATTCATCAGTGACGCTACATACTATAGTACAAGCAGCTAAGATTGTTGGCAAAAAGTTGCGTATTAGTTTAGTATAAGTGAACTAAATATCCATTAAGTATGGGTTTATTTTCCAGTAGGATCGCAGATATTTTAGGTTGGGTGAAGCCGATGCGAAACCCAACATGGAGATAATTAGCGTTATTCGTCAATTTTATCAACTACTCTATACGGTGGATTTTTTATTAAACGCTGTAAACACTCGTTTATCAAGTCGAGCGATTGTTCGGCATTTACATGAAATTTTATCAATCGCTCAAAAATTTCGGCAAGTTCTATTGCAGCACGCAAAGATGTCAGGTTATTTGCTACGGGTAATGCTAGACCATCAGGTTCGATTCTGTTGATGTCAAATTTTAGTCGATCTTCATAAATTTCGTAAGGAGTACCTAGAATCTCAACTACAAATCCAGATTCTTTGCTGTTGGATTGTATCTTGTAACAAGTACCGTAAATATTCAAATCCCTTGGATAATTGTACGCATCTAGACTGCTAGATATACTAAACTGCTCAGGATTTTTATCAAACTCAACCAAAAAATCTTGGTCTTGTTTCTCTATCGTTCTGCTTTTATATTTTTCGTTAGATTTATTTAACTTTTCTGCAACTTCAATAAAGTGATCATAAGTGAATATTCTAATATCATGGTTTGCATAATATCTCGACTTTGCATATGTAAGTCTCTCATCTTCCAAGTGGCTGCGTCTACCCATAACAATGAAATACTCGCAGCATAAATATGTTTTAGGATCGCGTAGTGGCATCTTGACGCACGATGGTTCTCGTGCTAGATTTCTCTCAGGATATAAAGTGTCATTATTTCTCGCAGCACCAGCTAAATGTGAGCACAAAGATGCTTTTTCATCAGATACAAAGTTTTTCCAGTCATCAATTTGCTTGATGGCACTGCGCAGTCTCGGAGATGGACTTCCATCCTGGTTAAATGGTTTTTCATCAACTGGCTCTAACTCTACAAATGCAATATTCCAACCTCCAGAAAAAGACTGCATCACAGCAAAATCAGCGCGGTACTTACCAGCAAAGGAAAATTCGGGGATAACGTAGCTAGAGTGCCCGCCCGAACGCATAAACGTATGCCAAACAAGAAAGGGTTCTTCCTTTAGAAAAGAATGTATTTCACGTTCTCCCTTCGCTTGTTCAAGAGAATCAATAAGTTTATCTTTAAGCAACATACAAGTATACAAAAGCTGTGTCTAACTATTAATTTTATCGCAGTTATAATATAATATTCTGCATAGGATAAAAATACCGCAAATCACCAAATTGAGCTATTGGTGCTAGCTAAGACCAATACCAGTAAATATGATCAGATTCCAGCAAACCCAAAACACGATAACTGATGCTGACACGAGCAGAATAAATCGGTTGTTTTTGACTAACTCGCTTAAACTGAAGACTTGGATGATAAGGATCTTCCTGCCAAAGAGTGTATGCTTTAGCGGCTTGCTCCTGAACTGACTCAGGTAAATCGCCTAACCGCTTGCGAAATGATTTTGTAACACTTGATTTCATTTCTAGGTTGGAAAGACCTCATCAAGTGGAATGGTTTCGCCTTTAGCAATTTCCTGGCGCACCATTGCAGCCATCTGATCCCATTGATCGTCTGTGGTAGCAGCAAAACGGGCTCCCCATTTTTGTTCATCTTGCAATTCTGCCAACAACCGAGACGCGATCGCATCTTGTTGAGCAGGTGGGAGTTCTTGAATTTGGGCAATTGCCTGTTGCAGGAGTTCAGTCATAATTTTGTTGCAGTAATCACCACTTTAGTTTTCATCATTATCTCTATAAGATAAAAATACCGCAAATCACCAAATTGAACTGTTGGTACTAGCTAAGACCAAATTGACGTTTGACTTCATCAAGTGGAATAGTCTGGGCTTGTCTAGCTCGTTGCTCCAAAAATTCCATTAATTTCTGATTTCGACGTGTTTGCGCAATCTCTATATCGAAATCCAATCTCTATATCGAAATCATCGATGGCACTCAACATAAACTGGCGTCCGTCAGCCAATTGTATAATCATATCTTCATCATTAAGCTGATGTGCAGCTAAATTGAATAATGCGAAAAGTTGGAAAAGCTGTAGTGCGTTCGCGTAGCGTGCGCGTAGCGCAAACATCTTGCTCGCTAGTAGTATACAAATTAAATGCGTAGCAGCTTAGCTTGCTCAAACATTGAACTAATTTCAGCGGGATCTTCTGAAAGGGTAATGATTTTCATAAATCGTACTCCTCGCCGTGGATAAAGAGTGTATTGCCTTCTTTGTAACTGATCGCTTCAATTTTGACTAGCTATGACTCCGTATAAACATCGTAAAATACTCGGATGTTCTCCGGGAAAATTACCCTATCTAGCTGACTCCCGTTTGCTTTTAAGCAATTAAATCCTTGATTTGTAAAGGTTTCAAGCTTTGGTGCTTAGTCATATAGATTTGCTTTTGGGCACTTTCACGCCCAAAAAGGAGCGATCGCAGAGTTTGTAGTTTTTAGATTCTAGCTACAATTACTATACTAAACCGCCCTCACGACTTAGGTGATAGACTTAAAATACAATGACTAGTTGAGCGGCGACGAGAGAGCTGAAAACGAAGCAAGAAAGTTTTCTCGCCGCCTCCAACAACTTGTTTGCTAGCTGCCAATTGGGAATCTAAACTGAAACTAATCCAAGCTGCTGCATCACTTCCAACAAATTGCACTCATACCACCACTCTACAATTTTACCGTCAGCAATTTGCAGTAACGTGAAATCGTTAATTTTAACCACTTTACCCGTCGGTGGAGTTCCCAAAAAGTTACCCGCGTGAGTTCCTTGAATGGTTGTGCGGTACACAACTTTATCTCCCTCTGCGACTAGATCTTCTATCCTGTGAGCAATGTCAGGGAATCCTTGAAAGAGACCTTCATTAAAAACCTTGTTTGCTTCGAGTCCGATAATGGGTTCTGCTGTGCTGTTGAAGTGATGGACAACATCTGCACTCATTAACTCATCCCAGATCTCTCTCCACCCAGCATTTGTGCCCCAACCATCCTGAGCAAAACGTAGAGCAATGGATTTATTTTGTTCGGTTAAAGTAGTCATACTTCTCCTTTCAATACGCTACCGTATGGGTATAGATTAATGTTGTATCGTGTAAATGTCAATACGCTACCGTATGGTTAAGAAAAATCAAGTCTCGAATTTGACCCGGCAGGATTGGATTGAGCAAGGACTCAAGACCTTAGCAGAAACAGGAGTTGAGACAGTTCGAGTCGAGCCACTTGCCAAAGTCATGGGTGTAACTAAAGGGAGTTTTTACTGGCACTTTAAAAATAGAGAGGATTTCTTAGAAGCGATTCTGCAAGAATGGGTCAACTGGCAAACTAACAGTATAATTGAGCAGGTTGAAGCACTTGGAGGCGATGCAACAACAAAACTGCTCTATCTATTTGAATTAGCGATTCAGGATGATGGTCGAGCAGAAAATGCAATTCGCGCCTGGGCAACGAGCAATTCCAAAATTACTACTGTTCTTGCCCAAGTTGACCAAAGACGTTTAAATTACACAAAAGACTTATTTTTACAAGTTGGCTTTGCACCGTTTGAAGCAATGGTACGGGCTCGAATGGTTTACTATGCCCTTGTTGGGGAATTTACCATCGGGACTCGCAGTGACCAAACTGAACGCTTAGCAGAAATACGCCTACAACATGCAATTCTGACACAACGCAGGTAAACTCTTAAGAAGCAAGGCAGGAGGCAGGAGGCAGGAGGCAGAAGGAAAGAGGTTTTTGCTTGTTTCTTCTGTTTTATAGTTGACTACGAAGGAATCTATTGAGTTATAATCTCCTGTTCTGGATTAAGCGATCTTGAAGAGCAGCAGTGCTTGCGCGATCGCATAACCAAAATTATCCACTAGTAAATATTGTAGAATAGACGAAGTAGCTCTTCCCATTGATGCCGTTATGCCCCAAACACACATCAGATTTGATTGGGCAATTAAAAAATTACTCAGAAACAAAGCTAATCATGTAGTTTTGGCTGGCTTCCTCAGCGAGTTATTGGGGAAACAAGTCAAGATACAATCAATACTCGAAAGTGAAAGCAATCAACAAGCAGAGGATGACAAGCTCAATCGAGTTGATATTCTGGCGGAAAATGACCAGGGTGAATTGATTCTCATTGAAGTGCAAAACTCTACAGAGCAAGATTATTTTCATCGGATGCTCTACGGCACAGCGAAATTGATTAAGAAATTCCGGGAACAAGGAGAACCTTACAGTAAAGTTAGAAAAGCTTATTCAGTGAATGTGGTCTATTTTTCTCTGGGACAGGGGGATGATTATATTTACCAAGGGAAATTAGATTTTAATGGTCTACACTTAGAAGACTCTTTAAGGCCATCAATCAACCAGAAAAAGTTGTTTAATATAAAGGAAGTATCGGAGATTTTTCCAGAGTATTATGTGATTAAAGTTAACAACTTTAACGATGTAGTGAAGAATACCTTGGATGAATGGGTATATTTCCTGAAAAATAGCCGAATCAAAGAGGAATTTACAGCCCAGGGTTTAGCGGAAGCAAAGGAAAATTTACTAGTAGATAGCTTGAGGGTCGAAGAAAGAGCAAACTACCTGAGATTTATGGAGAATAGGCGTTATGAAACCAGTATAATCGAAGGTTCGCGCTCAGAAGGCAGATTGGAGGGTCGAGAAGAAGGCAGATTGGAGGGTCGAGAAGAAGGCAGATTGGAGGGTCGAGAAGAAGGAAAACAGCAGGAAAAGGTTAATATAGCTAGAACATTAAAACTCCAAGGAATAGATATTGAGACAATCGCAGAAGCAACAGGATTGCCTAGAGAACAGATTGAGAAACTCTAATACCAAATCCCCTTCTGTTGAGTATGTAAAAAATAGTTCAAAGTCCCCCAGAATTGCTATCCATTAGGCAAAAGTAGTCGAAACGGTGATAGAGACTAGGATTTAGGAAAGTATTGGGAGAGGAGTGGTCAGAGTCATTATTAGACTAGAGTGCGATCAGCTACGCTGGTGCCGTTGGCATAG
>JAAHFP010000036.1 GCA_010672925.1 Symploca sp. SIO1C2 | reverse complement strand
TAAATCTACATAGTCTAGCTTGAGATAAGCTAGGGATTGCTGAAACTTCTGCCGGAATTCTTGAGCATCTGGTTTAGGGCCAACTTTAGTTTGCACAATCAGTTTTTCCCGGGGAAGATGGGGTAAAATCATACCCAACTGCATTTCTGAAGTACCATAGTTACGAGCGGTTTCGATGTGATTAATACCTACTTCTAGGGAACGGCGAATGGTAGCTTCTAAATTCTTTTGATTGTCTTGGGGAATCTCCCCAGCTGGGACATCCTGCCACTTAAATTGGTAGCGCATACCACCGCAGGAAAACACTGGCATTGGCAATTCTGTGCGTCCAAATCTTCGGTATTGCATGATTAGAATTTAGAATTTAGAATTTAGAATTGGGGATTGGGAATTGGGAATTGGGAATTGGGAATTGATTGTAGGGGTTAAGCATTGGCGCTGGCATATTGCCCATAACATCAAGGTTTTTGTCCACCAATACTTAACCCTTTCGGGATTTACGCAAGAGGTCTAATTAATTGGGCAAGCCTACTGACGCCGATGCCAGTTCCACTTTCTACTGGCAGGATGCCAGTTCCACTTTCTACTGGCAGGATGCCAGTTCCACTTTACTACTGGCAGGATGCCAGTTCCACTTTCTACTGGCAGGATGCCAGTTCCACTTTACTACTGGCAGGATGCCAGTTCCACTTTTCCACTTAGTTGCTACCAGAGGTCATTAACTGGGGGATGTTTTTTCGATGGTCTAACAGGGTCAGTTGGCTCTCTCCTGTTGCTGAGTCTCGATGAACAACAATGAGAAAAAGTACTATTTCTGACCCTATTTTATCAATTAAGGTGGGATTATGGGTAGTAATTAATAAATCAATTTTGCGTTTGGTACTGATTTCTTGAATTATCTTTAATATTAAGTTGAAATTAGCGGGATAAAGTCCATAATCTACATTCTCAATAATAATTTTACTACCGGTTACTCCTGTAAGCAATGCGGTCAAAATTGCTAACCAGCGTAGGGTTCCGTCAGATAAACTGCGGGCATCGATCTCTAGGGATTGAGTTGGTTGCCAGAGTTCCTCACAGTAGAGCATGGCATCTGTGCCAAATCTGCCTACTTTTTCTGTCCACAGTCTTTGAATAGCTACTTCTGCTAGCTGTCTTGCGTAAACCGATATAGTTGATTCTACTTGAATTTTCTGTTTTTCTGGTAAAGCGGCTAAGACTCCAGCAATATTGGAAGCATCACTTGCTAGGCTTTGAGTTAGTCTGGAATAATTCCGCATGTTCTCAGGAATGGGATTGAGGATAAAAATTTCCTCTAGAGCCTGACTAACTGCCTGGATACCCTCCACCAATAGTATTGGTGCATAAGCTCCCTTCATCCGACTCAAAATTGCATGGGTTCTTGACCATAAAACTTGTAAATAACTGTGTTCGTTACTATAAATTTCCGCTGCAATTTGAGGGGAATTTGCTAAAATTAGATGAGTTTCTAGCAGGGATGTCTGAAGGGGGTGTTGTTGGTAAGGTTTATACTCCTGATGTACTAGATATTCGTAAAAAAGTTGAATCTGGGGATAAGTTTGTACGGTAATAACGTAGAGATAATTGACCCTCTCATGCTCTCCTTGAACTAATACCTTCAGGGTAAAATAAGGCTTTGATTTGGGCACTCTACCCTCAACAACTCTGGGAATTGAGGGTAGATGTCTATGTTCAGATAAAGCTGTTTTTAGTTCTTCTCCTTTTACTACTCTTTTGAGAAATTTTAAAGCTTCAATGGCATTAGATTTGCCACTAGCATTTTTACCGATGAGAACCGTCAAGGGGTTAAGGGGAAGTTCTGCTTGACCAAAACTTCTCCAGTTTTCCAAAATCAGTTGCTTAAGCATTACCTGCCTCAAAGCGCTTCCAACCAGTGTTTTGATAGCCAAAATGAAACAGTTCCGGGTGCAGAATCTCTGCTAAAATTTCTAGAGAATCTACTAACCTTGGTCCTGGTCTATTGAAATAAGAATTGCCGTCTGCTAGGTAAACTTTACCGTTGCGGACAGCTTGTAAACTAGACCATTCTAACCGCTGTGTCAATCGTTGTCCTTCTACCTGGGTGCGATCTAAATCAAAGCCGCAGGGCATAATAATAATTACCTCTGGATCCGCTGCGACTAACTGCTCCCATTTCAGGTAAGGGGAATGCTGACCCCAGGCCCCCAAGAGAGAATTACCTCCAGCGATGGAGATCAGTTCAGGAATCCAATTGCCGGTTCCCATAAGAGGATCTGTCCACTCAATACCAACTACCGTAGGACGCTGATGCTCCGGCAAAGCTTGGTTTTTTTGCCGACAAGCTTCGACGCGGGAGTTGAGTTGAGTTAGTAGGGGTTGAGCTGGGACTCCTAGTTTGGTAGCAACCTGTTCAATATCTGTCCAAACCTCTGATAGTAAGTTAGGTTGTAAAGACACTAGTTGAGGATGGCTGGAGGTGAGTGCTCCTACTGCTTGTTCGACAATATCAAAGTTGACAGCACAGACGTCACATTGATCTTGGGTAATAATATGGGTAGGCTGCAATTCTTCGAGGACATCGGTTTTCAGCTGGTAGATGCTGATGGCTTTTTGGACTAAATCGATAATATCCGCATCAATCTGAGCACTGGGTTGCTCGCTGCTGATCTGTGCTGTGGTACAAATAGGACGATTGAGGATTTCTGGAGGGTAGTCACATTCGTGCGATCGCCCGACAATTTCCTCAGTTAATCCTAATGCTGCGACAATTTCTGTCGCACTGGGGAGTAAGCAGACTATTTTGTTGTTTGTCATTTGTTGTTGGTTGTTTGTCATGACTATAGGGAAAGAAGCGAATAGGGAAAAAGAGAAGAAATGACTCCTACCATTAAAATCTTCTCATTCTTAATTCTTAATTCTTAATTCTTAATTACTTAAGTCTAATCAGCTTCCCTGGTGCAACAGCGCCTTTTTCCGTAATAATTGCGGTAATTAACTCCGCAGGTGTGACATCAAAAGCGGGATTGTAAAACTCGACTCCCTCTGGACACAACCGTGTTTCTCCTACTTGATAAATTTCTGAAGAATGGCGCTCTTCTATGGGAATTTCTCTACCAGTAGCTAGCTTAAAATCAACAGTGGATAAGGGTGCAGCAACGAAGAAAGGAATCTTGTGAGCTTGAGCAGCGATCGCTAAACTATAAGTACCTATTTTATTCGCAGCATCTCCATTAGCAGTAATCCTGTCCGCACCCACAACTACGGCATCAATTAACCCCTTTTTCATACAATGAGCTGCCATATTATCGGTAATTACAGTAACTGGTATTCCTTCTTGCACACATTCCCAGGAAGTAAGTTTAGCTCCTTGCAAACGGGGACGGGTTTCATCAGCGTATACTCGATTTAGTCTTCCCTCCCGCCATGCAGACCGCACTACCCCCAAAGCAGTACCATAGCCAGCAGTTGCCAGTGCTCCAGCATTACAGTGAGTTAGCAAAGATAACTGCTGAGAATGAGATGGTAACACTGCTAAACCGTGATCGCCAATGGCTTGACAAGTCTGTAAGTCTTCTGCTTGAATTTCCTGAGCTGTGGCCAGTAAAGATACCCGCAGTTGCTCTACTGAACCCGGAGTTTCCTTAGCAGTTTGCAACATCCTCGCGATCGCCCAAAATAAATTAACTGCTGTGGGACGAGTCTGGCGCAACTGCTGAGCAATTTCTTCGAGTTGACTTAAGAAGCTATCCCTATCGGTAGTCTGAATATCCCTGGCTCCCAGATACATACCATAAGCGGCGGCAATACCAATGGCAGGCGCACCTCGGACAATCATGGTTTTAATCGCCTTAGCCATTTCCTGATAGTCAGTAATTGCCACGGTGGTGTATTTTCCTGGCAACTGGGTTTGATCAATTAGTACAACGGTGTCTTCTTGCCAGATAATAGGATATACGGGGTTTGGGGGGCAGTAGGGGCGTAGCATTTGGGCAACAATTGAAGTAAAGATACCTAAGTATACCAATCCAAATGCTTCGCCCAAGCCCTTACCGCTGAACCCCTTTAACTCCTCTATTCTGAACTCTTTCTATATTTTTTTTATTTAATCACCCTAAGAAAGGAAAACCACCAATGATTCTCAAAAATCCGCTCAAAACCCAAAAATTTAACTGGAAACCCATTATCAAGAAATTTGAGGCAGCTGTCGGTAAAGATAGTGTCATTCGTCGCAAGGAGGAATTGCTGACCTATGAATGTGATGGTTTAGCCAGTTATCGGCAAAAACCAGCATTAGTAGTACTACCCCGCACCACGGAACAAGTTGCAGCAGCGGTGAAAATTTGTCACCAAAATAACCTCCCTTGGGTAGCTAGGGGAGCAGGCACTGGTTTATCTGGTGGTGCTTTGCCGGTGGAAGATTGTGTGTTGATTGTTACTGCCCTGATGAAGCGCATCCTGGATATCGATTTAGAAAACCAGCGGATTGTGGTGCAACCAGGGGTAATCAACAACTGGGTAACCCAAGCTGTCACGGGTGCTGGATTTTACTATGCTCCTGACCCCTCCAGCCAGATTATCTGCTCTATTGGGGGTAATGTGGCGGAAAATTCTGGTGGTGTCCATTGTCTGAAATATGGAGTTACCACTAACCATGTGATGGGGTTAAAACTGGTGCTTCCGGATGGTTCAATTATAGATGTGGGAGGAACAATACCGGAAATGCCCGGTTATGATCTTACGGGTTTATTTGTTGGTTCTGAAGGTACTTTGGGGCTTGCTACAGAAATTACCCTGCGTATCCTCAAAAAACCGGAATCTATTTGTGTCCTTCTCGCCGATTTTATCAATGTTGAAGCTGCTGGTGCGGCGGTGGCGGGTATTATTAGTAGTGGGATTATCCCTGCTGGTATCGAAATGATGGATAATCTCACCATTAATGCGGTAGAAGATGTCGTAGCAACAGGATGTTATCCCAGGGATGCGGGAGCGGTTTTATTAGTGGAACTTGATGGTTTAGAAGTGGAAGTTGTCAGTAATAAACAGCGGGTGGCAGCAATTTGTAAGGAGCATGGAGCCAGGGAGATTACTGCTGCTAGGGATGAAGAAACTCGCATGAAATTATGGAAAGGTCGCAAATCGGCTTTTGCCGCAGCGGGTCATATGAGTCCTAATTATTTTGTTCAGGATGGGGTAATTCCCCGGACTAAATTAGCGGAAGTGCTGAGGGAAATTGACGCCTTAAGTGAACAATATGGTTATCGTATTGCCAATATGTTTCACGCTGGGGATGGTAACCTCCATCCCCTGATTCTTTACGATAACTCCGTTGAGGGAGCTTTTCATGAGGTAGAAGAGTTAGGAGGAGAAATTCTCAAACTCTGTGTTAGATCTGGTGGCAGTATTTCCGGGGAACATGGTATTGGTACTGATAAGAATTGCTATATGCCGGAAATGTTTACTGAGACTGATTTGGAAACTATGAAATGGGTTAACCGAGTGTTCAATCCCCAAGGTTTAGCTAATCCCGGTAAGGTATTTCCGACTCCCCGCACTTGTGGAGAAGTGGCAAATGCTCAGAAGTTGCAGCAGTTGAAGGGAGCGGAATTGTTTTGAGAATTAAGAATTAAGAATTAAGAATTAAGAATGGGAAGTCGGTGAGTTTTATATCTCCGACTTCTTGAAGAAGTAGGGGTTCTTGAGTATCCTACAGATTAAGAAGGAAGAGAACTTGATATGACAGCAGTAATTTCGGAACATATTGTAATCACTCCAGGAGTTTGTGGTGGCAAACCACGCATCGCTGGACATCGGATTAGAGTCCAAGATATTGTTGTTTGGCATGAACAAATGGCAATATCCCCTGATGAAATTGTCTCACGGCATCCTACTATTAGCTTAGCGGATGTATACGCTGCATTGGCTTATTACCACGATCATTTTGAGGAAATCAGGACAGCAATTCAAGAAAGTGAAGTGCTTGTCAAGAAATTGCAAGCAGAAATTCCTTCCAAAGTAGAGTTGATTTGAGAATTGGGAATCGGGAATTGGGAATTGGAAGTTAGCGGAATTCTTGCCTGGAAATAACCAAAGATGGATTTGATCTACTTAGACTACAATTGCTTCCAACGAAGATTTGATGATTACAGCCAGATTCGGATTCAAATTGAAGCCTTAGCCTGCCAGGAAATATTCAACTGGGCAGAAAACCAAGCAGTTCAACTTATTTGGTCATTTATGCACGAAGATGAAACACGACTGTGCCCATTTCCGGAGCGTCGAGACTTTGCCTTAGAACTTTCTACTCTTTGTCAAGTTAGAATAGAGCCAGTAGAAACTATCTACACTCTTGCCCAATCATTAGTTCAGCAAGGAAAGTTCTCTGCGAAGGATATTCTTCATGTGGCATGTGCCATCAACGCTAAGGCCAACTTCTTCCTCACTTGTGATGATGCTCTGATGCGACAAGCCAGAAAACTCACGCTAGAGTTTGAAGTAATGAATCCAGTTGACTACATCCAACAACAAAGACTATGACAAACTCTACCCATACTATGAATGATACTCAATTACGAGTCAAAGCGATCGCACTCCTCAAGAAGGAACTAGGTATGGCGACTACGTTGCGATTCCTGGCACTGATGAACCAAAATTCAACAACAGACTATGTAGAAATTTCCCGTCAGATTTATGAAGAGCAACAACTAGACGAAATATTTACTAGAGCTAAACAAAACTGGAAAAGTTAGTTTTATGGTTTAGAAACAGGTATTTTTTCCTAATTCTACATTTCTTGAAGGATATCAGTTGCGCTTGTCATTATTTTTTGGTAGTATAATTTTATAATGGGAAAATTTCCGCACATATATAGTAGTTGATATCAAACTCTAAAAAAGGTTGTATCAAGATAGATATGCGATAGATGTGTTGTTGCGATCGCTGACAGCAGATAAAGCGGGTCTATGCCAATATGAGATGAGAAACCACAAAGACACAAGGTTCACAAAGTAGTTGAGTGCAAATGCAAAGGCTCTACTGTTAGGTTTCACGACCCACTCACCCAACCTACTAGCACTGGCTGTATGTTAGCCAACAAAAGACAAGTCAGTTGAAATTACTATAATAACAATAGTCTCTTGTATCTATATTTTGTGGAACAGGCTTCTAGCCTGTAGCAATCTCCTCTATCTTCCGTAGAGGCAATTCATGAATTGCCTCTACCATAATTTCTCACAAATTATGCGATTGCTGTGTTGAGTTGTGCTTCCTGACCCATTAGTGTCAACTTAAGTCACAACCCTTGCCAATTGATGCTTTAGAGGCATTCTACATCAACTGAACAAGTAGCGTTACCTTTACCTGGTTAACAGGAAAAAGAGCCAGCGACAGGAGCATTCTCTTGCTCTCCTAGCTCCCCAGCTTCATAGCTTTAAGCCCTTTTCAGCTTAAGTTGACACCAATGACGCCCCTACTGTAAACCCAATTCTAAATTCTAAATTCTAAATTCTAAATTCTCTTCATGCAATACGCCCTATTCTGATGTTGCTTGATCTAAAACCTAACACCTAATTAGTCAGATCCACCTAGGCGCAAATCCCGACTACCTAAATATAGACCAGGGCTATTTTCTCCAGCGGAATAAGCAGTAACACCGAATACATAAATACCACCGGCTTGAGGATTGCGCTTCGCTTTGAGGGAGACTGTCACATCATTACCAGGAAGTACAGGCTCATCAAAGGTTACCATTACTTGATTAGCACCATCAGACTGAGATCCACCAATATTGGCTAAAGAAATTTCCCGACCACCAGCAAAACTATCACCAATAAAAGCACTGCTCTGATTTAAGTCAAACTTGATCTTCTCTAAATTTTCCTGCTGAGTGATGGTGACAGCTTGTAGAGGTTTGCCAGCATTGTCCGGTAAGGAAATAGTAAATTGATAGGTGTCTGGAATATCAGCAATAGCATTACCAGCAGCAACCCGAGTTAAGCGGGGCGCAGTCTGAAAAAATGTCTTGTTTTCCCCCAACTCCACTGCATTGGTAGGTAAATTGGATAGGGTAGGGGATAGAAGAGTACCCAACATCAGAGCGCTAGCACCGAGTAAACGAGCCTGAGTGGAACCTAGATTTTTTTTGCTGATAAACATTTGTGTAATCTCCAATCTACTGGTGGTTTGAAAGAGCAATTTATGTCTGTAATATTTACTAAAATATGTTGAACTGAGTTTCCCTTGATAGCTAAATGAGAATAGGTTGAGAATTTGCCAAGGAGCTCTTAGGGAATTTTGATTTGATGCCTAACTCATATAAAAACAAAATTGAGAATTGATGAATGTGGAACAGGCTGACCGCCTGTTTTCAGTCTCTGTACTGACACCGATGCCAGTTCCACATACCCTGATAAATTCCCCATTATCATTGCGTAAAATGCCAAGTAACCACCGACAGGTAAAATAGTTACCAGTGACTAAGGCATCATGAGTAATCGCCTCCAAGATCAACGGAAATTTGGGAACTCCCTTCCTTGCTTCGCTTATCGTAGTTTCGCTGTATTTGCTGGCATTGTCCTATTTGCCAACTTCGGTATAGGTATGAGGAAAACTAATGCAGCTTCCCACAGCACAGTAGGGCAGATAACTCAACAAGAGGGAGAAGGAGAACTTTACTACACCTACTTTGACCAAAAGATTCCCCTAACCCAACAAACAAATGCGATCGCGGTTGAATTTAAACCAGCCCCAAGAGCAAGTACCAGAAGCCTTTCAGCTCCTCAACCCCTCCATTTACAACTACAGCAAGAATTACAAAGAGGGAGTGCTGGTACTCGCAGTCTTAACTCAACTGCTGGTCTTAAAGTAGAAGTTTCTCCCCTAGGAGAAAACTATGCCTTAGTTAATGTTCTGGGATCTAGTCGTGGTGCTTCGGTCAATGTGGCAGAGCAAATCAAACAAAAAAGTTATGTAGAAACCACTCTACCGGTACTATCTCGTTCTCGTACAGCTTCACCATCCCCACCGGAGGAAGTCATTGTACTGCCTAACGAGATTATGCTCAGTTTTGAGCCAGGAATCTCAGATCAGGAAAAGCAAGCTATCTTAGCTGAGCAAAACTTAGAAATAATTCGACCAGTACGCTTTAGCCCAAATCGCTACTTGGTAAGTTCCAAAACTGCTTCGGGAACCGCAGTACTTACTGTTACCCATCAACTCAATAATATAGCTCAAGTACAGTCTGCTACCCCTAACTTTCTGCAATCTCTCCCTCAGCAAGAAGTGAAGCAGAGACGCGGAGACGTGGAGATGGAGAGATGGGGAGATGGGGAGATGGGGAGATGGGGAGATGGGTCGAGAAGAATTTTCATGCATGATGGTGAAATCGGGACTGCCTTAAAAAATCCTCTAGCCAGTCTACTCAAAACTGAGATAACTAAACGGCAACACAATTTTTTCCCCCTACAATGGCATATTGATAGTGCTCCTTTAACGATTTGCCTTAATCAGCGCTCAGATTATGCAGAACCTTTGCTGGATTACTTGCAGCAGTGCGGGGAAGATGGCAAGATACAAAACCAGAAACTAGCCAAGCCGCGCACCGATATTCAAGTTACCGCTGCTTGGAAGAACAGTAACCAAGGTCGCGATGTAGTTGTTGCTGTCATCGATAGTTTTCTGGAGACAACCCACCCGGATTTAGCTGACAATATCTATCAGGTAGGCAATATTCCTGACAAATTACCCGGTGAAGTCAGCGGTTGGGACTTTGTTGAAGAAGATGGAGATACTGGTATTTCTCCAGAAGAGATGCAACTCCTCGGTAGCAAATTCCGAGATGCCTTTCTCCTTGACGATGAAGCATTGCAACAAAAGTATCCAGGAATTTTTGATAAGGTAAGGTTCTACTATTCTGATTACTCAGAGGTCGAGATTGCCAACGAAGTTCGCTCTACACTGAAAAATCGGCATGTTGCCAGCGAATTTCACGGGACTCAGGTAGCAGGAGTTATCGCAGCACGTCCTCAAGGAAAATCAGGAGTAGTGGGAATCGCACCATCAGCCCAAATATTACCTATCCGCGTCTCCACTATTGGTGTTGGTATTAAACCAGTCCATATTATAGAGGCCATCGGCTATGCTGCCAGTCGCCAAGCAGATGTAGTTAATATTAGCATTGGCTGGAACTTACCAGTAGAAGATATTGCCCACGCTATTGACACGGTATTGACCGCTGACCCCAAAATAGTAATTGTGGTCTCCGCTGGCAACGATGACTTTGATTCTGTCAAATTCCCCGCTTCCGTTCCTGGTGTTGTCGCCGTTGGTGCTACTGGCCTCACCGGTAACCGAGCCTCCTATAGTAACTATGGTATAGATAATCCCTTCGGACAAGGACTAACAGTAGTTGCTCCGGGTGGAGACTCTTCTCCTCATTGGCCAATTGGGGGAGTCCTAACTACCAACGGTACTTGGTTACCGGAATTTTGGCAAGGGATTGAGAAACCCCAGCATTGGGGACCAAACCTGGATATCCCAGGCAAATATCGCTGGGTAAGAGGAACTTCCTTCGCCTCCCCTGCCGTAGCCGGAACTTTTGCCTTGATGAAAGGAGAAGATTCAGAGCGCCGCCTCAGCCGAGAGGAACTAATTGCTATTCTGGAAAAAACTGCTAGTTATGAAGGATTAACGGTCAGTGAGGAAGAGATGGAACTCTACCAATCCCTCAAGGAAGAGTTACCTAGTTCCGTTACCCCTCAAAAATATTTCTTCGGTAGCGGCTTAATTAATGCTGATGCAGCGGTTCAGGAAGTAAAGCGATCGCGGTAAATTGTTGTTGGTTGTTTGTTGTTGGTTGTTTGTCATTTGTTATTGGTCATTGGTCAATCCCTATAACCTACCATCTACCCTACCACCTACCACCTAAAACCTAAAACCTACCACCTACCACCTAACACCTATTTATCCTTATCTCCAAATGCAGACATTCCGCTAAATAACATCAGCAAGCCACCGATTAAGATAGCTAGAGCTAATCCACCTGTTACTAAATCTAATAAATTTGTCGTTTCCATAACTGATGCTACTTTTATGTCCTATATTGTATATAGCACTACGCACTTAGGTTAGGACATTAATAAAGCCTGAAACCTAGTCATGGTCTATTTTTGAACTTTGAATTTTTAATTTTGAATTGCGCGTAGCGCTATACCGCATTAGTGTTTCTGGCTTCTTGTTGGCTTTTTGAGGGACTGAAGTCCTACTACTGCTTAACTAAACTCAGATGGGGGTAATTGACAGGAGGGGCCTAAGTCAGTACTACCATTTCCTGTAATTTTTTCCAATTGAGTGCCACAAATTTTACAGAATTGAGCATCGGCATCATGGGATGAGTAACCACAATTATCACAAGGTAGCTCTATTTTATTGGCAGTTTTGAGGAATTGCTTGACTAAATCACTTAATTGCCAAGGAATGAATATAACCCCTGTCATAATCATCAGTAGTGTTAGTAATCTACCAGTTTCAGAAATAGGAGTCATATCACCAAAGCCAACAGTTGTCATGGTGACAATGGAAAAATAGACTGCATCAAAAAAAGTTTTGAATATCTCAGGATTTGACCAATGTTCAACTTGATAAATTAAACCAGAAAAAACAAAAACAATAGCAAATAAGGTAAATAAAATGCGAGCAAAAATCAACCCATCTTCAGTACTAATACGAAAATGGTAAATTTTGAAGTCCAGAAACCTAATCAAGCGCAAAACTCTGAACCAACGAAATACTCTAATAAACTGAGTGTTGGTTGCTCCGATAAAAAAAGGTACTATAGCCAGTAAATCGATTAGAGATAAAGGATTAAATAAAAAACTTATTTTGGCTTCACTACACCAAAAACGGATAAAATACTCTATAATAAAGATTATTAAGATACAGCAGTCAATACGGTCAATAACAGTTCTTACTGTATCTGGTATAGGGTAGGTATCGGCGACAAAAATTGCTGAGGACAGCAGAATCAAACCCATGATCAAGAAATTAATCACTCGACCAGTGGGAGTTTCAATATCTTGCAAATAAAAGGCTGTCTTTTTTCGCAGCAGTATCCAATTTGTTATTTGTTGTTTGTTATTGGTCATTCGTCATTTGTATTATTTTCTCGCTCTGCTTGCCATTCCGCTGCCATCTGTTCAAATTCGACATTTCCCTTAAACTGAGATCTTGCACCAAATCGAAAATCTACCGGTGAATGTAGGGAATAGGGAATAGGGAATAGGGAACAGTGATAATATTTGACGATTTCAGTACTGAAATTGATTGTTATCAGTCAGGATATTCAGTATTTATGTACTGGTGCAAGATCTGAGCCCCCCACGGACGCGACGCGATCGCAATGGAGGTCAGAAACAAGCAAAACCCTCTTTCCTTCTGCCTTCTGCCCTCTGCCTTCTGCCTTGTTTCTTAAGAGTTAAACATACCAATAACCAATGACTAATGACCAACAACCAATAACAAACAACCATCATATCCCATGACTCTTGCCAATTACCCAATGACGACGGAAGAAACGGGCTAGAGACGACTCTTCTAGAGACAAGAAAATAGGACGCCCATGGGGACAAGTGCGAGGATTTCGAGTAACTTGCCACTGAGCCAAAAGTTTCTGCATTTCCGGTAAACTTAAAGGTGTACCGTTACGAATAGCACTGCGACAAGCAGTAGCTACCTGGGCAGTTTGCAAATCTCCCCCCAAACTAAGTTCCAACAAAGCATCAGCACAATCATCTCGCTGTTGCAGGAGTGCGGGAGCAGTGCGTATCGCCCATACCTGCTCCCCGAAGTTTTCGATATCCAATCCTAACCGTTGTAATTGCTCAACTTGAGCAGGAGTCAGATTACGGAGAATTATAGGAGGTTCTACAGGAACTAGTTGCCAGCGATCGCATAATTGTTCGTATAAAACTCGCTCATGGGCAATATGTTGCTCTACTAACCACATTCCTGTAGGGTGTTCTACTAGGATATACATATTATGAACTTGGGCAACTACCCGCAGTTCCATTAGTCCTAGTCCAGTAGTTGGCTCACTAGTTTTCTCCCCGGTAGCTTCAGCGGAAACCCCTAGAGTTCCATCTATCTCAGCAGTTTCTTGATAAGAACCCTTACCTACCGAAGCTTTGAGTAATTTCCCTACTCGTTCCGAGGGCATAGCTTCTGAGAAATCAAAGGGACTAATCCGCAAAGCTTGCTCAATCGCTTGAGTAACTTGCTCTTGCCAATAATTCAGGGAATGCAAATAAATCTCGGCTTTGGCAGGATGGCGATTCCAATCGATTTGGCTGGGGCAAACTTGGAGGTGAAGGAAACAAATCGGATAGCGATCGCGGGGTAAAGTTCGTGCCATTGCTGATAGAATAGCTTGTTCCAACTCTGGCGCCCTTACTAAGCGTTTATTGGTTGCTACTCTTACCCAATCAGGACGTCTGCGATGGCAACGGTCCGGTAACCCCAAGACTAACTCAATCTGAGACTTTTTCTCTCCCCATTTCCCCATCTCCCCATCTCCCCATCCCCTCTCCGGTGTCGGCACTTCTACTTTCAGGTGCTGCAAATCACTGGGATGCAGCTGACGAAGGATTTGGGGCAGAATATGTTGGGGAGTTTTACTAGGACTGAGACTAAACCAAGAACGATTTTGTTGTTGCACCTGCCAAGTTACCCAAGGATGGCAGAGGGCCAGGTGCTGAATTGTGGCTTGTACCCCTCGCAGTTGCTGTGCGGCAGCAGGTAATCCCTGACGGCGCACAGGCCAATTACCAAATAAATTAGCAACAGTAACTATAGTACCTGGTGCAATAGCAGCAGCAATTTCTTCAACAGGTTCCCCTTGAGAGTTATAACTAATTCGCCACCCCTCTGTAGTTTCCCTTAGTCTGCTAAAAATCTCTAACTCTGCCAGGGCCGCCAAACTATGTAGCGCTTCTCCGCGAAATCCTAAACTAGTAATCTTCCACAAATCATCACTACTGCGAATTTTACTAGTACTATGGGCAGATGCCGCTTGTCGTAAATCAGCTAAACTCATACCCGAACCATTATCTGCCACTTGCACCCACCACTGGGCAGGGCAAACAGAGACAGCAATTCTAGTTGCACCAGCATCCAGGGAATTTTCTACTAGTTCTCGCACCACTGCTGCCAATGAGTCAATCACCTCACCCGCAGCGATGAGATTCACCACTTCCTTGGGTAAAGCTTGGATGCCATTGGTCACTAGCTGTTGTTCGGTATATATTTGAGCGCACACTTTTCCCATCAGTGATTATCCGAACTTGATATTACACTAGGGAAGCACCGGAAGCTTTTCGATCACTCGTGCCTTTCGTACTTCCCCAGCCTCTAGATCAATAGTAGCGCTCTGAGTTTGACTATCTTTCTCGAACACAACAAATAAATCTCCGTTTTCTAACACCTTGTTCCCGAGAAGGGCATCAACGTCTTCATAGAGAATTTTGAACCGTTCCCCAGAAGTTTCCGAGATGGCTAGGGAAAAACGATCTAAGTAATTAAGTCTACCGTCATTGTTGGTATCATTTTCAACAATCTGATAAAAAATGCCAACTGCTTTCTCCTGCTCCTCAGATGGCTCTTGGGTCGGGGGAACTACTGGCTGATACTTCAGTATTAGTTGCTCACTTTGGTTCACCAGCCATCTCTGATTCTGGCTAACGGTATCCAAAAACAGAATATTGCGTACCGAATTAGCCGCTTTTCCCGAGTACTCGAAAGCATAATTTTGCTCAGTCTCTAACGGTAGCAGAACAATGGAAGTACCCGGTACTTCTCGGAAACTGCCGAAAGACCATTCTTCATCAATTTCGTCTTCATTGTCTACATTGACGACAGACGTAACATTCCTAGTTCGGGTAGCGTCTTTGATTAAAAATAAAATCGCGATCGCCAGAATACCTACAGCAAACATACCTGCGATCGCAATTACGAAAGCGTTAAAGCGCCATAATAGTCTAAAAAGCTTTGTCTTTGACATCAAATTGCACGATTTTAGAGGCAAGAGGGAAAAAGAAAATTGCCCTGGAAAATTAAATTATAACTGTTTATCCAAACTTGATATCAGAGAAAGAAGTATGTATGTTAGAACTTATAATTTGTGGTACTAGTTCCCAATTCCCCATTCCCCATTCCCCATTCCCAATTCCCCATTCCCCATTCCCCATTCTTAATTCTTAATTCTTAATTCTTAATTCCCCTACCCTCTATCTCCATTGATATAAGCAGCGGTCAATTCCTGTTGAGGTGCTTCAAAAATCTGCTCTACACTGCCATACTCGATTAATCTACCGACTCCCTGCCTAACCCAAAATAGAGCAGCATAGTCAGCAATTCGTTTTGCCTGAGCTAGGTTGTGGGTAACAATTAGTAGGGTGTAGCGTTCCCGTAAACTAGCAATTAAATCTTCTACTACTCCACTGGAGATAGGATCGAGGGCACTACAGGGTTCATCTAACAGCAGAACCTCTGGTTGCAGCACCAAAGCACGGGCAATACATAAACGTTGTTTTTGACCCCCGGAAAGAGCTAGGGCAGAAGTTTTGAGTCGGTCTTTCACTTCATCCCATAATCCGACATCTTGGAGAGTGGTTTCAATCAACTGCTCAATTTTTTCCTTGTCCTTAATACCATGTTCTTGCAGAGGAAATGCTAGGTTCTTCCAAATGGAAAAGGGGAAAGGATTCGGCTTTTGAAAAATCATACCAATGCGACGACGCAGTGCGATCGCATTAATCTGGGGATCGAGTATATCCAGGGAACCGAAGCGGATACTTCCGGAAACTCGACAACGGGGAATCAAATCTGTCAAACGGTTGAGGCAGCTTAGAAAACTGGTCTTACCGCAACCAGAAGGGCCGACTAGTGCAGTAATGCAACCAGCATTAATGGGCAAACTGACATTAGAAAAAATAGCTTTCTTTCCGTAGTGTAAGCTCAGATGCTTAGTTTCAATCAATGGTTGGTGTTGAACTAGAGTCATGCTGTAGGTTTGAGGCTTAGAAAAAAATAAATGGGGATTTTATCCCTACAATACTATTAATTATGGCTTCCAGATTAGAAATAGCTTAACGAGACGTTAGACTATGCTGTTGCCAAGGTCTTGGTTGGGAAAATTTAGGGGTGTATCTGCAATACACTTAATGGTATTACCTATACTCCATCGTATTGATACGCTTATTGCATTGATTATAGGTAATTTTTATGAAAACCTTGCTCTATTACATCGTTTCGCAATCAATCTATTAAAGCAAAAAACTCGCTTCAAAGGTATTATGACAATGAAACTATAGCAACTGCCAAGGAGATTGGGACAAGGGGATGGCAGCCTCTTGTTAATTCGTCTTACCTGAGAATATCTTAACCACCCCGGCGACTGCTCTATGTATAGCAGCAATGGCTAATGGGTAATAGTTAATTAACTAGAATTTTAACAAACTCTGGTGATTAATTAATATTTGGTTAGAGTTTGTGAGCAGCGAAAGCTGATGCCGTTGTCGCAGGCTCTTGTAGAGAAGGCAATAACGTTTTCGGATTAGCTATTGTACTCTAGTCTGAGAGTCTCAACTGCTATATGTACCATATTTTGGGCAAAAATTACGATGTGTTTACCCCGTAAGCAAAATTTAGTCCAGATAGAAGCTTCTCTCCAAGCTTTTTTCAATCTGTCGCCAGATTTGTTGTGTATTCGTAGCAGTGATGGTTATTTTTGTCAGCTCAACTCAGTCTGGCAGGAGACTCTAGGGTGGACATTAGAGGAGTTGCGATCGCATCCTTGGTTAAAGTTTGTCCATCCTGATGATATCACTTTCACTTTTGATTGGGAGTGCCAATGTTATCTTGAGGAAAAACACACCCTCATACAATTCCAAAATCGCTATCGTTGCCGAGATGGGAGCTATCGCTGGTTGTCTTGGCGTTTATCCCCTTATGAAAATGGCTTAAGTTACGGCATTGCCCAAGATGTTACTGAAAATAGTTGGCTGGGTAGTCAAGTATATCGTGCCGAGTTACGGGAAACGGTGAAGTTAAGGGATCAAGCAATCGCTGCTAGTACTGTCGGGATTACCATTGCCGATGCCCGCTTACCGGACATACCCTTAATTTATGTTAATCCTGCCTTTGAAGTTATTACCGGTTACTCCTCTGCTGATGCCCTTGGCTGCAACTGTCGTTTTTTGCAAGGGAAAAAGACTCATCAACCAGCAATTACCAAACTCCGTACTGCCATTAAAGCTGGAGAAAGCTGCACTGTCACTTTACTCAATTATCGCAAAGATGGAACTCCCTTCTGGCATGAGTTAACTATCTCACCCATTTATGATGGTTATAACAACCTCACCCACTTTGTCGGTATCCAATCTGATATTAGTGCTCGTGTGAGAGCAGAAACAGCCCTACGTATAGAAAAAAATAGATCAGAAAAGCTACTACTCAATATTTTGCCCCAACCAATTGCGGAACAATTGAAACAAGCCCAGGGTTCTTTGGCTCAACAATTTGACCAAGTTACAATTTTGTTTGCTGATATTGTCGGTTTTACCCCTCTGTCTAGCCAAATACCCCCTTTAGAATTGCTTGATCTTTTAAATCAAATTTTTTCGGCTTTTGATCAATTGGCGGAAAAACACGGGGTTGAGAAGATTAAAACCATTGGAGATGCCTACATGGTGGCGGGTGGTTTACCTATACCCCAGGATAATCATACCGAAGCGATCGCGAATATGGCTCTAGATATGCAGCAAGCAATTACCAGATTTCACACAGGACAGAAAAAATCGTTCCAAATGCGTATTGGTATTAATACCGGTTCTGTAGTTGCTGGAGTAATTGGCATCAAAAAGTTCATCTATGATCTGTGGGGTGATGCAGTCAATGTTGCTTCCCGGATGGAATCATCAGGAGTAGCAGGAAAAATACAAGTTACCGCTGCTACTTATGAACGGTTGAAGGAAAAGTTTGTCTTGGAAAAGCGAGGTGATATCTTAGTTAAAGGGAAAGGAGAAATGACTACTTATTGGTTAACTGCTAGAGCGTAAAGTACACTAACCAGACAAAAGTCCCCCTTAATAAGGGGGATTTAGGGGGATCAAATGTACCCCATAGCAGAGCAAAATGCTGTATATGGTGCAAGATAAAGAGCGATCGCAAAAACTCAAATCCCCAGAACCCCGACTTCATCTGTCTTACTTAGGTAATTTTCAGGAAAAAATGTACCTATCGTAGTGGACTCTTTCAGTTAATTTGGTGCTTTAGAAAATTGCTTTGGTACTTGTTGGTCAATGCTTTTAACCAAAATCTATTACCCTACTTTAGCTGAAATGGTCTAGTAGTGCCGTGACCCAGCTAAAATGGTTCATTAGAAACGGGTTGTGAAGTAAAAAGTAACAAGTAAAAAGTAACAAGTAAGAAGGAACTAGAAACCAAAATCTATTGCACAGTTTTAGGTGGGTCACGCTAGTAGGGTGTGTTAGCGCAGCGTAACGCACCAAATTCTGGGTACAAGCATTTTTAAAAATCGCCTTATCAAGACTCAATTCTCTCCCTAACTAACCGAATACTTTCCCAGGCTGGTATTCTTCCTGATTGTAGCTCATCTAGTAATACTAAGTAAACATAAAGTGGGTAAATTTCATCTATCTTGCGTTGATACTTACGACTGAGAGCTTCACTCTGTTGACGGCTCAACTTTATTTGCTGGAGGGCTTTTCTATTTTGGGATATTCCCTGATAGGTTAATGAGACAGCCTTATAGATAACCATAAGAAATAACAAAGGGAAGTACAAAACTAGGAAATCACTAGCTTTGTCAACTTCAATTTCAATTCTTTTGTAGAAGATTTGGTTGAAATCTCGGTAAAGGTCTTGGTTGAGATTGATGTAGAAGTCTCGGTCGAGGTTGAGATTGATGTAGAAGTCTCGGTCGAGGTTTCGGTAGAGGTTTCGGTAGAGGTCTCGGTTGAAGTCTCGGTTGAGATCTCGGTAGAGGTCTCGGAAGAGGTCTCGGTCGAGGACTCGCTTGAGATCTTGGTTGAGTTGGAGGTCAATGAACCGGTCGAGGACTCGCTTGAAGTCTAGATAGAGGACTCGGTTTAAGTCTCGGTAGAGATCTGGGTAGAGGTCTTGTTCAAGGTCTCGCTTGAGGTTTAGATAGATGTCTTGGTTGAAGTCTCGGTTGAGGTCTCCGTTGAAGTCTCCGTTGAGGTTAAGAACAACAACTTCAGTTAATTTACTGTGCCAGTATTGCCACCGAGTTGCTTCTATTCCCACAACCACTTTCTTCCCCCTATCATTGCACCAGCAACCAATTTGTTGTTCTATAGCAGGATACATCTCTGCTTCAGCGACAGTAGGCAATCTATACTTAAATCCCAACTCAGAGTGCTGCTGAGTTAACCATTCACAAAACTCTTCCGCATCACTGGCTCTTACTCCAGTAATCGGTTTTTGGGAATCTCCAGGAGGAAACCTATAATCTTGCCAATGATCCGGTTGGCGATGTTTACCTGCTTGGCGCTTCTCATCAATAAATAATTGATATTCGGCACAGGTGATGTAACTAAGATCGATTTCGATATTGTCATCGAGTATTCGCCACTGCATTTTTTGTTGTCTGGTTAAAACTGTCCAGAGCCCCGACTTCTTAAAGAATACCACTGGCGAAATATTTTGTAATATGGGAAGACTTTTGAATGCCCCCTAAATCCCCCAATTCTGGGGGACTTTGAGTTCTTTCTCCCCCAGAATTGGGGGCTGGGGGGCTTGGAAAACCTTCCTCTTATAGCCGATGTTTTCAATGGTTAAATTCCCTAGCAGTATCCTAAGTCGGGAATCTTCAAGAACTCACCACTGCATTTTGCAGTCTTCGTGATAACTGCACTCTAGCTGCTAGCTTAGATACTTCTGGATCTAGGGATTCCAAATCTGACTCCAGTTTAGCTTCCAATTGTTGCCGTACCCCTGGCTCAACCCGATTGCCTTCTGCCAAACAATCATAGGCAATAGTTAAAGATTCAACCGTCGGATTGGCTAGGGCGGCTTTAATTAAGTTGGTAGTATCACTTTTAGCTGCATAGAGGCGGATCGTTTCATGCCACCAGGAATCATTGATTTTCTGTATCAACGGTTTCTCTTGATATGTTTCCTTCACATAGGCTGCGGCTAAGTACTCCTGAAAACTCAGATGAGCAAATTCATAAACCCCTAGCTCTTTTTCCACCAATAAACCACTGACATTTTCGATGTGTTTGAGGAACTCCTCTGGCTGGATTTGATTGCCTGCTACTGCTGCTAACTGCCTTTGAATAATCTGAACTCCTTGAGCTAAAGTAAATTCACGAGTCCGTTGGAGCATTAAATTCAGCGCCAGCACCTGCAACACTGATTGTTGTTGCCCGACATTGAGGGGGATGTTATCCGGGACACCCTTAGCCTGTTGGCGTCGTATCAATAGCACTTCACAAATTTCCCCATAAAGTTCTACCCTTGAACCCGGTAATGCACCCCGGTTATCGTGAACTAGAGCAATCATTGTCAGTAGTAAGGGATTACAGGCCATTGCTACCAGAGGGGGAAATTTTTTGAGGCGCTTAATAAGATCATTAGCTTTAGTTACCGCTGCCCGCTTTACTCCAGGGTCTTCCCGACGTGCTTGGCGTATCATTTCGTTTTGCAGATACCAACTGTGGAGAAACTGCTCCCTCTGTTTGAGGTTAAACGGTTGTACTTCTAAAGCAATACCCACCTGTTGCAGCTGGGCATTACGATAACCAAAAGGTCGAGAAGTGAGGATAAAGGTAGTTTCCGGATACTTCTGCATCTGAGAATCTACCCACCGACTCACCCCCCGACGCTGGGATTCCTCTGCTACCTCATCCAACCCATCCAGCATTACTAAACATTGCCCTTGTTGGAACTTTTCTGCAAACCATTGGGGTGGCGGTTGGAGGGATTGTCCATCCTTAACCTTTTTGGTAACTAGTTCTACTAAATTAGGTGGTTGTTTACCAGTAATCTCATCACGAATCTGCCGTAGATACAACAGTACTGGAATCAGTTTTGGTGCTTGGGGAGGCTGTCGATGTTGGGCATAAGTTAATGTCAAATGCTCCAACAAGGTAGTTTTTCCTGAACCAGGAGAACCAATGACCACTATCCTTTTATAGGCTGTTTGCTGACGAATTTTGCTTAAAAAATCCCAGATGCGGAGATTGGCAGCAGTAAGTTGCTGGGGAATCATGGCAGCTGACATCTTTCCTGGAGCCTTGGATGCCACCCGCAATGGTACGAATACCTTATCTAAATCCGGCGTAAAGGCTCCTGCGGTTTTTAATCCTTGGGTTCGATAAGTGCGGTAAGTATAGATTAAGTTCTGATAATATTGTCGTTTAAAAGGTGAGGTAAATTCCCACAACCAGAATTCCAGTTTATTGCTGATACTTGCTGCTAGGCTATCCCTCCTCTGAGCTAAAAGGGGAGCTAGCTTTGCCTCGATCTGTTGTCTAAATTTATTGATAGACGGAACAATAATTGGTGAGATTGCTGTAACTACTGCTAAAACTATAAAAATGATTGCTGGTATCTCCTGCCCCTGTAGCCACCAATGAATCCCTAGTCCTAGCAAAATTGCAGACAAAAACCAGAACAACCACTTATACCAAGTTTTCGGTAACAGGAGCACCGGTGGTAAGACAATTCCTACCACAAATAAACTCAGGGCAGTATAGAAAACAGTCGAGGAATATTCAGCGGGTATTTGTTCAAACTGAATCAGACTGTAGAGGATGCCACCTCCCATCAAAGGTAGCAAGCCCACCAACCAATTGTGGTTCCCTACTGCGGTAGAAGACTGAGATTTACCAAATAATCCCCAGACAACCGAAGCTAGGATATATACTCCCATCAAACAGAAAATAAGAGTATCAGAAATCTCTAAGTCCTTTTTATCTGGTAATTGATTAATTAGCCAACCCACGCCAACAACATTCAATGTCCCTAGTAGCAGTGGTAGCAGCCTATCTTTCAAATTAGGCATTGGTGATCCTAATGAATATTTGCTGACAAAAAACTATCCTTACTTAGTGTAAGGGATCAGCTGCTGCTGGTGTCGTCTTCCTTGCCTTGGTTCCTGGGTTAGTGCTCATTGGTGTCAACTTAAGCCTAGGCATAACTGACTAGCTGGATTCCCTAACTCACCTTGGATTTAAATCCAAGGCTAATAGCTTAAGTCCATTAAAATGGACTAAATTCTAATTGTCTTCAATTTTGAATTGATAATTTTGAATTTTGAATTGTTTTGACTAGGATCGTTACTGGGCATATGCAATACACCCCTATCGTTTGGATACAAATGCGATCGTTTGTGATATTCTAAATATTCGATTTAATCTACTCTTTTCCTTTGTGAACTTTGTGCCTTTGTGGTTCTTCCAAATCCCTCCAGGGAAAATTCTACCTCTGCTACCATAACCCCACCCTTAACCCTCACCACCAAATTAGCTTAGGTCGTGGGAGAGTTATCCAGCGAGATTACTGGTAGTATTCTAGTTTTCTTCTTATTGTTTTTTCTGACAAATGTTGCAGGACTATTACCAAGTCTAGCCGGTGGAGTATTGCTAGTAGGAAAAATTTGGGATGCTCTTAATGATCCCATTGTAGGTTGGCTGAGCGATCGCACTCGTTCTCCTTTGGGTAGACGTTATCCCTGGATGCTAATCGGTGCTATTCCCCTAGGAGTTTTTTTCTGCTTGCAGTGGGTAGTGCCGCCAACTTCCCAGCAAGGATGGCTTTTCCTTTACTACAGCCTGATGGCACTGCTGTTTTACACTGCCTTCACCGCAGTGGTGGTTCCCTACTCTACTCTGGCGGCGGAATTGACTATCGACTACGACTCCCGTACCAGCTTAGTTAGTTTTAAGGCAGCCTTCAGTATCAGCGGCAGCATTGTATCATTGCTGATAGCCCAACTGCTCTTTGTCTTGGTGGTAGGGGAAAAGACACAATATATGCTTCTCGGAGCAATCTGTGGCACATTAGCTTGCTTGGCAGCTTACCTGTGTACCTGGGGAACTTACCAACGCTACCAACTTATTCAGGCACAACGAGTTAGAGCAGAGAATCCTCTATCTGTTCCTGTCTGGCAACAAATTCAGGTGGTTTTGAGTAACCGACCCTTTCTCTACGTGGTGGGAATCTATCTCTGTTCCTGGCTAGGGTTACAGCTCAGTGCTGCCATTTTACCCTATTTTGTCGTCAATTGGATGAACCTTGAGGAAAACCATTTTACCCAAATGGCTCTGACAGTTCAAGGAACAGCACTATTGATGATGTTTTTTTGGAGTGCAGTTGCTCAACATCTAGGGAAGAAAACCATATACTTTCTAGGGATTCCGATGACTCTAGTCGCCCAAGCTGGACTGTTTTTCCTGCAACCAGGACAAGTAGGTTTGATGTACACCTTAGCAGCGGTAGCAGGAGCAGGTCTATCGACGGCTTATCTAGTCCCCTGGTCGATGTTACCAGATGTGATTGATCTCGACGAACTTAATACAGGACAACGAAGGGAGGGAATTTTCTTTGGAGTAGTTGTTTTGCTCCAGAAAATAGCTGTGGCGATTGTGTTGCTTATTGTTGGTCAAATCCTCGACTGGTCAGGTTTTATTCCTGCTACTACTTCATCACCAGCATCTGTGCAACCAGAGACAGCTTTGTTAGCAATTCGGTGGCTTATTGGTCCGATTCCCAGTATAGTTTTGATTGGAGGCTTGGTTATGGTGTCTCTTTACCCCATTACCCGTCAGGTGCATGGAGAAATTTTACTTAAACTTAGTGAGGGCAGAAAGTCTTGAATTTAGAATTGGGAATTTAGAATTTAGAATTTAGAATTGGGAATTGGGAATTGGGAATTGGGAATTGGGAATTGGGAATAGTTATAAGATCAGAAACTTTGGTCAAATCTTCTTCCCTTCTGCCCTATGCCTTCTGCCCTCTGCCTTCTTGTCACCCAAGTGTAACTATTCTACCGGATTTGATATGAGTGCTTTTCGTGTAGGTATTGCTGGTCCTGTAGGTTCGGGGAAAACCGCCTTGTTAGATGCTTTGTGTAAGGCAATGCGTGTTTCCTATCCCATTGCCGTAGTTACTAATGATATCTATACCCAGGAAGATGCTCAGTTTTTGGTAAGGAGTCAGGCCCTAGAGAACGATCGCATTTTGGGAGTAGAAACCGGTGGTTGTCCCCATACCGCCATCCGAGAAGATGCTTCAATTAATCTAGCAGCGATCGCGCAACTTGAACAGCAGTTTACTGACTTAGATTTGGTATTCCTGGAAAGTGGTGGGGATAACCTAGCTGCCACCTTCAGTCCAGAATTGGTGGATTTGACGATTTATGTCATCGATGTTGCCGCTGGTGATAAGATTCCTCGGAAAGGAGGACCAGGTATCACCAAGTCGGATTTGTTGGTAATTAACAAAATTGACCTTGCTCCCTTCGTCGGTGCTGATTTAGGGGTTATGGAAAGAGATGCGAAAAAGATGAGAGGAGATAAGCCCTTCGTATTTACTAACTTAAAGACTCAGGAAGGACTGGGAACTGTGATTGATTTTATTAAATTATATATGGGCTCGTAGTAGGACTTCAGTCCAAAAAGAAGCCATAAACAAGTAACAAATCCGTTTCCCTTAATTCCTCCTGCCTTCTGCCTCCTGCCTTCTGCCCTCTGCCTTATTGCCGCCAAAGTGTAAGTATTCAACAGAAATTGATATAAGTCCTGTATCTAATAAATGGTGCATCTATGTCTCAACTCATTAATAGTCGTTTCCATTGGTTGAACAGTGACAAGATTTACCCTTATGCCCTAGCAGGAGTCTTAGTATTAGCATTTAGTATTCGTTTAATAGGTTTGGATAAAGGAATCTGGATTGATGAGAGTTTTACAATTCGGATAATTTCCCAAGCAAATCTGTGGGAAATGCTTCAAGATTTGAGGAAAGACGTTCATTCTCCTTTATATTACGTATTACTTTACTTTTGGTCAAAAATCGCCAATAGTGAAGAATCTTTGCGCTTATTGTCGGTATTGTTTGGCGTGGGAACAGTAGCAGTAGTAATGAATTGGCTCAAACAATACTCCTATTTAGCCAGTATTCTGGCTGGGGTCTATTTTGCTACTGCCCCTATAATGCTGCGATTTTCCCAAGAAATTAGAGGTTACTCATTACTTGTATTTGCTACAGCACTGGCCTTTTTGTTTGCATCTCGCGTAATCGCCCAACCAGAAAGGTTTTCAGGATATATTGGCCTAACACTTAGCTTAACCGTAGCTATCTCTACCAAGTTAATCGCGATTATGCTCTTAGCTCCCATATTGATATTGGTAGTTATGATGACAGCTTTAGAGCAGAAAAAAATTCACTGGATGAAAATTAGTGTAACTTTTATCCTGCCTTTTTTAGTATTTATATATTTTTATTTTTTCTATTTAATCGACTTCTCAAAAAGATCCGTAATTTTCTGGATACCTGATTTTTCTCCGTACCTCTTGTCAGCTACACTGCAATATTTACTTGGTTTATCTTCTCTGTTTTTCTATAATTATCTTAACCATATATTGTCATTTTTATTCCTAGCTATACTAACTATAGCAATTATTTTTGGCAAATGGCAACGGAATTTTCCTTTTCTTTTAGTTGCCATCTTGTTCTGTCTAGAGATTACAATTTACTCTATCATTAAAACTCCTATATTTTGGTATAGAACTCTTTTACCTAGTTTGATTCCCTTCGTCGCTTTTCTCTTTTTACAAATAGCGACAATCCAGGTTAAGAAAATACAAGTAGCATCTATTATATTATTTAGCGTATTCAGCATCTTAGTCACAGCCAACTGGGTAACTGTTCAAGCCTCTAGACCTGTAGAATACTATAAACAGGTTGCCCAGCTAGTTGAGTCGGAATGGCAGCCCAATAATTTCGTTTTCTTTCACCCTAGATATAGTAGTGAGACAGTTAAATATTACTTTCAAAAAATACCTACTGAAGACGGCATAGTTGTAGATAACTCATCCTATATAGATAGAATTCAGTCTAACCTTGAACAGTTTTCAGCTCAAGGGACTGCGAATAAAACCACTGTATTTGTAATTGTTAGAGTTGACTTAGGTGATAAACATGAAAGGTTCACAAATTTATTATCGGTTCTCAAAAGTGAGCTTAAAGAAGGCTTCAATCTGAAAATATTTTTGGTAATTAGTCATGACCTATTTTTTATAAAAGAGAGGGATAAACCCAATCTTTTCTTAGATGCTTTGGAATCTGAATTTGGGCAACCAATATCTTATCAAGACAAGGGGGTATATATTTTATCAGAGTATGAAAAAATATAATAGTTAGGTGTTAGATGGTAGGTAGTAGGTTTTAGAACTGAGTAAATCTAAAATCTAAAATCTAAAATCTTAAAATCTAAAATCTAAAATCTAAAATCTAAAATCTTAAAATCTAAAAATCTAACAACTCCTTGTACAGTGCCTCATCTGCCACACTGTTTTTTGTCCAATAATCAACCAACATCTTCTTATTGCGCTTAGCTTTAGTAGTCAGAGGTTGAGCCCCCTGCCCCCAACCAGATTGGTAAGTTTCTTCCCAAGACTCAATTTCGTGGGGAAATGCCTTGTTAAACTCAATAGTTAATGTTCGCTCTAGCTCTGGATAAGTTAGAGTGTAGGACATCAGTTGAGAATTTCCCGCCACCGGTTGGAGTTGGGCTGTGGCTGATTGAGTAGTCCAAGAAAGATGGCGCAACCGCTGGAACATTGTACCGGGAATCAGTTGCAGTTTACCGGTAGGGAGGTCTTCGGGATTGAGGCGGAGGGTTGTCCATAATTCATCTTCCGGTATCGCCCCATCTAGGGAAAGAGTCTGATCCCCATCTCTCTCAAAATAGGAATTCTGTTGAATGCGGTAGCTTTGCTCGTTAAGATTCAGTTGTGTAAAAGTATGACCACACCACTCTTGGGATGAGGTAGTAATTTTCAGAGTTTGTGGGTTTTTCTGCCGCTGCACAGGAGTGAATACTGAAGTCATCATCGAATAGGGGTAGATACCCGTGTTAAAGTTCTTGGTGAAGTTCAGCTTCAGCACATTGACGCTGTCATCTCCTGCTTGGGTAGGATTATCCAGCTTAACCTGCTTACTACGGGAGAAGTCTTCAGTGACAAAAATCAACACAGCATTACCTTGATGGATTTCTCCATAACGCGCTTGTTCAAGGGTGTAGCTAGTCAACTCAGCCTTTCCCTTGTACCAGTAATCATTAAAACCATCGCTAACCGGACCGACAAGTTTGACTTCATTATTGTTGTTGTAGGCAACTGTACTAGCTACGGGTTCAGCCGTTGAATCCCTAGTAGGGGTAGCACAACCAGTTAAACTACAGAGGACACAGGAGAAAAGCAGTAATCTTGGTAAGTGGGTCTTCATAATCTTACTTCAAAAAAACCTTTTATTATAGCGGCTAAGCGCTAGGCGACAGGCAACAAGCAACAGTAAGTCATAACTGGCTTTCGAGGCTTTAAGAATATCCTAACCTAAACTTGTAACCCTCCCAATTCTAAATTCTAAATTCTAAATTCTAAATTCTTAATTCTTCATGCCTCAAAAACCCTCCCCAGCCAAAATAATCATTTTTGATACCACCATGCGTGATGGAGAACTTACACCAGGGGTAAAAATGACTCTGCAAGATAAACTTCAGCTGGCCAAGGTGCTGGAAGCGATGCAAGTTGATGTTATGGAAGTTGGTTATCCTGGAGTTTTTCCCAAAGACTTTGAGGAAATTAGGGCAATTTCTGGGATAATCCAACAATCTATTATATGCGGACTAGCAGGCTCCAAATCAGAAGAAATATTGTACCTGGCTCAAGCCCTTAAACCTGCTGCTAGATCCAGAATTAATCTCTACACTCCTGTCAATCTTCCAGAGAATTCCGAGATAGAGGAGCAGCAATTATTAGAAGTTATCCGCGATAGTATCAGTTTAGCGAGAAACCACTGTGCTGATATCGAATGGTCAGCTTTTGCTGCTCCTAGAAGTAAACCAGACTTTCTGTGTAAAGCCGTTGAAGTTGCTATCCATAGTGGTGCTACTACTATCAGTATTCCCGATACTTTTGGTTCCTTAGCACCTCAAGAATTTTCTGGGTTAATCGAGATGATAGCTCATCGAGTACCCAACATTGAACGAGCAACGATTGCCGTACATTGCCATAATGACCAAGGTTTGGCAGTGGCTAATTCCCTGGCTGCTTTAGCTGGTGGTGCTAGACAAATTGAATGTTCAGTTAATGGCTTAGGAGCGAGAAAAGGTAATGCGGATTTAGCTGAAGTTGTGATGGCAATCACCAAGGCTCAGGGTTATCGAGTTGATCTAGAACCTAGTTTATTACCTCAAGCCTCAGAGTTAGTTGGTCATCTTACAAAAAGCGACGGGGAAGCCAATTCATTAAAGGAGTTGGAGGAAATCTAGCCCCGCCGCTTTGTCATTAGTCATTGGTCATTAGTCATTGGTCATTCTCAGCGTGAAAATTCCCTAAAACCTAAAACGTAAAACCTCGCCTACCACCTAACACCTACCACCTACCACCTAACACCTACTACCTCATACCTCACCATTAGTACCTATCTTTCGGTCTATTTCTGAACCCTGTAAAGATATGTTACTATTTTCCCTTCTATTTAGAAAAAGATGACTTATAAAATTATCAATGATTCAACTGGAACTTCCCCGTCAGAAGATAGCAAAACCTAATCTGAATGCAATTTTGACCCTCTGGGTGGCTTTACTTGCCGTCTCCTTTGCTCCCATTTTCATTCGTTTGAGCGAAACAGAGTTAGGGGCTAACGGCACTGTGTTTAACCGCATGTTAATCTTTGCGGTATTTTTTGGTATTGGTGGAGCAATTCGCGGCAAATTTGCTGCTCCTCAAAAAGTTAAAGAGCAAAAACCGATAACGATCCGGCAGTGGATATTGCTGGTTGTTGTCGGTATTATTTCTGTCACCACCTTGGTACTCTGGGCAATTTCCCTGCAATACACCAGTGTGGCTAAGTCTATGCTCCTCAATAATCTAACTCCTGTCTTTACTTGCTTGGGAGGTTGGCTCTTTTTGAGCAAACGCTTTGACAAGAGATTTATTATTGGTGTAGTAATTGCCTTATCTGGAGCAATTGTCTTAGGACTCGAAGATTTCCAAGGTGCAGAGGGACAGCTAATTGGAGATATTTATGCCCTACTATCTGCTGTGTTTTTAGGAGCGTACTTTTTGGTAGTGGAGCAGCTACGCGATCGCTTTTGTGCTACGACTATCTTACTCTGGCGTTGTGCGATCGGTAGTACTTTACTTATCCCCATTGTTTTGTTCACTGAAGGTCAACTATTTCCCACTACCTGGTTACCTTGGTTAGCTGTCATTGGTTTAGGCATTATCTCAGAAGGTTTTGGTCAACGTCTGCTAGCAGATTGTATGGATCAATTATCTTCTAGTTTTATCTCCTTATTTTTGCTCCTAGAACCAATCATTAGCGCTATCTTAGCTTGGATGATCTTTGCCGAGAGCTTCAGTACAACCACCGGCTTAGGGTTTATGGTGGTTCTCTCCGGCATTTACCTGGCTCAATCGAGTAAGTCTGCATCTAAAGTGTAAGTAGGCTTGCTGAATAAGTAATAAACAGTAGTAGGACTTCAGTCCAATCAATCGACAATCGACTTATTCAGCAAACCCTCAATCAGCAACAGTCAACCCATTCAAATTATCAAGATTAAGTCCCACAATACTATCAAGGGATTGTCCACCAAATTCTTGGTACATTCGAGCCAAGGCTCCCGTTAAACCAGCATTGTAATCCAGAGCGACTTCATTACGTATATAGTCCGTGCGCTCATCTACATAATCAGCATCATCGGCAGCAGCAGGGCCACCAACCAGTGCTCCGTAGAGGGTATATAGATTATCGCGAGGATCGTCGATATCAGTTACCCCAGAAGCAGCGCGGTGGTGGTAGTTGAGGGGATAGTTATCACCAAAACCCACCATATAGCTGAATTCTTGGGGATTATCACCGAGAATATAGTCAATTTGGCCTTCGGCAAAGTCAGAGTAGTCACCATCGGGGTCATTAACTGTATCAGCGTAGGCTTCATCTATAGTGCGGAAGGCAATCGAAGCTGCTGCCAAAGATGCTGCTGTTTCCCCTGCTAAATCAGAACCAGGATTTTGACGGTCGATTTTATAAGCGGGTCGTTCCATCATCATATCTTCCGGAGCACCCCAGTAAGCGTGGTCTATGTTACCGTCTCCAACTTGTCCGTAAAATTCTTTAGTTCCTTGATGATCAGTTATGTGAGCTTTGAGGAAATAATCAGTACCCCACTTGATAGAATCAAGAATTTCTGCTAGTTGTCCACTTTGCTGATAAGCATCCCGGTATTCAATTGCCCCCCAACTCAGCATCGTCATGGAAGCCGCCCCCGGTAAGCCGAATTTCACATGATCCCCTGCATCATAGTAACCACCACTAAGATCAATTCCCACATCAGAGCCATCATTTACAGCCGAATCGCCGCGCCAAGGGAAGGGGTTAGTATCAAGTAACTCACCAGAGCGTTGACCATAGTAGAAGAGGATAGACTTTTGTAGTGCTTCCCCATAATTAAAATCATCATCCTCGATAGTACCAGTACCCTGAGCATTTGCGATCGCGGCATTGTTAGGATTATTGAGATTTACGATAAAGGTTTCATTCTCCTCAAAATTCGTCTCCCCAATTACCGGTACAGTGATGGTTTGAGAGGTTTCTCCTGGATTGAAGATGATTGTGCCAGATTGAGCAGTATAATCTAAACCTGCGATCGCGGTATCATTAGCAGTAGCATATTCAACTGTTATCAACTCACTGCTTGCAGCGGAGAGACTGACGGTAAAGGTAGCATCAAGAGTGCCGCTATCCCCTTCAGTAATCGTTACGTTGTTAATCGATAACTCTGGTATAGAGTCATCGTTATCGATAGTGCCAACACCCTGAGCATTTGCTACTGTAGCATTGTTAGGATTATCGAGATTTACGATAAAGGTTTCATTCTCCTCAAAAATCGCCTCTCCAATTACCGGTACACTGATGGTTTGAGAGGTTTCTCCTGGATTGAAGATGATTGTGCCAGATTGAGCAGTATAGTCTAAACCTGCGATCGCGGTATCATCAGCAGTCGAATATTCAACAGTTATCGACTCACCGCTAGCAGCGGAGAGGTTAACGCTAAAGGTCGCATTTTGAGTACCGCTATCCCCTTCGGTAAGCGTTACGTCATTAATTGATAACTCCGGTACAGAATCATCGTTAGCGATAATACCAACACCTTGAGGATTTGCGACTGTAGCATTGTTAGGATTATCGAGATTTACGATAAAGGTTTCATTCCCCTCAAAAATCGTCTCCCCGATTACCGGTACACTGATGGTTTGAGAGGTTTCTCCTGGATTGAAGATGATTGTGCCAGATTGAGCAGTATAGTCTAAACCTGCGATCGCTGTCTCATCAGCAGTAGCATATTCAACTGTTATCGACTCGCTGCTTGCAGCTGAGAGGTTAACGGTAAAGGTAGCATCAAGAGTACCGCTATCCCCTTCGGTAATAGTTACGTTATCAATCGATAACTCTGGTATCGAGTCATCGTTATCGATAGTACCAACACCCTGAGCATTTGCGATCGCGGCATTGTTAGGATTATCGAGATTCACGATAAAGGTTTCATTCTCCTCAAAAATCGCCTCTCCAATTACCGGTACACTTATCGTCTGAGAGGTTTCTCCTGGATTGAACGTAAGTATGCCAGATTTAGTAATATAGTCAGAACCTGCTGTAGCTGTATCATCAGCAGTGGAATATTCGACAGTTATCGATTCACTGCTTGCAGCGGAGAGACTGACGGTAAAGGTAGCATTTTGAGTACCGCTATCTCCTTCACTAACCGTTACGCTATTAATCGATAATTCTGGTAGAGAATCATCGTTATCGATAGTACCAATACCTTGAGGATTAGCGACGGTAGCATTATTGACATTATCGAGATTAACGATAAAGGTTTCATCACTCTCGAAAATCGTCTCCCCGATTACCGGTACACTTATCGTCTGAGAGGTTTCTCCTGGATTGAACGTAAGTAGGCCAGATTGAGCAGTATAATCTAAACCCGCGATCGCTGTATCATCAGCAGTGGTATATTCAACAGTTATCGACTCGCTGCTTGCAGCGGAGAGGTTAACGGTAAAGGTCGCATCAAGAGTACCGCTATCCCCTTCAGTAACTGTTACATTATCAATCGATAACTCTGGTAGAGAATCATCGTTATCGATAGTACCAATACCCTGAGCATTTGCTACTGTAGCATTGTTAGGATTATCGAGATTTACGATAAAGGTTTCATCACTCTCAAAAATCGTCTCTCCGATTACCGGTATGGTTATCGTCTGAGAGGTTTCTCCTGGATTGAAGATGATTATGCCAGATTGAGCAGTATAGTCTAAACCTGCGATCGCTGTCTCATCAGCAGTGGAATATTCAACAGTTACGGATTCACTGCTTGCAGCTGAGAGACTGACGGTAAAGGTAGCATCAAGAGTACCGCTATCTCCTTCAGTAACCGTTACGTTGTTAATCGATAACTCCGGTAGAGAATCATCGTTATCGATAGTACCAATACCTTGAGGATTTGCTACTGTAGCATTGTTAGGATTATCGAGATTTACGATAAAGGTTTCATTCCCCTCGAAAATCGTCTCCCCGATTACCGGTACACTGATGGTTTGAGAGGTTTCTCCTGGATTAAACGTGATTGTGCCAGATTGAGCAGTATAATCCGAACCTGCGATCGCTGTCTCATTAGCAGTGGAATATTCAACAGTTATCGATTCACTGCTAGCAGCTGAGAGGTTAACGGTGAAGATAGCATCAAGAGTACCGCTATCTCCTTCAGTAACCGTTACATTATTAATCGATAACTCCGGTAGAGAATCATCGTTATCGATAGTACCATTATCGTCTTCAGTAACCGTTGTCTCATCAATCGGCAACTCTGGTAACACTGGAGTAGAATCATCATCGTCAACACTAGCTACTTCTTGAGAGTCTGTAATCGTAGCGTTGTTGAGATTGTCAAGATTAACAGTGATAGTTTCATTACTTGGGAAATTAGCCTCCCCAATTATAAGTAAACTAATGGTTTGAGACGTTTCTCCCGTAGCAGATGTGAGAATAGTATCAAGTTCCGATAAACAGTTATCATCTACTTTTACCTTGCAAACTTGCTCCTTTCCTTCTGCCTTCTGCCCTCTGCCCTCTGCCTTTACAGATTCATTACTAGAAGCTGAAAGATTAGTGGTCAAGGTAGCATCTTGAGTACTATCCTCTTCGGTAACAGTTAGATTATTAATCCCTAACTCTGAGAGCACTAGTTCAGGGGTATCACTATCAGTAACCGTTAGCTCATTAATCGATAACTCTGGCAGAGATGGTACAAAATCGTCATCCTCAATAACCCTATCATTATTTCCAGTAACTGTTCGATTATTGAGCAATAACTCTAGCAGTAGTGCTTCAAAATTATTATTGTCAGTAACATTTAGATTATTTAGCGGTAATTCTAGTGCTGTAGGGAGAAAATTACCCGCCAGTGAAAAAAGGTTAGAGAAACTGTTGTATAACCTTTCTTCCCTCCTGTTCCCCTTCTCGGAGGGGTTAGGGGTGGGTTGGGTTAGGGGTAGGTTCTGCCTCCTGCCTTCTTGCACTAGCAGTAGCGGTACACTGATAGTCTGAGACGTTTCCCCTGTAGGAAGGGTAAATATGTCAAATTGAGCAGTATCATCAAAACCAACTGTAGCTGTATCATCAACAGCAATAGACTCAACAGTTATCGACTCAGTACTAGAAGCTGAGAGTTTAACAGCAAAAATCGCATTTTGAGCAGCACTATCACCTTCCGTAACCGTCAACTCATTAACCAAGAGAGTAGGTATAAGGGATGACCCAGCAATAGGTTTTCCCTGAACAATATAGTGAGTGGGCTCAGCACTGTTACCAGGAGTACCTTTCAAAGAGATAGAGACACTACCGCCATCAACCAAAGTACTGTTGTAATCGAGGTTAGTGATTGTATAATGATTACCCTCTTTGCCGATAATTTCCGCACCCCAGAGATGGGTAATTTCAAAAGAAGCTTCAAACTCCAGAGTCCAGCCACTTACATCATTAGAGCTGTGGTTAAAAATTGAAAGACTTGCCGTAAAACCACTTTCCCAGTCATCGGTAAAATAAAAATTAACAGCAAAATGATCCATTGTTTGACTCTGATTGAAATTCTTAAAATTAGGGGCAAGTAAATTAATCAATATTAATCCCTTAGTCAAGCTGCCAGCATAATTTGATGCAGCAATAGGGAATTGTTTAATAACATAACAACTCCCTTTATCCTTTTTGATAAAGATTCAACAATAAGTTGAGTATTTTAGTGAAGTTACTGTAAAAAATTTTTGTTTTCTATATCGTAAAAAGCTATTCTAATTTGGTATTACTCGTCATACTAAATTTGGTTACTATCGAGAAAAAATTTTAGATTTTAGATTTTAGATTTTAGATTGAAAAAATGGTTATTGGTCATTAGCATCTATCTTGAGCGGTAAATACTATTGTGGAACTGGCATCTTGCCAGTCAAAGTTATAAACAGGCTTCCAGCCTGTTCCACAGAGATTCTACTCCCTGTTGCCTTCTTGCCTAATAACCAACCGCTTCATCTTCAAACTTATAACCTACCCCAATTACCGTCTTCACAAACCTGGGATGTGCTGGATCTAGCTCAATTTTCTTCCGTAGTCGCGCCACATGAGTATCCACAACCCGCTCATCACCAAAAAAGTCATCTCCCCAAAGTTTATCAATTAACTGAGTACGGTTCCAAACTCGACTAGGCTGACTGATAAACGTTGCCAACAGATTAAATTCTAACGTGGTCAACTCCAGTGCTTCCGAATCCCCCTGCCCCAGATGTCGTTGTGCAGTGTGTTGATCCACATTAACTGTAAAATGTTGAGTGCGGTAAACTAAATACTGTCCCCCATGTCGTAAACTGCGTCGTAGTAGAGCCCTAACCCTAGCAACTAGCTCCGTCGGACTAAAAGGTTTAACCAGATAATCATCTGCACCAGTAGACAGACCAATCACCCGGTCAATTTCCTCACCCTTGGCTGTTAACATCAATATATAGGGGTCTTTCACTCCTGACTGTTGGCGAATTCTGGCACATACCTCCAGTCCATCTAAACTAGGAAGCATCAAACCCAAAATAATAACATCCGGCTGTTGCTGTCGAAATGCCTGCAACGCCCCTAGCCCATCGCTGCAACAGTTGCAGTTAAACCCCTCTCTTTCTAAGGTTAGCTGGATGAGCTTGGCAATTTCCGCTTCATCTTCAACGATTAAAATATCCATTATCCATTATTAATTATGGAGTGAGAGCTGTTGGATTTTCATATAGCCAGTAAAAAGGAGGAACAAAGGTTTTCGTCCAACCTGAATTCATTAAAGAATCTGTCATAGTGATAAATTCTTGGCTAACCATTAAATTTTTGTTAACTAAGCTAGGATCCCAATGTCCCGATAACTGTCCTACTACTGAGACTGGATGTGGATCCATCTTATCTGGTATCGCCACCAATATCCTACATATATTCTTTTCTTTGATATAGTTTTTCAAGACACTGCTACTGGTTAGACTCTCGCTAGGATTGTAGACAGTTAGTCGAGTCAGAACCCTCAAAGCAAAATGAGTTTTTAAAGTAAAGTCAGTAGTGCCATCCGTCATCAAAAAGCATTGTGCCTCCATCTGCCGATTGGTAAAAAACCATTGTGCTGTAGTATCGATGCTTTTGAAAGATAATTTTGCTGGTGGTTGATACACTTGGAACCAAAACCTGCCGCGATAGGGATAAATAGCAGGGAAAGCGATAATACTTACTAAAATAAATATCAATAATAGTAACTTGAAATTGGATAAATGTAACTTAATTTTTTTAGTAAATAAAATTAAAATTTCTTTAATCCCCAAAACTAGCATGAAGCTAGTGGGAAACGCATAGAGAACTCGGTAAGTACCATAGTTGCTGTAATGACCTGATGCCATTGCTACAACAAAAGAAAGTACAAAAGGTGGAAATAGCATTAATAAGTAGGGTGTTAGGGTCAACAGAGCTATGGTTTTGTGCTTCGCCAACCAAGCAACCGCTAGTAGTAAACTAATGACACCATGAACAGCGATAGTTTCAAAATAGGGAAGTTTTGGATCCCAAATCCGAAAAACTCCCAATGAAGAGACATGAGGTAAACTTAGTCTACTACTTGCTGGCTCTGCTAATAATTGAGGATTACTGACGACATAAGCTCCCAAAATCAAAGCTATGGGCATTGCGATCGCGACAGTAACATAAACTATTTTTCTCTGCTGCCTCCGGTCAGTTAAATAATCCAAAACTAGGCCAAATCCAGAGATAAACAGCAACAATAGTTCCTGAATATGATTGTAGTACATAATTAACGCCAAAGGCAGAAGGTAAGCTAGTTGCTTGTTGTCTCCATCCTTGACATTGATTAAAATGATTAATGACCTCAAATAAGCAATGTAGGCCAAGGGGGTTGAAGAGAGAGCGTAATATCTGTAAAAACCAAATAGATTAGTGCCGAAGAGAAAGATGGTGGCAACTACTTGAACTTTGGCCCAAGATTTGTCAAAACCTAAACGTAGAGCTAATAAATAAAACTGGTAGGCTAGCAAAAGTTGCCAAAAAGCACTGTAGAGATCCAGAGCTATTCTGCGATACAATGGCTGAAACTGAGACATCAAAGTCCAGCCCCAAAAGTAAGTGAATTTGTAATCTATTGGGTGCTCATTAACAGAAGAATAAGCTGACCAGGAAAAAATTCTGCGGAAATGTTCCCAAGGGTCAGACGGAAATTCGAGATAAGCTCCTGGCAGTAGAAATAGGATAGCTAGAAATACCCAGAATAAAATTGTTGCTAATTTAATTTGCTGGCGATTCCTATTATGGTAAATATAAACCAAGAATAAAATTATATTTATTACATGTAGTACAATAAATACATTGTATAGTGTATCTATTGCTAAATTAGCAGATTTAAAGTAGAGATATAGTAACAGGTAGGGAACAAAAAAGAACCAGCCATCAGCAAATAGTAGTTGACTGAGATTATCTAAGCCTAATGAAAGAAACAGTTTTGAGAATCTGTAGGGGCGTAGCATTTAAGCAACAATTTGAGTACTTAGACCTAAGTATACCTATCCAAAGGCTTCGTCCAACCCCTTAGGCTGAATATGTTTCTTCAGAGTTGATGATGATTCCAACAAATCTAGACAATCTTGAGCTGTAAACCAAAGTTCCTCAGCCGGGAGACTAGCTGCTGTGGCGGTAGAAAGAGTAGCAATCACCTTTATCCCTACTTCTGGGGAAGGAGGTTGGCTAGAAACCACCATAATTTTAGGATGATCTGTAGGCATAACCTTTTCCGTAGAACCGACCAAAGACTCATGTAGCTTTTCACCTGGGCGTAAGCCAGAAATTTGAATCGGAATATCAACTTCTGGGGTAAAACCTGCCAAGTGGATCATTTGTTGAGCTAAATCTAAAATTTTTACTGGCTCTCCCATATCCAAGATTAAAGTTTGACCAGATTTACCCACCGCTAAACTCTCAATCACTAGTTGAGAAGCTTCAGGAGTAGTCATAAAATAGCGGGTCATAGAGGGGTCAGTAACTGTTACCGGACCACCCCTAGCAATTTGCTTTTGAAAGATGGGAACAACACTACCGCGACTACCAAGAACATTGCCGAACCTTACCACCAAGCAGCGAGTTTGGCTAGTAGAACCATAAGCTTTCACCATCAGTTCTGCCAAACGTTTGCTTAATCCCATAAAATTGCAGGGATCAACGGCTTTGTCTGTAGAAATGAGGACAAAACTTTCCACCCCCTGTTCCTCCGCTAGCTGGACAAGACGAGCAGAAGCTAAACTATTATTTTCTAGAGCTTCAGTGGGATTGTGCTGCATTAAGGGAACATGCTTGTGAGCAGCAGCATGAAAGATAATTTGAGGTTGCCAGGTTTTAAGGATTTGCTGAATACGAGTTTGATGTCGGATGTCAGCAATGAGGGAAGTGGTGTTGAGGTGGGGAAAATCTCGGCGCAATTCCTGCTCAATCAGGAAGATACTGTTTTCCCCCCTTCCCAGAAGGAGAAGTTGTTGCGGTTCTAGGCGTGCCAGCTGGCGGCAAATTTCTGAACCGATGCTACCCCCGGCTCCAGTTACTAGAACTGTACTACCCTGAACTTGTGATCGCGCCGAGGGCAATTGCAAGTTAAATGATTCAGATAGATTAAGGCGTACTTCGGGGCGTCCTAGGATATCCTGGATTTGGATATCCCTAGCTTGGGGAGCTAAAGAGCGATCGCGTAAAATTTCTGCTTGTCCTGGTAGGACTTTGAGTTTGAGAGAAGTACCACGGGCAAGATTAACTAACTTGCGGATTTTTGCTGCCTTAGCAGAAGGCATGGAAATCAATACTTCATCAGCATTGAGTTTTAAGGCAATCTCTACCATCTGCTCAGTATACCCAAGAACTGGCAATCCTTCTACTTTGCGCCCCATCTTGCTTTTGTCATCATCCACAAAACCGACAATTTCCAGATTAAGTTGGGGATTTTGCCGGACTTCCTGAACAATCTGAGAACCGGTTCTGCCTGCTCCTACTAGCAACACCCGCTGTTGTTCTGAGGATTGCGGTTGTTTTGGCAGGATAGCTCGGAAAACGTTATTCCTCGGTGGATAATGGACTAACCAACGGCGAGTGTAGCGTAGAGCAGTCATTCCCATCACAGCCAAGTTCCAGTCGATCACAGCAACCCCAAGCGGAACTCCCTGGAAGTACACAAAGCGGGGAATAATTAGGCGGGTGGTGACTAGCACCAAACAAGAATAGAAGGTGACTGCATTGAATAAGGTGATAACATCTTTAACACCAAATAGTCGCCAGACTTGTTTATATAAACCAAAATTAGTTTGGATAATCAGACGTCCAGGAATTGCTAACAGGGGAAGCATCCACACCATAGTTTGGAAACTGGTGGGAATATTTCCTTCAAAACGAATCAGAAAGGCAAGGTGGCAAGCAAACCAAGCAATAAAGCTATCTAGGAGCAGTTGCCCCAGTCGATATACAGAAGGAAAGAGCACCCACTTGGGCATGAGACTTATCCTCACAAGATATTGGCAGCAACTTTTAAGGATACCGTTGCTTAGACGTCTAGGCTACTGTTAGGTTGCTCCTGAGATAATTCTGCCTTGAGGCGGGGGATTTGATTGCGGATGATAGTGGCTAAGATAGCAACCATGAAACTGGCGATGAGGGCAAGTATTGCTACTTGGAGTGTAGAAGAGCTTGAGGTTGTCTGTGACACCTCAGATTCGCTGACAATCTGTACAGAAACTACCTGGGAGGCAAACTCGGCAGGATTTTTCAGCGCCTTCTCTATGTACTCTTTGTCAAATTCTAACGTGCTAATCTTCGTAACTTGGTCAGAGCGTTGTAACTCTAGTGCAGACAGTTGTGGATCTGGAAATTCAGTTGGGGCTCTCTTTGGCACTTGAGCAATTTCTTGCTCAAGCTGAGCTAGGATCTGCTGGTTTCTTTTGAGGTTAACTTCTACATGATTCAAGGTAGCCTCTAGGTTTTGACTAAAAATATTGCCAAAATCTTCTTCCAGTTGATTGACAATTTTTTTGCTAGTACTGGTCGAGGCATCTGCATCTGGCAATTCTACTGTGAGACTGACTTGCTGGGTAGTAGTGGTATATTTCGGTTCCCCGGTAATTTGCTCTAGGTTGGAGTTCTGCAACAATCCAGCAGCTAAGGCACCAACTTGATGAACATTCATGGGAGGAAAGTTTGCAACTGGTACTGAATTGGGTTGAACTGACAAAGTGAGCTGTTGTTGGTATTGAGTAGGTTGCTGGGGCTTGGGTAAAGTTAACTTCAGAGTAATGGCAATTGCTGAGAGTCCCACTGTGGTTATAGCCAGAAACTTCCAATTGTGGCTAAAAAATCGGATGATATCGACTAGGGAAATTTCATCGTCGTTCTGAAGCTTACTTGGTTCAGTGTGTTGCATAAATTGATATTTACTTTTTACATTAATATTTGAGTTAAGCTGTCTTATATGCTATTTGTCAAACCAAAGCTAGGCTATAGGAAGATTTTAGCCTCCAAATTGTATATTTGAAGCGAACTACACCAATCACAGAGTTCACAGAGTATTTTTTCAGAGTGAATTTGTTAAAATGGTCAACTTAACTATTCCCAACGCTTTTAAAGTAACTCACGAACAATTTCAACAATTGGTTAGGGTGAATCGAGACTGGCAATTGGAAAGAACAGCTACCGGCGAACTAGTCTCTATGCCACCCACAGGAAGTATCACTAGCAATCGTAACTTGGATATTGAAGGACAGCTATGGTTGTGGAATCGTCAGACTAAGTTAGGTCAGGCTTTTAACTCTTCTGGAGGATTTCATTTACCTAATGGGTCAGATCGAGCGCCCGATGCAGCTTGGGTGATTCAGGAAAGGTGGGATTCTTTGACACCGGAACAACAAGAAGGTTTTGCCCCTATCTGTCCTGATTTCGTGGTGGAGTTACGTTTTCTCTCGGATAATCTTAAGACTCTAGAAGAAAAAATGCAGGAGTATATTGACAATGGAGCCCGTTTGGGATTCCTTATTGACCGGAAGAATCAGCAAGTGAAAATCTATAAGCCTAATACAGAGGTGAAAGTATTGCAGAGTCCCACTAGTTTGTCAGGAGAGGAAATTTTGCCCGGTTTTATTTTAGATTTGACCGAGGTATGGAAATGAAAAACCTATCGGTGATGGTTCCCCTAATTCTTTCACTCCTGATTTCGGGAGCATGTCGGTGGAGGACGTATCGACGTGCGCCCCTACTCCAACATTTGGGGTTCGATTATTGACGTGACAGAAAATGGCGACTATGGTATATCCTAGCTAAAGCAAAATTAATTATTCAGTTCCAGAAGTGGGCTTCGATGGTCTTCAGGATCTCAGTCTCTTCACCGCAACCTTCTTGCCTTAATGCTCGTCTATGGGTAATTATGGCGTTGTTTCGGAGGCCGAAGTGCAGAAAAGGTGTACCCGAAATCGGAAACGCTCAAAACGGCGAGGGATTTATTGCCCAGAGCATGGCTGTTATTTGGACAGTGTTAGCCAAAAGTATCGTCTGTATACAGAGTCGGCGGAAACCCTGAGAGCACGGGGGATAAATCGCTTATCGGCTCTGATGTTGGTAGCAAGTCAGACAACGGTTCTTCTAGAGGGAGAGTGGCTCGAAGCGTTTTGGTGTGACCAATGTCAGGAAACACGCTGGTATCATGTGCGCAAGACAAGCGATCGCGAATACCAGATTCAGCCAGCCCCACGAGAGTTGTGGAGTCAAGCTAGTGGGGTCATCCATCCAGAGGGAAATCCTTCAGTAGGGGAATTTACTCGTCGCCAATCCCGTTCAAGGTCGAGTATAAAGGATTTTGGGGTCATGGGGTAAGTTAGGTGTTAGGTAGTAGGTGGTAGGTGTATAGTGGTAGTATTTATGGGACTGTCACCACAGGCAGTTTATGGCAGTTTCTGCGGTTGACTGGTAAGAGGATAGAAGTAGATTTAGACGAATATTTCTTGAAAAATGTGGGCAAAATCTTAGGTATACTGCACAGTTTTGTTGATTAATGTCACTTTGGTATAAATCTGGAAACAACAAATGACAAATGACAAAATTAAGCAAACCTACTCTCAACCATCTCTATGAGACTGATGAATATCTTTGGTTAAAAGTGATCCTACATACTTAACACCTAATACCTATATTAATGAACATACCAGTAGAAATGCCTAGTGGCAAAATTATAAACCTAGCCCGCTTTATCGCTTTGATTCCAGAGAGTGAGACAACAAATACTAGCTATCAGTTGATTTTAGAAGGCTATCCCAACCCCATTAACCTGGAATTATCCGATGCTCAGAGTCTAAAAAAGATTCTGGAATCGTATCAAGCTAAAACAGCTAGTGACGGTCAAACTGTTTGGAATAAAAGTAAGCAGCTAGAGAAAAACCAACGTGCTCTAGAACTTTTGGGAAAACAAATTGAACAATACAGAAACATACCAGAATCTGAGTCTTTTGCCAGACGAGAACTATTTGAAAGCTTCAAACAAACTATAGATTCCCAGCGTTCAGACGGCCAAAAGTTATATTCGTAAGCTATGATAGTCTTTATTGACTCTGGCATATTGGGAATCCTGGCTAATCCAAACAGTGTTGGTGAGGTTAGGGACTGTCAAGAATGGCTTTATAAGCTGCTTTCAAGAGGAGTTTATGTTTGTTCTTCTGAGATTTGTGACTTTGAAGTGAGAAGAAGCCTAATATTAGAACTACAAAGAAAACCTCATTTAGATAGCATTCAAAATTTAAACCAGCTTCAAGAAATTATTTCCTTTCTACCAGTGACCTCACAGTTACTGAGAAGAGCATCTGAGCTTTGGGCTTCAGCGCGTAATCAAGGTATTCCAACTGCAAGTAGTAAAAATCTTGATATTGATATTATTATTTGTAGTCACTGGCAACAACTGAAAGAAGAATTTCCTGGTCGTTATATTGTGATAGCAACTACAAATGTTAAGCATTTGGGTCGCTTTGCTGAAGCTAAAACTTGGCAAAGTATATTGATTTAATTTTTAGCTGTGTCACGCCAGTGCGGGCATTTTGCCCACTGCCTTATCCCAGAAGTAAAAAATAAAAGAAGAAAAAATCTTGCTAAAACTCAAAAACAAAATTCAAGAACATACAGCCATTGTTGGTGTAATCGGTTTAGGATATGTCGGCTTGCCCTTTGCCGTAGAAAAAGCTAAAGTTGGCTTCTCTGTACTCGGTATTGAGCAAAATCCTGTTAGAGCAGAGCGGGTTAATGAGGCGGATAATTACATCAGTGATATAAAAGATGATGAGTTGAAGCAGGTAGTCCACAGCGGCAAACTCAAAGCTAGCACTAGCTTTGACTGGATATCTCAAATGGATGTAATTGTCATTTGTGTGCCAACTCCCTTGACCAAAAACCTCACTCCCAATCTCAGTTACATCGAAAATGTCACCAGGGAAATTGGTAAGTATTTAAGAGTCGGTCAGTTAGTCACCTTAGAGTCTACCACCTATCCCGGTACAACGGATGAAGTAATGCGTCCTGTATTAGAACAGCTTAGTGGCTTAAAGCAAGGAGAAGATTTTTTCTTGGCTCATTCCCCAGAAAGAGTCGATCCGGGGAATAAACGCTACACTACTAAAAATACTAATAAAGTTGTCGGAGCTTCTGATCCCCAATCCCTGGAAATAGCTACCCTCTTTTATGAGCAGACTATTGAACAGGTAGTCCCAGTGACCAGCGCCAAGGCAGCTGAACTAGTTAAGGTGTTTGAGAATACTTTCAGAGCTGTTAACATTGCCTTAGTTAACGAACTGGCTTTATTATGCGATCGCATGGACTTGAATGTCTGGGAAGTACTGGATGCAGCCAATAGTAAGCCTTTTGGTATTATGCCCTTCTATCCAGGCCCAGGAGTAGGGGGACATTGTATTCCCCTTGACCCCCATTACCTAGAGTGGAAAGCCAAGGAATTTAACTTTGAAACCCACTTTATCGCTTTAGCTGGGGAAATTAACCGTAGAATGCCGGAGTTTGTCCGGGAAAAAGCTTGGCGAGTGCTAAATCGTTTGGGTATAGCTCCCGCAAGAGCTAAGGTACTGATTATCGGTGTTGCCTATAAGAAAGATTTGGGAGATTGGCGAGAGTCCCCGGCTTTGGCAATTATTAGCTATTTATTAGCAGATGGAGCAACTTTAACTTACCATGACCCCTATGTACCAGACATTGAAGTAGCGGGGCAGACTTTATCCTCGGTGGAATTATCAGATACGGCTATTAGCAGTGCTGATTTGCTAATCATTACTACAGACCACAGCCAAATCGATTATGCCAACCTGGTGGAAAAAGCCAAAGCTATTCTGGATACGCGAGGGGTAACTCGGCACTTAGATGGTGACAAAACAAAGGTGACTTTATTGTGAAACAGGTAATTGTCGTTGGTGCAGGCAACTGGGGTAAAAACCTCGCGAGAAACTTCTCTGAGTTGGGAGCCTTAGGAGGAATTGCTGAGGTGAATCCTGATTTAAGAGCAGCTATCTCAGCAAGTTATCCAGGAATCATAACTTATAGCGATTATCAACAAGTCCTCGCCACAGATATTCCAGCAGTAGTCTTGGCAACCCCTGCACCTACCCATTATCAGCTAGCAATGGCAGCACTAGAGGCAGGTAAGGATGTGTTTGTGGAAAAGCCCATGACTCTCAGAAAGGAGGAGGCACTCACTCTAGCTGAATATGCACAGCAGCACTCCCGTATACTGATGGTAGGTCATTTGCCGCTATATCAGCCAGCGATCGCTTGGATGCGGGATTATTTAGCCAGTGGGAAAGCAGGCAAGGTTTATCATGTAGCGACGCAACGGGTGAAATTAGGTAGAGTACGTAGGGAGGAAAATGTCTGGTGGTCTTTTGCTCCCCATGATGTTTCAGTTGTCTTAGATTTGCTGGGTAATCCTGCGGTAACCCAGGTACAAGCCCAGGGACAGGCGATTTTACAACCTCAGGTTGAAGATAATGTTCATGTAGATTTGCAGTTTGAGGGAGGGCAAACCGGTCATGTACACTGTTCTTGGTACTGGCCAGAGTTAAAGCGTAGTACCACGGTTATTGCTGAGAGAGAAATGTTGGTCTATGATGAGATATCCCAGCAGGTGACGGTTTATCACAAAGGGGTAAATGAAGATTTGAGCAATCGGGATGAAGGTAGTTGGAGTCCTGATGTGACCGCATCTGAACCGTTAAAGCTCGAATGTGAGCATTTTTTACATTGTTTAGCAACTCGGCAACAGCCCCTGTCTGATGGTTGGAATGGGGTAGCAGTGGTAGAAATTTTGGAGAAAGCGCAGGAGAGTCTTATGTAGAGGCGTAGCATTTGGGGGATAATTTACCGATGAAACCCAAGTTATACAATCAAAATGCTACGCCCTCCGCCAGGTTAAAAACAGGCTAGTGGCGTGACACAGCTAAAATGGTTCATTAGAAAGCTGAGGGAGCTGAGGGAGCTGAGGAAGCTGAGGAAGCTGAGGGAGATAGGGAGAAAAATCTATTGCACAGTTTTAGGTGGGTCACGGCAGTAGGGTGTGTTAGCGAAGCGTAACGCACCGTTATGTATAGGGAGAAGAGCATGGAAGAATTATTGAGACTGAGGCAATATATTCAAGAACAAAATTATGACCAAGCTCTAACTCTAATTGATGAAATGGAGGAGATGTCCAAAGAAGATAAGCTCAATAAAATCTATAGTTATGCAGTGATTCTCCTCCTTCATTTGATTAAGCAAGCAGCAGAACAAAGAACTACCCGTTCTTGGGAGTTTTCCATTTATAATGCCACTAAAGAAATTAAACGAGTGAATAAAAGAAGAAAATCAGGAGGTTATTATGCCTCTGCAGAAGAGCTACAGGAGATTTTAACTGATGCCTTTGATATTGCTATTAAGCGAGCAGCCTTAGAAGCCTTTGAAGGGCAATATTCTGAAGTAGAACTGGCGGAGAGAATAGATTCAGAGCAGATTCAACACCAAGCCATGACTCTGATTCAAACCGATTAAGTCAATAAAACTCCTGTGGAACAGGCATCCTGCCTGTCTAAAATCTAGCAAATAAAACCTAACACCTACAAATGGCTGACTATTTTGTTCATGAATCTGCTTATATCGACGAAGGAGCTCAAATTGGAAAAGGAACCAAAATTTGGCATTTCTGTCATGTGATGGGCAAAGCTAAAATTGGTCAGAATTGTTCCTTAGGTCAAAATGTCTTAGTAGCCAATAATGTCGCGATCGGGAATGGTTGTAAAATTCAGAATAATGTCTCCCTGTACGAAGGGGTCATTTTAGAAGACTATGTTTTTTGCGGCCCCAGTATGGTGTTTACTAACATCAAAACACCAAGGTGTGAATTTCCCCGCAATACCAGCGCTGATTATCTGCCAACTTTAGTCAAACGGGGAGCGAGTATTGGGGCGAATGCGACGATTGTTTGTGGGGTGACGTTACAGGAGTATGCCTTTGTTGCTGCTGGGGCTGTGGTAACCAAGGATGTGCCAGCTTATGGCATGGTAGCCGGAGTTCCAGCAAAAATCATTGGGTGGATGAGTGCCTATGGAGATGTGTTGGAGTTTGATGATCAAGGATTGGCAGTAGATTCGATGGGGGCAAAATATCAGCAAGTTTCAGAGCAAGAAGTGAAAAGGTTATCTTGAGCTGTTGGCGAAATATTTTGTAATTGTAGGGGCAAATTGCATTTGCCCAATCCAGCATATTTGGACACCTCTTAAAAGGTTAAATTTTATTTAAATGAAGATACCAGTTTTAGACCTAAAACCCCAATACGAACAAATCAAAGCAGAAGTTCAAGCGGCAATTAACACTGTCTTGGAGTCCAGCCGCTTTATCATGGGGCCAGAGGTAAAGCAGTTCGAGCAGGAAGTTGCAGCCTATTTAGGGGTAAAACACGCCATTGGAGTCAATTCAGGGACAGATGCTTTAGTAATTGGCTTGAGAGCCTTGAGAATTGGTGAAGGGGATGAAGTGATTACTACACCCTTTTCCTTTTTTGCCACAGCTGAGTCCATTAGTAATGTGGGGGCAAAGCCGGTTTTTGTTGATGTTGATGTTAAGACATTTAATCTTGACCCCAAGGCAATCCTGGAAAAAATCACCCCGCGCACAAAAGCCATTCTCCCTGTTCATCTATATGGTAATCCTGCTCTGATGGGACAAATCATGGAAATTGCCCAAAACAATGGGTTGAAGGTAATTGAAGATTGTGCCCAGTCTTTTGGAGCCAGGTATTTCGGGAATTGTTCAACTTGTCAAGGAAGTTGCTCGGAAGCAGTGCGAGCTGAGATTCAAGGAAAGTTCACAGGTACAATTGGAGATGCGGGAGCATTTTCGTTTTTCCCTTCCAAAAATTTGGGAGCCTATGGTGATGGTGGTTTAGTTGTCACCAATGATGATGCCGTGGCAGAAATGGCGCGGATGTTGCGGGTACATGGAGCCAAGAAGAAGTATCATAATGAGGTCTTCGGTTATAATTCTCGTCTGGATACGCTGCAAGCAGCTATTTTACTGGTGAAGCTTAGGTATATTGATCAGTGGAATCAAGGTAGACGCAGAGCTGCTAAGACTTACAATGAGTTATTGGCTGATGTTGAGGGGATTATTACTCCAGAGTTAACTGATGGTCATGTTTTTCATCAATATACTATTCGGGTTTTAGATGGCAAGCGGGATAAGGTGAAAGCATATCTGGGTGAGCAAGGAATTGGCTCGATGGTTTATTATCCAGTGCCACAAGACCAGTTGCCTGTTTACCGAGGGGCGTATCCAAAGCTGCCAGTGAGTGATATGTTGGGGACTGAGGTGCTGAGTTTGCCGATTTGGCCAGAAATAAACATCAGCACCATTGAAAAAGTCTATGGGTCTCTACGAAACTCCATCTAGAAATTAAGATTATGAATCTGAATCTTCCATCTATTGATGAGCATCACTCAAATTTTTAAACGTTACTTACCTCGTGGTTCTTTTGTCCGTGGGGTGATTGTTCTTAGTGGAGGAGCAACAGCTAGTCAAGTTATCCTTATGGCGGCAGTTCCAATACTCACACGACTCTATAGTGCAGAAGATTTTGGGATTGTTGCTGTGTTTGGCTCTATATTGAGTATTCTCAGCGTGATATCCAGCTTACGTTATGAACTGGCTATTCCGATTGCTAATGATGATGAAGAAGCTGTGCATGGAATAGTACTGGCACTGTTGGTGGCATTGGCTACAACTCTGGTATCGTTTCTAGTGATTGTTGGCTTTCGAGATCAAATTACAGAAGCAGTTAAGATTCCACAAATGGCAGTTTATTTATGGTTGTTGCCATTAGGATTACTACCTCTGAGTATTTATAAAGTTTTTTCCTATTGGGCGATTCGGGTTAAGGAATTTTCGGCGATCGCACGCACTAAATTAGCTCAATCAGTCAGTTCAGTGGCGGTTCAAGTTGGGGGAGCATCCTTTGGAGCGATAGCCCTGTTGCTGGGGCAAGTCATAGGACAGACAGTAGGAACTTCTTCTTTAGCGCTATTGGCAATACGGGAGAAATATCATTTATTTCGGAAAGTGCGCCCCAAAACCTTACTATCAATAGCGTGGCGATATCGTCAATTTCCTTGTTTTTCAGCCCTGGGAGGTTTGCTAAATACCGTTGGTATGCAACTGCCTCCAGTTCTGTTTACTGTTCTCTTTAATCCGGCTGTTGCAGGAATTTATGCTCTTGCTCATAGAGTTTTATCTTTACCTATGTCCTTGGTAGGGCAAGCTATTGGTAATGTCTTTCTCGCTAGAGCAGCAGAAGCAAGGAGAGAGGGAAATTTGGCTGTACTTGTGGCCAAAGTTCATGATAAATTGGCAGAAATTGCAATGCCTCCAGCTTTGATTCTCGCTCTGATTGCCCCAGAACTTTTTGCCTTGATATTTGGCACAGAATGGCGAGAAGCAGGAATATTTGCACGACTAATGACACCAATGCTTTATTTTCAGTTCATCCTTTCACCAATTTCTACATTGTTTAATGTGCTAGAAAAACAAAAGCAGGGGATGTTCTTGCAATTAGCTATGCTTGTCTCACGTTGTTTATCCCTAACAATAGGTGGGTGGCTAGATGATGCTAGGTTAGCTGTTACTCTATTTTCTCTAGCAAGTGCAGCTTCTTACTTTGGTTTCTTAGTTTGGGTAGTGTTGGTCTCCGGTAACTATTGGTCAGTAATTGTTAAGCCCACAATGAAAACATTTGGTCGTGGCTTATTAATAGTCAGCCCACTATGTATTACTACTTTTTTTGCTCCTAATATGTTTTTATTAATTTTCTCTTTCGCCATAACACTCTGCTTGACTATGTGGAGATACTTGATGGTCTTGAAGTCTGAAAGTTAAACCTAACTTTCTACAGGAATAAAGCATTACTGTGATTAGTAGCTGGGAATCAAGAGTTAGAATCATAAAAGCAGCATTGTTAAACTACAAATCTTGAACTTCCAAGGAATATACATAATGACGACAAACAGAGGCTACAATCGAGAACGTAACCTTGAAAAGTCTATCTATTATTCTGATGGGTATTTTCAGTTACATCAATTGTGTTCTTTTGTACACCAAATTCATGATATCCACAGGTTAAAACCTACAAGTATTTTAGAGGTGGGGATAGGAAATGGATTCACATCATCCTTTCTTCGGCGTGCTGGTTTTGAAGTTGTTACAGTTGACATTAATCCAAGATTAGAACCAGACATTTGCTGTCCGATTTCAGAGATGCAATCTTGTTTAGAAGGACGTTTTTTTGATCTCGTTGTTTGTTGTGAAGTTTTGGAACATATGCCATTTCAAGAATTTGAATCAAGCATTAATATTTTTCATTCCCTTAGTCAACGATTATATTTGACATTACCAAACTATAAAAGAACATTTGGTGTCGGTATGCTTTTGAATTTTCCTAAATTGCCATATTTAGCCGTAGATGCTCATCTCGAATTACCTAACATTAAAGTACTAGATCGAGAGCATTTTTGGGAAGTTGGCTCTTCAAGAGCAACTAGGAAGAAAGAGATTGAGGGGTATTTAAAAAAAATTTATGGTTGTGTTGATAAAGGACGCTATGCACTGAATCCTTATCATTTATCGTTTTACGCACATAGTTCAAATTAGGAATACTTAATCTCAGCATAGACAGCTTTGCCCTCCGCAAGACTTTGGAAAAAGCTAACTACTTTCCTCCTCAATAGGGATGATGCAGGAATTATGAAGTGCGCAACCATTGTTGGTGCTAGAATTTATTTTTTTGTGATAAATTACTCCCATGCTCATAATTTACGACTTAATTAATTTTTAATTATATAGAGCCCACATGAAAATTTTGATCGTATCTTATTTTTTCCCTCCTTATAACTGTGTTGGGTCTGTAAGAGTAGGAAAAACAGCAAAATATTTAATTCAGTTAGGTCATGATGTTCGTGTTATTAGTGCGGATGATCAACCATTGCAAAAAACTCTAGATTTAGAGATACCCTCTAATTTAGTCTATTACACTCAATGGTTTAACGTTAACTTTTTTATAGAAAAGTTATTGGGAGGAAGAGAAAAAATAGCACAACAAGGATATGTCTTCGGCAAACAAGATGATAAGTTTTCATCCAAGCTATTCAATAAAATTAAAGACTTTTATAAGTGTTTTTTTCACTTTCCAGATCAACAGATAGGATGGCTTCCTTTTGCTGTAAATCAAGCTAAAAAAATGCTCGAAACCTGGCAGCCAGATATAATTTATGCGAGTGCAATGCCATTTACCTCACTATTAGTTGCTGCACAAATTCATTACATTTCTGGCATCCCTTGGATTGCTGAATTTAGAGATTTATGGACAGATGGGCATAATTATCATTACCCGATGTTTAGATCTTTTTTTGAAAAAAAACTAGAATACAATGTTTTAAGATCATCTAAAGGTCTAGTTACTGTATCTCAACCGCTAGCAGAAACTTTGAAAAAGTACAACAAAAGTGTGGAGGTTATTTTCAACGGTTTTGATCCAAACGATTATCCGACATCTTATCATACTCAAGCATCATCAGAGTTTATTAATATAACTTATACGGGTATTGTCTATCCAGCGAAACAAGAGATAAAGCCATTTTTTGACTCTATAGAAGCTAATTTGCCAGCCAAAATAAATTTTTATAGTCGAACAATACACGCATTAAACAAGTTCATTAAAAACAAAGAATACATAAACAATTGTATTTTTTTGCACCACCCAATTCCCCACAAAGAAGCTTTAAAAGCACAGTATAATGCAGATGTCCTCTTGTTTTTTTTATGGAAAAATAAAGCTGGTATTCTTTCAGGTAAAATATTTGAATATATTGGTGCTGGTAAACCAATTTTAGCGATTGGTAGTCCAGAAGACAGCGCAGCAAAATTGATCAAAAACAATAATCTAGGAGTCGTTTTGAGCGATCCCAAGAAAATCGCAGATCAAATCAAAGATTGGGCAGATCAAAAAAAGAAAAATGGCTGTGTGTCCTATAATTCTAACATAGAAAGTTACAGTGAATTTACAAGATTAGAACAAACTAAAAAACTAGAGTCTTTTCTGAAGAAAGTATTATTGTTATGACCTCTAGCAAAAGAGTGTTAAAGCCAAAGAGTATTGATATAATTTTTGTTTCTTTGGGGTTACTACTAACTACAGCGAAACAACTTCGATTTCCTGGTATACCAATTGGTATGGGTGAGCTACTTTTGTTAGCTTGGATTCTTCTCTCAGCATTGGAAATTATCGCACAACAAAAAGTAAGGATCACAAAACGGGAAATATTCCAATCCTTTTTCTGGTTTGGGTATTTATCATTACTCCTATTATCTATAGGATGGTTATTTAGTTTAATCCTTAATCTAAGTATAGATAATGCAGTTTATGATTTTTCTGCTTTAGTCTTTTCTGGCTGCGTCTCGATTTTTATCGCTATTAATTTTAATGCCAAACAAATTGTAAAAATATATTGCATCGTTTCATTACTTTTTTTGGCTTTTTCGACTGTTTTTTTTGTTGTTGCTGAATACTTACCATCTATCTTACTACCATTTGAACCGTGGTATGTTCGCCATATCCGCTTCACGAGTTGGACAAGCAATCCAAATCAGTTTGCTTTGTTTTTAGTTGTAACTCCCTACGCTTATCTATATCTAATCGATTTATCTAACAATTTGTTGAAACAATCTTTTTTGTGTATTGCTTTAGTTATCTCGCTTGGATTTGGATACTTATCTGGTAGCGATGCTTTATATGTTTCTTGGGGACTTGGATTTTTATTTGCCTTCCTATACAAATTACTATATTTTTTGCTAAAAGTTCGACTTAATAAAAAACAATACCTTTCGCTATACCTGCTTTGTTTGCTCTTTTTAAGTTTCCTATGTTTAGCATTTTATTGGCAACAATTTGTTTTACTAGCACAAATCATTGATCCAGCGCAATTTAGGCAGTCTGCAAGTAGAATAAACTTGATTTGGAATGGATTAGAAGCATTTAAAGTTTCTCCCTTATTTGGATTAGGACCTGGTTCTCATTCTGGGCTTGAAGCTGCCTTACAAGGTTCAGAAGCCCATAACAGCTTTCTAGATTGGGCAACCAATACAGGTTTGTTAGGAATAAGCATATTGTTGTTTCTACTCAAATTTGTCTTTCAGAAAAGCAATAATCCAAAATCAATTTGGGTGGTTACAGCTTTTTTAGCTTTGATGTGTTTTATTCAGTTTCATTACGTATTCCGACAGCCTTTTTTCTGGTTTAACCTTATCCTCTTGGCACAACTTTCTGAATTAAAAAGGTAAAATACAAGTAAATAAAGCGATAATTCTAACGATGGAACTCAGATTAATGACCCTAATCAAAACCAAATAATAGATAATATTGTATTGAATTCAATTTTTCAAAATTTACTGTTTTATCTAAAGTTGAGTTAGACGATGGAACCTTATTTTATTCTAAAAAATATACTCCAATTCCTCAAATTAATATGACTTGAGTTAATCTAATGTGTGGAATTACAGGGTTTTGGCAAAACTACGGGCAAGCAGACGATACAATCAAAGAAATCATATACCAAATGTCCAGTTCCCTAAACCATCGCGGCCCCGATAGTCAGGGGATGTGGACAGCTTCAGAATTTGGTCTAGCACTGGGACACCGCCGTTTGGCTATTGTTGATTTGTCTTCTGAAGGACATCAACCAATGCACTCTATCAACAGTCGCTACGTCATTGTCTTCAATGGTGAAATTTACAACTTCAAAAATCTTCGTCAACAATTAGTTTCCTTTGGTTATTCCTTTCGGAGTCATTCTGATACAGAAGTTATGTTAGCTGCCTTCTGTCAGTGGGGGGTGGAAACTGCCCTACAAAGGTTTGTCGGAATGTTCGCTTTTGCACTGTGGGATCGACAAGAGCAAGTTCTACACTTAGGGCGAGATCGATTAGGAGAGAAACCCCTTTACTATGGTTGGATGGGCAATACTTTCCTCTTTGGCTCAGAACTCAAAGCTCTCAAAGCTCACCCCCATTGGCAGGGAGAAATCGATCGCAATATCCTTACCCTACTTCTACGTTATAACTACATTCCTGCACCCTACTCTATTTATCAGAATATCTACAAACTACCACCCGGAACTCTTCTCACTCTCGCAACAGCCAATTCACACCCACGCCCTGAACCTAAACCCTACTGGTCAATGCAGTCAACAGTCGAGTGGGGACAAGCAAATCCATTTTTAGGGGATGAAAAAGAGGCGATCACGCAACTAGATCATCTCCTCCGAGATACAATTGGTCAACAGATGATCGCTGATGTCCCATTAGGAGCTTTCCTTTCTGGTGGTGTTGACTCTTCAACTGTCGTCGCTTTGATGCAAGCCCAAAGTAGCCAACCAGTGAAAACCTTTACCATCGGTTTTCACGAAGCAGCATATAACGAAGCTCATGATGCTAAAGCAGTTGCCCAACATTTAGGAACTGACCATACAGAATTTTACGTCACTCCAGAGGAGGCAGTCTCAGTTATCCCCAAGCTACCTACCCTCTACGATGAACCTTTTTCCGATTCCTCCCAAATTCCCACTTTTTTAGTCGCCCAACTTACTCAGAGGCATGTCACTGTTAGCCTTTCCGGTGATGGGGGTGATGAATTGTTTGGTGGTTATAACCGTTACTTTTGGGCTAATCAAATTTGGCAACAGTTGGGTTGGCTACCGAAAACAGTGAGAAGGGCGATCGCCAATACCATCACAATTCGCTCCCCTGAAGCCTGGAATAAAACCTTTGACCAAATTTCTCCCTTCCTTCCTAAAAGGATACAACAACGTCTCCCTGGAGATAAACTCCATAAACTTGCTACTGTGTTAGCCGTTGCTAGTCCAGAAGCTTTATACAAAAATCTTGTTTCTCACTGGCAAGACCCCGCTTCTATTGTCATTGGTGCATCAGAACCGCAAACAAACCTCACCGATACTACCTGCTGGGCAGAACTCGCTAATTTTAGTCAATGGATGATGTACCTTGATACCATCACCTACTTACCAGGTGATATATTGACCAAAGTTGATCGTGCCGCAATGGGAGTGAGTCTAGAAACCCGTGTCCCTTTCCTGGATCATCGTGTTGTAGAATTTGCCAATACTCTACCCCTCGATCTGAAAATTCGTCAGGGTCAAGGGAAATGGCTACTACGTCAGGTACTATATCAATACGTTCCCCCTAGCTTAATCGAGCGTCCTAAAATGGGCTTTGGAATTCCCCTTGATCGCTGGTTACGCTATGAACTAAGAGACTGGGCAGAAGACCTCTTAAATGAAGAGCGCTTACATCGAGAAGCTTTTTTTAATCCCCAACCTATCCGGCAAAAGTGGCAAGAGCATTTATCAGGAACTCGCAATTGGCAGTATCATCTCTGGGATATATTAATGTTTCAAACTTGGTTAGAGGTACAATAACCCCAATGAATAAAATTAATCGGGTTGCTGTTATTGGCACTATTTCTTCCTCAATGGTTAGTTTTCGCGGGTCACTATTAGCAGATTTCAAGTCTCAGGGTTGTGAGGTTTTTGCTTTTGCAATTGATTATGATGCTGACACTGAAGCTAAAGTCAAGCAACTCGGTGCACAACCAGTGCCTTACCATTTAGAACGCACCGGAACTAACCCCATCAGTGATCTGTCCTCTACTTTACAACTGATTCGCTTACTCCAACAATACAAAATCGATACAGTATTCAGCTACTTTATCAAACCAGTTATTTATGCATCACTAGCTGCTAAAATCGCTGGCATCCCCAATCGCTTTGCCCTATTACCTGGCTTAGGCTATGCTTTTACAACAACTCTAGAACAGCAAACTACGTTAAAACAGCGTGCGGTAGAGATTGTAGTTAGACAGTTACTCAAGTCATCTCTCCAACAGAACAAGCGAGTTTTCCTTTATAACCCAGATGATATTGAGGAGGTTTTACAATCTAAACTAGTCGATCCACAAAAAGTTTGTCGTCTTAATGGCACAGGAATTCAGTTAAAGGATTATCCCTTTGTCGATCCCTGGAATAGTCCTATAACTTTTCTCCTCGCTGCTCGACTTTTAGTTGAAAAAGGCATTCGTGAGTTTGCCCAAGCAGCAGCAAAAATCAAACCTTTATATCCTCATACTCACTTTATTTTGTTAGGTAATTTAGATACTAACCCAGGAAGCCTGACAGAAGAGCAAATCCAAAACTGGACGAAAGATGGGATAATAGAGTGGCCTGGTCATGTTCCAGATATCAGGCCCTGGTTGAAAAAGACCAGTGTTTATGTGTTACCCTCTTATTATCGAGAAGGTGTTCCCCGAAGTACCCAAGAAGCACTGGCAATGGGACGAGCCGTGATTACAACTAATGCTCCGGGATGCCGAGAAACTGTTAAAGATGGAGTGAACGGCTACTTAGTACCTATTCGCGATGCTGATGCGATCGCTGTGGCAATGACTCAGTTTATTAAACAGCCGACTTTGATAGCTAGTATGGGTCGCGAAAGCAGAAAACTGGCAGAAGAAAAATTTGATGTGTGTAAAATTAATGCAAAACTTTTACATGAGATGGGATTGACTTAAATAGGGCTTACCTCATCGAGTCCACTAACTCTGGTTTTGAAGTAATAAGTAATAAGTAATAAGTAATAAGTTAAGAGTTCAGGAGTAATTTATCGGTAAAAATGCAAGGTTTGCGAAATAAAAGATCCCATTTCCTTACACTTGGGTTCAAAAAATGATTAAAAGTCTTGTATAGTATAGCTTACACGCTTATTAAATAAACCCTAAATAGATTGTTAAAACACTCTAAAAAGATGGAATGATGGTGCAAAGATTGATTAAGTCTATTTTAGATAGAGTCACTGCTACACTAACTTTATTATTGCTTTTACCTATATTATTAATTGTTGCGCTATTTATTTACTTCGACATGGGCTACCCCATGCTCTTTGCCCAACCGCGCCCTGGTAAAAATAGTCACATCATTGATATTGATAGAGTAATTCAAACTATTGAAAATTGTTAAGGAGAATAAGCCAAAGATAGTTATTCGCTCTGGGATTTATATTAAAGTTTTATGAAAAGCAACCAAAAAATTAAAATTTGTCATCTAACCTCAGTTCACTCCTATAGAGACACCAGGATTTTTCTGAAAGAATGTTATAGTTTGGCATCTCAAGATTATGAGGTTTACTTAGTAACTCCTGATGCACCAGATAATAATCCATTAATTAACCATGTTAAGATTATTCTAGGAGTAAGTTCAATACATAAAAATCTACTAGAAAGAGTAACTCGTACTGTCTACCAAATTTATCAGACTGCGTACTCTCTAGATGCTCATATTTACCACTTTCACGACCCGGAATTAATTCCAGTAGGATTACTGCTAAAAACTCAAGGAAAAAAGGTAATTTATGATGTTCATGAGGATTTACCTCGTCAAACTTTGGGCAAAGAATATATACCTAGGATATTAAGACATTCTATAGCTTGGATATCTGAAAAAATAGAAAACTACTCTGCCGCAAAATTTGATGCAATTGTCACAGCAACCCCTTATATCAGAAATCGCTTTCAAAAACTTGGCTGTAATGCACTAGATATCAACAACTATCCGATTCTCGCTGAACTCCACACACCCAACATCAATTGGCTGAACAAAAAACCGATTGTCTGCTATATTGGCGGAATTGCCAAGATCCGTGGCATTGCTGAAATGGTGGAGGCCATTGGTCAAGCAAACGGTAAACTATTGCTTGCTGGTCGTTTTGAATCATCTCAACAACAACAACAACTTATGGTAATGCCAGGGTGGTCTAATGTCCAAGACTTGGGACAAATTGGACGTGGTGAAGTAGCAGAATCGATGGCAGTCTCAATGGCTGGATTAGTATTATTTCAACCTTTACCCAATCATCTCAACGCCCAACCCAATAAGATGTTTGAGTATATGTCGGCAGGTATTCCGGTTATTGCCTCCAATTTCCCGCTGTGGCAGGATATCATAGAAGGAAATCATTGTGGACTTTGCGTCGATCCGCTTAATCCCCAGGCAATCGCACAAGCTATACAGTGGATCTTCGCTCATCCCCAAGAAGCAGAACAGATGGGGAAAAATGGACGTAAAGCAGTGGAAGAGAAATATAACTGGGAAGCTGAAGCCAAGAAACTGATTGCTTTATATGAAAAACTATTAACATGAAAATTTTAACAGTTGTGGGAACAAGACCCCAATTTATCAAAGCAGCAGCAGTTTCCCGTGCCATCGCACAACACAACCAAAACCACTCCAACCCTATTCAAGAAATTCTGCTCCATACCGGACAACACTACGACAAAAATATGTCCGATGTCTTTTTCCAAGAGATGCAAATCTCTGACCCTAATTATCACCTAGGTATTGGGGGAGGTACTCATGGAGCAATGACGGGACAAATGCTGGAGAAAATTGAGCAGGTTCTGCTTGAGGAAAAACCCGATGTAGTCTTAGTCTATGGAGATACCAACTCCACCTTAGCAGGAGCATTAGCCGCAGCTAAATTACAGATTCCAGTTGCCCATGTAGAAGCAGGTTTGCGATCGTTCAATATGAAAATGCCTGAAGAGGTGAACCGCATCTTAACCGATCAAATCTCTCAATGGTTATTTTGTCCTACGGCAACTGCTGTAAAAAATCTGGAAAATGAAGGGCTACAGCATCGTGCCCATGTCCAACTTTGTCAAGTTGGAGATGTTATGTATGATGCAGTCTTATTTTATCAAAAAATTGCTCAACCGACACCCAAAACCGCATCTCTGATTGAACAATTGTCCAACCGATTTTATCTGGCAACAGTTCACCGTGCGGAAAATACGGACAATCCAGTGCGCTTAAACAGTATTATGAGCGCATTAGAGGAGATTTCCCAAACCACCCCAATCATTTTACCTCTTCATCCCCGAACTCAAAAGCTACTTGAAACTCGTGCTTTTCCAGACATCAAACTAGTTGAACCTGTTGGTTACTTTGACATGATTACCTTACTCTCCCATTGTCAAGGAGTCTTCACCGATAGTGGTGGTTTACAAAAAGAAGCCTATTTCTTTGATAAACCCTGTATCACTTTACGTGAGGAGACTGAATGGATTGAGCTGGTAGAGCAGGGATTTAACCAACTAGTAGGGGCAGAACGAAAGCGAATCGTAGAGGCGGAAAAAGGCATTGTTAATGATTATACTAGCAGTCAAGCAAACCAATCTTCTCAGCACTTATACGGTTATGGTGATGCTGCCAAAACTATTATCAACATCCTACTGGGTAAAAGTGAATGAAAATCTGGATGATTAACCACTATGCCACACCTCCAGAATGGGGCTCCAGTACTCGCCATTATACCTTAGCTAAAGAATTAAAAAAATACGGACATGAAGTAACAGTTATTGCCTCTAGCGGCCAACATCTACTCAAGAGTAAACCTCCAAAAGGAACTCATTCTCTTGAAATTTGGCGAGATAAATATGTCAAATTCTTACTCTTGCCTAGTCCAGACTACCAAGGAAATGGTATCCGGCGCTTGTGGAATATGCTGTATTTTGCAGGGCAAGTTTTACAGTTACCCAAGGAAATTAAAGAACAACCAGACGTTATTATAGGTTCATCAGTCCATCCCTTTGCTGTATGGGCAGCAGAATACCTAGCTGCTCGATATCAGATTCCCTTTTGCTTTGAGGTTCGCGACCTTTGGCCTCAAACTTTAATTGATATGAAAGCCATCAGCAAGTATCATCCCTTGACCTTTATCCTCAGCAAGCTAGAAGCATACCTTTATGGAAAAGCTAACCGAATTATCACTTTACTTCCCTATGCCTACGAATACATCTCTAAGTTTAACATACCTCCATCAAAAATAGCATATTTACCCAATGGTGTTGACCTTAATCTATTTCCTACTGTTGCACTGCCTCAAGAGCCTCAAGAACAGTTAACGGTCATGTATTTAGGTTCTCACGGGCCAGCTAATGGTCTTGATACCTTAGTAGCAGCTGCTGCCGAATTAGAGACAAAACCAGCTTCTAAACCAATTTTGTGGCGCTTGATTGGAGAAGGTTCCCAGAAATCCCAACTGCAAGCTAAAATAGAACAACTCAACTTAAAAAGTATTAAGTTAGAGGACGGTGTGCCCAAATCTGAAGTCCCTCAAATTATTTCCGAAGCAGATATATTTATATTTCACTTATTAGATGTTGATGTTTTTAGGTACGGCGTTAGCCCTAACAAACTCTTTGATTATTTAGCATCCCAAAGACCTATTGTATTCGGCTGTGCTGCTCGTAACAATCCAGTAGCGGAGGCAGGAGCAGGCATCACAGTTCCTCCCCAAAACCCCCAAGAAATGGCGGAAGCGATTCGCCAAATCGCAGCCCTTTCCCTAGCTGAACGTTCTGAAATGGCTAAGCGAGGACGTGCTTATGTGGAAAAACATCACAGTTATCACCATCTTGGTGATAAGCTAAATAACTTGCTCAAGGAAGTCGTTTCACATTAAGTGTGGTGGTGAATCGAGAAGTGATGAAAGTTATTAGACATAACAACAAGAAGTTACAAAAGTCAGTCAAATGGATGGCAGATAGAGGGATATCCGCGATCGCTCTTTTCCTCCTCTCCCCATTAATGCTTGGGCTCGCAATTGCCGTTTACCTGCGCCTGGGTACTCCTATTCTATTTACCCAAACGCGCCCTGGTCAAAATAGTCACATCTTTACCTTCTATAAGTTCCGGACAATGACTAGCGATCGCGATGCCAGGGGCAACCTCTTACCTGATGCACAACGCTTAACAGCTTTCGGTCAATTCCTGCGTAAAACTAGCCTCGATGAACTACCCCAACTCTGGAATGTCCTCAAAGGAGATATGAGCTTTGTCGGTCCTCGCCCTTTATTAGTAGCTTACCTCAAACGCTATACCCCGGAACAAGCTCGCCGCCACGAAGTGAAACCGGGCATCACTGGTTGGGCACAAGTAAATGGCCGTAATGCCATCGATTGGGAAGAAAAATTTAAGCTAGATGTTTGGTATATCGATAATTGGAGTCTTGGGCTGGATCTTAAAATTCTCTTTTTAACCTTGATTAAGGTCATCAAGCGAGAAGGAATAGCTCAAGCTAATCATGTAACCATGAGTGAATTTCAAGGAACTTCATCGGGGAGATAGGAAGAAATTGTGGTGAATCTTTATCTCTACGGTTGTGGAGGACACGCCAAAGTAATCTTAGATATCTTAATCAAGCAAGGGCGAAAAGTAACTGCCTTTGTTGACGATAATCCCCCATCGGAAACCAAAACTATTCACAATGTCCCTATCTATCAGACCTTGGACATTTTACATACCATTACCTTAGATAACCAATGGATTGTGGCCATTGGCAATAACATGATTCGTCAAAGGATTGCGGAAAAACTGCAAGCCCTGGGATACTCTTTCACTACAGCAATTCACCCCTCCGCTCAAATTGCTATGGGTGTTGAAATCGCCCCTGGTACAGTGATTATGCCCAATGTTGTTCTCAATACTGATACTAAAATTGGTCATCACGTAATTATCAACACAGGAGCAACTATCGATCATGATTGTCTCGTTGGTGACTACTGCCATATTGCCCCTGGTTGTTCCTTATGTGGTCAAGTTCATTTAGAACCAGGGGTTTTGCTAGGAGTAGGCAGCAAAGTTTGCCCTAGTGTAACAATTGGCGAACAAACTACCTGTGGTGCAGGTTCAGTTATTGTTAAATCTCTACCATCCCATTGCTTAGCTTACGGTTGCCCAGCTAAAATTATCCAAACCAATAACTGATTGTGAAAGCCCATGACCGAACAGATTCTTCTTTCAACACCTCATATGGGCATTCAGGAACTAGAGTTTGTCAAAGAAGCTTTTGAAACTAACTGGATTGCTCCTGTTGGTCCCCATATCAATGCTTTTGAGGAAGAATTTTGTCAAGTTGTTGGCGCATCTTATGCCGCAGCCTTAAGTTCAGGAACAGCAGCACTTCACCTAGCACTGAGACTCATTGGGGTTGAAACTGGCGATGAAATTTTTTGCTCGACTCTAACCTTTATTGCCACTGCCAGTCCCATTACCTACCTTGGTGCAAAACCTGTCTTTATCGACAGCGATCGCTATTCTTGGAATATGGACCCAAACTTATTATGGGATGCCCTAACTCAACGTGCCAAAATCGGCAAACTCCCCAAAGCAGTTATCCTTGTTCATCTTTACGGACAGAGTGCTGATCTTGACCCTATTATTGCAGCCTGCAACCACTACGAAATACCTCTGATTGAAGACGCAGCTGAAGCATTGGGTGCAACCTACAAGGGACGCACTCCCGGAACTTTGGGAAAAATCGGTATTTATTCTTTCAACGGGAATAAAATAATCACCACCTCCGGCGGGGGAATGCTAGTTTCAGACGATCAGGGCTTGGTTGAAAAAGCCCGCTTTCTGGCTACCCAAGCTCGAGACCCCGCCCCTCATTATCAACATTCTGAGATTGGCTATAACTACCGCCTGAGTAATGTTTTAGCTGGAATTGGTCGGGGACAGTTAAAAGTTTTGAGCGATCGCGTTGCAGCAAGACGGCACAATTTTGAAGTTTATCACCAAGCGTTAGGTGAATTACCAGGGATTGAGTTTATGCCTGAAGCCTCATTTGGAAGATCAACTCGCTGGCTAACTTGCCTAACAGTAGATCCCAATTTATTTGGAGTTGATCGAGAAACCATTCGCCTTGCCCTTGCCAAAGAACAAATTGAATCTCGCCCGGTATGGAAACCCCTACATCTTCAACCCGTGTTTGCCGCTTGTGAATCTATTGGTGGTACAGTTGCAGAAGACTTATTTGAGCGAGGCTTATGTCTTCCTTCTGGCTCTAACTTGACACCAAGGGATATTGATAGAGTAATTCAAGCCATTCAGCAGATTCATGCTAATCTTTAGATCTTAAGCTAGCAGTATTGCTTCCTTGCTTACCTTTCCCTTTGTGAACTTTGTGCCTTTGTGGTTTTTTAACTATCACCATCATCTCAGTGAGATATCACCATCATCTCACTGAGACGCGATCGCGACTAGCTCTTGCTGAATGAGTGAAGGCGTCAACTATTTAAGATACAATATTTGAGAAACTCTACCTAACACCTAATGCTGGCAGGCTAAGGTTCATGACAACGTGGGGAACATTGAGATAATCAAAGGTTTCGCCTTCAGTAGAAAATCCCAGGCGTTGGTAAAATTCTTGAGCAGTAATCCGACTCCTTAATCTAAGAGTCTTGATCTGTTTGTCTTGGGCTTTTTCAATCAATTTCTGTATCAGCTTTGTACCAATCCCTTGGTGCTGAAACTCAGGTAAGACGCAGACATAAGCGATGCCACCTATGTCTGGGGATAATTCTCTAAGTCTGGCAGAACCAAGGATTTTGCGATCGCATACCGCCACTACATGCAAAGCGGTAGCATCATACTTATCTTGCTCTGTTCCCTGTTCCATTCCCAAAGGTGCTCTCAAAATCAGCCATCTTTGATAATACATCTCCTCGAGTTCTCTTTGATTCTCAATTGAGCGTACTTGGAGATTAGCTATGGTTTTAGCATCGGAGTTATTTGTCATTGATGACTGGGGAATGGGAAATGGGGAATGGGGAATTGGTATTAGGTGAGTACAGAGGGAGTCAGGTGGCAAGTGATAGTGATCTATAATATAGCGTTTCTCCTTTGTATAAAGCATACACTCCAGCCTTGAAAGCCTAACCTCAAAGTCCCCCTTTTTAAGGGGGATTTAGGGGGATCTCACGGCGAATGCAATAACTGCTATAACTGGATTTGGTATAGCACCATCACCTACCACCTACCACCTACTTAGCAGGACTAAGTATCATCATTAAATTGCGTCCTTCCCTTTTAGGTTCTTGTTGGATTTGTGCTACTTCCTGCAAATCCTCAATCATGCGTCGGAGTAGTCCTTGGGCTAAATTGGCGTGTTGAACTTCCCTGCCCTTTAAGGTGACAGTGGCTTTAACCATGTTTCCTCCCTTGAGAAAACGTTTAGCTTGATTGATGCGTACTTGATAGTCGTGCTCTCCAATCTTATAACCCATCTTGACTTCTTTGAGGGTCGTTGACTTAGATTTAGTACCTGCGCTGTTTTTCTTCTCCTGCTGATACCGAAATTTGTCGTAATCCATCACTCGACAAACTGGCGGCTCGCTTTTATCATTAAGCAAGACTAAATCTAACCCTTTTTCTTCCGCTACCTTTAAGGCATCGCGAGAAGCCATAATCCCGATTTGGCTACCGTCAGCATCAATGACTCGAATCTTAGGAAAAGTTATTTGAGCATTGACGGTATGCTTGCTACGATGAGTTGTTTTTTTATGAACTATGGGCATAAATTAATAAACAAACTGAATTTGCTAAATTAAAAGACGAGAGGTAACAGTGGATAGGGTATACGAGGATTTTCACCGCTCCTAAATTTGTTCCTCCTCAGAGTAAGGAGTTTGGGAGGGGCTTGTTGATGAACAGCACTGAATTTTTGGGCAATACGCTTGCTTACTCTAATTATATCGCTAGACACTTGAACTGTTATCAATCTTATCAATCCCTACTTGGGGAGTGACTACGGGGGGTGACAGCGGAGGTAATACAACGGTCTGACAGGCTTAGTGAAGGTAGCAGTGGGGGTGTGGTGGTGTAGAGGACATACAAAAGAGGGAATAAATATTTTTCTTCTAGTGTAGCGGGTATGAAAATAACTCGCCAGTTATAGCGCTACGGGCTAGGTAACAGGCAACAGGCAACAGCAACAGTAAGTCATAACTTGGGAGTGGAGAGTTTAGGAAGATCCTAACTATAGTGTGTAGCGCTATAAAAAAGATGAAAAAGTTTACTAAACAAGTTTTCTTCCCTTAGAGCTTCCTGCCTTCTTCCCTCAGCTTAACCTTTTTCTCAGGAAAAAATCATTCTTTGACCTTGGGCATATCCTAATCTGATGAAGATATGCCCAACTGTTGACTATGACAAGTTCCAAATTTGGCAGAAAAGCTGCAAATACTCGATACATCCAGAAAATTTTGCAAATTAGATTAGCTAGCTTATTGTTACTGAGTACTGTCGTTATCACTGGTGCAGTGGTTCTTGCTTGGGCTGCGGGGGTAGGGCAAATTCAGGAACTTTTTGCCCAGCTTCATCTCCTGCAAGAACATCCCCCTATGTGGATACAGACACCGATGGTGATGGTGGAATACCTACTTGCCCCTACGGTGATTCTTTTGGTAATCGCGATCGCTATCACTAAAGTCTCTCCTGAACCTCGTTTTTGGTCAAGAGTAGTGGTGATTAGTATTTTATTAGGCTTATTGATTCGTTATATTTTGTGGCGCTCCCTTTCTACTCTTAATCTTACTGACCCCCTTAATGGTTTCTTTAGCTTGGGGTTATTTATTATGGAAATGCTGGTGTTAGCTCACAGCATTATTCAGTTATTTTTAATGTTACAGTGGAAAAATCGCCGCCCTCAAGCTGACCAATTATCCCAGCAAGTTTTAGCGGGCAGTTACTTACCTACGGTGGATATTCTGATTCCCACCTATGATGAGCCTACTTTTATTCTCAAACGCACAGTTATCGGTTGTCAATCTTTAGATTATCCTTATAAAACTATTTATTTACTCGATGATACCAGGCGTTCAGAAGTGGAGCAGCTAGCGCAGGAATTGGGCTGTGAATATATCACTCGCCCTGATAATCGTCATGCCAAAGCTGGGAATTTAAACCATGCCCTCGGTAAAACCCAGGGAGAGTTAGTCACGGTATTTGATGCGGATTTTATCCCAACTAAGAATTTCCTTAATCGCACTGTCGGATTTTTTCAGAATGAGCGTATCGCTTTAGTGCAAACTCCCCAAAGTTTTTATAATATTGACCCCATTGCCAGTAACTTGGGTTTGGAAAATGTGCTAACCCCGGAAGAAGAAGTATTGTATCGACAAATTCAGCCCATTCGGGATGCCGCTGGTGGCGTGATTTGTACCGGAACTTCTTTTGTGGCAAGACGTAGTGCCCTGAATCAGGTTGGGTGTTTTTTCACTCAATCGATTACTGAAGATTTTTTCACCGGTATTCGTTTGTCGGCTCAAGGTTTTCGCCTAGTTTATCTGGATGAAAAATTGAGTGCCGGTTTAGCAGCGGAAAATATCTCTGCCCATGCTACTCAAAGATTGCGTTGGGCAAGAGGCACTTTACAAGCTTTTTTTGTTGATGCTAATCCGATAACGATTCCCGGATTAGGTTTTCTACAAAGATTGGCTTATATGGAAGGCTTACTCTATTGGTTTGGCAGCATACCCCGCTGTTTCTTTCTCCTTATACCCTTGGCTTATTCATTTTTAGAGGTAATTCCCATTAGGGCAACTCCTCAGGATCTACTCTATTACTTTTTGCCTTACTATGTGGTCAATATAACTGTATACTCCTGGTTAAACTACCGTTCCCGTTCAGCTTTAATCTCTGAGATCTACTCCCTGATTCTGACTATACCCTTAGCCATAACCACCATTTCAGTTCTGTTAAATCCTTTTTCCCAGGGATTTAAAGTTACCCCCAAGGGGAGGCGAAACAAGCGCTTTTATTTCAACCGTCGATTAGCCTTACCTTTAATTATCATGTTTATTGCTACAGCCCTCAGTCTGTGGCAGAACTTATGTATTTGTGTAGTCAAGGGAGGAGGGACAAATTTAGAAGTATCCCAACAACTTCAAGGCACTGGTTTAGGAGCATTTTGGAGTATCTACAATCTGTTGATGTTGGGTATTTCTCTATTGATTTTAATCGATATTCCCAAACCAGATATTTATGAATGGTTTAACTTGCGGCGGGTAGTTAGAATTAAACTCGATGATCAGCAGAAAAAAAGTGACAAAAGTTCCCCAATTCCCAATTCCCAATTCCCAATTCCCAATTCCCAATTTACCACAGAACTTTGGGGAGTAACCAGTAGCATTTCCGAGGTAGGAGCAGAAGTAGAATTAACCCAAGCGGTATTACCAAATATCTCAGCAGGAGAAACTCTATCAGTTACTTTTTCCCTTCCTCAAGAGCAGATTTCTCTACCAGCAGAAATTAGCCATACTAGTTTTAATGGAGAATTTCCTAGCTTGCGGGTCACTTTCGAGGAACTATCTCTGGCTCAACAACGACGCTTAGTGCAAATGTTATACTGCCGTCCAGGACAGTGGAAGCGTCAAGATGTACCAGGAGAGTTGCAATCTTTGTGGTTATTGTTGAAAATTTTAATAAGACCAAGAATCTTGTTTGACCGTAAGCCAAAAGGAAAAGCGATCGCGGTTGCTCAAGTTTAGTGGTTTGTTTCTTTGAGTTGCATTTACTATTATTTTTTGCTACTATTACTAGATAATGGAATAGGTGTGCGCCTGTAGCTAGATTGAGATGAAAAGACCCAGTTAGCAAGTAAATTAACCACAAAGACACAAAGGACACAAAGAAATTTTTCCCACGCACTATAAGGGGTTGAGCGACACACCTTAAATGGTTGAATAGACGTAGGTTGGGTCGAGGCAACGATACCCAACATCAGAGGCTTTGTTGGGTCACGAAGAAAGCTCTACCCAACCTACATTTTTAGGTGTGTCACTTTAAAGAAGCGCCCTAGGTCGTTTGACCGGAATATTAGGATCAATTGCCCCCAACACCGTGTTAGGTTGAGGAAAACAATTCTAAATTCTAAATTCTAAATTCTAAATTCTTCAAGATGGAACCTTTGGAAATTGCTGTTGCTGCTTTGGTTGTATCATTTCTGACTAAAGCTGGGGAAAAGACTGGAGAAACATTCGGAGAGAAGCTATTTGACCAAGGAGCCATTTTACTCCAACGTCTCAGAGGTAAAGCACCTAAAACAGTGATTGCTTTTGAACAAGCAGAGGATGTACCCCTGGATTTTGGTCAAGCTGTGCTAGAAGTAGGGGAAGCAGCTAAGGCTGAACCGGAAATTGCGGAGGCGGTGCAGCAGATAGGGGCAACGGTTACAGAAGATTCCCAACTGGCGGAAGCGATAAAAAAGGTTATCGAGGAGATGAAGTCTCAGCCGTCAAATACACAGACTCTTATCAACAATATTGAAAAAGTGTAAGGATTCAGGTATGTGTCTAGCTGACCAATCAGCCTGGGTGTACTCGCCGTAAAAAAACGTAGCAAAGGGAATTAGCGGTTGAGCGGCGAGTGCGCCCAGGCTCTTTTCCCCTGTATAGGGCTT
>JAAHFP010000035.1 GCA_010672925.1 Symploca sp. SIO1C2 | reverse complement strand
GCCCTGCCTCTCCTAGACTTGGCAATTGCACGCATTCTTGGGACACCATCGACTGAATTGATTGATTTTTTATCTTGCGGACTATCAGACTTTGGAGTTTCGCACTCCTAACTAGTCTAAACTCCAGTTATTAAACATTTTTAGCTGTGTCGCGCCACTAGTAAGCTTTTGGTCAATTTTGAAGTAGTGAATTTTCGCTTTCGACTCGAAACACATTGGCATAGAGATTGGCAATGATTTGCTTACCACAGGATGTTATTTCTAAATAGCCTAGTGCTGGTTGAATATACTGATAAACGACATTCCAGAAAAAGTTTGAGTAGTTCTTGCGAACATCACCAGGATGATTGTAACCAAAAGCCTTAGTCGCTTCAGTTTCTTGAAATTCGTAGAATAGAGCAGGCAACTTGTACAAATATCGTGGATCTGATAGCTGACCAATCAAATCTGCTGCTCTTGCTAAGCCAGGATAGTTGCCAGTATCTTGATGAGCTTCGTCCTTGGGCACAGGGAAACGGGTCAATTCGATATTGTGCTTAATTACTTCAGCATCTAGATAATGATGGTTACCAAAGTACTCATCAATAAAGAGTTTTCCTCGGTCTACATGAAAGGGAGTAAGGCTAGCATCAGTGGAACCTGGTGAGAGACAAAGCAATAGATCATCAATCCCTTTAGCATACCAACCTTCTTTTGACTGGTCTTGGCGACAGACTCCCTTAACGTAGCCAATGTCATGGCACAACAAGGAAATGATAAAATGTAACCAGTCTTTAGAGGCAACATTATTGTCTTTACTCTGCTTACCCAGCAGGATTTCCTGTCCAACTAAAGTTACCAAAATAGTATGTTCGACGTTGTGATAAAGGGCGTCGCTATTGGCAATCATCCCTAGAGCCATTTTGGTAACATTACCCAGGACTTTAGCATAATCAAGTTCCTCAGAGTTATAGTATGTATTGTGGTAGCCAGTTTCCAGGCGTTCAATGCAGTCAGAGATGATTACTTGTGTGGGATTAAACATTACGGTAGTCATACCCAGTCCTTCCTCTTTTTCGTTTAATCTTGGTTCAGTCGGTTAGCAACCAGAGACGATTGCCTTTGAGAAAGCCTGGGGCTGAATTCATCTAAATTCATGTTGGAAGAACAACGTTTGATGAACTGTATTTCTCATATCTCTATCATGGAGCAGCATTCCAGGCTGGATAGTTCACCATTTGGCTCACCATTTAGCTCAGTCATTAATTGTGCTCTGAGCTATAGCAAAAGGCAGAAGGCAGAGGGCAGAGGACAGAAGGCTCCAAGGGAAGAAAGAAGGAAATTATAAGCGATTATCCGAACTTGATATTACTATTTAGTTGAAGTTGTTGGCTAAAAGAAGCAAGTGTTTAAGTAATGCCCACTCAAAAGTATCCAATGAGCATTTCTCTAAGAGCCTCGACTCAGGGGCTAGAAATCGTCAATCAGCTTCGCAAACAGAAAGGCTGGACAAAATATGCAGCTGCTTGGTACGAGAAGGCTCTTACCTCCGAGGCAACCTTAAAGCGGTTTTGGCGACGAGTACCCATTCAAACCGAGACGTTTATCCAAATTTGTCAGGCTGTTGGGGCCAATGAACAAGAAGTTGCCCAACCGGAGGAATTAATTTCCACTAAACGGCAAGATTGGGGAGAAGCCCCAGATGTTCCCGTGTTTTTTGGACGCACTGACGAGCTTGATACCCTAGAGCAATGGATTATTAAGGAACACTGCCGAGTAGTGACCATACTGGGAATGGGTGGCATGGGCAAAACTCAGCTCTCAGTGAAGCTAGGGAGAGGTGGCATTGGCAAAACGGATTTGTCTCTGGAACTGGCCAAAGGCATTCAGGATGAGTTTGAATATATCATTTGGCGCTCTCTCCTCAATGCCCCACCTTTAACAGATATTCTGGCAGACTTAATCAAGTTTTTCTCAAATAGTTTAGACACTGATGTGCCAGACAGTCTAGATTCTCAATTGTCGCAAGTTCTCCACCATTTAAAAGCACACCGTTGCTTGCTGCTATTGGATAATTTTGAGACAATTTTACAGGGAGGAAATTTGTCTGGACAATATCGAGATGGCTATGAAGGGTATGATAAACTGCTCAGACAAATTGGAACAACACCGCATCAAAGTTGTTTGCTATTGACTAGTAGAGAAAAACCGAAGTCTCTGATTCCGCTAGAGTGCAAAGCTAAACTAGTTCGCTCACTCAATCTTGGTGGCTTGAATCTGTTAGATGGGCGGAAAATTTTTAATGAGATCGGAACTTTTCAGGGTTCCGACTCACAATGGCAAGAAGTGATTGAATTCTATAATGGTAATCCCTTAGCCTTGGAATTGGCTGCTAGACATATTGATGAGGTGTTTTTTGGAGACCTCTCAGAATTTCTGCAAGAAGGCAAACCTGTATTTGAGGATCTACGTGAGTTATTGGACTGGCATTTTGAGCGCTTATCTGAGCAGGAAAAGGAAATTGTCTACTGGTTAGCGATTAATCGTGAATCGATGTCCCTAGCAGAACTTAGGGAAGATATTTTCTCCCCCTCAGCTAAAGGACAAATTGCCTCAACTCTGCAATCTTTACAACGACGCTTACCTCTGGAAAGAAGTAAAGCAGCTTTCGGACTACAGCCTGTCCTTATTGAGGATATGACCAATCGATTAATCGAGAAAGTTTGCCAAGAAATTGAGGCCAAGAAAATTGAGCAACTCAACAGTCATGCTCTGCTCAAAGCTCTAGCCAAAGACTATGTACGAGAAAGTCAAAGTCGCCTGATTCTCAAACCAATTCAGGATAGATTAATCACTACTTTTGGCAACCAAAGCCTTCTCAAAGCTCGGCTGATGAAGCTTATCTCAACTCTACAAAAGGAGTCTCCCCAAAAACCTGGATATACAGCAGGCAATGCTCTAAATTTACTGCGCCAACTCAACACCGATTTAAGAGGATATGATTTTTCTTATCTGATGATTTGGCAAGCTTATCTTCAGGGATGGAATTTACAACAGGTCAATTTCGCTTATTCTAAGTTTGCTAAATCAGTTTTTACTCAACGCTTTGGTACTGTTTCATCCGTGACGTTTAGCCCAGATGGATGCTTACTCGCTGGGGGGATTGCCAATGGCAACATTCGTATCTGGCAAGTGGCAGACGGCAAGCAACTACTTACCTGTCGAGGTCATACAGATTGGCCATGGTCAATTGCCTTCAGTCCCGATGGTCAAACCCTTGCCAGTGGTAGCCAAGACCAAACTGTACGCCTGTGGGATATCAATACAGGTGGCTGTTTTCTCATTTTGCAAGGCCATACTAGTTGGGTCAAGTCTGTTACCTTCAGCCCTGACGGTAGCTTATTAGCCAGTGGCAGTAACGATCAGACTATACGCTTGTGGGATGTTAACACAGGTCAATGTCTCAGGACATTACAAGGACACACCGACTGGGTATGGTCAGTTAGCTTAAACCCCAATGGTAATATCCTGGCCAGTGGAGGTGGGGATGGGGTTGTCAAGTTGTGGAACATCAATACAGGTGACTGTCTGAAAACTTTAGAGGGACATAGGGATTCAGTAAAAACAGTTGTTTTTAGTCCTGATGGCAATACCCTAGCAAGCGGCAGCTTTGATCAGACTATACGCTTGTGGGATGTTAACACAGGTCAATGTCTCAAGATATTACGAGGACATACGGAATTGGTATGGTCAGTTATTTTTAGTCCCGATGGTCAAACCCTTGCCAGTAACAGTGATGACCAAATTACCCGTTTGTGGGATATCAGTACAGGAAAGTCCCTAATGAGTGTCAAAGAGCGTACTAAGCGAGTCTGGTCCATCGCTTTTAGTCCTGATGGCAAGATGGTTGCTAGTAGTGGCGGCGATCAAACCCTAAGGTTGTGGGACACTAACACAGGGCGAATCATCAAGACCCTATTGGGATATTCAAGTGTGATGTGGTCAGTTGCTTACAGTCCTCAAGGCAATATCCTGGCCAGTGGCAATGATCAGGTTGTGCAACTCTGGGATGCGACTACGGGTAAGTGCCTGAAAACGGCGCAAGGATATACGGGAAAAACACGAGCAGTTTGCTTCAATCCCAACGGCAGTCTGCTAGCCAGCGGTAGTGATGATGGGAACATACGTTTGTGGGATATCAAAACAGGCCAATGTCTCCAGATTTTACCCGGTCATACTAACCGAATCTGGTCAGTTGCCTTCTGTAGTAAGGGAGAAATGCTTATTAGCAGCAGTGAGGACGGCACTGTACGCTTATGGGACGTGAGTACTGGTCAATGTCTACAAACCTTGATGGGACACCATAGTCGAGTTTGGTCAGCAGTTTTTAGCCCTGAGGGAAATATCTTGGCTAGTGGGAGCGATGATGAGTTTGTTCGTTTATGGGATATCAAAACAGGTAAATGCTTCAAGACCTTAGAGGGACATAGTAGCCGCATTTGGTCAGTTGCTTTTAACCCTGATGGGAGTAAACTTGCTAGTGGTAGCGCTGACCAGACGATACGTTTATGGGATATCAGAACAGGTAAATGCCTCAAAACACTCAACGGACATACTAACTCCGTATGGTCCGTCGTTTTCAGTCATAATGGTAAAATGCTCGCCAGCGGCAGCACTGACCAAAGTGTCAGGTTGTGGGATATTGAGACAGGTCAATGTCTGAGGATTCTGCAAGAACACACTGAACATATCTGGTCAACTGCCTTTAGCCCGGATGACCATACCCTTGCTAGTAGCAGTAGTGATGAAACAATCAAACTTTGGTCAGTAGAGACAGGTAACTGTCTGAAGACCCTCAGAAGTGATAGACCCTACGAATGCATGAACATCACTGGTATGTCAGGAGTGACCGAGGCTCAGAAAGCGGTGCTTAAAGCTTTGGGAGCAATCGAGGTTCACGAGTAATATAGCGCAATTCAAAATTCAAAATTCAAAATTCAAAAATAGGCCATGACTGGGTTTCAGGCTTTATTAATGTCTTAACCTAAATGCGTAGTGCTATATCATCAATGCGTCAGGGAGCAAAACTATGGAATTTGTCGATGTTCTGCTAATTCATCCACCCTATCATCGTAGAGCAGGTAGTGGAATTATTCCCCCCATCGGCCTCGCTTACATTGCCTCATCCCTGGAAATCAAAGGCTTTTCTGTTGCTATTATCGATTGTGCATTAGACTGCGGCTCCCAAACTCCAGCTGGTCTCCACAAATTTCAGCAGTATCTTAAGGAAAAACTAGATACCATAACTCCTCTCAAGTGCATAGGTGTTGGGCCAACGACCACACCTGCTCTCAAGTCTATTTATGTCTTGGCCAAAACCCTGAAAAAACAATTTCCGAAAACACCAATTGTATATGGTGGTCCATTTGCCTCTATGCCAAGCCAAACGCCAATTTTTTTTGATTTACTAGAGGCAACAGCTTTGATTCGTGGTGAAGGGGAAGAAGTCTTTTCCCTATTAGTAGAGGCATTGCACCAAGGCAATATCGGTGAACCAATACCTGGTGTCTCCTGGCACAAAGATGACATGGCATCTGTAGCCTTAGTCAAGGATGTTAATACCATTCCTTTTCCTGCCAGACATTTGCTAGATATTCATCGTTACCGTCCTTCTTTACGAAGAAACGTCTTTGATGGACCAATTACACCCATATACTGGTCTCGTGGTTGTCCTTACCACTGCAATTTTTGTGTTTCTCCCATGTTACGCGGCAACCGAATTACTCGCCGTACCCAAGCTAATCTTTTCGCAGAAATGAGAGAATGTGTTCAAGACTTTGGCATTACTGGATTTATTTTTTATGATGACTGCTTATTTATCAAATCAATAAATTTAAACCAAAAAGTTCAGCAATTTTGTTTGGCGTTAAGAGAAGAGGTTGGTCTAGTCAAATGGGAAATGGAGATGCGATGTGATGCAGTTGCAGCCCTTACTGCTGAAACTTTGTATGTTTTATCTGACTCTGGATGTCATCAAATTAATATGGGTATTGAAAAAGCCTCTAACCAACATCTCAAGCTCCTCAACAAACACTTGACAATCGAGGAAATTGTGGCAGCTTGTCAAAAGGTCAGAAGTACAGTTCCAGATATACGACTAGCAGGAAGTTTTATTTTAGGCGGGCCAGATGAAACAGAATCTGATATAGAAGCAACTATTGCTTTTGCCAAGAATTTATCTTTAGATTTTGCTCATTTTTATCCTTTGGAAATTTACCCCGGCACTCCTTTTTTTGCACAAGTAGTAAACTCTAGTCAGCAGCCCACTACATGGGCTTATCATATGCTTGAGGATGAGGAAAACTATTGGGGAGAAATTCTTTACGAAACAGAAGAGTTACCAGGTTGGCGTCTCCTTGAACTTACCCACAGAGCTTACGATGAATTTTATAATCGAGCTGAATGGTTGGAACGTTTTGCTGCTACTACCAGCGGTGAAGTTTACTCTACTGGTAAGACTGTTGTCGAAAGATGGTGTAAGGATAGATTTCACTTGTCTTTTGACGAGGCAGAAAGTCAGTTGATTGTCTAAGGGTAGGGAATTTACTACAAAGGCACATTCTCCGTCGGAGTTCCCGAAGGGTAGGACACAAAGGAGAGTTGCAATGTGCTTGCAGCAGTGCTTCGCGATCGCGTAACGTATATGAAGGAAATTTACCACAAAGACACAAAGAAAGGTTGCGATCTGTTTGCAGCAGTTCTTCGCTATCGCATTAGTCGTTTTCTGCATGAAAACTTTAATATGATGAAAATAGTACCAAATCAAGAGAGCTGTATTAGATAATGGCTACTATTAAGGACAAATTGCACCTAGCGATCGCATCTACCCCAGAACCAATCTTAGAACAAGTTCTCGACTATCTCGAATACCTCAAAGCTAAGGCAGCTAACTCTAATACAACGATGATTGAGCCTGGGGAACCTATTTTGCGTGATGCTAAAGCCAAAGACTTACTGAAATTTGCTGGAACTTGGCAAGGAGAAGACTTCGAGGAATGCCTTGAACTGGTCTATAATAGTCGTTCTGAAGCTCAATTCTGATGTATTTGCTCGACACCAACCACTGTAGCCGCATCATCTTCGGCGAACCTACGTTAATTCAACAACTACAACTTCACACAGAAGCAGGCGTTGCCACTAGTACTATCGTCTGTGGAGAACTCTTTTACATGGCAGCTAAATCTGAAAGAAGAGTAGCTAACCTCCAGCAAGTCAGAGCTTTTATAGACACAATCGACTTATACCCCATTAATCTCCCCATTTCTGAAATTTACGGCTCTCTCAAAGGAAAACTGATTGCTGCTTTTGGTCCTAGAAATAAAGTACAGCGACGAAACTTTAACCCACAAAATCTGGGCTTTGGAGAAAATGATCTCTGGATTGCGGCTACAGCAATATACTACAATCTTACAGTTGTTTCTGCCGATAAGGATTTCCAGCGCATTCAACAGGTGGAAGCTTTGGCATGGGAATCTTGGATTTGAAGAGAATTTACTACAAAGGCACACATAGCAGTTTTGTTAGTGATGTGACACAGCCTATTATAATGAAATAGACTTTTGGCTTTGAACTTGAATTTTTAACAAGAGGGTAGAATGGTGAAAACCAATGGAAATATACAGCCAACAGTAATACGAACTCAACGAGGGTTATCCGTATCAGGAACACGTATAACCTTGTATCAGATTATGGCTTGTCTTCAAGCCAACTTATCACCAGAATTAATTCGCGATCGCTTCAAATTATCCATTCAACAGATGAACGATGTTTTAAAATACATCAATCAGAACCGAGATGAAGTTGAAACAGAATATCAAAAAATCCTTGAGCAAGCGGAGACCAACCGACAGTATTGGGAAAATCGTCATCGAGAACAACTACTTAATGCAGAACAATATATTGCGACAACTCCCCCACAACAGGCAGAAGAAAAAATTTGGACAAAGCTACATACATGGAAAAACCGCATAGCCCAAGAATATTCAAGTTACTAATTGACCACAATAAAGTAGCTTTCCTTAAAGATTAGCTAAGACACTATGTTATTAGAATATAATCCTCGAGCATGTTTGCCCTCCGCTGAAGACTTACCGGATTCTGACGATACCCCTGTGGATAACGAATTACAAAACTTAATTTCTGTACTACTCAGAGAAATTCTCGCTTTAATTTGGTCAGAAAAAATGGATTGGTTTTTCGGTGTGGATATGGGCATTTATCATGACCCAGACGAAGCTGCTATTGTTCCCGATGGTTTTCTCAGTATTGGAGTCCCCAGAATTATTGATTCAGATTTACGTTTATCCTACGTTTTATGGGAAGAAAAAGAGGTTCCTCGCTTGGTCTTAGAAGTTGTCTCTCAAACCAGGAGAGGAGAATATACTCAAAAGAAACAAGACTACGCCCAACTAGGGGTTTTATATTATGTGATCTATAATCCTCTAAGAAAAAGGAAGCCTCGTTTAGAAGTATATCAACTTGAAGCAGGAGAATATCAATTATTAGAGGGTGAACCGGTATGGTTAGCTAACATTAATTTAGGAATAGGGAGAGAAGAAGGAACATATCAAGGAATTACCAGAGAATGGTTATATTGGTATGATGAGCAGGGCAAGCGATATTTAACAACCGAGGAAACGATTTCCGATACACAGCAGCATTTGCAAAGTACAGAAAACCGAGCCGTTGTTGCTGAAAACCGAGCTGTCGTTGCCGAAAATAGAGCCGTTGTTGCTGAAAACCGAGCCATCGTTGCTGAAGAACAACTTGAACAGGAAAGTCAACGGGCCAAACGTTTAGCTCAATTGCTGCGAGAAGCAGGAGTCGATCCTGATGAACATTAGCATAATAGGATGCTCAAGAGCGATCGCGTAACGCATCAGATATCACTCACATCTTGCACGCTTGCATCATAAATACTTGAATTTGGTCAATTATAGCAATCAACTCCAATACTGAAACCGTCAAATCTTATCACTATTGCCTCTTGCCTGTTCCCTGTTACCTACTGACCCAATTATGTTTTCGGCAGGCGTGCAAGATTTGATATCATGTCTAGATAATTTGTGGAAATGTTCGCTAAATCAGCATAGCTATTGGAGTATCTTTTTTGTGGAGTTCTCCAAGTTCTTCACTGCCTTTTCCATATCTTCTCGCTTACCCAAAGTGCTCAGACGCAAGAAACCTTCGCCACTTGCACCAAACAAAGAACCAGGTATGCCAACAATACCAGTTTTGAACAACAATTCGTTAAAGACTTCCCAAGAAGTCATTCCCTCTGTTCCTGTTACCCATATATAGGGATTATTATTACCACCAAAACAAGTCAGTCCAAAAGCGGACAAGCCTTCTTTAAGAATTCTAGTATTTTCCAGGTAATAGTTGACAATTGATTGGCATTCTTGTTGGCACTCTGGCGACAAGGCAGCAATGCCTCCTGCTTGGGCTAAATTAGAAGCTCCCCAAAACCGGATAGATTGACTAATTCTAAACATTTCAGTCAATTCCCCTGCCACAGTATTTTCAATAGTTAGGGCAACAGGAACCACAGACCAACCTAATCTTAATCCAGAGAATCCAGCGGTTTTGGAAAAGCTACCCACTTCTATGGCACATTTAGTTGCCCCTTCTATTTCATAAATACTTCTAGGAATGTTACTATCGGTGATAAAAGCACTATAAACAGCATCAAAAATAATGATAGAATTGTGACTTATGGCATAGTCAACAAAGGCTTTGAGTTGTTCTTGGGTGGCAACTGCTCCCGTGGGATTGTTGGGAAAACAGAGGTAAATGATATCCACCTTTGATTGGGGAAGTTCTGGAACGAAATTATTCTCTTCTTTGCAATCTAGGTAGGTAATATTACTCCTACCTGCCAGGAGATTAGCCTCTAAATATGGGGGATAGATCGGGTCTTGTAAGGCAATAACATTATCTAGACCAAAGAGTTCCTGAATACCAAAAGTACCGGATTGGGCTCCATCACTAACAAAAATTTCCTCTGGTTTTAAGTTAACTCCACGAGGCTTGTAGTAATTGTTGCCAATAGCTTCTCTTAGCTGAATATTTCCATCAAATTCTCCATATCCTGTATAGGTTGACTGATGACCTAGTTTAGTAGCAGCATCAATTATCGCTTCAATAGCTTTTGCTGGTATGGGAAGAGTTGTATCACCCCAGGTCATCATGTATATTTCTTTGTGAGGATTAGATTTTTTATAATCTTCAACCGTCTTAATGAGCTTATTTCTGACCATATCGGCAAAAGTGTCAGAAGTAAACAATTTACTCAAGTTTTGATTTTTTGTAGTCATATTTAGGATTTTAGTGATGTTTTCAATACTGATAATTTATGAAGCTGAAAACTTGGAACTATTGATTACGGAACTCAAAGAAAGTATACCAGATCTCGATGTCCAGGTCTGGCCAGAAGTAGAGAATCCAGATAACATAGAAGCAATCTTAACCTGGAAACCTCCTTTAGGAATAATGGCCAAATTTCCCAAGCTTAAGGTAATTATTTCCCTGGGAGCCGGAGTGGAAGAAATTTTAAGAGACCCAAATATTCCCCCAAATGTGCCAATTGTTCGTCTGGTTGAACCTTGTGTAACATCGAGAATGACGGAATATATCTTGTTGGCTGTGCTTCGTTTTCACAGACAAGCATTGGCCTATCAAACATTGCAAAAAGCGCGACATTGGCAACCTTTACCTCTACCAGAAACTAGCTCCTGTACTATAGGAATTTTAGGTCTGGGTATTCTTGGTACAGATGCGGCGGAAAAACTCAATACTCTTGGTTTTCCTATTCGCGGTTGGAGTCGGACACCAAAGAATATTGATGGTATAGAGTGTTTTTATGGACGAGAGCAATTAAAACTTTGCTTGAGCCAATGTCGAGTACTTGTATGCTTACTTCCCTTAACTAGAGAAACCAAAGGAATCCTTAATCTTGAAACATTTTCCGCCATGCCTCAAGGAAGTTATGTGATTAATGTTGCACGGGGGCAACATCTAGTAGAACAGGATTTATTAGCAGCATTAGATTCAGGTCAACTTTCCGGTGCTTGTCTGGATGTTTTCTCTCAGGAACCTTTGCCTGAAAACCATCCCTTTTGGTCCTATCCTCAAATTACCATAACACCCCATGTCGCAACTCAAACTGATTCTGAATATTGGACAAAATCCCTTGTAGATACTATTCGTTGCTGTCGTGATGGTCTGACTTTGAAGAATGTAGTAAATCGTCAACAAGGTTATTAAGATTTCTATTGACGATATGAAGGATCAAGCCGATCAAGCAAACGGCGATTAGCTTCCCATACCATTGCTACTTCCCGGTTGTGGAAGACCGGTTCCTCGAATTGTTGTGCTGTATGTTCGCAAAGCTCAGGTGGTGGTATTATCGGCTTGGCATTGCTCCTTAGTACGTTAACCTGTATTTGGCAAGCCTGATTCAGGTAGTACATATAGTAAAATGCTTCAGCGATAGTTCGCCCCACAGTTAACAGTCCGTGGTTCCGCAGAATTAAACAGTTCTTCCTTCCTAGGGATGCCACAAGTCGCTCCCGTTCATCCAATTCTAGGGAAACACCTTCATAATCATGATAGGCAACCCGATCATAGAATTCCATGGAAGCTTGGTTAAGGGGCAATAACCCCTCTTCCATCGCAGCAACTGCCATACCGCTAATAGTATGGGTGTGGAAGATAGCTTGAGCATCAGGACGACCTAGATGAATGGCACTATGGATGGTGAATCCTGCCGGATTTACATCAGGGTCTGTCCCATCAATTTTGTTACCATTAACATCAACGCGCACTAAATTTGATGCACGTATCTCATCGAAAAATAGGCCATGAGGATTGAGAAGGAATATAGCTGGTTCCTCCTGAATACGCACGGAAATATGGCTGTAGATCATGTCTGTCATACCGTAGTGGTGAATCAAGCGGTATGCAGCAGCGAGATTGACGCGCAAGTCTTGTTCATCCCGGCAGTCGGATTTGGCTACCGTTTCCCTAGTTTTAGGGATACTCATACTTGTATTCATCTTTCACCTACCTAAGGGAGCATTAAACGAAATCAACAAGATCTCCTCAGGAAAGTAATAGACGGAGTTTCTTCGCAATAAGTTGAGATATCTTTCCATCTCCGGATGAGATAGCAATTCCTCCAAGGTAATATTTTTTGATGTAGATAATGGCTCTGCTTCCTTATCCTTGTTAAAGCAATTAACTGTTGCCTCATTCTTGATGTAATGCTCTAAGGCTGCATGATCATCAGCTTTTATGGGTTCTTCATAGAAGATCCGATGGACTTGATGCTGAATACCACATGCAGATAGAGCCTCTAAGATATCTTCAGCAGCGGTAAACCTTGCTCCTTTGCCCTCTTGAAAAATTTGCAGGTATTGCTCGTAGAAATCAACATAGAAAGATTTACGAGTCGCTAAAGCAATAAATCCTACTCCTGTATCCTTAAGGGAATTGGCACATTTTTTCAACACAGATGCCAAATCCTGGGGTGGAACCATATAAAAACCGTGCATCGACCACAACAAGTCATAGGAATTGCCCTCCAGCTGAGCTTCTTGAATTGTACTAACATACTGAGCACCTAGCTGAAAAGGAGGCAGGATTTTTTGACTTGCTTGAGCAATTGAAGTGCCACAAGGATCTAAGCAGTCATAGACAAGATCTTGGATTTCTTCATCAAGTTGGATATAGTGACCAAAAGCTTGTAACCAGCGCCCTGTACCACAGGCAACATCCAGTAATCTCAAAGATGAAGATTTCCCTCGATGATATTGTGAGAGGAAAGTGCCTGACCAATCGAAACGCTGGGCAAGCTGCCAATAATCAACTACCGGGTCTTTGTCTTCAGGATGCCTCTCTAAAACAGTAGGGTTAGCAGTTGTCTTCAAAACAAAAACCCCAATCGGTTCTTGGATAAATGCTCTCCCGCTGTCTTCAATCTCAGCCAATCTCCAAAATGCCTGGAGAATCTTGGCAAATTTGGCTTCCTGAAGCTGGCGCAAATCGCATTCCATGCAAAAGGACATAATTTTGACCCCAGATTCTAAGCGCTGGAGACATTCAGTTACATCTAGGCGGGCATCTACATGGTAGTACTGATGCTTCTGGGATTGAGTCTCAAGTAACCTTTGAATATCCTCTGCTGTGAACATCTCGTTTTGGTTCCCTTTGGCTTCCAGCATATGCTCTTGCTGGATTTGAGGGATACCCCTAGCTGTTTGATGGACAATAAGCACCTGTCCACCTTCTTTCGTTTGAGTCAGAGCACTCCGAATTGCTTGGTACGGATCATCAAAGTAGTATAAGACATGGGTTAACAAAACCAAATCGAACTTTTCTTCCCCTGCCAATCTACCGGGTTCAAAGCACTCATCACGTACACAAACCTCTACACTTTCATCGAAAGATGCTTGGTCAAGCCGTTGTAAAAAGCGATCGCGATGGATAGCATTAGGTTCAAGGGCTACATATCTTAACCGTTTCCACCGTGGCTTCAGCCTGGGGATCATGCTGTGTATGATTTCCAGATCAATATCACCTTCACCACTGCCAATACTGAGCACCGAGAAGGTATCCTCTTGAAGAGAACCGGAATAACCTCCTTCTAGCAATAGCCCTACATTGGAGCGAAACCACTCAATTGCAGCAACTGTCATCGTCGAAGCAGCCTTACGTAGCTCATAACTCTGGGCGTAAAATTCATCATCCAGTGGCGGAGCAACAGATTTTTGATTGTGTAGCGAGTAATACTCTCTTTGAGATAATTGAGAGTTATCTTGAATTTTGTATTGGATTTTCATGAAAAAATGCTGTGAGGACTGAACGTCAGTTCTAGATAAAGGGCTATTTAAGGTTGTTCGACGGGATAATAATAACAGCTTAGGGGACGAAGGGCAGCGATCGCGTAATGCGTATTAAGGGAGTTTACCACAAAGACACAAAGAGCACAAAGGGAGGATGCAATCTGCTTGCAGCAGCGCTTCGCGATCGCATTATCTTGTAGATGGTTTCAGCTATTATTGTTTCCCACTAGGAAATAAGCCTGCCACTAATTGCTCATCTCTGTCTTCTCGCATTTGATCAATGATTTCGTCAATATCTGTTTCCAGTATTTGCGATCGCGAAATGCTGCTGCCAGGAAATTGCAAGCTTTGCCGGATAGACTTCAAATCTAAACCTTGCTCAAAGATCTCATCTATCGGTAACATCTGACCATCAATAGTCATAAATTTATGATCCTTGGTGGCGCGAATTACGGAACCATCTTCTAAGGTGTATTCAAATACTTCTTGTTGTCCTCGGTTATGCCACTGAGCAATTGGTTGGGTGTAGACATAGCCATTAGGATCAACAGTATACACCGTACATTCTATCCTTTCTGCTACAATTTTACCGATCGCGATCGCACCATACTCAACTGTCAAAATTTCTGTATCATAGCTCAAACAATATTCAGCAAAGAGCAGCATTTGTTCAAATAATTCTTGAGCTACTTGTTTCCTCACACCATTTTTAGCAGATCCGTCGATAAAGGTTTCTCGATGTTTTTGCATCTCCGCCACCTTCTTCTTACCCATAGCTCTTCTGAGTAAGTCGGCTTGACCTAGAGAATATCCTGCCAAATCTTGAGCCATTTTCATAATTTGCTCTTGATAGCAAAGAGTTCCATAAGTCTCTTCCAGAATTGGCTCTAACAATGGGTGTGGATACTCAACACTTTCTCTGCCATGTTTACGGCTGATAAACTTAGGAATTAGACCAGCATCTAAAGGTCCAGGCCGATACAGAGCTAAGATGGAAGAGATATCTTCAATACTAGAAGGTTTGAGATCCCGCACCACCTGACGCATTCCCGAAGACTCTAACTGAAATACCCCCTCTAGGTCACCTCTTTCTAAGAGTTTGTAAGTTTCTTTAACCCCATGAGGCATTTTCTTGACCTCTCCCTTGGCCAAAATCCGATAAGTCTTTCTTTCCTCTAGGGCTAAGTCATCTACATCGATCTCATAACCTTGGTTTTGTTTAATTAAATCTGCTGTTTTCTGGATAGTGGTCAAGTTTTTTAGACCCAAGAAATCCATTTTCAGCAAACCCAAAGATTCTAGATCTTCCATGAAATACTGGGTAATCACAGCCCCATCATTATTAACCTGTAAGGGTACAATTTCATCCAAAGGGTCTTTAGAAATTACCACTCCAGCCGCATGGACACCAAAAGTTTTGTTGGTTCCTTCAATGCGCATTGCCATATCTAACCAACGGCGCACTTCCGGGTTAGTGTCGTAAGCTTGTTTAAATTCGGGAGCTGGAGTTTCCTCAGAAATCATCTCGGAAAGCTTAGCTGGTTTACCCCTAGCTACGGGAATCATCTTGGCCATCCGGTCTGATTCTTTGTAGGGAATATTTAAGACCCTAGCCACATCTTTCAATACCGCTTTTGAGGTCATCCGGTTAAAAGTAATAATCTGTGCTACCTTTTCTTTCCCATACTGACGGGTAACATAATCAATCACTTCTTCCCTTCTTTCAATGCAGAAATCGGTGTCAATATCCGGCATGGATTTCCGTTCGGGGTTCAAAAAACGCTCGAATAATAGTCCATGATGTACTGGATCAATATTAGTAATTTTCAGAGCATAAGCTACCAAAGAACCTGCTGCTGAACCCCTACCAGGACCCACGGGAATACCTTGGTCTCTGGCATATTTAATGTAGTCCCACACCACTAAAAAGTAAGTGGAAAACCCCATCCGCTGCATCATTTCCAGCTCATATTCCAGCCGCTGCTTATAAACAGGGTCAATTTCGCTACGAAAACGGCATCCTTTCCTGGCCATTAACCCTTCCCAAGCAACTTCTTCCATGTAGGTATCAGCAGTATGACCCTTGGGTACGGGATAATCGGGAATACGGGGCTCCCCCATAATATCGTAAGGCTTAACTTTGTCTGCAACCTCTACAGTGTTAGCGATCGCTTCTTGAATGACTTCATCGGGCAGATGATCTCGAAACAACTGTGCCATCTCTTCTGCGGATTTCAGGTACTCTGTACCGCTGTAGCGCATCCGCTTGTCTTCGATAATCAGCTTGCCCGTCTGAATACAGAGTAAGGCATCATGAGCTTCCACATCGTAGCAGGAGATAAAGTGAGAGTCATTGGTGGCAATGATTTTAATCCCCAATTCACGACCAATCTTCACTAATTGAACGTTCACCACCCGGTCTTCCACCGAACCGTGGTCTTGAATTTCGAGGTAGTAATCCTCACCAAAAACTTCTTTGTACCACTGAGCAACCTTACGGGCAAGGGCTAAGTCTCCTTTAAGAATTGCCTGAGGTACTTCACCCCCCAAGCAGGCGCTCGTAACGATTAAACTCTCATGATACTCTTTGAGTAGTTCCTTATTGATACAAGGACGGGCAAAAATTCCATGACCTTGAATGCCCTTGAGGTTAGAAATTGTCGTCAGCTTGACTAAATTTTTATACCCTTGGGTATTTTTAGCCAATACAACTTGGTGATATTTACGGTACTTACTCTTCTTCTCGATATCACCGTTGATCACATACATCTCGTTACCGATAATCGGTTTAATGCTCTTATTACGGCAGACTTTGAGCAATTCGATTGCGCCGTACATCACCCCATGATCCGTTAGTGCAATCGCAGGCATTCCCAACTTAACTGCCTGATTCACTAACTGCGGTAACTGGGAAGCACCATCTAGTAGGCTGTAATCGCTATGAATATGTAGACCAACGAAGGACATAGGAGGAGGATTTAAGGGAAATTTAGGGTAATGATAACTAGTCAGCTATCGATGCTGGGTTGTACCAGATTAAGTCAGGATAACCTATATCTGGTGCTAGTGGAATTAAAACCCACTACTGATAGAGCGGTTAATCTAGAATAAATCCTCACACCTTAAATGTCAGTCTCCAATTCTATCTTAGTCTCCTGGTGAGGCTCAGAGATTAGCTATCTCGCCAACATATCTTGCTACCCCACCCCAACCCCTGACAAGGGTAGGTTTTTTACTTTCGGGTTGGGACAAGACAAGGGGGACAAGGAAGACTTGGTGACAAGGGAGTAAAACCGTACAAAATCCTGTTCGGTTCGCCAAAATTGTTGATGTTGAAAAGCCCAGTTTTTCGTAAAAAATCCTCCTTGTCTACTGCTCCCCTCCAAGGAGGGGTTGGGGGTGGGTTCCTTCCTTGTCTCATTTTCACCTAAATATTAAAAACCTACCCTTGTGAGCACCCCAACCCTCCCCTTATCAAGGGGAGGGAAATCCGAAGGAACAACAAAGCTAAAAAAGAACTGGTAGAGGGTTTTAATGGACTTGGACTTTGGACAAAATAGGGGAGAGGAAGTAATAACTGTTTATCGCAAACTTGATATAACTACTTGAGGGGATAGGCAGAACGAAGGTTGCTTGTGGAACATAGCATATTGTATCCTCTTCTAAGATAAACAAGGACAGGCAGGATGCCTATCCCACAAGAGGAAAGTTCCTGAATAGCTGACGCGATCGCTAAGTCCGGTTAATACTTACATCGTATCGTAAAGTTTTAATAAAAATCTAGTCAAAACTAGTCATTTATGTCATTATGTCAACATGAAGCTTTCAGAATATGCTCGGTCAAAGGTTGGATTTCTCTGTCAAGCGCATGTAATGGGTTATTATAATATTTTACGAAAAGCATTCCCAAATGCGTTTACTCGCTATGGGATACCAGAGGTGCGTAGTTCACCCTAGGAGAATTAATCTCTCAAAGTGAAAGTGAAAGGAATTTCTGAAATGAAATTCAGTCTGTCTATATTTGACTATACTTTCACTAGCTATACATGTAGGATAATATCACTGTTTTGCAAGAAACTGCCTAACTTTTACTAAAAGCTCTTGAGGCTGGAAAGGCTTGACAATATAGGCATCAGCACCCTGCTTCATGCCCCAATAGCGATCAAATTCTTCTTTTTTTGCCGAACACATGAGTACTGCTAGGTTCTGGGTTTCGGAGTTAGACTTGATTCGACGACAGACTTCGTAACCGTTCATCTTGGGCAAGACGATATCAAGCACGACAAGGTCAAGATTCTGCTCCTTGACTCGCTCAAGTGCTTTGAGCCCATCATCAGCAACAACTACACTTATCCCATCCTTGATCAGGAGCTCTGCAATCATCCTCTGCTGTGTCGGACTATCTTCTACCACTAGAACTGTAGACATAATACCTACCTAATTGGCTTTGTGCAAATGTTGCTCAGAGAGCTTAATGTACATTAATTGCTATAGCTATGCGCTTACAGCAACATATTTAAGTATGCTCTTAGTCTGAGCTCCTTGCTCATATTTATTTTTTATCTCACCAAAGATAGATATAAGGGAGCCTACTGGAAATAATAAAGCGAAGCATAGGGTAAAGGATCTGGGGGAGTGACCCCTCGGGGAGTGGAGGTGCGGAGGTGCGGAGGAGATGGGGAAGCTGGGGGAGCTGAGGGAGCTGAGGGAGCTGAGGGAGCTGAGGGAGCTGAGGGAGCTGGGGGAGCTGAGGGAGCTGAGGGAGCTGAGGGAGCTGAGGGAGCTGGGGGAGACAAGGAGGAATTATATAAATATATCAATCTCCAATTCCCAATTCCCAATTCCCAATTCCCAATTCGACCTTCGACCTTCGACCTTCGACCTTCCTAAAGGACAAACAACAAACAACAAAAAACAAACAACAAACACCTAATTTCTTCTACTAGGACGTCCCAAAGTAGTAATGTAGAGAACCGCTTCTTCAGGAGGGATGCCCAAAACTTCATTCACTTGATCATCAAAGAAGCCTCCAATACCACTCACTCCTAAACCGAGGTGAATGGCTGCTAAATTTATCCTTTGCCCCAAATGTCCCGCATCTAGGTGAAGGTAACGGTAGGCACGCTCTCCTTCTTGGGCAATTGCTTTACCTAAATCCGCAGTATGGAACACTACTGCGGCGGCATCTCTACCTAACTCTTGACCTAAGCACAAGTAGTGTAACTCCTGCCGGAAATTTTTAAAACGAATCTGCCGTAATTCTTGGGCTTTGGGTGCATAGTAGTAGCAACCTTCCTCTAGGTCATCGACTCCAGACACGGCAATAAAAGTTTCGATTAAGCTCAAGTCAAAGTAATCTGGTGAGCTATCTAAACCCTGGTCAAGGTAGTGCTGGGGTTGGTAAGAGAAGTCTAATAAAGCCTTAAGTTCTGCTAAAGTCAGATTTGCTCCATTATAAGCACGGGTAGAGCGTCGTTGGACAATGGTCTTTTTCAGTCCTAATAGCGGCTTACCCTCTGGAGTCCTTCCCCTCCAATTAACGGGATTGGTAGCAGTTGAGACTTTGTCACAGAAAGGAAAGTTATATTTATCTTCTAGTTGTTCTTCTCTCAACTCACTGTCGGAGTTTTCCTGTTCAACTTGCCAATCCCCGTCCTCCTGTATTTGGCTAGCGCGATGCAAGTAATCCAGTAACTCCCCATCCGCAAGTTTGGGATAGTCTATTTGCGTAGGGGAAGGTAAGATAGTCGGAGAATGTGCTAAATGCTGTTGTTCATCGAGTTGATCTGCTAAGGGAATTACCGCGATCGCTCCTTCGAGTTCTGAGTCCAGAAAAAGCAGATCATTGACCTTGGAATCAGCAAAGCCGCCAATTAAGTGAGGACGATAACTAGTTAAAGCACCAGCTAGCTCAAGATTGCCCAGTAAATGACCAGTATCCAGGAAAATCCTTCGGTAGGCTCGATCTTCATAGCGCCATGCTGATCTCCAAAAAATAGCTGTAGTAATCACTGCTAATTGAGTCTTTTCTAAGACTGGATGCCAGAAACAGGCTTCTTGTAATGCTGGCCAAACTTCACTATCCCAAAAATGTACTAAAGAATGGGTACGGCTTTGATAGTTATAGAGTCCTGCTGGTAATAAAGGAGTGCCACGGGAAATTAAATAAACCTCAGCTGGATAAAGTCCACCCGCAGAAGGAGCAGTCCTCAAATACAAAGGCGGTCCCATCATTGTTGGCAACATTGCTGTTACGCCATAGGTTAAAAATAGCAGTTGGGACAGCCGTTGCCAGGTTTTCCCCTGTTCATCCGAAGCCTGAAAGTCTTTCTGCAAGTAAGTCTTCAGATCGATGTTAGCTCCAAGTTTGTATTCTTTAAAAGGTATGGGCTGATTCCCCCAGTCCAGTCTCCTACTTTTGGCAGCTATTGTCTCTGGGGCATATTTGGTACGCTCGTGGTAGTGCTGAGCAATTGATAATTGCGCTTCTGACATAGTCATTTTAATGCTTTACGGAGCTTTTCTTTGGGAATGCTCCTTGTTGCCTCTATGCTATTTTCCCATGAAATTCGAGATCAGTGATGTGAGTTATAACTTCATTCGAGCAAAATGTTCTAACAGCAGGCGGTGGATGAAGATGTAGCCACCACCAACTTTTTGCATAAAGATACGATCGCTAGCATAGTCGAGAAAATGAGCATAGTTCCAGGGGATGCAACCATTGCGATACAGGATGAGGCGCAATGTCAAATGTTGGATACAGGCTTTGCCACCACAAACAGCTGCAGCAATTAGCCCAAAAATTAGCCCAAAAATTAACCCAGTAATCAGCTCATTTTCCCGTCCAGAAACCATAAAAATTAGCCCAAAAATCAGCCAATTACTCAGCCCACTCAATAATCCCATTATTCCAGCATTCCTAGCTGTTATGTAAATACCTTGATTAGGAATTGTTTTTGTGGCTATAGTTGAACCTTTCATCCCACAACTCAGCCCATACATTAGCCAAATAATCAGCCCAAAAATTAGGCCAATAATCAGTCCGTCACTCAGGCTATCACTCAGTCCAGAAATCATCCCAGAAATCAGTGCAATAATCAATCCAATAATCAAACTTAAAATCCATCCTTTCTTTAACCCAGTTTTTACTCCTTTCCAAGACCAATTCAGGGTTTCTACAGTTTCTATTTCTTGCTTGCCCCAGACAAAAATCGGCCCTAAAATTAGTCCTAAAATTATCCCTAAAACCAGTCCTGCAATCAACCAATAAATTAAAAAACTGCCAATTCTATACCATAGTCTTTCCCCCTTACCCTGCAACCAATTAGGTTGCATTCCCTCAATGAAAAATACTGTCTGGGACTGCTCCACTAACCTTTGTGCTAGCCAAGTCAACCAACGCTTAGTTTGAATTTCCGAATATTGTTGCTCAACCCTAAGACGATTAGGACGATGAAACATCCGCTCAATGTAGGCATCAAATAGCTGCTTACGTCTTTCTTCAACAACTTCAGTTTTCGGCAAATCAGCAACAGTTACTCCTTGATAAGCTATAACCATTATATTGAGCATTAAAGGCGATCGCACTAACTCCTGCAGTGCTGTATCTTCTTCAATCAAGGTTCTCAAGCCAGTCGCATCCGTATCAATACTTTCCAAATAGTCACTGACTTGTTCCAGAGTGAGGGATCTTAAACAAATGGCACTTTCTAAGTTAAGACGGTTAGAGAGAGCCAAGTAATCCTTAATACGACTACAAACTACCATTTCCGGTGCATAATTTTGGTTAAAATCATTCAAAGCTGCCACACAATTATCTCGCTGTTCCGCTTTCACCTCATCTAGACCATCGAACAGCAGCAGCAATTCTTGTTGTTTCACCCATTCCTGTCCAATGGATTTAGGTACTTGATACTTACTGTTAAGTTGTTCTACTATCCAGTCTGGGATAGCCTGCTGTTTAGCAGCCCAAGAGGAGAGGTTTAAGACTACAGTAATGCGGTAATCTAAACCCTGTTCAGCACGGTAGAGTAAATCCCGAGTTAATTCCAGTAAAGTAGTAGTTTTTCCGGCTCCTGGTTCTCCTAAAATGAGTAATGTCCTTCCTGCACCCAACTGGTCAAAAATAGCCACAATTTTAGTCCCCTTGGGCAAGGTTTTATTAGCTGCACCAACAGTTTCTACTTCCATGTTCCAGGAAGAAACTACTGCATCAGGATGTTCCTCTAAACCTAATTCTATTAATACCTGGTCATGTAAAGATTTTTCTAAAACCCCTTCTACCCAAAATTTTCTAACCTTATTTAAGAGTGCTTGACGGTTTTTAATTTGTTGTGGTGTCAAGTGACGCAGCCGCATTGCTGCATCTTCTCGTTCCCTCTCTACCCGATGACTGGTTTGGATATATTCTCTGTGTAGAGATGTTACCTGCAACGTCTCTACATGGCACCTCTCTACCAACAATTGCTCTGCTTTCCTTAATTCACTCCCTTGTAACAGATAACTCTTGTTGCGTTCTGCTATTTCCCATTTTCTCGCCCTTACCAGTAAATAAGTCAGCTCTCGCATATGAGTTATATCTGTCTCAATAGCACTGATGAGTTTTTCTAAAGCATTGCCAAAATCATCCTCTTCTCGAGCAAAAATCCAGTTAATCCGACCTAATTCTGGATGAACATTATCATACCCCACATCCTCTAGCACAATTGGTATCAACCGTTTACCATACTCAATGGCATGAGACAGTTCCTCACCACAGACTTTAGAAGCGATGGAATGGGAGCTGATAATAAAAACAAAGTTGTTTGAGGCTTCAATACCCCGATAAATCTCTTGCCGCCAATCTTCAGCAGGGGGAATATCATTCCAATCAACCCAAATCTTCAAGTTCGCTTCTATCAGCGCTTCCCACAACCGACTAACAAACTCTTTATTTCTACGAGAATAAGAAATAAAAGTATCGTAATCATCCCGTTGTGTTACTGAATTGGACTGAACCATACTTATACAGTGGGGTTTATTATAGCCTAATATTACTATAACTGTACACCCCAAAATATATATTCTAAACTGTTAAGTATTTAAATAGCGAATGGGAATAAAATACCGTAGTACGAGCGTCTCTTTCGCAAGAGAAAAAGCAATAATATGCACACCATTTTTCTGTATAACACTACTGCAATACTGACTTTATTTCTCACATTTTGCACTATGCATCAAAAATACTGAACAAGGTCAATCCTAACCATCAATTCCAATGCTGAAGTAGTCAAATATTATCACTGTTGCTTTTTGCCTGTTGCCTATCTAGCCAAGAGCGCTATATTACAATTTATCAAATTCAGTAGACTAAGGTAGGCTAAAAGTAGATCCTTAATAAGGAAAAAATTTAAGATCTCAAATTATCATGCCTAGTGCTGTCACCGGTCCACAACAAATTAGTATTGACCCCAGCGGCAAGTTAGTAACAGTTGCTGCCTTTGCCCAATCAGGTGGTAATCAAACAGTAAAGATTGTCGATTCTAGTGGTAATGAAGTCTTCTCTGCTTCTGGCAGTAGCAGGAGTGGCGGAGTCTTTACTTATGTTGGTGGAGGTAGCTTCACCTCAGGAGGAGATGGAACCTACACCGTTACCCTAACAGAGGGTTCTGGCATACTAGTAGGTGAAGACACCATCGTTGAAAAAGGTGAAGTTTTCTTGCACCGCTATTCTTTCATCACTAATGATGGAGGGGCAAATGCAGGCGATCGCGACTTCAATGACCTTTTTGTAACCCTATCTGTATTCGGTTATACAGGCTAGTACCGCTGCGGGGAATTCAAAATTCAAAATGCTTATTGGGGTTGGGGGAGCTGGGGATTGGTTGCGTTAACCTGGGGATGTTGTTGGGCGGGTTTTGATTGTAAGATTAGGGTCAACTGGTCTCTATTGTCACTAAACTCGCCCCTACTATATACAAAATTTAATTAACATTAAAAGTTCACTTATTACTTATTGCTATCGAGAAACTAAAAACAACAACATTATGTCTTAATCCCTTGATATGACTAGTTTTTTACCTTCTTTTTCGGCGAGTCATCAATTTTGAATTTTGAATTTTGAATTTTGAATTCGCCGTTAGGCGCTTATCACCCACTACTTCAAAAACAGGCGATCGCATTATGCCAAAACTCTCCGTGCCACTCAACAGTGCAGCTACTATAGCTTTACTCTTAGTCGCCACCGGCTGTTCCCAAACTTCACTGCCAAAGCTTAACTTCAACAACAATGCCAACACCCGCAATGTGGTGGCTAATGAGCCCAATTCTCCCTCCGTCTGTCCCCCTATCAGTCCCTTTACCAAGGGAATTAGCAAAGCCAACAGTGCAGCAACCCTCTCCCAAACTGCTCAATCACAACAAGAGTGGGATTTAGTTGTCTTAAGATGGGTACAAGCAATAGAGGGGATGCAAGCAGTCCCTCTGAATAGTCCTAAACGAGCTTTTGCCCAAAAAAAAGTAGTAGAGTATCTCAAAGCACTGAATTTAGCTCAACAAAAAGCCTCCTCTACTCCTCCATCCCTGCCTTTCGCTAGTTTTAATAACCAGATTTTTGACGAACAATTACTACTGTATTTATCCTATATTGCTACAGTTGGCCCCCCAGATGTCTTGATTGTGGGTAGCTCTCGTGCTTTAGTGGGGGTTGACCCCAGACAACTAGAGCGACAGTTAGCAACTCAAGGTAAAGGCAATCTCAAGGTATTTAACTTTGGTATTAATGGGGCAACCGGTCAAATGGTGGCTTTCCAGTTACGGCAACTGTTGACTACGGAACAACTACCAAAACTGATTATCTGGGCAGATGGAGTGCGATCTTTTAATAGTGGACGAGTAGACCGTACTTACCAAAATTTAGCATCATCTCAGGGATACCAACTGGTAATGGCAGGGAATCGTCCAACACTTCCGCCAAATATACCTGAAATTAACCAAAATTGTGGAGCAATTCCAGACTCTACCATTTCCCAAACTACTACGGAGAAGTCAGAGGCTTCAGTAAATACTGCTAACTCTAGTACGACTTCCGAGGAGTGGCGGATAGCCAGAGTTCCCTTCGAGACTTCCAGCAATCCAGAATCAGAATCCTCTTCTCCTGAGTTATTACTCTTAACTCAGTTGAATAGCACAAACACACCCCAGCGACTGACATTAGTCAAAAATGCTCCTGACAATACCTATAGTACTGTTGCCATTGATGCCAACGGCTTCCTACCATTGGAGAGTCGTTTCAACCCCAATACCTACTATCAGACTCATCCGCGAGTAGCAGGTTTATATGATGGGGATTACCAACCCTTTAGTTTTTCTGGTCCCCAATGGAATGCTCTGAACTCAGTTAGGGCATTTGCTATGCAGCGACAAGTGCCCTTAGTGTTAGTTAATCTACCCGTCAGCCAAAACTATTTAGATTGGGAGCGATCAAGACGTGAGGTACAGTTTGAGAAGTTGATGCGGGGGCAAACAGGCTTGACGTTTATTGATATGGGTAGGTTATGGCTGGACCAAAATCAATATTTTGCTGATCCTAGCCATCTCAATCGCTATGGGGCAGCAGCGGTTGCCAGTTTCCTTGCTAGTCATCCTAATATTTATTGGCCTCAGGAGTGATAAGCTTGTAGATATCTGAGAAAGCTAGTTTTGACTGACGCGACCGACGCGGGGACACGGAGACGCGGAGAGGGATAGCTGCCAACTGTTTTGTCATTAGTACAAAGAACAAATGACTAATGACTAATGGCTAATGACGCGAAATCCCACGACTAAAGTACGTGGGATGAGCTTAACCCGCGTGGCTTTTTTCTCTTTCTATATAAATAAAGATATGGAACCTTAGAGCTATCTTGCTCTTCGATATCAGTATTATAAAGTTAATGTAAAAAGAATAATGGGGAGGAAGAGTAGCGTATATTGTGGGCAGTGCTCTCGGATAACGGGTGGTTTAGGAACAACTTCCCCTTTGGTTAGTCAATTTTTCCGGATTATAAAAGCCACCCACTCAAAGTTAATATGTAAACAAGTCCTAGGGGGTAGGGCATGGAATTAAAAATTTTACGTCTATTTCAGTCAAACAACCAATCAGATACCCTGGGTGGACGTTATAAAATCATTAGCGAGTTGGGAGCAGGTGGCTTCGGAAAAACCTTTGTTGCCGAAGATCAGCATTTGCCTGGGCATCCTCAATGTGTACTCAAACAGCTTAAACCCCAAGTTAGTGATGCCAAAAGCCTGCAAATGGCAAGACGCTTGTTTGACACGGAAGCCCAAGTGCTCTACCAACTAGGCAACCATGACCAAATACCCCGTTTACTGGCTCATTTTGAGGATAATCAGGAATTTTTTCTGGCTCAGGAATTAATTGAAGGAAAACTGTTGTCTAAGGAGTTAGTCAAGGGTAAGCCTTGTTCAGAAGCAAAGGTAATTAACCTGTTGCAAGATATTCTACAGGTACTGGAATTTGTCCATCAACAGGATGTAATTCACCGGGATATCAAACCCTCCAACTTGATCCGCCGCAGCCGGGATGGCAGGATGGTGCTGATTGACTTTGGTGCAGTTAAGCAAGTCCGTACTCAATTTGCCAATCCGGAGAAAGGGCAGACAAAAACTATCTCCATCGGTACTCAGGGTTATACCCCGAAAGAACAGTTAGGTGGCAATCCCCGCTTTAGCAGCGATGTCTACGCTGTGGGTATTATTGGCATCCAAGCCTTGACAGGGGTTCACCCCCGGCATTTCAAGGAACATCCTGATACAGGGGAAATTGAATGGCGTGAAACCTCTGAAGGTTCCCATCCCCACAGCGGGAGTCAACAACCAGTAAGTGAGCATCCCTCTCAGGAAGTTCACTCGGAACTAGCAGAATTTTTAGACCGGATGGTGTGCTATGATTTTCGCGATCGCTACCAGACGGCAGCAGAAGCTTTGGAAGCATTGCAGAATTTATCTTCCTTTCCAGAGAACCTGAGCAGAAAGACACAAACGAAGGAAGGTTTATCTAATCTACAACTACAATCTCCAGCTAGTGCTACTAATTCAAATGTATTAGAAAGTGACCAATCATCCACGGATATTTGGGAATCCTCCCCATCTTCAGATCAATCATCCACGGATATTTGGGAATCCTCCCCATCCTCAGATCAATCATCCACCAATATTTGGCAACCCTCAGCCTCCTCAAATCAGCCCCCATCAACAGCAAGAAGTAGTTCCAGCGGTTCCAGTGGCAAACTCGTATCTTTTGAACCCTCTATACCATCAACCCCCACAGTAGTTGCCCAACCCTGGTTAGGGCGAGGATTGTTCCTGAAGTTGGGAGCTGTTTTAACTGTTTTAGCAGCAGTGGGAGGAACCTTTTGGTTCACAAAAAATTTCTCCTCGTCTCAAACTGCCAATCAAGCCAGAAACCTGGAAAATGCTGTAGTAGAAACTGAAAATACGGTAGCAGAAAGTCCTAAACCCGAAAATACCAGTAGTCTGTCTGAAGAATCTCCCTCCCCCTCTCCGGAGAGTAAATCTACCTCAACTTCCACCACCGACAAGGCTGATAACAAGGCTTCATCAACTCCGGAGAGTGAATCTACTCCGACTAGTAATACTACTGATACTGAGACCTCATCAACTCCTCAGAATAAACCTACTACTGTTAAGACTACTGATTCAACTACTCCATCAACTCCGGAGAATAAACCTACCACCGTTTCTACGGTTAATACTGCGGCTAATACCAAGGCTCCATCTACTCCCAAGAGTCAATCTACTAATACTTCTACCGATTCCCCTGTCCAATCTTCCCCTACCAACTCCCCCGTTGCTCAACCAAAACAAGCTACTCCTAAACCATCAGCAAAACCATCCTCTCCCCCAACTTCAGGACCGACAGCAGCAGAATTACTCAAGCAAGCCGACAGTCTGCGGCAAGCAGAAAACTACCCAGGAGCAATCACTGCCTATCAGCAAGCTATTGCTAGCCAACCGGATGTACCAGAAGCCCACTGGGGTCTTTGTTACAGCTTAAACCAGTCAGGGCGTGCTATAGAAGCAGCCGCCGCCTGCGATAAAGCTCTTGCCTTAAAGCCCAACTACCCAGAAGCCCTTTGGAGTAAAGGTTCTAGCTTGGAGGAACAAGAGCAGCCCACAAAAGCCCTCGAATTATATGATCAAGCGATTGCTCTCAAGCCCAATTTTGCTGATGCTTGGCAGAATAAAGGAGTAACACTCGTTAAACTAAAGCGCTACAGTGAAGCTGTTAGTGCCTTCGACAAAGCCATTAATCTCAAACCCAATTCCTCTGATGCTTGGGCTAACCGAGGAGCAGCTTTGTGGGCACTCCAAGATTTTGATGGAGCAATTGCTTCTATGGATAAAGCAATTCAACTTGATCCTAGCAACCAAGCTGTGATTAATCTACGTCAGCAGGTAAGGCAGAAATTGGGGCGGTGAATAATGGATAATTAATAATTAATAATGTCTGTGGAACAGGCTTTTAGCCTGTTTTTTAACGAGATTCAATTCAAATACGCCCCATATCAGCCCATCTCCATAGCTTTTTGGAAGCAATTATGGTACAAATCTCAATTAGTCCTGTAACCTTAGAAGAATTTCTCAAACAAGCAGAAACCAAACCTGCTACTGAGTACATTGATGGACAAGTAACTCAGAAACCGATGCCCAAAGCCCGTCATTCACGACTACAGAGTAAATTCACCGAAACAGTCAATGCAGTTGCAGAAATAGCACATATCGCTTATGCTTTTCCGGAATTACGCTGTACTTTTGGTGGTCGGTCAATTGTTCCTGATATAACAGTCCTACGATGGGAAAATATCCAATTCGATGAGCATGGAGAACCTTTAGACGATATATTGATTGCTCCCGACTGGACAATTGAAATTTTGTCCCCAGGTCAAAGTTCTAATAAAGTCACAGGAAATATCTTACACTGTCTCAAATATGGTTGCCAACTAGGATGGTTAATTGATCCAGATGATCGTTCAATTTTGGTCTTTCAGCCTCAGCAACAACCAGAATTATGTTCTGGAGAAGATAGCTTAAAAGTTTTAGATGGACTGCAATTAGAGTTAACAGTAGCGAATGTATTTGATTGGTTAAAAATGAAGACAAAATAGGTCTGTTCTGTCAAAATCAAGATTAACTTATAACAAAAATTAAAAGTATTGAAATACATACATTCTTCCTTCTCTCTCCTCCTGCCTCCTGCCTTCTGCCTTCTGCCTCATAAATATCAACTAACAATTGCTTCAATTAACTGATCAATCTCGCTGGTTGTCGTGAAATAGTGAACACAGGCGCGGATACAGTTGGGATTGAGGAGAGTTCGGAGTAGAAAACCTCGCTTTTCGAGAGAATGTACTAATTGTTCGTGAGATTGTCCATTAGTTAAGACAAAGGAGACAAGACCAGATTTGGGGGGTGAACTTGCCAAACAACTTACCATATCTAATTGAGATAAACCTTGCCAGAGATACTCACTTAACTTACAAATTTGCTCGTAACGTACTTGAGAGGAGCCCCATTGCTGATGAATCGCGATCGCACTGCGTAAAGCAACACTAAGGGGATAAGCGGAGGTTGCTACTTCAAATCTTTTGCCACTAGGCTGCCACCCTTCAGGTTGACCTTTCTCCCCAGTAATAATACTACGCCAACCAATAAAAGTGGGACTGGTGCTCTCGAATACTTCTGAACGGATGTACAAACCACCCAAGCCAGCAGCCCCACACCACCATTTATGACCAGTGAAGGCGTAGAAGTCTACTTCTAGTTCAGTTAAATTTAAAGGCAGGGAACCTACTGACTGTGCTGCATCTACTAAAACTCTGACGGGTTGATTACTAGCAGTGTAGTTGTGGCAAACCTCCACAATTTCCTTAAGGGGTAATACCTGACCAGTGTTCCACAACAGATGACTCAATACCACCAATCGCGTGCGGGGTTGCAGATGTTCAGCAATAACTGCTGTGGGGTCTCCCTGATTGAGAGTTGCCAGAATGGGACAAGTAGAAACTTCCACCTGAAACCGACGAGCAATTTCTTCTACCGCTGCAATAACTCCATGATGCTCACAATCAGTAAGCAGGATATGATCCCCAGCCTGCCAATCCATTCCCCACAAAGCAATATTACAGCCAACAGTGACATTCTCCGTCAGAGTAATGGTTTTGACCGCAGCACCCAACTCTGACGCGATCGCTACTCTTGTTTGGCGCACTTCGGACTTAATCCAATCATTAACAGTACCAGAAAACGGCCCATATTGCTGAATGTACTCATAGCCTTCTTGCATCGCTTCCCAGGATGCTTGAGGTAGAGGGCCTTGACCACCAAAGTTAAAATAGGCTTTATTGGCTAATGCTGGAAATTGCTTTCTGTGCTCTTCCAGGCGCGTTAAGGGGGGGTAGATGCTAGTCATATAATCAAAGCAAGGCAGGTGGTAGTTCGTAGGTAGTAGGTTGCAGGTGGGTTTCAAAGCTCTAAGGAGCTAGTATTTTTTCCATATAATGGACTGCAATAATAATACAAGAATGCGAGAGTGAATGCAGCGATCGCACCAAATACTTGTGGACAGATTAATTTTTTTTTGTTAGGTTGGTTAGATTAAGTCGAATTATTCTTGCTAGAAAGTAGCTTTTTAATGAATGCTCTGGTAGCTTACCAAGCAGGACAAATTTGACTTATAGGTAATTTATGAAATATTACCAACTGGCTTATTGGGGTACTGAACTTAATACAAATTTAGTTAGATTATCGTCTAACACTAACACTAACACCTAATACCTAATACCTAATACCTAACTATATATGAGTAAAGTTTTACTAGTAGAAGACGATCCTTCTTTGTTACATTTGATGGAAAGTTATCTGGAGGATGGTGGTCATACTGTCATTGCTACTACAGATGCAAAAAAAGTAATGGAGCAGGCAGTAAAGCACAAACCAGATATTATTATTACAGATATTGTGATGCCAGGGATGAGCGGCTTTGAGTTGTGCCGCAGCCTCAAAAAAGATCCAGTTACTGGTAGTATTCCGGTGATGATGTGTTCTTCTAAAAATCAGGAAATTGACCGTCTTTGGGGAATGAAGCAAGGTGCTGATGCTTACTTAACCAAACCTTTTTCTAGAGAAAAATTGCTTCGTACTGTAAATTTAGTGGTTAATGAATAGTTGTTGGTCGTTGGTTGTTTGTCCTTTGTTCTTCGTTGTTTGTACTAAGCACTAATATCAAGTTCGGTTGAATACTTACACTTCGGTGGCAAGAAGGCAGGAGGCAGGAGGCAGGAGGCAGGAGGGAAGAAAGAATGTTGCAAGGTATTCGGGAATTATAACTGTTTATCCGAACTTGATATAATGACCAAGGACCAATGACAAACAACAAACAACAAACAACAAACAACAAACAACAATTAAGCTGATTCAGGCTTGGGCAGGGACGAAGGATGAATCAGCAATTCCGCTGTTGAACGCTTCTCTACCATTTCCTTGGTGATAGTGCAGCGGATAACATCCTTACGAGAAGGTAACTCGTACATGATATCCAGCATCAATTCTTCCACAATACCCCTTAGGGCTCTAGCACCAGTTTTCCGACGATAAGCTTCCTGAGCGATCGCTCGAATAGCATCTTGCTTGAACTCCAACTGCACATTATCCATCTTCAGCAATTGTTTGTATTGCTTCACTAAAGCATTGTGGGGTTCAGTTAAAATTGCCATCAGCGTTTCTTCATCCAGAGGATCAACTACTGCCACCATCGGCACACGACCAATAAATTCTGGAATCAAGCCAAATTTCACCAAGTCATCTGGCTCTAAATGGCGCAGAATATCGGCTGTACGCTTCTCCTTCGACTGACTATCTCCAGACTGGATAAAGCCCATAGAACGCTTACCCATTCGTTGTTCCACCACTTTATCCAAACCAACAAATGCACCGCCGCAAATAAATAGGATGTTGCTGGTGTCTATTTGAATACAGTCTTGATAGGGATGTTTACGTCCTCCTTGGGGGGGCACATTAGCAACAGTACCCTCCAACATTTTCAACAATGCTTGCTGGACGCCTTCTCCAGAAACATCTCTGGTAATTGAGGCATTTTCACTTTTGCGAGCAATCTTGTCAATTTCGTCAATGTAGATAATACCTCGTTGGGCTTCTTCAACATCAAGATTAGCTACTTGTAGTAATCGCAGTAAAATATTTTCTACATCTTCTCCCACGTATCCAGCTTCTGTTAAGGTAGTGGCATCTGCTACCGCAAAAGGTACATCCAAAATGCTGGCCAAAGTTTGAGCCAACAGAGTTTTGCCACAACCTGTAGGGCCGATGAGGAGAATATTAGACTTTTGTAGCTCGACTGAATCGTCCCCTCCTGTCTTACCATTTCCCGGTTGGAGGAAGCTCAACCGTTTGTAGTGGTTGTAGACTGCAACACACAGAGCTTTTTTGGCTTCTTGCTGACCAATAACATGCTCATCAAGATACTTCTTCAACTCCCTCGGTTTGGGAATCTGGCTGAAAGAAATACCTGGAGGACGAGTACGACGTTTTTGTGGTGGCTCGGAATTAGGTACTGGCTGGGGAGCAGGAGCCCCAGAATCAAGTAACTCCTCATCTAAAATCTCATTACACAAGTCAACACATTCATCGCAGATGTATACTCCAGGTCCAGCAATTAACTTGCGTACTTGTTCTTGAGACTTGCCACAAAACGAACATTTTAGATGGGAGTCGTATTTAGACATTTTTAGCCTCTTATTTGATAGGAGTGACAGTTGCTTCACTGGGAAGATTCTGCCGGTCGATTACTTGGTCAATTAGACCATAATCTTTGGCTTCTACTGATGACATGAAAAAGTCACGCTCGGTATCGACAGTAATTTTCTCAACTGGCTGACCAGTATGATGGGCAAGTAACTCATTGAGCTGCTGCTTGTGGTAAAGAATTTCTTTAGCTTGAATTTCAATATCCACTGCCTGTCCCTGAGCTCCACCAAGGGGCTGATGGATCATAATTCGAGAACTAGGAAGAGCCAAACGTTTACCAGCAGCTCCAGCGGTGAGTAGAAATGCCCCCATGCTAGCAGCTAAACCAAAGCATATGGTAACAACATCTGGATTAATCTGCTGCATTGTGTCATAAATCGCCATACCCGCTGTTACCGAGCCCCCCGGAGAGTTGATATATAGTTGGATATCTTTTTCTGGATCTTCGGCTTCTAAATATAACATCTGGGCGATGATAGAGTCTGCCACATTATCGTCTACCTGGGTTCCCAAAAAAACGATGCGCTCTCGCAACAGCCTTGAGTAGATATCAAAGGCTCGTTCTCCAACACCAGACTGTTCTACCACCATCGGGACGATATTACTGGTGCTGACGGAGTAAATCTCTGAGCAACTCAAGTTAGTGAATTGGTAATAAGACTGGGATTGGGGCATAGAAAAAAGTTGGGAAAACTATAATTGACAGTGATGATTGCTGGCTTTTAAGTAAGCAGCAGGGAATAGCTCCTACTTAGTTTTTGTGAAATTCAGAGTTGGCTCCAAAGTTCTTAAACTCTTACTCCTGAGCAGATGGCTCTGCTGTAACATCAATCGTCTGAGTCGCTTCATCTGTCGCAACTTCTGGGGCTGCTGTTTGAGTATCTTCTGTGTCTGTTGTTTCTTCTGTTATTTCTCCTTCTGGAGTTAATGAACCTTTGGGTACTAACTCAATCGTAGCCTGTTCTTCTAGCCACTCAAGAGCTTTCTCTTTGAGCAAATCCGACTCAACTACTTCTTTCAACTTCTCAGGATCAACATTGTGACCAGAAAGCTGCTCCATCCATTCCTTGATTCTAGCTTCAATTGCTTCTGGCTCAACAGCGAGAGATTCTCGCTTAGCAACTTCTTGGAGTGCCAAAGATTGCTTGAGGCGGGCAATTGCGTCAGGACGAGTTTGTTGCTGCATCTGCTGCACCATCTCAGGTGTCAGTGTATCAGTAAGGTTCATTCCCATCTGCTGCAATTGCATAACACTTTGCCTGATCAGGGTTTCTACTTCCTGATCAACCATTGTTTTGGGTAGATCAACCTCAACTTTTTCGACCAAAGCCGTTACTAAGGCTTGCTCCTTACTCTGAGTGGTTTCTTTATCAGCTTTTTCTTGAAATTGTTCTGACAAAGACTCCCGCAACTCTGTGAGGGTCTCCATTTCACTGATTTCTTGAGCCAAGTCATCGTCTAGGTCTGGCAACTCTTTTTCTTTAAGTTCCTGGAGGGTAATACTGAAAACTACCAACTCCCCTGCTAATTCTTCTCGTGGATAATCTTCAGGAAAGGTTACCTTAACTTCTTTGGTTTCTTCGGGATTCATCCCCACGATCCCCTGAACAAAGTCTGCTAGAAACTTATCTTCCTCTAGCTCAACTTCAAAGTCACTTGCTTCCCCTCCAGGGATGAGGGTGCCTTCTTCTTCCTTCCCTTCTCCTGCAAATCGACCAGTATAATCAACTACTGCCACATCCCCCATTTGAGCAGGACGGGATTCTACGGGAATCAGAGTAGCTTGTTCTACACGACGTTCCTCTAAGAATTTATCCACAGCTTCCGGATCTGGCTTAGTTTCTTCAGCCTTGACGCTCAAACCACTGTAATCAGCCAAATTTACCACTGGCGGTGTATCAACAGAGGCCGAGAAAATCAGTGGTTCTCCTGGCTTGAACTGGCTAATTAATTCCTCAAATTTGGAAAGGAGTTGGTAGTTTCCCAATGCCTCAATTTTTTCCTGCTCAATCGCCTGCTTGAGACCATCTTGAACCAAATCTTCAAGTGCTGCCTCCTTAATGCGTTGGACTCCCATCCGTTGGAGCAAAATCTGACGTGGCACTTTTCCTTTGCGAAACCCAGGAATATTGGCAGAGCGACTGAGGTTTTGTACAACCTTTTCGTAGACTTTTTTGGTTGTTTCGGCAGGAATTTCAATTTCCAGACCAATTTGGCTATCGGGCAGCTTTTCCTGAGTAATTTTCATCAGTTTTCGCGTGAAACGCCTCCCTCAGCGAAGCAGGGAGGGGAGGTATAGCAGTCAAATCTGACCATGAATGATGAGGTTAGATTTGACAATCCAGTTGCAGACACGACTCATTCCGTGTTTCGCTGCAACAACTGGACTTCTTGGGCACAAAACTACCCGTAATTACAAGATACTGTTGGTCAACTACCTCAAAAATAAGGTAATTCGAGTAAAGAGGATGTTAGGGAGAGACTAATACAGCGTTTCTCATTTAGATGAGGTACAAAGATCCTGGTTTTTGGGAATGGGGAATAGGGAATAAGATCTGTACCTCACTAGACTGAGAACTGCTATATAAGGTGGAGGAGAAGCTTGCTAGCCCAGTTTTTTTAATTGAGTGAGGGGTTTGACCCCCCAGTTGTTCAACCAACAGTATCTTAAAAATGACTGGCTAACTCTCCCTCGACGAAGTCTTATGTTTTAGATTTAAAGTTAGATTCTCATGGTATGCTATCTCTATATAATCGGTAAGCATATAGTATATCTTGACCTGACACTACCTTACGAAAGCTCTAGGCTGCTCCTAATGTTTTCGTAGTTAAAATGATTTTACCTTAGGAGTAGAGCACTGGTGGCGCTCGATAACTACTAAGGAGGGAAGGACGCAAATCAAATTCTCTGCCTTCTACCCTATAGGTTCTATATTCTTTATTAAAAAGAACTCTCAAAGAAGAGAAAGTTAATAAGAAAAATTAACTATTTTTTATGACTCGATCAAGTCTATGATGAGTAAGTGGAGGAAATATCTTTGTATAGTAAAATTAATGTTGCAATTTTAGGGGCGACGGGGGCAGTAGGCACAGAGTTACTGGAGTTACTGCAGAATCGAAACTTCCCTATAGCTAATTTGAAACTGTTGGCCTCACCTCGCTCTGCTGGCTCTACTCTCTCTTTCCAGGGAGAAGAGCTATTGGTAGAGGCAGTATCTGAGAATTCTTTCAACAATGTCGATTTGGTTTTGGCTTCAGCTGGTGGCTCCACTTCAAAAGCTTGGGCGGCAACAGCTGTAGAGAAGGGCGCGGTAGTCATTGATAATTCTAGTGCCTTTCGTTTAGACCCCCAAGTTCCTCTAGTAATTCCAGAAGTTAATCCTGAGGCAGCAGCAACACACCAAGGTATCATTGCCAACCCCAACTGCACCACAATTTTAATGGCGATAGCAGTTTGGCCTTTGCATCAAGTACAGCCTGTACAACGTATTGTCGCTGCTACCTATCAGTCCGCCAGTGGTGCTGGGGCTAGAGCAATGGAAGAAGTGAAAATCCAAGCTCAAGCGATTTTGCAGGGTGAAACTCCACCCACAGAAAGTTTCCCTTATCCCCTCGCTTTTAATCTATTCCCCCATAATTCCCCCCTCAATGAACAGGGTTATTGCGAGGAAGAGATGAAAATGGTTAATGAAACTCGTAAAATTTTCAGAGCTCCCCAGCTAAGGATTAGCGCCACCTGTGTACGGGTTCCCGTCCTACGGGCTCACTCAGAAGCGATTAATCTAGAGTTTGAACAACCAATGCTGGTGGCAAAGGCAAAAGAATTATTGGCCAATGCTCCTGGAGTACGATTAGTGGAAGACTGGCAGGCGAATTATTTCCCCATGCCGATTGATGCCTCTGGTCGTGATGAAGTATTGGTGGGTAGAATACGTCAAGACCTCTCTCACCCTAGTAGTCTGGAGCTATGGTTGAGTGGAGATCAGATTAGGAAAGGAGCTGCTTTAAATGCCGTACAAATTGCTGAGCTGTTAGTGGCTAGAAATTGGCTTAAACCTTCAGCAGTAGCTGTTTCTCATTAATAAAACTTTTCTTTATGGATTGACACAAACAAATTATGGCAGTAGATAAAATTTTACAATTGGTGGTTAGTTTCTCCACAGATGAATAACTAAGAGCCAATAGCTAATGACCAATGACCAAATGAGGAGTAAAAAGAGGGTGGTCAATTTTGGACGTGTATTGACAGCAATGATCACGCCATTTCAGGAAGATGGTAGTGTGAATTATGAGGTAGCAGAGCAGTTGGCAGCTCATTTAGCTGATAATGGTACAGATACCCTCGTAGTTTGTGGTACTACTGGTGAGTCTCCCACCCTGAGTTGGGAGGAAGAGTACCAACTATTTCAGGCGGTACAAAAAGCAGTCACAGGCAAAGCCAAGGTAATTGCTGGTACTGGTTCAAACTCTACCCAAGAAGCGATTTCGGCTACCCAAAAAGCCGCTAAATTAGGTATAGATGGTACATTACAAGTTGTTCCTTACTACAATAAGCCACCCCAGGCAGGGCTATACGAACATTTTCGTGCGATCGCCCAATCAACTCCAGACCTTCCCTTAGTGCTCTATAATGTCCCAGGTCGTACAGGTCAAAATCTTCAGCCAGAGACGGTTGCCCGTTTAGCTCAAATCCCTAATATTGTAGCTATCAAACAAGCCAATGGTGACTTTGACCAAGCCAGTGAAATTCGGCGGCTAACGCCACCGGAATTTGCTCTCTATTCTGGAGACGATTCTTTTACCCTAGCTATACTAGCTCTTGGTGGTACTGGTGTTGTTAGTGTTGCTAGCCATTTAGTTGGTACTCAACTCCAACAAATGATCCAAGCTTACGAAGTTGGTAAAACTAGTGTGGCAACTGAAATACATCTCAAGCTTTTTCCTTTATTCAAAGTTCTGTTTTGTAGCGCCAATCCCATCCCTCTCAAAGTAGCACTGGAACTACAAGGCTGGCAGGTAGGTTCCTGTCGTCCTCCCCTATGTGAGCTACAAACAGAGTTACAAAAAAAGTTAGAGTTAGTTTTAAAGGAACTTTCTTTGTTTTAAGTAATTGTGGTTATTGTTATTAGCAAATTTTTCAAGAAAACGCCAATAAAATATCTATGAATTATTATTGAAGTTTAATTATCTAAATAATTAGAAAATTTTCAATTACCTTATGAACCTTAGGAATTACGTGCTAGAACAGGGGTAAATTTGCATTTTTCCCGCATATGTCTTCAGCATTAAATTTAAAAATTGCTGTTTTCAATGAAAAAAAGTGGCAATCTTTTTGTTGACTTTGGTAAGATTTGAAATCTATACTTGCACTTCTGCGTTTTACCTTTACTAGGTTTAAAAACCTTGTATTAAATGAAAACCCTAACATCAAAAGAAGCAAATGACTAAAGAAAAATCTGCACCTGCTGTTAAAATTATTCCTCTAGGTGGCTTGCATGAAATTGGGAAAAATACCTGTGTATTTGAATTTAAAGACGAGATGATTCTGGTCGATGCAGGACTTGGCTTTCCCAAAGATGATATGCATGGGGTCAATATTGTTCTACCAGATATGACTTATTTACAGGAAAATAGTCATAAAATTAAAGGCATGATTGTTACCCACGGTCATGAAGACCACATTGGGGGAATTGCTTATCACCTGAAGCAGTTCGATATTCCTGTCATTCATGGGCCAAGGCTAGCAATGGCTCTACTACAAGGTAAACTAGAAGAAGCTGGTGTTGCTGACCGCACAGTATTAAAAACCGTTAGACCCCGTGATCAAGTCAAAGTTGGCTCTTACTTTCAAGTAGAATTTATTCGTAACACCCATTCCATATCCGATAGCTTCACTATTGCTATTCGTACTCCCATCGGTGTCATTATTCATACAGGAGACTTTAAAGTTGACCATACACCAGTAGATGGAGAATTCTTTGATTTCCAAAGATTAGCAGAATACGGAGAAAAGGGTATTCTGTGCTTACTGAGTGACTCTACTAATGCAGAAGTTCCAGGACATACTCCCTCGGAACAATCCGTATATCCCAATCTTGACCGTGTTTTCTCCCAAGCACCAGGGCGAGTGCTAGTGACGACATTTGCCTCATCAGTTCACCGATTGAATATTATTCTCCAACTAGCACAAAAGCACAAACGGGTTGTCTGTGTTGTCGGTCGATCTATGCTCAATGTTATCGCTCAAGCTCGCAATCTTGGCTACATTAAATGCCCAGATAATTTATTTGAGCCATTACATGCTGCCAAACATCTCCCCCCAGAAAAGGTCTTGATCTTAACCACTGGTTCTCAAGGGGAGCCTTTAGCAGCCTTAACCCGTATTTCCCAAGGAGAACATCGGCAAATTAAAATCCGTCAGGGCGATACAGTAGTCTTCTCCGCCAATCCTATTCCTGGTAATACCATCGCTGTTGTCAATACTATTGATCGGTTGATGATGCAGGGAGCTAATGTTATTTATGGACGCCATCAGGGTATCCACGTTTCTGGTCATGGAGCCCAAGAAGACCATAAGCTGATGCTGGCTCTAACTCGACCGAAATTCTTCATGCCAGTCCACGGTGAACATCGAATGCTAGTGCAGCACTCTAAAACAGCTCAATCTATGGGTATATCAGCAGAAAATATGGTGGTTACCGATAATGGAGACATTGTGGAATTGTCGGAGCAGAGTATTAAAGTTATAGACCGAGTCCCATCGGGAATTGAGTTAGTGGATCGAGCTGGTGTAGTTCATCATGAAGTGTTAAAGGAGAGGCAACAGCTGGCAGGAAATGGTGTAGTTACTGTAGCAGCAGCAGTTAGCTGGGAAGGAAAACTACTTGCTAAGCCAGCAATTCACCTTCGGGGTGTTGTTTCAGGGGTAGAAAAGTCTCTGCTAGAGAAATTGGTCATCCGCACAATTGAATCAACTTTGAGCGATCACTGGACTGATTTTGCCAAACCTTTAAACGGTAAACAAACAGATATTGATTGGACAGGCTTACAAGGAGAAATTCAGGGAGACCTTCAGCGTCTAGCACGTCGGGAACTCCAAAGTCGTCCACTACTAGTATTCTTGCTGCAAAATCCGGAAGAGCCACCGGTCAAAGTCACAGGTAGACGCCGACGCTCAACTGCGAAGGTGGCTTCTTAGTAGAAAGAAGGAGGCAGAAGGCAGGAGGCAGGAGGCAGGAGGCAGTGCCGATGAAAAATTTTTTCACCACCATGCATGAAAATCCCTCTCTCCGTGTCTCCGCGTCCCGGGTGAACGAAATTTTGGGTGGGATTTCTTGAGCTTTGTATCCAATAGCTATAAGTTCTCTCTTGTCCCCCAGCTTCCTCAGCTCCCTCAGCTTCCTCAGCTCCCCCAGCTCCCTCAGCTCCTCACACCCCCACACCTTTTTTCGCTCACCCCCGCGTCCCTTACCAACAGAAAAAAGAGTCAGCGACAGGAGCATTCTCTTGCTCCTCAGCTCCCCCAGCTACAAGCGCTTTTCAGCTTAAGTTGAAACTAATGCCCTGCATCTGCCTACGACTTCCTTCACCTTTTTTCTCGTGACGTTTAAGATTACGATGAGTTATGCTAATATCTGTAATGAGTTATCCTAATGGTTATTACTCCTGAACCATTACTTCCGGACTTACCGAAGTTCAACGAAATTATTCGCGTTAAGTAATGATTGCCTCACGTAGTGACCCAAAAGAGTAACTTACTTTTAAAAATTCTGATAAATACTTTACATATACTCGCCATTATCAATCAGTATTTGCCTTATTCCGGCACTACTGTTGTTGACTAGTCGTCCTTAGACTAATTCTGTTTTAAGATGAGCTGCGAACACAAGCAGCACATATTGACCCTCAAAAAAATTTAAGGGGGTTAGACTATACTGAACCGGGACATCTGTGATCACAACTTTAGCTTTACTAAGCAGTAGGTGATTGGCCTCTGTTAAGAGGAAATTAAATGGAAAATTTACCTACTTGCTTCCGGTATTAGCTAGTAACTAGTTGTAGTTAAATTACAGGCGATCCAGTTCGCTGTTTTCGGACACAGGAATTTAATTATGAGTGTATTTGAGTATACAGCAAAGAAGCTATCTATTTCAACTTGGATTTGGATTCATCCACGAAAGCCTTCCTCAAAGAACACCCTCCCTACTAAACCCCTCAAAACTAAGCCAACCCTAAACCTGTTGCAACCAGCACGGCAGTGGCTCAATCAAATTGAAGTACATAACCCTAAACAGGCCCACTACCTCTGCCAATTCATCCCCTCCCAGTGCCCCTTCGAGCGGGACATCAAATTTTTGGGTCGCACCCTACTTCACATTCCACCCCTGTGCAAACTGAATCCTCTGTATGAGGAAACAGTAGCATTACGCTTCCGGGCGATGTGTTATTTAGCAGATGAATGTGGTGAAGATATCTCCGCTTACTGCTAAGATTCCTGAACGGGAATTTAGCTTCGGGTGTCGGGAAACCGCACCTCCAGTAAGACATCATGGCCATTATTGTTCTAAAAGCATGGTATAGAGAGCATTATGAACCAGTAAAAGAACTCGAACAACGCCCTCAGGATCTACGCTTGAGTAAAAGTAGTTTGCTTAAATCTGGTTTGAGAGTTGACTTTTTGGACGATAGCCAAGATGTCAAAAACTCAGAATGGTTTAAGCGCTACCTAGAAGGGGAAGCCGTCGAGTTTTATATCGAAGGTAGCGGTGTTTACGCTATCTCCAATATTGACTTGATATCTCACGAAATCTACTTCACCAAGTTAGATGTGATGGCACAATTGGAGCCCATCGTCTTCTTGAGCTGTCAAACTGAATACGATGCTGCCAGAGATGCTTTGGGTAATACCTTGGGCAATATCTTGGAAACCTTCAATCAGCGTTCACGGGTATCTCTAACCTTAGAAACTTCGATCCGCAAAGCTGGTGAACCCATGCGGTTGAGCAGTACCCAGATGCGCAAAATCCGCAAAAGCCTGATTTTTATCGCCGATGGGACACCAGTAGTTGCTCTGGAAGGGGAAAATGTACCTCTAGTGATACCCAGCCCTAATGTCTGTGTGGAACTTGGTTATGCTTTAAGCGCCAAACGTCAGGAACAAATTTTGCTGCTACAAATGGAGCGCCCCAATTTATCAGGGCAGTTCCCCTTTGACCTACCCAACTACCAACAGCTGTTCTTTAAAACACCAAAGGAATTGCAATCTTCTCTCTCAGCTGTGGTAGAAACTATACTGCAAAGGTTTAATTTGTTGACCTGATTGAGCTAGCAGGTGTATCTTGCTGATCTATCAGCCTAACTAGGTGTGATTTTCCACCCTGTTAGTTTCATAATAATTTGGATGGACTAAGGATTATTTTTCATGCCAAGAACCCCAGATGAATACGCTGTACACATCATGTTGTCCGGTGGACACCGGGAAGAGGTGCGTTTTCCGACTATTCAAGAGTTTCAGAAGTGGTACAGTGGTGAACTAATGCCCAAAGCGACCTCCCAGGACTTTATCAGCGTACCGATGAAAAATGTCAAGAATGAGTACATGGTGGTACGTCCTTCCAGCGTTAATGCTATTCGCGTTGAACCTATCTTCTCTGGTAGTGTCGAGCGTTTTTAGGATTCTTGGCTAGAAATAAAAAGGCTCCGAGGCAGGAGGAGAGGAAGGAGATAGTGTTTTTTTCATTCGTTGGGGGAGCTAAAAAGCACTCTTTTGGCGCTATTATCCTTCTGTGGAAAAAACTTTTGGAGATTATTTGACTTTTTTGGTTGAGTATGAAAAAAGGATTTACTTGGCTCTCCTTGAGTTTAGCCATAGCTATTTTGACTGCTAGCCCTTCTACCCAAGCTCGTGTAGCACTCCAACCAGTAAGTTCGAGTTATACTCAGACAAAAACCAATTCCTTGGGTTTTGATGAACAGCTGTGGGGAAACTTAGGGCAACAGGGAGACCGTGGAGCACTAATAAGATCTATAGACAATAGCCTACGCTACCTGAATACAGCAGCAGCAGTCCGAGCGTACCGAAAGTATCCCACTAGAGGGATAACCCTAACTCGTGTCCGACGCTCCCTACTCCGTTTCCGGGAACTGTTAGTTACAGTTAATTCCCCAGTAGAATTGCAAGCAGCGATTAATCGCGAGTTTGTTTTCTATAAGTCAGTTGGGAATGATGGTCGGGGTACAGTCTATTTCACCGGCTACTTTGAGCCAATTTATGCTGCTAGTCGGAGGCCAAGTGCAGAATATCGCTATCCTATTTATCGAAAACCTGCTAACTTAGCCAGTTGGCGAAAGCCTCACCCCACTCGTGCTCAACTAGAAGGAGCAGATGGTATGGGGCTAAATAGTCCCCTACGAGGTCATGAACTGTTCTGGTTACGCGATCGCTTTGAGGCTTTCTTGGTTCACATCCAAGGTTCTTCTCAACTCCGCTTACCTAATGGGAGCACGGTAACTGTTGGCTACGCAGGCAGTACTAATTACGGCTATAACAGCGTTGGTCGAGAACTTGCCAGAGATGGTAGATTGCCTCTAGATGGTATGACTCTACCGGTGATGAGCGACTATTTCCGCAGAAACCCAAGTTTGATGAGTCAATATTTGCCTCGGAACAAACGTTTTATTTTCTTTAAGGAAACTTACGGACAACCTGCTAGTGGTAGTCTCCAAGTACCTTTGACTGCGGAAAGGTCTATTGCTACAGATAAATCCCTAATGCCTCCAGGAGCCCTGGCGCTGATTCATGCCCCTGTTCCTTTTCTGAATAATGGTAGGCTAGAATACCGTAAAGTTAGTCGCTATGTGCTAGACCAAGATACTGGCAGTGCGATTAAGGGTACTGGTCGTGTTGATTACTTTATCGGTACTGGTCAAGTTGCAGGTATTCGTGCTGGTAGTATTGGTGGTCGAGGAGAACTTTATTACCCATTACTGAGAAATTGATCTAACCGGCATTCTGTATCTTAGTAGTTTGGCACAGCTAAAATAATGGAATGGGTGGGTTGGGTAGAGCGGTAGCGTAACCCAACACAACGCATTCAGGTGTTAGGTTTGACTTCTCCTTCGACCTACGCTAAGCGTAAACGTTCCACCCAACCTACATTTTTCGGCATGTCACGCCACCAGGAAAGTATGACTGACTCTTCCCATAACAGTCACAATAGCCTTGAGGAAGCATGGGATAATGTCTGGAATTTTTGGAGCCCCGATAACTCTTGGAAGGATGACCAAGATAAGCGTATCAAGATTCAAAAAAAGCTTGTGTATTTTGATACAGAACACTCTGACGACCTAGACCATATAGATAGTGTAATTAAGGCAATTAGCCGAGGTGTAGCTCTCATGAAGGCAGCTACTGAATGGCAAGAACCTGCTATTGGTAAAAACAAACCTCATCGTACACCTCATGAAAAGCTGCGTGGGCATCAATGGCGACTTGTGATTACATACAGCGGATTTGAGATAACTGTTAAGGCATTAATGAATAATCAGTCTAGAAATACTGATCCTGATAAAATCAATAAGTTTGTACAGAAGTGCTGTCTTCCTGAATATATCCCCTTAGTTGCACCAGATAAAACGTCGAGCCTTAAAAAATGGCGTGATAAAGAAGAAGGAAAATTTGCAGAATTTTTAGGTGTCACCAGTGGCGATCACAAAATTATTGAGACGTGGGTGGTGAAATCTCAGCCTATTGATTCTTGGGAAAAAGCGGTAAAACTGTCTAAGGCTATCCGAAATGCTTCTGCTCATGGCTTTCTGGTTGCAACCAAAGTCCAGCAGTGGCATCTGAAAACAGGTTTATGCCGATTAACTGATGATCTTGCTTCGATTGTGAAGTTTGCGTTACATAAATTAGCTTGAAGACAAAGAATAGTCTTGACAAACAAAATATAAAGGTTGATAATTAAAGTAATAGATTTCCGACAGAGCTCAAAGGCAAAATGTGGTTCCGTCGGAAATATATTAATATCTGGATTTTAATTAATAGCTCTTACTGCTGCGTTACGTAAGCTGAACAGCAGGCAAACAAAAATGGTAGCTATCTGAAGGCTTTACAGAACTAGCCTGCGCTAATGAAATAAATTTTTGACTGTGATAATATATTTCAGAGCCAGAACCAGAGCCTACTACCTTGCCATACCGTATTGCTTTTTCAAGAATTAGCTTGTCTCACCTACAAGGGTTTACAGCTAGGGAGCAAAGGATTATTGCAAGTGCTATTACTGAGCAGTTGAGTTATGAACCAACTTTACCGACTAGAAACCGTAAACAGATGCGTCCAAACCTGATTGCAGTTTGGGAATTGCGCAGAGGCGACTTTCGGGTGTACTACGATGTAGATGAAGAAGAATCAATCGTAGATATTTGTGCTATTGGGATTAAGGAAGGAAATCAAGTTCGTATTGGTGGAGAAATAGTTGAACTATGAAAACAGTTGAAATAAGTGAGATTAGCTCACTGTTGGAGAAATATGACAAAACTGAGCAACCTCTGATTCTAACTCGTAATGGTCAGCCTCTTGCCGCTTTATTTCCGATTGAAGATGTTGATTTAGAAACTCTTAGTTTGAGTATTAATCCCAAGTTCATCAGTATTATTGAAAAATCACGCAAAAGTAAAAAAGAGGAAGGCAGAATTTTCTTAGAAGATATTCAGCTTCCCCTGACTTGAGCTTATGAGTTGTTCCCTTGATATAACTCACTATCCAAATTGGTAAGGAAATAAACTAGAAAGCATTGATACCCGACTTTTTCAGGAAGTCAGGTATCTCAACAGCCACCTATCCTAAAACCTATGCTAACCGTCAAGCCTCGATTTGAAACCTTTGAGGAGTACTTATCATACAATGACGATTCGGAGCAACTCTACGAGTTATTTAATGGAGAATTGATTGAAATGCCGCCAGAATCAGGATTTAATGTTGAAATTGCTAATTTTCTGTTGCTGAAGCTTGCTTCACTGGTAGGACATCGTAGAGTGCGAGGGCATGGACTAGAATTAGAAGTCAGAGGTGAACCCAAAAACCGCTATCCCGACTTAACCATCATTAGAGAAGAACATATTCAGCAATTATCTAAGCGCAACACCATTCGCCTTTCTATGCCACCTCCTCTATTAGTGGTTAAAGTAGTTAGTCCCGGAGATATACAAAGAGATAGGGACTACATCGCTAAGAGAATGCAATATCAAGATTGTGATATTCCTGAATACTGGATTGTTGACCCCCAAACTCAAACCATCCTGATTTTAGAACTGAAGGGAAACAGTTATGCCGAAGTTGGTAGTTTTAGTAATGATGATTTACTGCTATCTTCAGGATTTAGGGAACTGAAGTTAAAAGTATCTGAAGTATTTGGCAAAGAGTAGGGCGATCGCATTTTTCTACTTCAAAATATAAATCAGATTTGATATAATTATCACTTGAACAAACACACAGTTAGGCAATGACTACAACAATAATTGAAATTGGAACTTTAATCAATCGCTCTCCTGAAATTCGAGGAGGAAGACCAACAATTGTTGGTACAGGAGTTACAGTGCGTCGCCTTGTTTCTTGGTATAAGTTAGGACTAACTCCTGAAGAAATTTTAAATCGGATTGGACATCCTAATCTAGATTTAGCGAAAATTTATGCAGCTTTGACTTACTATCATGCCAATCGCGAAGAAATTGAGGCTGATTTAGCTCAAGAAGAAGCTGAAGTGAAACAATTTAAACAGGAGTGGTGTCAGTCTCAGCTCAATCGATAGTTATGTTGGCATTATATCTGGATGAAGACTCGATGGATCAAGCTCTTGTCGCAGCCTTAAGAGCAAGAGGAGTCGATGTCATAACTGCTACAGAAGCAGGAATGTTGGGATACTCCGATTCAGAACAATTAGATTATGCTACTCGTCAAGGAAGAGTCCTATATACTTTTAATCGAGGATATTTTTACCGCTTACATACTCAGTATTTGACTGAGGGGAAGGTTCATAGTGGAATAATACTTGCTCCTCAACAGCGTTATTCTATTGGAGAACAATTGCGACAAATCCTTGAATTAGTTTCTGTTAAAACAATTGAACAAATGAAAAATAATGTGGAATTTATTTAAAGTATAAACTACTTGTAAGCGATAACTACCAGATACCTGACTTCTTGAAGAAGTCAGGTATCTCGACTGGCAAATGCTATGAATAAAACCTACTTAGGAAAGGAAATAAGCCTTAGGCATTAGATGCCGTTCCCATTAGTTTGAGCCAACGGTAATTAGAAGCAATCGCTTCCCTGAAGGTAGGATAAACATTGTACTTCACCCCAAACTCTTCACAAACTTCTGTCAAAATTGGAGCAATCTTGGGATAGTGAATATGGCAGACATGGGGAAAGAGATGATGAACTGTTTGGTAATTGAGTCCCCCGATATACCAGTTTAGTATCGGATTGTGAGGAGCAAAATCTGCTGTAGTTTTAATTTGAAAAATTGCCCATTCATCGTTAATACTATTCGACTCTGGTTCTACTTCTGGAAACTCTGTAGCTTCTAGAACATGAGCCAACATAAATACTTCACAGACTACGAATCCATAAGTCATGAAAGCAATCATGACTCCTAGGAGAGTTTGCCAAATCGTATATCCAACTGTGATAGGAATAATTACAAAAAAGACGAAATTGAGTAATTTCATTCCCCAGAAAGTTATCAATTCTGACGTTTTGAGCTTAGGAATGCTATAGTTTAGATATTTACCTTGAGATGAGGCCATTAATTTCATCTCGTTGATAGACCAGTAGAAGGGGATGATGGGATAGATAAACCAAATAAATAAATGTTGGAATTGATGATACCATTTGTGTTCCATATTGGGGTACATTCTGATTACCCCACTGCCATCAATTTCCACATCGTGGCCATCAAGATTTGTGTAGGTATGATGAAGAAAATTATGGCGAAATCTCCACAAATAACTTGATACCCCAAGGAAGTCATGAACCAGACCCAATAGCTTATTGATACGAGAATTAGTAGAATAACTGCCATGATTCGCATCATGAGCAACACTCATACCGCCACCACCTATTCCTAAACCCAGGACTATACAGCCTAAGACTTTGAGCCACATTATTGCAGGCCCGAAAAGAATAAATGCCCAAGCGCCAAAGATCCAGGTTAAAATTATTGCAGTTTTAAGATACATCGCCGGATTATTGTTAGGCTTAATATCGTTTTCCTGAAAATATTTTTTTACTCTTTCATTCAATGTTTTCCTGAAAGTATTCCCATTCGGGAAAGTTACTTTCGAGGAAGGTTTATCACTAATTAGAGATGAAGTCATTATTTGCTACTTGAGCTTTAAGGTGAAAATGGCCAACGTTTTCTTAGTATCTGCATGGGTTGCTACTTATGTCAATACGATTTGGGGCTCAATTTATCAGATTTTATTACTGATACGATACCAAATACGGCATATAGCGCTACGCGCAATTCAAAATTCAAAATTTGCCTCGCTTTGCTCACCATGCTACGCAAACAAAATTCAAAAATAGGCTATGACGAGGTTTCAGGTTTTATTAATGTCCTAACCATAGCACGTAGCGCTATACATGATTTCATTATCCTCAGATCTTGCACGCCTGTAGAAAACAGACTTGGTTCGGTAGACAACAGGCAACAGGGATAAGATTTGACTGTTTCAGGATTAAAATTGATTGTTTCGATTGACCTTATGAAGTAGAGACGCGCCATGGCGCGTCTCTACAGGATTTCTTTCCAGATATCCCTTCTACTGAGAACTAAGTTGAGTTGTTTCCTGAATTTTAGTGACAAAATAGATAACATTATAGTCCAATAACTGTGCCAGTCTTAATCCTTCTTGGAAAGCAGCCACAGCTTGAGCGTAGTTGTTTTGTTCTAGATAAATTTGACCCATTTGGTCATAGGTCTTCATTAAGCCATAGCTATTGTAAGACTGCGGCTCAACAACAAGAAGTTGCTGATAAATTTGCAAAGCTATATTGGGTTGGTTATTAGAACGATATAATGTTGCTAACTTGTGTAGAGCATCGCTGGCAAGGGAATATTCTTGTAAAGAAAAGGCTAGCAGATAAGCTTGCTGATATTTTTCCTTAGCTTGGTCTAGTTGGTTCAAGGTTTCATAGTCAGAAGCAATAGCAATCTGTAGTGCTGGTAAGGGAGCCAAGGTTGCTTGCTCGATGTAATTTGTCTCCAATTTTTGCTTCACTCTCAAAGCATTTTCCGGTTGTTGAGCTTCGTCGTAAACTGCGATCAATTCCTTGAGGTAAGTTAACTCCTTGAGAGGATCAAGCTGTTCCTGTGCTAAGATTAGTAATTGTTCATAAGTTGCAGCAGCTTGAAGATAGTCATAGGACTGTCGATAACCTTGAGCGATCGCGTTGAGACTAGCTTCTTGAGCTTCAACACCTTGTTGGGGGTTAGAGCCAAGTTCCTCAGGAGTTACCGGCTCCGGTGGTAAAAATTCACCAAAATCTTTGATTACTAGGGCTTCACTTTCCTGCTCTGGTATTTCTGCAATTCGAGTGAGAAAATGACTTTCCTCATAGTTGATAGACTTGGCTAACTCTAAGCCTTTTTCAAAAGCTCTCCTCGCTTGAGGATAATCTTTCTGTTCCTGATAAAGCTGACCTATTTGGTCGTAAGCATTCATCAAGCCATAATAGTTATAATACTTTCCTTCTATTTGGAGTAACAGCTCATAAATCTCTAAAGAAATCTCTTGCTGAGCATTGGAACCATACAATTGTGCTAGTTTTTCCAGGGCATCACTAGCATAGGCAAATTGTTCGACTAAAAATGCCCGGAAATAAGCTTCTTGGTACTTTTCACTAGCTTTTTCCAGTTGATTAAGAGTTGCGTAATCAGAAGCAATAGAAATTTGTAGAGCAGGTATTGGTGTTAAGTTGTCTTGAGCCAGGTAAATTGCCTCCAAGCGCTCCTTCATTTTCACAGCCCTTGCTGTTTCTTTGCTTTGGCTGTAGATGTAGGCTAATTCTTGGATATAGATCAGTTCTTCTTCACTATCGCCTTTTACCTCTGCTTTAGCTAACAATTCCTCGTAAACTAGAGCCGCTTTGGGATAGTCAAACCATGCCAGATGAAGCTTTCCGATAGTTTTGAGTGTCGCTTCTTCCGCTTCTGTATCACCTCTGCGGCGGTCATCGGCTAAAATTTGTTCATAAACCACCAAAGCTTTTCCTGGCGCTCGTATTTGTTCATAAGCTTTAGCAAAAGCCTTTAATAGGGTTATATCTAAGGTATTTGACTCCTCTGCTTCCTGTTGAATCGTTTCCAAACGCTCCCTAACCTGTGGGACGACTACAGTATTATTGTCACCCCAGGCAATTTCCCCGACCCTACCTAAAGTTTGCACTTCTTCCAGGGGAGTACCCACTTGTCGTTGTAGTCGGATTGCTCGATACCAGATTTCAAAAGCTTGCTGGGGGTTACCGGCATTATACTCTGCTGCTGCCTGAGCGTTGAGTTGATCAGCAAACTGTCGCAACTCCTTCTTGTTTTCAGGAGTTAACTCTTCGTCTTCTGGGGGTTGAGACTGAAGTTCCTCTGGGTAAGGTTCGACCAATTCCAGAGGATTAATCGGCCCTTCTTCATCACTTTGCGCCAGTGTTAGGGGACTGAAACACACCAACAGCATGGTAGTCCAGAATATTGTCCTTCCCCACTTCATAGGATTTATCATGTTTAGGTGTTAGGTGGTAGGTGGTAGGTGGTAGGTGTTAGGTGGTAGGTGGTAGGTGGTAGGTGGTAGGTTGCAACCAATTACCAATTACCAATTCCCTAATTCTCCATTCCCCATTTACCAATTACCAATTACCAATTCCCTAATTAATTCTCCATTCTCCATTCTCCATTCTCCATTCTCCATTTCCCTTCCTCATTTCCATGACAAAGATACAAACCTTCTGCCTTCTTATATTAGCGATTTTACTCAGTAACCTTACTACTGCTTGTGCTCCATCTCCCGCCAATTCCCAAGCTAGTATAGAACAGCGAACTTTTCTCGATCTTTCTCTGGATTTCTTAGGGGAATATCAGTTGCCTAAGATGCAGTTCCAGGATACAACAGTCGGGGGATTGTCGGGATTGACCTATGACCGGCAACGTAATCTATTCTATGCTATCTCCGATGACCGCTCTGAGTCGGCTCCTGCCAGATTTTACACCCTCAATCTGAAGCTCAATACTGGGGATACAGGGGAAATTGCCTTGGAAAAGGTAGAAGTAGCAGATGTGACTTTCCTCAAAGATGAGAATGGTGCTACTTTTGCTCAAGGTACTATTGACCCGGAAGGTATTGCCCTTTCTGCTAAAAAAACTGTATATATCTCTAGTGAGGGAGCTACACGTCAGGGAATTGCTCCTTTTATCCGGGAGTTTGATTTAACCACCGGACAGCAGCAAAAAAATTTACCGATTCCCCAAAGGTATTTACCGAATGAGAGTAGTGATACTCAGCCAGAACCTCACGGTATACAAAATAACTTAGGATTTGAGTCTTTATCTCTCGAACCCATAAGCTTAGCCGCTGGAAAGGGGGACCCTTTTCGTTTGTTTACTGCTACTGAGTCAGCCCTCTTCCAAGACAGCTTAGCAGATACACCCCAAGAGCCAACTCGAATTCGTTTGCTACATTATCTCATTCAAGAATTTGCTCCAACAATAGTAGTGAGTGAGCATCTGTATCTCCTGGAACCTCCTCCCCTGGGAACTATCGGTAGTGGCTTAACGGACATAATAACTCTGGATGGAGGGGGTCATTTTCTCAGTTTGGAGCGTACCTATGGTACTTTTGGTGTCATGGCCAAGATCTATCAGCTAGCTCTTGGGGGAGCTACTGATACCTCGAAGATTGCTAGCCTCAAGGGTGATATTGCTAATATTACTCCAGTAAAGAAGAAGTTGCTGTTGGATTTGAGTACTTTGGGTATGTACTTAGACAATCTCGAAGGTATTACCCTTGGCCCTCGTTTACCGGATGGTACTCAGAGTTTACTATTAGTGAGCGACGATAATTTTAGTGATGTTCAGGTGACTCAGTTTCTATTGTTCCGTTTGAATATTAAGGAAAAGTAAATTTATGCGACCGCCTCCGAAAATAGTTGAAACCCTCATGCTTTCCTTGAGGCGGTCGTTCCCTTGTCCTGTAAGGATTTCAGTCGTTTTCTTTTGTTTCTAGTACTTTGTACTAACTTTTTGAGTGGTCGCAAACGGCTTCTAGATGCTATACTAGTAGTATGTTTCCCAGCGAAAGGTTATAACTCAATTTTCTCCGTGAGGAGATAGAAACATCAACTGCAAGAGCCGTTAATGTTATCAATATATTGGTTACAACTCAATCTTCTCCGCAAGGAGATGGAAACATAATTTTATCAGTGAGAACGATGATGGTTTTATACCTTGTTACAACTCACTCTTCTCCGTGAGGAGATGGGTTAGACTATTAGTCTCACACGAGAGCGAGTGGTTGAACGCTCCAGGCTAATGTCTAAGCTAGTACCTGCAGTGAAAGTCCATCACGGGGAACGGAGATGTCTCAAAGAAGCGGGGGAAATGCGCCAAATCTGTCAGCCGAAAAGATGGACGTAGCGCTAGGGTAAAGCCATGTGTTGGTTAACGCAAGTGAATCTTCTTTGAGGCATCGTGATGCGGAACTACGGAAAACGGCTGAAACGGTAAATGGGGTTAGATATTCTGTCCCAGCTTCGGAATATAGGACATCAATATGCCTCCGGTGTATAGAAGGAACCCAACACGGCTGTATCTCTTGTGTGTGATATGAAGTAACCCCATTGGGGTCTTACGACTAGGTTCGATGCAGTAAGTAAAAACAATAATTTATGAGTTTGAATCCCCCAGTGGGTGTAAGAAGCTACAAGAAGCTAAAGCTGCCAGACCTAACGGTAAACAGGAAATCATAACTGGGCAGATAGGTTATATTCAACGACTCGAAAGAGCGCCGACGTGTAGCATGTGAATCCCTTGAACTCGATGCAAAGGAACCGAATTGTGGGGAAAAGTTAGGATGCAATACAGAAACTGGCGTACCTCAAGGTGGGATAATCTCGCCACTTTTGGCTAATATTGCCTTGCATGGATTGGAAGAAGCTCTCAGTATTCGCTATGACAAAAACGGCCATACCATTGGTAACCGTGGTTTAGTTAGATATACTGATGACCTAGTGGTTTTCTGTAAAACCTCTGAGGATGCCCAGAGGACAAGAGATATCTTATCTGGATGGCTAAAAACTAAGGGGCTGGCTTTATCCAAAGCTAAAACTCACATAGTACATTACTCCACTTGCTCAATTAATGCTTCAAACAACCCAGATCAACTTATTGGTTTTTGATTCAGCCCAGGAGATCGTTCAAAAATGGATAAACTCAACCACTATCGAAATCTAATCCAGAAAGTTCTAGAAGAATATCACCAGCTTAGCTCAAGTAACCCTGATATTGAATCTGTCTTACTACTCGATCCCATTCGTGAACAGTATCTTCTCCTCAAAATGGGGTGGTATCAAGACAACCGCATCAAACGTAACGTCATCCACCTTCGTTTGAAAGACCAAAAAATCTGGATTGAAGAAGACTGTACTGAAGACGGCATTGCCACTGATTTGCTACAGGCAGGAGTACCTCGTGAAGATATTGTCCTAGCTTTTCATCCTCCCCGTTTACGTCAGTTTACAGAATTCGCAGCAGTATAACCCTTGGAAAACCAGCGATTAGCTACAAAGAGTGCAAAAAAGCGATCGCTAAAACAAAAAAACCTTTACACTGCTAGCGATCGCACGACTAAAATGTAGGTTCGGTGTAATGAAAGCTCTAACAGTCGCAAAATACATACTTCAGTCTCAAGACCAGGAAGATCCTGATATCACTAATCTGAAGCTCCAAAAGTTACTCTACTATGCCCAGGGTTTCTTCATTGCTAAGTATGGTGTAGCAATCTTTGATGACGACATTGAGGCATGGCAACAGGGCCCCGTCGTGCCAACAGTGTACCAGCAGTACAAGACCTCAGGTAGCTCTATTATTCCTCTTCCACAAGAGGCTGTATCTTTGGAAATTGATGATGAACAGATAGCTTTTCTCCATGAAGTTCTTGGTGTCCATTCTCAATATTCAGCATGGGCTTTAAGGGAAATGACTTATCAGGAACTTCCTTGGAAACTGGCTTTCAACAATGGAAAAACTATTTCCACTGAATCTCTTGGAGATTTCTTTAGAGAGAGATTGTAACTCTAATCAGCAATTGAAGATGGTCAAAAATCCTAAACCGATAAAGAAAGGTGTGAAGACTGAACCTCCTCAGTTACAGTTTGACTATCCTGTTTTTTGTTTCAAGAACTGTAGAAAAGGCTATAAACTTTCAGATTTAGACAGTCCACAAAAAAGAAAAGCATTTCTTCAGAGACTCACCAAATGGAGTGAGATGACTTGGGAGGATATTAGAGGGCAAGACAGGCAAGGTCTTGGCCATGAAAAGATTCCACAATCAAGCATCAAAGGCTCACTTTCGGGTATCGGGAAAGATCAGGTTATTATCTCAACATACATCGGCAAGAAAGTAGCAAGATTGATTGGGTTTAAAACTGATGGTGTTTTTCACGTTCTCTGGGTTGATGGGAAGATGGATATCTATAAACATGGGTGAAGTTACAACTCACTCTTCTCGGCAACATATTGACTTTCGACAGAGATACAGGGCGGGTTTTGATGGAAAGATTTTGGTAAAAATTGGCTAGATTATCCCTAAACCCGCCCCTACCACCACATTTTTTTCACCCTAGCATCAGTCGAAAGATTCACAGCTCAAAGTCACATCGAAGCCATCTTGCATACGCCAGAAGTAATTCGCTGTTCCGTCAACTTGGTAAACATAGGAGGCATCTGGAAACTTAGCCAGAACCCATACTTTTTGACCATTAATTTTAGCTTCAAATCCTGTCACACTCCATTGATTCGCTCGCATGGTTTTGGCTTCGTCACGCTCAATCACTGCTTCGCGAGAATTGATGGTAATGAACAAAGCTTCTGTGCTACAAGCAATGGCATCAGTGCTGACTGGGTTTGCATAGGCCATTTTTGTAGAAAGAAGTAAGCCAAAAGCGGCAATAAGATTCTTCATAAAATTATCCTTAAAGTAAAAATAGAGTCAATGCAAACTCAACTCAAAAAACAAAGCACGACGCGCATAATGAGATTATGTTACAACTGAGGCAAGGGGCTTAAGCCCCTTGTTTCCGGTAGAATGACGCAAAAAAATAAAGTGGGCAAGAAAGCTAGCTATTGTTGTTAATGAATAACACTATCCGCATTCTATCCAAGCTGTCTCTAAGCACGCTTCTTTTTCTGTCAGGAGGCGTTTTTCTTCCTGCACTGGAGAATCTGATGATTGCTGACAGCAACTATTTTGGTCATCTGGCTCAAAGCAATGAAGCTTCGCCAGTGGTGATTGTGCTGATAGGCGACTCCATCACCCAGGGGAATTGGGAAAATAAAAGCTGGCGCTACAATCTGTGGACTAAGCTTATCGACGCTGAAATTGCCTTCGACTTTGTGGGCTCCTTGAAAACAAACTTCAAGGGGACGCCGGATTTTCCTGATTACAAAGGTCAGACTTTTGACCGAGACCATGAAGCACGCTGGGGCTGGCGGACTGATGAGATCCTTGAGCAACTCGACGGGTGGATGAACGGCTATCCGTCTTCTGCTGACATCGCCCTGATTCAACTTGGCCACAATGACCTGGATCAGGGGCAAACCCCATCCAGCACGGTGAATGAGATAAGCCAAATTATTGATAAGCTCAGGGCTAAGAACCCCAATGTCGTCATATTTCTGGGTCAAAGCCCCCCCGAATGGGAACCTTTTCCTAGCTACCGTGCAAAGATGGCTGCCTTTGCCCCCGCGAAGAGCCTGCCAGAATCACCTGTGATCCTGATTGATCACCAAATCGATTGGATCAGCGATCCTTCCTTGCCGGGAGCCCATACCTACGATGGGGTGCATCCGGGTTTACTTGGCGAGGAAAAGTTGGCGCAAGCTTGGTTTGAGGCTCTTTTGCCCTACTTGCCATAAGACATGTAAGTGACTGTAAACCTTTCAAATTCAAGCCATTAGACTGGCTGCAGATTAATTTGGTAATTATTCTTGATTTTCTTCAGAGGAAACTGTACAAAAGAAGCTTCACCCGTCAGTTGCCAGTCAAACAAAGAGATTGCATGATTAGCAAATATCTTCGTAATTACCATCGCCATCTGGATTCCTAAGCAAGCATGTACACCACCTCCAAAAGGAATAAATTCATACATCCTGCCCTCATTCCGAGGAGGTAGGAACCGCTCCGGCTCAAACTTCTCTGGGTGCTGAAAATGTTCTGGCATAATATGGGCTAATCGCGGTTCGGCGATAATAGTACAGCCTTTAGCATAAAGTACTCCATCAAGAACTACGGATTTAGTCAGACGACGACTAGCTGTTGAGCTAGGAGGATTAATACGCAGAGTCTCTTTGATAACAGCTTCTAAAAAGACCATTTACTTCAACTGCTCTGAGTAAAAGGTATAGAACTTACCGACTTCACCCACTACCTTTGCTTGCTCAGACCTTAGTTTATCTAATATCTGGGGAAATTTTCCTAGTTGATAGATTAGGGAAGATACTAATGCTGAAACTTCGTAGTGGGACGCCCATAACTGCAACAAACATTGGTTTTCCATCAGAGTATCACTGAAAACTCCATCGGGATTTTGCTGCTGACTAACCAGCATCATGGAGAGGAAATCAGCTTTGGGATTAATCTCTTCCTGGGATAATCTTCGGCGCTGAATAACTGCTCGCATAAACTCCAGCAACTTGGCTCTTGCCTTTACTCCTCTGCCATAAGCAGTTAAAGGAGATTTCCATTTCGACAAGCCATAGAAACCATCAAAGTATGTCTTGTACAGAGATTTGAGTTGATTAGAGTTTGATACCGTTAATCCCTCAAAACTTTTGGGGTTAGTATCATCTAGGTTAACCCCTAACAACAGAGGAACGAGTATCTCAAAGCAAATTTTTTCTACTGCTGGATAGAGGGATATTTTTCCAGTATTCGTCCATTGACTCAGACGATTTTTAATGATTTGATTAATCTGAGGTAGATATCCTGTTAAAATCTCACCAGTAAGTCCAGGTTTTAAAGCACTTTTACGTTCTCTATGGAGCTCAGGACGTTGAAAGAGACTGTACTCGCCAAACATCTCCATTGTGGTGTCAGGCAAAGCAATTTCAGTATATTTTGAATCTCCGTTAAAGACCATTTGATTTGCCTGAGAAGCACCAACAAAAATAGTTTTACTTCCAAAAACACTAGTGTTAAAAATTGCTCCGTACTTGGCTAAATTTTGAGCACAAAATTGTTCAGGATTACCGATGTAACTAAAGGTATCGTACCACTTTCCTATTCTTGGTGGCGTAGTTATTCCCTCTGGCAAAGCTTGCCCTTCATCGAGAATCATGATTTCACTAATCTGCTGCTCCATAAAATTTTACCTCATCAACCTTGGCTAACTTGACTTACAGAGAGATTTTAGATTTTAGATTTTAGATTTCACCTCATACCGTGACCCAAATAAAATGAGAGATATTTCCCTCCCCCAGTTTCCTCAGCGCCCTCAGCTCCCCCATCTCCCCAGACTCTACTTTAATATTTCCGCTCTTGCGGCTCAAACAAAGTAATACTTACTGGTTTATATTGCAGCTCAACTCCTGCAGAGGAATAGTAAGCTAAGGTATGTTTAAGAAAATTAGCATCATCTCTTTGGGGATAATCTTCCCGACTGTGAGCACCGCGACTTTCTTGCCGGTTGAGAGCAGAAGATAAGATGACTTCTCCTACAACCATTAAATTGCGTAATTCTAAGGCTTCAATAATTTCTGTGTTCCAGCACTTATCCTTATCATCTAAGTAAATCTGGGGTAGCTGTTGTTGCAGCTGTTTAAGTTCCTCTAATCCGACCCCCATCAACTCTTGGGTGCGAAAAACACCACAATATTGACTCATGCAATCTTGGAGATTTTGACGCAGCTGGTTAATACGTATAGTTCCCGATTGCTCCAGAAGGGCTTTGATTTCTCCTTGGGCAGCCTTGAGGTAAGATTGTTCGTCAATATCAGGAAATTTTTTGTCTAGAACGTATTGAGCGATCGCGGCTCCGGTTCTGCGCCCATAGACTACACATTCTAGCAGGGAATTACTACCTAGTCGATTAGCTCCATGCACGGAGACACAAGCACATTCCCCTGCCGCAAAAAAGCCTGACACTAGTTCCTCCGCACTACTGCGCACTTGCCCATCTGTGTTGACAGGAATACCACCCATCGAGTAATGCCCCGTAGGACGGACTGGTATCGGCTGGTAGACCGCATCAATCCCCACTAATCGGTGGGCTTCCTCCCAGCAGAAGGGAACTCTACTCATAATCTGCTCTTGACCCATGTGCCGTAGGTCAAGATAGACAAAAGGCCCTCCAGCACTACCATCCAAGTTTATGCCACGACCAGCGCGAATTTCTAAGGTGATTGCTCTAGAGGTAATATCCCTGGGTGCTAACTCCATTTGTTTCGGAGCATAGTTAGCCATAAAGCGATCGCCTTGTGCGTTAATGAGATAAGCTCCTTCTCCCCGCACTGCTTCGGAAATTAATACTCCTACTGGATATAAACCCGTTGGGTGAAACTGGACAAATTCCATATCTGCCAATGGCAAACCGGCCACCGCTGCCATGGCTAAACCATCCCCAGTAGAGGCATAGTCATTGGAAGTGGTGTTAAATACCCTGCCATAGCCTCCGGTAGCAAACATTACTGCCTTGGCTTGTACCACTTGGAGGGTGGTATCTCGGATATTGAACATCACGACACCCTTGGCTTGATCATCCTCCAAAATCAGCCGCATCACGTACCATTCATCGTAGACGCAAACACCGTAACGCCGGAGGTTGTTGACCAATTCGTGGAGAATAGCATGTCCCGTTTTATCTGCCGCGTAGCAGGTACGACGGTGGGAATGTCCCCCAAAAGCCCGTTGAGCAATCTTACCATCAGGTAAACGAGAAAAGAGTACCCCCATGTGTTCTAACTCAATTACCACATCTGGAGCCTCGCGAGTGAGGATTTCCACCGCATCCTGATCCGCCAGATAATCGGAGCCCTTAACGGTGTCAAAGGCATGAGCCTCCCAGGTGTCTTCCGGGTCTACATTGTTTAGTGTGGCAGCCATGCCTCCTTGGGCTGCTACCGAGTGGGAACGGATCGGGTGAGTTTTGGCGACTAGAGCAACATCGAGGTTGGGTTGGGTACGTTTAATCTCCAAGGCTGCACGACACCCAGCTAATCCACCCCCGACTATAATGACATCGTGTTTTAACATCTGTTGTTTTGGATCGGCTTCTCTATGTTCTACTGTAAAAGCACAAGGACTGTCGTAGCAGAGAGTGAGTAGAAATATGAACAAGGGGTTTAAACCCCTTGTTTAATTCAATTGCAAGGGTTTGAATTGAATCGTGAAAAAAGCTCCCCACACAAGGCAGGGAACTTCTGGGAATTTCCTTTTCACAATTAGAAGTTGATATCAGCTGCTTGCTTCTGCTGGCTTTTGAGTGGGCTGCTGCCGACGAGTGTAATTTTTTGCGTCTACCTCTATGGGATCGAGCTCAATATGGTTTAGCAGTGTGGTAACAAAGGCAAAGAGCAAGAAGGGTAGAGACAGCACCAAAATGAGTCCGACAGTGGCTAAGGCATAAATTTGGCGTTCAGCACTCCACAGAGCTAGTGCAGAGGCGAGACTAAGGAAAATGACGATTAACCAAACCATGATTTGTCCATAGATGTCACCAAAACTTAGGGTGCAGACAATGCGATACTTAATTAGTTGCTCCACGATATACCTCCACACATTTCTCTAAGCTCTAAGGATAAGCGCCATACTGAGTTTTGTGGTATTTCTCAATAATATTTTTAACAGACTTGCGCCATACTGAGTTTTGTGGTGTCGAGGATAGTATGGGAACCGCAAAAGCGATTAGGACAAGGGGATGGCAGCCCCTTGTTGCCGTACCTGAGAATTTCTTAACCGCCCTGGCGACTGCTATACGGGTAAGCGAAAAAAAGGGTGGGGAGCGGAGGAGCAGAGGGGCGGAGGGGCGGAGGAAGAAGGGAGAACTGATAATTTTTGGAGACAAAGCTCAAGAAATCCCACCCAAAATTTCGTTCACCCCTGCTATACTATCTGCGCAGAGGCTACCTATTTTTATCTGTAAAGGTTGTCTTTCCAGTCATACACAACCAAAGTTGGTACTTGGGGTTTCTGAGGAACGGGATTTTTCTGAGTTTTTTTGGGTAAGACTTGCTTAATTGCCTCGGTAGCTGTTTTAGTTAGGGCTTTCTGCACCATATTAGCCATATTCTGCCAGGAAACTTCCTCTTGTTCTAGCAAGTTTTGCAGGGCGACCAACGCTGCTTGGGCTCTTTGTAATTCAGTTTCTTCTGAGGGAGCGAGGGGAGTTGAGCGTTTTATCGGGTCCCTTTGTACCGCAGCGAGTGCCTGACGCACAGCAGTAGTAATTTGATGCCGGAACTTGCTTTGACCCTCTAGTTCTTGATACAGCCAGCCTTGTTGACTACAAGCATACAGAGGTGGCAAACGATTCAGGGCGTAGGTTGCCACCTCCACCGGGTCGATGTACTTAGCTAGATTTTCCGGTAGTTGTTCTCTCTGCCGCTTTACTTCTTGAGTAACTAGCAATTCCATGACATTTTTGTGGATGCGGCTTGAGGCTTGATTTGATGCTCTTGAGGCTTGATTCAATGCTCTTGAGGCTTGATTCGATGCTATAGTTTGCTCTTTAGTTTTGAGATTATTCATTTTGATGCTTCCCTGGGATTACTCAAACTAAAAACCTACACAAATTTAATTACCCACAAATCCCGTAAGAAAAATGTACAAATGATTCTGTGCAGGTCCTTAACTATTATAAGTAGGTGGGTAAAAAATTAAGTGATTTTACTGAAGTCAGCTCAGCCAAGACACTGTACAATAAAATTATTGCAGCTGTAAATCACCCTATTCATCTGCATTTACTTACCTAGAGCTGCCTACTTAAAAGTTATTAGGTGACTTTTAATTTAGCTTAAAAGGATAAGTAAGTAATTAAAAAAAAAGTTAAATTAACTATTCCCTATCATTGCCTCGGAGTGGCCATTTAACACCCTAACTGATTAAGTTAACATAAAACTAAATAAATTAAATCTACCCTAAGTATCATTAGATGTTACCACTAAGTAAGTATTTCTGCTAGAAAGACGGCATCATAGATGATAACGACTGTCAATCCAATCGTAATCAGGAGCGGCTAACTCTTTTGCCTGCTCCTTGGTAAAATGTCTAAATGCTTTTTGGCTAATGGCTTGCCTAACACTATCAACAGCTTTTTTAGTTAGGGCTTGTTTGACAACATCAACCAAATTATGCCAAGAAATTTCTCTATGCTCTAGCAAGTCTTGCAATGCTTCCAATGCAGCCTGAGCTTCCCGTAATTCTGTCTCTTCCGGTTTAAGAGGCTCTGAGACTTTGAGGGGGTCTCTTTGGACTGCGGCAATCGCTTGACGCACAGCAGTAGGAATCTGAGAACCAAACTTAATTTTAGCGTGTTGTTGTTGATGATGCCAGCCTTTTTTATTACAAGCATACAGAGGTGGTAGACGATTGAGGGCATAAGTTGCTACCTCTACTGGATCGATATATCTCGCTAAATTTTCAGGCAATCGTGCTCTTTGCTTTTCCACTTCCTGAGCAACGAGAGATTCCATTACATTTACATGAGTTCGGTCGGGAAATTGATCTAATGTAATAGCTTCTTTAATTTTGTGGTTATTCATCTGATATAGATAGAGATATTATCCCAGATCTCTACAATATAGAAACATTATGAAAAATTTGTGAAGAGAGTGACTGATGGGGTTGACGACAAGGCTAATGCTACTGTAACTGTTCCTCTGACCCTGTCTACTTTTCAATTGTCTTTTCACCCCCTAAGCAGCCCACACCTCCCACAGGGTGAACGAAATTGTGGGTGGGATTTCTTGAGCTAAGTATCCAAAAATTATCAGTTCTCTCTTCTTCCCTAACTCCTCTGCTCCTCTGCTCCTCTGCTCCTCCGCTTCTCTGCTCCTCTACTCCCCACCCTTTTTTTAGCTCACCCCATCAAAGGGGGTGATATCCGAACCAAATGGCAATTAGCACTCTCCAGTCAAGAGTGCTAAATTTGCTAATGATGATTCAGTCGAAGCACCAGAAATGGCCAAAATAGTTTCCTTTAATGAAGAATCAAGAAGATCCCTAGAGCGAGGTGTCAATGCCCTTGCTGATGCGGTTCGTATTACTCTTGGTCCTAGAGGTCGTAATGTACTGTTAGAAAAGCAGTTTGGGGCTCCCCAAATTGTCAACGACGGGATTACCGTTGCCAAAGACATTGAGTTAGAAGACCCCCTAGAGAACACCGGTGCTCGCTTAATTCAGGAAGTTGCCTCTAAAACCAAAGACATTGCTGGAGATGGCACTACTACCGCTACAGTAATTGCCCAAGCCCTAATTCGTGAAGGTTTGAAAAATGTGGCTGCTGGAGCAAATCCTGTGGCTGTGCGCCGAGGTATCGAAAAAACTGTTGCCTATCTAGTCAAAGAGATGGGAACAATGGCAAAACCAGTTGCTGGAGATGCAATTGCTCAAGTAGCCACAGTTTCTGCGGGTAACGATGAAGAAGTTGGTGAAATGATTGCCCAAGCAATGGACAAAGTCACCAAAGATGGCGTCATTACCGTTGAAGAATCGAAGTCTCTCTCTACTGAATTGGATGTAGTTGAAGGGATGCAGATTGATCGGGGTTATATTTCTCCTTACTTCGTTACCGATAACGAACGGATGACGGTGGAATATGAGAATCCTCGTATCCTGATTACCGACAAAAAGATTAGCGTTATCCAAGATTTGGTACCAATCCTAGAGAAAGTCGCTCGCGCTAGTCAACCCCTACTGATCATTGCTGAGGACTTGGAAGGAGAGGCTTTAGCAACTTTAGTAGTAAACAAAGCCCGGGGTGTCCTCAACGCCGCAGCAGTAAAAGCTCCTGGTTTTGGTGACCGCCGCAAACAAATGTTACAGGACATTGCGGTACTGACTGGAGGTCAAGTAATTTCTGAAGATATTGGCTTGAGCATTGATGCTGCTTCCCTGGAAATGCTGGGAACTGCAACAAAAGTCACTATTGATAAAGACAATACGACCATTGTTGCTGGTGGTGCGACCAAAGCTGATGTTGAGAAGCGAGTTGCCCAAATTCGCAAGCAACTTGAAGAAACTGACTCCGATTACGACAAAGAAAAACTGCAAGAAAGGATCGCCAAATTAGCTGGCGGTGTAGCAGTGATCAAAGTTGGGGCAGCTACTGAAACAGAACTCAAGGACCGTAAGCTACGGATTGAAGATGCCCTCAACGCTACTAAAGCAGCGGTAGAAGAAGGTATTGTTGCTGGTGGTGGTACTACCTTGATTCGCTTGTCTGACAAGATTAGTGCCATTCATGATGGTTTAGATTACGAAGAAAAAATCGGCGCTGATATCTTCACCAAGGCCCTAGAAGCACCCCTACGTCAAATGGCGGATAATGCTGGTGCTGAAGGTTCTGTGATTGTAGAAAAGGTACGGCATAGTGATGCCAACATTGGCTACAATGCTGCTACTGGCGAATTTGAAGATTTGATTGCTGCTGGTATTATCGATCCAGCAAAAGTTGTACGTTCAGCTATCCAAAATGCTGGCTCCATTGCAGGCATGGTTTTAACAACAGAAGCCCTGGTTGTTGAGAAGCCTGAGAAGAAAGCTCCTGCTCCCGACATGGGCGGCATGGGCGGCATGGGCGGCATGGGCGGTATGGGTGGTATGGGTGGCATGGGTGGCATGATGTAATCCCCACCTCTTTTCCACTAATATCCGTTGTTTAGATGCCCGACTTATTGAATAAGTCGGGCATTTAGGAATGTTCCACAATTTCCGCCAAAAAAGGGAACTCATCAATCTCCTGTGGAACTGGCATCCTGCCAGTACAGAGTCAGACACAGGCTAGAAGACTGTTCCACAAAACTAATTCTCAATTAACTAACCTTGAAATTTTTTCGCAACAATCTTGGCAATATCTGTAGCTTGCTCAGGATATAGTTTTGCCAGATGTCCGCACATTTGATAGGCAGCATCTAGGTAGTGGGCACAGGGAATCAACAGACGCTTAAAATTTTCCTTATCGTCATTTTCGACAAAGGCAGCAGCAATATCAGGAAGGTTTTGGTTGCGGTTGACAGAAATTTTCTCTGCTGTTGAGAGTGCTTGTTTGCTGAGTTTGGCTTCCACCTGAGCTTTGGCAATCCTAGTGAGTACCAATGCCCATTTGTCTGAATCGTCAATCTGCTGTGCAGTTTTGATGGCAGCAGCAAAGTTTTTTGGAGTTGGCTGAGCTTTGGCAATCTCGGTGAGCGCCAATGCCCGGTAGTATGAAGAGTCGATCAGCTGTGCGGTTTTGAGGGCGGTAGCGAAGTTTTCTATCTGTGCTTGAGCTTTGACAATCTCGGTGAGTACCTTTGCTCGGTAGCCTGAATCGTCAATCTGCTGTGCAGTTTCAAGGGCAGTGGAAAAGTTTTCTATCTGTGCCAAAGCTTTGGCAATCTCGGTTAGTAACTTTGCCCGGTAGCCTGAATCGTCAATCTGCTGTGCAGTTTTAAGGGCGGCAGTGAAGTTTTCTGGAGTCGGCTGAGCTTTGGCAATCTCTGCGAGCGCTCTTACCCGATAGAATGACAGGTCAATCAGCTGTGCAGTGTGAAAGGCGGCAGTAAAGTTTTCTGCCTGTGCCTGAGCTTTGGCAATCTCAGCGAGGGCACTTTCTCGATAGAATGACAGGTCAATCAGCTTTGCAGTGTGAAAGGCGGCAGTAAAGTTTTCTGCCTGTGCCTGAGCTTTGGCAATCTCAGCGAGCACACTTTCCCGATTAAATGAGCTAATCTGCTGTGCAGTTTTGAGGGCGGCGGCAAAGTTTTCTGGAGTCGGCTGAGCTTTGGCAATCTCAGTGAGCGCCAATGCCCGGTAGTATGAAGAATCAATCTGCTGGGCAGTTTTGAAGGCGGCAGTGAAGTTTTCTTCCTGTGCCTGAGTTTTGGCAATCTCAGTGAACGCCAATGCCTGAGCTTTGGCAATCTCGGTTAGTACCTCTGCCCGGTCTTCTGAATCGTTAATAAGCTGTGCAGTTTGGAGGGCGGCGGCAAAGTTTTCTGAAGTCGGCTGAGCTTTGGCAATCTCAGTGAGCACTAATGCCCGGTAGTATGAAGAATCAATCTGTTGTGCGGTTTCGAGGGCAGCAGAGAAATTTTCTGGAGTCGGCTGAGTTTTGGCAATCTCAGTGAGCACCAATGCTCGTTTGGATAAAAAGTCATTCTGCTGTGCGGCGTCGAGAGCCTCAATAAAATTTAACTGAACACGGTGCGGGGCATATTGAACTTCTATTCTCGCATAGTACGAATCACCAATTTGCTGTGCAGTATTGAGAATAGCGGCAAAGTTTTCTGGATTCGGCTGAGTTTTGGCAATCTCAATGAGCACCTTTACCTGTTCGTATGAATCACCAATCTGTTGTACGGTGTTGAGAGCAGCAATAAAGTTTCCTGCCTGTGCTTGAGCTTTGGCCGTCTCGGTAAGTACATCTTCCCTTCGAGAGCTCCGAAAAACTCGATATTGGTAAAGTATCGTAGGGGTTTGATTTGTTTGCAAGTACCTAGTCTCGGCGAGTACCTTTGACTGTTCGTATGAATTGTCAATCTGCTTTGCAGTGTCGAAGGCGGCAGCAAATTCACCTTCTTCTGCAAGCTTCCGGCATAGCTCAGCGAGACTGTGATCAGATAAAATAAACCTTGATAGATTTATCAACGTCCATTTTGTCGCTACTGATAGCCGCACCAGCAAGTAAATTGCACAATCCTTCATCCAAGGTTCTAATAAACGGGGTAAATCCTTCTGCTGCAATCGCTCCAATATTTCCCACGCTTGCTCCATGTTCTCTCTATTCTGGGTGGCATCTATTGCTAAATCCCATGCCAGTAGCAGATACCAGAGCATACAGTGTCGAGGAGCAAACTTATCCGCTAGTGCCAAGGCTCTGATGATATTCCCTGCTCGTAAGATCTCCAGAGGCGACTCTTGCGCAATCTGCATCAGTCGCTGTGGATGTACCAACAGAAACTCAGCCATGCCCAGCACATTATCTGTTTTGGCTTTACCCCATAACGCTAGTTGCACCGTTTTCAGAGGCAAATCAGACTCATCAGGTAATTGTTGTTGCTGGGTAGTAAAAAATTCTTCATCCCGTGCGATCGCATACAACTCTTCCCACTGCTTCAAATCTCTCAAGTGTTCGGTATAATAACGCAGGGCATAAACACTATGATGATCCTGCCACTGAGCACAGTAGTCGATTAAATTCTGCAAGGCATCTTCAGCATCATCCCCTAGCTGAGAGGCAAAGGTTGTGGCTAGCAAGGGGTGAGCAAAAGCGTAGAACTTACCTTCACTAATCTGCATCCAGCGCGTCACCTGCCAAGATTGGTGTAACTGTCGCAATTGGCGATCGCGCATTTGGGTTAATCTCTTGATATCCTCTTTCTCTAGTACCCCCTTTGCTACTGCTAGTAGGGCAAAAAACTGCCATCTTTGCTCTGGTAAGTCCAGTTCATCTAAACGCTCTAACTGTTGCTCGACATACTTTTCAAATCCTGGGGGTGTTTGTGCCAAAACTTGCTCTACATCTTTTGCTTGTCTAAAATCATCTATCAGGAAATGCAGGTAGAGGGGAAATCCATCAGTAATCTTATCCAATCTTTTGACAAAATCCTCGTTTTGTGAATAGGTAGCTAACTCCGGGATTTGCTCCAACCACTTAGAAATAGCTTTACGGGATAACCGCTTAAGGTACAATCTCTGGGCATTATCTGTCCAGTTACGCAAATACTTTGGCTCTTCCCCTTCCTCCGCTCGTGCCGAAGCTATAATAAATACACCAGCAAGTAGCTCAGTAAAAAACGGTTCAAAAGTTTTGTCTGCTTCATCCAAACCGTCTAAAACTATTACCAAACCCTTACTTTCTGCTGAAATAGTTTCCCGCAACATTCCCATCAGAATATCCCGCATCCTATTCTCATCATTTGGGAATTCCCCATTTCTGATGTTGTAATAAAGATAGAGTTGCTTGAGTAAATAACGATAGGCTTCAGCAAGCGATCGCGTTTTTTCATAACGGTAGCTAAAGCAGTGATAGACAATAAAATAATCCTCTTGTTGTGTCTGCTGCCAGTGAGATAATAAAGTAGATTTACCAAAACCAGCTGCACCTGTTACCAACAGCACACCACTGGTATTATTCCTCACAAATTCATCCAGCCGACGCTTTTCTGCTTCCCTTCCTTCCAATGGCTGTTGGGTATACTCCCCGACAATTTGCTTAACTTGAGCTTCGATTTCGTATCCAGTATATTGCTTACCAATAATCGAGATAGCAGGTTCAGCCAGGGTTTTTTCGAGGCGCTCTAGTCCCTCCGGCTCTTGCTTCAGCCGTTGGATAATTCTGATAGCCCTAATACTTTGCTCAGCAAAAGAACTAGGAATAATTGCCGGGTCAATCTTTAAACGGAACAGCACTTCCTCAAATTGAGCAAGATTCAGTCTATTGAGATGTTTGAGTAGCTCGTTTTGACTAACCATTCAAAAGGCAGTCCTGATGGATATGTTTTATAACATTATACGAAAATTCATTTCTCTGCTTACCCGTGTTTCCGTATCTATTTTCAGATTATAGCTAAGCACAGTGCGCTTAGGACAACACAAAATCCTGAAACCTTTACCTGTCAATCTCTTCCCTTCTGCCTTCTGCCTTCTGCCCTCTGCCCTCTGCTATAGAGTGCAGACTATTGAGATCAATTGAGCTGATCATCTCTGAATATCCAAAATTTGCCGCAGGCGTTGACGGAACAAGCGCACTGCACTACGTTGCCCGATGACACCACTTTGAGCAATGAAATTGGCAATCTCTGGGATGGGCAAAAAGGGAAAAGCTAAACTGCTATCGCACTGTTCATATCCTCCTGCTACCCGCTGATACACTAATAGCGTGTTCTTTGTATATCGCCACAGTTCGGGAACGCCTAACGCTGAATAAAGGTCTTGTTTGTTGAGGGAAGAGCTGGTATAGTCCGACTCAATAACTAAATCAGGGGGAGGATCAACTTGTAAGTTAATTTTTCGACCCCTTACCAATGCTTCATTTTGAATATAAAAACAACTATCAGGCTCTACGGCACGGGTCAAATCTTCCCTAGCTAAAGTTAAAGCACCTAATTTTCTCACTTCAATTTCTAGCTCGTCAGCGATTGCTTCGACAAAACTTTCTAATAACCCTTTGGGCTCTTCGTGTTCTTCCAGTGGCATTCTAATTTCTAAGATTCCGCGATCGTAGGCAATTCTCCAACTGCGCTCATCCCCTACCTCCGACATCAAGGTTTTATAGGTTTGCCAGCTTACTCCTTTCATCACCACCCTAGGCTCAGGATGTTCTAGTCTGGTTGAGTTCGCTGTTACCATCTTTCCATCTCTTCAGTTGAAAGCTGTTTGTCTATTGCTTCCATCCTATCACCCACATTCCGCTCACCCAAGTGTCACAATATAATTTTAGGGTGTGGGGTCTAAGGTATAGGGTGTAAGGTATCAAGAGTTAGATAAGATAGTCGCCTCAGTTGTTGATTGTAAGTATAAAAAGTTACATAACTACTGCCAAAAATTACGAAAATACCGATTGTGCCAGTTAGGGTGCGGAAGGTTATCAACAAAAACCCAATTCGCTAACAATTAATCACAGAAAGTAACAAATGCTACTAGGATTCAAGACCGAACTAAGAATTAGATCGCCTAATCAAAAGATAGCTCTAGCCAAACATGCAGGAGTTGCTCGTCATGCTTGGAACTGGGGACTGGCATTAACCAAAAACATTCTTGAGTACAACCAGGAAAATCCAGAAGGAAAGCTCAAATTCCCTACTGCCATTGACCTACATAAGC
>JAAHFP010000034.1 GCA_010672925.1 Symploca sp. SIO1C2 | reverse complement strand
GTTGGTGCTCCCAGTAAGTGCCCATAACACCACACAAGAGTGCTCAAGTTGTGGAGAGAAAGTACTGAAAAAGCTGCATATCCGTTGGCACCACTGTCCTAATTGTGGGTGCAGTCTAGATCGGGATCACAATGCAGCTATCAACATCAAAAATAGAGCGGTGGGGCATCCCGTTCTTAAAGCTCAGTTAATGTCCGACGGGTTACCGGGAGTCACTGAGAAGCCCACACTTACCCGATAGGGAAGTGTGGGAGTATGTCACCAATGTACATCTCCGGTTTGGCCGGAGAGTCAGGATGGGGATTTTGGGGTCGATATTTCGGGTTACCCTGAAATATATACTGAGTTGTTTGATTCATATGGTTTATATTGTTCAAACTTAGACTGAAGTACGTGGGTTAGTTGTTGTTTGAGTTCAGGATAGACGATTCCAGGCACACCATCACTGGCTGCAAAAATCGCTCTAGCCATTGCATCAATTTCCGGTGCTGAGACTCCAATCTTAGGGGCAGTTAATCCTGAAAAACTAAATAACCAATTCTTAATTTCCTCCTCTGTCCAGGTCTCAAGAGGGATTTCCAAAACCTTTCTACTATCAAAATCTTCTAGTCCGCATCCGCAGCATAAGTTTGGAGGTAAACAAACTTCTGGAACTTGACCATGGACTGCTATAACGCTCACTACTCGGATTAAACGATGTTGCTGGCTAGTTTGCTCTAATCTACTAATTAGTGGATTCCATAGTTGGTCAACAAACCAGACCAAAAAGCTATCTTCGGCATCCAATGAGTAAATTTCAACATCAATAAATAGAATATTGCCACTAAATAGAGAGTTGCAAATTCCTTCGATAATATTTCTGGTATATTCTTGACTATTCTTGGATTGGTTGGGTGTTATACCAAATTTATTTGCTAAATAATTCAAAAAATCAAGATTGTTTTGGATTTGACTAGGTGTAAATTTAAATTGACAAAAATGATGTGAGCCTCCAATCTCTTTGATAAAAGATTTCATGATTTGCAGACACCATTTTCCTCCCATAAATGTACTTTTTGTGAGGATAAATAATGAATATCCAGACTTGGTCTTCCATTGACCGAGAATCGTGTGAATTATTTGATTTACCCGATAGAAATTAATTTTATGTAAATTATCTTCCCATATTTGATTATATTCTCTGTGTAAGGCACTACTAAACTCCAAACTCTCCTCTTCGGCTATCTCAGCCATCTTTTGTTTATGTTGTATGGCAGTAGGAGCTTGATTATCTTGATCAATTTGAAAGGCAACTTCTTTTTTTTGTTTAGCAATGATAGCTAACTCTATTGCTTTATTGATATTAAAGCGCAGCTGATCAATTTCATGAGACACCTCTTGCATCTCATTTTCTAAATCCTTTATTTGTTCTTTGATTGAAACTTTATTGGCTTCATTGATATCCTTAAACAATTGCTGGTATGCCGCCTCATATTGCAATGTCAATTTTTTGAGGTATTCCTCCTTTTTCTGAAGGATGAAGTATTGAGACATATATCGCCAATCTCATCAATTAGCTAGTGTAACACAGCGGAAATAAGCTCAGAGGCATTCACCTTGTATGTTTCTGATTACAGATTACAGGCAAGATGCCTGTTCCACAAAAAAACTGATGATTGAATTAAGTGTTTTCACCAGATACATCTTAACTTAATCCACAGGTAATCAAAGATAAACCTTAAAATCTTCTGCCTTCTTGTAGTAAGGCACGTATTTCTTGCTCTACCTGCTCTATTTCTTGTTCAATCGCCTTAACATTTTGCCGAAGGCTCACCTTATCACCCTCATTTAAGGTATAGCTGAGTTGATTATATACGGCTTCATACTTAGCGCATAACACTGAAAAATAGTCTTTTCTAGCTTTCAGTTGAACTTGACGAAAAGATGGTAAAGTGTATGGGGTTGAGCCACGCGATCGCGAATGCTCAACCATCCATTGTCCTAACTCTAACCAAGCAGAACTTAGTATAGAAGTAGGAATTAGAAAAGAAGCCTTCGCTTCCTCTCGTTTTCTTTCTGCTGCTACTGCAATTCCTACAACACCTGCCAATTTTTCATCCCAAACTGGTGCTCCACTAAAACCCAGTTCAACTGAGTAACCAGGAACTTTAATATCTTCCATTTGTACCCAGGCATTAGCTAATTTATCCCGTAGTACTCCAGAAGCCCATACTCCCATTTCTCTTTGCTTAGGGAAACCAAAAATCCGAAAGGGATGTTTCCAGGTGTCTGTCGTACTAACCAACCTAACTGGATGACTACCTACTGGAGAATTACCATCTAACTTCAGTCCAGCAATATCTTCTCCCTGTTCTGGGGATGTCAAAGGTTCTAGTTGAACAGGTCTCCAGAATACTACTTTTGCTGAAAAAATTTGACCTGGTGCTATTAAGGGAAAGTCCAAATCAACTTTACCAGCCGGGGCTTCTGGTGTATTCTGTGCTATGTTCAGCGCTTCTGCAACTACATGGGCACAGGTTAGCAGATGACGGTCTGATACAAGAAAACCGGCTCCAACCACCATACCACTGCTAGGATGGTAGATCCGGGCAATTGATGCCTTAAATGTCTGGAAGTAATTAGCGATCGCCATTAGCTAGCCTGATGCTGTTTCCACTTCAAGGTAATCTCATAGCTCACTTCCCCACCAACAGATGCGAAAATGGCCCCAGCATCCGCCGTCAATTTCAAACCAAATTTGACCTCTACTTCATCGGCAGGTTCGTTGAGGTTGCGCAATTTAGTGACAATTGTCGAAGCAACGGGTTTGATGTGATCTAGGGCTTGTTCAAATGTCTGTTGTGCCTTGAGGACTTGTTGTCCCGATGGAAGGGCAACTCGCTCAATAGCCCTACTTTCCGGTGCTTCGACTTCCACCAAAAATGTAGTGCCATCCGGTAGAGAAAATTGAGCTAATTGTTTTTCTTGCATCTTTCGCTCCTCAAGGTCAATCTAAAATCTCAATCCAGCCAAACCTTATTTTACCGATGACTGATAATTAAGGGCAGCTTTAGGATAAACGATACGTTTGTGATTACACTGCTGCCAAACTCTTACAAAAACCTCAGCAATAATGGGTAACTCTTCTCTAGTTATCCCAGAATCTAACAACTGATTATCCTGCCAGCGGGCCTTGAGAATTTTCTTCACCATAGAAAAGGCAGTTTCTGGGGTAACATCTTGGAGCGATCGCAGTGCAGCTTCACAAGCATCCGCTAGCATTACAATACCAGTTTCTCTAGACTGAGGAATCGGACCATCATAGCGAAAATCTGCTTCTAAAACCGGAGGCAAACCTTCTTGTTCAGATTGTTGTTGAGCTTGGAAATAAAAATAGGAAATCAGCAAAGTTCCCTGATGTTCTGGGATAAAATCCCTAATAGCTTGGGGTAAACCGTGCCGACGAGCCATGACTAATCCTTCAGAAACATGCTTTTTGATAATCTGAGCACTCTTCGAGGGGTCATTAATCTCATCGTGCTTGTTAGGTCCCCCCATCTGATTTTCAATAAATCCCAGAGGGTCATGCATTTTACCAATGTCATGGTAAAGAGTTCCTGCCCGAACCAGTTCCACATTACAGTGTAATTCCCGCGCTGCTGCTTCTGCCAAAGAAGCAACGAACATAGTATGCTGAAAAGTTCCTGGTGCTTGGGTTGCTAACCGCTTGAGTAAAGTGCGGTTGGGGTTAGATAGTTCTGCCAAACGAATCGGTGTCACCAAATCAAACAGGCGTTCGAGGTAAGGGGATACTCCCAGAGCCACAATACTCCAAGACAAACCAGCTAAGCCATATAAAACTGCTGATTGTAGCGCAGTATACCAAATCAAACCGGCAGCAGCACTAATAATTAGATTAAGGATTAAATGAACACTGGCCTGGGTTAGACCAACTGCTCCTCCTAACAGAGCTAATTCTTCACGGGAGCGTAAACGTGCAGCTAGCCAACTGCCTAGTACTCCACCCGCAGCACCAGAGAGTAATGCTTCCCAGCTGAATTCCATACTGAAACCTACTAACCCTGTCAGTAGTCCCACTACCGTTACACCCAAACTCGAACCGTAAAAGCTGCCCACCAATAAACCAATTGCTGGTAGGCTGGTGAAAGGAACGCCAAAGATAACCAATACTGGGGTAGTTAAGCTAAGTAGAAAGACTAAAATATGGTCGCGGCGTCGTAGGCTGGGATGTACTCTCCTCTCCACTAAGAAAAAAATGCCTGTAGCACCAGTTACCAAACTGCCAAACCCAATCAAAGCTGGCCAATTAATTCCCCTTTGACTTTCTCCAAAATGATCCAGCAGAACGAAATCTTCCTGGGTGATTTCCTCTCCCGCTTCAACAATGACTTCCCCCTTCTCCACCGACACCATTACCGGCGGCAACTGCTGTGCAGCTTGTTCTGCCCTGAGCTTGGTTTGTTCTGGATCTGGTTGTAAATTAGGTTGCAAGATGCCTGAGAGCAGTTCAATAGCTATAGATTCAGCTTCAGAAGGAACCAAGGTATTTACTTGTGCTTGTACTGCTTTTGCTAAGATGTCGTCCGGTAGTCCTGGGGGAATACCCTGAGCTAGAATACGCTGAGAAGCAGTAGAAATGCCTGAAACAGTCTCCAGCCAAACCTCATCGGATAGCTCCAGCAAAGAGATATCATAGGGATGTTCTGAGTCATACTCCAACAGCTGGCGCAATGCCTGCTGATAATCTTCACGGGCCTGGGAGATTTGGTCAATCAGTTGAGAGAACTCTCTACTAGATAGCTGACGGTAGTTTTGTAGTTCATTAACTGCTTGAATAAAAATAGGATCTTCAACCTGTTCCGGTAACTCCCATTGCTGCTCCGTAAAGTTATCACTAGTATCACTCTTGGCAAAGGATTGGATAGAGTGCCATTCTAGTTCTTCACTCTCCCGCAGATACTTCTGGGTGGCATCTGTCAAAATAGCAGTATTGACAAAGGGTAAAGAACCACTGCTTTCTCGCAATTCTTCAGCATAGCTGAGAGATTCATCCAGCTTCTCTTGAATTTCTTCAGTGACAGACTCGTCTAGCATCAACACCGGCACAATACCTGTGCTGGCTTCCTTTCGCTTTTCTTCTGTGGTTTTCTTATCTTCCACATCAGCATCTTGGGGAGCTATAACTTTTTCGGGAGCAATGGTGCCGACATCCAACCCCGGTTGATTGTAATAACGATTGCCCATCACACTAGTCAGGGAGATTACTGCCACTGCCCAAATCATTGGTGGACGAGATTTACTTTTGCGGCGCTTAGGCCAATCATACCGTTTAGGTTCTGCTGATAGGTTGTCTCTAAGTAAAGAGTTAGCCACCCTTAATGACAACCAAGCGCGAAGATTTTCCGATTTGCGCCGCAATTTTGTGAGCGGCTGCGTCAATGAATGGAGGGTTTTCATAGCACAGGATTTGTCACTTTAGATGACAGAAGCAGTGGAAACAGCCATACAGACTGACTTTACTAGTAGGCAGATTGAGACAATCTACTAACTATATCTCTACCTAGAGATTCCAAATTATGATTTTGGCTTCTCTTTACTTTACAAAACCAAGCAGATAATGCCTATCCCCAATACTGCTCAGTGGGGAAGAAAGTGCTGGACAAAGCAGGGGAGGAGAGAACTTCCGAGCAGGTTAAAAAAATCTACTAAAAAACTTCATCAACAACTACTCCCTACCTCTGAGGGGAACCAGAATAGAATTAAGGTGGTTCACTATTGTCTATTGTGTTGCTCCTAAAGAGATTGAGCATCTTGTACAATCCAATCCTCTAACTCATCTAGCTGAGACTCTATCTTTTCTATCTGTGCCAACTTTTCAGCAAAATATGAATCTGTCTGAGCTATCTGTAATGATAAGTTATCAAGACTAAGTTCGAGTTCACTGTTGTTTGGGTCTTCCTCTTGCAATGCAATTAACTCTTCTGTTGCTGCAATACTATCATTCAAGTAAATAATAACTTCACTTCTCGTTATTGGTTGATTTCCTTGAAAATTACCATCTGATAAAGTGATATCTACTTGATAGTTCTCCATTATCTCTCTCAAAGCATCGTAGTAGGGGTCATCTAAAGATACATCTTGTATTTCCTCAATCTGCTTAACCTGGTTACTGACGACAACCTCTTCAGGAGTATTGACTGCTGTGACATCAGTGATATCAAGTATTTCTTCAGTAAGGTTAACCGGTTGGCTAGCAACAACTTCTTCAGAAGTATTGACTGTGGCGATATCAGAGACATCAATTATCTCCTCAGTAGAATTAACCGGTTGACTGGCGACAACTTCTTCCGAAGTATTGACTGTGGCGATATCAGAGACATCAATTATCTCCTCAGTAGGATTAACCGGTTGACTGGCGACAACTTCTTCCGAAGTATTGACTGCTGCGATATCAGAGACATCAATTATCTCCTCAGTAAGGTTAACCGGTTGACTGGCGACAACCTCTTCCGAAGTATTGACTGTGACGATATCAGTGACATCAAGTATTTCTTCAGAAGGGTTAACCGGTTGACTGGCGAAAACTTCTTCCGAAGTATTGACTGCTGCGACATCAGAGACATCAATTATCTCCTCAGTAAGGTTAACCGGTTGGCTAGCAACAACCTCTTCCGAAGTATTGACTGTGGCGATATCAGAGATATCAAGTATTTCTTCAACAGGGTTAACCGGAGCCAATAAATCTATCTCTGGCTCAGAGGAGTTAACCGATTGGCTAACCACAACTTCTGGAATTGTATTTCCTGTTGGCCAATCTTTTTTCTCTAAATTATTTTGCTTACTTGTCAAGGATGAATCTAAAATTGTTTTAATTAGTAGAGGCTGTTGTGACTCTTTTAACTTGTTTTCCAGTAGATAAATTCTATTATTGATTTGTTTTATTCTTTGAGAGATAACATCAGTTTTGTCTTCGATTTCATTGAAGAAAGCTGCTGTTGTTGCTAGTTGCTCATCTGTAATACCTGCAATCTTAGAGCGTTCTTGCAATTTATTCATTACCTCAAGAGTATCACGCAGGTAAATGATAAAATCTCCTCTAGTTATGGACTGATTGCCTGGAAAACTCCCGTCAGGCAATGTAAGGTTCATTTTGTAAACCTCAATTATTTTTTTGAGGGCATTGAAGTAAGGCTCACTGGAAGAGACATCTGATACTTGCTCAACGGAGGTAATTTTAGTGGAGTGCTCAACTTCCTCCGTCGGTTGATGTACTGGTTCAAGAGTACTGATTGCCTCAACTGGAGCAGCAGCCAATGTGTTGGCGGTATCTTCCTCAGTATAAGCTGGGTTGCTGGTTGGGAGAAAAATTATAACCACCAACACTGCAACAATAAAAATCAACCAGATTTTTTGTAATAAATTGGTCATAACTGGCTTTCAGTTCAACTGTATTTTTTTATTTTAAATCTATTTAACTCTTTGTCTAGCATTTTTAACTTATGATTCTTGGATATTAAATAAAGGGGAGGTATCCCTAATTTGGTATGATAGAGATAAAGAGAGTGAAAAACCTCTGCGGTCATTCGCGTCTACAGATAACCCTAGTGACTAAACTTATCCCACGACTTGCATAACGTGGTATTTTGGGTTCTTTGTTATTAGTCAGAGCATTCTTTGTACTAATAACACTTGAGTAGTTGAAACTTGACAAATAACTAAATCATGATTTTGAAAAAATGGCGCTGGCTCAGCCTACTAACAGCATTGCTTTTGTTTTTGGGTGGGTGTCAAAAGACTGATTTCCAGAACACTATCCAAGTTTGGGCTCACTCTGGTCCTCAAGCAGAGCGCCAAACCATTGAGCAACAGGTACAAAGTTTCAACGCTTCCCAGCAGGATGTTACCGTTGAGCTCAAATTCCTCCCGGAAGGTTCCTATAACTCCCAAGTCCAAGCAGCAGCGGTTTCTGGGGATTTGCCCGATGTGCTGGAATTTGATGGCCCTTTTGTCTACAACTATGTTTGGCAGGGCAACCTTATTCCCCTAGACGGAATGCTAACACCAGAGCTACGCCAGGATCTACTACCTTCGATTATTAAACAGGGTACTTACCACGACTGTCTTTATTCCCTGGGTACTTTCGACTCTGGACTTGGTCTTTATGGTAACCGCAGCAAGTTGCAAGCAGCTGGAGCTCGCATTCCTCAAGGTAATGAAGATGCTTGGACTGCTGAAGAATTTCAAGAAATCCTTGCCAACCTTGCCCAACAAGACCCGGATGGTCAAATTCTCGACTTGAAACTTAACTATCGAGGAGAGTGGTTTACCTATGGCTTCTCTCCTATCCTACAGTCACCAGGAGGTGATCTGATTAATCGCAGTGATTACCAATCAGCTGATGGTGTAATCAATGGCAAGCCAGCGGTAGCTGCAATGCAAGAATTACAGTCTTGGCTACAGCAAGGGTATGTAGACCCCAATATTGATGACGCCGCCTTTACTGAAGGAAGAGTGGCTTTATCCTGGGTAGGCCACTGGGCTTATCAAGATTATCTCAAAGCAGTTGGGGATGATGTGGTATTGTTGCCTCTACCTAATTTTGGGGAAGGGTCAAAAACTGGTCAAGGTTCCTGGAATTGGGGAATTACCAGCAAATCTTTAAACCCCAAAGCGGCTATGCAGTTTTTGGAATTCCTCTTGCAAACTGATCAAGTATTAGCCATGACGAATGCCAACGGAGCTGTGCCTGGTACTAAAACTGCGATCGATCAATCTCCACTTTACGCCGAAGGTGGTCCGTTGCGCCTATTTTCATCTCAGCTATTGACGGGAAAGAGCGTACCTCGTCCCCAAACTCCAGCTTACCCAGTTATTACCTCTGTCTTTCAGGAAGCCTTTGCTGACATTCGTCACGGCACAGAGGTGGAAACAGCTTTAAACAAAGCTGCTGCTGCTATCGACGAAGACATTAAGGATAACGAAGGCTATCCCTCTGCAATTACTTCAATTTGTCAACAACTATAAGCGCTGATCTTGTTCCCCCCTTGCTCAGGTTTGGGGGGTTTGATGTGTAGCGGAATTTCATAAAATTAGTATAAAACTAGTAAATATTAAATAGTTTTAACAGTACTTAATAAAAATCAACAAAACTAGTTATTAGTAGACATTTAAATAAAAAAATTGGTTTAAAGGACAACTTTGTTATAATAATCAATAAGGTTTCAATAGCATTGAAAATGCAATAGGTTTAAGCACCTAGTATTTCTAGGCAATATCTAGCCTTCTAGGGTCAGCTAAATTAGGCTCATTAATTAGTTTTATCCAACGGTTAATCGGTTTAATTATTGCTCGTCAGAGATAGCTGATTGTAAGGTTTGTTAACGAAAAAGAGGAAGCATTGGCAGCAATGCTAAGAGTTCCCGTTAGCTCACGACGGGGAAAAGTAGAGTTTGTAATCTCATAAGCGACCTTGTCCTCAAACTATTCCGGGTAAATGGCAATTCTTCTATTGCCCCAGAAGCATTATTGCATTGTTTTTGTGGCTATATTCAGCATGCCATTGGTGTAGCTAGTTGATTGTTTTGCCAGTGTTTGTTTGATATAGACCATTTTGAATACGTTGACCACTGACAACAGGTTTGACCTCCGACTGCCCTTGTACTGTGTCAAATTGATTTTGACGGATAGTTTGTCCCATTTACAGATTTTCTTGTCCTCTTTTTCCCTTGTTTTTGACTCGTCAATGAATAATTGACAAAATGTTAAGCTAAAACTTAGAGAAATTTGTCCGCGAAACCAAAAAGTGCGCTATAAAACGTTCTGATTGGGTTAGGTATCTCATGGCAAGATTACCGAAACGCGAAAACTTAAACCAATGACTAATCACCAATCAAAAGATGATACATCCACGGCACTGACCATGGCAGCACCGGCTATGGCAGGATTATTTCTGTTTGTCGCTTTACCTTTTGCCTTGGCAGTAGTACTGTCGTTTACTAATCTGCGACTTGGTTCGCCCTTGCCAATGAAGTGGGTAGGTTTTGAACAGTACAGAAGAATTTTTAGTGACCCTACTTTTTTTCATGCTTTACTCAATAATGGTCTATTTGCTCTAGTAATCGTACCAGTGCAAACAGCATTAGCTTTGGGACTAGCTTTACTGCTCAACCGTCCTCTTAAAGCTATGGCGGTGTTTCGCACTCTGTTCTTCATGCCAGTAGTATTCCCAATGTCTTTAGTCGCAGTAGTTTGGACTCTTGTCTATGCTCCTAATGCTAATGGGTTGATGAATGCTTTCCTCAAATTTGTTACCTTGGGTTTGTGGACTCCGAAAGACTTTCTCCACGACCCCATGCTAGCTTTACCGTCAATTATCCTGTTATCTCTCTGGCAGGGCATGGGATTCCAAATGGTAATTATCCTGGCAGGGTTACAGTCGATTCCCTCAGTATTATATGAAGCAGCCGCTATTGATGGTAGCAATAAGTGGAATCAATTTTTTCATGTCACCTTACCTCAGCTGCGCAATACCCTCATCTTTGTGATGTTGGTGACTTCTGTCTTGGCTTTCCGCTTATTTGACCAAGTAGAAATTATGACCCAAGGTGGTCCCAATGACGCGACAACTACGGTGATGTATGAAGCAGTCAAGATTGCCTTTGAACAGCAGAAAATGGCCAAAGGCGCGGCGATGACAGTAGTGTTTTTCCTAATTGTACTGACAATTACGATTGTACAAAGGTTACTGATTAAGGAAGAAAGAGCTTTCGAGTAATGTATCGGATTGATTAATTATCCATTATCCCTTGGTAAGGAGGTGAAGATTGTCATGACTTAATAAATGACTCTGACTGATTGACTTATTGTGAACTTAACGAAAGATGAAAACTACCAATTCCCAATTGACTATTGCCCAAACCCCATTTACCATTGCCCCAACCTCATTTCCCATTCCCAAATCCCAGGCTCCAATTTCCAAGTCCCCAGTTACAAATCCTAAGTCCCAAATTCTGAATCAAACCATATCTCAAAAAAGTAAAAACCAAAAATTACTCAACACTGTTGGTAGTTATCTCTTTCTTACCTTCTTGGCATTATTGTTTATCGCACCAATTGTCTTTATGATTGTTGGCAGCTTCAAGCCAGACAACTTAGTCTTAGCGGAAGCTGGTACCATCAAGGCTTTTATCCCAACAGAGATTAGTTGGCAAAACTATAGAGATGTCTTTGAACGAGTTAATTTTGGTCGCTTTTTCTTAAACTCCATCTTTATTACCGGTACTATTGTCCTGGCTGGGCTAGCAGTTAATTCCTTAGCCGGTTACGCTTTGGCTCGTTTGCGCTGGCGGGGTAGAGACTGGCTGTTAATGCTGGTACTGGCTTTGATGATTATCCCCTTTGAAGCGATCGCTGTTCCCTTATTTTTCCAAATGGCAATGATAGGTTGGCGCAATACCTACATTGTGCAAATTATTCCTTTCATTGCCAATGCCTTCTCGATCTATCTGTTTTACACTTTCTTTATTGCTCTGCCCAAAGAATTGGAAGAAGCAGCCCGAGTAGATGGTGCTAGCACGATACGCATCTTCTGGGAAATTATTGTTCCCGTATCTAAACCAGTCTTTGCTAGCGTTGCCATTCTTACCTTCTTGACTCAATGGGGTTCCTTTCTCTGGCCACTGATGGTTACTATTGATGAAACAGTTCGTCCCTTACCAGTAGCGATCGCTTCCTTCCAGACCTTGCCACCGTTACAATGGGGAGATATTATGGCTTTCGGTGTGATGATGGTAGCACCAATTTTGATTATTTTCTTACTGTTCCAGAAGTGGTTTGTCCAAGGTGTTGCAGCTACAGGAACTAAAGGCTGAACTATTTCGGAGTAAGGGTGTAGGGTGTACTTCTTACATCCATCTCAATTATTTCTATCCCCCTCGCATCCCCCTTTTCAAGGGGGAATTTGAGGTTTTAGCATCAATCGCTCCTACGCCCCACGTCTTAACCCGTAGGGTAAGCGTGGGATGAATGGCGAACAGTGACAATCGATTTATACTGAATATTAATTGTCGGAAATGGTAGAATAACAAGGGAGGTGATTTGCCATGAGAACAGCCTATCAATATAGATTGCGTCCATCTCGGCAACAAGCAGCTGAAATTGACAGATGGTTAACAATGTTGTGCGCTCAATACAATTATCTACTGGCGGATAGATTTAACTGGTATGAAAAAAATCGCTCACCGGTTAATGCCTGTCCTTTGGTATGTCACCTACCAGAACTCAGGATTAATCCTGACTACTATTCTCAAAAGAAAACCTTACCTCAGCTCAAGAAAGATAGACCTTGGTACAAAGATATTTATTCTCAAGTTTTACAGGATGTAGTCAAAAGAGTTAAGCTAACCTTTGAGAGATTTTTGAAGGGAGATAGTAACGGAAAAAGAAGTGGTAGACCTAGGTTCAAGCCACTGAGCCGTTACAGAACCTTTACTTATCCTCAAATTAAGCAAGACTGCCTACAGGGTAAGAAAATCAACCTTCCTAAGTTGGGCAAGATAAAGGTCATAGTTCACCGTCCCATACCTGATGGGTTTAAAATCAAGACAGTTTCTATCAGCAAAAAGGCTGATGGATTTTACGTCACACTTTCACTCGAAGACAAGACTATTCCGGAAATTAAACCTGATATTAATCTTGACTCAATAACAGGGATTGATGTGGGTTTAAAGGAATTCTTGACAACTTCCAATGGTGAAACAGTCGCAATTCCTCAACACTACCGTAAAGCTCAAAAAAGATTACGACTTATTCAGAAAAGGGTGTCGCGACGCCAAAAGGGTGGTAGTCGTAGGCTCAAGGCTATTAAACTGCTCTCATTGCAACACCAAAAAGTAGCTGATAAACGTAAAGATTTCCACTTCAAAACAGCCAATCAATTGTTGTCACAATATGATGTTATTGCTCATGAAGATTTAAACATCAAAGGTCTTGCTCGTACCAAATTGGCTAAGTCGGTGTTGGATGCTGGGTGGTCAAACTTTCTGTCGATACTGACAAACAAAGCCGAGAAAGCTGGTTTGTTGGTTGTCCCAGTAAGTGCTCACAATACTTCACTTGAGTGCTCCAGTTGTGGAGAGAAAGTACCAAAAAAGCTGCATATTCGCTGGCACAATTGCCCTAATTGTGGGTGCAGTCTAGATCGAGATCACAATGCAGCTATCAACATCAAAAATAGAGCGGTGGGGCATCCCGTTCTTAAAGCTCAGTTAATGTCCGACGGAATACCGGGAGTCACTGAGAAGCCTACACTTACCCGATCGGGAAGTGTGGGAGTATGTCACTGTACTTCATAACAATAAGTAACGCTATATACCCTGTACCCTATACCCTAATTGCCTATTGCTAGTTCCCCATTCTCAATTCTCAATTCTTAATTCTCAATTCATCTCCCATTCCCTCTTAATTATTTATTACTTATCACTATGTCATCTGTCGAATTTGCTCATGTTTTCAAAGTTTATCCCAATGGCTACACTGCGATTAAAGACCTGTGCTTAGCCATTGAAGATGGAGAGTTTCTGGTGTTTGTTGGTCCTTCTGGTTGTGGTAAGTCCACTGCCATGAGGATGCTAGCCGGTTTGGAAGAGATTAGCGCAGGCAAGTTGATTATTGGTGGTGAGGTAGTAAATAATCAAACTCCTCAACAGCGTAATGTGGCAATGGTGTTTCAGAATTATGCTCTTTACCCCCACATGACGGTAAAGCAGAATTTGGAATTTCCTCTGCGCATGATGAAAATACCCACAAATGAAAGACAAAAGCGCATCAAAGGCGCAGCCCAAAAGCTGGGGTTGGAGAAGCTCTTGGAGCGCAGACCCAAGGCTCTATCTGGGGGGCAGCGACAGCGGGTAGCAATGGGAAGAGCCATAGTTAGAGATCCATCGGTGTTTCTCATGGATGAACCGTTGTCTAATTTAGATGCCAAGATGCGGGTGCAAATCCGTACAGAAATTGCCCAATTGCAACGTGAGATGAAAACCACTATGATCTATGTCACTCACGACCAAGTAGAAGCAATGACTATGGGCGATCGTGTGGCGGTGATGCGAACAGGTCAACTGCAACAAATTGCTCCTCCTCAAGAACTTTACGAGCATCCGGCCAATGTGTTTGTCGCTAGTTTCATTGGCTCTCCGGCGATGAATATCTTTCAGAGCCAATTGCAAAAAACAGAAAGTGGTACTTTTACTATTGAGATGGCAGGTAAGCATTTGGTGCTGGAGCAGGAATTACTAGACAAGTACTCTCAATTACCGCAATATGTTAAACGACCCATTCTTGCTGGTTTGCGTCCAGAAGCTTTTTCTCTCCCTGATGCCAATATCTCCCCAGATTGCTGTCTTGAAGTAGAAGTGGAATCAGTAGAAGCCCTTGGTCATGAAATGATTGTCTATTTTGACGCCCCTGTATCTAGAGTGGAAGTAGAAGACTCTCATAATGAAGCTGCAGCAGATAGCTCCGAGGAAGAGGAAAATTCTGTTTTGATTGCCCGTGTGCCTTCCTCCCCAGATGTCTACACCGGTGCTCGACTCAAGTTAGCGGTGAATACTAGTAAATTATATCTGTTTGATAAGGATGGAAAAGCGATCGAGTAGATCAGGAATGGGGAATGAAGAATAAAATTTAAATTTGTAGGAGCGAATTGAGTTATTTGGTATAAAACTATAGCAACCGCCAAGGGGATTAGGACAAGGGGATGGCAGCCCCTTGTTAACTTGCCTTACCTGAGAATGTCTTAACCACCCTGGCGACTACTACATTACCCAATACCTAACACTGTCTTTGTGCAGCAGGGGTGAGGTGAAATTTTGGGTGGGATTTCTTGAGCTTTGTATCCAAACATTATCAGTTCTCTCTTCTTCCTCCGCTCCTCTGCTCCTCTGCTCCTCTGCTCCCCACCCTTTTTTTCGCTCACCCGTGCAGCAGCTTCTCCGTTAATATGACCTTAATCAAAAAACCATTACCCCACTTCTTGCAACTACTAACAAGTCCTAACCTTTCGATGCGGCTAATGGCAGTGGGACTAGTAATCACCATTCTCTTTCTGATAGTAGCTCTTCTCGCTCCTACTTTCCAGGCTTGGGGATGGCTGCAAAACCCTACCGAATCCCTCAGTAACCCGATTCATCAACCACCAAATGGACAGTACTGGTTTGGTACAAGTCGCCAAGGTTATGATGTTTTCTCCCGTACTCTATTCGGTTCCCAAGCAGCTTTCCAGGTAGTCATACTCGCCACGACTATGAGTCTAGTTATCGGTGTTCCCCTAGGCTTAGTTAGTGGTTACCTGGGGGGGAAACTAGACCGGGTGTTAGTATTTTTGATGGATACAATCTATACTCTACCAGGACTGCTGCTATCGGTAACTCTAGCATTTGTGGTAGGAAGAGGAATAGTTAACGCCGCGATCGCATTGAGTATTGCCTATGTACCCCAGTACTATCGAGTAGTACGCAACCACACTGCTAGTGTGAAAACAGAACTCTTCATCGAAGCAGCACAAGCAATGGGAGCTTCTACTAATCGGGTATTGTCTCGCTACCTCTTTCTCAATGTTATTCCCAGTGTGCCGGTGTTATTTACCCTCAATGCTGCTGATGCTATTTTGATTTTAGGAGGTTTGGGATTTTTGGGACTAGGATTGCCAGAACAGACGCCAGAATGGGGTCATGATTTACGACTAGCTTTGGATGCTTTACCTACTGGGGTTTGGTGGACAGCTTTATTTCCTGGTTTAGCTATGACCCTGATGGTAGTAGGTTTGTCTTTATTCGGAGAGGGGTTGAGTGAGTTGATTAATCCCCGATTGCGTCAGGAGAAATAGATAGGAAGCAGAAGGCAGGAGGCAGGAGGCAGGAGGTGAGAGAAGATGGGGTGAGGGAAAAAAAGGGTGGGGAGCGGAGGAGCAGAGGAGCAGAGGAGCGGAGGAGCGGGTTGGTGCCTGTTGTCACCAAAGTGTAACTATTCCACCGGATTTGATATAACAGCTTTTGAATAATGTCAGAAATAATTGACACACACGTTCATTTTTATTCCCACAAGGATTTGCAGCAGGCTTCGATTCCCCCTGGTTATTCCCATTCTCCTGATTACACCCTGGGACACCACCTCAAGGAAATGGCAAAGCTGGGTGAGATTCGCCTGATAATCTCGGTGTATATGAGCATCTTCCCCAATGCACAACATGTATTTGATTCCTTCGAGGAGATGACAAACTTAAAGCAACAGTATGGGGAGATCAAAATGCTGGGATTTTTGAATGCAGACCCCCAACATGCATATGATGGTCAATTGGATCACCCTCAGGTTCAGGGAGTGCGCTTCCTGTTGTGGGATACTCCGGTGGAACAATTGAAGGCTCAGTTTGATCCTAATGCTTCTGAGTGGCAGGAATTGTTTCGGCAGATCAGCAAAAACCGTCAACATGTCTTACTCTTGGCTACTGCACCGACAATCTTGCTGGAGTCGATACGCCTAATTCCACCGGAGATTACCATTGGAGTGGATCACTTAGGGGCATTTTCTTGGGGAATAAAGTCCGAGATGGGTGGTTATGAAGAGTTGCTGGAACTAGCTGCGAGTCGTGGAAATGTCTACTTCAAAGGACCAGGCTATCGCACTGATGTAAATCCTGAAGCTGTTGTTCCGTTTGTCCGGCGGCTTATCGAAAAAGTAGGAGATGACAAGATTATACTGGAAGCAACTGATGCACCCAATGTAGGGAATCATCGAGCTTCAGGAGAAACTTACCGTCAAATCTATCCTGATGTGAAATCTGCACTAGAATTCACTCACCAACTTGCTAATCTTGTTTGTCAAGAACCTATCAACGGCAGAATTATCCAGCCGAACCGGATTTTGCGGGAAAATGCATTTGAGATTTATGGTGTTAGGTGTTAGGTGGTAGGTGGTAGGTGGTAGGTGGTAGGTGTTAGGTGGTAGGTGTTAGGTAGTAGGTGTTAGGTAGTAGGTGTTAGGTGGTAGGTGTTAGGTAGTAGGTGTTAGGTAGTAGGTGGTAGGTGGTAGGTGGTAGGTGGTAGGTGTTTTAAAGTTTCCTCTTTTGTTTCTAACTATTCCCTGTTTTTCATTCCCCATTCCCCATTCCCCATTCCCACAACTAGACAATTTTGACTTCAGCCAAATGAGAAACATTTTACATGAAATTTACTATCATTGCAGTAGGAAAAATCAAGAAAAATTGGATTAATGCCGGTCTTCAAGAATACTTAAAAAGACTGCCTCAACTAGATATTATTGAAATTAAAGATACGGGTAAAGAGAAGGAGTTGAGCAAAATACTCTCTTTGGTAAAAAAACAGGACAAACTCATCGCTCTTTCAGAAACCGGAGAATCCTTAACATCCCTAGAATTTGCCAGCTTTATTAAGCAAGAATTCTTACAGCCTCTAGTTTTTGTGATTGGAGGACCGGAAGGTTTGAGTACACAAGTCAACAACTATGCCTACAAGGTATTAAGTCTATCTAACATGACCTTTCCTCACGAAATGGCTAGATTATTTTTGATAGAGCAACTTTATCGCGCTCATACTATTATTCAAAATAAAAATTATCATAAGTAAGAAGAAGAGGTGGTAGGTGGTAGGTGGTAGGTATTAGGTGTTAGGTATTAGGTGGTCGGTATTAGGGATTTGTTCTTACTTCTAATCCTGTTGTCTTAATCGGCGTAAATATTGTAAAATACCAAAATATAGATAAAATTTTTGCTGTGTGGATAACGACGACTGGCTAGAAATTGGTAAAATAATTGCCCCTCAAGGACTCAAAGGAGAGTGTAGAGTATACCCGGATACCGACTTTCCAGAACGCTTTGAAAAACCAGGGAAACGCTGGTTACAGCGACCGGGGGAGGCTCAACCCCAACCAGTAGAACTGTTAGCTGGGCGTTTTCTGCAAGGCAAAGGCTTATTTATTATCAGGTTAGCAGGAGTTAGCGATCGCAACCAAGCAGAAGCCTTACGGGGTTCCAAACTACTCGTACCAGCTAGCGATCGCCCAGAATTAGGAGAAGATGAATATCATGTCAGAGACTTAGTGAATCTAGAAGTCTTTAACCAATTTACAGGGGAAGTAATCGGTATTGTGGTGGAAACTATCCCTGCTGGTAACACTCTCCTAGAAGTACAATTGCATGAGCAACCGGAAGCAGAACCAACCCAGCCAGATTCTCCAACTCCTACTAAGATAAGTAAAACCAAACGCAAAAAATCTAAACCAGTAACCGTTCTAATTCCGTTTGTCAAAGAAATTGCTCCAGTTGTAGACTTTGAGAAGGGTCGGATTGAGATTACACCACCAGCTGGTTTACTGTAAATTGGTTACTAGTCGTTTGATGAGATGCACAAAGCAATATCCAATAAATCAGGGTTAATACCAAATCCGGTTCTCATATCAGGGTAAAAATAATTCAAAGTCCCCCAGAAGTGGGGGATTTAGGGGGCAACTGAATATCTTGCGTCTTAATCTGATTTGGTATCATACTAATGTTAAAACTTGGTCATATTCTTCTTTATGAACTTGCCAAGCCTCCCAAACATCAATTTTTTGCTGTAGATTTAACCACAGTCTATGACCGTTACCTAAAGCTTTACCAATTCTAATAGCTAAATCTACTGTAATTGGTTGCTTGCCTTGAATAATCTCACTAACTACTTCGTTAGATACTCCTAAAATCTCTGCAAATTGTGTTTGATTAATCTCTAAATCTTCTAGAGTATCTGCAATTACTTCTCCAGGATGTACCGGTCTTGTTAGTCTATCCTGTATTTGATTATGTACTTTATTTACCATAATTTATTTTTCTTCATTAAATAATTTAGGATTTTAATGATAATCTTCTAGATTTACATCATAAGCATTGCCATCTTCAAACTTAAAAGTGATTCGCCAATTTCCTGATACTTTAATTGACCAAGTTTCTTGTCTATCTCCCTTTAATTTATGTAAATCATAACCTGGTAATCTCATATCTTCTAATATTAATGCTGAATCGATTACTTCTAATCTAATTCTTATTCTTTTTTCTAAATCTGGTGGAACTCCTTTATTAAGATTTTCTTTAAATAGTTTCTCTATGGCTTTATTTTTAAAAGTCTGAATCATTCATTTTATTTCCTCGTAATATATCATCCCAAGTATCAACTTTTTTGTCTTCCAATCGGAGAATATGTCGTTCATTAAATGCAGCAATATCTCGCAGGTCACTTATAGATGCTCGCAAGTCACCTGTAGCCTTAGTATTATTGGCAACCAACTGCCTTAGATCTTCATCACTTATAGACTAGACTAATATACAACTTATATCATTTTAGAACATTATATAAATTTCCTAATGCACAAATTACCAACCATCGAAAATGAAACACTCCGACTGCGTGCTCTGACTCATCGTTCCTATGTCAATGAACACCCAGAAGTAGGAGAACACAACGAGCGCCTAGAATTCTTGGGTGATGCTGTGTTGGGTTTTCTCGTGGGTGAGTTTCTCTACAAACGTTATCCCCAAATGAGTGAAGCAAAAATGACTCGTATGCGCTCTAATTTGGTAGATGAAAAACAATTAGCTAAATTTGCCACTCAACTTGGTATGGGTGAGTTCATTAGACTAGGTAAAGGAGCGATTAAAGAAGGGGGTCGTCAAAACCCATCGCTGCTTAGTGATACTTTTGAAGCTTATATTGCTGCTTACTTTCTGGATTCAGGTATTGAACAAGTTCGTGATTTTGTGCAGTCCCTCTTTGCTTCGGTAGCTGAAAATCTCATTTCTGCTGAGTCTAATACCGAGCCCACCAACCTGGTAGACTCTAAGGGTAGGTTTCAACAGTGGGCTTTAGAAAAATTTGCCCAAAACCCTGAATATGTGATTATTGGTGAATCAGGACCGGATCATGCCAAAAAATTTATTGCTGAAGTGCGGGTAAATGGCACTGCCTATGGTGTTGGTGAGGGTCGCCGTAAACAAGATGCTACCAAGCGTGCTGCTGAAGATGCTCTAAAAAAGTTGGACTAGTGTTTTGAAGGCAGAAGGCAGGAGGCAGAAGGCAGGAGGGAAGAAAGGCTTTATAGTAAGCTGTTTAAGCTTTTTTCACTGGTGGATTATTTTAGCCTTTTGTTCATCAGCTAAATCTAAAATATAGAAAGTCAAGCAGGCGGTGAACTTATGGCATTTTCTTCAACCATCCGGGCAATAGAACAATCGCTCCTTACTAGTGAACTGCTCTCGAAACTGAATAGTCAGCAGTCTCTACATCTCAATGGTGTTCCTCGCCTACCTAAGGGATTGGTAGCATCGGCTTTGGCAAAAGCCACTGGGCGCAATTTATTCGTTGTCTCCAGTACCTTGGAAGAAGCTAGCCGCTGGGCAACTCAACTCGAAGCAATGGATTGGAAAACTGTCCATTTGTACCCAACTTCGGAAGCCTCACCCTATGAGCCATTTGATCCAGAATCGGAAATGATTTGGGGACAAATGCAAGTACTGGCAGATTTGGTTACTAGTAATTTGGGAATAGAACCCACCCCTAACCCCTCCCAGGAGGGGGATAGGGAGCAGAACCCACCCCCAACCCATCCCAAGAGGGGAGTAGGGAACAACAAACAACCAACAACCAACAACCAACAACCAATTGCCATTGTCGCTACTCAAATAGCACTCCAACCTCACTTACCGACTGTAGCTGCTTTTAAACCTTACTGCCTTACTCTCAACCAGGGCATGAACTGGGATTCAAAGAACCTTGATAAACAGTTAGTCAGGTTGGGTTATGAGCGAGTTCCTCTGGTAGAAATAGAAGGTCAGTGGAGTCGGCGGGGTGATATTGTTGATATATTCCCCGTAGCAGCAGAATTGCCGGTGCGGTTGGAATGGTTTGGAGACCAACTAGAGCAACTGCGGGAGTTTGACCCTGCAACTCAACGCTCTTTGGATAATATTGAGCAGTTGCTACTGACTCCTACTAATTTTAGTCCGATGATTACCGCTGCCTTAACGGAGGCAAAAGCGGAAAAGCTGGAGTCTTACCTCTCACCAGAAGAACAAGAGCAACTAAATACAGGTCAATATCTAGAAGGCAGCCGACGCTTCCTCGGTATCGCTTTTGAGCATCCTGCCTCCCTCCTAGATTACCTACCTCAGCAGACTTTAATTGCCATTGATGAACCAGAGCAATGTCGAGCTCATAGCGATCGCTGGGTGGAACATGCTCAGGAACAACTTACCACACTTGCTACTCCTTTTCCCTCTCTCCACCGCTCTTTTGATCAGTCTCTGGCTTTTGTAGAAAAAGAAGCTGATCACTTACCTTTGCTGTACCTCTCGGAATTAGTAGAAGAAACCCCGGAAAACCATTCTTCCCATACCCTCAACCTTGCCAGCCAGCCAGTACCAACCACCCCTCACCAGTTTGGTAAGCTGGCAGAGATGATCCGAGAGCAACGTAATCGCGGCTTCTCCGTCTGGCTGGTTTCGGCACAACCGAGTCGTTCTGTTTCCCTGCTACAAGAGCACGATTGTCCGGCTCAGTTTGTCCCCAATCCCAGAGATTTCCCAGCTATTGACAAACTGCAAATCCATAAAACTCCGGTAGCTGTAAAATATTCCGGATTAGCGGAACTAGAAGGCTTTATTCTCCCTACTTTTCGGATAGTGCTACTAACAGACAGGGAGTTTTTTGGACAGCATACTTTGGCAACTCCGAGTTACATCCGCAAGCGACGCCAAGCTGCTTCCAAACAGATTGACCCGAATAAGCTACGTCCTGGGGATTATGTGGTACATAGAAGTCACGGTGTGGGCAAGTTTATCAAATTAGAAAGCCTGTCTATGGATGGGGATAGCAGACAAGAAGGCTTCTCCGTAACCAGGGATTATTTGGTAGTTAAGTACGCTGATGGTTTGTTGCGGGTGGCAGCAGATCAATTGGGTGCTTTATCCCGGTTTCGTCATACTGGCACTCGTCCGCCAGAATTGAATAAAATGTCTGGGAAAGCCTGGGATAAAACGAAAAATCGCGTCCGTAAAGGGGTGAAAAAGCTAGCAGTAGATTTGCTCAAACTTTATGCCCAGCGATCGCAACTTTCGGGTTATGCTTTTCCTCAGGATTCTCCCTGGCAAGAAGAGTTAGAAGATTCCTTCCCCTATCAACCAACCCCAGATCAACTTAAAGCAGTACAAGATGTCAAGCGGGATTTAGAAAGCGACCGCCCGATGGACCGATTGGTCTGTGGGGATGTAGGTTTTGGGAAAACGGAAGTGGCGATTCGGGCTATATTCAAAGCTGTCACTGGTGGTAAACAAGTGGCTTTCCTTGCTCCTACTACTATTCTTACTCAACAACATTACCATACTCTCAAAGAGCGCTTTGCTCCCTACCCAGTTAATGTGGGTTTGCTCAACCGTTTCCGTACTACTAGTGAGCGCCAGGATATTCAAAAACGCCTGACTACAGGGGAGTTGGATGTGGTGGTTGGTACTCATCAACTCCTAGGGAAAGGGGTCAAATTTCGGGATTTAGGACTATTAGTAGTAGATGAGGAACAGCGGTTTGGGGTTAACCAGAAGGAGAAAATCAAGTCCCTGAAAACCCAGTTAGATGTCCTCACTCTCAGTGCTACCCCAATTCCTCGGACTCTCTATATGTCCTTATCCGGGGTACGGGAAATGAGCTTGATTACCACACCCCCTCCTTCTCGTCGTCCGATTAAAACCCATCTTAGCCCTTATAATCCCGAAGCGGTACGCACTGCCATTCGTTCTGAATTGGACCGGGGGGGACAGGTATTCTATGTGGTTCCTCGTGTCGAAGGTATCGAAGAAGTCGCTAGCCAACTGCGAGAAATGATGCTAGGAACCAGAATTGCGATCGCTCATGGTCAAATGCAGGAAGGAGAACTAGAAGCGACGATGCTTACTTTCAGTAATGGTGAAGCAGATATCCTCGTTTGTACTACCATTATTGAATCTGGTTTAGATATCCCTAGAGTCAACACCATCTTAATTGAAGATTCCCAAAAATTTGGCTTATCCCAACTCTATCAATTAAGGGGAAGAGTTGGTCGAGCTGGTATTCAAGCTCACGCTTGGCTATTTTATCCCAAACTGAAGACCCTTTCCGAACCCGCCAGGAAACGCCTCAGAGCAATCCAAGAATTTACTCAATTAGGTTCCGGTTACCAGCTAGCCACCAGAGATATGGAAATCCGGGGTGTGGGCAATCTTCTGGGAGTAGAACAATCGGGACAAATGGAGGCTATTGGTTTTGACCTTTATATGGAAATGCTACAAGAATCCATCCGGGAGATACAAGGACAGGAAATTCCCCAAGTAGAAGATACTCAAATAGACCTCAAACTGACAGCCTTTATCCCTACCGATTATATTCCCGACCCAGACCAAAAAATGAGTGCTTATCGGGCAGTAGCTACGGCTAATTCCAAAGAAGAGTTAGTACAGATAGCAGCAGATTGGAGCGATCGTTATGGTCCGGTTCCTACCGCTGCCCAATATATCTTACAGGTAATGGAACTCAAACAAGTAGCCAAGTCTTTAGGATTCAGCCGCATTAAATTAGAAGGCAAACAACATATTGCCTTAGAAACACCGATGGAGGAACCAGCCTGGAACCTACTCAAGGAAAATTTACCAGAACATTTGCGATCGCGTTTTGTCTATTCTAAAGGTAAGGTAACAGTTCGAGGTTTAGCTGTCCTCAAGGCAGAGCAACAGTTGAATAATCTAATCGATTGGTTAGGAAAAATGCAAGGAGCATTACCAGAACCAGCATTGGTTTGAATAACAATTAATATCTCGTAGGGTGTGTTAGCCAAGCGTAGCATGGTGTGCTAGCAGCAAAGTGTAACGCACCATTCAATGTCCTAACACTAGAGCAAATGAATTTCAAGATACGGCTAGCATTAACGAATTTGGTGCGTTACGCTAGCGCTAACGCACCCTACAAATTTACTCAAATTACAATAAATACCATCTTTGGAGCATCAAGAAATCACACAAAGTGCTATAATAATTAAACTATTGTGTCGATTTTGTAGGGTGTGTTAGCGTTTGCGTAGCATGGTGCGCTAGCAGCAAAGCGTAACGCACCATTCCATGTTATGGCATTGTAGCAAATACATTAAATCTATATACAGCTATAGCAGTTGCCAAGGCGATTAGGACAACGTAAAATGCTGAAACCTTTACCTGTCAATCTTTTCCCTTAGAGCCTTCTGCCTTTTGCTATATAATTAACGAAATCGGTGCGTTAGCGTTAGCGTAACGCACCCTACAAATATACTTAAATATTGATTTTTATGCCTAATTACCGCCGAGCCACACTTCCTGGCGGCACATATTTCCTCACCCAAGTAACTCATGAACGTCAACCTTGGTTACTCAGTGCAATTGGACGAGAAGCACTCCGCAATGCAATTGTTCAGGTGCGCCAAAAATATCCCTTCACTATTGACGCATTTGTGCTGTTACCAGAGCATTTCCATTGTTTATGGACATTACCAGAAGGAGATAATGACTTCTCTACTCGATTGCGATTAATTAAAACCTTTGTTACCAAAAAGCTTGGCAAACAATTGAAAGTTAAAACCGAGTTTTCTGCATCTAGACAAAAACGACAAGAGGGAAATCTGTGGCAAAGGCGATTTTGGGAGCATTTAATTCGTGATGAAGAAGATTTTATTAAACATTGCGATTATATTCACTACAATCCTGTTAAACATAAATTATCTCCCACTCCTCAAGATTGGCAATTTTCCAGTATTCATCGATTGACAGCTCAAGGTATTTATCCGCCGAATTGGGGCAATAGTGGAGCTCCAGAAGTACCTGAGAGTGTTTGGGATATCTGATGTGGTGCGTTATCGCTAGCTAACGTACCCTACGGACTTTTTTACCAATTTTTTAACTTAAAATTTTAATCTTCCCCAAGAGTCAAAATTCCTGCTTTTCTATCTACTATCAATAGCCTATTTGCCAGCCAAGGTAAACCTATCAAAATCCCAGGAAATTCCTGCCTGCATAAAACCGGAACTATTAACTCTTGACTATCAAAAATAGTAGTTCCTTCATAGAGACTAAATTGGACTTCTCCTCTTGCTGTGTTCATCTGACGTTCTTTGATGTATTGGCACCCCAGGCTCTCTACATCTTGGATATCCATTGCTAACCAGTCAGTAAATCCAGTATCTAACAAAGCATCAACTGTAATTATTGCTCCATCAGCAGCAATCAAATCAATCTCAAAAAATAGCTCACCCTTGCTACCAAAATATCCCTGAATCATATCCTACCGCAAGTCCCAGTTTCATTAAGACGCATTGCCATAATTCTGGCATTGGAGTGCTTCTGGCGTATTTTCTGGAAGCAAACTTCTTCATCCGGGTCAATGAAATAATCTCCACTATCTGGTTCTATATGTATAAACCAGTCATAATGTTCTTTGACCAATTCTGGGTAAACTTGGTCAAAAATTGCCCGACAACGTTGGGCAAATGCTTCACCTTCAGCTTTGCGTCTAGTTATTTCTCCTGGAGAAAGAGGGGGGTGACTGGAATTAATCTTGCTACCAAGAGGTACTTTGATGCGGGTTTTCTGAGTCATACTTGTTAAGTAGATTTAGGATGTCCTAGCGTTTGTGTAGCATGGTGCGTTAGCAGCAAAGTGTAACGTACTATTAAATATGCTAGCATTGGAGCAAATGCATTATACTAATTCTCAAAGGTAGCTTTAGCTCAAGATGTGGCTATAATTAAAAAATTGGTGCGTTAGCTAGCGCTAACGCACCCTACGAATGTACTTAAATATGGTGCAAGGAAATTGCATCGATGAGCTCAAAATCCTTGCACTTTATACTTAATAAATTTCTGCATCAAGTTGACTAAAAGGGACAAAACACTCCTGAGGTAACAGAATGGGTTTTCCCTTAAAAATTAGCTTACCTCGATGGGTAAATCGGTCTATCGCCACACCATAAGGACGCTGGGTGACGTATGGATGCACTTCGTAATAAACCCGATATATCTGTCTAGCAGCTCTTAGGATATTAGGGTCTAGCAGCATCTGTAAATCCATCTGCTCTGTGTAGTTGTCTTGTTTTTGCGTTGATGTATACACCAGCTGCTTACCCCTATTATTCCAGCTTGACTTTAATCTACTAGCGTTATTACAGCAAGAGGGGGAGTGGTGTCAAGGTTCTTACATTAGCATAGATTAGCCATTGGACAGTACCTTAATTAGAGCTTCTCCCATTGCCTTGCAGCCTAGCTGATTCATCCCTGGCGACATTATATCCCCAGTGCGATCGCCTTGCTCTAAAACTTTGAGCACTGCTTCCTCAATATCGTCAGCTGCTTTAGGCTGGTTCAAACCATAGCGTAGCATCATTGCTGCACTTAGCACCTGAGCTAAGGGATTAGCCTTATCTTGACCAGCAATATCTGGCGCTGAACCATGAACTGGTTCAAACACACCAGGGCCACTCTCTCCCAAACTAGCTGATGGTAACATACCGATGCTGCCGGTGAGCATCGCTGCGGCATCAGAAAGAATATCTCCGAACAAGTTACCGGTAACAATAGTGTCAAATTGCTTAGGTGCTCTCAAAAGTTGCATCGCAGCATTATCAACATAGAGGTGAGAAAGCTCAATATCTGGATATTTTGCTGCCATTTGAATGATGCGATCGCGCCACAACTGTGATACATCCAAAACATTGGCCTTATCTACTGAACAGAGTTTACCACTCCGTTTTTGAGCAGTTTCAAAAGCGACTTTACCAATTCTGTCTATTTCCGCTTCTGTATAAGCCATGGTATTGACGCCTCGCTTCTCACCGGTTTCTGTGGTAAAGATGCCTTTAGGTTGACCAAAGTAGACACCACCAGTTAGTTCTCGCACTACCATAATATCTACTCCCTCAACTACTTCCTGTTTCAAGCTAGAAGCATCAATAAGTTGAGGAAAAATCGTCGCTGGTCTTAGATTAGCGAATAAGCCCAATCCTGCCCTTAATCCTAACAATCCCGTTTCTGGGCGCTGATGGCGGGGGAGATTATCCCACTTGTAACCTCCAATAGCTGCGAGTAAAACCCCATCACTATTACGACAGGCTTCTAGAGTTTCACTGGGTAGAGGTTCCCCCGTCGCATCAATTGCCGCACCTCCAATTAAAGCTTCGGTAAATTCCCAACGGAGGTCTTGTTGTTGTCCAACTACTTGCAATACTTCTAATGCTATTGCCATGATTTCCGGACCAATGCCATCGCCAGGAAGTAGAGTAATGCGGTAAGACTGGGTCATAGTGTGTTTTTACTCGATTTGGTATTTATCTGTTGCAGGAAATTATAATATTAAGTTTGTTGAATAGCTTACATTTTGGTAGCAACCAAAAAGTGTAAGAGCAAAAGTGTAAGAGCAGCAGGAATTAGCAATCGTGGATCTAAGCAACTCAAATACAGCTCAAAATCTTTCCGATGCCTTTGCGGGGGAGTCTATGGCCAACCGCAAGTATTTATTTTTTGCAGAAGTGGTTCGCAGTTTAGGTCTTAAGGATCTAGCCAAATTATTCAAAGAAACCGCAGTCCAAGAAACCGAACATGCCTTTGCCCATTTCCGGTTACTCCACCCCGAACTTGTGGTAGAGGATGTTGACCTTCTCAGCGATGAAGAGAAGCAAAAAATTGCCGCTCGTTGTTTAGAATTAGCGATCGAGGGAGAGACCTACGAATACACTACCATGTATCCGGATTTCGCTAAGGCGGCAAGAGCTGATCGAGACAGTGATGCTGTTGCGGAGTTTGAGGCACAAGCCGAAGAGTCCAAAGAACATGCAGCAATTTTCCGCAAAGCGGCTCATAATTTTGGCTTGCTCACTAGCATCGAAGAATATCATGCTCGCCGTTACACCGAAGCCTTGAAAACTCTTGCAGGGGAAGCTTCTCAACCGGTTGCTGCTGGTAGTGATCCGGCTACCCAAAAGTGGATTTGCCAAAAATGTTCTATGATTTACAATCCAGTTACTGGCGATCCTGATTCCGGTATTGCTCCAGGTACTTCATTTTCGGAAATTCCCGATGATTGGAGTTGTCCAATTTGTGGTGCGCAAAAGAAAACCTTTATCCCCTACGAAGAACCAATCGCAGCCTAGTAAGATTTTAGATTTTAGATTTTAGATTGAAGAATCAAAGCGGTAAATCTAAAACTTCAATCTTCAATCTTCCATAAAGCAGCTCCCTGACTTCTGTGTTAGAACTGTAATTCACTGGACAAACCAAAAGAAGAAGTCGGGGAGATTCGCCATTCTCCATTCTCCATTCTCCATTTCCAAATGCCCATCACTCTCCAACTCCGACAACTTGATGTACCTCCTGGTCAACGACTCCTCGTTCATGATGTCGATTGGTCAGAATTTGAGGCTATTTTAAGTGAATTGGGGGAAAGCCGTTCCTCCCGCATTGCTTATAGTAAAGGTACATTAGAAATCAGGATGCCCACTCCAGAACATGAAGTTGACAAAGAACTCATTGGCGATATGGTCAAAATTATGCTTGATGAACTGGAAATTGACTGCGAGTGTTTTGGGTCTACTACTTTCAAACAGGAAAATATGGATAGTGGTATTGAACCTGATCAGTGTTTCTACATCCAAAATCATGAGCGAATGCGAGGCAAACGACGTGTTGATCTGAGTGTAGATCCTCCACCGGATCTTGCAATTGAAGTAGATGTCACCTCAAAAACTCAACTCGATGCCTATGCTGCCCTAGGAGTTCTCGAACTTTGGCGTTATGAAAAGAACAAACTCAATATTTATACTCTTAAAGAGGGTAGTTATCAGCCCGTTATCATAAGTCCTACATTTCCCTTATTACCCATGATCGACTTAGTGGCAGAAGTTCTCTCACAAAGTGTTGCAATCGGTAGAAGTCCCGCCCTACGATTCTTTCGCCAACAAATCCGTAACCTAAAATCTAATCTCTAAATTACCGGTAACTCTCCAACTTCTTCTTTCAGTGTGTCCAGTTACTCACAGTTCCCATCAAGAAGTCGTTGATTGTGGCAGTTTAAATGTATCTTATTTTATGCTATTATTCTTTCATAATGGGAAAGTGTACGCACTTATATACCCCCTTACCAAATAGTCTGAATATTAGTTAACCCCTGAATTTTTAAATCACGAGTAACAAGAGGAAGACCTAAAGATAACGCTGTAGCTGCAATAATTCTATCTGGCATATCCGGAACCGTTGCCCGGTCAATTTCTCGAATTTTTGCCGACACATTGCGCTCTAGAGGTGCTAAAGTAATACCCACTTTAGGGTCGTCCAAAGCATTTAAAATACGTGTGAGAACTTCTTCTGCTAAGCGTCCCTTCTCAACCAAATAAGCAATTTCTACGATTGAGATAGCTGATATATAAATAGGATTGCCTGCATTAACAGCTTCTTCCAAGGCTGTTAATGCCGCCGCCGACAATCTTGCCAAGTCAAAAATATACCAAACTACGGTATGTGTATCCGCTACTACCGATGTCATTAAATGATATCCTTGGGAAAATTCCCCCACATCTCTTTGCGTACTTCAGCAATCTCTTCTTCAGTAATATCGACCTTCAAATCGGCACATAATCCTTTAACACTGCTTAAGGAAGACTTAAACACTATTTTTTGATACAAAAATTCGGCAAAATCTAATAACTCCTGTTGCTTATCTAGAGGTAACTGCCGTAACCTTTCTAATACTGATTCCTCGATACTCATATATAATCTAATGCTAGTAGTCTGAGTACTGGCAAGATGCTAGTTCCACACTAATATTGTACTAGCGATCGCAATTTCCTACCAAACAGCTCACCCACTGCCCAGAACCCTGACTGATTGAAGACGTCGGGGTTCTTCAACTCTGGCAAACTACAATAGATAAATTCTTTTAGTGTTCTTTGTGTCTTTGTGGTTATTTTCTGAGTTGCTACTCTGAGAATATAGCACGCTACTCATTAGATGAAGGAAGCTGATATTGACGAGCAATGTAATTGAAAAAACGATAGTAATCAGCAAACTGCTCACTATCCGCTTGCCCTTGCCAATGGTATTCTACTTGCCCCTGATTTAAGGTTAAGCTCATCAAGCTAGTATCAACACCTACCTCCACTCGTAGTTGACCCGTTACCCCTTGTTCGGTGGTAAAGTTAGGAGAATCGGTGGAAGTGCTACTAGATGAGGAACTCTCCGTATCTGGTAATTGTGCCCAACCCCTAATCTCAACACTAGGGTTGTCAGGGTCACGAAAAGCTTCACCATCGAGATTACTTGGCATTGTTAGAGATTCCCAGTTGCTGGGATAGGGAAACTCAAATTTGTAGCGCGGGTTTTGGTAAGTGTTCCAGCGGTTTTGGGAAACTGAGCAACTAGAGAGTAAAAATAGCAGAGGAGTAAAAGCAATCGCCCACTTCCGTGCAACTCCCATTTGCCGTTTACCTGAGTCTTGTGGTTTTTGAGTTCTAGAAAACTGCCGACTTGGATAATGATGTAATGATTGAGAAGATTTTCTTCCTATATCAAATTGCAATCCCACTCTGAACCTCGAACTTACCTTAACAAAATGAAGTCTACTGTCTTGCTACCGCTGCGTTGGCTAACTACCCTAGTACAACGCGGCGGAAATAAACCACCAGTTCAAACAGGTAAAAAAGCTGACTCAAGCTTTCTTCCTTTTCGCCTCAAGTCCCCCTCCTGGGAGGGGTTAGGGGTGGGTCTCTCCTCCTGCCTCCTGCCTCAAGTCCCCCTCCTGGGAGGGGTTAGGGGTGGGTTCTGCCTCCTAGCACTAGCACTGTCGAGTTTGTTAATCTTAACAGGCTGTAGCTCTACCCAGTCTAAAACCCAAACTGCTCAGGTATCTCAACTAGTTTTTTCCTCCCCCAGTAACCCTAACACCTTTAACTATCCCCTCAATGAATCTGCCTTCAGTGTTTTTGGCTATATCTACGATGGATTGATTACGGAAAATGGTTTGACTGCGGAGTTGGAGCCAGCACTGGCAGAGTCTTGGGAAATTTCAGAAGATCAGAAGCGAATTACCTTTACCCTGCGAGAGGGATTGCAATGGTCTGATGGAGAACCACTGACTGCTGATGATGTGGTTTTTTCCTACAATGAAGTTTACCTCAATGAAAAAGTATCTACTGGCATCAGAGATATCTTGCGTATTGGTGCCACCGGCGCTTTCCCTTCAGTACAGAAACTTGACAAGCTGCGGGTTGAGTTTAGTGTACCGGAACCCTTTGCCCCTTTTCTCCGATATGCCGGTGGTATTCCCATCTTACCAGCCCATGCTCTGCGAGAGTCGGTGAACACTACCGATGCTAATGGCAATTTAAAATTTCTCTCAACTTGGGGAACCGATACAGACCCCACAGCAATTGTCGGTAATGGTCAATACCGGATGGTAAGCTACAGTCCTAGTCAACGAGTAATCTTTGAGCGGAATCCTTACTACTGGCGTAATGATGATCAAGGCAATCCTCAACCTTATATTGAGCGTATTATCTTGCAAATCATTGAAAACAGCGATACCCAGTTTCTTACCTTTCGTTCCGGAGGACTCGATAGTTTGGCGGTAGCACCGGAAGCCTATGGGTTACTGAAGAAAGCAGAAGAACGAGGACAATATACTATATATAATGGCGGGCCATCCTCTGACTCCAGATTTGTCGGTTTTAATCTGAATAAAGCCCGTAATGAAAAAGGTCAGCCTTTCGTAGACCCGATCAAGTCTCGCTGGTTCAATACCCTGGCATTTCGACAAGCAGTTGCTTACGGTATTGATCGCGAAACGATGAAAAACACTACTTATCGGGGATTAGGAGAATTACAGCATTCCCCCCTTGGAGTGTCCAATCCTTTCTACTTGTCTCCAGAAGAGGGATTAAAAACCTACAGTTATCAACCAGAGAAGGCAAAGCAACTGTTGCTAGATGCGGGCTTTCAGTACAATTCCCAAGGACAACTACTAGATTGGGATGGTAATCAGGTAAGATTTACCCTCTTGGTGAAAGCTGAGGAAAAATCCAGAGTGGATGCCGCTGTCCAAATTCAACAAGACCTTGGTAAGTTGGGAATGCAAGCAGATTTGCAGGTCATTAGTTTCAATGTCGTAGTGCAAAAGCTCTCTAGTCGTAATTGGGAAGCCTATGTTGGCGGCTTTGGTGGCGGCGGTACCGAACCTCATAGTGGCTTTAATATCTGGTACACCAGAGGCTCTTTGCATCAATTTAACCAATCACCTCAACCAGGGGAACCACCTAGTGAAGGTTGGGAACCATCGGATTGGGAATTAGAAATTGATCGTTTGTTCCAACAAGGAGCTCAAGAACTCGATGAGAGCAAGCGCAAAGAGATTTATGGTCAATTTCAGCAAATTGTCGCCGAACAAGTACCATTCTTTTACCTAGTGAATTCCCTTTCCTTGCAAGCAGTACGCGATCGCGTTGAGAATATCAAATTTTCGGCTTTAGGAGGAGCTTTTTGGAATTTGTATGAATTGAAAACGGAGAGTTGAGAAGGTCGAATGGGGAATTGGGAATGGGGAATTGGGAATGGGGAATTGGGAATGGGGAATTGGGAATTGGAATATCTCCTTTGCCTCCTTATCTTCCTTCTCTCTCCATCCCCTCGTCCCCGCGTCACCGCGTCACCGCGTCCCCGCGTCTCCTACTTACTTACTGTTTCAATAATTGCGATCGCATTTCTCACACCATCCTCCGCCCGAATCTTTTCTCCTAGCTTTTCGGCTTGTTGTCGCAGGCTGGAATTTGAAGTAACTTCTCGGATGGCTTGGGCTAATTTCTGGGCTGTTAATTGCTTTTGGGGAATGGGTTTAGACCCTACACCTAAAGCCTGAACTCGTTTTCCCCAAAACGGTTGATCTCCAAAAAAGGGACAGATGATAGTGGGACAACCGGCTCGTAATCCTGCCGCAGTTGTCCCTGCACCCCCATGATGCACTACGGCAGACACTTGAGGAAATAGCCAGTCGTGAGGAGCTTGATCTAGTTTAAAGATGGTTTCAGGTAAGTGGCTAACCTGTAATCCGCCCCATCCCGTGGCGAGGATGCCTCGTTGATTAGTTGCTTTTAATGACGCAATCGCAATTTTGGCTAACCGCTGGGGATTTCGTCCCGCCATACTGCCGAACCCAATATATATTGGTGCTTCTCCTGCTGCTAAAAATTGACTCAATTCAGCGGAAGGCTGCCACTCATCCGGCTGATTCAGAAACCAATATCCGTTGACATAAGCAGAATCAGGCCAATCCGTTGGGCTAGGTACAACTTGCTCACTGTAGCAGTGGAGTAGGGGAATGGGACTTCCATCAGCTCGGTGTAGTATGCCCAAATGTTGGGGTTTAGGGGGCAACTCTAGAACCTGATGGCGGAATTCTTTGGGTATACTACTATATAACTCCACCATTCCATGAGCGAACCGATAGGTAAGTCGGTTATACCAAGCCCCGATTTTCAGGTCTGGAAACCCCAAAGAAGGTATTTGGGCCGAGGGCATAAATTGGGGAAAAGGCATCGACATCAGCAAAGGGATTTCCAATTTGTCAGCAATTGACTCAGCTAAAACAGCAGCTTTGGAGGCTAAAATTATCACATCTGGATTAACGGCTTGCGCTGTTTGCCAAATATCATGCAAGGTTTGCCGAAATATTGGCTTGACCCGCTGAAATAGTTTGATAGTGGTTCTGATCGTACCCCACAAATTATTGGTGTTTTCCAATGCCTCTCTCCCCGCATCGGAATCAATCAATTGGATCAGCTCATTATTCATATAGCCGTAATTCAGACCATGATTGGTAATGAACGATTGAAAAACTGCACTCGTACAAACTGTAACTTGATGCCCTGCTTCCTTTAAGCCTTTTCCTAGAGCAACGTAGGGTTGGACATCACCTCGAGAACCTAGTGTGACAATTAAAATATTCATTCCTACTTAGATTTTAGATTTTAGATTTTAGATTTAACTTAGTACCGTGGCACAGCTAGAAATGTAGGTGGGGTTGAGGAAGGTAGGCGTAAGCCTTCTCGTAGAGTAACCCAACATTAGTGAGGCTTTGTTGGGTTTTGCTATCGCTCAACTCAACCTACGTCTATTCCACCACTGTAGCTGTGTTGCGACACTATAGTAGCGATGTTTCATAAACAATTAAGTACACTATATCTTTAGACAGGAAGCAATAATTCATTAATGGAGCCAACTGAAGAACAGATCAGTCAACCTCGTCAGGTAAACAGTAAACTACTGGCTTGGCTGCCCAATCTTAAACGAGAAATCTGGATTCTAGCGGCAGGTCAACTGCTATTATTTATTGGTCAAGGATTCACTCTAGTCTACGCCTCAATTTACTTTGTCAATCAGCTGGGTTTTTCTCCAACTCAAGTGGGACTAGCCCTGAGTAGTGGGGGCATTTCTGGGACTTTAGGGCGGTTTTGGGCAGGTAATGCCATTGACTCTGAAGGCTTGGGGCGACGAGGTACTCTTATACTAGCTGCTGTCATTTCTGCTATAGCCTGCTTTTGTTTAGCATTTACCAGCACTTTCCCCTCCCTAATCGCTGGCAATCTGTTGCTAGGATTAGGTATTAGTCTATATTGGCCTGCGACTCTGGCTGTTACTACTGACTTAACTACCGCTGATAATCGTACCGAAGCCTTTGCTGTGACTCGACTGGTAGATAACCTGGGACTGGGGTTGGGTGCACTGCTGGCAGGACAGTATATTGCCATGTCCGGCAGTTATAGTGCCTTATTTATTAGCAAAGGGGTCGCTTATCTGTTGTTTAGTATAGTAATTTATGTCGCGATCGCGGAAACTAGAGAACAGAGGACAGAGTCCCGCAACTTACTAAAAAACTGGTGGCAAGCTTTGAGCGATCGCACATTGATTATCTATCTTATCGCCAACGTATTTTTCACAATTTACGCAGCTCAAATTGGTACTACCCTACCATTGTATCTGGCGAACTTTGTACCCGGTGGCAATACCCAAACCGGATTTTCAGAACAATGGATTAGCTATTTTTTCGTGTGGCACGCTTTACTGAAAATTTTGTTTCAGCTTCCTCTAACTCGCAAGCTGAATTCCCTGAATTATGTTGAGATCTTACTGATAGCGCTTTTCCTCTGGAGTGGAGGATTTTTGTTGCTTTGGCTAACTGGCATTATATCTACTAAGCCCTTGATTTTTGTCATTGGAGCCTTTTCTGTGATTGCGATGGCAGAAATTCTTTACTCACCTGCTGCTTCTGCACTGGTGGGAGAAATGGCTCCCGTGAATTTGAGAGGAATTTATTTTTCCCTGGAATCTGAATGTTGGGCAATTGGTTTCTTCATTGGCCCAGCTTTAGGAGGTTGGGCATTGGATCATCCCAACACAGTCGGAACTAATTTTTGGTTAATGCTGATTTTAAGTGCTGGGGTAGCTGCGGTTATTCTCAGGTTTCTCAAACATCGGATAACAGTTTCGCCTATTTTAGAACAAAAAACTTGAGCGATCGCACGTAAGTTCTAGATTTTTATGGTAAGATTCTGCGGTGCGTCAGCATAACGAAGTGAAGCGTAACGCACCCTACCATCATCTAAATTCTAGTATAATTTACACCGCAACAGCAAATACCAAATATTCGGACAGCGAATTTGATGATTCATCAGGAGCAAATCCAATTTTCTACGAATAATAATGGAGATATGCATGACCTGACAGATCAGGTAAATGCGATTGTCCAAAATTCTGGCATCAGCACAGGAATAGTTCACATCTTTAATATTGGCAGTACCGGTTCTATTGGTACGATTGAGTTTGAACCAGGATTACAAAGGGATTTACCCGAGTTCTTAAATAAGCTGATTCCACCGAGTCGGGAATATGGACATGAGCAGACTTCCCAAGATGGCAATGGCCACTCTCACTTACAAGCAACTTGTCTAGGACCTTCCTTAACCGTACCGGTAAAAAATGGCTCCTTAGAGTTAGGTATGTGGCAGCAAATCTTTCACCTCGAATGTGATATTAAGCCGCGTCAACGAAATATTGTGGTGACAATCTATGGAGAGTAAGTGTTGAGAATTTAGAATTTAGAATTTAGAATTTAGAATGGATAATTGGGAATTGGGAATTGGGAATTGAATTCCGTATATTTTTTGTAGGGGCGGGTTTAGGGACAATGTTAACCTATTTTAGGATAATCTAACAACAAAACCCGCCCAAGGGATAACCAGAACCTATCTGCCACTAACTTTTGACAAAACGCGATCGCGCAAACTACGATAGACAAATTATCTTTGTGTTCTTTGTGTCTTTGTGGTTATCTCTTTTCATAGCTGATATCTAAAAAAGTCCTATAAAATCACAAAGTTTTGAGATATTCAACCAATGCTTGTTTATCCTCACTAGACAAATCAGTGCCATAGAGATGTCCCTGATTACCGTTAGCTTGAACGCTGGTATCGTATTTAAACCCTACTTTTTCCGCTTCTAGACCTTCTGCAACAAAACCTACTTTTTCCTGATTGTAGACATCATAACCTCGGTAAAATACCTTAGTCCGATTTTCTGGCTCTTCTAACAGGTCTTCCAAATAAGGAACCGAACCGTTATGCAGATAAGGTGCCCGTAACCAGAGACCATCTAGAGATACTGAAAGATAACCATCGGTTTTCCGAAGATAGTCAAAGTCGTATTCATAATCTGCGGCGTACTCATTATAAGCATCTGCTGCTTCTTGAGTCCACATATCAAGACGATGGCGGTCAGTGCCAATTTCAGAAATTGGTATAACTGTTCCCGTTTTTTCCCCACCAAAAGCATGGCAAGAAGCACAGTTTTGCTCAAAAATGGGTTGTCCTTCTTCTGCTAAAGACTGATTAATGTCAAAGGGATAAGCAGGAGGATCGAGTTGGGTAATATATGCTTCTACTCGTTGTAATCCTGCAATATTGATAGAGTCTCTAGTAGCACCATCGCCAATGGCTCCCGTGTTCACTGTTTCAGTAAGGGAAGTTTCTAAACCATCCCAGTGTAAAGCAAACCCTTGGTGTTGTTTTTGATTCCAGAGGGGCATCATATCAGAGTTGCCAACAGTATCATCTACGGGTAGACCGAGAGTTCTAAATTTAACAGGATTAAAAGGATCAATGCGACCGGGACCCCAATTGGGACGAGAATCCATCCAAGCGTAAGACTCTTGTTGTTTGAGGATAGCTTTTTTGGTTTGGGGAATAATCAGATAGCGATAAAGCAGCTTTTCTAGCTGGGATAACTTCTGGTTGTAATAGATGCCGTCAAGGATATAGTCAGAGGTGAAGCGAGGATCGTTAGCACAAGCAAAGATAAAGCGCAGAAAGCCTTGAGAGTCGAATTTATTCGAGGGTGCTGTCGGAACAATAATCGGTTTATCTTCCGGTTTTTCCCGATAGGTTCCATGATGACAAACAGCACAGGTTATTCCTTGACGGGGAAAGCCGATGGTTTTTTTAGAAATGCCAACGGGAGTTTCTTTGCCTTCTTCCCAAGTGAATCCTAAAGAGGTATAACCCCCATTTCCTGGTAAATATTCGGGAAACAAGCGTGGTAAGACCAACCAAATCCAATAGGGGATACCTTCTGCATTTTCTGTCCCAATTGAACCGTATTTGAAATGTTCTTCTGGGGATTCGTAATAGGTAGGGACTTCTCGCAGGAGGTTGTACCAAGCGAGATATCCTACTCCTCCGACTAACAGAATGACGATTAAGATAACTGTTGTAATAATTTTTCCTAGTCTGGTTGTAATTACTGCCATAATTTTAAAATTTTAACAACATTGTTAGGCAATTATGAGGTAGATACCGTGGTAGTTTGATTGCGCTGTGCCAAAATTAACAAAATTGCTTCTGGGATGAAGAAACTGAAGTCTATTAGTCCCAATAACCAATAATCCCTGGGTTGAGTTAAGAAAAAAATAAATCCTGCTAACCGAGAAATCACTGCTAACCAGGCATTAGCTTGATAACGATTTAAATCAATCGCTGCCGGAATATAAAATAAACTCAGCAAAATCAAGAGATTCGCAGCAAAACGAAGCCAAATGATAGGAACCGCAGGCTCTAATCCCAACAAACCCAGCAACCATTCAGGAAACCCAAAAGCTAGGAGGGATAAACCAATATTGATGACAACACCTAACAAAACGACATAACCAAACCATTTGGCATAAGCATTGATCATTATATTTCGTCCTCATTCTCAATTCCCAATTTCCGATTTCTACAACGTTTTCAAATATTCCACTAACGCCTCCTTATCCTGACTATCCAGGTCAATCCCATAAAGATGACCGCTATTACTATTCCCTGGTAACCTAGTATCAAATTTAAAGTATTGTTTGCCCTGTTCCTCCGCTACATCGGAGACAAACCCTACCTTATCGCGGTCAAATACGTCATAGCCACGATAAAATTCTTGAGGTCTGTTGTCTGGTGCGGCTAATAAATCTTTTAAAGTAGGAACAGAACCGTTGTGCAAATAGGGAGCGCGTAACCAGATACCGTCGAGAGGCATATTGGCATAACCATTAGTTTTCCGGAAGTTTTGGAAACGCTGGTCTTCTCCTTTATAGATTATATCAGTAAACAGGGTATTTTGATTAGAGAGAAACTCATAAGTATAGGAGTCGAGACGACCTCTATCAGTACCAATTTCTTCAATAGGAACTACTGTACCTACTTTAGCTCCATCAAATGCATGACAGCTAGCACAGTTATTTTGATAGATGGGTTTTCCCAGAGAAGCTAATTCTTGATTAATCTCATAGGGATAGGGGGGAGGGGGTAATTCCCACAACCAATCTGCAACTCGATGAATCGCATCAAGATTGATAGTAGTCGGTGTAACTAAGGCTAAGGCAGCACTACTATTGCGTTCATTAACAGACTTGTTATCACCATCCCAGTGTAGTTGCATTCCTTCCCTGGGTTTTTGTTGCCAAATACTGGGAAAATCAGCAATACCATTGAGTTCTTTATCTTCTATAAGTTCAGAAGAGAAGCCAAACTGACGGGTTTTATAAGAAGTGAAGGTATCAACTCGTCCTGGACCATAGTCTGATTGGCGCTCTAAAAAAGCAAATTGACTCCTTTGGGTAATTAAAGCATCTCTAGTTTGAGGAATTGCCAAATAGCGATAAATTAGTTTTTCTAAGGGGTTAAGTTTGGCTCCTAGAGATTCAATCATCGGCATCATTTCTTTTGCCGTAAAGCGATGATCAACAGCCACCGCCGACAAAAATTTGATGTATCCTTCAAGATCGACGGTATTAGAAGGCATGGTGGTAATAATCTGGGGTTGGCTATCCGGAGTGTCTCGCAAACTCCCTGCATGACAAGTGGCACAATTTTGTCCCACTCGGTTGAAGAGAATTTTGCTTTGGGAAAAGCCAATGGGTAAGTCTTGCTCTGGTTCTGAAATAAATCCTAAGGAAGTATAACCTTCTCCTGGTAATTTATCAGGAAACATGACTGGTAGTACTTTCCAAATCCAATAGGGGATACCATTAGCTTCCTCTCCACCAATGGAACCATATTTGAAATGGTCTTCAATGTCAGCATACTTGACTGAACCGTTACCCAACAGTAGTGGCGATACCAAGTAAATTAATACTGTGACTAGAATAGCCACAATTATTACCACAAATTTCCACCAAACTGGCTTTGATTTCACTCCAGTATTTTCTGTCGTCACTGTTCACTCCTCAATAATCAACCATTGATCATTACTTTTTAGAAATAACTGTGGAACTGGCATCCTGCCAGTCATATTGTGGAACTGGCATCCTGCCAGTCATATTGTGGAACTGGCATCTTGCCAGTTGCCCCCATAGCCTCTTACAGGTGTTTATTCCATCGCTGGTATATACGGCTTAGGAGGTGGAGTAAACACAGTCATTACTTCACGAGTTCTTGCCTCCTCTGCTTCCCGAGTCGCTTTCTCCCTTTCCATACCAGTTAAGTTTGCCACTGAACGTTGATAAAAACGGTCTAAGCTATAGCAACCTAAAGGAAGTTCTAAATAAGCACCCAAACATTCATTACAATAGGTACAAGGTCTTGCGGCAATATCTCTACCCTGCTGGAATTGATGTACCAGGTCATTATTGGCCACTAAGGTACGAGCCATACTTACCCCATCAGTATACTCTCCTGCGATCGCCTGATTAATATAGGATGCCTGTTGAAAGCCTCCCGTGGTAATAAGGGGAATTTCTTTGAGATTCTGCTTGATTTCTTTGGCATCTCGGAGTACTGTACCTTGGTGTTTATTTAAGAGCTGTTGAAATTCTTTGGTCGATACATGCTCTCTAAAATATTGATCTAGCCATTGAGCTTCAATTTCTAAGCCACTAACAGGCTGCTGATAACTAGCTTCGATTTTTCTGGGTAACCGTCCCCAAATTAATTGAAACAGAGGCCAAAGAAACCGATATCTAAACAAAATCAAGTTACGAAAGCTAGATTTTCCTCCGCTTGAGGTCATTGTATCGTAAGTATAACGCAGCATCCGATAAGGAAAAGGACCTGAAGGTAATAAAGGATGGGGAAAAGTGCTACCTCTAGAGACATGAATGGCATCAACTCCATCATCTTCCAACCACTGGCAAATCTGGATGGCTTCTTGTAAAGTATTTCCCGATTTTTCCCAAGGAGGAATAATGTTGTTGAACTCCCTCACACTAATTTTGGCTTGTAGATGGAAATCATCTCCCACTACTTGGCGAATGGATCCGACAATTTCTTGTAAAAACCGATACCGATTTTTGAGATTGCCACCATATTCATCGGTACGCTGATTAATAGCACTACTCAGAAATTGGTTGATTAAATATCCGTGAGAACTATGCAACTCAATACCATCTAAGTTAGCTTCCTTGGCTCTCCTTGCTGCTTGGGCAAAGTCTTGAATGATGGCTCTGACTTTAGCCGTTGACATGTTATTAGCAGGTAGACCATTAATTTGATCTGCTTGATTCGTTGTACTAGGAGCAGGGAGCGGTTTGATCCCCTTTTTCAATGTCTGAGTATTCTCAATCCCCTCGATATCCCTTTGCCGACCAGAGTGACTAAGTTGAATAATATATTTACATCCATAGCGGCGTACTGTCTCCCCCACAGTCTGCCAAAAGGGAATCCGTTCATCACAGTCAATGGTCACAACATTAGGAGTAATGCGACCTTCGATAGAGATGGGAACATAGGAAGAAATAATCGCCCCCACTCCTCCCTTAGCAAACTTATTTTCCCAATTGACTCTCGCTTGAGTTCCAGAACCATCGTAGTTATCCCAACGCCCAGTAACACTAGAGCGGAAGATCCGATTCTTAACCGTTAAATGGCGAAATGTCAATGGTTGAAAAATAAGATTTTTATCCATCTTAAAACATTTATACTAAAAATATTTCCTAAGTTCTTTATGCTTATCCTAGCTAATCTAGCCTTGGCAAATTAATTACATTTAATAATAAATTTTATTTTGTTACATTTTTTTACAAATGATTGTGATTAGATTTTTTTAGATCATAATCAAAAAGGTGTTTGAAAACTCGACGAAGATGCGATTAACTTAAGTATTTTTTCAAGGAGAAGTATATGGCCAAGCCCCGGTTAGGTATAATTGTTTGTGTGCTGGTACTAGCTTTAACATTGCTGAGTTGTTCTCCCGACCAATTTCAATCCACAACTAATGAAAATTTAGGAGAACCAGTTACTGAAGCTGAAACCACAGAAACCCCAGTAGAGGTGACCACATCAGAGCTCGAAGAAACAGTTCCTACTCCTACTAACAATGAAGATTTAGGAGAGCCAGTTACTGAACCTGAAACCACAGAAATCCCAGTAGAGGTGACCACATCGGAGCTCGAAGAAACAGTTCCTACTCCTACTAACAATGAAGATTTGGGAGAACCGGTTACTGAAGCTGAAACCACAGAAGCCCCAGTAGAGGTGACCACATCGGAGCTCGAAGAAACAGTTACTACTCCTACTAACAATGAAGATTTAGTAGAGTCAGTTACTGAACCTCAAGTGGCAGAAACCCCAGTAGAGGTGACCACATCAGAGCTAGAGGAACCAGTTACTCCTCCTACTAACAATGAAGATTTAGGAGAACCGGTTACTGAAGCTGAAACCACAGAAACCCCAGTAGAGGTGACCACATCGGAGCTAGAGGAACCAGTTCCTACTCCTACTAACAATGAAGATTTAGTAGAGTCAGTTACTGAACCTCAAGTGGCAGAAACCCCAGTAGAGGTGACCATATCAGAGCTAGAGGAACCAGTTACTGAAGCTGAAACCACAGAAATCCCAGTAGAGGTGACCGCATCGGAGCTAGAGGAACCAGTTACTACTCCTACTAACAATGAAGATTTAGGAGAACCGGTTACTGAAGCTGAAACCACAGAAACCCCAGTAGAGGTGACCACATCGGAGCTAGAGGAACCAGTTACTCCTCCTACTAACAATGAAGATTTAGGAGAACCGGTTACTGAAGCTGAAACCATAGAAACCCCAGTAGAAGTAACCACATCGGAGCTCGAAGAAACAGTTCCTACTTCTACTAACAATGAAGATTTAGGAGAACCAGTTACTGAAGCTGAAACCACAGAAACCCCAGTAGAGGTGACCACATCGGAGCTAGAGGAACCAGTTACTCCTCCTACTAACAATGAAGATTTAGGAGAACCGGTTACTGAAGCTGAAACCACAGAAACCCCAGTAGAGGTGACCGCATCGGAGCTAGAGGAACCAGTTACTCCTCCTACTAACAATGAAGATTTAGGAGAACCGGTTACTGAAGCTGAAACCATAGAAATCCCAGTAGAGGTGACCACATCGGAGCTAGAAGAAACAGTTCCTACTCCTACTAACAATGAAGATTTAGTAGAGCCAGTTACTGAACCTGAAGTGGCAGAAACCCCAGTAGAGGTAACCACATCGGAGGTAGAAGAACCAGTTACTCCTCCCAGTGATAGTGAAAGTGATACCAATACTAAAAATGAAGATTTGGGAGAACCAATTGCTAAAGCTGAAGCGGCAGAAACCCCAGTAGAGGTAACTACATCGGAGCTAGAAGAAACAGTTCCTACTTCTACTAACAATGAAGATTTAGGAGAACCGGTTACTGAAGCTGAAACCATAGAAACCCCAGTAGAGGTGACCACATCAGAGCTAGAGGAACCAGTTACTCTTCCTACTAACAATGAAGATTTAGTAGAGTCAGTTACTGAACCTGAAGTGGCAGAAACCCCAGTAGAAGTGACCACATCAGAGCTAGAGGAACCAGTTTTTACTCCTACTTCTAGTGATGACAATATCGATACTAATCCAAATTATAGTGACAGCGATATTGATACCGAGGAAGAAATATCCCTGAACTATAATCGCGACTATCTTGGATATCTCCCTGAGGAAATTTATGGCAATTTGACTGAAGCCCAGAAACGCGGCTTACAAACCTGGTATTTTTGGACTGGTGGGAATGAGAAATTCTTTCGTGACTTAGTTACAATCTCTCATGGAGAAGCCGACTTTTTAGGTTTGTTAGATGCTCGTCCTGATAGTGACTCAGCTGATACCAATAAACACTATCAGCGAAACCAACGCTTCCAAGAAATTGGTGTGATTAATGATCCTGGTTGCACTGCTGCTACTGAGCCAGATGAATATGGTTTATGGTTAGATCAATGCGATCAAGACTCTTATGCAGCAGGAGTGATGGGAGCACGTAAGTTTCCTAATCCTAATTTCGACCCTGCTAAATGGGATGTTGCCCAATATTATGCATCAGGAGACAATAAAGCCCAAATCGAACCTCCCTATCGTATTGGTATTTCCTGTGGCATCTGCCATATCGCTTTTAATCCCAATAACCCCCCGGAAGATCCAGCAGACCCTAAATGGGAAAACCTAGCATCAGCCATCGGCAATCAATATTTACAAGAAGGACAACTATTTGGCAGCAATATACCCGATAGTGATTTTCGCAAACAAGTAATCAATTTTCAGCCTAAAGGGACTTCTGATACATCTCGTATTGCGACAGATCACATTGATAATCCTAACGCCATTAACGCCATCTTTAATCTGGCGGATCGCCCCCGATATGATGAAGTGATGAATGATGGTACAACAGAAAAAGTACCTCATATTCTCAAAGATGGTGCAGATTCCGTAGGAGTAGCTCTAGCTTCCGAACGAGTTTACATTAATATTGGCTCTTGTTCCGATTACTGGTTAACTCGCCACGATGCGATATCAGGAACAGAACCTCAAAAACCCTTTGATATTGAAACCGCCAGCAAAGAATGCGAGTTTTGGAATCAAACAGAGGAGCGCATGGCAGATGCGGAAGACTTTTTGACCACCCTCACACCACTACATCTAGCAGATGCACCAGGAGGTCAAGATTATCTCACTCAAGACCAATCTGTATTAGCTCAAGGCAAAGTTATTTTTGCTGAAAATTGTGCTAAATGTCACTCCAGCAAACAGCCACCAGCAGAAATTGTAGCCGATGCTGAACAAGCCAAACAATGGTATCGAGAATCCGTCCTTAGTTCTGATTTTCTTGAACACAATTTCTTGTCCGACGACAAGCGTAAACCGGTAACAGAAATTGGTACAAATGCTGCTCGTGCCTTAGGTACAAATGCGAAACAAGGTCATGTTTGGGAGCAATTTTCCTCAATAACCTATAAGGAATTACCATCTCCTGGAACCCTCACCTTGGAAAATCCTTTCGATGAAGAGAATCCCATCGAATTGGAGATTCCAGCCGGAGGCAGCGGTTACTATCGCACACCTTCCCTCATTAGTATTTGGTCTAGCGCCCCTTTCTTCAATAATAACTCTCTGGGCAAATATACTGGTGATCCTTCCGTAGCAGGACGTATGGCAGCCTTTAATGATGCGAGTACCAAACTATTATGGCCTGAAAAACGCGATCGCATGATCAAGCGCACCTCCCAAGATAGTCATTTAGAATTAGGCAAATTAGTTGCTGATGTCCCCGCAGGAACACCAATCAAACTATTAGCTAATTTAGACCCTCGTGAAACTCCTTCGATCCTACAGAAGAAATTAAATTCTGACTTGGGAAGTAAAGTTTTAGGCTCTTTGGTTAAATTGATTCCTGATGATATTTTGGCTCCTGTATTGCTGAAATCCAATCAAGCACCTGACTTTATCGAAGATCATGGACATACATTTGGTTCAGATTTAACCGATGAAGACAAACTAGCCTTAATCGAGTTTCTGAAGACTTTATAGTATGCAATACAGCCTGGGCGTATACAATACAGCCTGGGCGTATGCAATACAGTCTGGGCGTATGCAATACGCCCCTACGCAGAACCATATCTTGGTTGTTGCTGTCAAGCATGATTAAAAACCATTATCTATTGCTGAGACTACAAATAAGATTCTATAAGTGACATGTCAGTGCTTTGAGTCCTTTTATACTCTTTTACTAAAGCTTTAGCAGTTTTAAATTAATTAATATTATCTAGCCACAAATATATTTGAATGGTAGGTTATATCCAATCGAACCAGCTTCGATAATTTTTCGTAAAACCATCAAGCTCCCTTCCAACACCCGTTGAGAAGGAGTTGAGGTTTGTTGGCTCAACTTTGGATAAAATTATGAAACGATTTTTGACTCTTTTAATGGCAGCTATTTTAGTTGCTATGGCTGCTTTTAATGTCAATGTACCAGAAGCTGCGGCAGCACCTACCGCAACCGAATGCCAAAAACTGATCTCCTATCATCCTTTCCTCAAGGAAAACCCCTATTTTATGAAAGATTGCGGTCCTTATCTCAACACTACAGCAGCACAAAACACTACAGCAGTACAAATAGTTGACATTGATCTTGTTGACTATTGTACCTATGAGGTAGAGTATAAGCCCAAAGCTCTAGAAGACCCTTACTTCAAGGATGAATGTAGCGATGCTCTCAAAAGTGCGAAAGTCTGCCACGAATATCTCATCGTTGGTTCAAAAAGCAGTTTCAATCAAATAGACCCCAAAGTGGATCTTAACCAGTTTGCTGATTACTGCCACGAGCTCGATTATTTCGGGATCTTGGAGCGCAACTCATATAACTAAATACTGGAGTTGTAAATTGGGGTAGGGGCGTATTGTATATCATTGGTGTCAACTTAAGTGAAACCCTTATCTCGCCTGGGGTTCAAACCCCAGGCTAATAGCTCAAGTCATCTTTAGATGACTAAACTTAAGGTGAAGCCGAAGAATTTAGTCCATTTCAATGGACTTTTGCTATTAGCCTCATCATTTGAATCCAAGGTGAGGCAAGGAAATCTAGCTAGCCAGCTATGTCTAGGCTTAAGTTGACACCAATGATTGTATATGCGCCTAACACTTGGGTTAAGTCTGATTACTTTTTGTAAACTTCAGCAGCCTCGTAACCTCGTAGGTTGGGTTGAGCCGCCGGTATTCATCGCGGCTTTACCCAGCATTAGAATTGGCGAAACCCAACATCCTAATCTTCCCTCACTATATCAATATCTTGATAACGCTCCGAATCAAAACCATATTTTAGTTTATGCTGTCAAGCATGATTAAAAACCATTATCTATTGCTGAGACTACAAATAAAATTCTATAAGTGAGATGTCAGTGCTTTGAGTCCTTTTAGACTCTTTTACTAAAGCTTTAGCAGTTTTAAATTAATTAATAATATCTAGCGACAAATACATTTGAATGCTAAGTTAATTCCCATCGAACCAGCTTCGATAATTTCTCATAACACCATCAAGCTCCCTTTAAACACTAGTTTAAAAGGGGTTCACGTTTGTTGATCAACTTTGGAAAAATTTATGAAACGATTCTTGACTGTTTTAATGGCAGCTATTTTAGTTGCCATGACTGCTGTTAATATCAATGTACCAGAGGCTGCGGCAGCACCTACCGCAACTGAATGCCAAGAACTGCTCTCGTTTCATCCTTTCCTTAAGGATGACCCCTACTTTATGGAAGCATGTAGTTCTTCCGAAACCGAAAATACAATCAAGACTCAATGCCAAGAAGACATCTCGTATGATCCTTCCCTTAAGGAAGAGCCCTACTTCCTGGAAGAATGCGGTCTTTATATCAACACAGCAGTACAAATAGTTGATATTGAACTTGTTAACTATTGTACCGATGAGTTAGAGCACTATCCTGAAACTAAAGAAGATCCTTATTTTAAGAAGGAATGTAGCGATGCTCTCAAAAGTGCGGATGCTTGCCGCGAATATCTCTTTAATGGTTCAAAAAGCATTTTGGAGCAATTAGACCCCAAAGTTGCTCCTTACCAGTTTGATAATTACTGCTATGTTCTCGATAATTTCGGGATCTTGAAGCCCGACTTATCCAGTAATGTTGAGCCCAAATCTAGCGTTGCTAGTACTCCTACCAAGAGTGTCTCTAGCGCTCCTCTCAATTTTACACGAGAGCAAGGTGAGACTTGCCCAGCAGGAAAGACCTTAGCCACCGTAAGCGAAGCACGAGCCAATAAGTCAGAAATTTGCAATAATGTTCTCCAAACTTGGGATATTGCCCGTCTTGCCGGTGGTGCTGCCATGGATGGTCGAGGTTATGGCTGCGAAATTCGCGATCAAGACAAGCGCGGTATGGGAAATGCAGTTTGTAAATAATAGACTTTAGATTGTAACCATTTCCGGTTTATCAGAGGTGCAAATAAAAGTGGAACAGGCTTCTAGCCTGTTCTATTTTTTTGTCTTAGCTTACAGTTTTAGTTATGCCAAGCCACTACTGGCGGTGTGAGACGACAGTCCTCAACCTCAAAACCATGACCAAGCTGAATAACCACAACCCAGACTTACTCGATGAAAACGACAACGACGAAGAACAATACGAAAAAAATCACTTCCTATATGATCCTGACCAGATTAACATCGATACCAGAGAACCAACCATTGAACAACTACTCAGACGAATTAACGAAGAAGCCCTTGATTTAGCTCCTGATTTTCAGCGTCAAGCAAATATCTGGAAGGATGATGTTAAAAGCCGACTGATTGAATCTATCCTGATCCGGATTCCCTTACCAGCCTTCTATATAGATGGCACTGATGAGGAAAAATGGTTAGTTGTAGATGGATTACAACGGCTATCTGCCCTTAAGCATTTTGTTAGCGATAAGAGCAATAAGCGATTGAGACTATGTGGACTAGAGTACCTCACTGAACTTGAAGGCAAAACCTACGATGATCTAGAGCGTAGATATCAACGCCGTATTGAAGAGACTCAAGTTACAGTATATCTGATTGAGAAAGGTACGCCTTTTGAGGTAAAGTACAACATTTTTAGACGCATTAATACAGGAGGTGTACCTCTGTCCAACCAAGAAATACGCCATGCTCTCAACCCAGGTAAGGGAACTAAGTTTTTGGCTAAACTTGCTGCATCTCAAGAATTTCAGCAAGTTGTTCAGCTTAGCGAATCGAAAAAGAAGCGGATGGATGATCGAGAATTTATACTTGGCTTCTTGGCATTCAGGCTTACCTCTTACCAATATTACCAAGACGGAAATAGAAATTCATTTTTAAGTGAGGCTTTGTTCAAAGCAAATAAGTTGAAAGAAGAAGAGTTAAATATTATTGAAAGTGATTTTAATAAAGCAATGATTGCCGCATATAAAATTTTTTGTAATCAGGCTTTTCGTAAAATACATAAAACCATTAAAAGAAAAAAACCATTAAATAAATCACTTTTTGAGGCTTGGTCGGTTAGTCTTAGTTATCTTAGTGATGTTCAAATCGAAGCTTTGAATAATAATAAGCAAAAATTAATGAATTTGTTTATTAATTATATGGATACAGACCAAGAATTTTTGGCATCTATTTCTCAGGCAGCTAATAAAGTGAAGTATCGCTTTATTACTATTGAAAAAATTATCCAGGAGGTGTTGTCATGATTCACTCCATGCGCTTAAAAAACTTCAAGCCTTTTGCAGACCAATTCTTTGAGTTCAAACCACTAACTCTCCTTTCTGGTCTCAACAGCACTGGAAAATCTTCTCTACTGCACTCTCTACTGCTGCTACGTCAATCTCACCAACAGAGATTATTGCCAAATATTGGTTTAGCACTCAATGGTGAGTTGGTTCGTATTGGTACGGCTCAAGATGCTCTCTTCGAGGGAGCTAAGACAGAAGAAATTGGTTTTGAGGTTGTTTGGGAGAATAGTCTAGAGGGTATATGGCGCTTTAATTACGATCAAGAGGTAGATGTATTGAATCTTGCCTCATTACCAGTCATCCCAGAAGTCTATAAATCTAGTCTTTTCAATAATAAATTTCACTATCTCCAGGCAGAGCGGATCGGTCCGAGAGCATTTTTTGAGATGTCAGATTTTCAAGTAAGGCAACTTGGACAGCTTGGAGTGAGAGGTGAGTATACAGCACATTTCCTTTCCATTAATGGGCGTCAAGTTATTCCTAATAATAGCCTTAGTCATCCGGATGTAAAATTAAAAGGTCAACAGGGTCAACTAGAAGCAAAATCACTAGATTTGAAAGACCAAGTTGAAGCCTGGATGGGAGAAGTTAGCCCAGGTACACGCATCAAAATTAATTCAAACCCAGATATGGATTTGATTAGCTTGCAATACTCCTACGGAGATAGTAACCCTTACCGTGCCACCAATATTGGATTTGGTATTACCTACACTTTACCGATTATTGTGGCAGTATTAGCCTCAGAACCAGGTACACTAATTTTATTAGAAAACCCAGAAGCCCACCTTCATCCCAAAGGACAAGCTAAAATGGGCGAGTTGTTAGCACTTGCTGCTAGTTGTGGTGTTCAAGTTGTCATTGAAACCCATAGTGACCATGTATTAAACGGGATTCGTCTTGCGGTTCATGGTGGTAAACTTGAACCAGAAGATGTCCAACTGCACTACTTCCAGCGACAAGAGAAACTAGGGCAAGCTGTTACTAAGGTAATCTCACCACGTATCGATCGCAACGGTAGAATCGATCAATGGCCAGATGGCTTCTTCGATGAGTGGGATAAAAGTTTGGAGATGTTGCTGGGACCGGCGGGAGAATAAAATATGGATCTGGAGATGGTACTCAATGAACTATCACTAAAGACTCCTGCCGCTGATGAGCAAACAGCACGACAATTAATGTCAGAGTTAATTAGCACTGTGCGGCAAGCAACTACTACCGGGGTAAAGCGGGTACTCCGCACTGCTAATGATATTAACAGTATCGAACTTGCTCCTGGTTATCCGGTTGCTCGCTGGCGCAATGATAAGGTAGTGGATATAGAGGAGCGTCGCTTCTTCCGTACTCTCATTGCAAAAGCACCCTTTTGGGCTGATGTTGCTGAGGTAATAAAGAGTGATTTTAATTTATCTGATGTTTTTTACCAAGGGGAAGAAGCCAGAGGACTGTGCTTTGCTTTAGTCAGTGATGCACTTCCAGTGAGCTTGAATTCTGACAATCGATGGGATTGCAGTCGCTTAGGATTAGCAGTAACACGATTTGAGGATGACGAATTAATCGATGAATATCTGGAGATTGTTCATGCCAGTCGTAGAAAACATGTCCAGGAACATGCTGATTGGATTAAGCATCGCATCCAAATTATTGTAAGTGACGGTATTGAACTTTGGAATTGTAGGAAGGAGTTATTCCCTAGTCTAGAATTTTGTGATCAGGTTCGTCAGCAACTACAAAGTCTTAAAACCGGCAATCCAATGCTACAACAGGTGAGTAAAAGTTTGGATGAGCTTGAGAACTACTGCAAGACTTGGACAACTGGAGCTTTTTCTTCAGATAGTCTTCGCAATGCAACTCCAGAGAGTGAGTCAAGGCTCAATCGCTTAAAACAGAAACTAACCTTTAGGTGTCCCGATGACATAGATCGAATTTTCAGTTTACACGTTAGCATGACACCAGGAGCTTGGCGGCTCCATTTCTCGGACAAATTAGGACCAGGAAAAATCATTATTGGGTATATTGGCCCAAAAATTCAATGACTCAAGCTACTGTTAAATTGCAGATCCCCTTTAATGCACTAATAGAGGCAATTACCAGCCTCGATATCGAGCAAAAACTTAAATTGAAACAACTCCTAGAGAAAGAAATTACCAAAATCCAAGAAGACTATGTTGAAGAAGCTTCGATACCTATTAAGCAAAACCATGACTATAAACTAACTGGGGAAATTTTGACTATCGAAGAAATCCGCTCTCGTTATCCCCGTGAGTGGGTACTCATAGCTGATACAGAATCAGATGAGCAGTGGAACCCAATTGAGGCGAAGTTTTAGCACATTCACCTGAGCGAGATGAAATAGACAAAGCATTAATCAAGCTTGAAAATGTCCCATCGATTGTCATAGAATACACAGGTCCAATTCCTGAAAATTATGCAGTTTTGTTGTGAGTTTACAGAAAACTTATAAACTTTCTTATTACGGTAATTTACTTGTGGCAAGAGCTGCTTTGGGTGGCAGGTCAAATATTGTGAGAAAAGTGAGATTGTTGGTGGATACTGGTTAGAGCTACACTGTATTGAGAGTAAATCTATTGAAAGCTCTTGGCTGTGATGTGCAAAACCCTCTTCGCAGAATGAGGATACCTACACCTGGTGGAATTGTTGAAACACCAGTGGTTAAAGTACCTTGGTTCAGCTGTTTAGGCCAGCGCGTAGATAATTTCCCAATTGTAGCTCACGATTTACCAGCAATAACTTTTACTGATGGTTTACTCGGAATAGATTTTCTCAACCGTTTTGGTACAATTATCTTTGTGAAAGAAGCAGAGATTCGCTTTAGTCAGTAAACGTTTAAACTATTACTGAATCTTTCAAAGATTCCGAATACCGCTAATCAAACCGCGACAGACGCCAGTAAGAAAATCAAGATCCAGGGTTTCTATCGAGTCAGTTGGCTGATGATAATGAGGATTCCGCATAAATGATGTATCTGTAACCATCATTGCCCGATAACCTCTGTCCCAAAAAGGAGCATGATCACTGCGTCGTGTTGGAGGAACAATTAGACCTTGTTTTCCTGCTGGTAACCACTCACAGGGTGTTCCTTCTTTACGAATAATACGGCTGAGGCGAATCAAGTCAGGGATAGTAGATATATTGCCAATTAAAGCAATAAAATCACCTCGATTGGGGTATAAATATTCCAACTTAGCTGGATAGCTTTGGGAACCGGGAGTGGGATCACAGTAACCCAGCATTTCTAAAGAGAACATCAAACGTAGAGGTTGTCCCTGTTGCTTTAACTCCTCAGCATATTGCTCACTGCCCAATAAACCGTATTCTTCCATATCAAAGGCAACCAATCGGACGGTCGATTTTGGCGGTTGAATGGTAAATGCTCTTGCTAACTCCAATAAAACAGCCACACCAGTAGCATTGTCATCTGCCCCTGGACTTCCAGGTACAGCATCATAGTGAGCACCAATTAGAATGGGTGGAGATTTTCTCTTTCTTTGGTTAGCTATTTTCCGTTGGCTACTTTCCTGAGGTGGAAGGTTGAGGATTAAATTCTTATAAGTTTTACGCTGCACCCGAAATTCATGGGTTTCTACTGTACCCCACTGTTGAAGCTGTTGGCGAATATATTGCTGTACAAAAAAATGTCCACCCGTGTTGAGATAAGGGTCGCGATCGCGCACTATCTGAGTAAGATGTTGGTAGAGATGCTCTTTTAAGTCCAAGTTGTGCTTCTCCTATTGTGTAAATAGACACGGGGACGCGGGGACGCGGGGACGCGGAGACATAAGTTTTTATGCATGGTAGTTAAATTTTTGAATCGGGACTGCTACCTGCCACCTGCCACCTACCACCTACCATTACTCCTCAAAAAATTCTCCTTTAGCAATTAACACTACCTTACCTCCCACTGAAACATCTATCCGATCCTGATCTTGCTGGGCTCTAAGTAATAATAGTGAAGGTCTACCCATCTCATATCCTTGCTCAACACGAATATCCACAGACTTGTCCCCAAAGTAAGAATATTCTACTAAATACCCAGCTAAACAGCCATTGGCACTACCAGTTGCCGGATCTTCTGGAATACCCAAATACTCAGCAAAAACTCGGACACTGAGGTCATTTTCTGGGTCATAAGTTTCTGGGCAAAATACTAAGATTGCTTTGGATTCTGTTTTATCTACTAATGCAAAATATTTATCTTTATTGAGATTAATCCGTTTGAGAGCGTCTTGATTCTTTAAAGGAACAATGATGAAAGGAGTACCTGTAGAAACTTCTTGAATAGGAAAGCGAGAATCAATATCATATAGGTCGAGATTTAATACTGCTGCTAAGGAAGCTGTATCAAACTTTTCAGCAAAAGTAGGTGAATTTTGCCGCATCCAGAGCACTTCACCCGTATCCTGACTATTGTGCCAAGTTACAGGAATTTGTCCAACTGGTAAATTCAATTTAACTGTGGTAACTGCTTGTTTAATAATTTCTCTTTGAATAATGTAGGCAGTACCCAAAGTAGGATGACCAGCAAAAGACAGTTCTTTTCGAGGTGTAAAAATGCGGACATCATAACCACCTTTTTGTGGCTGTGTCAATGTGATAAAAGTAGTTTCTGAATAATTAACTTCTTTGGCAATTTGTTGCATTTGTTCGCCAGAAAGTGGTAGGGGCTCTTCACTGAAGCCGACCGCTTTGCCACTGAGGAAGACAGCAAGCTGATTACCGGTATATTTATCAACTGCAAAAACATCAACAATATAAAAAATTAGTTTTTCCATAGTTCACACTCAGACTTTAACACCAGCAGGATGGCTCCAACTCAAACACTCTTTATTTATCTACAACAAAGTTTATGATACCCATTTTCACTCTTTAAAATCTTCACTGAACAAGCTTAGAAGCCCATTACCTCTTCCTTCTAGCGATGTGGGGGATAACTACCTGTGAGCAAAGTCATTGGTCATTAGTCAGAAAATCCTTTGTACTAATGAGGGAGCAATCTGAAGATTGATCTATTGATCCCGAACTTTTGTATACTATCCTACAGCTTTAGCTGCCACTGTGCATTTACATACATTACAAATTTATTGCATCATGCCATTTTCTGGACTTTTTTGGTTAACCTCCTGGATGAGCTGTTTATTGGCTTCCAGTGAAACTTTACTAAAAGTACCTGATTACCTAGTCAGTACTTTCCCTGAAAGCGTCTTATCCGTTGCCAGCAGTCCGCTGGAACGACCAAATAATCAGGATTTTCTGACCCAGCTTTACCCCAAAGTTGGGTTTTCTAATGTTGCAGCGGTTGCTGGTGTCTCTAGCTTACCATTGGAGCTAGCTACAGACAGTTTCCTGCAACGTCCTCATTTACAAGCAAATGCTAGTTCCCCTGAGAATGTCACTACCCCAAGACAGCCAAGCCGAGAGGCTGTAGAAAATAGATTTTGCCGTCCTGAGTCCAAGACAAAAACCAGGCCAACAGCAGAAACTCTCCTAACTTACACAGCAACATCTCCATCTGCTGCATGGATAGAGAAATCTACTAGAGATGATTCCAAAACCAAATTCTCTGAGCAGGTTTTGCAGGTGATGCAGAATTTGTTTGCTTGGCGTAAAAAAGTTGAACCTGTTGCCAAGGGGTTGAACTATTCAGTGGCAGTGATTAGTACTCAATCGCCAACACCAGTTAAGGAAAAACAAAAAGGAAAGCTTGTCAAGCGAGGCTTTTGGAGATATTCGCAACAACTGACTATTGAAACTTTCGGTTCTGCTACTTCTCAACCGCCAGAGCAGTTTCATGTCCAAATTAAGGGAAGCTCAATTGTACAATTTACCAAGCAGCAACCAGCTGAAGCCCTTGCCCAAAGTATAAAACAATTCTTTTCTGAGATATCAGAGTTGGAGTTTGAGCCCTCAACCATTGAAGCAGCTTTGGTGGATGGTGCGCCAGTGGTTAAAGGAGGCAACCGCATTATCTTTAGGATGGAGGATATCCTAGCCAAGGACTTAGAGAGCAATCAAGAACTACTGGCCATAGAATGGGCTAACAATCTTCGTATAGTTCTAGGACAAGAGCCTTTAAAGTTGGTAGAAGCCCAAAAGCGAATGTACAACTTAGTAGCAACCCCAGATAAAGTCAAAGGGGTAACTTCTTGGTACGGAGGCTATTTTCACGGGCGTACTACTGCTTCTGGAGAACAGTATAATCAACATGCCTTTACTGCTGCCCATCCTTCCTTGCCCTTTGATACCTACTTGAAGGTGAAAAGCAAGAAAAGTGGTGATTCTGTAATTGTGCGGATTAATGATCGAGGCCCTTATATATCCGGTAGAAATCTAGATTTGTCTTTGGGGGCAGCTCGTTGTATTAATAGCGAAGAAATAGGGATAGTACCTTTTGATGCAGTGATTATGGTTACTGACTCCAAGTGAATGGTCTGGCGCTTCGACCTAAGGCAGTAAGAAAAAATAAATTTTACCCCCAATTTAGTTATTTCTTCTCAATGCCTATTAGCACGAAGCTTAGTCTCTCTAAAGTTTGCGCAAACAGCGAATTGCTTCTAGCAACCCTTTGGCTTTGTTGAGAGTTTCTTCATATTCCTTTTCTGGATCAGAATCAGCAACTAAACCAGCACCAGCTTGCACTGATACTGTATACTTACCAGGGTCACTCGAACGAACAACCATAGTGCGAATGGTAATCGCACTATTGAGTTGACCCTCAAAATCGTAGTAACCATATACTCCAGAGTAAGGACCTCGACGTTCAGGTTCTAGTTCGTGAATAATTTCCATTGCCCTAATTTTAGGGGCTCCACTAACTGTACCAGCGGGGAAACAGGCTTTAATTAAATCCCAAGCGTTTTTCTTAGGGGCAAGTTTGCCAACTACATTGCTGACAATATGCATAACGTGGGAGTAGCGCTCAATCACCATTAGTTGGTCTACTCTTACCGTACCACTCTGGCAAACACGGCCTAAATCATTGCGACCAAGATCCACTAGCATGACGTGTTCAGCCACTTCCTTGGGGTCATGGAGCAACTCCTTTGCCAAAGCGTCATCCTCTTGCGGGGTCTTACCTCGGCGTCGAGTTCCAGCAATTGGCCGTAGATTTCCCTGAAGTCCTCCATCTGGTAATACAGTTGCCTTAACCATCACTTCTGGGCTAGAACCAATGATTTGCCAATCACCGAAGTTAAAATACGCCATATAAGGCGAGGGATTAATCAAACGTAGGGAGCGATAAAGAGCAAAGGGTTCACCCGTGTATTCTGTCGAGAGGCGCTGAGACAGAACCACCTGAAAAATATCTCCGGCTTCAACATAGTCTTTGGCTTTCTGAACATTAGTGCAAAACTGGGATGCTTCTGTATTGCTGGTATAGGGTAACTCCTGAATGGCACTATCTGGAGGTGTCCATGGTAATGCTGTATTTTCCGCTGATAAGGGCAACTGCAGTTTGTTGACCAATATCTGTAAGCGATCGCAAGCTTTTTGGTAAGCTTTTTGTAAATCAACCTCACTATCCCGTAAATCAGCATAAGCGATCGCCCAAATTTTGCGCTTCACCTGATCAAAAATAATCAGGTTGTCTACCTGCATCCACAATCCATCAGGTAAGTCTTTCTCAGTTGCTGGGTAAACCGGTACACGAGGTTCTATCCAGCGAATCAGTTCATAACCCCAAAAACCAAACAAACCACCAATCCCTGGTGGCAGTTGGGGCAACTTTACTGGTTGGTATGGTTTCAGGCAATTAGCTAAGATCTCGAAGGAGTCTCCTTCAAGCACTCTAGTTGAGCCATCTCGATGTTTCTGAGTCGTGCAGTTTCCCCTAGCTTCTAGCACCCAGAGAGGGTCACAACCTAGTAAACTGTAACGTCCCAGATTCTCTCCTCCTTCTACCGATTCCAGCAGAAAACTGTAAGGCTGACCAGCACAAACTTTATACCAAGCAGAAACCGGTGTTTCTAAGTCAGCGACCAACTCTTGGTAAACTGGTACAAAATTACCCTGTTGAGCTAGGGTTGAAAACTGAGATAAATCTGGGAAAATCATGATTTTTTCTCGATAATTGCCAGTAATCAGTAATCAGCAGTCTATGAACTATTGACCACTGACTACTGAGCACTAAACCATACCCTAAACTTCAAAAGTTTCTTTACCGCTGAATTTCACGGTACATGGTTGAGGATTGTCGCCAATCTTGCGGTCTACTTTTCCTGCAAATTCACGCCCTTCGTTGACTTTCTCTGGGAAGACGCCATCTGCTGGATGCAAATACTGGGTTTCACCGTTAGGCAAAACCCGGTAAATTTTGTAGTCTTCGATCCTGGGCTTAAAGGAACGCAATTGGGTTCCCAAGGCAAGGCACTGCTCTTTACGAGCTAAATAGAGCAAGTTGTCACCTTCGTTCATGATAGCAGCACCACCAGTAGGCATTTCAAATACTTGCTGTTTCTTGCTGCTCCAGGTAATTGCGTATTTCTCTTCTACTTCAGCCTTGGTCAGTAATCCACCAGTACTTCCACCAAAGATGGGGGGCTGACCAGTAAGAGTTTCTTCTGCCATAGTGTTCTCTCTCAAAAATTAGAGCATTTTAGGGAATGCTATCATTGCGGTTGTACATGTCCAGCTACTCTGTCAAGAACTGTAACAGTTGGTCATTGGTTATTGGTCATTGGTGACAAGTTAAAGGGTTGTGCATTTTGTCAATTCCCATATATGGCGTTTGGGTGCTCAAAAAACCCTATATAGAAGTGTTCCAAGGGGTCATAAAAGTTGTATTTCTCTTCCCCAGCTCCCTCAGCTCCCTCAGCTCCCCCAGCTCCCTTGACCCGTCATTGCGACAAAGAACAAATGACAAATGACAAATAACAAATAACAAAAGATTTACTTTGTCCCTTTGACCTTTGATTGCTTCTTGCCCTTGGTAACTCTTTTGCCTTTAGCTGCCGAGGGTTTTGATTCTGGGAGAGTTTTGATAACTGGTACTGTAAAGTGAAACTGAGAGCCTTGGTCTTTGCCGGTTGAATCTGCCCAAATTTTGCCCCCCCACCCCTTGACAATTAGGCGACAAATTGCTAGACCCAGACCAGTACCACCAGTAGTTCTTCGCAGAGCGCCTTCTTCTTGATAAAAACGCTCAAAGATATCGTTGAGACGGTTGGGTTCAATACCTCGACCAGTATCTGAGACAATTACTTCTAACATGGAATCATCGTGACTTTGGGTCTCAATAATTACTTCTCCTTGAGGAGCAGTAAATTTGCAGGCATTGTCCAAAAGCTTAGCTAGGGCTTCTACCAACCACTCGCCATCAGCTTGTACTAAGGGAAGATTATCTGAGACTTTAGTCGTAATTTTTGGTCGCTCCTCCTCTGAACTATGAGCACAGATATGACTCATGGCGAGGTAGATACATTCTTTGATAGATAAGGGTTCTAGGTTCCATTCCACACGACCACTTTCTAAACGGGATAGGGTGAGGAAGTCTTGAACCAATTTGCGCATCCTTTCGGAATCAGCAAGAGCAGTATCGAGCATTACCTGACGCAACTCGGGAGACATGTCTGGCTCCGTTGCCATACTTTCCAAGCAAACCTGAATGGTGGATAGGGGAGTGCGTAATTCGTGACCGGTGATGGCTACTAAGTTGCTGCGAGTACGATCAAGGGCTTCTAGCTGTTGGTTAAGCTCTTCTAGGTTAGCGTAGGCTTCAGCTTGAATGAGAGCAACGCCGACTTGAGTGGCGATTGCTTTGACCATGGCCAGCTCATCTTTTTCCCAGTGATAAGGTCTTGAGCCGCAATGGTGCAAATCCAACATGCCCAATAGCTGTTCCTGGTAAATTACTGGTACCTTCAACCAAGAGCGAATCGAAAATTTTTGCACCAACTTTTTCAAGGTTGTCGATGGTGAGTTACCTTTGCCCTGTGGACTATTTGGTACTGTACTTTCAGCATTACCATCGGCTAATTCCATTGTCTGGTTAATGCGGGGGTCTTTTTGAGCATCCTCTACATAAATTGCTTCTAGACGCTTTGCAACCTCTTGAAACAAACAATTATCTTGTAGTGGCCAAGTTTCTCCTAGGCTTGGGACAAGGGACTTTTCCCCTTTACCCCTCTTTCTTAAAAACTCATGGCTGATAACAGCGGTGATATCTGTTGCCTTACACCGGTAAATTACACATCGACAAGCCCCAAGAGCTTGCCCTAGTTCTTGCACAGCAATTTCCAGAATTTCTTCGGGGTCGAGCGATCGCCGAATAGCATCAGTGATAGAGTTTACTAGGCGCTCTTTCTGTTCCTGAGTAGAAAGGGAACGATACGCTTTGAGCAATTTGTACTGACCAGCTTGTAAGTAAGTCGCCAAACGCTGAACAAAGGCGTCGGAATTGGCAGAATTTTGAGTTAATCCACTATCAACTGCTACTGAATCTTCTAAATACTGAGATCTTGCCTCGGCAATCTTAGCAGCTAACTCAGGTCGATATACTTCGATGCGGTCTAGGAGGATTTCCGCAGCCCGATTGCTGACATCGCGGTCAAAAGTCCAGATTCCTTCAAAGCGGCGGGAGGAGTCAATATCTTGATCGATCAACTTGGGTTCAGTTGTAAATTTTTCCCTACAAACTAAGCAGTTAGCATAGTTTTGCCCAATCACCACCAAATGCCATTCTTGACTGAGAGCATCTGCCTTCTCAAATGCTACAGTTTCGTAATATTCCGAGCTATTCTTGAATTCTGTTTCTGGTGCTGCTAGGACATACACTTGAGAAGTCTGTTCAGCAATACGTCGATATCTGTTTGCCTCAGTGCGGTAGAAGTGCTCTCTTTGGAAGCTAGCAATTACCAAAGGCTGATCTGAGCCTGCCAAAACCTGATCTTCCATTGCATGGGAGAGGGCAGTCAAAGAAGCCTTAAAATACACTTGTTGCCGCAGTTGGGGCATAGCTTGCAGCAAATCTGCCAGCACAGAAGTCGTGATGCTCATTAATAAGTTTGGTTAGCCTTATCCAAGCGTTATGGATGGGTGCAGGACACCAATTTTCTGGGTGACCATGTTTTCCATCATGACAGACTTGACTCACTTCAGTATCATTGTGGCCAACCGGGATTTGGTATTGTAAACGTTTGTTAATTTAATAGCCATCTATCTTAAGGCTATTCAACGACCTTAGCTTCGATAACCGTGAGAGAAGAGTGATTCAGAGTTGTCCTGGGATTAACTGGTACAATTTCGACCAGCAAACTAATAGTATCTTCTCCCGCTGTCACTCGTTCGGCTAAATTTGAAGGTGCCGGAACAACGAAAGTGCGTGCTTTGCCTTCCTTGGCAGGGGGAAAAAAGCCATAAGTACCGAGGAGTGTCTTTTCTGATAAAACATCTTCCCTCAGTTGAGCCCCCTTAGTCAGGTATACCTGAACTAAATATGGTTTAGCCTCATCAACTTTTTTGGGTAGAACTGTCAGTTCGATCGCAGCTGCTCCGGCAAGAGATAGGTTACCAGGCACATCAACGAGGATGAAAGCTGACCTCTCGAAGGTTGCAGTAAGGGGTTGAGGAGGCTCAGGTTCTCCTTTGGCTACTCCTACCCCAATGGTGAGGATACTCATAGCCATAATTATAGCTAATTTACACTGAAGGAAGTTAAGCTCTGATAATTTCAATGGTTTCCACCTTAAATGAAGCTTGTTTCCGACCTTCTGGTACAACTGCTAGGGGCAGAAGCTGGATATTCACAAGGTTATCCACCAGGAGCCCTTTTTCGGCCAAATAGCGCAATGGGTCTGTAATATCAATCACAAATTCTGGTTTCCCCATTCCCTGCTTATGTTGACCAAAAAAGCTGAATGTTCCTGCATAGTGAGGATCATTGCTAGGTGTTGTAGCACTCAGATACGGACAGTTGACAAAGATCTCGACAACTATAGCATCGTCTGTGGCTGAAGGGGGCGTGATATTTTTCAAAACCGCCAAAATTCGGTCTCCCTCTACAGCTATTCGCGGTGTACCCAGGAAGCTATTGGTCCTAAAAGTATGACTGCCGAAAAGATTTGTTAAGAGATTGTTTGCCTGCACGGAGATAGATGTGGCGGTGTCAACCTGGGAAACTTCAGTGTTGTCAGCTTTTCCGAGCTCCTGCACACCAACATCAGCCGACGCGAAGAACTCTGGTAAAAATCCTAAAGGAGCATCTAATTCAGTACCTTCTAAGGTTAACACTATTGGTGATGTTAAGTCAGAAAGGGTCGTTTCATAGGTGAAACCCATTGCAGTGAAATCCCTGGCATCATTCGCCGTAACCCTAACAAGATCACCTTCAGCATTGACAAATTGCCGGTTGTATTCTGTGGAATTCGATGGAGTTGTGTTCCCCGCCGCTTGCCATTCAGCCCAAATCCGGTCAACATTACAATGGTGCAACCAGAAGATCGGGTCTAATGGCGAAAGACCATTGTACATATGGCCAAATGGCGGTGAACTATTAGTTGCTCCAAGTAGAACATGTCCTAAGTTGTGCGGTGTCCCTTCTAGTTCTGCGCTAAACAGATTGAAGTTAGAATTGCGTCTGATTCGCTCAATTTCATCTTCTGTAAAAACATCCCCGCCTCGGAAATCCTGAACTCCGATATTTTCCGTCAGTCCTCGTATACCAACCGTGTTTATTGGACCCCAATTTGATGAATTGTAGTTCGATGGGTCATTCCAAAACTCCACATTGAGAGGATTATCAGCAAAAAATGGTTCCGGGATTCGACCTCTCCTGTTGGACCAATTCCAGTATGCCAAAGCAAAATTAGGTTCGCCGATCAGTTGACCACAAATTTGCTCAAAGAATGTGAGATAGTGCCGATGCCATTGTAGGAAATCTAAGGTACCGTGGGGGCAAAAATTTGCATGGATAATCGCCTGGTTACGCCAGCTCCGTGGATCCCTCTCCGGCAATTGATGCATTCTGGCTATTGCTTCAGCATACTGTTGGAAAAACAGATCATTAGGAGCCATTGTGGTTAAATCCCGACGGAGGCGCAGTGACTGAGCAGAGGCTTTCTTCGGCGAAACTAGAGATAAAGCCAAAGTAGCTCCAGAAGCGGCAATAAATTTACGGCGAGATAGCATAAATTTTCCTAAAGTTTATTTACTGTTCTACAAAATCGATGATTTTGAGTGTCTCTGTATTACTTCAAGGTTGATTTTTACTTTTAAGACAAAATGTCATACTTTGTAATAAATAACGCTAAATCCGAATTCAGCTATCGGCTGCACAATAGAGTGCAGGGGAATAGGGAGCTGAGGAAGAGGAATACAATTTTTCTGACCTTTTGTATAAATCCCGGAAGGGTTAAGCATTGGCGGACAAAAACCTTGATTTTATGGGCAATATGCTAGCGCCAATGCTTAACCCCTACAGTCAACCATCGAATGAGTGCAATTCGGTTTATTGCCTAACACCTACAACCTACAACCTACAACCTACAACCTACCACCTACCACCTACCACCTAATTAAATGAATCTTGTCAGCTGCACCCGATAGCGTTCTTTCTTCGTTACATTAACTTCCCCAACTTCCACTCGTCCCTTTCCACGAATCGCAATTAAGTCTCCTGATTTAACTAAATGGCTAGCTTGGGTAATTTCTTTCCAATTTACCCGAACATCACCACCATTAATCAGTTCAACCATTTTATTCCGAGAAGTGCCAAAGCCCGCCGAAGCGATCGCATCTAAACGCATTGAGGCTTCTACAGTGGTTCGCTCTTTCTTCTTCGGTTCTCTAACCTTGAGCTCACTCAGCTCAATCTGTTGAGTTTTTACTGGCACAGAGCGCACCTGAGTTAAATTAGCTTGTAGAAACTCCACCATTTCTGGTACAACAATTACTTGAGCACCTCGTTCTCCTAGAACAATAATATCCCCAGTTTTTTCCCTTACCAAACCTGTGCCCAACATTGCCCCTAAGAAGTCCCGATGGTTAGCTGGATCAAAGAGAAAGTTCCCGGCAATATCCAATGCTGCTACTTCCACCTGATATTGTTCTAAGGGTAATTCTTCTCGTGCGATCGCTAAACGTTGTCTTTCTGCTTGAGGATAACCACCCCAAGCCAGCAGCTGCACTTCCGTCAAGCGGCTAAATTTTTCCTGGACTTCAATTAGTACCGGTGGTGAGATAAAATCAGTTAGGACAACTTCCCAAGTTTTGATTGCCTGTTCTGCTTGATCAATGATACGGGCAATTTCCTCGCGATTTTCGACCCCTTTTAATAGTTCTTCTCTTGGTAGCATTCTAGTTGCTGTAATAACAAGTCTTTATCTTCTTTCAATGTTCATTTATGCCTCAATTGGCTAAATGATTTCTTTACCGAGCGGTTTGCTTGCAACGAAATCGGTGTATATCGTCGGGATACTGAAAATCATTGGGAATACTATCTAATAACTCCTCAAGGGTTGAAGGCTTGTTCTTCTTGGTGATAATGAGGGCATCCTGTGACTCGGTAAGTTCAATAATTGAATGTTCATCAATATCAAAACGTTCCGCGATTTTGCGAAGAATTCGGAAGCCGATACTGTTACCCCACTTTTTTAGTTTAACCTCCACATTTGCGCCCTCACAATTAAAATCATACAATATTATAATAAAGATGTAGCATTAAACAAGTCCACGACCATGAAAACTCTAACTAGGTGGGCGGTAGAAGATTATCACCAGATGATTGAAGCTGGAATATTGCGAAACCGTGCAGTAGAGTTACTTGCAGGAGAGGTTATCGAGATGTCCCCAGAAAAACTTTCCCATACTTTTTATGGAGAAGAATTAGCTGACTATTTACGAGTAAATTTAACAGGTAAAGCCTTAATCCGAGAAGCACGACCGATTACTCTCGCCAACTCCGAACCTGAACCCGATATCGCGGTTGTTAAACCTCCCAGAGAACGTTACCGCTTTTGCCATCCACAACCAGAGGATATTTTCTGGTTAATAGAGATATCTGATTCTACTTTAGCTAAGGACGTGCAGCTCAAAAGCGCTATTTACGCTGAAGCAGGCATTCAGGAATATTGGGTTTTGAATTTACAGCAAAAGCAGTTGATTGTTTTTCGTTCTCCTCAAGGTAAGAAGTATTTGTCTCAACAGATTATTACTCAAGGAATAGTTTCTCCCTTGGCGTTTCCGGAAGTGGAAGTGTCGGTTGAACGACTTTTGAAGTAATAAGCGCCTGACGGCGAATTCAAAATTCAAAATTAATGAATCGCTGGGTTATATCGCAAACAACAAATGACAGTGTGACTAGCTATCAACTCCTTGGTACAATTGAGCAATCGCAAACTCCAGGTTAATACTTTTTAGCCACACAAGATCTATCTCATAAACAACTGTATCCCAAGTGTTTGACGAAGTGCGACGACGGCATTCTACCATCTGACTTTCTTGATAAATTAAAACATATTCTGCCAAAGATGCTATCTTTGAGTAATCGTTAAATTTCTCCCCCAAATCAAAGGTCTTGGTACTGGGGGAGAGTACTTCAACAATCAGTTTAGGGTATCTCTTGATATAGCGGTCATTCCGGTCTCGTGGATCACAAGTAACGAAGGCATCAGGATAGTAATAAAAATCTTTTTGGTAATTAACCTTCACATTACCAGAGTGAAATCGGCAATCTGAATTCCCTAAATGCAAGTTAATCAGGCTCAGAAGGTTGAGAGAAATACGATCATGATTATCTGTGCCACCAGCCATCGCATAGACTAATCCTTGCCGATATTCATGGTGGATTGGGCTTTGACGTTCGATATCCAGATATTCTTCAGGAGTGATGTAATTCGGGATGGTAATCATAAGGATGGTTATTGGTCATTTGTTATTGGTTATTTGCCATGTACCAGTTTTCTACAGACAGACTGCCCACAGTTTTGATGCGTTGGAAGTCACTATCGGCAGAAACGATAGTTAGATTATGTTGGAGAGCAACTGCGGCAATCCACAGATCATGTTGACTCAAGCCAATATCAATAAGTCGAGTTTTTCGGCGTTTACTTTTTTCTTTTGGGGCAAACTGCCGCATCAGAGCAGCCTGAAGTGCTCCATAAATTTCAGCTGTTACCGAATCAATTGCATAGATTGAAATATTCTTCAAAAACTCTGTGACACGATTAAGGTTACTCTCCCGTCTTTGGGAATTTTCTGCCATATAGATTAACTCAGCTTGCACAATAACACAAGTTGCAATCTGTGTTTGAGCAAGTACTGCCAACTGAGAGAGTATATCAGGCTGATTTTTAATCGCCAAGCTACAGTGATTTGTATCCAGCAAATACATAAATTTTCTTAATCTACTTTCCAGTCTTCATTCTCGTTTTCCTCAGTTGTAATATAGAACTTACTACGAGATTGATGCACTAACTCTAAACACTCATCAAAGTCATCACCCTCCCATGTACCAATGCTTTCTAGGGTTTTTAAAATTGATGCTGCCGTAGAAGGAGTCTGTTTTGTTGTTGATGAGTGAGAATGACGAGATTTGAGAAAGAGAATAAAGTCTAAAACAATCTCTAAAATTTCGTCCGGTGCTTGTTCAATTTCTTGCTTTAATTGTTCTCGAATCGATGCTTCTGTAGATACAGAGCTTGTTATGAGTTCTTGAGTTTTCATAGATTATTCCTCCTTTAGCTTGATGAGTGATCGCAGATACTCAAAACATTATGATATCTAGGGAAAGAAAGCAATTTTTGGCCAGGATGTGTTACTATAACTACCAGATGCGTCGATCAGGATCTAATTCACCTCCGGCGTAAAGTTTCTCGAAATGCCATCACCGCATCAAACTGCTCTTCAGGTTTGACATAGCTAGCTAGCAACTTCAGGTCTAATGCAGATAGTAACTCACTGGCTTCTACTAACTCATATCCCGTTGAGCGCAGATGATAAATAGAAAATTGTCCTGATTGCCACTGCCAAACTTCCCGTACACCCAAACCCTGATATATTTCTAGCTTATTGACTAATCCACTGGTAATAACTACTTCAATTGCTAAATCTGGAAATTCCTTTTTTGCTCCTAAACAATAGCACTCATCAGGTTCTAAACCTCGCTTCTTTGCAGCTTGGCGAAAGGTGGTAGAACCCCCTGCATGGAAACGGGTTCGGGTTTCTTGTAGATAGGCTTCTATCAACATCCCTATCACCTTTTTGAGCTCCTCGTGTTCCGGAGAATTAGTCATAATTTCTAGGGTTCCTTCTAAGTAGCTCATCCGCAATGTGGGAAAGTTATCTCCTAGAACCCCTAGCAAACTCTCGTATTGATGCCAATCAACTCCGTGAAGCAATACTCGTTGCTCCGAATCTATCAATGGAGGTTGAGTGACGATGGGAGAACTCATAGTGCCTTTAACCCACTAACTGTCTTTATTTTAGATTAAAGAATTGAATCAGTACAAGCATAAGTCTTTAATGCATCCAACAAGCGATCGCTTAATTGTGTTTTTATCTCCCAAAAACACACCAACGCCTTATTTAATCGATGTTTGAGGAAAATTTTTGTTAATCTGCAAGGTTATCGATAGGGCGGGTTTTGTATGACAGTTATCGTCGAATGCATTAGGATATCCCTAAACCCGCCCCTACGATAATTCTTAATTCTCTGGTTCGACGTAACCTTGTATATGTTCAAGATTGAATTGTTTAAGTAAGGTTGTGGCTTGCCTAGTCAAACTTTCAGAACCTTTGACTACAATCAGATATTTTCCAGCATTGAGGCGATTACGGTAAGACAAAGCATCACCACTGCCGGTGCTTAAACCAACTCCACCACCAACGAAAAAACTCCCCATTGAGCCCGCGATCGCACCAAACAAACCGCCGATGATATGATTAACTACTGCGCCGGTTCCTGGAACAATTACTATCCCTGTCTGTAAGTTAAAGACATAACCTGCCGCAAAGCCGAAGGGAATCAACAAAAATGCCAGTTGATAAATTTGCTTTTTGGCTTTGGCACTGGGGTCAATTAAACCAAATTCATCAGCAGTTTGGTATCCTCTACCCAAAATAGTTACCTTATCCATCGGTAAGTCTGCTTTTTCTAGAGCAGTGTAGGCGGCTTCTGCCTCAATGCGGTTGGGTAATATGGCAATCAGATAGTTCATTGATCTCAATTGTTCATTGGACACAAAACTTACTTTACCGTTATTAAACCTAAAAATTTTCAGACAACTGAGACAGTAGTGACCCTTTGCCGTTAATATATGCTACTGAAGTAAACACTAACTGTTGTTTCAACTCTAATCCCACTGCATCCAGCAGTTGACTGCTATTTGTCGTCTGTCGCTTGCAGCGCTCTTTGTCTAGAAATCCCTTTCTAAGTAGAGGAGTGCAATTGGGAAAAGCTCATTTCAACCCCAATTAGGTAATGTCTAAGGTTCTCGTCTCTGACTCAATTAATCAAGCTGGAATTGATATCCTTTCCCAAGTTGCTCAGGTTGACATCAAAACCAATCTCAAGCCTGAGGAACTAGCTGGGATCATCCCAGAATATGATGCCTTGATGATTCGCTCTGGGACCCGCGTTACCCAAGAGATTATTGAGGCTGGCAAACAACTAAAGATCATTGGACGTGCTGGTGTTGGTGTCGATAACGTTGATGTAGCAGCAGCTACTCGTCAAGGAATTGTTGTAGTTAACTCTCCAGAAGGGAATACCATTGCCGCCGCTGAACATGCTTTGGCAATGATGCTGTCCCTTTCTCGTCATATTCCCCATGCTAATGAGTCAGTAAAAAGCAATAAGTGGGACCGCAAGCGCTTCATCGGTACAGAAGTTTATAAAAAGACTTTGGGTGTTGTTGGCTTAGGTAAAATTGGTTCCCATGTGGCTACCGCAGCCCAAGCAATGGGTATGAAGTTACTAGCTTATGACCCTTTTATTTCCGTCGAACGGGCAGAGCAGCTAGGCTGTCGTTTAGTAGAGATGGATTTACTGTTGCGGGAGTCTGATTATATTACTCTGCACATTCCCAAAACTGCGGAAACGGCTCATTTAATTAATGCCGAAGCCTTAGCAAAAATGAAGCCAGGAGCTCGCATTATCAATTGTGCTAGAGGTGGAATTATTGATGAAGAGGCCCTGGCTGAGGCTTTGAAAGAAGGTAAAATTGCTGGTGCAGCCTTGGATGTCTTTGAATCAGAACCCTTAGGAGAATCGTCCCTGAGATCACTGGAAAAAGAAGTGATCCTGACTCCCCACCTAGGAGCCTCTACCGAAGAAGCTCAAGTTAATGTAGCGATTGATGTTGCTGAGCAAATTCGTGATGTTCTGTTAGGCTTATCAGCTCGTTCAGCAGTCAATATTCCAGGACTTTCTCCCAATGTTCTGGAAACTCTCAAACCCTATATGCAGTTGGCAGAAACCTTAGGTAATTTGGTCGGTCAGTTAGCGGGAGGAAGGATTGAGGTATTGAATGTGCGGTTACAGGGAGAGTTGGCAACTAATAATAGTCAGCCCTTAGTTGTAGCTTCCCTTAAAGGCTTACTTTCCCAGCCGTTGCGGGAGCGGGTCAATTATGTCAATGCCTCCATTGAAGCTAAAGAGCGAGGGATTCGTGTGATTGAAACCCGGGATGCTTCCATTCAAGACTATTCAGGAGGTTCACTACACTTATCAGCCAAGGGTTCTTTGGGAGAACATTCTGTAACTGGGGCTTTGCTCAGTGATGGAGAAATCCATGTCACTAGTATTGATGAGTTCCCGATTAATGTTCCTCCTAGTAATCACATGTTATTTACTCTGCACCGGGATATGCCAGGAATTATTGGCAAAATTGGTTCCCTGCTGGGCAGTTTTAATGTCAATATTGCCAGTATGCAGGTTGGTCGCAAAATCGTCCGGGGTGATGCAGTCATGGTGTTGAGTATTGATGACCCTTTACCAGATGGCATTTTGGAGGAGATTATGAAAGTTTCTGGAATTCGGGATGCTTATACGGTAACTTTGTAATGAGCAGTAGTAGGACTTCAGTCCAAAAAAAAGCCAGAAATAAGGAAACAAAAATCGGTAGTCAGGAGAAATTCTGAATTGCTCAATATGGATTCCAAAGTAAGCAATTCCGGGATTATGGCAAACAGCTGGTGGGAAATCAAAATTCTCTGTGACCCTGCTTTAGAGGATTTAATCTTCTGGCGACTAGAAAAATTTGGTTGTCGTGGTATGTCCAGCGAGGTTAAGGGAAATTCCCACCTGTTGTGTAGTTACTTACCTCAAATACAGGCACAACTCTTGGATTTGGCAGCCCTTTCCCTGTGGCTGCGCCAAGATGCTCTGACTCTCAGACAACCAATACCAATAGTGCATTGGCGTTTGATTGATGAAGAGGATTGGGCTAGTAGCTGGAAGGAGCACTGGCAACCCCAAGATATTGGCGATCGCTTGTTGATCTACCCCGCTTGGTTATCAGAGCCAGAATCCTCAGAAAGGCTAGTATTACGCCTTGATCCTGGAGCCGCTTTTGGTACAGGTACTCACTCAACTACTCAGCTGTGTTTGGAAGCCCTGGAAATGCGGTTAGGGGATGGTAGTAAGGGTGTGGTAGCTGATATTGGTTGCGGCTCGGGTATTCTCTCTATTGGAGCTATCTTGCTAGGTGCGACAAAAGTCTACGCCGTAGATACAGACCCGCTGGCGGTACGTTCTGCTCGCGCTAATCGTGATTTGAATCACATCAATGCCCAGCAAATGGTTGTGGAGAGAGGTAGTGTTGAACAGTTGCAGAAGTTAACTCACCATCAAGCAGTAGATGGCATTCTCTGTAATATTCTGGCGGAAGTAATTATTGAACTGATTCCAGGACTCACTGCGATTGCTGGCCCGAAAACTTGGGGTATCCTTAGCGGGATTTTGTTAGATCAGGCTAAACCGATTGCTGATACTCTCGAACAGCATAACTGGGTGGTAGCAGCCCTCTGGAAGCGTCAAGAATGGTGTTGCTTTAATATCAGAAGATCTTAGTTATATCCCACATTGTAGAGACGTTGCAGGCAACGTCTCTACAGGATTCTCGCGGTTGCTTTAGGAACTCCCAAGAAATAAATCATCCCAATTTTTGGAAAAGATTAGCTCCCCCAGCTCCCCCAGCTCCCTCAGCTCCCCCAGCTCCCCCAGCTCCCCCAGCTTCCTCAGCTCCCTCAGCTCCCTCAGCTCCCTCAGCTCCCCCAGCTCCCCCCGCCCCCCCCACCCCCCGTCTGAACTCCATTCACTTTAGTCAGTCCACATCGTATGCCGTCTTCGTCTTTAAAAAAAAAAAACACGACGGACATATATCTACACTCTATACACA
>JAAHFP010000033.1 GCA_010672925.1 Symploca sp. SIO1C2 | reverse complement strand
GGGAGCAGCCCATCGCCTCCAAGCGGTACGCCCAACAGTTTTGTATAAATTACTACCGTTGAGCCCACAAACCCCTCCACAATTCCCACTTTTGATAACCTCATTTCCAAATGGGCGAACCGTGAGTTATTACTTATTACTTATTCAACCAGCCCTACTTAGACGGCACCAATTACCCCTAGTTGAGAGCCAACAAGCCAATAGGTTACCATTTCTCCTTTGCCTTTGACGTTAATGGCTCCTCGTTTTTGAAACACATACTCATCCTTGAGTTGCTCATAGGTGGCTTCCGTTACCTGAATGCTGCCCGGTTTGCTGGAAGATTCCATGCGAGAGGCAATATTGACCGCATCTCCCCACAAGTCATAGATAAATTTGTTTTGACCAATAACGCCAGCGACAACAACACCGGTATTAATACCGATGCGAATTTGTAGGTTATCACCAAGTTCCGATTGGAAACGTTCCACTGCTGTTTGCATTGCCAATGCCATCTGTGCGATCGCTTGGGCATGATCTGGTCTCGGAATTGGTAGTCCCGCTGCTACCATGTAGGCATCCCCAATAGTCTTGATCTTTTCTAATCCCAATTTTTGAGCCAGCTTGTCGAAGGTAGAAAAAATCTGATTGAGTAAATTTACTAGTTCAATCGGTTTTAAACGAGCCGATAGGGGTGTAAACTCCACCAGGTCAGCAAACATAATCGTCACTTCATTGAATTGTTCCGCGATCGCTCCTGGATTTTGTTTGAGCTGGTGGGCAATTGGTTCTGGTAAAATATTGAGTAGTAATCGTTCCGACTTTTCTTGTTGCAGGCGCAAAGCTTCTTCCGCTAGTTTGCGATCAGTAATATCGTGGGCTACCAGAATCGCTGTTTCTATGGATAGGGGAGAAATAGTTTCTGCGAACCAAACCTCTTTGTTGTCAATGGTTAAGCTATATTCAATCGAGACAGTTTTCTGGGTGGATACTGCCTCTAGAATACTATTGAGAATCAAATCTGCTTGGGATGGTGGTAGATCATCATGAAGTTTTCTGCCAATCATCGCCTCTGGCGGCTTGTACAAATTGGCTGTATTGGTGGGGATAATGTTGAGACACTGTCCAGAAACATCTCTTACTACTACCACATCAGTCATGGCAGCAAACAATGCTTTCATCTCTGCTTGGACTTTCTTCTGATGTAGCACTGTTCCCAACTGAGTTGCTACGACATTGACTAATTCCCGCAACCACTTGTCCTCTGAGCGAATTTCCCTGGTGAAAAAGACTAACACTGCCAAAACTGGGGATTGGGAACTAAGTAAATAACTGCTTTGTGCTTCCGTCTGTTGTTGGCTATTGCCTATCGGGATAATGGGCACACCAAATCCAGCCTGGAAGCCACATTCTGTAGCCAATTCTAACCGGAGTAGGATATCTTCAATTTCACTAAGCTCAGCAATCCACCTAGATTGTCGAGTTAACCAGACTTCTCCTGGAATTTCTTCACCAGGATAGAATGTAAGCACTTCGCTGTACTCTCGGAAATGTTCAATTGCTGCGGCTACAGTTGAATCAATTTCTGTGGACTGATAGTACCAACGGGGGTTGCACACCAAAGCTGTACCATCTGTTGTGGGAATCCAGACTTCACCATAAGTCCAACCTGTAGTTGAACACACCTGCTGTAAGGCAATCTCCAAAGCCGTATCAAAATCTGGAGCAGCGCTAATTGCCTGAGAGAGCATCAATAATAGTTGGACTTCTTCATCGGCTCTTTGATGTTCTTTGCTTTCTTGTTCTAGCTGTGCTACTCTTTCCCGCAGTGACGACTGCTGACGGGCGAGGGTTAGCTGATTTTCGATACGAGCGATAACTTCTTGAGTGTGAAAGGGTTGGATAATATAGTCTACTCCACCAGCAGCAAAGGCTTTGACTGGAGCCGATACATCATCCACAGCACTGATGAAAATTACTGGAATATCACAAGTTTGGTCATCTCCCTTCAGTTGAGTACAAAGTTCATAGCCATTAATTTCCGTCAGACTGCTACTGAGCAAAATTAGATCTGGTAGCTTGGTATTTATCGCTCTCAATGCCATCTGCTCAGAGACAGCCTGACGAATAATGTACCCCTGCTCGGTCAAAATTGCCGCTAAAAGGCACAAGTCGTCTTGTGTATCATCAACAACCAAGAGCTCTACTTTCTTTGATGCCATGCGATCGCTTTTCACGATGCTGATTCAGGATTGGAAATTGGGGTTTTTGAAGATGGAAAAGTTGCCTTGCGATTATATGGGATTTTTGCTATTATGGCAAACTTTGAAAAAATTCCCTAACACCTAATACCTAAAACCTTACCTACCACCTGCCACCTACCACCTATTCTATTCCCATTGCTGCGTCAAAGCAGGCATCAACCTTTGCCAGTTCCTGACAATCTTCTCATGCCAAGGTATTGTCTTGGAGCCTTGAACCACTAGCTCAATAGTCTTTTTTTTACGCACACCAATTATAAATCGAGACAAGACACTTGTTCCTGAACTGTTAAGGAATTCTAGTTTGCGTATGTTCATCGTTATTGTTCCTGGATCATCAGCGAGGGCTTGTTGAAGCAACTCTTCTGTGGGTTTATAGTCAGCTATTCCCGCTTCCCGCATTACCCCCTTGAAATAAAGGGTTGCCGTTGCTGGCTCATACCATATCTTATGGTCAGAAGTCTCAATTTTCATTGTCTTCAGCCTCTTTACTCAGAGCTAGGTTAGCTCTGTTGTTAACTGCACCATTGTAATAAAAGTGGTCAGCTTCGGGTCTTCATTGAGAGTCTCAATTTTTCAGCCCAACTTAGCATTATAATCATTGATCATGCTCAAGAAACTTTATCGAGACTATCGAGAAAAAAAACAGAAGGCTCCCAACTCTCTAAGCATTCTTAATTTTTAATTTTTAATTTTTAATTCTGTGCAACAGCACTAGATGTTTATCTCTAGGGAATTTAATAATTTCAGGGCACTTATTACTCATATCAATTTTGGATAAACAGTTATAATTCTCTTCTATCTTGCAACCTTCTTTCTGCTCTCCTGCCTTCTGCCTCGGAGCCTCCTGCCATCTTGCCACCGAAGTGTAAGTATTCTACCAACTTGATATCACCCCTCAACCCTGAAGCTGATAGCCACAATCTGAGCTAACGATCCGGATCATACAGGATAAAGATTGAATAGATACTGGAGAACAGCTATTTCCAACAGAACTTAACAACTCAATCCTCGTCATCATTTTTCAGTAGGTAAATAGTTGTATTTATTATATAAAAAGAATATGAACTCAGCTTACAAAAGTCTTAGCTGGTTGTTGGGAATATTGCCTATTTATTGCATCTTAGCTCCCAGCCAAACCAAGGCGCAATCAATTACACCAGCTCCTGATGGTACTGGCACTATTACTACCACTAATGGTGACCAAGTGGATATCACCGGTGGTAGTCTTTCGGGTAATGGGAGTAATTTATTCCATAGTTTCCATCAGTTTGGTATTAGTCAAAACCAAATTGCTAATTTTATTTCTAATCCGAATATTCAGAATATCTTAAGCCGTGTTACTGGTGGTGAGGTTTCACTAATTAACGGCTTGATTCAGGTAAGTGGTAGCAATGCCAACTTATACCTGATGAATCCTGCTGGGGTAGTTTTTGGCTCCGGTGCTAGTTTAAATGTGCCTGCTTCTTTTACCGCCACTACTGCTACTGGTATTGGTATTGGCAATCATTGGTTTAACGTAGCTGGGGATAATAACTATACTCTTCTCGGAGGTAACCCTAATGCTTTTGCTTTTAGTACGCCTCAACCAGGGGCAATTGTCAATGAGGGAAATTTAGCAGTAGGAACTGGTCAAAATTTAACCTTAATTGGTGGTACAGTAGTCAACGCTGGGGAACTCTCAGCTTCAGAGGGACAGATCACTCTGGCCGCTGTCCCTGGGGAAAATTTGGTGCGCCTCAGTTATCAAGGACATGTACTGGGTTTGGAAGTTGAACCCATAGCTGCTACGGGGAATCAGCCCCAGCCTTGGACATTACCAGTACCCTCCTTACCGGACTTGTTAACCGGTGGTAACCTCAATGATGCAACAGCAGTAACCGTTAATCATGATGGTCGCGTAGTATTAACTGGTTCTGGTATTACTATTCCCTCGGAGCCCGGTTCTACTATCGCTTCTGGAAGTCTGGATGTATCCGGGGAAACTGGGGGTAGGGTAAATATCTTAGGCGATCGCGTGGGAGTGATCAATAGCCAAATTAACGCCTCTGGTACTAACGGTGGTGGTACGGTGTTGATTGGTGGTGACTACCAAGGACAAGGTACAGTACCGAATGCCTTACGCAGTTTTGTTAGTAGTGATTCGGTGATTAATGCCGATGCCCTAGTTAATGGTAACGGTGGAGAAGTAATTGTTTGGGCAGATGAGGTAACGGAATTTGCTGGTGAGATTACGACTCGTGGTGGTAGTAATGCTGGGGATGGTGGCTTAGTAGAGGTATCCAGTAAAGATACGCTGCAATTTACCGGATTGGTGGATACTACTGCTCCCCAAGGAATGGCGGGTAATCTCTTACTTGATCCTGAAAATATTGTGATTGATGCTGCAGGTACGGAGCCAGTTTTAGGAAATAGCTTATTATTTGATGATAATCCTGCTGGTATTTCAACGATTAGCGGTCAAGATCTTGCAGATGCAATCAACTTCGGTGGAAATGTGACGCTGCAAGCTAATAATGATATCACGATTAACGATAACGTCATGGCTTCTGGTAATTTAACCTTACAAGCCGGACATTCCATCACTTTTAATCCTGGTAGCTTGATTTTACTCACTGATGGCAACTTTCAAGCTACGATTAATGACCAGAATGCGATCGCTAACCCACAAGATTTAGCAGATTCCAGAATTGTTCAATTCTTCATGAGACCAGGTTCCCAAATTTTAACTAATGGTGGGGATGTAACTATTGAGCAAGGAAATTTTGGGGGAGTAACGGTTGGTGAGGTGATGCTGGATGGAGCAACCATTAATTCTGCTGGTGGTAATATCAACATTACAGGTGTAGGAATAGCTAATGAAAGCTTCCGTAACGGTATCTTTCTGAACAATGGTAGCAGGTTGGAATCCACCACAGGTCAGATTAACCTCAATGCTACAGGGGGAGCTGGTGGTACTTTCAAGCGAGGTATTTTCCTGAACAATGGTAGTAGCTTGGAATCCACTACAGGAAAGATTACCCTCAACGGCACAGGAGGAGGTGGATCTAATGGTACTTTCAATCAAGGTATTCTCCTGAGCAATGGTAGTAGGTTGGAATCCAATACAGGACAGATTACCCTCAACGGCACAGGAGGAGCTGGGACAAATTTTAATGAAGGGATTCGGCTTGAAAGCCCTGACTTCGGTACTAGCGTCATCATATCAGAGGATGGAGACATCAACCTCACAGGTATTGGTCAAGGTACAGGAGAAAACAATAATGGCATTCTTTTACAAAATGGCAGCTTCGTAGAATCAACGGGAACCGGGACGATTACCTTCAACGGCACAGCAGGGAATGGGACACAAGAGAACGACGGAATACTGCTTTTTGAAAGAAACACCAGTATTAGATCAAGGGATGGAAATATCAACCTGACAGGCACTGGTAATGGAGCTAGCGATTCTAATACAGGGATTGAACTTATCGAGGGAGTGGTAGAGTCAACTGGAACCGGTACAATTACCCTCAATGGTACCGGTGGTACTGGCACTAATGATAACGAAGGAATCAAGATTACGGGCTCAGGCTCAGGAATTTCTTCAGCACAGGGAGAGATTAACTTAACAGGAGTTGGTAACGGTACAGGAAACAATAACTACGGTATTTGGTTAGAAGATGGTGCGGAGTTGGCATCTCAAACAGGGAATATTTCCCTAACCGGCAGCGGTGCTAATCAAGCAGAAGGAATTCTTGTTGAAAATAGCGAGATTAATCTGACTGGTGGCAGCAGCAGTATCTCCCTTAATACTTCTGGGATAGTTAACCTGAATGGAGATATTACTACCAATGGCGGGAACATCTTTATCGGGAATCAACTTACTCCCAGTCAGATTACTGGGAATGCTACCTTAGACACCAGTAATAGTGATGGTAATGGAGGCGCAATCGCTCTTCAAACTTCCGGTAATATTACTACAGGTGACCTGATATCCTTTGGTTCTGGTGATGGAGGTAACGTTACCCTCAACGCCAATAATATTCAACTCACCTCAATTAATGCCCAAGGAGGTACTAATGGCAGAGGAGGGGAAGTGGATATTACCACCGAACAATTCTTCCAAGCTACTGAATTATTCACCAGTGGTAACTGTGTCGATACTAGCATTTGTAATATTGGTGGTGTCGGCAGTGCTCCGATAACCATCCGTCATGGAGGCAATGGTTTAACTCCCTTCGTAGTTGGAGATGCCAGCATTAATGGTACAGCAGGAGAGATTACCAATAGGGATGACAATCAAATCTCACCCACTCAATATTTCCTCAACTCCTATATTCAGGATGATATCAGCATCCTAACTTCTTCCAACTCAGGAATAGCATTACCTCCCCTAGATCCTCATCCACCTCTACATAATGTAACTGTTGAACTTCCTGAAGTATCTTTAGACAAGTATCTAGAGCAGTTGGAGAAAAACTTTACTGTTGAATACGAAGAATATCTAGAACTAGAAGAGACGGAGATTAAAACTCTAACTGAAGTCCGCAATACTTTAGGCAAGATTCAAAAAGCAACAGGAGTTAAACCCGCCATCATCTATGCCTTTTTTGTACCTAAAACCCTTTCAGGAGAAGTGGAAGAAGGCAAGAATGAGGATCTTATCCCCAATGCTCAAGATCAGTTAGCATTAGTCCTAGTTACTCCCGACAGAAAACCCATCCGCAAGCGGGTTGAGGGGACTACACGCCAGGATGTACTTTTCCAGGCCCAGCGACTGCGCAATGAAGTTACGAAAATTACTAGTCGTCCCAATCGATACTTACCCCCTGCCCAGCGGATGTACCAGTGGCTAATTGCACCTTTAGAACAAGAGTTGCAAACTGGTGATATTGAAAATATAGTCTTTATCGCTGATACAGGGCTACGCTCTTTACCTCTAGCAGCTCTTCATTCCGGAGAAAACTTTTTAGTAGAAGATTACAGCGTCGGTTTAATGCCCAGTATCAGTTTAACCGATACTCGCTACGAAAATATTCAAAACTTCCAAGTGCTAGCGATGGGAGCGTCAGATTTTACCGAACATCGCTCTTTAGCAGCCGTGCCAGTAGAGTTGTCAGTAGTTACCGATAGTTTGTGGCAAGGAAAGTCTTTCCTCAATGAAGGTTTTACCCTCGATAACCTCAAACGGCAGCGCAGCCAAAAGCCTTTTGGTATTATCCACCTAGCTACCCATGCCTTTTTTGAACCGATCATACCCGGAGATTCTTATATCCAATTATGGAATAGCAAACTCAGATTAGATCAACTGCGGCAATTGGGGTGGCATCAACCCCCAGTAGAGTTGTTGGTACTCAGTGCCTGTCAAACAGCACAAGGTAGTGAAGAAGTAGAGTTAGGGTTTGCGGGGTTAGGGGTACAAGCGGGAGTCAAGTCAGCCCTAGCGAGTTTGTGGTTTGTTAATGATGAGGGAACCATGGCTTTGATGACAAACTTCTACGAAGAGTTGAGAAAAGCACCAATTAAGGCAGAAGCGCTGCGTCGTGCTCAACTAGCGATGCTCAAAGGGGAAGTCAGGCTAGAAGACGGTAAGCTAGTAACTCCCTCTCAAGTAGTGCCCCTACCACCAGAATTAGCTCAGTTAGGAGATCAAAATCTTTCCCATCCTCTATTTTGGTCAGCCTTCACCATGATTGGTAGTCCTTGGTAAAGGGAGAATTGAGAATTAAGAATTGAGAATTGAGAATTGAGAATTGGGAATTGTCAATATCTTCCTTATCCTCCTTGTCCTCCTTGTCTCCCTTGTCCTCCTTGTCCTCCTTGTCCTCCTTGTCCTCCTTGTCTCCCTTGTCTCCCTTGTCTTCTCTTCCCTCCCCTCTCTCAGCGAATTGCTATATTGCAAGTAGATTATCAAATCCAGGGAATTTATGTTAAAGCATAGTCTATCTGTACTAGCAGGTTCAGCAATGATTGGTATCTGTTTAACAGAAGCAGCAGCAGCATTACCAAATATAGAGTTAAATGGCGTTACGTTTGAAATTAGTTTTGAATTTGATACTTTTGATAGTAGTAATATAAGCCCAGATTTGCAAGCTGTATTTGAGGCACAACCCTGGTACACCGGAGTTCAAACCGACCTTGTGCCTGCCTTTGAAGCAGCTAGTCAAGTATATAACTGTAATGGTCCATTTGAGGGTTCTTCCTGCTCTACTCCTTTTGATGAGTTTGGCAGTACCAATCCCTTATTCGGAGGAACTTCACCCTTATTTGTTTATGACCTTACTGCAACCCAAATCAATTCTGTTGCTGTTGGATTACCAAATATGGGAGGCAACGAGTTGAGTAGTCTAGGAAGCAGCGGTTCTTTTGGGCTACACTACGCTGTGGCCAAAGAAGTAACAGCCCAAACGGTTCCTGAACCAGCTACTATTTTTGGACTGGGTACTATTTTTGTTCTAGGTTTAATGGGCAAAGTTAGGGGCACCATCTAGGGTTTGGGAGAATCTCTCAAATGAAAATATTTGAGGAAGTAACAAGTAACAAGTTTTGAGTTAAGATTAAAGTTAATACCTAACACCTACCCCGGGATGCCCGACCTCTTCAAGAAGTCGGGCATCTGCATATTGGTGTGCTGCACTTGATGAACCATCCCTTCAGCATCAATCGTTGTAGGGGCGGGTTTAGGGTCACCGTTGACCCTGAAGACGATATTTTTCAGACAAAACCCGCCCTATCGATAACCATCCGATTACCACAATTATTCCCCTCATCTTTTAATTCACCGCAGTACATACTATCAACTTCCCTTGTACCGTAGGCGATCGCAACACCAATATAAGGCATATCGTTCTTTGTTAGGGATTGTTGCGTTAAGCGGAAGATGCCGGTGAGGGCAGGTTTTGATTCTAATATCCGGGTTAGATGGTCTAGATTGTCCCTAAACCCGCCCCTACAATAGGGTTATGGACAGTTGGTGATCTTTTTGGTATAAAATGACAATACCCGGTAGAGCATTTTAGATTCAACTATTGGTCTAAGGTCAAAATTGCACAAAAAATCAGTATGCATTTGAAAGAGTTGATTATCCAGGAACTCGATCAAACTTCAGAACTGTTATTAGCCGAAGTGTTAGATTTCCTGAAATTTCTCAAGGCTAAGTCTCGGCAAGAGATGCTTGAAGTTAGTCTATTGAGTGAATCCTCTTTGCAAAAAGATTGGTTACTTCCAGAGGAGGATGAGGCTTGGCAAGATTTGTAAAAGGGGATGTGGTTGTTGGTACTATTGCAAGATAAACCAAAATAGAATACCCATTTTCCCAGATTTCCTTATGTGGAACTGGCATCTTGCCAGTCAAAACGCTGCCGAACTTGCCCGTTAGAATGCTAACCTAAAGCAATATAAGGATAAAAACATTATGCTAGACGAAGCAGTACTTGAACAACGTCTAGCTAACCTTGAGCAAATAGTTTCCGATCTTCAACTTAAAGTTAATAGCCAGACTGCTACTGAAAACTGGTTAGATAAGTTAGTTGGTTCAGTTTCCGATGAGGAAATTTTTCTACAAGCTCTAAAATATGGACGTGAGTTACGAGAAGCTGAGGTCTTTTACAATAGGTAGGGTATATAATATAGTGACGTAACTACCTCTTGTCTCTTCTCGACTATGGAGATGAATCCATGACAGTACAGTTCCGAGAAAAAGCTTTGATGGCATATGAAACAATGCCATCACCGCAAAAAACTAAAGTTGCTCACGTAATAGAGCAGCTAGATATAAATAATTTTCAACAGTTAAACTCTGACATATTCAAAAATCAAGATTTAGATACGTGGGTAGTAAAAGTAGACAAAACTGTACGACTGCTTTTTACAGAGAAAGACCAGGGTTTTTTGATAATTGATATTATTGACCGCAATAAGGAAGACTACTAGTGATCACACTTTTTCCTCATCGCTTTGACATTCAAGAGTGTGACAAAGAGCTCCAGGAACTGAAAAATTTTTTGTCAAAAAATCTAGCAATTGCTGAGGCGGGAGACAATGGCCTGCAAAAGTTTTTTGCAGACCGGCCAAACTTAATTCTTTTGCTCGGATATTGGCATTTTGGTCTAGAGCCAGCTTTTTATAAACCTGAAGTAAGTTTATTTAGCAATGAGTTTAGAGCTGATTTTGTTGTCGCTGATCGACAGAAAAAGAAATTTGTCTTTATTGAATTTGAAGATGCCAAAGAAAATAGTATTTTTAAGATTAAGTCTGGACAGTCTGATTCGTGGAATACTAGTTATGAGTGGTCTCCTAGGTATGAACATGGGTTGAGTCAAGTTATCGACTGGTACTATCGGATGGATGATTATGAAAGAACCAATAAATTTGAAGAGTATTTTGGTCATACTCAAGTGAGCTATACTGGCCTGCTTGTTATCGGAAGGGATCAGTTTCTTAAACAATCTGGCTTGATGCAAAGATTCTTATGGAGATCAAACAAAACTATTATCAATAGTAGACCTCTTCACTGTATAACCTTTGACAAATTGCTGGAAGAGTCAATAGAAAAGCTGTCAACACTTAAAATATGTAAGCATTTGGACTAGTTTGTCCCAATCAATCCTTGTAGGGGCGGGTTTAGGGTCACCTTTGACGCTTAATACGATATTTTTAATCCAAAACCCGCCCTATCGCTCACCCATCCGAACCAATTAACTGTAGTTTATTCCCAATTCTAAATTCTACATTCCCAATTCCCCTTCCTCCTTAATTATCACCAGCAATTTCTGCATCCAAGGATGCTCAGACAGCAGCGACTCCTGACCCTCACTGACTACTTGCATCAAGAATTCGACAAAACTGTTCTCCACTGTAACAGTATTAGGATGCTCTGACCCTAAAGAGCGATACAAAATTATCAAGGCTTCCAGATACAATGTTTCAGCTTCACTGTAGCGTCTAAGGGATTTGTATAGTACAGCTAAGCTGTTGAGGTAGATAGGCAATGAAGGATTGTCTTCAGGTAAAGAGCGCTTATTGATTTCAATCGCTTGCTTATACAATGATTCAGCATCACTGTAGCATCCAAGGGATTGGTATGATCCAGCTAAGTTGTTAAGACTAGTAGCAAAATCAGGATGTTCTTTACCCAGGCGAGTTTTTGCCAATGCTTTACATCGCTGCAACCAAGGTTCTGCCAACTCATAGAAGCCTTGACCTTGATAAAACTTCCCTAAACCAGTACAAGGCCAGATTAAATCTTCATTAGTAAGAAACTCTGTTAATTTCCTCGCTACTTCTTCCAGATGGGGTATCGCAGGCTCAAAAGACTTTACCAACTCTAGGGTAATCTCTTGAGGAATTTGCTCTGCCACTGTCACCATCGCTGTTGCTAACCCGCGCTTTAACTCCTTTGCCTCACCAGACTCTTCCCCCTTGTAGCAAAAGAACTCCCGAATCAGTTGATGCAGTTGGTAAGTATTCTTATCCGTGCGCTTCAGCAAATTCAGCTGGACAAGAGTGCGTCTAGCCTGCTTCAATTCTTTAGTAGATTTACTCTTTGCTGCACTTTCCACCAATGACCAAGGAATAGGAGCAAGGGCAAATAAACTCAGTAAATAGGCCACAACTTGGGCATTTTGGTTTAACCGTTTCCAACTCAACTCAAAAGCAGCAGCAACCCCCAGTTGAGCCGTCATGCCAGAGTGAGTTTCTACCAAAGCTTCTGCTGCTAGTCGCTCATTTTGTAACTCTTCGAGTAATTCTGCTAGAGATAAATCCTCTTCCTGCTTAAGATAACATCCCACCAACTCCAAGCCCAGAGGCAAATAACCCAGCCATTTACAGAGTTTTCTCGCAAGCCAAGGTTCCTGTAACAGTCGCTTCCTCCCTACCAGGGATTGTAATAAAGCCATTGCTGCTAGGGGCTTGAGTACCTCCAAATTCAAACAGACAAACTTATCACCCAAATTTTCCCTAGTGGTAAGCAGCAGTTTAAACCGGGATGATTCCGGCAAATAAGGCTTTACCTGCTTCTCGTAATTAGTCACATCATCCAGCACCAGCAAAACATCCCCTTCAACCCAATGCTGCCAGCAATAGGTAACTCGCTCTTCTGGAGACAAATGCTCTAAATTGACATTAGGGAAAAAATGGGGACGGGCAAATTCGACTAACCCGACAGCAAAATTCCTAGCGGATAACCAACAAACTCCCCCCGGATAAGTTGGTAACTGCTCCCTGGCATACTGAATTGCTAATTCCGTTTTACCCACTCCCCCCATACCAGTAACCGTTGCCGCGATTGCTACTTGGGTATTTTCTTGCAACAATCGATGTAATTGGTCAAGTTCTGCCCGACGTCCGATAAATTCTTCTTGGTTAAGAATACCCTTACGCCCAAGGTTCTCATAAACTGTTGGTGGTGGAAGTGTCTTCTTAGAATTACTCTCCTTAGCAGCAGCTTTCGATTTTGCTGGTCTACGATTATCCCATTCTTCGTCAAACCTCTCTAAATTGGCATCGTGATCCTGGTACTTGTGCCACAGTTTAAGCTTAAAATGCCAGTTATCGGAACCTCGCTTCTGTTCCCGCAAGTCTTCCAGAATTTCCAAAAAATCTTTCAGTCAGTTGAGGGCTTCCCTAACTTGCCCTGTTGTAGTTAACTTCCCCTCATCTTGGTATTTTCCCGTTAATTCTACCAAAACCCTCAGCTTTGTCCTAACAATCAGCTCCTGCTCATTCTTCCTAACCGTGATATCAAGGGTATCTCCATCCTCGATTTCATCATTGACAAAAGCCAGCAACGCCTCCAGCAGGTGCTTCACCCGCCGTTTCACTTTCGGGCCATAAGTTGGACGCTTTCCCGACTGTTTCATCCCATCAGCTATAACGCTACAAGTTTTGCTTAGGAGATTCCTAAACTCTCTAAACCCACTTATACCAAATCCGGTTCTTATATCAGGGTAAGAATAATTCAAAGTCCCCCAGAATTGGGGGATTTAGGGGGCAAATGAATATCTTGTGTCTTAACCGGATTTGGTATTACAACTTACTGTTGCCTGTTGCCTTTTGCCTAGCGCTACGCGCTACACAAAAAGTTTGGTACTACTTCAATCTAATCAAACCACACCAAACTGCCCACCCTTGATAACCAAAGACCATTTTTGGAATTCAAAATGCAAAATCAAAGATTATGATGGTCTTCAATTAGTGGTGGGTACAAGCCCCCATTAATTGTCTTTAATTTTGAATTGATAATTTTTAATTTTGAATTGTTTTGACTTTCCGCCTCACTTTGGTGTATTTGCTTTACTCCACGACACCAAATTTAGCCTTGCATCATCAGTAAAACTAAGGCTAAAAGATGAACACCAACCACAAATACCAGCGACGACGAAAGCAGATACTCCTCACTCTTGAATTGACCCTGACTATCCTCGCAGATATTCTCTATCCAGGACTAGGTTTGGTTGTCAATCTAGCCATCTTTGCTTGGTGCTTCCTTGCACAAGATGAATAGATGAGTTACTGAAGTTGGGTTACGCTATCGGCTACACCCAACCTACTTATTCCACTGAACACCGGGGAAAATCTAACAGGGTACTATTGGCTTACGCGATCGCTTACTCTATCAGCATGTAGCAAACTAGATATAACCTTATCACTGTATATATGTGCACACAGTTTCCCATTATAAAATTATACTAGCAAAAAATAATCACAAATGCAACAGAAGATTTTACCTATCGTGCCTGTAGGGTACTCTACACTCTCAATATCCCCGACCTCTTCAAGGATACTGCGGTTGAATCAGGGGTGTGACCCCTCATATCAGGATTTTTCCTTATTCCGCTAAATGTAGAGACGCGCCATGGCGCGTCTCTACAAGCCAATTTTCGTATAAATGAGGGGTGTGACCCCCCATTTCCCAGTGGCATCCCTTCAAGAAGTCGGGGATCTACATACTGGTAAAAACCTAACATTGTTCTGAACAGCGTTTCAGATAAATTTGAGTGATTTTATCCTCTGGTATAATATTCAATACATCTTTAAACAGTTGTGCGGCTTTACTAAAACGACGCTGATAGTAGAGCAAACAAGCCTTCTCAAAATTGGTTTTCGTAAGCATTTTTTTCTCTTTAATTTTCGGATCATCAGCATCAAAGACTTCAAAGAGACTCACCAATTCTGACTTACCTTTCATTCTGACTTGAGCAATAAAGCGAAAAACATATTCGTTAGGATATTTTAAGGAGCTAAAAGTTTGGTGAGAGATGAGCATCGAAACTCCATATTTTTTAGTCAACCCTTCAATCCGGGAGGCTATATTAACATTATCGCTAATTACAGTACCATCCATCCGAGACTGTCCACCAACTGTACCTAACATCAAATCCCCTGTATTGATGCCAATCCCTACTTTAATCGGTTGATAGCCTGATTGGAGGCGATGTTGATTGTATTCAGCTAGCTGATGCAACATCGCAATCCCAGCTTTGACAGCATCGTCAGCCCCTCCACTAAACAGTGCCATAATCGCATCACCGATGTATTTATCAATAAAGCCACGATTGTCGATAATGGCAGGCTCCATACGAGAAAGAAAGGAATTGATAAATTGGAAATTTTCCTGGGGTGTCATCCTTTCTGATAGGGTCGTAAAGGAGCGAATATCAGAAAACAGCACTGACATTTCCTGCTGTACATTATCCCCTAGTTGAACATCTAGAATACTTTCTTTTTGCAATAATTGGAGAAATTGACGAGGCACAAAACGACCGTAGGCAGCATTGATTTGAGACAGTTGCAACTGAGTTTTAATTCTGGCTAGTAGTTCTTTTTTAGAAACCGGTTTACTCAGATAATCATTAGCACCAGCAGTCAATCCTTCCACAACATCCGAAACTCGGTTTTTTGCAGTTAACATCAAAACCGGTAATTCCGTAGCCGGAAATTTCTCCCGAATCTTGTGACAGACTTCATAGCCAGTCATTTTTGGCATCATCACATCGAGTAACAGTAAGTCAGGTTGAAAGCCATTCTCAATTAACTCCAGTGCTTCCATGCCATTGATTGCTCGCGCGATCGCATAATTTTCTAGAGACAGATGATTCACTAACACCTGTAAATTTACTGGTTCATCATCCACAATCAAAACCTTGAATTGATGACTTGTTGGTTCTTGGTTGTTAGTTATTAGTTGTTGGTTATTGCTTATTAGTTGTTTGTTATTAGTTTGCAGTCCGTTATCTATCGTTGTTGGGATTGAAGTCTGCGGACTAACTAATGATAATTGTGACGATTGAGGGGTAATAACTGACGGCTGACTAGTGGCCATAGGTAAAGTAAAACTGAAGCAGGAACCTTCCCCTACAGTAGACTCAACCTTAATTTCTCCTCCGTGAAGCTCAACTAGCTTTCTGGTTACTGCTAAACCCAAGCCAGTACCACCATATTCACGGGCAGTAGAACCATCAGCTTGTTCAAAGGATTCAAAAATGCGGTCTAAATTCTCTTCTGGAATACCGATACCAGTATCATAAACGGAAATAGCTAATTGTTGTTGGTTATTTGTTGTTTGTTGTTGGTTGTTTGGGAATTGGGAATTGGGAATTGGAAATTGGGAATTGGGAATGTCTCCCTCGTCTTCTGATCTCTCTTGTCTCGGCTTCCCCGCGTCCCCGCGTTCCTGTGTCTCCTCATCCCCCCCTCCCAATTCCACAACTACTGCTGAAATTTCGACAGTGCCAGATTTAGTAAACTTAATCGCATTACCAATTAGGTTGTAGAGAATTTGCTGTAAGCGATTTTCGTCAGCATTAGCTGGAGGAAGGTAATCAGGAATTCCATTAATTAGTTGTAATTCTTTATAACCAATCAGCGGTTGGCTAAGCTTAAGTACTACTTCAACAATTTCTCGCAGTCCCACTGGTTTGAGTTGTAGCTCAATATTCTTGTGGAACATTTTGGAAAAATCTAGAATATCATTTACTAGATTGGATAAACGCCTGCCACTAGAAACAATCAGGTTTAAATTAGAACAAGTTTGGGGAGATAGAGAACCGGTAACACCATCAACCAGAGATTCAGCAATACCGATAATACCGTTGAGGGGAGTTCTTAATTCGTGGGAAGTATTAGCAAGAAACTCATCTTTGAGTCGATCTAAACGTTGTAACTCTGCATTGGCTTCCGCAAGTTCTGCTGTTCGTTGTTCAACTGTTCGCTCTAGAGTAGCATTGAATTCTTGTAGTTGATTGGCGTACTCTTCTAAAGAGTCCATTACCTGATTGTAACGGTGAGCTATTTTTCCTACCTCAGTAAATGGCTCCTCCGGCACTCGCAAGCTAAAATCCCTGGTTTCTGCCTGCTTATCCATTACTTGAAACAGTTGATAAACTTCCGTTTTCGCTCGATGTTGGGAAACATTCAGACCCATTTCTTCATCTTCAAGAGAAACCCGCAGGGGAAAGAAGCGATTGGTAATCGACAGCACTAGGTAAGTTAAACCAAAAGCCCAAACAAAAGCAACGATAATTCCCAATAGTTGCACTAACAGCTGGCTATGCCGACTCAAACCGGTTCCTAGTATCTCTGGGTCTCCAAACCAAGCCACGGCCAAGATGCCCCAAACCCCTGCAACTCCGTGAATCGCTACCGCATCTACTCCATCATCAATGCGCCAACGTTCGATCCAATAGTTAGCAAAGAGCATTACTGCTCCACCAATAGCACCAATCAGTAAGGATTCTGGAGTTTTTACCGCATGGCAAGAGGCAGTAATTGATACCAATCCAGCAATTGAGCCGTTAATTAATAATTCTACCTCTGGTAGTTTGCGTTGGAACCAACCGATTGCTACGGTAGTTAACATGCCACCAGCACCAGCAAGGATGGTATGGACAATAATCCCAGGAATTTGTTCATTTAAGGCTAGGGTACTACCACCATTAAACCCCAACCAACCCAACCACAACAGCATCACCCCTAGGACAGAAAAGGGCATATTAGAGCCGTGGATTTTTTGTGCTCGCCCATTACTCGTAAATCTACCAGTACGGGGTCCAATAACCAACAAGGCTGCTAAAGCAACCCAACCCCCAATACAGTGCACCACTGCCGAACCAGCAAAATCAACGAAGCCCAGCTTCCCCAACCAGCCAGTAAAGCTCCCTGTCTCAGCGCCATTCCAAGCCCAATGACCAAAAATAGGATAAATAATACCGGAAACTAATAGGGCAATGAGCAAGTAACAACTGAAGCGCAATCGTTCTGCTACTGCTCCTGAGATAATAGTAGTAGCAGTACCGCAAAACATCGCTTCAAAAATAAAGAAAGCCGCTAGCTTGGGGTCAGCATCGAGATCAATAAAGAAACCTTTGGTGCCAATCCATCCAACCCAAGATGCCCCAAACATCAGAGCATAACCAAATGCCCAAAATAAAATTACGGAAATACCAACATCCGCCAAGTTTTTAACAGCAACATTGATGCTGTTTTTTGAGCGAGTTAGCCCTGACTCCAAACACATAAAGCCCGGTTGCATCAGGAAGACCAAACCAGCACAAGCTAGGAGCCAGACAATATCATACATTGGTAATTTTTGATACAGAATAACCCATCTCCCCTATACATATCAAAATCTAGCTATCCGGGACAGTTACCTAAGGAAGGTCGAATTGAGAATGGGGAATTGAGAATGGGGAATTGAGAATGGGGAATTGGGAATTGAAAATTATACCAAAAATTAAAAATCCTGACAGACACATGCTTCCTTCTCTTTCCTCCTGCCTCCTGACTTGAAAGTAGGCAACAGGGAACAGGCAACAGGGAAGAACCTACTTTCATCACCTGGTGGGGAAAAATTTTTTCATTGGGACTGCCTCTTGCCTGAAAGTATGGCACTATTTTAGATTTTTGGTATTAAGATTGGCTCAGTTATAAGCTGGACGCGATCGCGATTTTTTCATAATTTTCCTAGAGTATCAAACCAATATAAGTCAATTAACGCCAGGACTAGATAGATATTGGTAAAAATTATTTCATCGGAGCAATTCCTGAGAGTTATGTATCAGATTGTAACAATAGCCAATTTTTAACTAAGAAATGTTGCAAATGCTTGATGTGGTTGTTAGCGTATGCATAGAGAGTTTCATTTGGTAGATGCTTGTATTTTAGGAGAAGTATTATCCTTGCTCTACATCAACCTTAAATTTACACCGACAAAGCTAATGGGGTGACGCGAGAATGCACAATTGCCCCGAAGTCTGCAGCTAGGGGCTCAACAAATGATTCTTCGCGTTTGTCTGCTTGCCCTTTACCTATTGCCAGTCAACTTTGATGAGATTGATACCAAATACACCTACTCTAACTCTGTTTTGAACAAACAAGCTAAAAACCTGTAGAGACGTTGCATGCAACGTCTCTACAGTCTGGAATATAACAGACTTTTCATCTCACTGCTTACCGAAGCGGCAACAAGCAAGCATAATCTTGCCTCTTCGGTAATGTATCGCAGTGCAGTGAGGTTGCAACTTCAGGAAATTTTTGCCATGAATATTCAAGGAAAGACGGCTTTGGTTACCGGAGCCTCTCGTGGAATTGGACGGGCAATTGCCCTAGAGTTAGCTCAACAAGGAGTTAAACGCTTGTTGTTAGTAGCCAGGAATCGCCAGCGGTTAGGGGAAGTAGCTACAGAAATTGAAGCGTTGGGTGTAGAAGCCGTAACCTTGGCAGTGGATTTGACTGAGCCTGTGCAAGTAAATATTGCCATTGCCCAAGCTTGGCGAACTCACGGACCAATTCAGCTGCTGGTTAATTGTGCCGGAGTTGCTCACCAAACCTCCTTTCTACAATCCCAACTGCCAAAAGTGGAGGAAGAGATTGCTCTTAATTTAATGGGAATGTATACCATTACCCGTTTAGTTGCCCGACGCATGGCCAATAGAGGGGAAGGAACCATTGTTAATGTTTCCAGCTTGATGGGTAAAGTTGCAGCACCTACAATGGCTACCTACTCTGCCACCAAATTTGCAATTTTGGGATTCACCAAAGCCTTACGCAGCGAATTAGCACCTCACAATATCCAGGTGCTTGCTCTGCTCCCCTCTTTAACCGATACAGATATGGTGCGAGAATTAAAGTTGTTCCGCTGGGTAGTACCAATGACTCCCCAGAGAGTAGCCAAGGCACTGGTTACTGGAGTACGGAAACAATCACCAGAAATTTTAGTCGGATGGCAAAGTCACCTAGCGGTATGGTGCGATCGCATTCTCCCTTGGCTATTGGAAAAAGTCTTACTGATGTCAGCTCCCAAAGAGCATCCAGGGCTCCGATGGCGTCGGGCTACCTCCCGTTAATGTAGTGTCACCGATTAACCCACCCCTAGCCCCTCCAAGGAGGGGAACCGGAGTTTCTTTCCCTGAGAGGCAAGGATTTCACTTGAGGTGATTTGCTCCGAAAAAATGTACCTATCGTAGGGTGGGTTATCGGAGCGGATGCTGTTGGGGAAATATTTAGTAATATATCTCAGCTGCTGAAAGCCCCCTAAATCCCCCAATTCTGGGGGACTTTGAGTCCGGGCTCCCCCAGAATTGGGGGCTGGGGGGCTTCAATAACTTTCCTCTTGTAGCCGATGTTTCCAATTGTTAATTTCGCCACCACATTGTGGGTACAATGATTCTCAAAAATTGCCTTAAGTTGACACCAATAACTGACGTGCCCCCTACCTACCCAATCAATGACCACTGAGACTAAGACAAGGAAAACAGGAAAGCGTTAGTATAGGGTTTTATGTAGCAAGATTTGAGAGTCTCCAGTTATGCCGCTTGCGGTTAACAGGATAGATAAGTCAATTGATAACCTCAAAAAGTTAACCCAAAGCAAGCAAGGTCAAAAAATACCAATGGTACAAGCAAAATCAGGCGACACTGTGAAAATCCACTATACAGGAAAATTAGACGATGGAACAGTGTTTGACTCGTCTACTAACCGTGAGCCCTTAGAATTTACTATTAGTGGAGGACAGGTTATTCCCGGTTTCGATCAAGCAGTTATGGGTATGAGCCCTGGAGAATCGAAAACTGCAACAATTCCTATGGATCAAGCTTACGGTCCCTATCGAGACGAGATGGTTTTGGAAGTAGGTAGAGACAAAATGCCCTCAGACTTACAACCAGAAGTTGGTCAGCAATTACAACTCCAACAACCAAATGGTCAAAGTATTGGGGTTATTGTAACTCAGGTTACAGATTCTAATGTCAGATTAGATGCTAATCATCCCCTTGCTGGACAAGATTTGACATTTGATCTTGAATTAGTAGCGATCGCTTGAGACTTTTCCACAGATGGGTAATGAGCATTAGAAGGCAGGAGGCTCCGAGGCAGGAGGAACAAGAGTTTTTATTGCCTAAAAAAAAGTTAAAAACTAGTCATATCAAAGGATTTAACCATCCTGTTTTTATTTCTAGTTTCTCAAGAGTAATGAGTAGATATAGATTTTTTCCCTATCTCCTCATCTCCCCATCTCCCCATCTCCGTACAGCGGGGAAATTAAAAAGAAAAAATATTGGTTCTATGAAAAAACTACTGTTCGTTAGCTCTCTTGTTTTCTTTATTGCTGGATTTGAAGCGAAGTCTGAGCCTACCTATATCAATGCGGATCAGCCATTGGAAGTTACTCAACTTACCAAACAGTCTACCAGTACTTCTGTTAATGCCTCATTAGAACTGCTTGATCCCGGAATTGAACCTAGGCAGGAAATGCGCTTCACCCCTGCGGTCAATTCCCAGCAAACTTTAACCATGACCATGGATGTAGACGTTAGCATGTCTATCGGAGGTCAAAGTCCCCCCACTGTGGATACTCCAGCAATTGAGATGAAGATGGAGACACAAGTTACTCAAGTTGATGCTAACGGGGATATTTATGCTGATTTCTCCTATTCTGAGGTGGATGTCATCGCTGATTCTAAGACTCCTCCAGAGTTGGTTAATGCCATGCAATCGAAACTCCAAAGTTTAGTGGGTTTGGAAGGTTCCTTGGTTATGGATGCTCAAGGCAACACAAAAGATGTTAACTTCGATTTGCCTGAGGGACTTGACCCCAACACGAAACAAATGTTTCAGCAAATATCTGGTTCCCTAAAGCAACTATCCTCACCATTTCCCTCAGCAGCAATCGGTATTGGTGCCCAGTGGCAGGTTGCTCACTCCCTCAACCTCAATGGCATGACTATCAATCAGACAGCTATCTATGAATTGGTTGGTCTACAGGATGATGTTGCTACCTTAGCAGTTAACATCACACAGGATGCACCTTCCCAGACAATCAATCAACCAGGAATGCCTCCTGGCGCGTCCGTCAAGCTGGAATCTTTAGATTCTGAGGGTCAAGCTAACATTGAGATTGAGCTGGATCAAATTATGCCAATAATTGGCAATATTTCCTTAAAGTCTCAGACACAGATGAAGATTACCGGACCTAACGGTGGACGAGAGATGAACATGGATATGAATTTATCAATGGATATGGATTTAGAATCTGAGTAAAGTGTAAATATTCAACCGAACTTGATATTAGGCGGGTTTTGATCGAAATGTTCCAGTCAAGCAATTGAAGATTGAAGATTTACCTCATAAATCAATCTAAAATCTAAAATCTAAAATCTAAAATTTCCCCTAAACCCGCCCCCAGGATATGTAAAATTTAATTCACATTCGCTTGAGGAAAATGATTCCTTAAAGCTGGCAAAACTGGGCAAGGTTTTTTCTGTTGTAAGTTATCTCCCTTACCACTAAAAGTACTCCAACGGAAAGGCCCTTGTTCCGCTGCAGATATCCACAATAGACGTTTTGCCCTCGTCATTGCGACATAAAGGAGACGAAACTCCTCTGCTGTCTTCAGTTGTCCTGCTTGTTCCCAAGCTTCCGGTGCTAGGGGTATTGTCTGCTCATGAAGACTGGCGCGAATTTGGGCTCTGGCAACTTCTGCTAAGGTAAAGTCACCTAAGAATTGGCCAGCAGTAGGAACCCAAGGGTTTCCAGGTAAAGTATCTTCGTGCAAAAAGGGGATAAAGACATAATCCCAGTCGAGTCCCTTAGCTTTGTGCATGGTAATAATTGTAAGTTGACCAGCACGAAGATAGCGAGAGTCGGCATCTTCTGTTTCTACTGGTTCAAAACGTTCCGAATTGACGATTTCTTGGAGTGCTCCTAGGGTAGCATTCATGGAGCTGTTGCCTAAAGTCTGTTTGGCAATCCTTTCTGCTAATTTATCCGCCGTTGCTAACTCAGATTGATTGTAGTTTAAGGTAAGAGCTAGGAAAGAAATCAGTTGATAGTGAGGTAACTCTAGACGAGCCCGTAGTAAACTGCGACAATAACGAGCAGCTTTAGTTACTGCTGGGGTTTGGTGTGGATCAAGAGGTCCGGGATAGAGGAACTGTTCTGGAAAGGTAGCCAAAGCATTGAGGTCTTGGGTAGGAATGAGTTGACGCTCTACTAAGACTACTAGAGCAGCTTTGAGGTAATCTGGAGAATGAGGTAGATCTAAGAAATGGAGCAGGGTCAGGATTTCCCGAGGAACATGGGATTGGCGATCGCTTTCTTGTACATCATAGATTTCAATGCCATACTGCCGCTGGAGATGTTCTAATTGCTGAGCAACAAAACTACCTTGCCGATTTTCCCTGACTAGTACCGCTGCTCGATGTTTGGGACTTTGATCAAATAATTCTACTACCCGCTTGCCCATCAATTCGACGGTGTGGTAAATATCCCGGGGACTGTAGATTTCTAAACCCCTTCCCGTAGGACTAGGATTAGCATCTGGCTGGGGATCATCAGCATTGACACGACGAATATTTTGGGAGCGAAAGGCAAGTTCTTTCCCTGTCAGCTTGGAGTGATTAACCCAGTGCAGGATAAAGTTGGCAGCTTCGATAATAATAGTAGTACTACGACCAGCCTGATCCATTGTTGCCAGACGCTCTTGTGTCTGACAGTCTTCGCAGAAGCGATTGAAATAAATTGGATCAGCAGGAGTAAAAGTAGAGTTAATGGCTTGATTGGGGTCACCCACCCTAATTAAGTTGAGGGAGCCAGAGGGATTGCTTGGGTCTGTCGCCAGAGTCTGCAACAATCGGTATTGAAGTTGGGTAGAATCCTGAGCTTCGTCTTCAAAGACAGCAAAGTATTGCTTTTGCCACATCTGACGGATAGCATTATTGTTCAACACTCTCAAGGCTGCCAGAATCATGTCATCATAGTCGATGAAGTTTCTCGATCGCGCAATAGTTTGATATTGTTCGTACAAGCCAGCTGCGATCGCTAAAGTTTCATAAGGGTCGTTAGTTTGTTGATTGAGTTTCCACAAATCTTCTGGGGTTAAACCAGAACTCTTGGCTTCATGAATCACAATATAAGCCAATTTTGGTAATACTTCAGTCCGCAACACCGACTGTCGCCTAAGTCGTTCCGTTTCTTCTCCATCAAAACTTTGTCCTTCCAAGAGGGTAGAATAACGACCTGGATGGAGAGCAATCCACTGTTCTACAGCAGAACGAATTAAGCGGTTACTCGAACGAGGGATCACCACCGTGGCATTTTCCAGATTTATGCCTGATAAATCTGGATGACGGTTAGCGATATTGAGAGCTAAACCATGTAAGGTATGGACAACAAAACTATTTTGTGGTATGGAAAGGGAGTTAAGATGAGTACGAATTTTGGCTTTGATACTAGCAGCAGCAGAGCGGGTAAAAGTAACTACTACTAATTGACGCTTAGCATGGAGTTGGTAACGAGCGATCGCGATCGCAGCAGCTACCGCCATTCCCGTAGACTTCCCCGCACCAGGTACAGCAGAAACTGCCAGCCGTCCTCCCTGCCAGTCTGCCATGCTTTGCTGTCCCTGCCGCAAACTATCGCGGAGTTGTTGTAATGCTTGTTGTTGGTTGTTTGTTGTTGGTTGTTTGTTGTTGGTTGTTTGTTGTTTGTTATTAGTGAATGTATCCTTTATCTTCCCCATCTCCCTCAACTCCCTATCTCCCCAGCTCCCCCAGCTCCCTCAGCTCCCCATCTCCCTCAGCTCCCCCAGCTCCCTCAGCTCCCTCAGCTCCCCCATCTCCCCAAGCTTCCTCCTATAGTTGACAAAACTTCCGCTGGCGGTCAAATTCTGGCTCTTGCCAGGAGAAGTCAAAATGACTAATTGAGTTAATTCTTGGTGATATCCGTTGGATGGAACGCATCTGAGCTTCTAGAGAGGGACGATTTTTGATCGATCTGCCCCAAGTTCCTGCAAGAGCTGGTGTAAGCTGGGTTTGAGAGGGAGTTCGTTCTAAAGCTCGCTTGACCAAACTGTCAATACAGCTGGTATTACCACAGACGCCATAAGACATCGCGTGCCATTCAATTGTGCTGGGAAAATTGTCCCAGGGTTGTAACCTCGCATCATATCCACTTCCACCAACAACTTGGTTGGCATCAGGAAAAAATACTGCTCCGGATTGTACCCCATTGCGCTGGGCCGCCAGGACTGCTAAGGCGAGGAAGTCGAGGACACCTTGAGCGGCGTGAGCTACACTCAGTTGCCACAGTTGCCATCGTAGAGATGCTGCAGTATCTCCAGAAGAGGGGGAACGACCTTCCCAACGAGGCGCATCCTCCTTGGGATAGAGTTTTTCTACTGCTTTGACATCCCTAGCACTAATAGAACCCTTACTTATATAGCGCCTAATTAGCTCTCTACCTTGATTATTCAGAGCGCGGTCATAGAGAGCATTTTTAGAAGCATCACCATAAATCCACAAATCCTCAATTTTATCGGCAATAGTATCAGAGCCACCCCCACGGGGATAACGGATATAGTCGAATAGCACTCCATCCGGGCGTCGTTTCATTAAGACATCAACCAGTTGATAGAAGTCTGTCTGAGCTTGACGGCTATAGGGGTCAATAAACAATTGATAGCCACCAGGTACTACAGATAAACTGTTCTGCCCTCTACCGTTGCGAGCGATTGCTCCTTGCCTGTCTCGACGCTGAGAATAGCTGTAGCCAAAATTCATGGTAAACATCCAGGCATAAACCTTGAGACCTCGCTCACGAGCTTTAGCGATGGTCTGGGCAAACAAATCCACATTTTCATACCCTGGTGTTTGCACTACAGATGGCCAAGGTGTCCGGTTCTCTGCTGATGGTAGGAGCACCTGACCGCTGTAAAATACTTCTAAGTTGATTTGGTTGTAGCCTTTGTTAACGATGCGATCGAGAATCTCATCAAGGGCTCCGGGACGAGCATCACAAGAGTATAGGCGCAGCCAAATAACTTGGTTCTGAGGAAAAGTACGACTACGGCATCGCTGCAAATAATCAGCGTGTCGCTTCAAAAGAGCTTTGTAGCGTTTTTCTGAGTCAGAATTTCCCTTGAGGGAACTCTGGCGTAAGCTTTCTTTTTTGGCAATTTCCTCTTGGGTAAACTGGCAATGTGCTCGGGTTTGAGCCTGAGCCTTTGATGCCAACCCATATTGACTGACCAAACTACTGCTGGTCAAAAGTGCTGTGAGTAAACCGCGATAAAGCCGATGCCGTTTCCCTATTAGAAAACTCTTAGACATAAAAGGTATTAGGTGCTAGATGATATAGGAAAGAATATACCCATCGTAGGGTGTGTTAGCGCAGCGTAACGCACCATATTACTGTTTAACTGTTTAAGGGAACATCAGATCAAACCCTTATAAGAATATAGAGACGCTGCAGGCAACGTCTCTACGGGGTTTTTGCAGGTTGTCTAATACAAGGGGTAGTTAGCCCAGGTTGAGTATCAGATATCTGTTTAAAGCAAAACCTGCCCTAACTCAAGATTGATGGAGACGTTTGTGGTAATCAACTCTGTTCTCCTCTGGAAATTTACCAGAGGCAACAGCGTCCTTAAACAACTTACCAGCACTAAATGCAGGAACCTGCCGTGCTGGAATTTCCATCACTTCACCAGTTTTGGGGTTACGTCCTTCCCTCGCACTGCGATTCTTTCGCTCGAAGCTACCAAAACCAACCAGTACAACTTTATCTCCTTCTGCTACTGTCTCGGTAATTTCCTCTAGGGTAACAGTAATAATGGCATTGACTGTTTTCTGGGTAATTCCGGTTAACTTGGAGATAGTGGTAACTAATTCTTGCTTATTCACACTAATCAATCCCTTTCTCTGCATGAATTATAGCAGCTTTCTTTAAAAAGCCGTCATTTGCCCAGCTCTATTTGTGTAGTAAGGGCAGCTTTTTCAGCTAAAAGCCTTTATAGAAGGGAAGTTTGGGAATAAAAAAGAGTTTCAAAGAAATGCACGAAGGTGAGGGAATTATCTTATTTAAGCACCTAGTGTTGAAAAATTTTCTTAATTGGGACTGCTTTGTTGATTGAAAAAGTGAAAAAGCGCCTGGGAGTCTTGCCGTGTTTCGACCCCAAGCGCTTATCCGTTCTAACTTGCTCCTCACACGATTACATCCTATCACTGCTCCTTAGGGGGTGAGTATCTAGCGTGACACAAATGCAACTGTCACAAAAAAAAGGGGAAAATACAGCGTTTTTCCTTGGGATGAGGTACGAAGTTATTGGTTTTTGGGGAATAGGGAGTTAGAGAAAAAAAGGGTGGGGAGCGGAGGGGCGGAGGGGCGGAGCTGACAAGGGTAGGTTTTTTACTTTCGGGTTGGGACAAGACAAGGGGGACAAGGAAGACAAGGTGACAAGGGAGTAAAACCGTACAAAATCCTGTTCGGTTCGCCAAAATTGTTGATGTTAAAAAGCCCAGTTTTTCGTACAAAATCCTCCTTGTCTACTTTCCTTCTTTCCTTCCTTGTCTCATTTTCACCTAAATATTAAAAACCTACCCTTGTGAGGAGGGGCGGAGGAGCAGAGGAGCGGAGGGAGAAGGAAGAACTAATAATTTTTGGATACAAAGCTCAAGAAATCTCATCCAAAATTTGGTTCACCCGGGAAGAGGAATTCAATTTTTTTGACCCCTTGACCCTACAACCTAAGTAGAGGCTGTTGCTGAAAGCTGGGTGAGCTCAATAATATTGCCATCTGGATCTTGAGTAAACAGAGCAGCTCTACCGGAAGCACTCATTTGGACTTCACACCCATGTTCTAGCAGCAAGTTCTTAATCAACTCTAAGTCAGCTACTGAAAAAGCTACGTGGGGGTTGCGACCCCATTTTTGGGGATTCTGTAGTTGAGTTGAAGCAGTGGGGGCAACGATGAGGTGCAATTGGAAATCTCCCACTTGATACCAAACACCAGCATATTTTAAAGGTCGTTCAACTTTGTTCAATCCCAGTATATTGCTATAAAAATGTTCTGCCTTTTCCAAGTCAGAAACCACAACAGCGGTATGAAGACATTTGGTAATGTGCATTTTCTAAGATCAGCAACCAGTTTCTTAAAAGCTAAAGGCTAATTCCCTTTTTTTTCTCTCTACACTAACAATAAGACTTCTTGCATAAATCCCATAAGGGCGTAGCATTAGCGCAATAAAACTTTGATTTTATGGGCAATATGCCAGCGCCAATGCTATGCCTGTACAACCAATTATAGACTTTTGCAGGTCTAGTATTAATAGCCGCAGAGCATAGAATATGACGACACCAGCAATTAGCGAAGTGATTACCACTCTGGCAGAAGCAGAATGGCTATTTGACCTCATCCGCACTGAAGATGAGCGATTTTTCCCAGAGTGGCGCACGGGTTTACCGAATCTTTTTGATATAGAGAAGATAGCACTCAATGAACTGAGGCGGCGGTATCTGTATCAACGCGGCGATGGCTATTTGTCGGAGGGCACGGTGATGCTTATCTTGATTTCTCCTCTGCTGGCTACTGCCGGTTTCTTTGATCCACCGTTTAAGGTTAGGGCACAGGAGTCGGCGCAGATTACCCTTGATGATGGTGAAGAAACTTTACAAGGGCGCATTGATGTGTTGGTGCTTCGGCATCAACTCTGGATAATAGTTATCGAATCTGAGAAGACGCCACTATCAGTTTGGTCTGCTTTGCCCCAAACTCTTGCTTATTTAATGGCTAATCCTCAGCCTGAGCAACCCAGTTTTGGCATGATGACCAATGGTGATGATATTTTGTTTGTGAAACTAACACAGACAGACCCTAGGCAGTATGACGTTTCTAGAGTATTTGCTCCGTTGATCTCAAAGCAAGAGCTTTATAGTGCTTTGCAAGTTTTGAAGGGGATTAGCCGATTAATTAAGGCCTAATCTGAAAATAGACGCACCAGACGCGGAGAAGGAGAAATTTGCATCTTAATGCTGTGAAGTGAAAGTTTATGGGAGTTTGACTTATTACCCTAGAGTAAATCACAACTTTGCTTAACTCACAAGTATCCTAATATAGAGAACTGAACGTGACTATAATCTTCAATCACTATACAATCTTGACATTGCAGCTCCAAAGTGAATGCCCTGTATTCACTAAACTCCTTCAGAACACGGATATATCAGCATGAGTGACATTACACCACAAAACCCAGCCCGGGATAGAATAGAGAACATTGACAAGATACGTGATATAATCTTTGGCTCTCATCAGCGGGAATATGAAACTCGCTTTGAGCAGCTAGAAGCTAATTTGTCAACCTTTGAAGCTGAGGTTCGCTCTCGTCTTGAGCAACTAGAACGTAACGACAAGAACTTTTCTAAGACAATTGAAGCACTCGATGAAATAGTATATAAACAGACAACCTCTCTCAAGCAGGAAATCTCAGTTACTTCAGGCAAATTGGAGCAAGATATCCTTGCCCTCAAAAATCAGGTGTTGCAGGAGTTGGAGAGGAGATTTAGTCTTCTCAAAGAGGACAAAACCTCAAAGAGCGAGATGGCAGACATTTTGATGGAGATGGGTTTGAGACTACAAGGGACTGCACTGGTTCCTGGGGTCAAAGAAGCCATTCAATCAGCGACTGACGATAGTCAGGGAAAGAATGCTCTGCTGCTATTAGAACAAAGTCAAACCCTGGAGTAAAATCTCACCCTCATACTACAATCGAGCCAACTACTACTCAATTATCGAGGGATGATAATTCTGAGGCGAGTAACTGTGCTGGGGGAGTTTATAGATGGCAGGTGACGGAGATTAGGGTCATGACTGTGGCAAAGGAAAATCAGGCTGAGTTAGAGCAGCAGTTGGGTGTTGATTTAAAGTCAAGAGAGCTCAATCTCCAAGCAGAAGAACCCCTAGATGATTGGCAAATTACACTAGAAGATGACCTCCAAGAATCTAGTTCTATAGACCAATTCAGCACAGATATGCCTCAGCAACAGGAGGGTGAGGGAAAAAAGGAGTGGGAAAACGAGTCAGCAGACCCGGATATTTGGGAAATTGGGGACTCGGAGAATGGAAATTCCACCTCAGACTCGGAGACACAAGGACACGGGGACTCGGAGAATGGAAATCTCACCTCAGACGTGGATATTTGGGAAAGCGGGGACTCGGAGAATGGAAATCTCACCTCAGACGCGGGGAGACAAGGACACGGGGACTCGGAGAATGGAAATTCCACTTCATATTTGGATCACTCGATTAATCATACTCCTAACCATTTAGAAACTCCTCTGCCAGATGACTATAGCCAAGAAGCACCGGTAACCAGACTTAGGAGTCAGTCCCTTCCTGCTTCAGAGGAAGATAGTAAGCAAGATTTACAACTACCAGACCGTGAAGCCCAGAAGCTGTTGAAGTTACTACGGGAGCTAGACTCAGCTAATTCCCCAGAGCAACCAAGCTCTGAAGCCATCATCCCACAGGATGAAAACATTTCAGTAGCAGCTCAAAACAATGGAAAGGGAGGGAATGAAGCTAATAATGGTTCTCCACATTTAGGAAAGCCGTCGCCAACTGATAGCCCAGAACAAACAACCAAGCTCAAGAGTCAGTCCCTTACTTCCTCAGGTAAAGCTACCTTTACCAAACAGAATTCCAAGATTACTCCAGAGGTAAGGAGTCTGTTGAAGTATACCTCCACACTATACTTAACTAATACTAATCAACAGGAAAACTCTTTAGCTTTCCTAAATAACCAAGAACCCAAAACTACGCTACAGCAGATTGAAAAAGCTGAAACCACTGAGCCAACTAAGCAAGAAGCTGAAACTAGTGAGCCAGCTAAGCAAGAAGCTGACAACTCAACTCTAGTAGTTCAGGAGCAGGAAACTCCAGCTGAGGATTTGCCTACTGATGATTTGGAGGAGATAATGAGACTCCTCGAGAAATTAGTACATCCAGAAAAACTTGAACCGAGACTTAGAGCACTTGAGCAAAAAATTTATGAGCGGATTGATGAGCTAATTGAGCAAAATACTTCCAAGAATAGAGTAGCAATGGGAGAAGCTCTGGCAGCAGCAATTCCCATCGCCATTTCCCAACAGGTTAGTAAATCTCCTAAGGAAATTGCCAATTCCCTTGCACCAGAAATGGCAGAAGCTATCAGAGAGCAAGTTCTCCTAGAAAGAGATGCCATGGTGGATGCTCTCTATCCTGTGATTGGCAGTACAATTTCTTCCTATATCGGTTCGGAACTCCGGGCGATTAACGAACAAATTGAACATGCATTCAGTGTAGATGCTGTATCTCGCAAGGTTCGCGCCAAGGTGCGGGGAGTTTCTGAGGCAGAGTTGCTCCTGAAGGAGACGATGCACTCCCTTATTAGAGCCATTTTCTTAGTTCATAAAGGCTCTGGTTTGGTAATTTCAGACATACAACCCTCAGAGGGGGAAAAGCTAGAGTCAGATATGGTGGCCGGTATGCTAACTGCTATCCGCAGCTTTGCTAGTGACTGTATGGCTAACTCAGGCAATCTCTCAGAACTTGACGAAATCTATTATGGTACTTCCAGGATTATTTTAGAAGCAGCAGGATACTGTTACATGGCAGTGGTAGTTGATGGAGAACCACCACAGCTGTTAATCCAGAAAATCCGGGATACCCTGAGAAAAATTATTGAAAATTATGGTGAAGAAATTAAATCCTTTGAGGGGGATCCTGAAACTATTCCTCCTCAGGTACATTCCCTAGTAGAAAGTTTAATTTACGAACGATTAGAGGAGAAGAAGAAACTACCAGTTGCTTTCCTCGCCAGCGCCTTAGCTGCTTTTGCCTTATTATGCGTACCCTTGGGCATTTATTGGCACAAACGAGGTATTAACCGCAACCTGGAGTCGGATATTGAACTTGCTCTCGCCTATTCTGCTCCAGAAGTATCTGTTTATCAACTGAAAGTTGATGCTAATCAAAAGACCATGAAGCTAGGAGGAAGAGTACCAAATGGGTATATGAGTCGGAAAGTAGAAAAAATTGCCAAGGAAATAGCTCCCGCCTTGGAAGTAGATAATCATATTGTAGTTCTCGATTTGCCTCCGGATCCAGTATTGGCAGTAGAAGAGGTAGAACGAGTCGCCTATAACCTGAACCAAATCGAGGGGGTTGATATTTCGGCAAAGTATGTAGATGGGGTAGTAACCCTGGAGGGCAATGTAATTATTGCTGAGGGAGATTCTCCAGATCTTACCCAGACATTTGAGGAGATTCCGGGAGTCAAGTCGGTCAACAACAATACCAAGATCAACTTACCAAAAATTGAGACCAGGCTCTACTTCAAAGTGGATTCAGCTGAATTAAAACCAGCAGAGTTATCCCAGAAACTTCCCAAGATTCAGGAATTCCTTGAGCAGTATCCCAAAGTTCATCTGAGATTAACAGGTTATAGTGACCCTAGCGACTTGCGTCCCCTGGATGTAGACCGGTCTTTAGCCAAAAAGCGTGCTAAAACAGTACAAGACATCCTGATCCAGCAGGGTATTGCTCCTGAGAGACTACAAGACATTTCAGGAACAACCGAACCTCCTCCTGGTTGGGATAACTCACAGTCAATGGAGTTGCACAGGTGTGTCATCTTTGAACCGTTTATACCCACTAAAAATAAATAATTATGGCAACAATTTCTAAAAAAATTTGCTTGATAGGTGACTTTGGGGTGGGTAAGACTAGCCTAATTCGGCGCTTTGTAGAACGTCAGTTTAGTGACCAGTATCTTTCAACAGTAGGAGTTAAAATTTCTCGTAAAACTGTTGAATTAACTGAGTCAACAACACAGAAAGTACAATTATTAATTTGGGACTTAGAAGGTCATACTAAATTTAAAGCTATAGCTCCAAGTTACTTAAAAGGAGCTAGTGGTGCTATAGTCGTTGGTGATGTTACTCGCCAGGAAACTATTGATAATCTTCCAGAGCGTGCTCAGTTATTTTTGGATGTTAATCCCAATGGGGTCATGATTTTTGCCCTGAACAAATATGATTTAATTGATGAAGAAAAATTGGCTAAAATACCTAAATTTCAAGATATAGAACAAGTAATAACTACCTATTCAACTTCTGCAAAAACTGGCTCCCACGTTGACGAAATTTTTCAAAAATTAGCTTACGGAATGCTTTAAATTGGCATGAATGCCCTATTAAATAAACTCCTATCAGTCCTTGCTCCCAATCGAGGGGAATATTTAGAGATTGATCAGGACTTTAACATTATCGAGACCTCTGTTGGAGTGCAACGATTTGTTGATTGTCCAGATGACCTGAGTAAAGGACAAGATATACGTCTTGGGTTTCCTGAACTGTTCGGAGTTGAAGACATCCTGACAGAGATTATTGAAGGGGAACAAGAGAGTTTTGAGCTCAAAGGAATTGCTAGAACACCAAATACTCAGCCCCCTATTTACTTTGATATCCATATTTTTAATAATCTTGATGAAGAACCTGTAGAAAAGAAATTAATAATCGTTCTTGAAGAAGTTACGGAAAGGATGACTTTGGAGCAAAGTTTAATCCAAAGAATTAATGAAACTAATCTCTTATCCAGTGCTTTAGTTGCCGCCAAGGATTATGTTGATAAAATCATCTCATCAATGGCAGATGCTTTATTAGTAACTAAGCCATCGGGAATTATCAAGACTGTCAATCAAGCTGCTCAAGACTTATTTGGTTACAGTGAAGCAGAATTAGTTGGCCAGTCAATCTCGATGATTATTGCGGACAAATTTTTTATCAACCAATCCAGTCATTCCTCCCTTTTGTTTAATGAAGTTTTAAATAATGTAGAAGTTCTTTGTCAGACCAAATCTGGAGAAAAATTAGCGATCGCGTTTTCCTGCTCAGCCATTCAAACGGAGACAGAAGGCTTAGAAAATTTTATCTATATAGGTCGAGATATTACTGAGCGCCAACGTACTCAAAAGCGATTGGCAGTACAGTACGCCATTACCCATATCATGTCGGAATCTGCCACTTTATCGGAGGCAACTCCGAAAATCTTAGAAGCTATTTGTGAAAAACTGGAATGGGATATAGGGGAAATTTGGGAACCAGATAAATCGTTAGAAGAGATTGGGAAAGAGAATGAGGGTAAAGGGGACTCAATCGCACTAAGATGTATTGCATCTTGGGTCAAGCCGTCAATAACTCTCCCTAACTTGATGAATCATAGCCAGCATACAACATTTTCCCCTGGTTTAGGATTACCTGGTCGTGTTTGGGTAACTCATTCCATTCATGGGCTTACTAATATTATGTATGACTCGGAATTCTCCGATTCCAGACCAATTTCCTCAACGAGATTGCAACAAGCGTTTGGTATTCCCCTGCTAGCAGATAAAAAAATTTTGGGAGTACTAACTCTGTTTAGTAGCGATGCTCAACAGACTGATGAAGATTTACTGAAAATAATGGCAGCCATTGGTCGCCAGCTGGGACAGTGGATCAAACGCAAGCAAGCTGAAGAGGCACTGCGCTATCAACAGGAACAAACTGAACGCCTATTACTCAATATTTTACCCAAACCTATTGCAGAACGCCTGAAAAACGAACAAGGTACAATTGCGGAAAATTTTGCTGAAGTCACGGTTTTGTTTGCTGATATTGTCGGCTTTACCGAGCTCTCTGCCAAGATTTCTGCACCAGAATTAGTCGAGTTACTCAATGCAATTTTCTCCAAGTTTGACAAACTAGCAGGACAACATGGCTTGGAAAAAATCAAGACTATTGGGGATGCCTATATGGTGGTGGGAGGTTTACCAAAGATACAACCAAATCATGCTGAAGCTATCGCGGAAATGGCAATGGATATGCAAGCAGCAGTAGCAGAGTTGAGCCAAGAAAGAGGACAAGAGTTCCACATCCGCATTGGCATTAATACGGGACCCGTAGTGGCAGGGGTGATTGGTGTTAGTAAGTTTATTTATGATTTGTGGGGTGACGCAGTAAATACCGCTAGCAGGATGGAGTCCCACGGTGTAGCTGGTAAAATTCACCTCACAGCTAGTACCTACAAATACTTGCGGGATAAATACTTGTTCGAGGACAGAGGTCAGATTACGGTGAAAGGGAAGGGAGAAATGAGTACTTACTTTCTAGTTGGTAGGAAGGTAGATAGGTGGTAGGTGTTAGGTGGTAGGTGTTAGGTGGTAGGTGGTAGGTAAGGTTTGCTTCATCGAGTCCATTGATTCATCAGTTTTTTGTGGAACTTCGCATCTTGCCTGTAAGCTATCATCCAGCTGTTGTTTGGTGCTATTATTAGATAATGGGATAGTTGTGCGCCTATAAACCCTCTGTAAACTTTAAGCCTCTGTGGTTCCATCGCCAGAATTTTCCCAGGGAATTGAGCCACATTACCAACAAAATCGATCTAGCCAGCTATATCTGACCTAATAAGCTATATTTAACAGATTTTTTTTTTACACAGAGGAGTAATCGATGATTCCTGTAACACCCAGAGAAGTTAGAATCTTAATTCAAGAAGCTAAAGAAGCGGGTGTGCCTAAGGAAGATTTGTACAAGCTTCAAGAGTATCTTGAGGAAATTGAGTCTGGAATAATAAATTGGAAAGAGACAGGTTCAATGTACAAAGAAATTACTAAGGATGAGGAAAAACTTAAAAGTGATGGAGGAAGAGAAGTTCGTCTGTCCACTGCTCCAAGTTCATCTGACGAAGATGACTTTAAAGGGCTAACCTTCAAGCCGGTGAAGCGTAATTCGCGTCCTAAGTCTGCATCGTAAAAGTGGAAGCTAGAAACCAGGTTTCTGATTTACCATTTCCTCTTGTATTGGATCATACACAATTAACTGCACCTGATATCGTCATAAAGTAAATGTGTAGAAACGGGTTCCCCTCCTGGGATGGGTTAGGGGTGGGTTAACCCTCAACTGGGCAGTAAGAGAGATAATTTAGCCAAACCCATCCCTAGAATTTAACCCACCTTATCCCGAACTGAGTTTATTCGCTATTGTCGTGTGGTTTTTTCCGGAATAAAGGCATTAGAACCTTAGTCAGCCGAGTGAATGAATTTACTAAAACAGCTAGTGCCAGCATTATTTCAGCAGGGTTCGGTGTTCCTTGAATCCAGATGATGTCAACATCGATAAGCTCTTGGTTTGATTTTACCAGCTCGATACTAACAGTAAATTGCTGTGCTTGGGGCAAGTTATTGTTTAAGATTTCCATCTTGTATTCTTCCATGGCTTACATTACATTGGTAATTTGCTATATGACTAGTGTCACTTTGGGGTAGTAATATAAGTCGAGTGTGAATAAAACAAGCTGAAAAGCTCTAGCTATCAGGATTAAGAGAGTTTGGGGTAGTAAACAATTTGGGAGATATCTACCCTATACCCAAACTTCTTTAACCAATCTACTGCTTAGATATATGCCAAAAACTAGCACTGGAGCTAAACCAAAAAAGAGAGCCCTTCGCCTGTTGGAAGCATTGCTTGGGTTTGTCAATTACGAGTTGGAGGGGTTTGAGCATCTTGAAAAGAGCATCACGTATCGTTGGGAATCTGAGAATTCGGCTCGTCCTAAGCTGATAGTTGAAACCAAGCTCAGATTTTTAGCAGAATTGCTCCAAAAGGATAACTATCCAGGTGAGCTTACTAAGGATCAAATCCGGCAAGCCCTTAACATGATGAAAGACTTCCTTGGGATTTTAGAAGATAATCGGGTACAGCAACGGGGTTCGGATATCTGGAATTTCACCCTAGCCTTATGGTCAAAGGACAAAACCAGGAATATAGAACGGTTGGATCAAGAGTGGGAGAGCAAACGATCCGAAAAATCTAAGCAACTACAACCAAGGGAGCAACCAGTTCAACTCACTTACTCCAATAATCTTCCCCCAGCTGTGGGCAAGCCAGTGTTTCTGGCAAACCGCACTAAAGAATTACAACTGTTGGAACAAATGATTCGGCAACAAACTCCCAAAATCTTGCTGATTCAGGCTCCTGTAGGGTTTGGCAGAAGAAGATTATGGAAAAAATTTGTGGAAAAATATTCTTCAGAACTGGAGATGCATTGTATTCCTATTTCTCTCCAAGTCGCTGCTCGTAAAGGGCGTAGGCATCTGTTGGATAGTGTCAGTGTGCGACTAGGAAGCCAGTATTTTCCCAATCTAGAAATAACAGAAAAAAACTACTGGCAGAAGCGAGAAGAATTTTTAAAATATCTGCCAGAGCAAATAGATCTGGAGGATTATAGAAATAACCCTTATAGAAAGCAGCTTAGTCATCTATGGACAGAGGTAACTCAAGCTTTCTTCACTGACTTAAGACAGCTCAATCAGCAGGTGGTGATTTTTTTGAATGAGTTTGAAGAAGCTAATAACGAATTACAGGATTGGATGACAGGAGATTTTCTCTTAGGTGCGATCGCTACACCTCGATTAGCTGTTGTCATTGCTGGAGATTCGGTACCACAAGCTACAGTAGAATGGGATGATTACTGTGAAAATCTTTATTTACAGGAAATTTGGGATGTGGCAGCGTGGTATCAATACTGTCAAGAGCGAGGGCTGCATCTGAGTCGAGAGGAGGTTGAGGAGGCTGTTAATGCAAATAAAGGGCATCCTGCAAACGTTGCTAATTCATTAAAACTCTTAGCCGAGACAAGACAAGAGAATTATGAGCAATAATTTACTTTCTTTGTTGGCTAATGCACAAACGCCTGAAGCAAGAGCTAGGTTGATTCATGATGCTCAGTTACAGAATTGTTTGAAGAAAGATGCTAATTTGTATCAAATTTTACGTGCAGCAGCTATTCCACACTGGTTCAATCAAGATATTTTAAGGGCACTGCTTCCCAATTTAAAAGCTGATTTTGACAAACTTTATGATCAATTGATAACTTCTGATTTTGTGGAAACAATACCACAGATACAATATTGTCGCATCCAGAAATTTAACCGAAAATGGATATTAGAAGATCTATTTAACAGAGAGCCTGAAAAATTCCTCAGCCTCTCGAAGCTAGCTGCTAAATATTTTTCCTCCGGTGATGAGCCAATGGATCGCATTGAATGGCTCTATCATTTGATTGTAAGCAATGACCGAATGGAGGCTACCAAACACTTGTGGAAGATAGCAGCCAAGTGGAATGCTTCCTTTTCTTATACTGAACTAGAATCTTTAGTAAATATCTTAATGGAGCAGGTAGACTCTGAACGAGTTACTGGATTAGCTAAAGGAGGGATTTGTTTTTGGCAAGGACAATTGGCTTTACAAACTAAGCAAGGAGATATAGCTTTACAAGCTCTCAATGTCGCCGCTCAAGAACTCAAGCAAGATACTGGGCTTTTAGCGAAAATCACAAGAACTATCGGCAAAGTACAACAAGAGCTGCAAGATGAACCTAAGGAAGCCTTAAAAAACTATGAAGATGCACTGGAATTATACAAAAGAATTGGAGACTGGTTAAACGAAGCAAAAACCCTCCGGATTATTGGTAAATTGTATTATTCCCGTGAACAGCCAGACCAAGCATTGGAGTATTACCAACAGGCAAGGGAATTATATCGAGAAATTGGCTATAGTTTCGGGGAAGCTAGAACTCTTGAAGCAATGGGAGAAGTTCTAACATCTTCCCAAAAGTATCATAAAGCATTGTCTTACTATCAGCAAGTACAAAGTCTATACCAAAACCTTGACTCCCCTGACTCCCTTTGGTACGGGGCTCAAGCTTATAGAGCGATGAATAAGCTATATGTGTTTCTAAATCTGCCAGAATTATCAAAAACAGCTGAGCAGAAAGCACAGGAGCTAGAAGAAAGATTTCAACACCAGTGGTTTAGTAAAGCCAAAAATCCCTACAACCTAAGTGACTCACAGTACGAAACTTTCAAAGCGATCTTTGCTGAACCTACTCGTACAGACATTTCCTGCCAGAAGGTTAAAGAATTATTAAAAGCTCTGGGGCTAAGAGATAAAATGGGGAACAAACTGAAGAAGATTGAGTCTCAGCGTGACAAAGAGATGAAAGCTTTGTCTGTGGTAACTCTGCGGCATGAGTTGGTGTACAAAGGCTATGAACTACCTTTTTGAGACTAATATTGAGAATCTTCGCTCTTTTTTGTAACTGTTAATACCGTTTACACCATTTCAAAAACAGTATCTCAAAATACTGTTTGGTATCTACCCATATTTCCACCTTTGGGTTAATGTGCAAGTTATGATTTTGTTATGAGGAATGTGGGTGCAAAGATTAGAATACTAGCTTTCTTCTCTTTTACGTGGGATCTTATACTATTTCTCCAAAGTGGCCGGAGATATAACAACCCTGAATTAACGATATATCAGGAATTAAGCGCAACTAAGTCTCCAACTATTTTCGATAATTAGTCTTAGTTGGTAGAATATAACCGACACTTAGAAGCATAACGTAGTTAAAATTTATATAGTATTTCGCAATACTTCTTAACTACATAGTTACAAAATGCAAGAACAACTCAACTTAGATACAAGCCAAACAACTTATTCCATGAAAACTCTAAGTCATGCCAGACGTCTTCAACGTATCACCAAAACCCGAGGGCTCCAACTTCTCGTATAAAAAGCAAACAATTTATATTTATCAAAATGGACGTACTGGAGAATACCAAGCGTCCTTTAAGAAGCCAGAGTTGGATATCTGGGAGGCTTTTTATGGAAAAACGAAATCAGATGTTCAGCGACAATTTGAACAATATATAGACTCTCATCCCCAATGGTCGAGGGATATAGACAATACTTCTGAGCTTAGCGTTTTTACTCTTGGTGTCCAATCAGCTGATTCCCATCACTCTACTAGATCTACTGACGACAAAAATCAAGCTGCAGAAATACCTCTGGTATTAACTCTTTTGCTATTAAGGTTAGCTGTTCCCTTGTTTATCCGAGAATGGGAAGAGTATAATGGCCATCAACAACAAACATCTCCTAGAAAAGAACCCTCTCTACTCGGAGCAGATGAAGTAAATATTCTTCCAGATCAAATCTGGACACTATTTTCTGAAGCAACACATCTGCCTGGAGTTGGAAACTTTGATAGGAAATCTGGTAGCGATCGCTCTTCTCAAAATCAAATTCTGGATAACGAGTTGCTAGTTACTTTTTTGTTACTCAATCAACTGGTTTCTTCGAGCGAGTCACAGGCTGTTGTACTACCTGATGATAGTCTACAGAGACAGTCCAATATTCTCAAAAACCAGGTTTTTCCTGAGGAAAACGAGGAAATATCAACATTTTCCCAACTTCAGCCCAGTTTCTTGAGGGAATTACCCGCTAATGACGGTAGTGATGCTCTATCCGATATCAATGGCATTAGCATTAATCTCGCTGAAACGGAGACAGAAACTGTTTTACCTGAAACGGAGACAGAAACTGTTTTACCTGAAACGGAGATAGAAGCTGTTTTACCTGAAACGGAGACAGAAACTGTTTTACCTGAAACGGAGATAGAAGCTGTTTTACCTGAAACGGAGACAGAAACTATTTTACCCGAAACGGAGACAGAAACTGTTTTACCTGAAACGGAGACAGAAACTGTTTTACCCGAAACGGAGACAGAAACTGTTTTACCTGAAACGGAGACAGAAGCTGTTGTGACTGAAAGTGAGACAGAAGCTGTTTTACCTGATGATCAAGGCGAGGATAATAATTCAGAGGATCCGATCCTAGATGGCAGCAATGGTCAGAAAGAGTTTATTGTCCAACTTGGTAAGACTGTAGAAATTATCAATTTTGGAGGTATTGGATCTGGCACAAATCCTTCTGAAGAAGTTATGAGTGAAGTCGATACTCTCAAGTTTGAAGGTGTTGGTCTTACTGCGGAAAATTTGCTGATTACTCAAGCAGGTGATGATCTCATTCTTAACTTTGAGGGAGTTGCCAACACTGAAGTTGTCTTGAAAGATTTTGCTCTCGAAAATCTCGATAATCTCACAACCGAGACAGAAGCAGCGGCCACTATTGGCAATATATTATTTGACGGAGACAGTAGCATCCAAGACAGCATTGATATTATCAACGCTGAAGATAATCCGATTAACATTTTCCGGGAAAGTACCGTCACTTTCCTCAATGATCTTGACAACGAGACTCAAGGGTTTAACAACTCTGACGATGTAATTAATGCTCAGGGAGGTAATGACGAAATCACAGGATTTGGGGGTGATGATCTCCTCAGAGGCGGTGTTGGTAACGACACCCTAGATGGAGGTACTGGTAACGATACCCTTCTTGGAGGCAGTGGCAATGACTACCTTGTTGGTGATGCCAATGATGATCTGCTCAACGGTGGTGCTGGTAACAATCAGCTAAATGGTGGCAGTGGTAGTGATGTATTTGTGCTGACATCTGAAGAAGGTGTTAATACGATTCTCGACTTTGACGTTGCTGAGGATTTAATCGGATTGTCAGGAGGTCTCACCTATGAACAACTAGAGATTACTTATGGCATTAATAGCGGAAATAATGAAGCCTTGATTAAGGATGAACAAACTGGTGAAGTCTTAGCAATTCTCCAAGGAATAGAAGCTAATGAACTCACTAGTGATCATTTCACTATTTATCCATAGTGCCGTGACACACCTTAAATGAGAGAATAGATGTAGGTTGGGTCTCGTTGCCTCGACCCAACAAAGCCTCTGATGTTGGGTCACGAAGAAAGCTCTACCCAACCTACATTTTTAAGTGTGTCAGTGGCCAGTAATGCGATCGCAGTTTTGATTGATGATTATTTTGAATACAAACTGTTATCTCATAACTCCCTAATTCAATTATCCCTACCACCCAACACCTACTACCTAACAGCTAATACCTACCACCTAGCACCTACAACCTACCACCTAATCTCACAACCTTGCTTTAATGTCCCCAGCAACTTCGTATTTAATTTTTTCCCAGGCAAGTTTAATCATTTCTTTTTCAAACTGGGAAAGTTTCCAAGATAGGGGTGGGTCATATTCACCTGTCCTATTAACAAATAATTTCCAATAGTTTCTGAGAGATTTGGACTTTTTATTATTGCTGAAATCACTATATCCTAGTTTCGGAGGATCAACCTTGACATGTTCAATATCGAGCCACTGCTTCCATTTCTCCTGAAGAACTTGTATTTCCAGATTGTTGCGATCAGTTTGTGTTGAGCTACGAACTTTTAGTGTAGCTAGCAATGGTCCGGCTAGAGACATCAGCCAACCTCTTTTGGTAATTGGGTTATTATTGGTTGATGCTGATGGACGAAAAGCATTTATTTGCAGAATGACCACCTTTTCTAGTTTTAACTCTTTGAGATTTTTTAAGACCACTTTATCTAACCATTCTACAGTAGTAAACACACCAGAATTATCGAAATAACCGCCATCAGCTACGTGATAGTTATGTTCTTCTTGCCCTTCGTGATTACGAGGATATAAATTACGACAAATAGGCGTTACGTAAGCAAAAGTGGCGGAGAGTCTAGCGGCAGTTGTCACGTTTATATCATAATTATCTTTGCCATAGAGACTGTTAAAATCCTGATATTTTTGATCATTGCTGGTCTTGATAAAGGTCATGGGACTAATCAAAAAACGATCACCATTATCAACAAAGGTGGCATTAAACACCGGAATGGGAATCATACCAACCAAAGCTTCAGCACGCCAAGTATTCAGGCTAAGAGTTTTATTTTTGAGATTCCCTTGCCAATCGGTTTCTACTGCTGTGCCACGATCCCCCAATCCTAGAATTTTTGGTATCCAGGGAAATCCGACAAAGCGCAACAAATCTGGGTAAGCTAGTCCCCAACCGGTAGCATCTAAGCTATTAGCCGTTGCACCGTGAAAAATCTGCTTAAACTCAGTTTCTGGCGGGTAACCATTTGTGGTAAAGCGATCAAGATAGTACATCGTACCAACCGAGCCCCCCGATACAGAACTGATCATGCCAATGGCTTGGGTAAACTTAGAGCCCATACCTGGTTTGATCTCATCAAGTGCCTGTTGCAAACCAGTCAGCACTTGTACCGTCCATCCTGCTGCTTGAATCCCTCCCCCACTAGCACATACTACTACTAAGGTGCGGTTTGTTTCTCCCTGGTTTTTGAGTCGTTGTTGCAATGCTTGCTTAAAATCTGCGGTCGCTTGTTTTTCATTAATCAGGAGTTGCTTGTCACAATGGTAGGGATTGAGTTGGTAATAATGATCTACATCAAATAACCCATACATCAAGGCAGAGAAAATGAAGAAAGTGAGCAGTACTGGAACCAAGTAGTAATCAAGCAAAAAAGTTAAACTGCCAAACAAGAGAATCAGCCCTGTGGTGATCAACATTAAGTAAAAAAGGGCGGGAATATAAAATCTTTCTTTTTCTCTTGTTTGGCCTTTTTTTGACGAAGGTTGGCGTATTAAGTATAAACCCCAGAAGTAATTGGCGATATAGAAGCCTAATACTACTAAGAAAAATCCTAAATTGCTCAAATGGTAACCCTTGAGTCCAACATCGTAATTACTATTGTTGAATAAATAGCTTTGTTCTCCTTTTTGTGGTAAAATCTTGATTATATTGACTAGCTGCTGCTCCCAGTTTGGATCATTTTTGGTTACATAATCAGTAACTAGAGTAGTGGATATGTTAACTAAAAGACTGAATGCTATTGCTAGCAATACTCCGATTAATACCCCTGGTACAAGCCACACACCAGCTTTATTATTAATCGGTTGATTGTTACTGTTAACATATCTACTGAGTCCGCTATCTTTGCGAGAACGTTCGATTGCAGTGATGCAGGTTAACGAGGCTAATAAAAGTGCGAATATTTCTTTAACAGGTTTAATATTAAGGGATAGTTGGTTGAGGTGGAATAAAGTTAGTTCATAGGATATAATACTTTTAACCCACTCCCATCCCGACGGCGGATTAAAGTTAAAACGAGTCGGAGCTTCCGATAAAATGGCTTCCAAAGTATTCGCGATCGCTAATCCAGCGATGGGAACTGCTGCAATTACAAAAACTAATTGCCATTTGTTATCAAAAATAAATAAATTTCTCAGCATGGAAGAGCGAGAAATAAGAGGGAGCACAATTAAGAATAAAATACCTAAAATAGGTACACGCAAGTAATAAATATATTGGTGAAATAATATTATAGGTAGCGTTACTACAATGACAATTCCTATAAGCCGAGCAATATTAGAATTTGCCTGGGTTTTAGTCTGTGGTTTGTGGTTCATGGGAATGGGGAATGGGGAGTGGAGAATGGAGAATGGAGAATGGAGAATGGAGAATGGAGAATGGAGAATGGAGAATGGAGAATGAATTTTTTTGTCAAAAAAAGCAAAACTTCTGTACTACTACCTCTGTTGCCTGTTCCCTCTGAAATAGTAGTCAAGGTTCACATTCCATTCTCCAAACACTATATTTAGTCCACTTAAAGTGGACTTGATCTATTAGCCCAGAACTTAAGTTCTGGGTGGGTGTGGAAGCCAACCGTTAAGCTATCTCTAGCTCTTTGATAAAATGTTGCTTATTTGTCATTTGTCTTCCTTAAACAAACAACCAACAACAAACAACTAATTACTAAATTGCTCTTTACTAGCTAAAGAAGCCAGTCCAAAGCAGAGCAAAGCATTGACAACAAGGAAAGCTCTCGCAATCAGACCATTTCCCAACCAAAGCAGACTGGGTGAGAAGAAGGCACTCACGGCCAAACAACTAGCTACACCAAGAGCAGAACCGATAGCTAACCATTTCCATTGGGGATGTCCTAGTAAGAGAACTACCAGCACCAAGGGAATCAATACACTAGCAAATATGGGGTTTAAAGCACTACTGCCCTGGATTGCACTCCCCAATTCCGGAATAGAACTACCCATAACTCGGAATGGCCATTGGGGTAAATCAAAGATATAAAAACCTTTGAGAAAAAACAAGCCACTACTACCACCAATTAAACCACTGGTGAGGAACCAACCCCAACCAAAAGTTAAATAATTCCGCAATAACCAGGCGAGTAGGTAAGAACCAATCACCATTAAAACCTTGGGCAATAGAGCCACTACACCGCCATCAAACCAAAATTTGAGATTAAGATAGCCGTTATCACTAAGCCACCGGAAGAAATCACGGAAGTTAATTTGCCCTCCCATCGCTAGTTTGACAGCATTACCAGCATCCAGATGTCCCGCACCAAAGTGGTTTAAGGGGTCTTCTTCCACAGTGCGGGTAGATTGCTGGAGGATAGCCAAAACTTCATCGGGTTCAGTAATACCAGTAGTTTTGATTAAAGCAGCAACTCCAGCGACGTGGGGAGCAGCCATGCTAGTACCCTGATAGCCAGCAAAAACTGATTCACCGGTTTTAGGGTTAATGGTGTTTTGCAATATCTTCCCGGCTTCACTACCCCCAGGAGCAGAAATATCCACACCAGCACCAAAGTTAGAGTAGGGTGCTTTTTCCCCTACTGCATCTATGGCAGAAACACCGATAACGTGGGGATAACGAGCCGGATAGGAGGCAGAATTTTGGTTAGCATTACCCGCTGCTGCAACAATGACGACACCTTTTTGGTAAGCATAATCAATTGCTTCTGCCATCACCTTGCTCTCACCAGCACCACCCAAACTCAGATTGATCACATCAGCACCATTGTCCGCCGCAAAGCGAATAGCTTCGGCAATATCTGCAACTGTGCCACCACCGCCAGCGCCCAAGACTTTTAAGGGCATCAGACTGGCTTCGTAAGCAACCCCTGCCACCCCGTAACCATTGTTAGTCGATTGAGCAATAGTACCAGCCACATGGGTTCCGTGACCGTGATCATCAGAGGCATCAACTTGATCGTTGACGAAGTCGTAGCCTTTGACAAATTTGGTATTCCGCAAATCGGGAACATTACTGACACCGCTGTCAATTACCGCCACCGTAACGCCACTACCTTGAGTTTCATCCCAAGCGGATTCAATATTAATATTGTGCAGATTCCACTGCTTATTGTAGTAAGGGTCATTAGGTCCTTTCAGGGAAGGATTTACCGTAGAGTTGTTCTCTTCTGAGGAAAGAGCTGGTAAATTATTGGGGTGCGGTTCCGGCAAACCGTAGACATAATTCGGCTCAATAAATTCTGTTTGCTTAGACAAGCCTGATTTTTTCAGAGCCTTGAGCAACTGCTTGTCACCCTTTAAGATATAAATATTGTCAGTGGCAGAAAATTCGCTGTTGAGCCGAGGCTCAAGATTGTATTTTTGCGCGATCGCTGCTACTTGTTCTTGTATCTGAGCTGCTGGGATATCTTCCCTGAAGTCCAGTACAATTGACTGATACTCTCCTTGGCTGGCTAAACCTTTAAAGTTAAACAGGGCAAAACCCAGGCCAAAAATGAATAAACACGCTAAGAGAAACTTTTTCATGGCGACCTTATATACCGTTGCGCCTCTATAGTCACTACATTAACCTTATCTTAATTCGATTTCATCAGGGTCGATTCCCGCTTGTCGCAAACGTTGAGCTAACCTTTCAGCACGTTGACTTTCTCGTTCAGCATCAGTGAGAATCCAGTTACCGTCCCTGTCGTACCAACGTAGCCACTTTCTTTCTCGTTCCTGATATTCTCCCTGCCATAGTCCCAATCCTAACTGCAAACCTGGCAACCAAATTCGCTCCTGAGTCAATGCCTGTTTTTGGTAGTGAGTCCCAGCCAATTGAAACACCTGCAATTCATTGGTGAGGCGATCAAAGATGATGTAGTAGGGGATGCCTAAAATTTGCTCGTAAACTTCCCACTTTGTCGGAGGCTTTCGATTTCGTTCTGTTTCTCCTAAATCTTCAGCGCGGGTACTGGGAGAGAGGAATTCGATCGCAACAGTGGGACGTACTCCCTCTTGCCAAGTGACGTAACTCAGGCGCAACTCTCGCTCTTCGTAAAACTGCGATACTCCCAGAACAGCAAACCAGTCAGGACGCTTGTACCAACTTGGATGTTGAGGATCATAGTACAAATTCAAGTCACTGGCAAAGAAGATGCGATTGCTGGGATAATGGGGAGGGCGAAAGGTTGCTGAGCAAAGTTGCGCCTGCAACAGATGAAATTGATCGGGCAAACCAGGTTCCTCCGGGTCTTCACTGGGTAGATCATACATGGTAGGGAGGACTTCTTTCGGGGAGCAGGGTGGCTTGACTTGCTTGGTGGAGGATTCAACTTTAACGCTCATGATTCATCTAGTGCAGGTAAATTGTAGGTTGTAGGTGGTAGGTATTAGGCAATGGTGACAAGTTAAAAGGTCGTGCGTTTTGTCAAGTACCATATGTAGTGTTTGATAACTCAAAAAACACTATATAAGGAAAAGCCAAAGAGCAAAAAAATCTATATTCCCAATTCGACCTTCTCCATTCTCCATTCTCCATTCCCTTGACAACGACACTTTTTCCTTAACTTGTCACCAATGGGTATTAGGTGTTAGGTTAAATCAGCAGAAGATTCACCAGCTAGTTCTAGAATACGAGAGTAAAGAGCTTGAGAGACCCAAAAGCCCGCTCTACCAATTAAATCATCCATAATAGGTTTTACAGTCGGAATCCAACCTCTCGATTTAGCAGCCAGTAAAACACCGAGCAAACCCTGCACTGTCAATCCCAGACTAGAAGCAGCTTGATAGCCTCGACGTTCATCAAGCAAAAGCAAATCTGCTTTTAATTCTAGGGCAAGTGCGATCGCTTCGGCTTCCCCGGCATCTAACTCTTGCTTGAGGGAAGTAACGAGGGCTGGGTTAGCCACCTGTTGAGTTATGATCCAATCGCAAGTTTGGACTTCTTCTGTTCCTGGAACAGGATACTCCACTTCTGTTAATTCTCGAAAAACAGCTCCGGGAATGACGATACTACTGTAGAGTTGTTGCAGTATCAACAACTTTCCCACCGCAGCTAGGTTGGTAATGGGCGAAGTATTGCTAACAACAATCACAAATACCCCATCTCTTGTAAAGTTTGGACATCGGCTTCTAGTTCTGCTATATCGTAATGAACTGGTATTCGACGACTAGCTAGCAAATATTGAAACTGAATTCTCGGCATCTGGGCTAAACGACTGGCTTGGGCAAGAGTCAACTTCTCTTTGTGAAAGAGCATGATGGCAATTTCCTGAATTAGCTCAGTTTCCGACATCCGGGTTGTGCGTAAAATTTCATCCGGAATTAAAACAGCCATTTTCTGTATCTCATATTGTGAGTAGAAATCGTTGGAGACTAGTTATAGCTGGCCTCAAAATCTTAACAGCCAGAATAACACGCTGTAAATATAAGCTGTAACGAAGCTTGACGGAAAAATAAGACGTGGCAAAAGACATCTATCACAAAACAGTACGAGTTGCTTTAGAAAAAGAGGGCTGGTTGATTACTGACGATCCCCTCTGCCTCACATCCAAGGGATTTATCACGAACATCTGTAAAAATATCATCAATGTCAAGCTCCAATTCGGCAGTGAAGCAAAAATTAGGTTTAGCGTAAGTGCTAGGTGGTCATTAGCACACAGGTTATGCTGTTGCTTAGTCTCAAGACAATAAAAAGCCGTTTTTTCCTATAATTTGCTTATGATTCGACTTGCTACACCTGATGATAGAAAATCCTTAATGGCGATCGCGGAGGCTATCAGTTTATTTAGTCCAGAAGAGCTTGAATCCCTTGGTGGTATGTTAACAGAATACTTCGACAGCGCACCAGAAAGCGGAGCTATTCCTGAGCAATTCTGGCTAACCTACGATGATGGTGAACCAGTGGGAGTCGCTTACTGTGCACCAGAACCCTATGCTTATGGAACATGGAACTTGTACTTTATTGCTGTTCATCCCAGCCGTCAGGGGGAAGGCATCGGTACGAAACTGTTGCGCTATGTTGAACAGATGTTAGCGGAACAGGGTGAGCGTATATTATTAGTGGAAACTTCTGGATTGCCCAACTTTGAGCGTACTCGGACATTCTACCGTAAGCAAGGTTACGACGAGGAAGCTCGAATCCGCGAGTTTTACAAAGCAGGGGATGATAAAGTTATTTTTCGCAAGAAACTGTAGAGGAATGGAGAAGGTCGAATGGAGAAGGTCGAATGGAAAACGGAGAAGGTCGAATGGAGAAGTAGGGAATTGACAAATGACCAATAACAAACAACCAACAACCAACAACCAACAACCAACAACCAATAACAAATGACCAATAACAAACAACACACAACAAACAACAAACAACAAATTGCTTATGGTTCCTGGAAATCTCCGATTACTTCTGATTTAATTGTTGCTGGTGCAATTAGGATGGGAAGTGTTGTCCTAGATGGCGATGATACTTACTGGATTGAGGGAAGACCAGCAGAGGCAGGACGTAATGTTATTTTACAACGGACGTCAGATGGTAAGCTAACTGATATGATTCCAGCTCCCTTCAATGCTCGTACTAGGGTTCATGAGTATGGGGGCGGTGCTGTTGCGGTGAAACAGGGTAAAGTTTACTTCTCTAATTCTGCTGACCAACGTCTCTATCAACAAAATCCTGGTTCTGAACCTCAACCGCTAACGCTAGAAGCGAAAGCATGTTACGCAGATGGGATAATTGATTCTCTTAGGGGACGCTTAATTTGTGTAAGAGAAGACTATTCTGATGACAGTAGGGAACCAGTCAACAGTTTGGTTAGCATTGTCTTGTCCCTAGAAAGTCGAGAATTAGATGTTGGCAAGGTGCAGGTAATAGCCTGTGGTAGTGACTTCTACTCTTCCCCCTGTCTAAGTCCTGATAATTCTCAACTAGCATGGCTAAGCTGGAATCATCCCAATATGCCTTGGGATGGGACTCAACTCTGGGTTGCTGACATTCAGGAAGATGGCACCCTGGGAGAAGCTCAATTAGTGGCGGGTGGAGTTGATGAATCGATTTTTCAACCACAGTGGTCACCAACTGGAGTACTATACTTTGTGTCAGACCGTACTGGCTGGTGGAATCTCTACCGCTGGCAACCCAATGGTGGAGGAGTTGAGCCCTTGTGGGAAATGGCAGCAGAGTTTGGACTTCCCCAATGGGTGTTTGGTATGTCTACTTATGGCTTTGAGTCAGAAAATCGCCTCATTTGTACTTACAGCCAGGATGGTATTTCCTATCTAGCCAGTATCAATCTCCAATCCAAACAACTAGAGATAATCGAGACACCTTACACTAGTATTGCTTCGCTTCAAGTTACCAGGGGTCGAGCCGTATTTATCGCTGGTTCAGCAACAGAACCTAATGCAGTAGTACAGGTGAATGTAGGGACAGGGGAAATAACAGTGCTGCGAAAGTCAGCGGAGTTGGAGATTAGTCCAGGATATATCTCCACACCCCAAGAGATCGCTTTTCCGACAGAAGAGGGACTCACCGCCTATGGCTTTTTCTACCCTCCCCAAAACCAAGACTATCAAGCACCGACTGGGGAAAAACCACCCCTAATAGTTAAAAGTCACGGTGGACCAACAGGAGCAACTTCTGGTACATTTAGTTTGAAAATTCAATACTGGACTAGTCGCGGCTTTGCTTTCCTGGATGTTAACTATGGTGGTAGCACCGGCTATGGTAGGGAATATCGAGAACGACTTCAAGGGAAGTGGGGAATTGTTGATGTTGATGACTGCGTTAATGGTGCTAAGTATCTGGTAGAGCAGGGATTAGTTGATGGAGAGCGTTTAGCGATCGCGGGTAGTAGTGCGGGAGGTTATACTACCTTAGCAGCTCTAACTTTCCGAGATGTATTTAAAGCAGGATCTAGTCACTACGGTATTAGTGATTTAGAAGCTTTAGTCAAAGATACCCATAAATTTGAATCCCGCTACTTTGATGGCTTGATTGGAGTTTACCCAGAACGAAAGGATCTTTATGAAGCGCGATCGCCTATTCATTTTGCTGATCAACTCTCTTGTCCGGTGATTTTCTTCCAAGGACTAGAGGATAAAATTGTACCACCTAATCAAGCGGAAATGATGGTGGAAGCTTTGAAAGCGAAGGGATTGACAGTAGCCTATGTTGCCTATGAAGGGGAGGGACATGGTTTCCGTCGTGCTGAGAATATCAAGCGTACTTTGGATGAGGAGTTTTACTTCTACTCCCAGATTTTTGGTTTTGAAGCAGCGGAGGGGAAGGTCGAATTGAGAAGGTCGAATTGAGAAGGTCGAATTGGGAAGACAGGAAATTCTTGCCTGTTGCCTTCTGCAGACGCCTGTTAATGAAAAAATTGCTTCAATCCATCTGCTCTTGGTAGAATAATCCCATTATCAATTATCCATTGTTCATTATCAATTATTGAACAGCTATCAGCGCTAAAGTCATCCACCATGTACCAGTTGCAATCTCTGGAGGAAGCACTTAAACATTTCTTTGGTTACGATACCTTTCGTCCGGGACAGCGACAAATAGTTGAAGAAGCTCTACAGAATCGGGATTTACTGGTAATTATGCCTACTGGTGGTGGTAAATCCCTGTGCTTCCAACTGCCAGCATTACTGAAACCGGGGTTAACGGTAGTTGTATCTCCTTTAATTTCCCTGATGCAAGACCAGGTGACGGCGCTGCAAGATAACGGTATTGGGGCAACGTTTCTCAATAGTAGCCTGAGTTTACCAGAAGCGCGATCGCGGGAACAAGCAATCCTCAAGGGTAAGATTAAACTCCTCTATGTTGCTCCAGAAAGGTTGCTCGCAGGGAAGTTTCTGCCATTTCTGGAAACAGTGCGAACCCAGATTGGGATTTCTGCCTTTGCTATCGACGAAGCCCATTGCGTTTCTGCCTGGGGACACGATTTTCGTCCAGAATACCGGCAGATGAGACAACTGCGCCAGCGTTACCCAGAGATTCCTATGCTGGCTTTGACTGCCACGGCTACAGGCAGGGTGCAACAGGATATTATCCAACAGCTGACATTGCGCCAACCAGGAATTCACATTGCCAGCTTCAACCGTACCAACCTCTACTACGAAGTTCAACCCAAACAGCGCCAAGCTTATAACCAGTTATTAAGGAAAATTCGCTCCTATCAAGGTTCCGGCATTGTCTACTGTCTCAGTCGTCGCATGGTGGATGAAATTGCTTTCCGGTTACAGAATGACCAAATTTCTGCCTTACCTTACCATGCAGGGATGAGTGATGAAGCCAGAGCCACTAATCAAACCCGCTTTATCCGGGACGACGTGCGGATTATGGTAGCTACCGTTGCCTTTGGTATGGGTATCAACAAGCCAGATGTACGCTTCGTGATCCACTACGACTTACCCCGTAACCTGGAAAGTTACTACCAAGAGTCAGGAAGAGCTGGACGAGATGGAGAGATAGCTCATTGTACCCTGTTCTTCGGCACTTCTGACATCCCCAAGCTGGATTATATCATTGACCAAAAACCTGACCCCCAAGAACAGCGGGTTGCTCGTCAGCAGCTGCGTCAAGTAATCGACTACGCTGAAGGTACTGATTGTCGTCGTACAATTGTCCTGCGCTACTTTGGGGAACGATTTCCCGGCAATTGCGATAAATGTGATAACTGTCGCCATCCCAAACCAATAGAAGATTGGACAATTGAAGCTCAGAAATTCCTTTCCTGTGTAGCCCGTTGTCGGGAAAGGTTTGGCACGACTCATATTATTGATGTGTTGCGGGGTTCAAGGAAGAAAAAAGTTGAGCAGTATGGACATCACCTGCTTTCTACCTATGGTATTGGCAAAGATAAAACAGCAGATGCCTGGAAAATGCTCGCGCGATCGCTTTTGCATCAGGGGTTAATGGACGAAACTACGGATGGTTACCGGGTACTCAAGCTCAACAAACGTAGTTGGGAAATACTGCGTAAACAACGTCAGGTGCAAATTGCTGTTAACCCCACACCTACAGCTAAGACCATAACAGATAATAACCCCAGAAAAGCAGAAGTAGAACTATTATTTGAGAAACTCTACCGATTGCGCAAGCAGTTAGCTGACATGCAATCAGTTCCCCCTTATGTGATTTTTGCCGATTCTAGCCTCAAGGTTATGGCGCGAAACAAGCCCAAAAGTATAGAAGAATTTGCCCAAATCTCTGGTGTCACCAAATACAAAGTCTCCCAATATGGGGAGCAATTTATTTCAGAAATCCGTGCCTTTTGTCAGGAACAACAATTACCAGTACCGCTTCCTGCTGATACCCATATCAAGACTCTGCAATTGTACCAGCAAGATTTGACTGTAGAAGAAATTGCTGAAAGAAGAGGTTTCACTTCCAGAACTATTATCAATCATCTGAGTGAATTAATTGAGATGAAACAGCCAGTAGATTTAAACCGATTAGTTCCTCCGGATCAGCAACAACCTATAATTAAGGCTATTCAAACTGTTGGTGATGGCTCTCTTAAGACTATTCGTGAACATTTAGGAGAAAATTACGACTATCCAGAAATTCAACTAGTACGGGCTTGGTGGCGGCGGGAACGTTAGGATTTTGTTGTTGGTTGTTGGTAAATTGGCTGGGGGTTGACCCCCTATAACTCCCCCTTATCAAGGGGGAGGACAAGATAAGGAGTTTAAACGATGGGCAAATCGGTTAGGCTTTGCCTTTTTATAATCAAACTGATACTCTGGCAAAAGCTCATCTTCAGAGTTTGATGGGTGCTCAAAAGGTGTTTCGTTCATAAACTTCTCACTCTCTTCGAGTTATAGGACGGGCATTGCAGCAAAATTCACCAAGTCACCAAGATACTGTTTGTAGATTTTCAACTTCCTGAAAATGAGCATCCCGTGTCACCAAAACTAACTGATGTTGTAATGCAATGGCTGCAATCCAAATATCATTATCAGGTAAGGGACGACCTTTGAGCCTTAACTGGTTTTTGACTTCACCGTATTGTTGAGCAGTTTCAGTATCACACCCAAGCACTGTAATATTAGCAACCAGCTCATCAACTTTTGCTAAATTTGCTTGCTTGCGTCCTGATTTTCTAGCACCGTAACACAACTCACCAATAGCAATACTGGGAAGAAAAACTTCGTCGGCTTGAGCAAGATTGTTTTTGACTACTGCTTCGTCTGCAAACAAAGCAATGATGATGTTTGTATCTAGTAAATACCTACCACTCATTGATATCCACCTGTTCACAATCGTGTTCAATCGCCTCACGCATTAATTGGAGGTCATCAGGAGGAATAGAACCAGCAAAACTCAGTAATTCTTCTCCTGGAGTACCTCGAACTTCAACTTTGACCAATGTCTGAGCAAATTCCAGTACCTGCAATTGCTTGTCCTGTGGCATGAGTGTGAGTTGTTCGATTACTTTGTTAATAATAGATGTACTCATTTTGCCCTCTTTTTCCTCATTTTACCCCAATTCCAAAGGTAAGCTTTCTCGGTTGAATGGGGATTTGGGTGTAGGGGCGTAAGCATTTGGGCGAAAACTCATCGGTGAAATCCCAAATTATGCAATCCAAATGCTTCGCCCTCCGACATATTGAGAATTGGGGATTGGGAATTGGGAATGTTTATAGGGTAAGGATTTTATTGCTTTTTCTCGTGGTTGGTTGTTTCTATGGTTGGGTTGTGGAAGTTGGTGTTGAAGGATAAGTTTTATTAAATTTTTACTAGAGGAAGATGCTGCTATTAGTTTATGGTTGCTATCTTAGGATTTATATAAGGTTAGGGCATTTACTTATGTTAGATCTCATTATAGGTGTGTGGTACGCTACGTCGCTTTTGATGCCAATTAAAAGTTCATCAGATGCTGCTACTAGAGAAGAAGTAAAGATTTGGCAGAACGATTTAACTCAAGAACGAAATGAGTTGTCAGGTTCTCTTGGTAAAGAATCATTATCTAATGTACTTTCATTGGACTTAAGTGAACCGGACAAATTAAAACAGGTGGCGAAATTGATATATGACTATGTTGATCGTTCTGAAAGATGTAAAGAAGTTACTAACCAGATAGTAATAAAAACTCGGCAGGGGGATTATCCGAAAGTTGTTGTATATATCAATAAAATTGCTGATGAGTTGAATGTAAATTTTTCTCAGATAGAGGGAGATAACAATACAGTTGTTCAAACTATTCAAAATAATAGTATTGAGATAGAAGAACTAACAAATCAGCGGAAGCAGTTAAATGCTAATACTGAAGATAATGGTGCTGAGAAAGAATCAGAACAGGGTGAGCGAAAAAAAGAGTGGGGAAACGAGTTAGGAGACGCGGAGAATGGAAATCTTACCCAAAATGTCGCTCACCCATCAGAACAAGAGCCGCTGGACAAGTTGGAAGGAAATAATGAGCTTCCCCTGGGAGAGTCTGCTACTGAAGATGATGCTGCTGAGACAGAATCAGAACAAGAGTCGCTGGACAAATCAAATGATGATTTAAAAGCACTAGAAGAGCTGCTGTTATTTTTTAGTGCTGGGACAAAATCAGAACAAGAGTCGCTGGACAAGTCAAATGACGAGGTGGAAGAAAATGATGCCTCAAAAATACCTCTTCCTGAACTTCTACCAAAAAATTCAGCAGGGGTCTCAATAGGGTCTGACGTTGATATTAATGACGAAGTACGGTTCAACTTATTCGAGGATACTTATAAGCCTAATGACCAAGAGCCATCAGTGAACTTCGTACCATTGTCAGAAGCAACAAATAACCCCCAGCCCGTATCGTTAGAGGAATCATATACTGATAAAGACTCTGGTGCGCTTTTTCCTAGGACAGAAAAGGATAAAGTAAAACAACCAGAGTATGATGAGAGATGGATAAGAACATAATTAATAACAAGAGACGTTTCATGCAACGTCTCTACAGGGATTTCACGGTTTGCTCAAAACGGCTCCATTGTAATCGAATTTAGTATCACCCCCTGAGGTCGAAAACAATCGCGGCTTGTGGAATGTAAACATTGAGCAATGCGATCGCACAAAATTACGTAATTTTACGGATAGACAAAACAAGGGTTGAATTGGAAGTATGTAAAAATACTCAAATCAACATCACACCTTTGTTCGTGAAGTTCAATGAAAAAATACTTAAATCAAATTGGCAAGTGGTTAGCTGCTCTCATCGTGGCCATCACCGTCATTCAAGCAAACGCTCTTGCTGCAAATGCAGACATAGTCTTCCCCGGTGAGGTATTTGAAGGTCCCCTTGTCCCTCAATTTGTGATTCATGCTGTAGATTGTCAATATCCTGAGTTTGCTGAATATTCCTTTTACATTGTGTCTGACCGGGAGACACCCCTTAGTGATAAAAATTTTCTACCCTGCGGTGACCCATCAGCTATTGACAGTTATTTTCCCCCTGGAAATGTGTTTGGTGATGGAGTAGTTATAGAAAACATCGGAGAAGTGCCAATTGCCGTAGAGCCTGTTTTTCGATAAATAGCAGCTTTTTTTTTAATAGTGATCAAATATTAAATAGTCGTAGAGCTATATCCAACCCGTAGAGACGCGCCATGGCGCGTCTCTACAGATTTTTCGGGGTTTGCTCAAAACGGCTCTATTGTAACCAGATTTGGTATAAAATGTCTGTTCTACGCGATCGCCTTAGGCAGCACTACGTGTACGCACTACCTTGCAACCTTATTCCTGCCCTCTGCCTTTTGCTATAACACTTAGCACTACATAGTAATCCTTAATCCATACCCCAAATCGAGTAACAGGAACAGTAATTGGTGCTGAGGTTTGCTGAAATCGGGATAGTAGTTCTGGTGTAATTGGATGCCAATCGTCTGCTAAAATTAGGGCATCTTTACTGGGAAAATCACCTTCATTATACCAAAAGTCGAACTGATCAATTCTGTCGGCAATGGCAATCACATGAGGATTTTGCAACTGATAGGCCAGTGCAGAGGCAGAGCGATAATCTGTGGTTACCAGTAACGGTTCATTACCTAATTGTGCTGCTTCCTGGCGGACTGCGGCTGCTACATCTTTCCAGCCAAACAACATACGGGATTCAGGATCTGCATCTTTACTCCCTAGGCTAGCTAAGGGAAGTATGCTATAGTTAACTACCAATAAAGCAGCAAATAGTAAACCGTAGATTTGACCTGTTAACAGCAGTGATTTTCGTCGGAGAGGAGAAGCATTTCCTGCTCCCTGTTGATTTTTAATAAAGAGGGTTGGTAACAGGGGAAATAGCAGCAGATAGGCCAAAATGTTCCAGTAATAGAGGGCTGTGTAAACCAAAGAAATAGCTGTGAGGGTTATGCTTGAAATGGCAAATACCCACAGGGCTACTGTTTGGTAAACTGAGGCGGAAGAGACAGGGAGACGGGGGGACGCGGGGACGGGGAAATATGGGTTTTCGTTAGTAGTGGTAAAAATTTCTTCATTAGGACTGACTTCTACCTTCTGCCTTCTTTTAAGTACCTGAAAGATTGCCCAACAATTAACGGGAGAGAGCATCAGCACCGAGAAGAGGAAGAATTTCAGCGGTTCAGCAAACTGGAAACGAAAACCACTAGTATTGATACTCCGGTCAAAGTAGTAGCGAAATGATTGGAAGTCGTTAGTATAGTTCCACAGTACAATAGGGAGAATAGCACTAGTAGCGATCGCTCCTGCCAAATAAATTCTGCGATCGCGTAGCAAAGGGCGCAGTCGTTGGTCACATACCACAGTAGCAGCAAATCCCAGTGCAACAAACACTGCCGTATATTTGCACAATCCAGCTAAGCCGATAGTTACTGCTGCTCCATAAAGCCGCCAGTTTTGACCCTTGCCATCCCTTAGGTAAGCATCCAGAAACCTAATAAATAGGTAGGCTGAGACTAACGACAAAGTAATCAAAAGATGGTCATGCCAAGCTAAGGCGAGAAATAGGAAGTACAACGGTGATGTCAACACCAGTGTCATTACTAACCAGAAAGAGTATCTGTCCTTCTCTCCATAAAGATAGCGGGTAATCTGATAGTAAGTGTAGAAGAAAACCCCATTGCTGATCAGGTTGGGAAGCCGTAAGGTAAAAGCAGAGCGTCCGAAAACCGCAGTACCAAGACCCTGAACCCAAGCTTGCAGAGGGGGATGATCATAATAAGAAAATGCTGGATGCTGTCCCCACAGCCAGTAGTAGGCTTCGTCGGGATTCGGGAAAGTCGCAAACCAAAATACTAGTCGCAGCAGTAGGAGGGCCACTAGTGGGAGTAGGATGAACTGGAAAGCTTTTGATATCAACTGTTTTTCGTAATAAGCAGTAGTAGGACTTCAGTCCAAAAAGAAGCCATAAACTAGTCAGATCATAAGATGTAGCTATCCTATTGTTATTTCTAGTTTCTCAAGAGCATTAGGAGGCAAACCCACCCCTAGCCCCTCCCAGGAGGGGAAATCGAGGCAAGCCCACCCCTAACCCCTCCCAGGAGGGGAACTGGAGGCCGCACGAACAAAAGTTCTCCATCTACTGAATTTGAGTTATCATCCATAAATACCATGCTCAGAGGTGATCCATCTTGCTGGCAGCACTACTTTACGGTCAAGAAGATTTGCGGTTGGAAGAAGTCGCTTTACCCACAGTTGCGGCGGGTGAAATTGTGATTAAAGTCAAGACAGCAACAACCTGTGGGACGGATCTTAAAGTCTGGCGTCGTGGTGGTCATGCGAAAATGTTGAAACTCCCTACATTGTTTGGTCACGAAGCCGTTGGTGAAATTGTTTCCCTCGGAGCAGGAGTTACCGGCTGGGAAGTTGGCGATAGGGTAGTTGCCAATAACTCTGCTCCCTGTATGAACTGTTTTTTCTGCCACCGCCAGGAGTATTCTCTATGTCCTAACTTAGTATTCAATAATGGCACTTTTGCTGAGTACCTGAAAATACCATCAGCAATCGTACAACATAACCTCTTAGCTTTACCTGACGACTTAGATAATGCTCTAGCATCTCTGACAGAACCCCTCGCTTGTGTCTTGCATGGGGTAGCATCTTCTAATGTTCAATCTGCTGACCGAGTAGTGGTTATCGGAGATGGTGCTATTGGTTTGATGTTCACCGCAGTACTAGCTCAAAAATCAGCAGCAGAAGTGTTTCTCTTTGGGGGTCATGATCAACGTCTGCAAATTGGGGAACAATTAGGAGCATCTCGAACTTTTAACCACCATAATTTAAAGGATGTACCAGGATTGGTGCGCAATTTAACTGATGGCTGGGGAGCAGATATTGTGATTGAAGCTACCGGTGTTCCCTCTGTTTGGGAAATGGCGATCGCTTGTGGGCGTCCTGGTGCGACAATTAATTTATTTGGTGGCTGTCCTCGCGATACCACCATTACCGTCAGTACGGAAGAACTACATTACAGTTCCCTAACCCTCAAAGGGGTCTTTCACAACACCCCCACCTTTGTGCGAGAGGCCCTATCCCTGTTAGCGAGTCGAGTCATACCGTTTGAACTACTTATTAGTGACTACCGTCCCCTCAAAGATTTAGAGCAGGTGTTTGAAGAGATGAAAAATCGTCAAGCCATCAAAGTTGCAATTGAACCGGAGTAAGCTTGGGGAAGCTGAGGAAGCTGAGGGAGCTGAGGGAGCTGAGGGAGCTGAGGGAGCTGAGGGAGCTGAGGAAGCTGAGGAAGCTGGGGGAGCTGGGGGAGCTGGGGGAGCTGAGGAAGCTGAGGGGGCTGAGGAAGCTGGGGGAGCTGAGGGAGCTGAGGGAGCTGGGGGAGCTGAGGAAGCTGAGGAAGCTGGGGGAGCTGGGGGAGCTGGGGGAGCTGAGGAAGCTGAGGGGGCTGAGGAAGCTGGGGGAGCTGATAGGATTGCTATATATACAGTTTAGATACACAACAGCTTAATAAAAAATGAAAAATAGACAACTAAAACAAGCAAAGTATTTTTTACTTTTTCCTTTGTACTTTTTCCTTTTCACCTCTACTGCCAAAGCTTTACCAGGAGAGAAGACGGAAACAGTTGCTGCCTGGATCAATGCTCATCCTACCCTAAGACCTGGCGTTATTGATAGGTTAAGAGTACGCAAGAGTGAAACAGCGGCTCAGGAATTTACTTTTAAAGCTAGCATACTGCCTCCGGGAGAACTAACTTTAGTCAAAAACAAAGGAACAATTCGTCATGAGCGCCTTGCTTTCTATGACCAAATTAATGGTGTAACATTCAACCGTCTCCAAGAATCTCTAAGAGTGATCTATGGTTTAGCTGTTTATCAAGATTACCAAAGAGCCAGACTCGTATACGACTATCCCGCCCCAGAAACTGTAGATTTAGCGAGGCGGCAAGACCGACCTCTATTAGCAGCCCAAGAAGGGCAACTACTGTTAGGAGAGCGCTATGCTTATTGGATGGAAGTAACCAATACTGAGAGTGGCAAAGCCTTCTATGGACATCTTACCATTTTCCAGAAAGAATATTTGGACAAGCTAGAAACACAATTACGCGATCGCTAGTGTGAGAAGGCAGGAGGCAGAAGGCAGGAGGCAGAAGGCAGGAGGCAGGAGGCAGAAGGCAGGAGGCAGGAGGCAGAAGGCAGGAGGAAGGATGCACCAACCTACTCCTAACCCCTCCTTGGAGGAGAATAGAAAATCCCGAGGGAAGGAAATTTGTACAGTAAGCTTTAGCCAATAACAAACAACAAACAACCAACAACAAACAACTAATTATTCCAAACTCCAGCAAAAATACTCTTGACAGCCCTGTTAATTCGTTTTAAATCTTCATCTAGCAGTGGAGGCCAGTTAGCCCCAGCTTGACGACCAGTTTCAAAATGTTGCCTACTTTCAACAGACAAAAGATACAGTGAGTAAATGAGTTCTCGGTCAATAGTTGGAGAATTTTTTAGACTATCAAAGACTACTTTCAGGGCTAATAACATATTAGTTACCTGGCCAGGTACTGGTGCTTTTCCTTGCTTAAGACGCATAAGGAAAGTGTCAGCATTTTTGTCAGATGCTATTGCCTGATTAATTAAGAAACTACGAGCTGTTTTATAATCCATTGGTTTGTTATTGGTTATTGGTTGTTTGTTGTTTGTTGTTTTGCCTAGCTTTGACCAGAGAAATTTTAGATTGTTGTAATCGTCTCAATCAAGGCGCGACGATTACAGCTGGAGGAGCAACCCTTATTGATATATGTGTACACCAGCTTAGTCCTCACCGAGTCACAGCTACAGCAACTTTAGCAGAATCTCATATTGTCTTACACACTTGGCCTGAGTTGTGAGCAAACCTTGTCCTTTTTGATGGAAATTTTGTTATTTAGCAACGAGTGCTCGTGTTTTTACAGATTGACTGTGGTGAATAATCACAAATATCCACCTCCCTAACACCTGCACGAAGCGCTATATCTTCCCACTCTTTGGTTATACAGTCCTAAGGGTGGAACTTCTCAGGAATTTCAGGCTAAATTGGGTATCAGAGGCGTTGGAGTGTGCTATCAGCACTGTGGCAGTTGAACAAATGAACAACATCGCCAAAATCAGGGCAGCAGTAAAGCGACGAAATCAGCAGACTCATCCCAGAGGAAAATCCATATGTTACAGACAATCTTAGCTTGTTTTTTGGTGGGTTTGATGCCACCAGTGGTTTCTGTATTAGTAATGCGCAAAGCTAAGGAACGAGCTCAAGAGAGGCTGAGAAGAGCGACACAAGCACCAGTAGTTAGGGTATTGGGCAGAAATCAGCTACCAAACGATCGACATCATGTAGAAGGTGTTGGTTATATCATTGGTGACATTACCTGCAAATTCAATGCTTGCTCTGCCTACATTCGCTGCGCTGTTAACCCATCTGGTCCCTGTGAGAATTGTTGCTCTTATGAACCACGGGATTTATCGAAGTAGGGAATTGGGGACCGTCCTAAACTGATTATTTATGATTAGCTCAGAGATTTTCCTCAAAAATGCACTCGATTGGTGAACTTCATTACACTATAAATAAAGTATTTTTCAATATAGAACACATTAAAAGCATTATCTGGTATAGCTTATAGCGTTATTAAACAAGCCCTGCATAGACCGAACTTTGTTGCTGTACAATGCAAGAGGTTTGTGGTTAGGATTTTTGAAACAGTAAAGAAATCATGGTTCGACTCCAATTAGCTATGAGAAAAACTTGGCAACTTTATAGGCGGTTTATACTTCTTTTCTCTGTCAGCCTTTTTATGATGCTGGCACTGGTGGCTTGTCCCAACGGGTCTGAGGTATCGACCAATGGTTCTGATAGCTCGAATAATCAGTCTCAAGTTACTGTCGGGATACAAGTATCTCCAGCTATGACTTTAGTTATGGTTGCCCAGGAAAAAGGATTTTTTCAGGAAGAAGGAGTCAATGTAGAAATCAAAGAATTCACAGCAGGTAAGTTTGCGCTCCAAGCATTCTTAGGCGGTTCCATTGACTTTGCAGTTTCAGGAGAAGTACCTGTAGCACTAGCTACTTTACAAGGGAACAAAATCCGGGTTGTATCACAAGTAGTTGAAGATACTACTAACGAAGTAAGAGTTGTTGCTCTCAAAGACGGAGAGCTCAAAGACCCAACAGAATATTTCAAGAAAAAAAGGCGAAAACTTGCTACATCGATTGGTGGTGGACCAGAGTTTTATACCTATGAATTCCTTAAACGTTATCAAATCAAGGATGATGAAATCGAAATTGTGAGTCAGAAACCAGAGGATATGCCTGCTGCTTTAGCATCAGGGAGTGTCGATGCCATTTCCATTTTTGATCCTTTTGCTTTTATTGCAGAAAAAAGGTTAAGAGAACGAGCAATAACTTTTACTGATCCTGAGCTTTATTCTGAGTTTTATGTATTAGACGCTCGTCCTGAACAAATTGAGCAACAATCCGAGGAAATTGAATCATTACTCAAAGGTCTTAAGCGGGCAGGAGAATTTATTGACGAAAATCCGGAAGAAGCTAAACAAATATTGCAAGACTATACAAAACTTGAGCGAGATGTTATAGATGGTATTTGGAATAATTTTGTCTTTAAACCAGCTCTAACGCAGAAACTTATTGATTACTGGAATGCTCAGGGGGATTGGGCAAAGGAAACGGGTAAAGTAACTCCAGAAACTTCTATTCCAAACTTTCGTGATATTGTCGATTCTAGTTTTCTGGAGAAAGTAGATCCAAGTCTCGTTAAACTTAATAATAGCTGATAGTCATCAAAAGCTATGAACAGAATTTTTCAAGGAAGTTTCTCAATTATAGTAATTCTGCTAGCTTGGCAAGGAATTTCATCTGCAGGAGTTGTTCCCGCTGCTTTATTTCCTCCACCTACAAAAGTTGTTGAGGCATGGATAGAAATGGTTCGCAGTGGTGAACTTATAAAAGATGTGCAATCAAGTCTTTGGCGTGCAGTTGTGGGTTTTGTGCTAGGTAGTGCTATAGCGATCCTTATAGGACTAGTCACTGGAAGAATCTCTCTAGCAAACAATTATCTGTCTCCTGTGATACAGCTCCTTAGACCACTGCCTCCTGTTGCTATCATCCCTCTTGTTATTCTTTGGTTCGGAATTGGAGAAATATCGAAACTATTTTCTATTGCCTTTGCAGTTTTTTTCCCAGTTTGGATAAACACTCACGTAGGAGTGCGAGATATTCCAAAAACATTTCTCTGGAGTGCTAGAACTTTGAAAGTTACAGGATTTTCCATCTTATGGAAAGTCATTTTTCCAGCTTCACTACCCTTTGTTGTGGCTGGTTTGCGAACAGGAATCTCTATTGCCTTTATTATGGTTTTTGTTTCTGAGTTAGCCGGTGCTTCATCTGGTATCGGCTATCAAATCTATGTATCTCAGCTGGCCTACCGAATGGATCGTATGATGGCCGCCTTGGTTCTTCTGGGCTTGTTGGGTGCAATAGCTGACATTGGATTAATCAGATTTATTGGACAAGTTTTCCCTTGGCTAAAATTCTTGGGACAGAAATGAATAATACAAAGCATAAGCAAATCCAAGTTCATGGACTTCAAGTTTGTCTTGATGGGAAAGCAATTCTTCATGGTGTTGATTTAACCCTAAAACGTGGGGAATTCGTGTCTCTTGTAGGTCAGTCTGGAAGCGGAAAATCAACCTTGCTTCACGCCTTGGCCGGTTTTATTGAAAAAGAGGGCGAAGTGTGGGTGCCAAAAGACCTTGGAATTGTCTTCCAAAACTATGCAGTCTTTCCTTGGCTCACTGTTAGGGGTAATATTGCTTTTGGTTTACATAAAATTAATCGGCATGAGCGGGAGGCTATAATCACTAACCATCTGGAGCTAGTTGGGCTTGCTGAGCAAGCCCATAAGTATCCCGCTCAACTCTCAGGTGGTCAAAATCAGCGTGTTGCTCTGGCACGAGCACTTGCCCCCAACCCAGAATTGATTTTAATGGATGAGCCTTTTGGAGCACTGGATATGTATACCAGGGAAAAAATGCAGACTTGGCTTCTGGATGTATGGGAGCAAAACCAAAAGACAGTGCTATTCGTAACTCACAATATAGAGGAGGCACTTTTTCTTTCGGATCGGGTGCTTATACTAGGTGGGGGATTGATTATTGGGGAGTTTGCTTCTCCTTTTGCTCGCCCTAGAACTGAAGCTCTGAAGTTCACACCCCCATTCATCGAGCTAAAAAGGCAGGTTCTCGAATTGATACAATATGGATAGCAAACGTTTACCAAGAAGATTTATCAAAAAGCCACTGTAGAAAGTTGCACAGTAGACTTCTAAATGGCTCTAACAGCTTTTAGAATAGTAATATGTAACAGTTCATGAGAGGAACTAATAAATATCTATGACCACAGATGCAATTCATCAGCAAAAGAGAAAAGCTGAGTATGCCAAGGTTTCAACTGCTGGCATGGTTCTAATTTCGGCAGGGTCTTTTCTGATGGGTAGTGAAGGTTGGGGTGAGTTTGAGAGTCCCATTCATGAAGTCTATCTGGGTGACTTTTGGATGGATGAAACACCTGTCACTAATCAGCAGTTTGCCAAGTTTGTTGAGGAGACTGGCTATCAAACAGAAGCCGAGCGTGTAGGAAGCGCTTGGGGTTATTGCAATGGTGAGTACTCTCTGATCTCTGAGTTATCTTGGCGTCGCTATGCGCTACCCAACCGTGAAGAGCATCCAGTTGTCTTAGTCAGCTGGAATGATGCAGTAGCATATGCTCAGTGGGCAGGAAAGCGTTTACCCACCGAAGCTGAATGGGAGAAGGCAGCAAGAGGGGGGAATTTGGGACAACTTTATCCTTGGGGAAACCATTCACCCGATGGAACTCAATGTAATTTTGCCAAGAGTGCATCTGACATTCCTCTCACTACCCCAGTCAAAGCATTTGCGCCCAATGGATATGGTTTGTACGACATGGTGGGAAATGTTTGGCAGTGGTGTACAGATTACTTTGAACAAGATTATTACTCTAAGTGTTCTAATCAGAATCCTCAAGGTTCTGATGCCGGTTTATATCGTGTAAGACGTGGCGGGTCTTGGAACGTCATTCAATCATTTCGCCTCAGAGCAGCCAATAGAGGAGCAATGGAAGCTTCACAGGCAGTTCCCAATGTAGGGTTTCGTTGCTGTTTGAGCAAGGATGTCTTCTAGACTTATGCTAATTAGGCTGAAAACTCAATATAGCCTTTCTCTGACTCATGAGGTACACTCTATCTTACCATAAGATTTTACACAGGATAAGACAGAAAATTAACGGTACATCACAAATATGAGAATTGCTATAATTAGCCTAAGCCACATTCCACATCCTAAAGTCTCATACTAAGAATTTCTAGTTGATATTGAAAATTTCGTCTACCAAAATTTCCAATATCAACTAGAAATCAAGAAAAAATTAATTGTGATGGTGGGGTACCGAATGTGGGATCTAAAGGAAAGTTTCTAGCCTAATTTAACAAACGTTCCATCCTTCAATCATGAGAAGATTCATCCCTCAATTTGAGCCTCCAGCTCTCATAGCTCTACTTGCCATTGGATTTTTGTTGGTTCTTATTTCAACCTGGATAGCTCAAGGTTTTACGAGTCCAAACTGGGCAACTTTAATCGAAGATCTTCACTTCTATACAGGACTCATTCTAGGAACTTTGGGTGGTATAATTCTAACTATTGTTGTTATTCAGCTAGCCAACAGAGGTTCATCCTATTGGGTAAAACCTTTAGTAAGCGGCCTTAAAGAATGGCCTTTTTTATTAGCATTATGTTTATCAATTTTTTCTCTCGCAGTTTGCATAGTTTTATCTCATGCGATTGTGGGAGAAAATGAAATAAGTTTTTTAAATATTATGAAGCCAGTGTACGAAAATCCAGGTGGTATTTTTGCTGTATTAACTGGCTTGGCTACTCTGTATGGTGTTGGATTAACTTTACAGGGTCTTTGGGAATTACGCCGTACTATTAGTAGTTTTTCCGAGTTAATTGACCGCGTTGAAAGAATGACTCAGAAAGCGACAGACAAAAATCCATTACATATTCTTGCTTATACACCAGCAATAGGTTATCTTGCTCAACCGGAAAGTGATTGGATTAGATTTAGTGAAGCACTCAAAAAGCAACCTACTGGTCAGCCTATTGCTAAGATAACATGTCTCCGCGAACAAGATTTGAAAATATGGCATAGATTATTTGTTGGACGGAGAACACTAAAAGGCGAAATTAGTAAATTGTCAGCTGATGAAGCAACTAATGCTGGGCAAGGACTTATTGATAATCTTACTAAGGACAACAGTAATCGAGAGGTTCGTAAGGGGGTGCGTAGGCTGCCATCTAGCTTTATGCCAGGATACTATCTTTTCTTTACAAGAGAAAGAGCTATTATTGTGGCTCCTTTGTTTTTACCTTTTCCCAAAGGAGTACCTTCAATGCCTGAACAACTCCCTACAGTTCAAATGATTGGATTAGAAACTCAGGATAGAGCAATTATTCGAGACATAGAGCAAATGTACTATTATTACTCTAACCTTCCAGAGTCTTTACTTGGTGAGTCTACGGCACAATTACAGTGCGAAGCAATAAAACAATGGCTTGAAAACAACAAAAATAATAACAATTTATCAGATGACGATAACAATATATCAAATGAAGAAAAGAAGTCAAAGTTAAAAGACAATCTCACAAAAATTTTTTCAGAGGACGTAACAAATCAATTACGACAAGAATTGATTGAATGTTTCGCGGAAACAATTATACGTGAACATACAGAAATAAATTCAGAAGATCTGTCTAAAAAAAGTGAATATAGGTACTCTAATGTACTATTGCAAAATAAAAATGCAGTAATTGAATTAAACCTTGAAGCAAATCTTAAAACTTGGCCTGATTAAGAGAATTAAATCCATAATAGAAATATCTGAAAAGCTTCAAAAAATGGAAATATCTGAAAAACTTCAAAAAATAGAATCTATTCTTGCAAACTTAAGACCTGCCATGCAAGCAGATGGTGGTGATGTTAATTTAGTGTCTCTTGAAGAAGGAGTTGTATTTGTTAGACTTCAAGGAACTTGTATTGCTTGTCCGAGTTCTAGCTTAACCATCAAGCATGGTATTGAACGAACACTTAAGGAACAACTGCCTTGGATTGTAGAAGTGGTTCGCGTTTCATAGGAACCCCCAACCAGCAACACACCTTCAGCTACAAATGAAAGAAATACTTGTAGGGGTTGTAGGAGCGTTTGGGTGTAGCGTTCTTGAAGAGTAGTATTTTGGCAATAAATGTGGAACCTAACCTACTTTACTGGAGACTGAAAGTGTTTCTGAGGACTGCTATAGTTTATCTACGATTAACAATCAACCAACTGATGAGAGCCAATCCCAACAATATTGGTGTCAACCAATCTCCCCAACGCACATATAAAGTCTTTGTCTGCCTTCGATAAATCGTGTCTGCATGAATTTCATAGGTATTAATCCCGGATAACCATCGGGTTCTACCATGAGGGTCTACAATACCAGAATAGCCAGTGTTGGTAGCACGTACTGCCCACCTGTCTGTTTCCACTGCCCGTATTACATCCTGGGCATGGTGCTGGGCTGGCATAGTTTCGCTGTAATGAGCATTATTAGAGGCTGTTAAGATAAATTGCCCACCAGCTGCAGCCTGACGCTGGAAGTGGTAGGTGAAAGCTGACTCATAACAGATACCAACAATTGCTCTACCAAATGGCGTCTCCATTATCTGAGTTGGCTTACCAGCTACTAGATGAGCATTGAGGGGGGAAAGTCTATCAACTAAACTGCCGACAACCTGTTCAAAGGGAATATATTCTCCTAAGGGTACTAATTTAACTTTATTGAAGCGGCTAACAGTTTTTCCAGTACCAGTAACAGTAAACAAACTGTTGGTAAAATTACCTCCTTGTTTGCCAAGCGCTCCTACCCAAGCCAGAACACCTTTGTCTAAGATAGCTGAATAGAAGGGACTGCTGTTTTGAACCTCATCCCACAGAAAAGGCAGTGCTACCTCCGGAGTCAGCACAGCTTCAACTCCCTCTTCTGCCAAGGCTTCGTAGCCGGTAGTATAATTTCTGAGGGCACGACGCCAACCTTCTGAGTAAAGTTTAATTTCATTAGGAATGTTGCCCTGAATAATCCCCACCTTCAATGCTGTAGTAGTTGGTTGACTTAAAGGGCGGCTGTAGAGTCCAAAACCAATTAAGTGTAGGAGTATTAATAGTCCTATTGCGATATTGAAAATGGGGAATGGGGAATTGAGAATTGAGAATTGAGAATTGAGAATTGAGAATGGGGAATTGGATATAGGGGAAGAAAGCTCTTCTTCCTTCTGCCCTCTGCCCTCTGCCTTCTGCCTTGTTGCAACCTTCTGCCTTGTTGCAACCAAATTATTATCCCGAACTTGATATAATGTGACTGCTATACTCTCAGCTAGTAAACCATTGACAGCAACAATTGCTGCTGTGATTGTTGTGGGACCAGATAGTTGACCAAGGTGTAAAATCAGTAAATTGTGGGGACTTTGAGTATAAGATAGGGAAGTCCACCACAGAGGGCTAGCAGTCCAAATAGTTTCTAAGCCACACCACAAAGCTGTACCAATCAAGACGCGAACTAAGGCAGATAACAAACTAGCTCTTTCGGTTTCTTTGGCTAAGAATGTTGCTTTCTGGAAAAACGCCATTCCTGCTGCCCAAATAGCTACAAGGAAAGCTCCCCAAAGAGTAATGAAAGTCCAGCAGAAAAGAGCGATCGCAATACTAGCAAGCCAGGGTACTCCCATCCAGTCCATGGGGTGAATGCCAGTAATCCAAAATAGTGCTAGCCCATGGTAACCAATACCCCAGATTAAACCGTATAAAGCAGATTGAGGAATTGAGAAGGTCGAATTGAGAAGGTCGAATTGAGAATTGAGCTTCTCATCTCCGCGTCCCCGCGTCCCCGCGTCCCCCCATCTCCCCGTCTCCCCATCTCCCCATCTCCCCACACCAAGGAGAAACCAAAGGGGAACTAGGGCAATCCATGCTAAGGGCCAAGCTTCTACTGGTGAAGGTGTCAAACCCATCAGAATGCCGCCGATTAAAGGCAGCAGTATCAGAGGGGAAAACAAAGCGCTTGTAACTTGAGTTTTACTCATTGAATACCTAGTGCAGCACAGCGGAAATCATATCAAGTTAGGATAATTACTTATAATTACCTTCTACCTTGCAACCTTCTTTCTTCCCTCCTGCCTCCTGCCTTCTGCCTTCTGCCTCCTGCCTCCTGCCTTTTGCCTAGCGCGTAGCGCTTATTGGTAAATCCCTTAACGCCAGATTTGCTCTAAAACCGCCTCTGGTTTAACGTCAGCAATCCAACGGGTAGGAGATTGTAAGCCAACACAGTGCTCATTGTCCGGTAGTAGTTTTTTAGCTTCCGTAGGACCAAACAGAGCAATAGTATAAGTGCCAACTGCCACAGCTAGATACATTGGGGTGCTATCAATACACAGAAGTAGATTGGCTCCTGCAATAACTGCTGACAACTTACCCACATCTCCTGGTGTGGTAATTTTCAACTCAGGACAAGCTTGAACCATTGCCTCGATGAATTCTCCATCCTCTGGTCCTTGAAGGAGTACAATCGGCAAACCTGACTGTTTTTGTTGAATTTCTTTGATAATCTGTTGCCATTTTTCCACTGGGTAAACTTTATCGATGCCTTCTGCCTGAGACAGGCTAGTAGAACCACCATGGATCAGAATATAGCCATCTTTAGCTCCCAAGCGTTGCTGTTCCTCTTGAGCCCAGTCCAGATCCTTTTTCCGAAGTGCCAGTGCTGGTTGGGGACAGGGAGAACTAAGATCCAAGCCTTGTAGTAAGTCATAATACATATAGGCGGCATACTGCTCTGTTTTCTGAGGAACAGGATTACTGAAAAACCATCCCCCAGCAAGCTTTTTGTAGCCAATGGTAACCGGAATGCCACTCATCCAGAGTAACAGACCGATAGGCCACTGATTTGCTAAGGAAAAGACCGCATCGTATTCGCGGTCACGTATTACCCCCAGCAAATTAGCAAAATCCGCCAAACCGTTACGGTCTTTAAAATTAAAGGTTAGAACTTCATTAACAGATCCTGAAACCCGATAAGCTCCTTTGGCTCTCGGTTCCACAATGACATCTATATTGGCTTTGGGGTAATATCGCTTCAGTTCATCTAGGGTAGGAAAGAACAGAATTTGGTCACCAATTTCACCAGGGACTAGGGCTAGTATTCTCATCTGAGATCGGTTGAGCTTATTGATCAAGAATAATTTTAACTTGAGAGATGGAAAGACCTAACCCTAACTCTATCCATAAGCTAAGAGGAGAACAATAATGCATTTACTAATTCCAGCAGCAGGTATGGGACGACGGATGGGGAGTGATCGCAATAAGCTTCTCTTAAAACTTTTGGGTAAACCCCTACTTGCCTGGACTCTCCTAGCAGCAGAAGCCGCCGATGATATCGATTGGATTGGGATTATGGGACAACCGGATGACTGGTCAGATTTTAAGGCAATTCTGGCGGAAGTTTCCTTATCTAAACCAGTGCAGTTGATTGAAGGAGGAGAAACACGACAGGAATCGGTGGACAATGGTTTGCAGGGGTTGCCTCCGGAGGCAACCAGGGTGTTGATTCATGATGGAGCAAGATGTTTAGCAACTCCCCAGCTGCTGAATCGCTGTGCTGCTGCCTTGCAGAATTGTTCTGGTCTTATTGCTGCCATACCAGTAAAGGATACGATTAAAGTAGTGGATGAAACTGGGTTAATTCAAGATACTCCAGATAGAAGACAGCTGTGGGCTGCCCAGACTCCCCAGGGATTTGAGGTACAGCTGCTGAAGCGCTGTCACGAACAAGGACGAAACTCTGGCTGGAAGGTTACCGATGACGCAGCATTATTTGAGAGATGTGAGCTGCCAGTGCAAGTTGTGGAAGGGGAGGAAACTAATCTTAAGGTTACAACACCAGTTGATTTAGCGATCGCGGAATTTATCCTTCGCCAACGCTTAGCTAAGGAGTGATAGTAAAGCAGGTGGCAGGGGGTGAGCGAAAAAAGGTGTGGGGGTGTGAGGAGCTGAGGGAGCTGAGGGAGCTGGGGGAGCTGGGGGAGCTGGGGGAGCTGAGGGAGCTGGGGGAGCTGGGGGAGCTGAGGAAGCTGGGGGAGCTGAGGAAGCTGGGGGACACGGGCGAAGAGAAGCGTGCCGCGTTTGAGAAATCTTTAGACCTTTCTGCGATGGTGGCGCCAATCTC
>JAAHFP010000032.1 GCA_010672925.1 Symploca sp. SIO1C2 | reverse complement strand
ATTAATAATAGATTAAAGGTTATTAAACGTTGTGCTTTCGGGTTTAGAAGTTTTGATAATTTTCAAAAAAGAGCTCTATTATTTTGGCATATACCTGATAGTTTAGCATAATATGTCCTGAAGAACCATCATACTTCTGTTCCACAGGATTCTAGCCTGTAGTAATCTCAGTCAAATCAGGATTTTGATGACTGGCAAGATGCCAGTTCCACAGGTAAGCTGTTGTAGAATCATACTTCTGTTCCACAGGATTCTAGCCTGTAGTAATCTCAGTCAAATCAGGATTTTGATGACTGGTAAGATGTCAGTTCCACAGGTGAGCTGTTGTAGAATCATACTCCTGAAGATTGCTGTGCTGCTTGCTGTGCTACTATTGCCAAATACTATGGTACTACCTTAGCTCAATTCCCTATGAGAATAAGGCAAAAGCAAAATATTGTGATTATTTTTTCTAAATTCTAAATTCTAAATTCTAAATTCTTCACTGCTCTCCGCTTAACTTCCTCACCTCTCCTGTTACTACTGCTAAGTAGTAACAGGAGAAGCATGACCTGCTAACTTCTGCACTGTTACGATATCAACCCCAGCATCCAACAAATCTGAGCAAAAGGTTCTCCTGAAATCATGGGGACTAAATGACTCGACCCCAGCTTGTTCTGCCCTTTTTTGCACAATCAACAGCACCGCATGGGGAGTCATCTGCCTCAGTTCTATTTTTCCTGTTTTTCTGATAGGACAAAGTAGAGAACCGGGTTCAGTACCTCGGATAGTTAACCAATTTTCTACTAGCTTAATTGCACCATCTGGTAGGTATACAGTCCTATCTTTACCACCTTTACCACTGTATATTTCTAAAGCGCTGATGTCTGGTTGGAAATCTGAGAGTTTCAGTTTCACCACCTCGGCCCTCCTCAATCCAGCGCCCCGTAAGATGCCAATTAAAGCAGCATCCCTAACACCCTGGGAGGTGGGGTCATCCCGGCATACCTCAAGAAGCGCAGCAATCTCATCTTTGCTTAGAGCCCGACCTCTAAGATTTTTAGTAGATTTAATAGGAGGTAAGTCCACAGCTGCTTCATAAATCTCTCCATCAATTAACCTTAGCTTGCGGGCTTCCTTCAGTACTCGCCGCAGGGCACACATCATCTTTTGGGCAGTGGCAGGTTCGTACCGCCCTATCAAAGCAGCCTGCACTGCTGCTATATGTTCATACTTCAGTGCTGCCCAATTCAGGGTAAGATGATCGCACTCACCATTAGTAAGCATGGCCGCGATCGCATTCAAAGATTGCTTCATCGTATAGCGCGACCCTTTCCCCAAAGTAGACAAGTAAACTGCTGCTGGATGCCGAGTAAGAGGTACAGCAGTAGTAAGAGCAAGGGAATTATCAGTATTAGTCGCGCTTTGTATGGCCATCTTATATCCAGTTCGGTAGAATACTTACACTTCGGTAGCAATAAGGCTCCAAGGCAGTTTAGATTTATTCAATTCTTTAATCTAAAATCTAAAATCTAAAATCTAAAATCTCTTGCCTTGTTTCTTCAAAGTAAATGATTTGTTCGGATTTGTGCCCAATTCCTACGAAGTAGTAAGTATCGAGCCTGCCTTAGAGAAACAAACCATCATGCAACTACCAGCCTTCCTACGCAAAAAATATCCAGTAGTGCGGCAACATAGTGAAGAAGATTGCGGTGCTGCTTGCTTTGCTGCTATTGCCAAATACTATGGTGCTACCTTTACTATCAGCCGGGTTCGGGAAGCCGTCGGTACAGGACAACAGGGTACCACACTACTAGGACTCAAGCGGGGAGGAGAAGCTCTTGGTTTTAATGCTCGAACAGTTAAAGCCTCACCAGCACTATTAGACCAAATCAATCAAATACCTTTACCAACTATTATTCATTGGAAAGGCAATCATTGGGTAGTGTTGTATGGGCAACAAGGCAAGCAATTTGTTGTTGCGGATCCTGCTGTTGGTTTACGCCATCTTACTAGAAAAGAGTTAACCCAAGGTTGGACAGACTGGGCAATGCTCATTTTAGAACCAGACCCTGTCCGCTTTGAGTCCCAGCCTCAGGATCAAGTTGCTGGTATTAGTCGATTTTTCAAACGTGCTTGGACTTATCGGTCTGTTTTAACTCAGGCAATTCTGATTAACCTCGTTTTAGGTTTACTTTCCTTAGCAACTCCCTTCTTAATCCAAGTTCTAACAGATGATGTGCTGGTGCGGCGAGATATGGGGCTACTGAATGCCGTGGTGATTGCGGTAGTGGTGATGAATATCTTTAGCAGCAGCCTAGGATTAATCCAATCTACTTTAATTGCTCACTTTGCTCAACGGCTAGAGTTGGGACTAGTAATGGAATTTGGGCGACAAATTTTGCGTTTGCCCCTGAGTTACTATGAATCCCGTCGTAGTGGAGAAATCGTTAGCCGACTGCAAGATATCCAATCGATTAATCAGTTAGTCTCCCAGATAATCGTCAGTCTACCGGGTCAGTTATTTGTGGCAGCGGTCTCGTTGTGCTTTATGCTGTTTTATAGCTGGACGCTGACTATTGCTGGGGTTTTGATTGCCCTAGTAATGACCCTCTCTACAGTCATCTTATTACCTGCCCTACAGACAAAGACCCGTAGTTCCTTAGTCTTGGAAGCAGAAAACCAAGGGGTGTTAGTGGAAACCTTTAAAGGAGCACTAACTCTTAAAATGACTACCGCTGCCCCTCAATTTTGGGAAGAATTTCAAAGTCGCTTTAGTCGTCTAGCTAACCTCAACTTTCGCACCACTCAAATTAGCATTATCAATAATAGTTTTTCCGAGTTGGTTTCCGGTATTGGTAGCATCAGCTTACTCTGGATTGGTAGTAATCTGGTAATTCAGCAACAGTTGAGTATCGGTCAACTCTTGGCTTTCCATACCATGAATGGTAATTTGGTGTCCTTTATTCGTGCCGCCATCGGTTTTGTTGATGAATTCGCCCATGTGAAAACCGCTACTGAACGTTTAACGGAAGTAATTGATGCCAAACCAGAAAACTCCGGTGATACCAAAAAGCCTGAAGCGGAAATTGCTCATAATGCGGAAATTACTTGTGAGCATGTCGGTTTTCATTATCCCGGTAGACTTGACCAACTGCAAGACTTTTCCGTTACCATTCCCGGTGGGCAAGTTACGGCCCTTATTGGTAAATCCGGCTGTGGCAAAAGTACCCTAGCTAAGCTAATTGCTGGACTCTATAATTTACAATCCGGTAATATCCGCGCTGGTATCTATAATCTGCAAGACATTTCCCTAGATTCTCTCCGGCAGCAAGTGGTGCTAGTACCCCAAGAAGCCCACTTTTGGAGTCGTTCCATTCTCGAAAATTTCCGCTTAGGGCATCCCCAAGCTACCTTCGGTGAAATTGTCAAAGCTTGCCAGATTGTGGGCGCTGATGAATTTATCAGCAAACTCCCAGAGAAGTATCAGACAGTGCTAGGGGAATTCGGTTCTAACCTTTCTGGAGGACAACGACAAAGATTAGCGATCGCTAGAGGGATTTTGACGGATCCACCAATCTTAATTCTAGATGAATCTACAGCAGGTCTCGATCCAGTGAGCGAAGGTCAACTATTAGATAGACTCCTCTGGGCTCGTCGAGGCAAAACTACCATCATTATCAGCCATCGCCCTAGTGCCATTAATCGAGCCGATTGGATTGTAGTACTCGATGAGGGTCAGGTCAAAATCGAAGGTTCCTTGGATGAATTACGCACTCAATCAGGAGAGCATCTCGACTTTTTGAGAGTTCGGGAGGGAGCAAGACCTTCTCTTAAAGATGCTAGGTAATATCATACCAAATTTGGTAAAGTACTTACACTTTGGTTTCAATAAGGCAGAAGGCAGAGGGCAGAGGGCAGAAGGGAAAAGATTGACAGGTAAAAGTTTGCTGCATTTGGTGTTGCCCTAATCTGCCCCATGTCCAAGCAATGCTATCATTACAGGACTCTGGCAATTGATACTAGGTGACTAATTAATGATAGAGCGAGTTTTCATCTACTTAACAGAACTCTCCCCTAAGCTTAAACGTGGTTTATGGCGTTGGTGGTATCAGTTCATGGCTAAGTCTTATCAGAAACCCGATGTGCAATTTATGAATTATGGTTTCTCTGATTTGAACTCGGAACTTGGCTCAGTACCTCTTAAAGAAAAAGATGAACCTTACCGTTATTGTATCCAGCTCTATCATTATGTAGCCACAGCAACAGAAGTTAAAGGCAAGCAAGTATTAGAAGTAGGTTCGGGAAGAGGTGGCGGAGCAGCTTACATCGCTGGTTACTTGGAACCTAGCACTATAATTGGCGTAGATTTTGCTGAGCGCAATGCTCAATTATCTAGTCAAATCCATCAACTACCCAACTTATCTTTCCAGCAAGGAGATGCTGAAGCTTTACCCTTCGCCGATAAGACCTTTGACCTAGTGGTGAATGTGGAATCTTCTCACTGTTATGGGTCAATGAAACAGTTTGTGCAAGAAGTGTATCGGGTCTTAAAACCGGGAGGCATCTTTTCTTGGGCGGATTTACGTCCCATTGATCAGGTAGAAGGTCTTAAGCAAGCTTTTGCTGAGTCTGGACTCAAGGAGGTTAAATCTGCTGAGATAACTCAGAATGTATTGGAAGCATTGGCCTCGCTTGATCAACCCAAACAGAACTTTATTAATGATTATGTACCCAGCTTTCTACAACATTCTCTGCAAGAATTTACAGCGGTAAAAGATAGTCAGATTTATCAAGGGTTTCAAACGGGTACAATAGTTTATTTGAGTTATGTATTTTGTAAAGAATAGGATTGGGAATTAAGAATTAAGAATTAAGAATTGGGAATTGGGAATTGGGAATTGGGAATTGGGAGATTAATAGATTTCTTGTAACAGTCGATAATTAATACCAAATCCGGATAAGTGCCCATAGGAAGGGTTCTTCAAGCAAAATCTTTCTCCCTCAGGTCCCTCAGCTTCGTCAACTCCCCCGCTTATCTAACGGAATCTGTCAGGATTTAATTGACGATTCGGTGCTACTAAACTCCCGCCTCGTAATTGGCTACCAGTACCACCATCAGCTGCATCGAGGAAAGGTCTTAAATCAATGTCACCAGAAACTCTGGTTGGTTGTTGGTTCCTGCCAACTCCCAAAATAGACAAACCTTCGTTGAATATCTGATCTAACAGCTGAGAATTTTGCTCTCCACCAACAAAAGTGTTGACTCCTTGAGTTTGAGCACCACTGTCAGCAACAGTCAAGTTTTCAAACACCAGATTACGAGTTATTTCTGGATCTTGATTAGGAGGAACAGTCAACACAATCCGACAATCTGAATTGAGCTGAGTTGTTACACAAATGACATCATAGTTATTTTCTACCCCAGTTCGCATTTCTAACAAACCATCAGGGCGATAAAACTCCAGGCGTCGGCTAATCTCATTACAACGAAGTTCCGGTGTCCAACCACCCCCCATCGCGCTAGGCACTGCCCAAGGAAAAGCTTCACCCGGTTTGCTTTCGGGGTGATACATAACGGTATAATCACCATTGATGAACTGACAGGTAAACCGAGGGTCATTATTAGCTTGGGGTTCTGTTTGGTTATCCTGGTTCTGAGCCAAAGTAGTACTATCTGGCAATTGAGTAGCAGAGTTGGTGGGGATGGGATGGTTACCAAAGGCAAAGGCATTACCGCTTACCATCAAAGTGGCAACACCCGCTGCTAAAGCAACTTTTTTACTAGCAAAAGATATTAATTTCACATTATTATTCAACTTATGAGGCATCATAGAATTAATTCTCCTAGATTTTATGCAACTCTTAGCTAATATTATCTATATTTGCTCAAGACTAGGATCATAGGGATTTGGTTCCCAAGTTTTTCTCACAGACCTATTGAAAAATATTTTTTTACCCCTTCCCTTACTAATAGGAGGGAGCTATAGCAGTCGCTAGGGCGTTTAAGACATTTTCAGGCAAGACAAGCCAACAAGGGGCTGCCATCCCCTTGTCCTAATCGCCTTAGCGGTTGCTCTCAATCCCCTCTTGTAAAGATACCGCTGACGAACTTAATACTTGGCAATCAATTGTCCAAATAACATTTGATGTTTTCTCTTTAACCACTAAATCTTTAAGCCAGACTCTCGATACTCCCAAATGTCGGAATTGGGCTATCACCCATGGGAGAAAAACTAGGTAAATCAATCCTGGTGATATTCCGGTTTCTTACTGCTAGTCGGTAACTGACGCTTTGTAACTCCGTATGCAGCTGCCGGTTTTCCCGTTGTAACATCGCCACCTTTTCTCTTACCGGTATCATCCGTTCAGAAAACTTTTGGCGATAAATCTGGGGAAGCTCTTGTACTACTTGCTCTAGCATACGGGAACGGTCTGTTAACTCCTGAACCGACTGCCGCAACTGATAAATTTCTTCATCCCGGACTTTAATCTGCTCTTGGTAAAATTGAACCTGCTGCTCCACCTCTTGCAATTGGTCTCGTAAAGAGCGCATACTCGCTTGGTGACGCTCAGAAACCTCCGGCTGAGGTATAAAGTTAGCATTACCTTTAACCAGGCGGAACAATTCCTGAGATAATTGCTGTACCAGCTGGTCTCTCAGACGTAAATCTTCCCGCAGACGAGTAACTTCGGATTGAACCGTTTGTCGGGTTTGGGTTTCAGTCTGACTCACCATAGCTTACAGCTCCGATTAATATATTCTCCTAGGGGCAACAGGCGACAGTATGGGTTGACCACTAATTTAGGGCTTGCTGATAATGTACCATGTCAATCCGGTATAACGATACCTCTTACAGATAGAAAATATTTCTAAAGAGCATCCGACAGACACCGTATCACCGGCGATGAAGGTCAATCAATTTTAGATTTTAGATTTTAGATTTTAGATTGACCCCATGTCTAAAGCCAGGGGCTTGGAATAATGACAAAATCTTTGTTTTTTCCACGGATAAATCCGGGGGCTTGTATCCTTGTTTTTTTCGGTCAGAAACTCCTGCCTCTTCCCTCCTGCCCTCTGCCTCCTGCCTTATTTATTACCCTTTCTTAAGCTGACCTTTGGTGATTAACCTACTCCCAAGGATAATCACCATAGATTAAGATCTAGTTGAATTTGACAACATTAGTCCCAATGAGTGTAGCAAACAGCCCAAAGAAGATTAAGTTTGGCACCGATGGATGGCGGGGGATTATCGCCGACGACTTTACCTTTGCCAATGTCTGTAAGGTAACCCGCGCGATCGCTAGTTATCTAGAAACTGCCTACACTAAAGACCGTCCGGTTTTGATCGGCTACGACCCTCGTTTCCTGGCAGATCAATTTTCCCGCACTGCTGCTGAAATTTTGGCAGACTTGGGTTGGACGGTAAAAATTGTAGAACGGGATTGTCCAACACCAGTAATTGCTTACAATGCCCGTTATCTTAACTCAGCTGGGGCACTGATGTTCACCGCATCTCACAACCCAGCACCCTATTGTGGCATCAAATATATTCCCGATTATGCTGGACCAGCCACACCAGAAATTACTGATACAATTGTTGCCAACATTGAAGGGTCAGACGATTCACCCCCCAGCGGGAAGAATAGCGACAAGATTTCCACCTTTGACCCTAAACCAGATTATTTAAAGTTTATCTACACTCTGCTGGATATTGAAAAGATTCGTAGTGCCCACCTAAAGGTGAAGTACGATGCCCTTTACTCAACTTCCCGTGGTTATCTGGATACAGTGCTAGAACATTGCCAGTGTGAGACAGAATCCTTCCACACTACCAGGGATGTCTTGTTTGGTGGCGGTATGCCAGAACCAAAGGAAGACCAGTTGGTGGAACTAGTAGAGGCGGTCAAACAAGATAACGCTGATTTAGGTTTAGCTACCGATGGTGATGCTGACCGTTTTGGTATTGTAGATGAACAGGGTAATGTTCTGACCCCCAATACCGTCTTACTGTTGCTGGCGCGTCACCTGATCAAGAATAAGGGGCAAAGTGGGGCAATTGTCCGTACTGTTGCCACGACCCATCTGTTGGATAACTTTGCCCTCAAGCATGGTCTGGAAATTTACGAAACCGCAGTAGGCTTTAAGTACATCGGCGCAAAAATGCGGGAAACCGAAGTGCTTATTGGCGGCGAAGAGTCCGGCGGCTTGAGTATCATCGGACATATTCCCGAAAAAGATGGCATCCTAGCAAATATGTTAGTGGCAGAAGCGATCGCTTATGAAGGTAAGCCCTTATCCCAGTTGGTAGAAGAAGCAATTGCCGAAGCCAATGGACCTCTGTTTAATCAGCGATTAGATCTGCACTTGAATGACGCTCATAAAGCAGCAGTTCTAGAAGCTTGTACTAGTAATCCTCCCACAGAAGTGGCTGGCATTAAGGTTAAAGAAGTAGGTCGTAAAGATGGCATCAAACTCTATTTAGAAGGAGGCAGTTGGATCCTTTTGCGTCCTTCTGGAACTGAACCCCTGATGCGTGTTTACATGGAAACTAGCTCCCTAGAGCAACAAAACCAAATTGCTCAAGCTATGGAGCAAATGATCGACAAGATGGAACCTGCAGCAGTATAACTCAATTGGTGGTTGGTTGTTGAACAAATAACTAACCGCCAATAACCATTGGTGACAAGTTAAGGCAAAAATGTCGTTGTCAAGGGAGCTGAGGAAGCTGAGGAAGCTGGGGAAGCTGAGGGAGCTGAGGAAGAGGAATACAATTTGTCAGACCCCTTGGGGTATTGCCATATATAGGGTTTTTTTTAGTAGCCAAACGCCATATATAGGAGTTGACACAATGCACGACTCTTTAACTTGTCACCAATGACAAATAACCAACCACGAGTGACCAATGAAAACCCTCGCTAACTTACTCTCTTCCGTGATTGTAGCTGGATGGCTCGGAGCGATCGCCCTGCTATCGATTCAAAACATTAAGCTGGTATCCCTAAGATTCCTCTACTTCGAATCAATTGAACTCCCGGTGGGTCTGGTACTAGCCTTTAGTGTGGCCTTAGGTATTATCGGCGGAGCTATGGTGCTTCCCTTGTGGCAGCTATTTGAGCAACCAAGGAACTGAGGCTCTCCTAGAAAAGAGAAGTATCTAAAACCAAAATTTATTACACAGATTTATAATAGCATTGGCCTTACAAGAACAGACTAAAGATGTTCCTCGAAGAAATAACACCAATTTTGACAGAACTAACTCGGCAGCCAGTTGCTTTCTTGGGTGGTTTTTTTTCTGGAGCGTTTCGACTGAACCTCTCAGATGACCCAGTCAAAAGCTGGCTAGACAAGCAAACTGGCTCTACAGTCAGCACCGCTAATTCTAAGGAAAGTGGCAATGATAACAATAGTGGTCCCCAATCCATTTCGATTGACTAGGGCGGCTGCTAACCAGTACATGATTAAGCTATGATAAGACCATAGTTATGAGTTCAGGGCTGGCTTTGGTAAAATTTCGAGTTTTGTAGCTACCCAAATGGCTGCTTAAATAGAAAGTTTGCTTTTGGTTAGTCAGAAACATTTTGAACAACCTCTATTGTTTATATTTTTTGATGTAGCTCTGAATTGTCATCTCAAAAAATGGGCTTAAAACCCACTCCTAGCCTGGAGCAACGCTACCGGAACTAGGAAGGGTTGACAATTTGCTAAAATGCATGTCTACTGAAAGTGACAACACTGCGCAATCAGTGAGTGCACCTTAAAAAAGGGATATAGGAGGTTCTGTGTAAAAAAGCTTGCACAGGTAAAATATCCAAGCGACAAATACCAGTCTTGTAACGACACCGTACCGCAGGGCTTGCGGAATCGGGACTCTTAATGGGTCGAAAGTCTGTGGACTCCGTGTAAGACAGTACATGGTTCTTTGACTATGGTATGCGACGGTAAATGTTAGCGCAGCGGACGCAGCGTTAGCCAGTAAGCAGAAACCTAAATCGTGAGGTTTAGGAATCATTTCTCAATTTAGAGTAGTGAAGATGTCCAAATTAGTCCAGCCTTATCTAGCCACATGACCATTTACGTAGGAAATCTGTCTTACCAAGCGACTGAAGACGATTTAAGACTAGTATTTGCTGATTACGGCAGTGTTAGCCGAGTCACATTGCCAACAGATCGTGAAACAGGCAGAGTACGCGGTTTCGCCTTTGTTGAAATGGCAGAAGATGCCGAAGAAGAAGCAGCCATCTCTAGTTTAGATGGCGCTGAATGGATGGGACGCCAGCTCAGAGTCAATAAAGCAAGACCCCGAGAGGATAATCGCCGTCGTGGTAGATAGAGTAATTCTTAAACTCAGTCTGACCATTGATTGCTAGCTTTTATACCACCAAACTCGCTGTTGTTACCTATAGTTAATAACAGTATTTTTGATTACCTTTATTCCTTAATTAGGGCACCAATAATTGAGGATAAGCTTTCCTATTCCACAAAATAGAAATAGGCAATCAACAATACTACTAGCGTGACACACCTAAAAATGTAGGTTGGGTTGAGCGATAGCGAAACCCAACGAAATGTGCGACCCTTTAACTTGTCACCATTGCCTAATACCTCATACCTTACCTACCACCTGCCACCTATCACCTACCACCTATTCAAGCCCGAAAATTACGACTTAATCTCCCAGGCAAATACCTAATCCTCTAGCAGTTTTAACCAAAGTACCTTTTGGGTCTACTGCTTGATATTGACTAATTGCCTCAGCAATCGGCACACTCAGAACCTGACGGTTTTGCCAAGTTACCATCCGGTCGTATTCTTCGTTGGCAATTAAATCAACAGCAGCGACCCCAAAAGCTGAGGCAATTAACCTGTCAAGGGGAGATGGTGTGCCCCCACGTTGGGTATGTCCTAAAACCGTGACTCGCGTTTCCGCGCCACTAGCTGCGGAAATACTTTCCGCCAGATAATGACCAATACCGCCATACCGTCGCTCACCAAAGCTGACCAAACATTCGACTTTGTCTCCTGCTTCCGTACAAACTGCCTCTGAGACAACTAGTATACAAAAGTGCTGACCCTGGTCTTGAAGTGTTTTAATTTTGTGACAGACATTATCGATGCTATAGCTAATTTCTGGAATCAGAATAATGTCTGCTCCTCCAGCAATGCCAGCGCTAATGGCGATATGACCAGCATCCCTTCCCATCACCTCCAAAATCATCACCCGGTCATGGCTAGCAGCAGTAAAGTGCAAACGATCTAGGGCTTCGGTAGCGATGTTAACTGCTGTATCAAACCCAATGGAGTGCTCTGTAATCCCTACATCGTTATCAATAGTTTTGGGAATACCCACTAAGTTAATGCCCCCTTGTTGAGCCAGTTTCCGGAGAATCGCTAGGGAGCCATCTCCCCCAATGCCAATTAGGGCATCGAGTCCTAGCTCATGGTAACCAGCAATAATTTCTTCGGAGCGATCGCGTAGCGTACCATCTGGCAGAGGAAAAGCAAAGGGGTCTCCCTTGTTGGTGGTTCCCAGCATTGTGCCAGCATTAGTTAAAGCACGAACAACTTTTTCTCTGTCAAGTGTCATTGCTTGAGGAGGGCGGTGCATCAAACCATAAGTAGCTTTCAAAATTCCTAATACTTCCCAGTTGTAACTACCTACAGCGCGGTGAGTTACAGCTCGAATTACAGCGTTTAACCCAGCACAGTCTCCACCACTGGTGAGAATCCCAATACGTTTATGTTCTCCCATAATTAATGTTTTTTTAAGATTACTTTGCTATGTTCAATAATTGGGGCAGAAGTATTTTACCTCCGAGGGGTTGTTAACGGGACTTAAACAAAAATAAAGGTCAAAAAAGGGAGTTTAGGCACTATTGGCGTGGTGCGACACAGCTAAAATGAGAGAATAGTAAATGTTTCAAACTCTTAATTGACATTGTTTACACAAGGGTGATATTGTGCTCCTGCATATCTCACCGTTCCCCATGAAGACTGCCACTCTCATCAAAACAGATAATAATCAGCTCGTTTCTCTCTTCAAGAAAGTTCTTTACTCGAAGGCAATTGATGAAATTCTCAATGAAGCTCATCAAGAAAAAATTTTGATAGAGATCGAGATTCTTTTAATCCAAGGCTTCCTTGAGGGGAGTAGAGAAGCTGAGGAAACCCTTCATCAAATCCTCTATACTCTATACCTCGGAAACTTTGCTCGACCTTGGGAACATGAAGCCCTCAACATTCAGCACCCATTTATTGTCAAAGTTCGCTCGATAATCGAGCAAAATTGGGAGCAGCAAGAACTCAAAAAACACAACCAGATTCTCTCCCAACTACCATCATTGGAAGAGTTTCCTAAATGGAGCCTAGAGTACATCGGCACCCATCCCTGCAACGTCACCCATCCATTTTTTGACTTCCTGCGCGACGAAGCTACTTACGATCAGTTCAAGGAATTCTTCTACCAAGAAACTCCTGTCGATATTTTTTTTGTAGATATCCTTTCGTTGATGATGGTCGGTGTTTACGGCTCCATGAAGATAGAGTTTGCAAGCAATTTTTGGGAGGAGATGGGCAGGGGAAATGAACTCGGAGTGCATCGGAATCTCCGTCTTCAGATGAACAACTTTTTGGGGATTACAGGGAATGCCTATCTCCACCAGATAGAAACCTTCTGTCTGGAAGAGTTGAAGCTAGTGAATACTTTCTTTGACGGAGTTTTCAACAGGCAAAAGCTGTTGCAGGCAATTGGTATGATGTTTGCTACTGAGACGGCATCACCAGGACGAGTTGAACGGCAATTGGAAGGATGCCAGCGGGTAGGCGTTCCTGATGAGGGACTAATATACCTTAAGGAGCATACTATGGCTGATATTGAACACGGTCAAGGATGGCTCAACCACATTGTTCTCCCGCTAATTCGAGAATTTCCCCAAGCGATGCCTTCTCTTGTCTTAGGGGTCTTGCGTCGCTTGAGTGCTGCTGAAGCCGTTTGCGATCACATGTTGGTTCATTTGAAGGCTCTCAATCAGCAATAGTAGTTAGTTTCTTATAAGAAAAACGGATACATGGATATAAGTTGTGAAGGCAAACACGCATTTGTCTGCGGAAGCACAGATGGCATCGGTAAAGCTTGTGCCATCGCCATAGCAGATTTGGGAGCCAGCATTACACTGATAGCTCGAAATGAAAAAAAGCTAGCAGCTACTTTACAGGAGTTAAAAACAAGTCCGAAACAAAGCCATGATTTTATTGTGGCAGATTTCTCCGATCCAGATACCTTGAAGGAGAGAGTAGATACATACCTTGATAACACAAAAGTTATTCATATCCTCGTTAATAATACAGGAGGCCCCCCACTAGGGTCAGCAGTGGCAGCAAAAGCATCAGACTTCATTGCCGCATTTAACCAACATTTGGTTTGTTCTCATCTCCTCAGCCAAGCTGTCATACCGGGCATGAAAAAAGCTGGATATGGCAGAATTATTAACATTACTTCCTACACAGCCAAGCAGCCTCTAGACGATATGATTGTTTCCAATACAATTAGGGGTGCTGTTTCCAGTTGGGCAAAAACAATGGCGAATGAGCTTGGCAAAGATGAAATTACAGTTAATAACGTCCTGCCAGGTTCCACAGCAACCAAACGATTATATTCCATTGGTCAAGATAGAATCAAGTTGACAGGCAAGAGTGAATCGCAAGTTATAGCGGAAATGAAAAATATTATTCCAATGCGTAGGTTCGGCAAACCAGAAGAAGTAGCTTGGGCTGTCGCATTTCTGGCTTCTCCAGCCGCTGCTTATATTAATGGAATTAACCTGCCAGTCGATGGCGGAAAAACAAGAAGCTTGTAAATAATCAGCAATTGTTTATTTCTTTATCTTATCAAATTTCACTCGCTCTCCTATGTTTAAATTTGACCATATTGGCATCCAAACTGATGATCTGGAAAATACAGTGAAATGGTATAAAGATTTTTTTTCTTGTGAACAAAACTGGACACTAGCAGAATTTTCTGATCTGACATTAAAAAGACTTCCTTCGATTACTCAACTAGTAGAACTTCAAACAGGCAATTTTAAATTTCACATTTTTGATATCAATAGCCAACACGTCGCTGTTCCAAACAATGCCATTCAATACCAACATTTTTGTTTGCAAGTCTCCGAAAAAAATCAGCTTGAAGAACTCAAAAATCGTTGGTTCAGTCTTTATGAATCAGGGTTTTATAAGTTTAAACTAAATGACCCAGCCACCGATATTGTGACAGATAAAGATGGGGTATCATCCTTCTACTTTTATGATGTAAACGGCTTAGAATTTGAAGCCATGTATAAACCTTAGCCTAAACAGACATGAAAGATTTCAAATTTGGCGACTATCCTTACAATAATGAAATAATAGAGATGCCTATTCGAGCATCTCTAGGCGAATTAGACACATATACCTGCCCAAACAGTTATTTTTCAAAAGATTTTCTCTACAGCCTAGACGACAACATTGAGAAATGGAAAAATCCAGAACTAAGCGACATGTTCTGGTTCAGATGGATAACAGGCCATCAAACGATGTTAGTCTTTTGGTACGTGCTATCGAAAGAACTGTTTGCTATAACCAACACAAGCAATATGAGGGAAATTGAACAAAAGCTTAATCTGTGTACAAAGATTCTAGAAGGTTGCTCAGTAATATTTGAATATACAGGTTCATGCCCTCAAGCATTTTATCACTCAACAATAAGACCTTATATGTCTCTTTTCCACAAAGGTTTTAGTGGCAACTGGTCAGCCGATTATGAGCCTATACCTCAGTTGGTCAATCAAATTATCAAAAAACACTATACTGATAGCCTAAAAACTCCTCAGCAAGCATTCAAACAAAGTTTTTTGCAACATCAAAAAAAACACTATGGTGTTGCTAAAAGACTTGTACCTTCAAGTGCCTCACTGCTTAAGGAAGCCAAAAATACAGAGATAGAGGTTAACCCCAAAGAAGAGAACAACACTCTCTTCGATTATTTCTTTTTAGTCAAGCGAGTTACAACACATAGCGACTCATTATTGCATAGCTTAAGTCAGCGGATAAAGGCGATCATCCTTGATTTAAAACTCAATGGTATTTACGCTGGGTCAAAACAGGATTCTAGCCAATTTGAGCTTTCAGATCGAGAGTTATATAAGCACGAAGAATACATCAAATCATTACTGTTTGAAGCAACAAAAGCTTCAGTTGAGGTTCTCTCGAACTGAATAAATAGAAATGTAACAATACTCATTAAACTATTAAATAACAAGTTAATGAAAGCTAATTCTAATCAAGTAGGAGAGACCGTTTTAGTAGAAGCAGTGAAACAGGCTAAACAAGAATTTGGCTCAAGACTTATAGCCTGTTATGCGTTGGGGAGTTTAGCTCATGGCGGATTTAGTCCGCAGGTAAGTGATGTTGATTTGGCAATTATTTTAACTAGTCCTTTAACAGTAGAAAATTCCCATCAAATTGAAGTTATAAAAAATCATGTAAAAAGTTTGCCAATTCCTTTATCAGAAAGACTATCAATTTTTTGGGGCTCTCTTGCTTCCTTAAGAAAAGAAGAAACAGGAGGACGCTTTCCACCGTTAGATAAATTAGATTTAATCGCTCATGGTAGACTTCTGGCTGGAAATGAGGTGAGAACAACTATCCCTAAACCAACAAGACGAGAAATGGAAGTATCTAGCTCAAAATTTGCGCTTAATTTTTTGGGGACATCCGAAATGAATAAAGATTTATTACAGCCAACTATTTTTTTTGATAAAGGTGTCGTGCTTTTAACAAAAATAGTGCTTTTTCCAGTAAGATTTTTATATACTGCATCTACTGGGGATATCGGTCGCAATGACATAGCTGTTGCTCATTATCTGGAGAATAATCAAGGTAACAAAGCTGAACTTGTAAATCGAGCTTTTCGTTGGAGATGTGAGCAACCTGTTTGTGATGAAGACACCACTAAACTGATGGAGAAGGGTTTGATACCTTTGTATCTTCAGTTTATAGATACATACTATTGCAAAATGCTTGATTATCAAGAAATTAATCTAGCTGAGAACCTCAAGCAATGGCGCGATGAGCTTTCAAGGTTGTAACAACTAGTTGACGATTGTTCTTCACCATCAAATTCTATGGGTGATTAACGTAGAAGAAAATTGAGCTTATCCCCAAGATATATTCGTTATTAACTCAGATTTGGCACTTTTGTTAATCTCACATCTTGCACTCTTTTCATAAATAATTATTAGATTCAGTTACAATAATCAATTGCAATGCTGAAATCGTCAATTTTTACTGTTTTTCCCTGTTCCATGTGCCCTATTCCCTATTCCCTAACTCCACTAGTCAATTTTAGACTTGCAAGATCTGAGTTAATCAGACTTGCTACTAGTGTGATGACTTTATCAAAAAAGTACGGGCATTTTGGAGTAGCCCCTCTCGAATTCGCATCATTGATTCTGAAGTGGCATAAGCAGCGGCCTCTAATCGAATAGCATTCTTCTGAGAGAAAACTCTTTCATAGGCACGGGCTGATATGGAATCAAAAATAGCAGTATTAGAACGTAGTGATAACCACTTTATTAAATCTTCTTCGCGAAATATCTGTCCAATACAAGTATTCACCAGAACAGCTGAATGTCTCATGCGAGAAAAATCTTTTGCAGTTAAAGCTTGGGTATGGGGAGGAACGTGTAATGAAATAATATCGCTTTTAAACACAACATCCTCTAATTTGGAATAGGCAATGCAAGTATCTTCTAATTCTGGTTTGCGCGTCCTACTATAGTACAAAACATGCATACCAATTCCACGAGCAAGTTTGCATAAAGACGTGCCAGTCCTTCCCATACCAATGATTCCCAGAGTCTTACCATGAAGTGAATAAGGAAACTCTGGCCAATCCTTCCTCAATACACCTCGTGCTAATGCATAAGCGACGAATATAACAAACTCAGCTGTTTCGGTATCACAATATCCAACTACATTGGAAACTTGGATGCCAAGTCGAGTTGCCGCTTCCATATCTATGTTGTTTAGGCTGGAACCGGACACCCCTATGTATCGCAGTTTTCTAGCTTTTTCCAACAAAGAAGCATCTACTTTTGTGCGTATACTTACAAGCAAGCCGTCCATTTCCGGCACGAGTAGCTCTGCGACATCTTCTATGCAACTCCAGGTAGTTACTTTCGCTTTGGATATAGACTGAAGATACTTGAGGTCTTGGTCATCTAGTGTGGTGATGCCAACAATTACAAGCTGGTCAAAATTAAATTTCATCGAAAAATTGCGTCTGAAACCCTGTCCTTACTGTTTAGGCTGACATGGTATCACAGGAGGGGAGGAACAAAGGAATCTCCATCCGATGCTCTCTTGATTTGTCTAGCCCTACCATTGATCCTAGACTTCTATAATTCGTCTAAAGTTATCAGCTTGATCCAAAATGCCTATCTACAATAGAAAGACAAAGAGGACTCAGCATTCGGCTTTTTTGAGACAGCTTCATGAGTAACTGCCTTAGAAGAGCAAGTGCCTGACTCGATAGGGAGTAGGAAAACTATGGTAGATACAAGTGGATCTGTTGCTCAAGATCGTACCCTGGATCGAGATTGTACAACACTGTCTCGTCACGTTCTACAAGAACTCCACAGTTTCTCAATGGAAGCACAGGATTTGAGCGCCATCATGAATCGCATTGCCCTAGCCGCAAAGTTGATTTCTAGACGCATGAGCCGTGCCGGTTTAGTAGAAGGAGCTTTAGGATTTACGGGTAATCTCAATGTACAGGGAGAATCCGTCAAAAAGATGGATGTCTATGCTAATGACGTCTTTATTTCCGTGTTTAAGCAAAGTGGTCTTGTCTGTCGCTTAGCATCGGAGGAAATGGAAAAGCCCTACTACATTCCAGAAAACTGCCCAATTGGACGTTATACTCTACTTTATGACCCAATTGATGGTTCCTCAAATATCGACGTTAACTTGAATCTTGGTTCGATTTTTTCCATTCGTAAACAAGAAGGCAACGATATTGATGGAGAAGCCCAAGATTTGCTCCAAAATGGGCGCAAACAAATCGCCGCTGGCTACATTCTCTACGGTCCCAGCACGATGCTGGTGTATTCCATTGGTACTGGTGTTCACTCCTTCGTCCTCGATCCCAGCTTAGGTGAATTCATCCTATCGAGCGCTAACATTCAGGTACCAGAACACGGCCCAGTTTACAGCACCAATGAAGGAAACTTCTGGCAGTGGGAAGAGTCCATCCGCGACTATATTCGTTATGTCCATCGCCACGAAGGATATACTGCCCGCTATAGTGGAGCACTAGTAGGAGATTTCCACCGGATCTTATTCCAGGGTGGGGTTTTCTTGTATCCTGGTACCCTAAGAAAACCGGAAGGTAAGTTGCGTCTACTATACGAGTCTTCTCCCCTGGCCTTTTTAATGGAACAAGCTGGTGGTGCAGCAAGTACAGGAGAGGAAGAGATTCTAGATGTCTTACCAGAGAAACTTCACTCCCGTACACCATTGATTATTGGTAGTAAAGAAGATGTCGCTCTTGTGAAGTCTTTTATTCAGGATAGGGCAAGAGAGTCCCGAGAAGGATTGCAGATAGCTCGTTAGTCAGGATGAACGGTGAAATATAAAGTATTAACAAAGATTAAAGAGTATTTGACTATATAGCTTTACACCTGTATACAGAATCTCACAACTTTCATTCCTTGAACATCAGCAATCTTCAAAGAGTACAAGCATTAGGAGTTAATTCATGACAGCAACAGCCGAAAATCCCATCTTCCAAATAGAAAAAACCTATGGTCAGAGTATCTGGATGGATAACCTGAGCCGTACAATCATCGAGTCCGGTGAACTCAAGCAACTGATTAGTGAGCGCGGGATTTGTGGGATTACCTCTAACCCTGCCATTTTTGAAAAAGCGATCGCGGGGAATGCTGTCTACGATAAGGCTATTGATGCAGGCATCAGAACTAATAAATCTGTGATGGAGATTTATGAATCTTTAGTCTTTGAAGACATCCGCAATGCCTGCGATATCTTCAAACCTGTTTATGAGGAGACCAACGGTTTCGACGGCTATGTTAGTATTGAAGTACCACCCAACATTGCCGCAGATACGGAAAGCACCATCACTGAAGCTATTCGCTATTATCAGGCTATTGGTCGCGAAAACGTCATGATCAAAATTCCTGGCACTCCGGAAGGCTTACCAGCGGTGGAGCGGGTAATCAGCGAAGGCATTAATGTTAATGTTACCTTGCTCTTCTCAGTACAGAGCTACATTGACACGGCTTGGGCTTATATCCGGGGCTTAGAAAAACGGGTAGCAGAAGGTAAAGACATCAGTAATATATCTTCAGTAGCCAGCTTCTTCCTTAGCCGGATTGATAGCAAAATTGATGGCTTGATTGATCAGCAGTTAGAAGGTGTCGATGAGCCGAATTTAACAGCGAAGTTGGAGAATATTAAAGGCAAAGTAGCGATCGCTAATGCCAAAATCGCTTATCAAGAGTACAAGAAAATTATTCAGAGCGATCGCTGGAAAGCCCTATCCGCTAAAGGAGCCAAGGTTCAGCGCTTACTCTGGGCTAGTACCAGCACCAAAAACCCTGCCTACAGTGATGTCATGTATGTTGATGAGCTAGTTGGTCCTGATACAGTCAATACCTTGCCCCCTAGCACCATTGAAGCCTGTGCTGATCATTGTGACCCTGCTAGTCGTGTAGAAACCGCTATTGACGAAGCCTACCAGTTGATTGAAACTCTTAAAGACCCAGAGGTTAAGATCAATTTAGACAACATCATGGAAGAACTGCTGAGTGAAGGAATTGACAAATTCATTAAGCCCTTTGAGTCCTTGATGTCATCTCTAGAAGGTAAAGTCAATCAGTTGGCAGCAGTTTAAGTCAGACCTAAATAGCCTCTTTAAGCCGGGTTTCTCTGAAGAAATAAGGCAGAAGGCAGGAGGCAGGAGGCAGGAGGCTCCAAGGGAAGATGATTTGACCTTATTTCTGACTTTTGTAGCGGGTGGTGCACCTCCAGTGGAGCGGCTCCTAACATACAAAATATCAACATTTCCCCAAGAGAAACCCGGTTTCTTGACTGACGCTCTAATAAATAGGGGAATGGTGACAAAGAATACCACAAGTGCTAAACAAAAAGCGATAGGATAATTGTCTTCAGCAAGCCCCATCCCCCATTCTTAATTCTTCATTCTTAATTCTTCATTCTATTTATGGTGACTCTGTTAGAAAATCCCTTGCGCGTTGGCTTGCAACAGGAAAGGACGCCAGAACCTTTAATTTTAGTTATTTTTGGCGCATCTGGAGACCTTACCAAACGCAAACTGGTTCCAGCTCTTTATCAACTCAAACGTGGGCGACGCCTACCGCCGGAACTTACTATTGTTGGTGTGGCACGTCGAGACTGGAGCCACGAGTATTTCCGGGAACAAATGCGTGAGGGTATTGAAGATTTTTCTGACGGTATTGAATCAGAAGAAGTATGGAAAGACTTTGCTGAAGGTCTTTTTTATTGTTCCGGTAATATGGATCAACCAGAAAGCTATCAGAAACTAAAAGCTTTCTTAGGGGAACTAGATGGTAAACGAGGAACCATGGGAAACCGGGTATTTTACCTAGCAGTTTCTCCCAAATTTTTCCCGGAAGCTCTCCGACAGCTGGGAGCAGCGGACATGGTAAATGATCCGATGAAGCACCGCTTGGTGATTGAAAAACCTTTTGGCAAAGATTTGAGTTCAGCCCAAGCCCTCAATAGAGTAGTACAAAAAGTTTGTAAAGAGAGTCAAGTTTATCGTATTGACCATTATCTAGGCAAAGAAACAGTCCAGAATTTATTAGTTTTCCGCTTCGCCAATGCCATATTTGAACCCCTATGGAATCGTCAGTTTGTTGACCATGTCCAGATTACTGTAGCAGAAACAGTCGGGGTTGAAGAGAGAGCTGGTTATTATGAAACTTCTGGAGCATTAAGGGATATGGTGCAAAACCACCTGATGCAACTGTTTTGCCTCACGGCGATGGAAACCCCCAATGCTCTAGATGCTGATAGCATTCGGACAGAAAAAGTAAAAGTTATTGAAGCAACTCGCCTAGCGGATATTCATAATCTAGAAAATTCCGCCATTCGAGGTCAATATTCAGCAGGTTGGATGAAAGGGGAACAGGTTCCTGGGTATCGTGAGGAGCCAGGAGTTAACCCCAACTCCACCACACCAACCTACGTAGCGCTCAAGCTAGTGATTGATAACTGGCGTTGGCAAGGGGTGCCTTTTTACCTGCGGACAGGTAAACGTCTACCGAAAAAGGTGAGCGAGATTTCCATCCAGTTTCGGGATGTCCCACTGATGATTTTCAAATCTGCTGCTCAGCAAACTAGTCCTAATGTTCTAACTATGCGCCTACAGCCTAATGAGGGCATTTCCTTACGTTTTGAAGCAAAAATGCCAGGACCAGATTTACGCACCCGCACAGTAGATATGGACTTTAGCTACGGCTCTTCTTTTGGCATGGCAACAGCAGATGCTTATAATCGGCTGCTACTTGACTGCATGTTAGGGGATCAAACTTTATTCACCCGTGCAGATGAAGTAGAAGAAGCTTGGCGGGTAGTAACTCCAGCATTATCAGCATGGGATGCCCCCTCAGATCCAGCCTCAGTTCCTCAATACGAAGCAGGAACCTGGGAGCCATCAGAGGCAGAAAACTTGATTAACCAAGATGGACGCCGCTGGCGCAGGTTGTGAAGAGAAACAAGAGAGATGGGGAGCAGAGGAGCAGAGGAAAAATTAAATCTACCAATTCCCCATTCCCCATTCCCAAGCAACAAACAACAAACAACAAACAACAAATAACCAATATGGCTACACAATCTCCTCCAATTGTTTCTATACAATCACCCAAAGATATTTCCTTTAGTGAAATTGAGGCGGAACTACGCCAAATCTGGCAAAGCTATGGTGGTGCTGGAGAAAACGGTGATGGTCTGTCGGCAGTACGAGCTACAACTTTTAGTTTGGTCGTTTATGAACCAGAAGAAACTCAGCAGCTGTTGGCTGCCCTAGGATATTACTCCGGTCCTATAGATGGTATCGCAGGTCCGCGCCTGTTCTCTGCTATCAAAGCAGCACAAAAAGCCTATGAATTGCCGAAAACTGGTCAAGCAGATGAAATCCTGAAGGCAAAGCTGCGGGAAGAATATGCAGCCAAACTTGCTAAAGGGGAGATGCATAAAAGGGAAGGATATTCCGCTGATATGGAAGGAGCTGGCATTGCCGATGCGATCGCAGCTGCTAATCCTTGTAGAATTATCGCCCTTTTACCCACTGCTGGAGAAGATCAAGGGGTTAGTGCTCAGGTATCGGCCTCCTGCCCTGTGCAAAAACATAGCCAGAGTACCTTAGTTTGCTGCGAATATATCACTCTTAAGGGTACTAACGCTGCCTTAGAAAGGGTCAGCGGACTGATATCTGAACTGATGATCGGGGAGTTACCGAAGTTTGTCTGGTGGAAGGCAATACCAGACGCTGATTATGGTCTGTTCAAGCGACTGGCAAATTTGAGCAATAGCGTGATTATTGACTCTAGTACTTTCCACCACCCAGAAGCAGATCTGCAAAAAGTACTAACCCTGATGGGTCAAGGAACTCCCTTTGCGGACTTGAACTGGCGAAGGTTGGCAGCATGGCAAGAGTTGACTGCTGAGGCTTTCGACCCGCCAGAGCGTCGTGCAGCGCTTCAGGAGGTTGACAAAGTAACCATTGATTATGAACAAGGTAATCAAGCTCAGGCACTGATGTTTCTCAGCTGGTTGGCTTCTCGGCTCCAGTGGCGTCCTGACTCCTATCAGAAAGAAGGGGGTGATTATGATATCCGGCGCGTTAAATTCACCACCTCCAATGGACGAGCAGTAGAAGCAGAGTTGGCAGGAATTCCCGTGGCTGATGAGGGAGAAGTTGCTGGAGATTTGATTAGTCTGCGCTTGGGTTCCACCAATATGGAAGCTGACTGTTGTACAGTCTTGTGTTCCGAAACCACTGGTTGTATGCGTATGGAGGCCGGTGGTGGAGCCCAATCTTGTCGCATTCAGCAGGTGTCACCGCTGTTTGACCAAAAAACAGAGCAACTACTGAGTCAGCAATTACAACGCTGGGGTCGGGAAATGCTTTATGAAGAAAGTCTCGCAGTTACCGAGCAGGTGTTGAAATTAGGTAGTTAGGGCTGAAGCCCCCCAAGTATCTTCCCAGAAGAGTCCCAATACTGCTTGGTAAAGAGTTATCAGTTTAGGGAACTGAGGGAGAAAAATTGGGGCTTAACCGAGCAGTATTGAGAAGATTCCCTGAAAAACCTACACTTACTCTTACTAGTCAGTGTAGGTTTCTAAATTGACGGCTCTCGTTCCGTAGGATACTTCAGTACATCGGTTAACTCCTGCAACTGCTGAGCTTGAACTAACTCTTGATGTGCTTTTTGTATTGACTGTTGCATCACCTGTTGCAGCGGCTCTCCTGTGAGTTGATTCGGTGTAACTTGATAGGATAAATAGCGATCGCGCAAATTAGTAGCCTGTTCCAACTTCGTCACTTCCACCGTCATTGTACCCATACCAATTGGCTTACCACCCCCCACTTTCAGAGCAATGGGATATTTAGCTTGATCTTGTCCTAGCACAATTAAAAGAGTTCCTAGTTCAGCTATAGTCAAATTCCGATAGTGTAACTGAGAAGTGAAACTGTAATTCTTAGCTGCCTGCTGCACCAATATACCTTGTTGTTGTCCTTTTTCAATGGCACGAATTGTCTGGTAATAAAACTTACGTCCTGCTACTTTTCCCTGTTTAAAATATCGCTGCCCTTCCTCTGGACGAGGACGATATAATGAGGGAATAAATCCTGCTCTAAAACCTACTGACTGACAGTAAGCATCAGTAAAGTGGATGAGTCCTTGCCAATCTATTGCTCCGAAAACTTGACAGGCGGCACAGAGTTGAGTCTTATTACGACATTCACTATAGCCATTGGGAATTTGATGACTTTTTGCCTTAGTTTTACACAAGCAACTATAGGTAATCGCTTCATAAGCAGAACGCACTACACCTTTGAAAGAACTACCGGGGATAATCAAATGTCCTTCACTTCCCTGAGTCATGGTTTTAATCAGGGGAATGCTCTTTTGTTTAACATCGGTTCCCATTTCTACTACACCAGTAGAAATGTGAACTGCTGTCTGAACTGTTAAAGCTAAGTATAAAGTTCCGTGATATCGGTCTGTATAATATTGATCCTGTCCAATAGGATGTCCTAATTGTGGTTTTTGTTTGGGTAAGGAAATCAAGCGATAAGGTTTAGGTGCAATTGTTCCATCTGAATGAGATGTTGGACTATATGGTTTAGTTTGTCGGCGTTTTGGTTTTGGAGTAGGAGTCATGGGAATTAAGAATTAAGAATTAAGAATTAAGAATTGGGAATTGGGAATTGGGAATGGGATAAAAATACTGCATTGGAAAAGAAGATGAGAACAAGTGAGCTTCCCTTAGTGCCTCCTGCCTCTAGTTCCCCTCCTGGGAGGGGTTAGGGGTGGGTTGATGCCTTATTCTCACCAAAGTGTAAGTATTCAATCGAACTTGATATTACTGTTTACCGCGAGAGCGACAAAATGTACAGTGGCGGTAGCTGAATCTTGAAAATAGCGCTGAATTATAGGTAGGGTTTGAGGAAGGATATCTTTACCATCTACTCCCTGATAGATAAAACCTTTGGGAAATTGAGTCTCGTCTGTATTGTACAGATAGGCGCTGCGATCGCAAATTTCCCAATCAATTGCTTGTCCCTTGTGGTCGATTGGTTCAAATCCTAAATCCAGAGCAATTTCCCGGCGACTGAGGAGCAATAACTCATAGCCTACAGCATTTTGTTTCCACCGCAATTCCTGCTCACGATTAAACATCTGTCCGGCAAAGCCCGGAAATAAATCCTCTGGTAATTGCCTCCGAATACCACTAACAGCATGAAATGAGCGCACAAAGTAATAATTTGGCTCGACCGATAGTTTATTGATTAAGGTTCTGAGCTGATTTGAACTAGAAACTTGGTTAACATAGACAAAACCTTTCATGCAGCTGTTCCTGTCAATTTCTTTCTCCAAGAGTGTACCGCTTTAGTAAACAAATCCTGTACCTGCTCATCTCCTTGCCATTGCAACTGTACCCCAAAACCGAGAGTCATTGATGCACCACGGATAGGAGTTGCTTGCACATCATCAACCGGAAAATTGTAACGTTTTTGTTCCTCTTCTTCCAAAAACATCCCTACTCCTAAGAGTGCAGTATCAGGCTGAGGAAATTGTCCTTGTCTACCAAAACTATAAATTTGTCGGTTGTCTTCATCTAAAATACAGCCGGGATATTGAACCACGGCGGAGTTCAATTTCACTTCCACCCTACCCAAACCACGAGATTTAGCAAAACCTAAACCAAACCAGCCTTCATCTAAGTCTCGCAAAACTAACCCAATTAATCCCAATTGAGCTAGAGAGAAATTTTTGAGGTGGATTTTAGTTTTAAACGCGCCTGCCGTACAAACTTGGTAATTAAATGGTCCTACTGCTACTGAACCAAACACCCTATCTATTGCCACACCATTACGTTCTTCTATTTTTAGAGGTTGTGATTTATCAGGATAGGCATCTTCAATTCTAATACGGCTAGCAATAGCAGTATTACCAAACATCTGATCAGTAAAGGAAGAAAGTCGGTAAATATCGTAAGCTGATTTATCCTTGAGATAATCATACTGATCCTTCAATGGGTCATTTGCCCACAGGATATCAGCATTATCAGGCAGGCAATCGCTTCCCACTGTTCTGACAATTCTCTCAGCATGAGCACGAATTGACCCTTTCAGGGAACTTCCCGGCAAATAAATAGAACGACCCCCAGCTTGGTAAGTTTCCACAAATTCCATATCTGGCTTGGTAGGATCAGCACCATCTTTGCCTGATTTAATCAGTATCGGACCACAAGGCACTAGGGTTAATTCAATGGTGCAATGATTGACAAATCGTTTGTGCATATTTTTGGGAATTGGGAAGGTCGGAAGTTGAGCTGGGTCGTGGCACTACTGAACTATTTCCGCTGTATTGCTTCATTTCTTATGCAAATAATCAATTAATTGTTCTACCCAATAGTCTTTGAAATCTTGTGCATCTTCGTAGGCGCTGTCATCCCCTAGGGCTAATTTTTTTAAATACTCTAACAGATATTGAGGTTCATCTTCAGGATAGTCGAACCAACGCATTTGATCAATTTTTAGTTGAACCACACCTAAGCCACGAGAACGTCCACCTCCCAAAGGTATTTGTTCTGTCTCAAATTGGTGTAACCCAATCATCAGCAAACCCAGTTCCCACTCTTCGGCATTTTCCACAATAGCCTTAAACTCAAAGGGGGTTCCGGCAGGTACAACTTGGAAGTCGTAAAGCTTGCCATCCGCTGCGGTTTCTGTATCTCGATCAATCGCAACCCCATCTCGTTCTTGATATTGTCCAAACCAATATTCCGGTAATACTGTTAAATCCCGCACTTGAAATTTACTAGCAAGCCAGGGAGAACCGAAGAGATGAGATATTAGGTCAGTTTGTGCTAAAATAGCAGCAGTTAGAGTAGAATCATCAGTGTAATTTTCCCTAAGCTGCCTCATTTCTGTAGATCTTAGTGACCATTCTTCTTCTATCGCAGGATTAGCTACTAACTTGCGATCGCTTCCCACAATTCCCCGCACGAAACTTTCAAGACGCGATCGCAAGGCTCCTTTAAAACTGGATCCTGGTATCAAGGGACAACCTAAGGCATCTTTAATTACCGGTAAATCTGAGCCAATGGGTTCGTGGGAACGTCCTGCACTAATGCGTAAAGCAGTAATAGTCCACAGGGTTCCTGTCAATTCTAGACGGTTTCGGAAAGTATCAAACATAAATTTACCGATATAATGATAGTCAGATATTTTGACCATCTCTTAGATACTTAAGATAACGAGAGCCATAACCTAAATAACGCCGAATTAGTTCAATCCAAATAGGTTTGAAGTCAATATGAGAATATTCAGCAATAATTTGAGCAGTTTTTTTGAGATTGAAATCAATATCTTGAACAATTCTCTCTGCCAGAGAGTCTTTTCCTCTACCCCATTTACGATCTCGACCTACTTGATAGCGAATAAAGTTTTTAATGACTTCTACACTATCAGTAGTATCGGCAACACGTACTAAGTTGCGGAATTGAGACTCTTCCAAATTGCCATACTTAGTTTTATCCAAAGCAGCTTGAATCCAGAGGACTAAATCATCCTCGTTTTGACGAATGCTTCTTTGTACCTGGAATTCAACTTGTTGTTCTGTCAGATTCATACAGCATCCTCTCTAAATACAGTGTGAAATTCGCTACAAACTTCGATTTGACCAAATCCTTCGCCAATGCGATTGCCTACACCCTTCCTTGCTAATTTTTCTAAGGCTTGAATCCAGTCCTTCGTCTTATCTGCAATTGTGCTAAATAAATATACACCTCCTTTATTAGTAATTAAATCCACATCTTTCAATAATCCCCAAGCAGAATTCCAGCCAGAAACATAGTCATAGCTACTGTAGGCAACCTCTAGTATTAAAGGAGCATTCATACCAGTAAACTGCTGTAGCATCTCTGGAGAAATTACCATAGTACGTCGCCAGTTTTCCGTTAAAATTGTATCTGATTGCAAGTTCAGGGTGAAGTAATTTCGCTCTTCCCTTGGGAGATTTCCGAAGAGTTCTGCCCATTTTTGCCAACGCTGCTGGAGTACTTTATTAAATAGTTTGATGCGTGAACTAACATCGGTATCAGGTTCAACAGAATTAGCCTCAATCTCAACCTTTCCCAATCCCCTGGAAGCTGCTCCACCTAAGCGAAAATTTTGCGAGTTATGATTCAAGAATTGCTCAAGTGACTCGGCCAGATGATTATCTTCTACCATAATTGAACTACGGTAAACCATTGGTTTCTGTTCCTGAGTTTCATTGAGAACTTCCAAGCTATATAAAATTTGTTCTTCTGCTGTTAACCGACGCCGATTGATACCAACACGAGTCAGTAGCCGTTTAGTAACGGAGTGAGGACAATATTTACTATTTTGCTTACTGTAAAATCCTTTGTAGGGTTCAACTCTTCCCCCATCTTGAGGACAATTGGGGTCATAGGGATAACCATAGCTTTCTGCACAGAAACGGTCAATTAGAGTATCAAAAACACCGTAGCCTTTAGGCTTGAAGCCGGGATTAGTTTTAGAAGTTAAGGCGGTAGCAGGCAGCACCTTGATTTTTGCCTCTTGATCCGATGGTGCTGGATAGGCATTGCGGAAGATTGCAGCGCTCTCATTTAGGAATAAGCTTTGGAAATCATTATTTGTTGCTGTCAAATCATGATTTTGTAGATTAGACTGTTGAATTATTACAGATGCGATCGCGCCTCGAATCACAGAACCGGGAATATAGTCTCCCGCCTCGCTGACTGAACCTGGTTTTTTACGTCCAATAGCTAGAGGTGAGAGTGCTGTAATTTTTAGCTGAATTTCTTTCATTTCCCACCTCCGTGTAAAAGTGCTTGCCAAGCTTCCTCATCCACTGCCCATCTTTTAAATTCCCACTGTAGCCATCCCAATCCTGTTGATTTAGAACCCCCCAAGGCATTTATATGGTGTAATCCTGCTAAGATTAGTGCTTTGGCATAAGGGGGAAAACTAGGTTGAAGATGAATTTCACCTTTAAACCTGAGCTTGACATTGGCTGGAGAAGTTTCCAGAAAGTAGAGTTTTTTCTCCTCCGCAGTGCCACGACGACGGTTAATGGTGACACCAGGACGCAAAACTTCCGGTAAATTTTCTGGATCTTCTGTGCAAATCAAATCATCAACGATAATCCGTGACTGTAAAGCAGGATTACCAAACATCTGGCAAATCAGGCAATGATATCTCTCATCTCCTGGTACTCGATATTCCTCTCGTTCAAAATCCCTAGCTTCATTTTCCGGAAGATAGGCACGTTGCGGACACATGGTTTGAGCATTGGGAGACTGACAAATAGGCCAACTTAATCCCCGTGCTAGTTTCTCACACTCGTGGCGCAAGCGTCCTTTAAGTTGAGAAGCAGGAATCAGCAGTTTTTTATCGGCAGTACGAACAATTGGTTTATCTGCCAGGGTTCCGGAAGAACCACCCGCACCGACACACAAAGCTGTATCGATAATAGCGGTGATGGATATAGTTTCTATTGCTGGATTTGACAATAAATCTTGGAGAAAAATCATGCTTGTGTCTCCGCTGTAGAATACTGTGGATCTTCCTGTGATTTCGATTCTGGAATGAAGGGATATAAGTCTACTAATTCTCGCCAGATGGTTTCATAGGTAGTGGTTTCATCCTCTTTTAGTAAGGACATCCACGGTGCTAAGTTACCCTTGTTGGTTTTCGCATCACACCAAGCTTGTTCAAAGTAATCTTTTAATAGTTTCTGTTGGTCAGCCTTCAGCCGGACACGGAAATAACGATAGTTAAGGATAGCCGTATGTTTCCCTCGTTCTAACAAACTACGGATTTGGTAAAGTTGTGATCGCGGAAATTCTGACTCCTTTAATTTTTCTGCTGTTTTGAGTAATCCTCCCAGTTCATGGAGGGTGTAGGGTGCACCATATAGTTTGAGTTTTTGTTGTTTGGGTAGTTGCTGGGTTAAAGCTTCTTGGCGAAACGATTCAATATTTGAGGAAATCATCGTTACTGATTTCATGGTTAAGAAATCAACCGTTCCACCATGATAGCCATACCACTGTTTCAGTTGCTTGGCTTTCTTCTTAGCCGATTTGAGTAATTGGTTGGTGAGATTTTCTGCATAATATATTGGTGTGTTAGCAGATGCGAGCAGTACTCCCACTGACATACTAAGTTTGCCTTGAGAAGGCAGGAGTGGTATTTTCCCTTGATATCTATGACATTCTCTAGAGTGAGCAATTAACTCTTTATCCTTGATGCGGTAATCCTCCTTTTCCAGGAGAATCTGTTCAAACTTATCGCCAATATTTTTGGCAATCTCCAATGCCTTATCTGCTGGAACAATCAGTATCACATCATCTCCGCCAATGGTTAAAATTTCAAAAGGATGAATAATTGCTCCATTCCGATGTTGATTTTCTCCCGTTAAGTCTTTTAATTTATGAGGGTGGAGGTGCTGTCCTAAAGCGTGGTAAACCGACTCTTCTGTTGCAGTAAAGATATCCCGGCTCAACTTGCGATAATCTTCTGGGGTATTCAGTTCATTCTGTATATAACCTCCCATATTGTTGCCATCGGCATAGATATAACCAACAAAGCCATTACTAGCATTACCGATTTCCGTAAGCGATCGCGCTTCTTTAACTTGCCGTCTACTTACACCTTGGTAATATTCTTGCTGATAGTCTGATTTTTTTAAGAATTGTTCAAACTTGAAAACCCAGCTCAGAACCTTACCTGGTTGCCACAATTTCTTCCCTTGACCAGATTGCCAACCAAATTGAGCTGCTTTATACCATCCCTGTCCACTGGAATCTTCTCGTTTTGTTCTTTGTCCAACAATGCGTTTACGAGCTATGGCATCTGAAAACCAAGGTTCATCGGGAAGTCCTAAAGCAGGAGCAACAGCAGTTCGATATTCTACTGTATCTCTTACTAAATAAGGATGGGTCTCAAACATCGGCGGATAGCGTCTGCTCGAACGTTCCATACCCGGTAAGTTATTACCATTGCGTCGCTGATTAAATAATGCGGCTAATTTGCCTGCTAGTTCATTAAAATTTTTGCGCTTTTTAAATAAATCTTCCCAATTTTTCCCCTCGCCTCGACGACCAAAATAAGCTTCTACAATTGGATGATTTTGCCTTGTCTTATTTTCAAGATACCAATCTAACCATTTTGTCTGTTCAATTGGGTTATTCAGTAAGCCCAAGCGAGTTTCCAGTAGTCTAAAACTATCCCCTACAGCGCAGGAATTAGCAGTTAAAGTTTCTTCTGTGTAGCGTTTTTCAATTAAATTAGTTAGCTCAGTAACAAAAGCAGTAGGACAAAAAGCTAAAATCTTGCCACCGGTGGAGTATATAACTAACTCAGGAATCAGTCCAGGCCATAGCTGCTCCAAATTAGTATCTTTATTTTGTAATTGCCACCTCACATTTTGGCAATAATTTCTGGCTTGTTGACATTCAGGAAAATCCTGGGGAGATTCTTCGCATTTGAAGAAAGCAGGCAAGTCAATTAAGTTAATCCGGTCTAATAATCCCGATGCTCCCCGAATATCTGGCAGCTTAGCCGCCTCAAATACATATTGCTTAATCTTTGTCGCACCACCGAATACTAAGCCAATTTTAGCTTTCCAAAGGGTAGAGTATTTTTGGGTTAATTGCTTTAACTCATCTAATGATTGGGGAAAATCAAGAGTCTCTAGTTGCTGAACCGACCCAACAATTGCTCGTACTTCCTCCGGAACTTCCTTCCCCTCAGATACAGCCTGTCGCATCTGCTGCAACACAGTTAAATCAAACTGAGGTTGTGTACCTTCTCCCCAAGCCAAACACCAAGCGATCGCGATTGTCATGGAATTTGTTGAATCAGTCATACAAAACTTATTTTATTTAGGGTTTGCCGAATAAGTCTGATAGTGATACGAGGCAATGGTTCCGGAATGAATCTCCATGATTCACACGAAAGATTTGACATTTCATATATAACTAATATTTATAGCTTTTTTCTTGGTTTCCAATCCCTTAATTTTTGTTAATTTAATTTGAGTACCAATCTATAACTCACAAGTTATCCTTATCTATATTTCTCACTAAATGCTTGATTTTGTCCACCGAGAAAATACGTATATTTATCAAAAGTCCGGTTTTATCTACCGAGAAAACACGGAGATTTATCGGAAATTTTAAATAGGTCTCTTCTAAAAACAGGCATCTTGCCTGTTCTACTCATAATTGATGATTAAATTAGTTAGGTTAAAATTAGATGTATCTTAGCTTACAGACAATTGTTCAAAAGTGTGTTGAATAGAGTTCATTAATAAACTTCGGTTCAATAGAGACGATGTTACTTTCGCAAGCTATTGGAAAAAGCCTCTTCCACCTGAGATTTGTAGGGATTAGGGTGGTTTATCTATTCTTTTTTCCATATACCCCACAGCCCCAAAACCTATCTTTAGAGTGAGAGCGATCGCTAGAGTGAAGCTCTATTATTCTCTACCGGGTGCATCTTCGTAAAAAATGTAGTGAAGGCATCTTGAGCCCTAAGACTATAGAAAGGGAGCAAGATGCTCCCACTACTACTATATCTGTCAGTTAAAGAGCAGATTATTGATCAAGATCACTCAAATTGAAGATGAATGGAACGCTACTGTTTGAGTCACCACCCATAACTAAGACCTTAGGCATTTGGGCTCCACCGTCTTTCCAGGCTTGGATTGCTTCTTTTTGGAGTACTAATTCACCCCCTTGAGCTTTGAGAGTTTCGGCTAAGAGTCTTTGAGCTTCGGCTTTACCTTTAGCACGGTTAATATCTGCTTGAGCTTCTTGTTCAGCCTCCTGAGCTATATAGACGGCCCTTTGTGCCCGTTGTTCAGCGATTTGTTTCTCCTCAACTGCCTTAGAGAACTCTGGAGAGAAAGCAAGATCAACTACGCTGGTATCCAGGACAATAATGCCATATTTTTCTAACCGTGTATTCAAAGCATCATCAAAGTCTTGCTTGAGTTCAGTCCTTTTGGTAATAGCTTCTTCTACTGTTCTTTTTGCCGCTGCAATCTTGAAAGATTCCTGAGTTTGGGGAGCAACAATTTTCGAGACAATATTTTGTAAGGTTCCCTGGGTTCTTCTGATCTCAACTACCTCAGTGGGATCAAGGCGGAAGTTGATAGCGAAGCTAGCTGATAGATCCTGGAGATCCTTGGTGGAACTTTGGGCAGGGACTTCAAACTTTTGCACTGTCACATCATATACGTCCACTGTGGAGACCAATGGGGGCTTGATGTGGAGGCCCTCAAGTAAGGCTCCATCTCTAGCTTTACCCAAGATACTCAGGACTCCTGCCTGACCGGGATTAATGACTACAAAGGAACTAAAGCTCAGAAGGATAACTAATGCTGCTAAGATTCCTCCAATGACTGATGTAAAGTTTTGTATATTCTGGTTCCTCAAGTCCTGCTCTCCTTGTAAAAAGTGAATAGTAACTTTTCCCAGCCTATCAAAAATTAGGCATCATAAATTTAATGAAGAAGGGAACAAGAGATAGTGTCCCGGAACAAAGACGCTTACAAAATTAATAAGTATAAATGATTTTTTAATTTTCAGGTAGTTTACTTAAAATAATAGTTTACAAGCTTCGTCCTTCTGGAGCGGCTGCTGATTTAGAGTTTATGCTAAAAAAGAATCATATTAAACCAGCGCAGTATTATTTTCTCCAAGTGCTAACCTTAACCTACGAGCCCCCAGTCAAGTCGCAATCCTCGTCGCTTCAGCGCGAGGACTGTTTCAATCCAGTATACTCATTCACCCAGGCATTGTAAGCCAAACTGAAATGAGCGATGAAAATTCCGCCAAAAGTGTCATTGTCATTGTTGATGACAACCCCACGAATCTGGGGGTTTTATTTGATTTTTTGCATGATTCTGGCTTTAAGGTCTTAGTAGCTCAGGATGGTGAGAGTGCCATCCAGAAAGTTGAATATGCCCATCCTGATTTGATTTTACTAGATGTGATGATGCCGGGAATCGACGGGTTTGAAACTTGTCGCCGCTTGAAAGCTAAGGCGTCAACTAAAGATATCCCGGTGATCTTTATGACTGCCCTTTCCGAAACAGTAGACAAAGTCAAAAGTTTTACTCTCGGTGCAGTGGACTATATTACTAAGCCAGTGCAGCAGGAAGAAGTGATTGCCAGAGTCACAACTCACCTAAAAATCCAAAAGCTGCAAAAGACATTCCAAGAACAAAATTTGCAACTGCAAGAGGAAATTAAGGAGAGAAAGCGAACAGAAGAATCACTGCGACAAGCTGAGTTGAAATATCGCAGCATCTTTGAGAATGCTAGCGAAGGTATTTTCCAAGCCAGACCTGGTGGAGGATACATAACCGCAAATCCTGCCCTAGCAAAGATTTTGGGCTACAGTTCTCCGGAAGAACTAATGAAGAAGATAACCAATATTAACCAGCAGCTGTATGTAGATCCCAGTAGCCGAGAAGACTTAGCTACTCTCATGCAGAGGTATGATGTCCTGACGGATGTCGAGTCTCAGGTTTATCGCAAAAATGGACGCACTATTTGGATTTCGGAGAATATACGTGCAGTTAAAGATACTGGGGGCGATTTGCTTTACTACGAAGGCACTGTGGTTGACATTTCAGAGCGCCGACAGACGGAATTTGTGCTGCGTCTAGCCCGGAAAAAGGCAGAACTCTTACTGCTGAACATCTTACCTCAACCCATCGCAGAGCGCTTGAAACAAGATAAGGGCACGATTGCCGAGAATTTTGAAGAAGTAACTGTAATGTTTGCCGATTTGGTTAACTTTACCCACTTCTCCAGCCAAACCTCTCCTAAGGAACTGGTGGAACTTCTGAATCAAATTTTCTCAAAGTTTGACCGACTAGCCCAGGAACATGGTGTGGAAAAAATTAAGACTATTGGGGATGCCTATATGGCTGTCGCTGGTTTGCCAACACCTACTCCCAATCATGCCCAAGCAATCGCTCAAATGGCGCTGGATATGCAACAAGCAATTGCTGAATTTAACGCCGACACTGGTAACAATTTTAGCCTCAGAATTGGCATCAATAGTGGTCCGGTGGTGGCTGGGGTAATTGGCATCAGAAAATTCAGCTATGATCTTTGGGGTGATACGGTCAATACTGCTAGCCGTATGGAATCTCACGGTATACCAGGTTATACTCAGGTTACATCTGTTACTTATGAGCTCCTCAAAGATCAATACCTATTCGATAAGCGTGGTTCTATTGAGATCAAGGGCAAAGGACAAATGACTACTTATCTACTCAAGGGAGCCAAAGAGGAAGCTGTAATTGGTAGCAGGGAGCAGGAAGTAGGGTAATTTGTTGTTTGTTGTTTGTTGTTTGTCCTTTGTCCTTTGTTGCTGTGAGTTTTGACCAATGACCAATGACCAATGACCAATAACAAAACAAATTACTCGTAGTCCAAATGTTCTACCTGTCTGCTATCGAGATGAGTAGGGATAAATTCCGGGCGACGCCTAGGTACTGTCGAAGGTGGCAAGGCGGTATATGGGTGTTGAACTACATAGGTTGTACGAGGCGGACGTTGTTGTTTTGACAGCAAGGCTAAAGCAGAGATCACAACAATACCACCACTAACTGTAACTGCCATACCTCCTAGTCCCCAAACTATTCCTGGAAGGATGGAATTGTCATTCTCCTGTTTTTGTTCCAAAGTTGGGGCAACTGTTGGCGTCGTTCCCATTGGTGAGGAGAAATTATTTATATCAGCCTGTGCCGTTAGGTTATCAATGAGCAGCTGCTGATTTTGTAATTGAGCTTTAAGCTGCTCAATTTCATTGTTTTGCTTCTCCAGTACAGCCGTAACTTGTTCCGGATTCAGCAGCCGGTTTTGTCCAAAAGCATCCGAACCCGGTGAAGCAGGAGTTTGGAGTGGCGGCGTTGTTAGGTATGGATTAGAAGTATCGTAGGGATTGGTATTAGTCTGTGGGATGGGCAGTGAGCGGGCATTTGGCAGCTGCATTGCCCCCGTATTGTCTCCTCCCTTCAGTACAAACAAGGCAGCTACCCCAGCTAGCGCTGCTCCTGTTAAAAACGCCATACTATCACTCATCACTCTTGCCTCTCAACTGGAACTGAACCAAAAATAATTCTAACTTATGCACTCTGATCTTTAGGTTAGGTGGTCTAAAAGACACGCTCCTTAAAGATATGGAACGGGGCTTGTTGCCGTTTCAGCTAAGCTGCTCACTATTATATTGTTCAATGCTGGAAATAAGCTAGCTAGGAATGAAGAAACTTGACGCTGGGGGAGGAAAAAATGTGTGGAGAGTGTGGGGAGTGTGGGGAGTGTGGGGAGATAGAGATACAAAGGACAAATGTCAGGAAGCCCTGAGTCAATAGTAGCTTATCCCGGCATCTATACGAGAAATTACGTAGGTAATTGAGTTTAGTATAACATCTCATCTTCACGAGCAGATCGCCGTTTTAAGTTGATAACCACTCAAGAATAGTATATTGGGCTACCAACCAAAAGTTTCACTACTAGCCAACATCCCTAAAAAGAACTATTACTTTAATTTTAAGTTAGTGCTATTATCCTAATTTTGGGTAATCAAATACTGGGCAAGAGCATTATTTGGTTTATAACTTCTTTTGGTAAAACTACAATTAATAATTACAAATGACTTCAATAATATCTCGAAAAATTTGTCTTCTTGGTGACTTTAGCGTAGGTAAAACTAGTTTAATTCGCCGCTTTGTAGAGCGTCAGTTTAGCGACAAATATCTGTCAACAGTAGGAGTAAAAATTTCTCGTAAAACAGTTAATCTTAAATCAAAGTCGCACCAGAAGTCAATGAGTGTACAGATGATGATCTGGGATTTAGAAGGGAATACCAAATTTAAAGCCATTACTCCAACTTATATGCAGGGAGCTCGTAGTGCAGTGATTGTCGGAGACCTTACCCGCAAAGCAACTATTGAGCATATTCCGGATCATATTCAATCTTTTTTGTCGGTTAATTCTAAGGGATTTATCATTGTCGCTTTGAATAAATCTGATTTAATTGATCAGGATGAACTAGCAGAAATTAGTAATTTTCCTCAATTTAATAGCCATAATCAAGTGATTGGCACTTATCTAACTTCTGCCAAAACTGGAGTATCTGTAGATCAAGTTTTTTCTAAGTTGGCTTTTAAAATGATTCAACTATAGAAGAAAAATGAAACAACCTTTACTTAAACAATCTCAGCCAAATTTGCTGGAAAACAGATGCCCAAGCTGCTTATTCATGCAATTGGAAGGAGTGCTTGTTCAACCAGACCAGATTGACCTTTACTTAACTATAAACTTTGATATACAGTGTGAGTCCTTACCCCAAGGAAAGATGGCCTTTGGCCTAAAAGGTGGAAAACTTCAGCTCAGGCTAGAAAATGGTAAAATTCACCATCAGTTCCGGGAATTAACTGGTTTACTTACCCTCGTCCCGCAGAAAGAAGGACAACAATTGGTTACTTGTCAGGTAAGGACGAAAGGTTCCCAGAAAAATCCAGCCTGGGATTTTGCAGTAGGCCCAGAACAACCAGTCCTGCAAGGTTTACTCCAGAAAACAAAGTTAGCGACCCTAGATGCGATCGCTTTTCCCTGTTCTGTAGAAGCTACCTTTGATGTCTCTGTGCAAAATATTTATCTGACTGAGGTTGAAGGACTTTGGCCAGCTAACCTTAGTACCAATCAACTGGTGATTTTAGAAAGAGGGATTGCACAAGTGTTGAGCAAAAGAAAGTTAAAGCCTTATCTAAGTCGGATAGAATTACAATTTGACAATAAAGAATAGTTGAAGGGTATCTAACCAATAACCAATAATCAACAACAAATGACTGGTGAAGCATTTTACCAAGAAGTTCAAGACCTAATCCAGCGTATTACCGCAGTAGGAGAACAAGACTTTCTTGAACTAGCGAGAATTGCCCAGCTCAATCCTACTGAAGATTTTGCTGGAATAGACCTCAGAAAAGTCAACCTCAAAAGGGTATCCTTGAGGGAAGCTAATCTGAGAGCTACTAACCTGAGTGAGGCTGACCTGAGTGAGACTGATCTCAGTGGTGCTGACTTACAAGGCGCTGATTTGAGTGACGCTGACCTCTGTGGTGCTGACTTAAGCAATGCTGACCTTAGTAAGGCTGACCTCAGCGGTGCTACCCTGATTGGCAGTAATCTGATGGATAGTAACCTCTGTAATGCGGCCCTCAGAAGTGCCAACCTCAGCAGTGCTGACTTGAAAATCGCTGACTTGACCGATACTAATCTTAATGGTGCTAGCTTTAGTAAGGCGGATCTTCGGGGAGCGGATCTCAGTGGTGCGGACCTTAAGGGAGCGGATCTTGGGGGAGCAAATCTCAGTGCTGCTATCTTTAGAGGAACGGATTTAGGTAATGCTGACCTGAATGGTGCAGATCTCAAGGGAGCTGATTTGAGAGTTGCCGATCTTAGCTATGCTAATCTCAGAGTTGCCAACCTGAAAGTTGCTGACCTCAGAGTTGCTGAACTCCAAGGAGCCGACCTCAGTGATGCCAATCTTCAAGGAGCAGACCTCAGCGATGTCAACTTCCAAGATGTTAATCTCTGTAATGCTAACTTAAGCGATACTAATCTCCAAGGAGCCAACCTCAGCAATGGGGATTTGAGCGATGCCAACCTCCAAGGAGCCGACCTCAGCAATGCATTCCTTAGGGGAGTTACGATCAACAGCGCGACGGAACTTGAGTCTAAATGGCATCTTGTCTGGGAAATTGTCAATCAAGGAGCTGAGGGAAGGGACTTGACGGATATTGACCTAAGTGGTGCCAATCTAGATGCTGCGAACCTCAAGGGTGCTAGATTGGTGGGAGTTAACTTGCGTAGGGCTAGGTTACTGGGTACTAACTTGGTTGAAGCGGATTTCAGTGATGCTAAGGTTAAGAATGCTCTATTTGGAGATAATTTGGGTATTTCTGAGGAGATGAAGGCTGACCTAATCCGGCGAGGAGCAATTTGGAAAGGTTAGATTTTCAATTTAGCAGAAATAACCACAGATGAGCTGCACAGAATTTTAGATCCCTAGAATTACACCGAAGCTTATTATGTTTAGAGCTTATGCACCCGACAATTTGTTAACCCTTGGGCTCTTTTCCAAAATTTATTATCAAACGTGAAAAACTCTGAACAATACTGACTCTGTGCCAAATGAAAAGCATCTGCAAAATCTAATCCATTTTCGTGCCATTGGAGAACCTGAGCCATCAAATTCGCGTTGCTCAGATGAACATTTGACAAACCAAAAATATTTCTCAACCCCTTACAAATATCGGCAGGTTTGAATTTATAAGCAAAACGCAAAACCCACTCTGTTTCCAGAATCACCGTATCCGGAATAAAAACAACTTGCTTGGTGAAAATTTCTAAACTCTTGTTGAACTGTAATTCATCATCCTGAGTCAATAGCCTAACAACAACATTGGTATCAACAGCGATCATTCCATAACTCCTCTATGCCTTGGTGAATCGCCTCATCCATATCCTCAATAGTTTTGGGAGTGCCATGATATTTTAAACAACCAGCCACTTCACTTAATACTGTTTTTGGGAAAGGGTTCTTCGGTTTTAAAAGAATCCCATCTCCAGTATCAATCGCGATTAACTCAATACCTGGCTCCCAGTGATGGGCATCTCGCAGAAACTTAGGGATAATAACTTGACCTTGGTTCGACAATTTGATTGTTTCCATAACCTTTTAGGGTAAGTAGTTGGATTCGATGAGCCAACTCTGTAGGGGTGAAGCATTCGGGCAATAATCTTTCCCATATTACTCAATCATGGTATCCGAATGCTTCACCCTCCGACAGTAACTACAGGTATTAGAAGAAAGAACCACTTTCGACACATTCTCCGAAGGGTAGGACACAAAGAGAGTTTATATGGCGCAAACTTTTCCCATTATGAAGTAATGATTGCACAAAATGAGAGTAAATTCAAGTCAAAATTGCCCCATCCATTAGCCGCTGGTAGCGATACTCTAACTCAGCTTTCATTAAAGGCCAAAGCTCCAAAGTTTTATCCTGAAGTATCACCTTCTCCGCTGCATCTCTTGCCAAATTCAGCACTTCTTGATCTTCCACCAAACTTGCTAGGGCAAAATCTGCTAACCCGGATTGACGCCTACCGAGAACTTCCCCAGGACCCCGGAAGCGTAAATCCATCTCGGAGATAAAAAAGCCATCTTGGGATTGTTCTAAGACACCAAGACGCTGCTTGGCAGTATCAGTGTTAGAGCCACTAATCAGCAAGCAGTAGGATTTATGAGCACCACGCCCGACACGTCCCCGCAATTGATGCAGCTGGGATAAGCCAAAGCGCTCAGCATTTTCAATCAGCATCACCGTCGCATTGGGAACATCTACCCCTACTTCAATTACTGTGGTAGAGACGATGATTTGGGTTTGGTTGTCCCGAAAAGCGTTAAGAGCCTCATCCTTTTCTGCTGGGTTCATTCTGCCGTGGAGTAGTCCCACCTGAAACTCTGGAAAGACAGTTTCCGATAGTCGCTTATGCTCTTCCACTGCCGAGCGCACATCTAACTTTTCCGACTCTTCCACCAGAGGCAGTACAATATAGACTTGACGCCCTTGAACGATTTCTCGACGAATTAGCTCATAGGCTTGGGAACGCTCCTTGCCCCGGAGAGCAGTAGTTTGGATTTCCTGACGCCCAGGGGGTAATTCATCAATCTGACTCACATCTAAATCCCCATGCAAGGTTAATGCTAGGGTACGGGGAATGGGAGTGGCAGTCATGGTCAGGACATGGGGAGACTTGCCTTTTTGCTGCAAACGTGCTCGTTGCTTGACTCCAAACCGATGTTGTTCATCAATTACCACTAAACCCAACTGCTGGAAGTTCACCTGTTCCTGAATCAAAGCGTGAGTTCCTACTAGTAGAGGCAATTCACCGGTTTCTAGCTGGGCGTGTATTTCCCGACGCTTGGCAACTTTAGTCGAACCCGTCAGTAGTTCCACTGGTAGGTGTAGGAGATTGAACCAACTAACTAATTTACGGTAATGTTGCTCTGCTAAAACTTCTGTGGGAGCCATCAGTGCTGCTTGGTAGCCGGATTGGATAGCAGCGAGGATCGCAATCACCGCAACTACGGTTTTACCGGAACCCACATCTCCCTGCACCAACCGATTCATCGGCGTTTGGGATTGTAAGTCATTGAGAATATCACTAATAACTCGTTTTTGAGCCCCGGTGAGTTCAAAGGGCAGAATTTGATTAAATTGGTCAATTAATTTACCTGTGGGAGATAAGACCGCACTATCTTCCGCTTGACGCTGAACTTGGCGGCGTTGGAGAAATCCTAACTGTAAGTAGAAAAACTCATCAAAAACGAGGCGGCGTCGGGCATGAGTCAGAGTGTCCCTATCTGGGGGAAAATGGATATAAGCGATCGCATCTTTTACCTTGATTAACCCATATTGCTCTCGCAAAGCTACTGGCAGTGGTTCTTTCAGTTGAGCAGCAGCGGGCAGGGCAGCGATTACTGCTCCTCTGACTAAATCTGCTGGCACTCCCTCTGTAAGGGGATATACTGGCAAGACTCGACCGATTTTCATCGATTCAATGCTGGCTCCCGGTTGGTCTAAAACTTCCAATTCCGGATTTTCCAAGGTTACACCATACTTATTCTTCTTGACTAAACCCGATGCCGCTACTACTGCTCCCGAAGCATACCGACTTTTTTGTTGATATTGCCAACCCCGATTACTATAGCGAGTACCAGCAAAGAAACGATTGAGTTTGATTTGACCAGTAGAATCTTTGAGTATTACCTCTAAAATGGTTAATTTCTTGTTGCGAGGGCTAGTAAAGCAATTACAGCGCTTTACCGTGCCCATAATTGTCACCGTCTCCCCTACAACTAAGTTAGAGATGTTAACTTGGTTGGCATAATCAATATGGTCACGGGGGTAGTAAAAAAGAATGTCTCGTACTTGGTGCAAACCGAGACGTTCTAAATGACGGCTCTTTCTCACTCCCACTGCTTTCAACTCAGCTAGGGGTTGATCTAGAGTAACACGACGATTAGTTGCTGTCTCCTCATTTCTAGATTCAATCAAAGGCGTGGTACGAGGAGATTTGAATTTAGAGGGTTGGGACACCTCCCCAGCTAAACGACTTTCGATTGCTTGCTGTAATTCTTGGAGAAAGCGGCGGGCCTCAGCTACCAGATGCTGTCGTTGCTGAGGAGTCATTTGGGGATAACTGGCAAAATCCCTAGCAATTGTCGCCCAACGGCGTTGTTCATGTACCGTCAGGATGTGGTAAGTTTCGCCAAAACTGAGGCAAAGAAACTCACTGAAGCGGTACTGATTACCCATTAAATCAGTAAAGCCCTTTTCTGCTTCTACCGAAAGAGCTTTTTGTAAACGCACCCAATTTGGTAACTCTGTTGCCACAAATAACCTCCAAAAAAGGTTTAAGAGATGGGGGAATCAGAAAAAAGGCTCCGAGGCTCAAACCCACCCCTAACCCCTCCAAGGAGGGGAATAAGAGGAGCCAAGGAAAGCTGACTTGTTTCTTATCTTATTTTTAGGTAGGGAAAACTCTTCTCCTGCCTCCTGCCTCCTGCCTCCTGCCTTCTCAAGCTCATTACTCACCGTTAGCCTATTTTAAAATATAGCAACCACCAAGGTGGTTAGAACAGCACCAAATACTGAAACCTTTACCTGTCAATCTTTTCCCTTCTGCCCTCTGCCTTCTGCCCTCTGCCTTTTGCTATAAGATAGAAGCTGACTGCTAATCTTCATCAATCAACAAACACAACAATACACCAACCGCCGCCACAATCCCCAACCAGGGGGATTGACTGGAGAGGGTCACCAGCAACACCAGTAATTCGAGAAGGTTTTGCAAGCTTTCGAGGTTATTCATCAGATTATCAATAAGCTACAATCTCATCAAACCCTGTGCCTAAAGGGGTTCAGAGAAGGGAAGTTCTTTGGCTGAAGGGAGTTATCGCTTTGTTGTAACTGATAGCTGACTTATACCTGACTTGGGCTTTAGTTGGGCTTTCTGTCAGGAAAAATAGTAGCTTGTAGAGACGTTGCATGCAACGTCTCTACATCTTTCCGCACCTGATGGTGAACTCTTTTTATTGGGACTACCACCTGCAACCTAACACCTACCACCTACCACCTACCACCTAACCAATGTCTCGCTCCCTCAAAGTTCGCCCAGACTGTATTGAACAAGTCAAATTAGCCGTTAAGCGCAACGGTTATCCTCGCCAGAAAGAATTGGCTGAGGAGTTATTGATTTCTCTATCAACTGTCAATAACTACCTCAATGGTAGAGCTGTGGATAATTTGAATTTTAAAGAAATTAGTGAACGGTTGGGGCAAGATTGGCAAGAAATTGCTGTATTTGAAGATAGCAGCAATGGGAAGGTTTCCCCAGAAGTGGTGATAACAGACTGCCTTGAGGAAGAGTCTTCCTTGATTTATGTAGAACGCCCTCCCATTGAACAATCCTGCTATGAAACCCTGTTACGCCCTGGATCACTTATCCGTATTAAGGCTCCAAAGATGATGGGAAAAACCTTACTCATAGTCAGAATTATGAGTCAGCTTGTCGAGGGTGGTTATCGCAGTGTTTGTGTCAATCTTCACTTAGCTAATCGGACTGATTTGACGGATGTAGATCAATTTTTCAAGTGGTTTTGTATCAGCGTCGGTCAAAGTTTGGGAATACCGAATCAGTTAGCAGAGTATTGGGATGAAGAATTTTCTACTTCTAAAGTGGATTGTACTGAATATTTTGAGAAATATCTTCTGCCTCAGGCTGGCTCTCCAGTAGTTTTATGTTTGGATGAAGTAGAGCGAGTTTTTCCCCACCGTGAGGTAGCCTCGGAATTTTTGGGCTTACTAAGAGCTTGGCATGAACGAGGAAAAGTGGAAAAGATATGGAAGCGACTGCGGTTAGTTATTGTCCATTCCACAGAAGTTTATATCCCCCTCAATATTAATGAATCTCCGTTTAATGTGGGACTAGCAGTCGAATTGCCAGAATTTAGCCTTTCACAAGTCCAGGAATTAGCCCAATTATATGGACAAGATTGGAGTCAATCTACTGTTGAACAACTGATGGAGATGGTAGGAGGTCATCCTTATTTGGTAGATCAAGCCTTCCGTCACTGCCAACTTAACAGTAAAGATTCTCTGGAAGAATTGCTGCAAGCGGCTCCCACAGATGCGGGAATTTATATTAATCACTTGCGACATCTTTGGCGCATACTGCAACAACACCCAGATTTGTCAGAAGCACTGTTAAAAGTTATCAATGCTGATTCTCCTGTGCGTTTGGAACCGATGCCAGCCTATAAGTTACACAGTATGGGACTAGTGAGAAAGCAGGGGAATGAGGTGATGCCAAGTTGTAATTTGTACCGACAGTATTTTAGAGAACATCTTGGAGATTAGAACTCTGGCGTAAATCCCGGAAGGGCGTAGCATTGGCGGAATAAAATTTTGATTTTATGGGAGCATCCTATTTTAGCGCTATATTCAACCTACCCAATCCCCAATTCCCAATTCTCCATTCTCCATTCTCCATTCTCCATTCTCCATTCTCCATTCTCCATTCTCCATTCTCCATTCTCCATTCCTTATTCATATGACCAAACCAGCCTATCATGTCGGAGGATGTCTACCACCAGATGCCAGCAGTTATGTGATACGCTCTGCTGATGAGGAACTTTACCAACAGTTGCTCTCTGGAGAGTTTTGCTATGTGTTGAATTCTCGCCAGATGGGTAAGTCTTCCCTGAGAGTACAAACGATGCAACGGCTGCAACAGGAGGGGGTAGTTTGTGCATCGGTTGATATTACCGAGTTAGGTACACAAAAAGTTACTCCAGAGAAGTGGTATGGCGGCTTAACCAAAACTCTGGTAACGCGATTAAAGCTAGAGGAGAAGTTTTCTTATCGGAATTGGCTTAAGGAGCACAAAGATATTCCCCCAGTACAGTTTTTTCGGGAATTTATCGAAGAAGTATTGCTGACAAAGATTATCGGACATATTGTGATCTTTATCGATGAAATCGATAGTGTTCTACAATTAAGCTTCAAGGATGATTTTTTTGCCTTAATTCGAGCCTGTTACAACAAACGAGCCGACAATCCAGACTACAACCGCCTCTCTTTTGTCCTGTTGGGAGTAGCAACACCAGGGGATTTGATTGCAGATAAAGACCGAACCCCCTTTAATATTGGACGCGCTATTGAGTTACATGGTTTTCAACAGCATGAAGTTGAACCGTTAGCCAAGGGATTGTCAAAATATTCTAAGGCAGAAGGCAGATGGCAGAAGGCAGAAGGGAATAATAACTGTTTAGGCGAACATGATATAAAACCCGAATCATACAATCCAAATACTGATGCTTCTTACATCGCTACCGCTACGCTAACGCCCTCTTCCGACAGTTTGGAAACACTCAAGGAAATATTGTACTGGACGGGAGGGCAACCTTTTCTAACCCAGAAATTATGTCAAATGCTGGTTTCTGAGTCAGAGAAAGAACATCCTTGTTCAGTTGAGCAGGTAGTGAGAGAGCAGATTATCTCTAATTGGGAAGCTTCCGATGAACCAGAGCATTTGAAGACAATACGCGATCGCATTCTGGCTAATGAGCAACGAGCTGCCTATTTATTGGAATTGTATCAACAAGTGTGGCAGCAGGGGGAGGTAGTTGCCAATAACAGTTTTGAGGAGGGGAAGCTACAGTTATCTGGGTTAGTGGTAAAGCACAGAAATGGTAGCTCTCCCGTACTTCAAGTTTACAATCGGATCTATTATGAAGTCTTTAATCAAGACTGGATTGACAAAGAATTAGCCCTATTGCGTCCCTATTCCGAAGCATTTCGAGGTTGGGTAGCTTCGGGATGTGAGGATGAGTCTCTACTGCTGCGCGGTAACACTCTGGAGAATGCTCAAGCTTGGGCAAAGGGGAAGAATTTAAGTTATCAGGATCAGCAGTTTTTGGCAGCTAGTCAAAAGAAGGTTATTGAGGAACAACTAGCAGCATCAAAACTAGAAGCAGAATTAGAGAGGCAGAGGAAGGATAAGGAGGCGGCTGAGGAGAGAAATAGGATACTAACTGAGGCGAATCGGAAAGCCCAACAGCGGATACAGATAGGTGCTGTGGTACTAACTGTCGCTGTGTTGGGAGCAGTTGTTTCTGGAATATTCGCAGGAAACAAGGTGACTGAAGCCAATTCTAAGGTTGAGAATGCTAATCATGAGTTAACCCAAGTTAAGAAACAAGCATGGGAAGAACAGAAGAAAGCTGAACAAGCACAAGAATATTTAGCCTTAGCCCAAGGCGAGAGAGAGAATATAACAAAAAAAGTACAGTATTTAGAACAACAACAGGGACAGAAATCTGAAGAATTAAATCGGGCAAACAATGAGCTAGTTTCCCTAACTCAACAACGAGAACAGGCTCATCAAGAGTCACAACGGTTAGCGCGACAAGCTCAACAAGCTACTCAAGAGACCAAACAGGCGAACCAGAGACTTACTTTAGCCCAGCAAGCATTTCAGCAAGCAAACACCAAAGCTCAACAAGCTCAGAAAAAGTTGAGGGAAGCTCAGGAAAGGGTTAAAACAGCTGATTCGAGAGTACAAGAATTAAATCAAGCCGGACAGGATAAAGTTAAAGAACTAGAGCAAGCACAGAGAAAGCTGCACATAGCCAAAAAAGAGCAAAGTTCAGCACAAGCTAACTTAGCGAATATGCAAGAAAAATATCAACAAACTCAAATATCTTTAGCTAAAGTTGAAACAGAAATAGAGACAGTATCCCTACTATCAAAGCTAGCGGCTGAACTACACGACAATGGATTATCCACTGAGGCACAAGAAGCTTGGAGTCAAGCAAGTAAAGCAACTGACGAAATTCTCGAAAAGGAGGAAAATCGTGAGCTGAAGCAAGCAATGCTGCAAGCATCTATTTCTTTGGCATCTTTGCAACTAAGTCAAAATTATAAAGAACGAGACCAACAAGAAAAAGCAGGAGAATATTTGACTCAAGCGAAGGAATCTATTGAACAAAGTCGGGAGATATTACACTCAAGTATTGCTGTAGATAGCCTAGAACAATTATCAATTCATGTTCATGTGCAGCGATTGAACGGGAGCTGGTATCAGAAAAATGGAGAAACACAAAAGGCACTATCAGCTTACCAACAAGCATTTTCCTTGCTGGATACTGCTTGGAGAAAACTGCCAAACGTTGATGATATTGAAACAGATATTCCTATTCCTCAGTATCTCCCCCAGCAACAACCTATACTCTCTACCAATGTCATTGAGAATTTACATGAAGAGTTAATAGTATTGTTGGCAGAAGCAGACAAAGATGATTCCCAGATCAAAGAATCACTCAAACATCACTATTTATCAGAAATTAACTTTTTTATGGAATCAGGTAACTGGAGAGATGCTGATCAGAGTACCCATAATTTAATTTCATTTTCTGGTAGAATTAATGGTGTTTTTGAATTAGACCATCTCTCTTGTCGAGACTTGGCTACTATTGATAGACTTTGGGTAGAACGTTCAGAAGGAATGTTCGGTTTCAGTGTGCAAAAGGATATTTTAGACAAAAATTTTGTTACAGAGCCAGGTAGTTATGATGATGTAAACTGGAGCAAATTTCATGAAAAGATAGGATGGAAAAAAGAGAGAGGACACTATTATCAATATTCAGAAGGTGTATTCAGTCCCAAAAAAGCGAGGAAGGGACACCTCCCAAAACTAAATTTCAATATTGTTATGGGAGCTCAAGGCAGTGTAGAATTAGCTGTTCCTCTTGGTTTTGTTACTGAAGCAGATAGTAATAGAACAAATAGAGGAAATACTGGTAATGGAGATGCTGGTAATATAGTTATTCAAACAGATGATATTAATCTTATCCTTGAGGAAGGAAGTATTATCGGTCATATCGCGTTAATACAATCTAAAGCCTTGGAAATAATACACTCTCGCGTTGATATTTGTAGACTGTAAGACATAAAGCTAACAACCTTATGTAAAATTCTTGAACAATCTACTTGTCTAGGGTATCTAGAGCATCGATTGTGGAACTGGCATCCTGCCAGTTAAGCACACCTTGAACTTGGCAAACATGATAACTATAGCCGTTTTCCGCCTCGGAATCAATTCCGAGGCTAATAGCGTAAGTCGTCTCAAGACGACTGGTAATCATATCAGGTTAATTTGACGATATCAGAATCATCATCTCGTATTTGCAGTCCGTTTTAACAGACTTGAGCTATGAACATTAAAATTAATTTAAATGTGGTCTAACAATTACTACCCGTGTCTCAGAACAGAATCATTTCAATGGGGTGTAATAAGCAAGAGTTTGAGGCCAACCTAGTAGTTTAGACGTTACAGGCGCACACCTATTCCATTATTCAAATAATAGCAAAAAATAGCGAAAATTACAACTAATCAAAGATTTCTAAGAGAAGGCGATCGCTAACAGCAGCACCTTACCTTTAGTACTGCTGAATTATACAAGCGATCGCTTACGACACCAGCTCATACTGAACTCATTTAAAGGGATAGCCTTAACTTACCTGAGCAACCTTTCATAAGTATCATGATCGCCTATCCATACCCAGATAAAATCTGAACCATCCTCTATTGCTAGTGCTCTATGATTTAATCCAACACGTACTGACCAATATTGACCTACTTTCTTGAAATTTAGTGAAGGATGAGCTGGGTTTGCCTTGAGTAAATCATAATTTTTCCGAGCTAGGCGCTGAACTTCTTCCGGTAGTTTGTAGAAACGTTGCCAAAATTGTGGAGTTGTTCGATGCACTTACAAATCCTGTAGTTTACCTTGACGTTTTGCTGCCATTGCCTCTGACCTTAGGAAATCTAGTTTCCCTTCTGCAATATCAGCCTCCAGTTGTTTGTCCCAGCTTTGCCAGTCTTTGTCGGCAAACCACTTTCGCAAGCGCACAAAATCTTCTGGAGAAAGAGCTTCGATTTCAGCTTGAATATGTTCAACTTGTGTCATCTTATCACCATACCTCAGCATTAATCCGACTGTTTCTGTGTCATTGTTACAAATTTGTACATTACAGGCGCACACCTATTCCATTATCCAAATAATAGCAAAAAATAGCGAAAATTACAACCAATCAAAGATTTCTAAGAGAAAGCAATCGCTAACAGCAGCACCTTACCTTTAGTACTGCTGAATTATAAGAGCGATCGCTTACGACATCAAAGAAGTTGATCGCATCCTTTACTTGCCTAAAGCTATCAGCCTAATCTTCTTCCGCCAGGAGCTTACCCTCAGCAGTTTTTTGACTGGCAATAGATTCAAATACCTCTAATGATGGAGATTTAACTGCCTGAGTGAGAAGTTCTCCTAATAGTTCAAGATCATCAAATTTTTCAATTGTTTGCTTCAATTCCTGCGTCACACCTTCAAACCTAACCTCAAGGACTTGTACAATATTATTCCGAGCATTCATTATTTGCCCTTGCTGTAATTTTTTTTCAATTACTATGCGTTCATAACTGGTAATATAAGGCATCTTTTTGTCCTCTTTTAATGTTTCTATTTCTTGCCAAAGTTGCTCTTCTTCAAACTTAGGTAAAGCAATAAACCAATCGATTAAGCGGAATAACTGAACTATGTCCCCTTTCCCATATCCACGTTCAAACAAGCTTTTAATTAGGGAAAGTTTGCTGGTATATCTAACTCCCACATCTTTTTTTGCAATTTGTGCGGTTCTGTGTGCTTGAACGATCGCGGCTAATGGATTGGGATTTTGTGCCAGTTCTTCCATATCATAATCTAGTAGCTTGACCACTGGAAACTCTAAACTATTAATATAGTTGTTATACTAGATTAACTGGGTAGTACCAATAGGCGATCGCCATGGCTCAATTAACAATTCAAATTTCCGATGAACTAGCTCAACGCTTAGAGCCTCTGCACCATCGCTTACCTGAGTTGCTTTGGCAGTTGTTAGACTTAGTTAATCTACCAACAACATCTGAGCCAACAGTTAAAACAGAGGCAACAGATATTCCCGCAGTTTATCAAGAAGTTATTGATTTTTTAATTCAGAGTCCAACACCAGAAGACATTCTTGCGTTTAAGGTTTCACCCCAAGCTCAGATAAGATTGGAAACATTATTAGACAAAAACCGCTCTGCAGAAATTAGCCCAATGGAACTAGCTGAGTTAGATATTTACGAACAATTAGAGCATATGATGATTTTATTAAAGGCACGAGCTCTAAAGCACGATTAGGAAATATGACATCTGATTATATATCTGTGGAATTGCGTAAGCTTGTAAGAGATAGAGCTTCAAAGCGGTGTGAATATTGTCGCATTCATCAAGATTTTTCTATTTATACCCATGAAGTAGACCATATAATTGCGGTAAAACATGGTGGTGAATCTATTGCTGATAATTTGGCACTTTCATGCTTATCCTGCAATCGCCACAAAGGTTCGGATTTCGCTACGATAGACAAACTTACTAAAGAAATCGTCCCTTTGTTTAATCCCCGTAATCAGATTTGGGATGAACATTTTTATACGAAAAATGCGAAAATTGAAGGAAAGACTCAGATTGGTCAAGCAACTGCAAGGCTACTGAAGTTTAATGCTCCTCATCGAGTACTTCAACGACAAGCTTTGATTAGTAGAGGGCAATATCCGTAGATATTAATATAGCGATCGCATATCGGTATCAACCAACAGAATACTCATAGTAATTTTATCTGCTATCGAATGACGATAACTGGCAAGATGTCACTTCCACACTACACTCACTTGACTCTGCTCAGACTAATTTGGTAGCTTCATCGAAAATAAACTTCAATGCTCCGAATAATTTATTGAGCTCTGTAACAATAAAGCTGTCAATATTTTTGGTAAAGCTTTGTTCCGTCAACCTGCCAAATTCCCATAATTTACCATCCGTCACTATCCCGTAAACAGGCATTCCAGGATGGTTGTTCAGGTATCTTGCGGCTATCAACTCTGATAAGCATTGTGCCCAACCTTGCTCAAAATCATTCTTCTTGGCTTCTACGAGCATAACCAAGGGAAACTCTAACATGGTTTTGCCTAGTTCAGACTTCTTGGAAATTACATAATCGGGAGTACCGTTGAGTTTGTCATCATAGGCAATTGATTTTTGCACCCACAAGGATATTTGTTGATAATAACTTTTATACATTTCCCGCAATATAGGGAAAATAACGATTTCGCATCTAGCTGCCTCAGATGAAAACACGTCCAGATGCTGTTGATTAAATTCAAATTCTTCGATAAAGGTATCTGATGCTTTATACTCTTTAACAGGAATAAAGTTATCTTCCTCATATTTTATTTTGTACTCAGTTTGAACCTGAGCGATCGTTTTATAATCACTAAATGCCATAGCAGTTAAATAAACTGGCAAGATGCCTGTTCCACATAATATTTGGCTAATTTACCATGTTTCCGATAACCGATGACAGGCAAGATGCCTGTTCCACAAGAAACTAATAATTGAATGCAGTGTCAATTAGATGCATCTTAGCTTAAACAGGTGAATTGTGACCGTTTTAATTCTTCAATCTAAAATCTAAAATCTAAAATCTAAAATCTCTCTGGTCAGACCCTTTCCCAGATACAAGATAGGAGGGAAAATTATAAGGGTTAGACGAGAGGTTTCCCGGAGAGAATTGGAAGGATGAACGATAATCAATCTAATGCTTGGCTGAGACCGAAGGATATTGTTGCTGCCTATACGCTGCTGCGGATTATTGTTGGTGTAAATTACTTCAATCATGGCGCAACTCGTATGGGCAATATTCCTGGGTTTATGGATGCGATGGTTCAGACAATGCAAGAGTCCTGGATTCCCGAATTCTTAGTCCGTCTCAATGCTGCGTTAGTCCCGCCAGTGGAGTTGGTTGTGGGTTTACTTATCGTAATTGGTTTTTGGACACGGGGTGCTTTGATTGCCTGTTTTATTTTGATGATCGTGTTAATGTATGGCGTGACGATTATCCAAAATTGGCAGGTTGCCGGAAGTCAGTTGATTTACGACATCACTCTGTTTATTTTGTTGGCTGGATTAGGCTTCAATCGGCTTTCAATCGACCATTGGCTGAGTCGCAGGCGGCATCAACCCACCCCTAACCCCTCCCAGGAGGGGAACCGGAAGTAGAAGGAGGCGAACCGGAGGCAGAAGGAAAGAGGGTTTTGCTTGTTCCATTTCAACCCCAGCGCTTCAACAGTAGGTATGCAGAGGGGATAAAGAACAAAGCGAGTACAGTTGCACCACCAACTCCACCAGCGATCGCTACTGCCAAAGGAGGCCAAAATTCGCCCCTAGTCAGCAACAGGGGTACAAAACCAATCATCGTAGTGAAGGTAGTCGTCAAAATGTGGCGGGTGGATTGGCTAACTACATTCTGGATAGCTTGGGGTTTGCCTAATCGTGCTTGGGGGTTTTCATTGAGGGCAGCAAGTACTACGATAGAATCGTTAATGGCAACACCGATTAATCCTACAGTACCAATAATGGGGTTAAAGCCAAAGGGATAGCCAAATAGAGCAACAGAAAATAGTCCTAATCCAAAAGACGCGATCGCAACAACTCCAATCAAGCCTGCTAGTTTGAAGGAACCCAGAGACAAGACCAAGGTTGCTACCGTCAGCACTACTAGAACACCAATAGTAGACACCAAATTGCCGACGGCATCTGCCCTTTCTTCTGCTTCACCCCCAAACGCAATGTTATATCCTGGTGCTAGAGGTACAGGATTGGTCTGTAGCTGTTGTTGGAACTTAGATAAAACTGTTGCTGGAAGTACTCCTGCTTGGATAAAGCCTTGGATAGTATTAACCCGCTCACCATTGTAGTGGGTAATCTTGGCAACCTCAGGTTTCAGAGTAAGGTTTCCTAGAGCATTCAGAGGAGTCCAATCATTGCTAGAGGTTGCGGTTGCATTAGATGCAGGCTGGACAAATAGGGGCAAAGCGGCAATTTGGTTGAGGTTTGAGCGATCCGCAACCCTTACCCGCACCGGCAATTCTTCAGTTTCCTCCAGAATCGAACCACCCTGGATACCTTCTAGGGTTTGGTTAAGTTGTTGGGCAATTGTCCCATAATCTAGTCCCGCTAACCGCACAGCTTCTTCTTTGAGGGTAAACTTCGCTCTAGGTAAGGTTTCGTTAAGACTAGCCCTTGTATGGGTAATAGTATCTAATTGAACCAGTTGCGATCGCACGGCTTCCCCGATAGTTTGTAATTGCGCCACATTCTCTCCAGTAATTCGCACTTCAATTGGCGCATCGAAGGGAGGGCCTTGCTCCAGTTGCCGCACAATGGCACGGACATTGGGAAAGTTATTGTCAATCTCTGTTTGGAGGGTGCGGGTGATCTCTGCTGACGAGAGTTGGGTGAGTTGTACCAATGCCTGGGCGTAGTTAGACTCGTTTTCCCTACCACCGGTGAGGTTATAGTAAAATCCAGGAGCGTTAGTACCAACGAACCAGTGTATATCCTTTACCACTTCATTCTCTAGAAGGCGATCGCGAAGTTGCTGTACAATTTCCTGAGTCTGATTGATAGAGGTAGAAGGAGATAGTTCCAATTCAATTTGCAGTTGGTCTCGATCGCTGGCTGGAAAGAATTGCTGTTCCAAAAAGGGAGCCTGAAGAAAACCTAAGGTAGGAAGCATCAGTGCTAGGACTACACCCAGCAGGGGACGGCGAGTAGTTTGGGTGAGTAATCCCTGATAGAGATGGCTAATTGCCGGAAAAAATATTCCCTGCTGCCACCAGGATCTAGTAGGAGTATGGTGTGGGGATTGGCGACGTTCCCAGAATTGGAATAATCTTGTTGCTAAAGCAGGAATTACGGTAATCGATAATAGGAACGAGGAGGACACTGCCAGAATGACGTTCAGCCCAATAGTACCAACAAATTCCCCCACACTACCAGGAAGAAGTGCGATTGGCATAAAGGCTAGCACAGTAGTGATGGTAGAACTAAGTAGGGGCACGGCAAGGTGTTGCACGCTACGGTTAATTGCCGTTTCCCCTACTACCCCATCCGTCAAATGATGACGCACCTCATCCACCATAACAATAGCCGTATCAATAAGAATGCCCAACGCGACAATCAGGCCAGTGATCGAAATTTGATGGAGGGGAATACCCCAGACTCCCATCAAGCCAAACACCAATAGCAATGATAGAGGTAAGGCCGTACCGACAATCACTGCTGATTGCCAACCCATCATCAACAATGTCACACCAAAGACTAAGGTTGCGCCAAAGAGTAGGTTAAAAATTAAGCTATCGAGACGAGTAGTTACGTAGCGAGTCTGATCAAAGAGAATATCTAAAGATAACCCCTCCGAAAGTTGGGCACGAAAATCCTCCAGAACCTTCTGTGCTTGTTTTTCCCACTGATCCAGGCGATAATTAGACTGGACAAACACTCCTAAAGCAACCGCCGGTTTTCCACTAGCGATCGCCATTTCCTGCAACGGTTCCTGAGTTCCTTTCTCAATTTGGGCAATATCTCCCAAAAACACAAACTGTCCGTTGTCGCTAAACTGAATAGGAGTACGAGAGAGGCGATCAAGGGAATCCAATTCACCACCAATTTCCAAGGAGAAGTCTGTCCTTGCTCGTCTGATCTGTCCTGCTGCTGTCTTAGAATCTGTCTGAACAATTTGCTGGGATAGAGTTTGAGATGTTAACCCCAAGCTAGCTAATTGTGCCGGGTCAATCTGTACCACAATTTCTTCATTAGGTTCTCCAAATAGATCAATAGACTCGGTTCCTGGTAGGGTATCTAGTTGATTTTTCAGGGTAGTAGTAAGGCGACTCAAAATCCCATAATTTGGCTTATCATCCTGATCCCAAGTGATAGCAGCAACCAGAGCATAGGCTTTAACTTCTACTTCTTCTAATTCCGGTTCAGTGGTATCAGGGGGAAACTCCAATGCCGCATCGTCTAGTTTATCTCTTACCCGCGACCAGATAACACTTACCTCTGCCGCTGTCACTTGCTCCGATAGTTCAATATTAACGACGGAAACCCCAGCACGGGAGGTAGATTCGTAGGTGAGAATCTCCTCAACTTCCGCAATTTCGTCTTCAATTTTTTCCGTAACAAGGGCTTCCACACGCTCCGCATCGGCTCCTGGTAAAAATGTAGTAACTACAGCATTACGAGAAACCAGTTCCGGATCTTCTAAGCGAGGTAGAGTTTGGAAGGAAGAAAAACCCCAGACGACTATTAAAATTAAGGTTAGAATCAGCAAGCGTGTGTTGCGGTAGAAAATAGTATACATGGGGTAATAAGTAATAAGTAATAAGCAGTAGTTGGACTTCAGTCCAAAAAGAAGCCAGAAACAAACTTAATTTTTACTTGATATTCTGATACTTTTTTTCTCCCCCAGCTTTCTGAAATTGCACAATTTGACCAGGAACTAAACGTTGAGTACCATCTTTGATAATGCGATCGCCTGCTTCTACTAATCCCCGTACAAAGGCATCTTCACCTTCGGTATGCAAAAGTTCTACCTCCTGCCGCTTTACCTGAAAGAAGTTAGGATTATCAGACTTATCGGTCTTTTTGAGGGTATAAACGGCCCACAGCCCCTGTTGTCCTTGAACTAGTGCAGTAAAGGGAACTAAGAAACCTGAAGTTGGAATGGTTCGGGTAATTTCTACCTCTGCCAGCTGTTCCGGCACAATTGTATTGTTACTCACCCCATTAAGCCGAAATACAAGGGTTTGAGTGCGAGTAGTGGGGTCAACTTCTGGTAAAATTGCTTTAACGTTTGCATTGTAGTAATTTCCAGCAATCGAGATGGATTGGGATTGTCCAAGACGCAGATCTGCCACCACATCTGCTGGTAGTCCAATTTCCACTTCTGCCTGAGATTGCTCAATTAAGCGCAAAACTGCTTGTCCTGCCTCGACGATAGTACCTTCATCCAGCCTTCGGTCAGCAATCACGCCGGAAAAAGGTGCAAAAATTGTGTTTTTCTTGATCGCAATATCAAGATCAACAATACTGGCGGAGATTTCCTGCAACACAGCTTGTTGAGCAGCAATTTGCTCAGGACGTGTCCCGGTTTGAAGTTCTTCGAGTTGACTTTTGGCTACTGAGAGTTGTTCTTCTAAGGCATCAGCACCAAAAGTAATAATATCCCTGTCTTCTCGTGAAATTGCTCCCTCTGTATAAAGAAATTCTCGCCGCTGCTGACGTAAACGTTGGAGTTCAAGCTGCTTTTCCAGGTTTTTGACCGTGGCTTGGGCTGCAGCAATATCTTCCTGCCGAGAACCATTCTGCAATTCTGCCAACTGTGCTAAGGCGCGATCACGTTGGGCAACTCGTTGCGATCGCTGCACTTCTAATCGACTAGTATCGAGTTGTGCTAAAGGTTGCCCTTTTTTGACAAAATTTCCCCGATCCACGGTAATCTCGACTAATTTTCCCCTCTGCTCAAACCCTAGTTCGCTGGTACGTCCTGCTGCTACTTCCCCAGTGTAAACACGGGATACAGTGTAAGAATCGGCAGGTTGAACTGTAATGGCTTCAACACTTAAGGCATTAACTGTTTGAGGAATAGGTTCTTTGGTAAACAGTTTGCGGACATTGAGTAGAGTAAATCCAGCAAGTAGAACCAAAGCCCCCAGAATCAATCCCGTTTTCGGAGAAATACGCTGAATCGTCATTTGTTATTGGTTATTTGTTGTTTGTTATTGGGAAATCAGCTTATTTTCTCCACACCCCACACCCATTGAGGGCGCACCATTGGTGTCAACTTAACGTCAAACTCATGCCCCACAAGGAACTTAAGTTCCTTGCTAATAGCTCAAGTCATCTAAAGATGACTCAATTTTCCCCAAAATCTTCAGTCCACTTGAGTGGACTTTAGCTATTAGCCCAGAACTTGAGTTCTGGGTGGGTGTGGAAGCAAAGCGTTAAGCTATCTCTAGGTTAAGTTGACACCAATGCACGTCGGTGCGCCCCTACAGGCTGTCAGGTTCGTGCCATTTGCTGCTGACGACGTTTGATAACTAATGACACCCACTTTTTCCAGATTTTAAAGCTATCGTCATCTGGTTCTGTTTGTTGCCACGAGTCCCGCGCTATAATGCGCTCATGCCAAGCCGCGATCGCTGGATGCTCTTTCAACTCAACACCAAGTCGAACCAGCAGAGATAATGCGGCTCCTGCGGTAATATCTGCCAAAGACAAATAATTTCCACCAAAATAGGCAGAATCGCCGAGTTGTTCACTCAAAAAATCAAGAGCTGTTGCAATATGTTTAGACGTTGCCTCATCAGATTTCGGGGAATTGCTTGCTATCAGTAGTGCAGGTATTTTGGTGATTAGTTCATTAGTTGTTACCATTTGCACCATCCGCATTTTGGCTATTTTTGTTGGTTCTTGAGGCATCAACGAAGGGGAGGTATATTTTGCCTCCAAATAGTCCAAAATTGCTAGAGATTCCAGGATTCGCAGCTCCCCATCTACTACAACTGGAATGTGGTGAAACGGATTGAGGGATAAAAATTCTGGCTTGAGTTGTTCCCCCTCTTTCGGGTTCACTATAACTGCTTCAAAGGGAATCTCCTTTTCTAGGAGTGCAATCCAAACCCGTCTGGCAATTGGCGAAAGGGGATGGTAATAAAACTTCAGCATTAAAGCCTCCAATGGGGTTTGTCTTATTCTAAGTTTTAAGATCGATTGGTCTTTTTTGTTGCAAAAAATTTTGTGTAAGGGCGGGTTCAGTTAAGCTGTATATTTGTGAAATCAAATATATAACCTTGCCGCTAATCCCCTAAGCTGATGCTTAGGGGATTAGCGAACGGATCGCACTACACCCCACACCCTATCTCCTGAAGCTTGCTCTTTAATTGTCAACTTAAGATGACATTGCCAAGGTTAAAAATTGGCTGGCGTTTTACGTAGTCTTACGGAAGACAAGCATAGCCTTAATTTGCTATATGGGGCTTGCTGTATAAGTGTGTAAGCCATGCGTTGACTTGGGTTTCAACCATTGAAAAGCCTTTTTAGGTGCAAGGAAATCTGGTCAAATGCCTCAAAATACTTTTATTCAGCAAGCCCTATATAGGTTACCTTTAGACTTTGGACAAAAAAATAAAGTTTGCGTATTAATTACGCAAACCATAAGAGGACTATATCTCCTCTATCTCTGCCATAATCCTTGACTGAGAAATGGCTGTGTCAAAGCATTATCGAGTAAGACTTAGGATATTTCGGGAGCATCCCATTTTGGAAAAAGGAAGAAAATTATTCGCGATTATTAATCGTGAATATTATCCCGACTTAGATATTTTTTTTCAAAGTCTAATATACAATATATTACCATATTTTTGGCCAAACTTAAGATGAGTTTCCCCTGGAAAATATAGTGGTTGAGTAGTTTCTCAGTGATAATACTTAGGTCTAGTTGTTTAATTTTTATACTCAGGTTATAGACAGATGTATTAGGGGGTCAAACCCCCTAATACATCAGCAACAGCATCATGATATGTTGCAAAAAGTAGCCAAAACTTATTTTTGAGTAATAATTAACAATTTGTTGGCTGAAATAGAATGTCAATTACAACTACCGGAATTCAAAAAACAGAGAATAAGCAAATAATTAAGTTAAGGATGTGGTTAGTCCACCTGGCTTCTTTAGGCATATTTTTTGTGCCTTATGACCATTCTTTACTTATTCTTACTGCGTTTACTTTTTTTACTAGAACATTTGCATGGGAAGGGGGCTCACATCGCTATTTTTCTCATCACAGCTACAAAACTAGCAGAGTATTTCAGTTTTTTTTGGCTGTTTTAGCTGCTTCTGGGGCACAACGTGGTCCAATATGGTGGGCTATGCATCACCGAATTCATCACAAGTATTCAGATACTGAGTTAGATCTACATTCACCTGTTCATAATAAATTCTTGTATGCTCACCTAGGATGGCTTGTTGATTCAAAAAATCTTTATACTGATCTAGACTTAATGCGAGATTTATCGAAATATCCAGAAATAGTATGGCTTAACAAGTATCATTATATATTTCCTGCTATTCTGTTAGTATTGATTTTTAGTTTAGGAGAATACACAACACTTCTTGGAAGTCAAGTTGGTGGAATATCAGCAGTTATTTGGGGCTTTTGCTTGAGTACAACCCTTTCATTACAGGCAGCATTCGTTATAAATTCCATAACTCATGGATTCAAACCGGGATTGTTTAGTTACAGAACATTCAAAACAAATGATACAACAACAAACAATTGGCTTTTAGCAATACCTACTATGGGAGCCTCGTGGCACAACAACCATCATAGATGTATGAATTCTGCAAAAGTAGGTTTTTATTGGTGGGAAATTGACTTGACTTTTTACATATTAAAGATGTTAGAATTGCTAGGGATAGTCTGGGATTTAAAAGAAGTACCAGAAACAATACTGAAAGAAGGAATAACTTCACAAAATCAATTATCTAAAAGCTAATGAATAAGATAATTGATGGAAGCAAATATTAGATGTTACAGGAGAAATATAAAGCAGTAACATAGCATCAAACTTACCAAGCACAACCTATCAATTAGATCAGTTAAGTCGATTTTCTAATCAGGAGTAATTTTTAAAGATGGACGATTTCAAAGAGAGTGTGGCAGAAAAATTAGGTATTCCTCAATCAGAACTCTATGGTCATGGTTTATCCTTATCAGATGTAATCGTCAATTCAAAAACAGCAATGAACTCGATTGATATTATGGAAGCTTTTGCGTATGCTTTGGCTAGGCATGGTTGGGAAGACCGTCTAAACATGCCTATTTTTACACTAGATTCTACTATTGATCAAGTAATAGAAGAAATTGAAAATCAGCTAAAAACTGGAGTAAAATAAAGACGGGCAAGAAAAAATGATTTTTGCAAATACTTGAAGGTAGTTTCTATCCCAAATTTTCTAAATTATGGAGTAATTGTATGAGCGTTATAACGAATATTGTCGAAAAAATTACAAGAGAAGATTACACCTTGACCGATATACTTCGCGCTCAGCAAGCATATCATGAGAAACGTCGATGGAGTATACATGAAGTCATTAGTGAACGAAAACTAACAAGCTTTTCTCAAAGAGATCGAGCAGCACTTTGGCATGCTGCTAGGGCAGAATTAACAACACAGCCTGCTGGTATACGTATGGCAGTTCAAGGAGTTCAGCTCGCTCAGCAGATTGAAGATGACAATCCACTAGGTGCAATGGTATTGCAAGCTGCTGCTGCTTGGTCAGCTCGTTACTGGTTGGAAGAAGAAGCACACCACGAAGTAGCTTACGGCTTATTGCTAGAAATGACTGGTTTACCTCCTATAGAGCACGATGAATTGGTAGAGCATCGTGGATTCTTTCCAGAGGATAACTATGCGCGTGTTTGTATGCTCCAAGCATGTGTAGAAATGGAGGCTTGTGCTACCTACGGTCAAGTTGCAAAAACTACAAGCGATCCTTTGGTAAGAGAAATATTTTCAAATATTGCGCGTGATGAATCTCAGCACAGGCAATACTTTGTTTCTTTTGCCAGAGGTCTGTTAGAGTCTGGTGTTTACCCAGTTAAGGATGTATTGGCTATGGCTTATACTTGGGTGCGCCCCGGAGCTGGAGAAACTCATGGTTCCACTCGTAAGCAGCAGTCTAAACGTCAAGGTTTTGTTAACTGGTGGGAAAGAGTAAATACTGACGAAGAAAGCGGCTTAGCTTTAGCAGATGAGCAAATCCGTTCTTCTAATCTCCAAGCAACAAAGGAGCGCAGTCTATTTGCAGCTGTTTTTGAGGCAACTGGTATTAAAGTGAATTCTATCAGCGAACTTGAACGTGCCTATTTCAAGAGCCTTACCCAACCAGATACTAATCGGTTACGATATTCAATCAATCAAGGAACTTCAGAGCAAGTCTGCGTTGCTCAGTAGTCCGAATTTCTTTTCAGAATATGAACGTAACTATTGTCTCAAAAAAAAAGAACCGACAGCTTCTTTTGCAGGTATACTTTGTGTAAAAGAAGCTTTTATTAAGGCGATATCTGGTATATCAGGGATTCCCTACTTTACTTTTTCAGACTTTGAAGTTCGTCATTCTTATAATGGACGACCAAAGGTACTTTTGAAAGGTCACATATCGCAGTGGTGCGAAGCCAGAGCAATAGATATAGATGTTTCTATTAGCCATTCTGGTGGGTTTGCCGCAGCAACAGTGCTGTTGTACATCAAAGGAAACGTGTGTGAAAAAGGAAAATTGTGTGAAGAATGAAAATTTTTTAGTATGTGTACATACTGATTCTATTCCTTTGCGTCCAAATGACTTTGACTGGAGTCTACAACTTAACAATAGTGTTTTTTTAGAACTGCTGGAAACTGGACGCTGGAATTGGTGTTTAGCTAACAATATGGATCTTAGATATCACCATTTGGTAGGGGTTGTAGTGCGTATAGAAATCGATTATATTAAGCCAGTTTATTGGGATCCTCTAGCAAGCTTACAAGTATCTACCGAATTAGAGAAGATTGAAAAATATAGCTTATATTTGCAACAAACGATTGAGGATATATGTGGAGTAGTTATAGCCAAAGCAAAGCTAAGACTAGCACTGTTTGATAAAGAACGCCGCACTCCCGTCGCTATAAATCTAGAAGAGCTACAGCAATTAGGAACGAAGTGATACAGTGTAATTTTAACCAGGTTATTGCAAACCTCAAAAGTTCAGACACAGCACTATATTTTTGGGAAGCTAGTCAAGTAACTTCTGTAGACTATTCTCAGTTGAGAAGTCTAATTATCGGTAATGCAGAACACTTCCGTGCTCTAGGAGTTAGTCGCGGTACTCGCGTAGTAATTTGCCTAAAAACGGATGTAGAACATATTGTTAGTTTTCTAGCTTTTATTGCTATTGGTGCTGTACCTATCTCAATCAAACCAGCTAAGACAATTAATGATGTCTATATTCGAGACTTAGCTAAACTATGTAGCAAATTTAATATTCAATACGGATACCATACTTTACCTTTACCATCTGGTTTAGTTTCTCTAGTGTGGCGTTCAAGTGCTAGTTCCACAAATCTTGCGGCAATTGCTGAAGTTGAACCTAATGATTTAGTCTTTGTACAATTTAGTAGTGGTTCCACTAGTGCACCTAAAGCTATACCCATTAGTCATAAAAATTTGATGACTAATTTATCAGCGATCCTAGCGGTGGATGGACGAGAACCAGGCTCTAAAGGATTTAATTTTTTACCCCTGAGCCACGATATGGGATTAGTAGGAGGTTTGTTGAGCAATCTTGTCTACCAAAATTCTTTGTTGCTTACTGGTTCAGCTCAATTTTTACGTCGTCCAGTTGACGCCTTGATAATAGCTAATGAGCTCAATGTTAATGTGATGGCAATGCCAGATTTTGCCCTTAGCTATATTAGTAAATATCTGTCAGTTTCACGTAATAAACGCCTTCATAAAAATGTCCTGTCGAATTTACGTACTATATACTGTGGTGCTGAGCCGATAAGATTCAATTCCATAAAATCTTTCTTGGAAATTGCTAATTTATTTGGATTAGATCCATCAGCTCTATTTTTTTGCTATGGCTTAGCAGAAGGAACTTTACTCGTAACAGGTAGGCGCTTTAACACCATTCAAGATAGCTTTGATATGAGCTTACCCAATAGAATTACTGCACGATTAGGCCCTCCTTTAGGGAGAGCTGAGGTTCGTATCTGTAATAAGAATGTGAATGCTAAAGAGAATATTGTTGAGGAGGGACAGATAGGTTCAGTCCAAATTCGTGGCTCTAATGTGTTCAATGGTTACTGGGAAGATATTCCTGTTTCAGAAAATGACTGGTTTAGCACTGGCGACATAGGATTTATCCGTAATGGAGAGTTACACATTTGTGGTCGCGACAAAGACATGATTATTGTTAACGGCGAGAACATATTTGCTGTTGATATAGAAAACTCTCTTGCTGCAATTCCTGAGCTGCGAGAGACCTTGGTTATGGTTGATGAAGAGCAGTTTTATGTTCTTGCTGTTACCTCTAGTAAGATTAATTTGGACACAAAAAAAATATCTTCTTTTATCTGTCAGAACTTCGGCGTAGTTCCCCAGCAGGTGATACCAGGACTACCAGGACATATTCTACGAACCACAAGTGGTAAGCCAATGCCTCGTGAGACACTAAGCAGATTAAAAGATAACGGAGTATTGACTATTTAAAGGAGTAAAGTAACCAATGAAATCCCTTGGTATTGCTTGCGCATCAGGTACTTTTAAAGGCGTATTTGTTCATGGCGTGTTAAGTGCTTTTGAATCATCAAATGTCCATGCTGATGTTTATGGTGGAGCATCATCTTCAACTTTATCAACAGCCTGCGCTACCATCGGTAAAGCCAGAGAGGTTGGTGTTGAGTACTGGTGTAAAGCACTAAATTTTTTACAACATTCAGGCGGTAATATGAGTGAAGCAGTTCTCCAGAGCATCACTGAATATGGTCCTATGTTGTGTGAGCACTTATTTTTGCCAGATACACCACGCTTGATTATTGCGGCTAGTGCTGTAGTTACGCCAGAAGGTGCCCAAGAAACACAAGGGGATAAGGCAAGACGACTAGGCCGCCGATTATTGCTTTCTGCTGCGCGAGGCGATCGAACTTGGGTAGATCAGCATCTTATGACTCACTTATTCGATAGTGCTGCCTCTCAGGATGGACTGCAACTAGATGCAAACAACTTTGACGAAGTAGCTTATGCGTCTACAAGAATGTTACATGCGTGGGATATTCCTGCCTGGGTGAATGGACAACCCTATATTGACGCTTCCTATAGCTGCTCTTGTCCAGCCATAGAGCTAGCTCAATTGGGATATGATGAAGTAATTGCAGTGGCTACCGAACCAGGTGAATTGTACCAAGATTTATTTAGAACTGTTCCGATTCCGACTACTTGGGAAAATGTGCCGATTTATATTATTAAACCGGATGTAGAGCCCAAAGATTTGGGTGTAGATTTTACTAGTGCAACTGAGCAAGGTCTACATGCTGTCTATAAACATGGTCAAGAAAAAGGCGAAGAATTTATTGCTAAACATCTGAGAAGTTATTTGTAAAGTAAAGATCAAGGCTTCAGGAGGTGACAACCCTGCTTGAGCCTTGATATAGCTACTGTTTCACCTTGTTGTTCTTCAGGCAAGTCCAATTTCTCTGCCTCAGCAAGTGTTGTTCTGCCCATTCTTTCCGCATCAATCACATAATCTCGCGCATCCGGAATTACTGTGGCATAGCGATCTTCAAAATTTTCAATAGAGGTTAAAATAGTAAACAAACTATCTAGCTGAGTATCCAAAGTTTTGACAGTTCCTAGAGTCTTGGATTAAGTTTAGCCTCTAAAGAATTACAAACGCCGACGTTATTTTAGCTACCGCTTGTACAGCAACAGAAAATATAGTACATTTAAACTAGTTTAGTAAATAACATTCGTTGCAGTAGTTTAAGGTTCTTATGGAAGACATTGCGACAGGTAGATTGAAGTGTCTTGAGATCTGCTCTGGAGCTGGAGGTATGGCTCTGGGTCTTGAAAGAGCAGGATTCCATCATCTTGCTGCTTATGACAACGATGCCCATGCCCATGCAACATTGATGCACAATCGACCCCATTGGAACCCACAATTATCTGATATTAGGTCGCTTGATCTAAACTTGTGTCAAGGAGTAGACCTTTTTGCTGGAGGTGTACCTTGTCCACCATTTTCTATTGCAGGGAAACAAGAAGGAGCACAAGATGAGAGGGATCTATTTCCTGATGCTCTGAGGCTAATAGAGGAAGTACAACCAAAAGCCGTTATGTTGGAGAATGTTCGTGGATTCTCTTGTAAGAAGTTTGCTGATTATCGGACTGAGCTTCTCAGGCAAATGTCGCTTATGGGATTTGTCGTAGATTGGAGGGTGTTAAACGCCTCTGATTATGGTGTTCCCCAATTACGCCCCAGATTCATTCTCATTGCACTTCAAAAAGAGTACGCACCTTTCTTTACATGGCCTGAGGGTTCAACAAATTGTCCAACCGTTGCGGATACCATAGGTGACTTAATCAAAGAGTGTGGATGGTTAGGAGCCCAAAAGTGGATTGTTAAAGCACAGTCCATTGCTCCAACTTTAGTAGGAGGTTCTAAAAAACATGGCGGAGCAGATCTTGGCCCTACTAGAGCGAAAAAGCAATGGGCAAATTTGGGAATAGATGGTAAGGGAATCGCTGATGCACCACCTAGTGCCATCGATCCGCTTGACAAATTACCTCGATTAACAATCCGTATGGTAGCTAGGCTGCAAACATTCCCCGATGACTGGATTTTCAAAGGGGGCAAAACTGCACAGTATCGGCAGATTGGGAATGCGTTTCCTCCCCTAGTATCGCAAGCAGTGGCAGGAGCAATTAAAGATGCCTTAGCAAAAGTCGATTCATTTAAATATAAGCAGCTCGCATTTTTGTGAAAGGCAACAGGGAGTATTTTTGGTGCAGGAGAATCCCAAAGTAAAATTTAGGTATAACCTATCCCATTATCACAGAAACTTTCCTGCCAAACCCGCCTTAAGGTAAGCGATTGCCTACGTCAGCAGCAAAGCTTATCGCACAATAGCATGTTAGATTTGGCCACAATATTACAATGCGATCGCACTTGAAATTCTCAATTCTCAATTCTCAATTCTCAAGATAACCTTAGCGAGTAAATCAGTAAACAGCGTGGGATCTTGACTAGGTTGAATTCCCTCTAAATCAGCAAATGATTCTCTTAATCCATCCTGCAATTGCTGCAAGGTAATGGATCCATTATCCCTCAATAACACAAAACTATCTAGAATAGCTGTATCGATTTGATCAATCCGTTCTCTAATTTGATGAAGTGAGAGGGTAGGTGGCAAGCTTTCTTGTTCTTCCCACACATCAAACCAATGCTGCTGAATTTGGCGGGAAACATCCATAACGATTTGAGCGTATAGTTGCACATCTCTGACAGGAAGCTGCTTTTTTTGAGCATTGTCTGCAACCTTACTGAGTACCTCAAGTTCCCGCGCACCATCGTAAATCGGCTTCTTTTGCTGATACTGATATTTATTAGCCGCCACTTCCTTCATCAGCTTTTCTCGCTCATAAAGCAGACACCATAGTCGATTAGCCGCAACAACTCCCTCAGAATAACAGCTGGCTACAGGATTCGACAGTTCTGTAGCTCCTACCTGTGAGTAAGAGATAGGTAAGTGATAAGCTAGGGGATTAGCAAGATACGCACTCAGCAATAACATTAGCGTTATTGTGAGCAACCAATATTTTCTCATTCGCTTAGACAAGGACAGGCAGGATGCCTGTTCCAACTTTTTCTACAATATCAGAGTGGGCTTGAATGGGAAACACTTTGATTTTGACTATTTCCCCAAATTCCCACATTTGATAATTTGATAAAGTTATTTAAATCCGGATACTGTAGTGAAAATCTTACCTCGAACTTCTCTGGGAACATTAGGCTTAGTTATCGGAGGCTCCCTCACCCTGATGGGTTTTATTGCCTACGCCACTGAGCAAGCAACATTGAATCTAGTAGGATTCTTCTATGGGATTCCTCTATTACTCGGAGGTCTTGCCCTGAAAGCTTCGGAGTTAAAGCCTGTAAACTTCAGCCAGCCAACAACTCCTGCAGTAGAGGAACTCCGAAAGAGCCAAGCAACCCCCACACAAAACCAAATCCGCGAAGACGTAATGCGGTATCGTTATGGTCAACAAGCTCATCTTGATGAATCCCTGGAGCGTTTGGGACTATCACCGACAGATGAGGAAAGACCTGTATTAATAGGTTTACGAGAAACTGAAGTGGATGGAGCCTATACTTTAGTGCTGGAATTTGCCTCACCTCTAATGGATTTGGATACTTGGCAACAAAAGCAAGAAAAGATTGAGAAGTTTTTTGGCCCTGGTATCCGAGTAGATTTGACACAACCGGAGGAAGAGCAGGTTGATGTAGCGATGATTGCAGCACCCCAATAAGGAGTGTGGGGAGATGGGGAGAAAAGGGAGATAGGGGAGCTGAGGGAGCTGAGGAAGCTGAGGAAGCTGGGGAAGAGGAATACATTTTTTCTGATTCCTTAGTTATTTCCATATATAGGGTTTTGTTAATGTCTCTTCCTTTATATGTGGGAGTTGACAAAATACGCGATAGCGCAAGCGGTGCTGCAAACAGATCAGCTTCGCTGGTGCAGTAGGCAATAGCTTGACTTGTCACCATTCCCAATTCCCAATTCCCAATTCCCAATTCCCAATTCCCCATCCCCAAACAACAAACAAAAATTCTTATTTTTCTAATCGGACAACATACCACTGTAAATACTCTCCAGGCTCGACATCCAAATCGCAGGAATTTTCCATCAAGTACTTAGCTTGCTCTTCCACAGAAGTCAAATGTTGTAATTCTCTGGGTAAATCTTCCTGCCGAGCAGCTAAGATTACTGTTAGTTTTTCCAGTAGCTCGTCTGCTGTCATAAAGACTTCTGGCTGGTTAGTTTCGAGAACTACATAGGCATCCTCTTGGAACATGATGGGGTCTGGCATAGTCGATTCCTGAGTTTGGCTTACTATCTTGAACAAAGAAGGGTTCCTAATCAAATAGTATATAAACTTGGAGCTCAAAATAATTGGTTAATTTCATCAAATCTAGAAAAATATTCAACACACATGGCTGATAAATTTACAAAGGGTGGGCAGGAGGCTTGGTTCCATGATCAAGGGCACTGGGGAGGATTTTTTCATACTTACGATAGTTTCCAGGTAGCAGGTTCGGACGAGGAGCCACGTAAAATTCATATTTTTCTGCCACGGGACTATGAAGTGAGTCAGGAAAGTTACCCAGTAATTTATATGAATGATGGTGATACTGCTTTTTTTCCAGGAGGAGCTTATGATAAAACCTGGAATATGGCTCAGGTAGTGACTAGGCTGTATCTTAGAAATCAGATTCGTAAGGTGATAGTGGTTGCGATTTGTCCCCTTAACCGAGATTATGAATATACTCATGCCCCTGTGTGGAACCATGATTGGGGTGGTTTATCTAACTATGCTAGCTACCTAGCTCATTCGGTTAAAGGGTTTATTGATGACAACTACAGAACTATTACCGCTGCTGACAAAACAATAATTGTAGGCTCATCCCACGGCGGATTGGCTGCTTTTTATACTGCTACCCAATACCCTGAGCAATTTGGTTGTGTAGCAGCACTTTCTCCCTCATTTTGGGTAGGCTTAGATTCAACTATAGATGTTTCTTTGTTTGAGCTGTTTGGACCTTTTCACGGTTCCCTCAAAGAGTCAGAACTTATTTATACTGCTTATAAAACACTGCAAAATCCTAACCAGCGTTTAAAAATTTACTTAGACTGGGGTTTAGTACGAGAAGGTGGTTTTCATAATACATTTATTGAAGAACGTGCTACAGCAAGGGGTCGTGAAATGCAGGAGTTATTAGTACAAGACTTTGGTTATCAAGAAAACGAAGATCTATTTGTTGTAGAAGATCTTATGGGACAACATACCGAAGAATCTTGGTCTGAGCGAATGGATAAAGTACTAAGCATCTTTTTTGGTACTTGAAAAGTAAGAGAAAAAATCTAAAATTTAAAATGAACATGTTATATGATGTAATTATAGTAGGTCTGGGAGCAGTGGGAAGTGCTACTGCTTATCAACTTTCTGCAACTAATAAAAAAGTTCTAGGGATAGACCAGTTTCAACCTCCACACACCCTTGGCTCTTCCCATGGTGATACCAGAATTACTCGCCAAGCTATTGGTGAAGGTAGGCATTATGTACCACTTGTACTCCGTTCTCACCAAATCTGGAGGGAACTAGAATCAAAAGCTAATATTGAGCTTTTTCAAGCTTGTGGTGGTCTAATTTTTGGCACTAACCTCAACAATGCACCAGTTCATGGATCTCTATCTTTTCTTGAGGTAACAGTTGCTGCCGCCAAAGAATTTGGCATTGAGCACCAGGTTCTTGATTGTCAAGAAATGCAAAAACGATATCCGCAGTTTCATTATCAAGGAACTGAGATTGGCTATTTTGAGCCAGGTGCAGGATTACTGAAGCCAGAAAAATGTATTAAAACTCAACTAAAGCTGGCCAAGGAAAATGGTGTAGAGTTACAACTAAATCAAAAAGTAGTCAGTATTGAGCCTAACTCTAACAATGATGGTGTTGTCGTCAAAACCAACACTGATACCTGGGAAGCTGAATCTGCAATTATCGCAGCTGGTGCTTGGGTGAGTGAACTTCTGCCAGAATCTTACAAAAAGTTTTTTAAAGCTTACAGACAAATTATGTTGTGGTTTGAGCAGGAACTACCTTACGAGACTGTTTCACCTGAACATTGTCCTATTTATATCAGGCTGGGGGAAACAGCGGAAGAATTGTTCTATGGATTTCCTGGGATTGATGGTGAACATGGCGGTATTAAGATAGGAATTGAGCAATTTTTTGATGATTGTACGGTTGACACCATTGACAGAAATGTTTCAGCTGATGAGATAGAGCAGTGCTTTAAACAAATTAGTAAGCACCTTAAAATCAAAAACAACTGTATTAAATCTGCGGCTTGTCTGTATACCGTGACTCCTGACTATGGATTTGTTCTCGATACTATACCTGGACATCCACAAATACTTGTAGCCTCACCTTGTTCTGGACATGGGTTTAAACATTCTGCCACGATTGGGCAAATTTTGACAGAATTAGCTCTTAACCAAAAGACGGACTTTGACATTTCAGCTTTTTCTTTATCAAGATTTAGTCTGTAATGTCTTCTTCAAGCCAGAATTAACTCTTTACTTATCTCTTCTGTGTTAACAAATATGTGATTGAGGGCTAGCACAATGGCGAACCAGAAAACCAAAACTATAATGATAGGTAGTTAAGAACAATTATTTGAGGGCGATGATTACGCCATTGACTACGTTGCGCAAATTTACTCCCGTTGTACTAGGCTTGGCTCTCTGTGGGACAACCTTAGGCTGTCAGCCAAATAATACCTATCAAGTTCCTAGACAGCAAAGGGCTAACACTGTATCAACTCAGGCAAGGCTAGCAAATGGGAACTATCCCCTCAAGCAAGCGACTTATAACGATGCCAATGGGCAATATAGCTTATTTTTGTTCAATGCCACTCCCCCAGTTTTCAGTACAACCAAGTTAAAAATGATGCCATTGACGGCAGCGGAAACCAAGACAGGGAAGCAGAGTTATCTCCAAATGCAAAATAACCAAGCTATTTTGCATTTGAGTCCAGATTTCCAGATTGAGTACATCCATGCAGTTACCGAACAAATCAATGGTGCAGAAAACGTTATTGTGAGGCAGGAATCAACTTACTGGGAACCCTTCGATAATGACAACGAGCTAGAGATTGATATTGATTTTGACTATCATCAGCCTTATTACTATGTACCACCGGTATATCAACAAGGAGTAGTACTTGGTAGAGGCTACCATGCTCCAACCTATCAGGAAGCAGTTGCTAAATACGAGCAAAACCACAAAACCCAACCACCTGCTGTAAAGAACAATCAGTTGCGGACATCGGGCGAACTACGTAAATCAACAGCAACCAAGACCAAACCTACAACTAATAACAAAACAACTACCACCACAACCAAACCTACAACTAGTCACAAATCAACTACTACCAAATCTGCTCCATTATCCTCTGGTACTAAAGCAACAGGTTCTGGTTATAGTAACAGCAATTTGAAAAAGTCTAGCCAAACCAAACAAAAAACTAAAGCCTCGAAAAAATCTTCCTCTAGCTTTGGTAGTAACAAATCTAGTAGTAGAAAGTCTTCTAGCTCCAGCAAAAAGCGTTAAACTTTGAAGAAAGGCAGAAGGCAGAGGGCAGAAGGCAGAAGGGAAAAAAGTTTTGCCTGTTTCTTTCCTTCATAACGAGTAATGAGAAAAACTATATTTCCGTGAAACAATATTTACCAAAACAGCTACTGACAAGGTTAATTGCGATCGCAGGAGTTTTCTTTATTCCTACAGTCGCCCACTCCCAAGAAGCCATACCATGTTTTATGACCGATGACAATGGTAATGTTATCGACCTTGGGGAACTTTGTGGTCTCGGAACACCTGGAAATGGGAGGCTGCAAGTTCTGATCAAACGTAGAGAATCTAACATTCCTGTAGTTGATGTGACTTTTAATGGCACAAAAACCTTTGAAATGTTATTCGATACCGGTGCCTCTGGGGGGGTGAACGAAATTTTGGGTGGGATTTCTTGAGCTTTGTGCCCAAACATTATAAGTTCTCTCTTCTCCCCCAGCTCCCTCAGCTCCCTCAGCTCCCTCAGCTCCCTCAGCTCCCTCAGCTCCCCCA
>JAAHFP010000031.1 GCA_010672925.1 Symploca sp. SIO1C2 | reverse complement strand
AAGCCCTATACAGGGGAAAAGAGCCTGGGCGCACTCGCCGCTCAACCGCTAATTCCCTTTGCTACGTTTTTTTACGGCGAGTACACCCAGGCTGATTGGTCAGCTAGACACATACCTGAATCCTTACGTTGGATTATTCGTTTGCTTAAAGGGGAAAAACCGTTTTAACTTTCAATAAACACTCTGTTTAATGGCTAATTGCTAATGGCTAATTGCTAATGGCTAATTGCTTTTAAGAAACAAGACAGCCCAATACTGTTATCCACTTCAACAATCTTCTTAAACCTCTTGCGATCGCATAATCTTTCAGGTTAGGTTGAACTAAGATCTTGCACCATTCTCGATAACCCGCCAGGGGTTTAAACCCCTGTCTAATAAACAAAGTCGTCTAAAGACGACTGGATAAAGATTTTATATCAAGTTCGGATAATCACTTATAATTCCCTTATTCCTTGCAACCTTCTTTCTTCCCTTCTGCCATCTGCCATCTGCCCTGGAGCCTTATTGCCACCGAAGTGTAAGTATTCAACGGAACTTGATATTAGTCCACTTGAGTGGACTTGAGCTATTAGCCGTGGACTTAAGTCCACGGCGGTTTTGGAGTTTGTTGAGAATGGTGCAAGATCTTAGGTTGAACCGACTTTAGCTACAGATTTACCAATGGATAATGGATAATTGATAATTGATAATTAATTAATCAGGTTTAAAGCCTCTCCTTTTCTGGAGTTGAAAGTGTTAGTAGATTTCCTTATATTCAATCAAGCAAGGTTTTAACCTTCTTGTAATTATCCATTATCCATTGTTCATTATCAATTATTGAACACACTCATTCTGGAAGAGCCAAACTAATTCTCAATTCTAATCAACCAGATTCTGTCTAAGCTTGACAATTCGCCGGTTGCTTCCAACCACTGTGGATTGTACCATTAGTTGGATAAGGGACTAATTCCACTTGACCATCGGGATGAACAACCCATCCTTGAGCTTCGATGATCTGATGAGCCATAGTTGATGGGAGATTGTTCTGCTCCTGAGATAAGGGATATTTTCTCGTTTGCTGTTCTCTTCGTGGTAAAGAGAAGGAATGAAGTGATTCTACTGACGATTGGTTATTAACTATTGGTGATGGTTCGGGCAATTCCCGATTACCAATTTCCGATTCCCTGCTGCGCCAATCTATCCAACCGGCTGTTGAGTTAACTACTTCATAGGGATTAGGGGGTAAGCCACCTCGTCCAGTGACAACAAAATTACTATCTTTAGAACCAGCACAACTTGCTACTACTAGTTGCCTAGTATCTATGACATCAATCGGTAAATCTACTAACCCAGTGCTGGGGTCAATAGTTAGTTGGTTAATTTCCACAATACCACTGAACTCCGGACCGAGTTCGGAGGTGGCGGTGATGTCACTTTCTGGGGTTATTTGTTCACGAAACTGAGTGCCAAAAATTCCTTGAGCGTTGATCGTTACCCTACCCCCTGTGCCTTGTTCAGCATTAGCGGTAATATCGCTATTTTCTAGAGCTACTAATACATCAGCATCAATCATGATATTACCACTATCACTATTAGCAACATTAGTGGTGATCATACTATGGTGTCGCAATTGAATATCTGATGCGGTAAGGTTGATATTACCCCCTGCACCAGAAACCGTGGCAGCACTGAGGGTTCCTTGCTTATCCAACAAGATCGAGTTAGCTGTGACATTGAGTTCACCTGCTGCTCCTTCTCCTGTACTCCTAACTCCGACTTCTGCTCCATCTCGAACCATTAAGGTTCCCGTTTGAATCCTCAAATCCCCAGCATCTCCTACACCGTTGGTATTAGATTCGATGGCGCTGGGTACAATACCATCCCCAACAATTCCAAAGGAAACTAGTTCTACTTCTGGCGCAACACCGGTGGCAAAGCCAACTACTTCCACTGACTCGGAAGCATTCACCATCAACTGTCCCGCAGTACCCCCACTACCGGTTGCTGCTGAAATTTGACCTCCGTCCCGCACACTCAATCGCCTAGTATTAATAATTAAGTTTCCCGCTGGAGCATTACCTGGTAGTCCCGGTACAGTTACCAGAGAAGAAGAAGTAATCAAACCACTAACAAACTGACCATCGGTTGATACACCACTGATATCTACCACATCGGCATTTACCATAAGAGTACCTCCTGCTCCCCTACCAGAAGTAGTCGCTGAGATTTGAGCCCCATCAGCAACTATCAACTCATCAGTGTTTACCGTTAAGTCACCAGCAGCATCAGTACCAAGAGCAACGGTGAATAAGCCAGCAGGAACTGGTGAACCGGGTGGAGTTCCCCTCAATTCAATTAATTCAGCCGTTACATTCAAATCACCCCCTCTCCCTATGCTATTGATATTAGGAGTGGTAGCAAGGGATGTGCCATCTAACACCTGCAACTGTTTAGCATTGACAGTTAAATTACCTGCATCTCCCATCCCAGCACTTCCTGTAAACAACAGGGAGCCATTGCTGAGTTCAGCAAACTCGGAGATATTTAAAGTCATCTTTCCCCCAGGACCTTCGACAAAAGTTGAGCTGAAGAGATTAGCTCCATTTTGGATAAGTAACCAGTTGGTATCAATAGTTAAATGTCCCGCTGCACCAGCACCAGCACTGAAGCTATACAAGCCGTCGCTTAGGTTAAAGGGGTCAAAAGTTCCCAATAAGAGCTGTTGTGCTGCTAGGGAAGGGGTAGTTCCAGTAATTTCTACGGTATCGGCGTGAACCTCCAAGTTTCCCCCTGCACCCAAACCAAAAGTGGCAGTGGAAACAAAAGCTTGCTCTTGCATAATAAAATGACTAGCCTGGATCTCTATACCTCTGCCGTCAACATCGCCAAAGGTTTCAGCTACCAAATTTGAACCCTCAAGGAGGCTCACCTGTCCTCCCTGTATCTGGATAGTACCACCACCTAAACCACTGGCATTGACTGCTGCGGCATCCGATAGTTCAATGTTGCCAAACTCCTGAATACCTTGATATTCAAAATTAAAGCTAGTTGGGGTGTAAATGATGCTCACTAGTCCATCACTAGCTACACTACCAAGTTCGATTTGTCCTTGGAAAGCTCTGAGATTGCCACCGTCTAAAATGACATCACCACCTAACAGTGCTAAAGTTTGACCTGGAGTTACTTCTAAGCCAGCTTGAGATTGATTAACAATAGAACCAGGATTTGAGCCATATTGCAAGCCGATGGGTACATTAATAGCTAGTAGGGGTGGTGCTTGGGGATTGATAGCACTGAATTCGCTCCCATCAGCAAACTTGATGCTGTCAGCTGTAGAACTAATTAAAGAACCCCCTATATTTAGTTGGGCATCGGAACCAAAAATAATGCCACTGGGATTGAGAAAAAACAGGTTAGCGGTACCGTTGGCACTAATCAAACCATCAATTTGGGAAACATTACCTCCTGTAACCCTGGTGAGGATATTGGTAACATCTGTAGCGTTGTCGAAGAAAGCCTCGTTGCCATCAAGTAAGGAAAATTCCGAGAAGCTATGGAACAAATTCTCTCCAACCCTTGTGCCTTGTTCAATCACAAAAGTGCTATCGTCTAAGTTAATCTGAGTATTGGTCGTCCCATCAGTGGTAATTGGTTGTGCTCTAGCAATAGTCGGCAATAGGGATAAAGCGATCGCTAAAGTTATCCTTCTTCCTCGCTGCACTAGACTATATGGGATGTCCATGCACAACCAACGCCCCGCTAAGCTTTTCCAAAATAGACAGTTTTTCTTTTTCCTTTCCCCAGGGCGACGACCTTGTTGTTGGCCGAAAACACCCTGTTGCAACCTTACTAAACTCTCCGGGTAGAAACAACCCGATACTTAAGGTATTATTTGAACATTTTACAGTATAGCGTGTAGCGCTAGGGCGTGTTTTCAAACTGCTGGAGGGCGTTAGCGCTCGAAGGAGTGTCAGTATTCGGACTGTATACCTTGGGTGTCACCGATTAATTATCTCCCAAATGCTATGGTGCTACGCAAACTCCCTACATCAAATTTCGACTTTGAAGACATGCCCTAGCCTTGACAAAGATGATGACTTTATATAGCATTTATGATAACTTTATATACCATCTTGCATGGAATACCTAAAGCCCAACAAAATATACTTTGGAAGATCCGAAGCTAAAATGCTTGAAATAGAACCAAGCAGTGTGGCTCTTAGCTTCTGGTCACCTCCATACTTTGTCGGTAAAAATTATGAGAGAGAAGAGACTTTTGAGACCTGGCAATCTTCGCTGCGTCAAGTCATTCACAATCATTCTCAAGTTCTCAAGCCGGGTGGTTTTATGGTTATTAATCTCGCTGATATTCTATGCTTTAAAGATGAATACATGCCCAAAATACAAGCTTTGAATATTTCAAATCAAAAATGTAAAGTTACCCGAGAAATGGTTTTAACTGCTCGTGAACAGCATCCAGATTATAATCGATACCAACTTGCTGAGTTACTAGGATGCAGTGAGCAAACAATTGACCGGAGGCTGAATGGAAATAATATTCGTGGTGGCAAATATCAAACTCAAACTAGAGTAAAGCTGGTTGGTAATTATCTCGAAAAATACGCTTATGAAGTGGGTATTTATTTGTATGATAAACGTGTATGGATTAAAGATCCTTCTTGGGTTAATAGCCAATGGACAAGTAACACACTTAAAGCAGTAAGCGAATATGAAGATCTGTATATTTTCTGGAAACCAGGTGAATATATAATTGATAGAAGAAAATTGACTAAAGATGAATGGAAAAGTTGGGGGTCACGAGGTGTTTGGTACATTAACAGCGTTAGAGCTAACAATGATCACGAAGCTAAGTTCCCAGAAGAATTAGCTACAAGAGTAATACGTCTATTCAGTGAAGTTGGTGATCTAGTTTTAGATCCTTTTATAGGTAGTGGAACAACTGCTATATCTGCTATGAAGCAAGAGCGAAATTACATCGGTATTGACAAAGAGTCTAAATATGTGGAGCTAGCCAAAAAACACATTGGAGAATCTTCTTCATGGCAGAAAGAACTAAATTTCACCTAGACTATTAAGAAATCTCGAAATCTCCAATCAGCTATATTCCTTAAAACCTCAAAGCTAACGGTATATTTTGCATTAATAACTAATAGTTTAGCATAATATGTCCTGAAGAACCATATTTCATTGATATTGTGGCAAATAGCATCAAAAACTTTTTCAAAGATATATTGTTTTAGCTGTATTAATTGTCCATAGTTTTGTATAAAGTAATTTCTCGAATCCTGGTAAACGCGATATTGAGATTGCCTGAATTTGTTAAACATTATTTAGATAGAATCGTCTTTTAATAGATCAAGCGGTGACACTCCCAAGCTGCCTGCCAACTTTTCTAAGGTTTGTAATGTAATATTTCGTTCGCTACGTTCAATAGCACCAACGTAAGTTCTATGCAACCCACATTTTTCAGCTAAGTCTTCTTGAGAGAGATCAAGCTCTTTTCTTCGCTTCTTGATATTTGATGCAACTACCTGGTTGAGTCCCAAGAATTTTTTAGCCATACATAAGCAAACACTACCTTCAGCAAGTCATTTTTATGACTGAAGGATAGCTAGATGCTACATTTAGATCTACAGACTATATATAGCAAAAAATTTTAGAAACAACTCTGCAAGCTGAACAGATGCACATCTCACTCTTCTCAAACACTATTCTCACCAAATAGCGATCGCTTAATCTACAAAAGATCTAGAATTGGCAATGGTCAATTTCTTGTGGAGGGAGGATCTCGCCCATCCGAAACAAGTAAAGTGAGTGGGTCTAGGCTGAGCAAAATTTCTCACCGACCACATTCTCTTACAGTTGTGCAAGAATGAACCTAAGGATTCTTGAATTTGCGAGAGATGGCTTTATCTGCTGGAGATAAGTTATATGGTGACAAATACACTATCGAAAAAGAATTAGGACGGGGTCGCTTTAGCATTACCTACCGCGTTAATGATCACAGTGATAATCGCTTTGTTATCAAAACCTTAGATGATCTTCTAATCAACTCCCTCAATCCATCAGAGCAAGACAGGCTAGAAACTAAGTTTTTCCAAGAAGCACTGAAATTAACTTCTTGTAATCACCCCAACATTGTCAAAGTTAGAGATAGCTTTCAACAGGGTAGTAAGAAGGAATGGCTAGATGCCCTAGGAATAATAATAGATAAAGAGCACTTTCCTGAAGGGCATTCATCGCCTGTCCTCCAACGAAGCTTGGATAAAAAAATCAAGCTATGGACTTTAGTTGCAGCACTTATAACTGCTGTGGGGGTAATGCTTTCAGGCATCGGAGAATTATCAGGATGGTTCCAACCTGACTCATCGCCTTCTCCTAGTGCCTCACCCACCAATACTCAGTAGTAAGGTCACAACGCATCTAACTAATTTGTCTAAATTTTTAATGAGATACAGATTATTTAGTAAACTCAGCTTGAAACAGACATGGTTTGGCCAGTAGGATACCAATTACAAGGTGGTAAATACATTAATTGAAGAAGTCTTAGGTCAAGGGGGTTTTGGAATAACCTACAAAGCTTTGCATGGGCTCTTCAATTACCCAGTGGTGATTAAAACACCTAACGAATATCTGAAAAATCGTCCAGAATATCATAAGTATGTCAAGCGGTTTATTAAAGAAGCTAATATACTAGCACGCATATCTGAAAATCCTCATCCTCATATTGTCAGAGTTCATGACTTGTTCACAGAAAGTGCAACCCACTGCTTAGTGATGGACTTTATTCCAGGGGAAAACCTGTTTGAATTAGTGAAGCGCCGGGGAGCATTACCCGAGAAAGAAATAGTGGGGTATGTGCGCCAAATTGGAGAAGCTTTAGCACAGTTTCATGAAATAGGACTAGTGCATCGAGATGCGCACCCTGGCAACATCATGTTGCGAGGTAATGGCAAAGCAGTTTTGATTGATTTTGGTATTGCCAAAGAACTTGAAACTTCTACACAGAGTTCAACAGGTATTGCTGGCAACCAAGGGTTTGCCCCCTATGAACAAACAGTTCGAGGTAGTCGAGAGCCAACTGTAGATGTTTACTGTCTAGCTGCCACATTATATTACACTGTTACAGGTCAACGTCCCTCTACTTCCCTAGACCGTAAACTGAACAAAGCGGTTTTGACTCCACCCAATATAATTGTTCCCAGCATCAGCAGAAGGTTAAATCAAGCAATTCTTAAGGGTATGGCACTAGAAGCAAAAGACCGCCCTCAGTCTATGGAAAAGTGGTTGAAGTTACTAACACCAACAGCCCCATTGACTAGAGAAAAATTTATATCTCAAAGTAAATTTTGGTTGAACATTCTGTTCCAGGACCACTATAAATTGGATATTAGACATACTCTTTATCTAATTCTCAGATTTTTCTCGTAAACGATGACGTTCTTCTTCTGCTTCGAGCTTTATTAGATCTTGATGGGTTTGGCAGTATTGGATAGCTTCGTCGATGGCAGCCAGGGGTAAGTCCCAGTTTTCAGCAGCTTGCTCTGGAGACATACTATTAACAATCATATCTTGCCAGACTGTTGAGGCAAGAAGTTTTCTACCTTTGATATAAAGTTGCTGCCGCCAGGAATGGGGACGCGACACTAGAAATTGCCAGGTTGCGTTATCTGCTATGGAGGATTGCAGAGGCGATGTATCCTCTGCTGTCTCTAGTTCTTCTGCCAAGAGCTGAATTAACCTGAGCTTTTCTTGTGAAGAAAGCTGTCGGACAGTAGGAAGCACTTCAGCCAGAGTCATAGGGGTGCTTGGTATCGTAAAGTTTTAATAAAAATCTAGTCAAAACTAGTCATTTATGTCATCATGTCAACCTGAAGCTTTCAGAATATGCTCGGCCAAAGGTTGGATTTCTCTGTCAAGTGGATGTAATGTGTTATTATAATATTTTACTAAAAGCATTCCCAAATGCGTTTACTCGCTATGGGATAGAGAGGTGCGTAGTTCACCCTAGGAGAATTAATCTCTCAAAGTGAAAGTGAAAGGAATTTCTGAAATGAAATTCAGTCTGTCTATATTTGACTATACTTTCACTAACTATATGGAGAATAACTCTATTAGTTTACTCTACCAGCTTTAGAACCAAGATTAATGTCCACTGTTGTCCCTGAGAATCAAAAAACTTTGTACCTTATCTCAAGGATAAACGCAATAATTCTCTTAAAGTCTCCGGTGTATCAGTGATGATGTTATCAATTCGGCGATTGAGGAAAGTCTCCATCTCTGTGGGTTCATTAATCGTCCAGACATGAACTTCCCTACCAAGAGCATGAGCCTGATTAATAAAGTCAGTGGTTGCGACTAAAGATTGGACTGAATAAAAATCCACTTTCAATTTATCCACCTGTGCCATAGCTGTGGGCATAATTAATCCTGTAGCTAGCTGTGGATTAAGTGCTTTTACCTGTAACAAAGCATGGTAATCAGCGGAACTAATAACGCATTGTTCTACAATCCTCTGCTCACCCACTAACTTAACAACCTGTGGAGCTAGTTCCTGTTCATGACCATTGAGTTTGAGTTCAATATTTAGTTTAATCTTACCCTTAACCGCTTCAATTACTTCTTCAAGGCAAGGCACTCTCTCCTGAGCAAATTTAGTGTCAAACCAACTACCTACATCCAGTTTACAGGCTTCTTCGTAGTCAAGTTCCCAAATATTCTGAGCAATGCCAGCGACTCGTTGGAGATTGCTGTCATGAAGCACTACCAATTTACCATCTTTGGTCTGTTGAACATCAATTTCCACATAGTCAGCTTGCTCTTGGATAGCGAGATTAATGGCACTTATGGTGTTTTCTGGAGCATTCATTGAGCTACCACGATGCGCCGTAACCTGAATAGTCTGATTCTTATAAAGCTGAGCGATGTTCACTGATATCTTGCATCATTCTTGATAACCTGCAAGGGGCTTAACAAGGGGCTTAAGCCCCTTGTTCTCACCAGCTCCCACTAGTCAGCTATGTTAGCCCCTACAATCTCTGATAGCTACTAACGAGAATTAACTCCAGCAGGATCGATTTCTCCTAGAGAGCAACCTGGCGAAACTACTTTACCCTTCTCTAAGAGACTTTCAATAGGAGTATCGAGTTCAATATTACCTTTAAAGTTAATAAATAACTCTACTACCATCTCATTTCGATCTTCATCAATATCTCTTTTACACTTGACTTGAACTTTGTCACCTGCTCCCTCACCGAAGGCTTCATCAAATTGATCGCGGATCTCGTCAGAGGAGATAAATTTGCCAATGTTGCTTGCAAATAGATCACCCACTAAAGAATCATTCACTTGGTCTAACAAAGCGATCGACTCTTGGTAATATTCTTCTGGGGAGTCACTGTAGCAAGTTCCGTGTTTGTACCATTCATGGAGGTGCAAATCGGAAGTCAATCCTGGCATTTTAATCTTTAGTTCCTGGAATGTTGCTTTCGATAAATTGATTGGTGGCAACTCTGACCAACGGCGATCTTTGTCAAGATTTATGATATCTTTACTAACGTTGCAATAAACATTTTGCCTAGGTTGAGGCCATAGACCGTGTAGAACCAAGTTGGTGGCATCAAATCGTCCCGCAGTTTGGGTTCGGCACTCGGTCTTACTCGGCTTGGTTTCACAGAAGGATGGTTGCCAACTAGCGGCAAGTAAATAATCCTCATTGACGGGATTTTTACTGACTGGAGCAGGAGCAGCCAAAAGTTGTCCACATTGTACCCGAACCCAGCGTTGTTCTGGTTCAGCCCCTGCGATACTCAGGAGGTAATGAGATGCATCATCTCGGTTTTTACCAACAACTGGATAAGTTGCTTGAGGAGTTAGTTGAATATTACCTGGGTTAGTTCCTTTTCTAATTGACTGGACCGCTTCGCAGGCTTCCTCAGCAACAAATTGATCGTTGAGGCTAATTAATGCGTAAGCCGGTTTAGACCACAAAGTTAAACAGGAGCATAAAGCAATTGTAAGTAACAAACATTTCTTAAGGATTGACATTGATATTCCTTCCTGCTAAAGATAGCTATTTATACAGAGCAGTATTTTTTGCTTCAATACATGCAAATATATATAATAATCAAATACCAAACATGAATCAAACAGCTGATGCCCTAACTGCCATTGATGACGAACTATCTAAGCGTCATATTGACCTCGATCCAGAGGGATATTTTATCATCTATCTGGAGCGGGAAGCAGGATTAATTTGTGCAAAACATTTTACTAATGTGATTGATGATCGTGGCTTGTCGGTTGATCCAGATACAGGTAAACCGATACCAGCTAGAGGTAAGGTTGAAAGGACTCACACTACCTTATTTACTGGGAGAACTGCTAAAGAATTATCTGTTGCTATTTTTGAGCAAACTCAACCCCCTCCTGTAACTATGTTTGATCACGCGGCCTATTTAGGAAGAGAATTTGTCAGGGCTGAGTTTGCTCTCTTAAGTGGGCAAGAGTATGTTCAGGATTAGGAAAAACCCTGGTAGAAGAAGTAGGTAGCCATTGGTACAACTGTAGCAATAATCAAAAGGGCAACTACCCAAATTGTGGCATTTTTGGTGTCAGTTTCTTCCGCACTAGTGAAAGTGCTGGCGATTTGAACCTCTTCTTCAATTACAGGAGGACCTGGGTCAGGTTCACCAGAAATTACTGCTATTATGCGATCGCTTGCATCCAAGAAAGCTTGATTATACTTGTCTCCTTGTCGGAGTGGTACTCCCATAGTTTCCGAAGCTACGCTATTAGCAATCTCGTCAGGCATAAGTTGCTTGACAGCTTCACCAGTAACAATGGCAGTGTTATTAGTGAGGGTATCAATGAGTACCAAGGTTTGATTAGCTTGAGCTTCTAGTGTCGGATACCATTTGGTAAACAATGCCTGAGCAAAACTTTCTGCTGTCTCACCGTAATCTAAGCGGCGGATGGTTACCATCCTCACCTCATCGCCAGTTTCTTGAGCTAAACTTTCTAGCTTACTGCTTAACTTGCCTTCATTAATGCGGCTGAGAACTTCTGATTTATCTACAATCCAAGTTGGTTCCCCAGGACTTACATTGGGCATTTGATAAAGGCTGATAGCCTGTACTGGTGCTGCCACTAACCCGCTAGCTAGCAAGATTAGAAGCAGATGTAGGAACAACCTTTGCAGGTATTTGTACCCCTTGTCTAGTTGATTGAGGAGCTGTTGCATATAATTTAATGGATCTCAAGATAGCCTTTTTCCCAAAATACTACATTAAGATGCGATCGCGTTATAATGAAATTTGTGCTACAGCCCCAACATATCGACTTTGGGGAAAGGTGTTGGGAAAGTTTTGAGAGGAATATTTGGGAAAATGACCTAGATTATTGCTAAATCTGCCCCTACAAACCCCAAACCTAACACCTACTACCTATCTCAACCAATTTTCTAAATCTTCTAGGCTATTAAAATCAAAAATATCCTCGCTTAGACTTTCCAAGGTAGCTGCTTCTTTGAGGAAGTAAAGCACTTATCTGTTAAACTATATGACTCAGAAAGAGTTTTCTTGAATTTGGGCAACTACACAAAGATTAGTCGTGATTCCTTATTAATACATGTCAATTTTTTATTTTCTTTTTGAAAAACAAATTTGTCAATGAAATTTTTACTTTTTTAAAATAGGATAAAATACAGATTTTATCAGAGCTAGTATTAGTCTCATTATCAAGTACAATTAGAGCAGCTCAAAAGTCAGGTGGGTGAGCACTAACTAACAGATTGTTGATAGAATCTCTTACATGAAGTTATAAATTCAAACATAAAAAAATTCAATTGGATGGAGAAACATATTCCCTTGGTTATTTGAAATTATGTAGATAAAGATCATTTTTATGTTACTTGCTGAGCGCCCAGAGCCGTGCTGTAAACAATTGTAATTCTGGGGAGAGCGATCACTTCATGTGAAGTTAGTATTTGAGCAAACAATCTATCTCAGAGTCCAAGTATTTCTATCCACTTGAAAAATCTTCTTACTGCTTAAGCTTTGTAAATCATATAGTTCCATATTTTCCATTTCTAGGCTTGCTATAGTATCTGCATTTTCACAATCCCACTGAATTCGACCACAAATTTTTGAGGAAATGGTTTGCCACTGGATTTTCGTGAGTAGTGGAAACATCGTAACTTCTACTCCTTCATTTAAAATATCTAGATTTTCTTCTAGTATCAAGGTAAGGGCAATATCAGAAATAATTTCCTCTGGACTAACTTGATGATCTTTCGGTAAATTACTTATGTCTATCAGTAAGGTTATGTTTTTTCTATCGGGATGATTTCCCATTGTTACCAGTATATTCCCTAAGAATTTTATAATTGTTTCTTCCTGTTGACTCCAGTCTATAGAAATCAAAATATTAACTTTCCTTAGAGTCAATTGGTTGAGCAAGTCCTCTAAATAATTTTCATTTTTATTGTGCTGTTTTATAACCTTTAAGATGGCTCTAACATGAATCACTTCATCGCCGGATTCTTGTTGAGATAAGCTAACTAGTTTATATTCACCTTGAAACCCATAACTTTTACATAAATCTAAATAAGAAGGAAATTCAAGTGAATAATACTTGAAAGAGTTGATATTCCAAAAACTAACATGAGTTGGATCTTGAAAAGCTCCTCTACCATCTGTAGAAGGAACCAAAATATCTACTATGGCTTCTGGTTTACAAATCCGCCATATTTCATTCATTGTATGAAGACGATCTGGTAAATGCTCGATAATATCATAGGCTCTTATTTCATCAACGCTATCATCGGGAAATGGAAATCTTTGTGTTAGATCTGCAACAACATCAACTCCTTCCCAATCATAGATATCTACTCCCACAAAGCCTTCTGTTTTGCGAGGACCACATCCTAAATCTAAGCGGAGTTGCTCGGTCTGATAGTTATTCATTCGAGTGATTTTTGAAATGATATAATTGACTAGCTTCTCGTAACTATTTTGAGTCTTAATATCCTCATGAAGTTGCTGAGCGATTTCTAGTCGTTCTTTTTCGTGGAATAAATAGTAATCAATTTTATAGTTGAGTTCTTCAATTGTTTTGTAAGAAATTTCTTCGTGTACTGATGTTATTTTACGCAAGTCTGATTTCCAATCAGTAAGAATAAATCCTCCTGCTGCACCTACATCTATAACACGGTTAACTACCGCATCATCAAATTGTAAAGAAGTAATATTTAAATTAATTTTAGAATTTGCGTAAATAGAATTTACATCAATATAGTTTTGTGTGGGAGGATGATAAATAACTCCATTTTTTTGTATCATCCTTTTGTCCATAATCCCAGATATATATCCGGGGTCTCCACCTACAATATCAATCTGCGAACATTTCAACTTGTTAATAATCTCACCTCTAAAATGAGGACTTAACATTCCAGCTAAATAAATATATTCAAACTGATTTTTAAATGTGTTTATATTATTTTTGTCTTTACCGATAAAAACTGCATAACTATGAGCTGATTGCTTAATTTTAAAATCTAAATTAGTTATCCTATTCCAAAAACTAGCACTGACATGATGAAATGAAGAAAAGGAAATTATTTCTTGATTACTTTTATATATTTCTCCAAAGTCTGGCAAAACATGCCCAACAAATGAAACATTATAATGATTATTACTATTGATTTTGTTAGTAAATTCAGAAGCATGAAAAATGTGAAAAACACGCTTAATTCCTAATAACTTTAAGTCGATAATATTATGGCGTTCTATACAAAAATGCCAGCTTTTATCATTGAGTCTATAAATGGCATCAAAATAAGAATAAAAATTAGGATTGCCAGCAGTTAAACTATGTCCAATACAATCGTGATGAATGAATATTAAGCTTACATTTAATATTTCAAATACATAAGACTTTAAAATATTGTAGTAAGACTTTATAACCAGAGAATTTGAAAAAATAAAACAATAATCAATTTTCTGTTCTTGTGTGATACTTAATAAGCTTTGAATAGCATGATTTTTGCTAGAATAATAACTAGGATTAAAATATATAATCTTATGGCCTTGTTTTTCTAAAGCCTCCTTAAATCCCTTAGAAATACGTTGATAAATAGGGCTCGCTGAACTCTCTATCAAAAAAGTGTATTGTTGTTTATTCTTAGTCATTTCCCTATAAAAATACTCTTTTTGTTATATGTGGCAATTTTAAATTATATCTAATGACATTATTGTTTTAATTATTCATTTTTTTGCCATGATATTCAGGCTAATTAAGGTATTTAATATACGCAGACTGCTACAATCATTAAACAAATTAAACTCCGAAATTTGCTCATATTCTTGAAATCCCACTTCTTCTAGATACATTGCTAAGATTTCAAAATCAAAACCAACTTTATGAACATCATGGATATTTGTTTGACCACCAAAAATAATTCTCATTAAGTGATGACGTTCAAGAGGCATCAGATTTGGATTTAGGTACAGCCAGCAGAGAGTTCTTAGATCAGGTACACTAATGAATAGTTGACCTCCTGGCTTGAGTACACGATGCCATTCTGTTAACGTATTGATTAATTCATTATTCAATCCATAGTAAAAATGTTCCAATACATGACTAGCATATATGGCATCGGCAGAATTACTTGCAAATTGGCTCAAGTCAGAAGCATTGGCGATATAATCAACCTCAGGGCGAGATTCAATATCTATAATTTTCCAATCAGGATGAGGGTGTTTGCCACCGATGTGTAGCTTAAGGGATTCCATAGATAGTTTTATTCATTATCCTAAACATCATTGTTAATTATATTGTTCAATTTATGAAAGTTAAATTTACATTTATACATCTATCTGCTTGTCTTTTGTTTTTTTACAGTAGAGGTCAATCCGGGAATTTTTATTCAAATTTCTATTAAAATTCCCAAATTCATACTTATTAAAATTGCTATCTACGAACCAAGACGAGGAGTTTTTTAAGAAAATTTTACTCATTTCTGGTAAGATAACGACACATTTTGTATTTTTTTTGTTTTTTATCTTATTCAAAGTTTGGTAATTATAAATTTTTTCTATTTCTTTGAAGGCGTCATTACTACTACGACCTAAAGCCGACAAATATGAATTATTGTTACGACCATAAGTAGCTAAATGCAGACTATTCTTTTGAGATACGTAGTGGAGATACTTTTGAATTGAAAAACTCCATTCATAGTATACTACAGGATGAGTGACAACGATAATTGGATCGTCAGCATTGGTTTGTTGTTCTATGGTTTGTAGTAAAGCATTGGTAGATGTTCCTTCAAGAGCGAAGGTGTGAGCTGTATTCCAGGCTGAATTCAGTTTGATACTGAGATTGATTACTAGTAAAAATAAAATCAACTTGCCTACTAATTTAAAATTTTCCTCAATAATCCTATATAAACTACTTATCAAAAAAGCATAGCCAAAAATGCCTGGTAGTATATATCGTTGAGAAATTCCTGATTTGGCATAAAGTAAAATTTGAGGAAGCGTTACTAGTATAAGTAAAAGAATAGGAAAATATATTTTTTTTAAAATATTTAATCTAACTTGAGAATAAAATGAAAAAACTGTAGACATTAAGGTTATTACTATCAAACTAACTAGCACTACCCACCAAACTCCAGCTTTACTTAAACTTTGAGCAGCACTAGTAATTTTAGCTATGTTCAATCCGTCAATTCCGGCATAGCCAATATCAGGAGTTAATCCCAGAAAAAATTTTATCAACAAAATTTCTGCCAAAAAAATCAAGCTCAAGACAACAAGAGAAACTAGATTACTTTTTATTGCTTGCATCCATGATAGTTGTTTGAATTTACAGATTACCCAAATTTTAAGCAAGGCTATCGCTGGGATAAAAAGTATAAAGCTTTCCTTAGTCAAAGACATCATTAAAACAAGGGAAATTATTGATATTTCATAAATTATTTGAAATCGATTAGATATTTCCTTGATAACCGTCAGGACTAAGGCAGTCGATAAGAGAAATGTACCTATGGTTTCAGCAGGACCTAGTTGCCACCAAATTGCTGATTGTGAACCTAATGTCACGAAAAAAGAAAATACTAGTGCCTCTTTGATGGAGAAATTGAGCAATTTGGCAAAAACAAATAGAAAGAATGTACTAAAAACTCCTAGCAGACCTGTATAAATTGACCATAAGAAAAAATTAATCCCAAAAATTTTGGTTTCGATGATTCGATGCAAATAATAAAATGACCTTAATCTACCAGTAAGGATATCTTTGTGTAGCCATTGACTAATGACTTCCCATAAATTTAGGTTTTGAACCGTAAAGCTGTAGTTAATTTCGACAATTTCATGATCATCAGTAAAGTGATATCCAGAAAATAAGGAACCACTTGTGGTAAAAATGAGGAACCAAAATAATAAGATAAATAGAAATACAGTTAAATAATAATTTTTTTTGAAAAAAGCAAGTACCATATGTTTACTTACGATAATCCTTCCACATCTGCTCGTAGGCTGTTTCCATTTCGCGGGTAAACTGCTCTCCATTCCACAAGGAGGCGGTTTGTCTTGATTGTCGTAGTTGCCAGGATATTTTTTGTCTCAACTGGGGTTCTTTACCTAAACGAATTCCCCACTCTATATATTCTTCGTCAGTCCAAGCAATACCTTCTGTTACACCCACATTCATCATCATCGTATAACTGTTACGAGCAGCAAACTGCTCTCCTACCCGTGTAACTAGGGGAATACCCATCCAGAGTGCTTCGAGAGTGGTGGTTGCTCCATTGTAGGGATAGGTATCTAAGATCACATTAGCAATAGCTAGGTTGGCTCGATGGGTTGCCTCTAGAGCGACTTCTGGTAAAAATCGCAAGCGATCGCATTCTACCCCCTCTTCTTGGGCAATTTCTTCAAAAAAGTTCTTGATCGATGCTTGCTCAGATTTACCTTTAATTAAAAAGTAGCTATTGGGTACTGCTTTGAGGATTTGCATCTGCCAGCGTGTAGTCTCAGGATGACGCTTATATCCCCTTTGAGCACTGAGATAGACTACAGCATCTTGAGGAATATCTAGTTGCTCCCGCCGTAAGGTAGGCACTCCTATTTCAAAACCATCCACAGCGATATAGGTTTGTGGTAAGCGCCAGATTTTTTCTGTGTAGTAATTTTGAGCTGAGTCTGGTAAAACGTAAGGGTCAGCAATAAAGTAGTCAATCCCTGGGATTCCGGAAGCATCCCAACCCAGCCAAGTAACTTGAACTGGAGCAGGTTTGAGAGCCATCACCTCACTGCTGATATCTAGGGTGATACTGTCGAGATCAATGAGAATATCAATTTCGTCTTGATAAATCTGCTCAGCAATTTTCAAACCGTCTATACCCAACTTGTAAGCTTGGTCTGCCTGTTTGACATACAATGCTTGTAGTTGGTCGTTGATTAGCTTGTAATCAACCAAATATGCATATATTTGAAAGCGATCGCGGTCATGATATTTAAACAGCCAACGAGCCAGCCAACCAACAGAATGCCTTCTTAAACAGTGAGATAGATAGCCAATTTTTAAGACTCTTGCCGGATTCTCCGACTTGGGTACTTTTACTCTTTGCTGAGAGTACCACTCTGTGTGCTTCTGAGCATAAGCCTGAAGATTCCCTTGGAAGAGCTTAGCTACTTGATTGAGGAGGGGTCTAAATTGAGTTGGCTCATCTTTAAGATGAGGTAGAGAGAACAAAGGAGTAAGCAGTCGCAGGGTTTGAGTTTCCTTAAGCTGATGCGGTTGGGCTCTAATCAGTTTTTGTAACAAGAACTCCAAATCCTGGCAAGTTGAGCAAACTTGCTCCCAGTATCCCCCCGCATTCATCAACCCCCGTAGTACTAGGTGAATTGCAGCTACTTGATCTGCTAGGTCTTGGGAGTAGGAATAGCACAACTTAGCCGTCTCTATTCCTTGAGCATAATTACCAGAATTTTGATAAAAAGCTGATAGGTGTCGCAGAACTTCCAGATTCTGAGCATCTAAGCGTAAATATAACTCCAAAAGAGCCGCAGCAATGGCAGGCTGTTTGAGGGTATAACCAATTTTCATTGAGGCAAGTAGCAGGATACGGAAGCAAGCATAAGGATGAGGGAAGTAAGGGAAACAAGCTTCTGCCAATGCCAGAGATGCTGGATGTAAAGGTGTTGTATCTAAAACCTCTTCTAATACTTGCAGCAACAACTCAGAATTTAGGTCTACCTTTGGCTCTGCTTTCAGAAGATCAATCACTCCCCACTCGGTTAATTTATCTCCTGCAAACTGTTCCAACTTGATAGCCAGTTCGATGACTTGCAACAAATTATTAACATCATTGGGGTCGATTTCCCTAATATGCTGCCGGATTACCCAAGCAATAGTATAGTTTTTCAGGGCCTGTTGCCTAGTTGCTTCTGTTTGTAAGATGTCGATGAGTTCCCTTGTCCAAGGCTCAATCTCTTCTGGGGATGCCTCCGCCATTGCCAGCCACCAGGTAGTCTGAGCCTCCGCTTCTTGTTCTTGTAGGAGCAACATTAATCCTAAATGCCAGTAATGGGAAATAACGTTAGGTTCGGCGGCAATTGCCTGTTTGTAGAGCTTTGCTGCTTCCTGATAGTTCCCCTGGCTGATAAGTTGAGCTCCTTGCTCCTGCCAGGTGTTGGGAACAGTAGGAGATACTTTGGCTGTCATAGTTTACTTCTAAAAGAAAGTGGGTAGAAGAGTTTACCCACTGACGTACAATATTTAAACTTGGCTTTAGGAAAACTACCCTCACTAAGGTTTTTCTTAGCTATTAACCACCAGTCAAGTCTTTGTACTCATTAGGACAAGTTGGTGCTTTGTCTAAATTAAAAGTAGGTGTTTGAGTGCCATCTAGAGCCTTTTTAATTGCTATAGGTGTCTCTGCTTCACACAATACAGCCAAAGTCGTTGCTTCACTTGTTGCAGCGACATTGGCAAGTCCCACACCACCAACATAGGCTTTGATAGATGCTGTGTCCTTTGCCGGTTGAGCCTGATTGGTGACAGTGGTTGAGTCAGGTCCACCGCCGTCAATGTCGTACTTATAGTTCTCGGTTGATGTGGCGACACCAAGACCTAAACCCCCGAAATTTTCTTCGTTCGCAAACTCATTATTCTCCAGATAGTAAGCTTGCTGAGCTCGGTTCATGGAACCGACATAGGTTCTAGCTTCGGACTGTTTTGCCTTATTTGCTTGGTTCAAGAAGGAAGGAAGAGCGATCGCAGACAGGATACCAATAATGATAATAACCACTAATAGTTCAATCAGTGTGAAACCTTCGTTCTGCTTACTCTGGTTGAGGTGTTGTAAAAACTTAGCTTTCAGTTCAGTTTTCATGAGATATTTTTCCCTTGAGGTCAGGCTGCTTGATTTATAACTCTTAGTGGTAACTTACCCACTTCTACTGGTTTTCTGATCACCTACCTCCAAAAAAATTTTGCTGGATAGACACTACAGCACTCAGAGATGAGGTTCCAGGAGCACATATCCCTGCTCTTCTAGACCAATCAGCGCTTGTCTAAGGCTCTCCCAAGCTTCTTCGTCTGATGTTGACTCCAGAGTTACAGGATTAACCGGGTATAATTTCTGCCATCGCTCCACCAAGGAAGACACCGATTGAGCTGATTCCCACAAAGGCAAGAGGCAAGCTACAACAGTACTGTCTACCAGAAAATCTTTGCCAGTAATCGGCAAGTATTCACTGACTTCAAATGGGTTGAATTGCTTGATACATCTGTCAACTTCTGCTTTCACTACTGCTGTTCTCAGTTGAGGATGCAGATTTATCTTAGCTCTCTGCCAATCAGAAGTTGTCCACTCGGCAGCTAGTGTAAAGGATTGAGCTTGATGGGGATGCCCACACCAGAAGTCCAGTAGCCGGTGGATGGGGTGTAAAAGCTCAAACAGATGTAGTCGCTCTTCCACAGAAATTTCTGGGAGGCTCATGCCTAGAAATACGGGTAAATTATCTGGTTGTTTGAAGAGATTCATTAACTCCCATTGCCGTGAATTGACCATGTTAATGAACTCCAAATCCGCTGCCCTCAAAGCTGAGAACAGTTCCAGGATAGTGTAACCTTTATCCCCCTGGAATAAATAATTCATGAGAATGCTCTGATCATCTTCTTGGTAATTGGGCTTCCAGGTGAGTGCCTTGAGTGTCACCCTATCTTTCAAAGCTTTCATTGTGTCGTGAACCAACTCAATCTCCAATTCACGAGGGTTGTCATCCATCAAACCCATCATCTTGAAAACTTCCTGGGCGCGAAAATATTGGACTCGTTGCAGGGAACTATGAAGATTGGCACGGATAATCCCATCTGGTTTCAAAACCGACTTCATCGCTTTTAAACCAACTGCTGGATCTGGGAACAGATACAACACCTCATCGCAATTGATATAGTCAAATTGGTAGGGAAGCTGTTGTAAGTCTTCGATAGCAAGCACTTGAAACTCTGCACCCTCAACTCCGTGGTACTTGAGGCGATCTCTTGCAAGGCTAACAGAAGCTTCTGATAAATCAATGCCAATAATTTTGGCTCCTGGGTTAGCTTGAGCCAATACCAAAGATTTGTAACCCGTGCCACATCCAGCATCTAAAATAACTTTCCCTGCTGTTTTAATAACCTTGTGGTTTCTTAAATAATAGGCAGTCACCAAGTTATGGATATAGAGCAAACCAGGATTGTCTTTAGGAGATGTTTCTAAAGTAACTCTAGGATAAGGGCCAGTATCAAATTGCTGACGAACTTTCTCCCAGATATCAGATGCTTGGTTTTCCATATACACTTACCTCCATATACCACCATTTCCCAATTCCTTAGGGGCGCACCGACGTGCGCCCAAGACGTGCGCCCAAGACATGCACCCAAGACATGCACCCAACTAAGGTACGCCCAATGACAACATATCCACAATTGAAATTATCTGAAGGGCGCACGTCAGTTGTACAGATGTCAATTGGTGTCAGTTGATGGGGGAAGGTGTTGGTGGGCGCACGTCGGTGCGCCCCTACGTTTGTAATGCTATATGATTTTGGTACGTAGGGTTGGTTGTTTCAAATAATATATGAAATATAATCCCCAAATTCATCATCGTCGTTCAATTCGTCTGAAAAATTATGATTATAGCCAACCTGGGGTATATTTCGTTACTATTTGCACCGATGATCGACAATGTTGGTTTGGGGAAATTCGTGATTCCCAAATGTGTTTAAATCAATTGGGTAAAATCGTTGCCCAAGGATGGTTACGAACCCCAGAAATACGACCAGAAGTTATTCTGGATGAATGGACAATTATGCCCAACCATCTTCACGGTATCATCATAATCACCAACCCTCCCCCCGTAGGGGCGCACCGACGTGCGCCCAACCAACATGCGCCCAACCAACATGTGCCCAACCAGCATGTGCCCAACCAACATGCGCCCAACCAACATGCGCCCAACCAGCATGTGCTCAACCAACATGTGCCCAACCAACATGTGCCCAACCAACATGTGCCCAAGCAAACCATCCCTCCAAGCAACATAAATCCTAACCAATACCTCCCCAATCAACACTTTCTTAAACAAGACACACCCAATCAACCTCAATTTCGTCGTCAAAGCAAATCCCTCGCCTCAATCATTGCCGGATTCAAATCTGCCACCACCAAGCGCATTAACGAAGTAAGAGCAGCCCCCAAAGTACCACTATGGGAGCGAAATTATTATGAATCTATCGTTCGGAATACAGAACATTTAGAACATGTTCGGAATTATATTTGGGCAAATCCTTATCGTTGGAAAAATGATCCAGAATATTCCTCATCTACGTTGATTAATTCCTTTGATTTACCTTTTTGAATTTGGGGTATTTGGGTGGGATACAAGTTAATAGGGGAAGATTTTGGTGGGCGCACGCTGTCTGTGCATCTGTGGATTGGTGTGGGTTGATGGGGGAAGATTTTGGTGGGCGCACGTCGGTGCGCCCCTACGATAGGTTACAATAAATTAAGCGTAGTCGTTATGAGTTTATCTATAAATATGTCCAACCCAACCATAGAAAATCTGGTAATTATCGGTTCTGGTCCTGCTGGCTACACCGCCGCCATTTATGCTGCCAGAGCCAATCTCAAACCCTTGATGTTTGAGGGTTTCCAAGCAGGAGGAATCCCTGGGGGTCAATTAATGACCACAACAGAAGTAGAGAACTTCCCTGGATTCCCCGTAGGGATTACTGGACCCCAGCTGATGGAACAAATGAAAGCTCAAGCAGTGCGCTGGGGAACGGAATGTTATACAGAAGACGTTACCTTCGTTGACTTGAGCCAACGTCCTTTTGTTGTCCGCTCCCAAGAACGGGAAGTTAAAGCCCATAGTATTGTAATTGCTACTGGTGCTACGGCGAAACGCTTGAATTTACCCAGCGAAGCGGAATATTGGAGCCGGGGAATCTCCGCTTGTGCCATCTGTGATGGTGCGACACCAATGTTCCAAGGTGAAGAGTTGGTGGTAATCGGAGCCGGGGACTCAGCAGCGGAAGAGTCAGTATATCTCACTAAATACGGCTCCCATGTACATTTACTAGTACGCCGGGATGTGATGCGAGCGAGTAAAACTATGCAAGACCGGGTGCTCAATAACCCGAAAATCACAGTTCACTGGAATACTGAGGCAGCGGATGTACTCGGTGAAAATGGTCGGATGACAGGGGTCAAAGTTCGGCATAATCAAACTGGTGAAGAGAAAGCTATCCCAGCGAGAGGATTATTCTACGCTATTGGTCACACCCCCAATACTTCCTTGTTCCAAGGGCAACTAGAATTGGATGAGGTGGGTTATATTATCACCAAGCCGGATTCCGTAGCAACCAGCGTCGAAGGGGTCTATGCTGCTGGAGATGTCCAGGATCATGAATATCGTCAAGCCATAACTGCCGCGGGCACTGGTTGTATGGCAGCACTTTTAGCGGAGCGTTGGCTTTCTGCCCAAGACTTAATTCAAGAGTACCATCAACAACCAGAATCCGAGCCGCCAGTGGCACAGATGACGGAAGAAAAACCTCTAGCTGATACAGCAGAAACCTTTGAACTTACTGCTACCCGCCATCTCGGAGGCTATGCCTTACGTAAACTATTCCATGAAAGCGATCGCTTACTTATGGTTAAGTATATTTCCCCTAGCTGCGGTCCCTGCCACATCCTGAAGCCGATGTTGGATAAAGTAGTGGATGAGTATGAAGGTAAAGTCCACTTTGTGGAGATTGACATTGAGCGAGACCGAGACATTGCTGAAAATGCTCAGGTAATTGGCACACCTACTGTACAGTTTTTTAAGGACAAGGAATTAGTCGAAGAATTTCGAGGTGTCAAGCAAAAGAGCGAGTACCGCCAAGTGATTGACAAATATTTACCAGCAGGTGTTGTTGCTAGTTCCTAATTCTTTGAAGAAACAAGGCAACGGAAAAGAAATCAATATTTTCACCAACATCCTCCCGCCGTCAAACTTGTGGTTTTGACGGGGGACTACTGTCGGAAGAAGTTGAATTATCCAGCTAGGGGTGAACTAACATTCTGGATTGATTCAGCACTACTAGGTAACTCTAAACAGTAACCAGCACCATACACTGTTTTGATATAACAAGGATGGCGCGGGTCGGGCTCCAGTTTTGTCCTTAGGTGACGGATATGCACCCGGATTGTTTCAATATCATCATCTGGGTCATAACCCCAAACTTCTTTGAGAATTTCACTAGGAGAAACTGTCTGACCATGACGTTGGAGTAAGCAGTGCAGTAGTTCAAACTCCAAATGGGTAAGTTTAACGGTATTTTCAAACCAAATACACTCAAATCTTTCTGGAACTAGGGTCAATGGACCATAGCTTAGAATTTCTGAGTGTTTTGCGGCTTGAGGGATGCGGTCTGTTCGTCTTAACAATGCTCGCACTCTCGCCAGCATTTCTTCAAGCTCAAAAGGCTTGGTCATATAATCATCGGCACCAGCATTCAAGCCTTCGACCTTATCTTGGGTTTGACCCAAAGCTGTCAACATCAGTACCGGAATATCAGTGGTGCGCTCATCTCGACGGAGCCTCTGGCAAACAGTAAATCCATCTACTTTTGGCAGCATCAAGTCGAGCAAGATCAGGTCTGGCTGTAGTTGTACAGCTAATGCCTGACCCTTGACTCCATCGCTGGCTTGACTAACATCATAACCAGCTAGCTCCAGATTGACGGAGACTAATTCTGATATCGCAGAGTCATCGTCGATTACGAGTATCCGGGGCATCACTAAAGAGTTTCCGCTGAGTGTGTTTATTAAAGTTCAATAAGAACTCATTTAGGAATATAAAGAATCCTGTACCGATTATAATCGGTGATTCTAAATTTTTTCTAAATAAGGTTAAGGTTTTCTGAAAATTGTGAAGTATTAATTAGCAATGATATACCGTCAGAGACTGGTTAACAGCCTAGGTAGTCAAGGATACAGGGGTTAGGAGGCTCCGAGGCAGAAGGCAGGATACAGAAGGAAAAACTTGTTCGGTGGTGACTTACCAGATGCGGAGGTTAGGGAATGCTAATTTTTATTGGCTTACTTCCCCAGCTTCCTCAGCGCCCCTGCTCCCCATCTCCCCATCTTCCCCATCTCCTGAGCTCCCCTGCTCCCTACTCTCCTCTTCTGAGATAACTTGAGCCGCCTGGATTGCTTGCTCTTTACCCTTACTCGCTTCCTGGTAATCCGATTTGTAGCGCAAGGCTTCCTCAAAGGAGGTAACCGCTTGTGAATATTGTTTTAAGCTGAATAAGGCATTGCCCCGACTATACCAGGCTTCGTGGTAGTTTGGCTTAAGGGCAACGGCTTGCTCGTAAGAAGCGATCGCTCCTTGGTAATTCTTGAGGTTATAGAGAGCATTGCCCCGACTATACCAGGCTTGAGGATAATTTTTATGGAACTTGAGCCCTTGGTCATAAGAAGCGATCGCTTCTTCGTATCGCTGTAATTGATGCAGTGCCCAACCACGATCATACCAAGCCTCATAATGCTCTGGTTTGTATTTCAGGGTTTGGTCAAAGGAGTCAACTGCTTCTTCGTATTGCCTTAAGTTCCTCAGAGCACTACCCCGACTATACCAAGCACTAGAGAATTGTGGTTGAAATTGAACTGCTTGGTCATAAGAGGCCACTGCTTCTGGATATTTGTGTAAGTTGCTCAGGGCATTACCCCGCTGATACCAGGCTCCAGAGGCATCAGGCTTGTATTCCACCGCCTGATCATAGGATGCTAAAGCCTCTTCGTACCGACGTAAATTATGCAGTGCCCAGCCACGCAGATACCAAGCCTGGAAGTAATCTGGTTGCAATTCCAGCACTTGGTCAAAAGACGCGATCGCTTCAGAATATTGTTGCAGCTTAATCTGTACATCACCGCGACTCTGCCAAGCTTCGAGACTGTCTGACTGAATTTTGAGAGCAGCATCAAAGGCATCAATAGCTTCTTCGTAATGCTGCAATTGAGCTAATGCCTCACCTCGATTGTTCCAGGCTTCTAGATAATCCGGTTGAATTTGGATTGCTTGATCATAAGCTTCCAGAGCTTCTTCATACTGCTGTAATTGTGATAGAGTATCCCCCTGACCCTGCCAAGCTGCAGCGTATTCTGGTCTGATTGCCACTGCTTGCTGGTAAGCATCAAGAGCCTGTTCATACCGCTTTAGCTCGAAGAAAGTCTCTCCTCGTCTATAAAAATCAGTAGCATTGGCAGACTTAAGCACATTGAGCAGCAAAACCGTTGCCCCTAAACCCATACCAATCACACCCATGATAATTAAAATTTTTTTGAGAACTGGTCTGAAACTTTTGGCTTGAGCAGTTATCTTGGGTTTAGTAATTACTTGGGAAGCTGAGGTAACAGGCAAAGCTAACGTAGTGCTGTTGGTAACAATACTCAAATCTTTAAGCACTTGCAAGCAGGAACTAGCAGACTGGTAGCGCTCCCGGAAGTCATAGCGCACCATTTTATCTAATACTCTAGCCAACTCAGGTCTGACTTTTGCCTGATCCTGCCAGCTAATTTCACCAGTCTCCTGATCCGTTGGCAACTGGTGAGGTTGTAAGCCAGTAAGGGATTGAATCGCTATAACCCCTACAGCATAAATATCACTACTTAATCGGGGATTGCCGTTAGCTTGTTCACTAGGTCGATAGCCAGGAGTACCAATAGCTACAGTAAAGCTGGTCTTTCCCCCTTGGATTACCTGGGTGGTAACTTGTTTAACTGCACCAAAGTCGATCAAAACCAACTTACCGCCTCGCTTACGTCGGATGATGTTGTGAGGATTGATATCCCGGTGAATAACCTTCTGTTGATGCACAAACTCTAATATTTCCAGGATATCCTTTAACAGGGAAATAACCTGAACTTCACTTAACCGCTTTCCCGGTATGAGTTCTTGGCTGAGGTCATTTCCTTCAATCAACTCCTGTACCAGATAAAATTCTTGATTTTCTTCAAAGAAAGCAAACAATCGGGGTATTTGCTCGTGGGTTCCCAACTGATAAAGCACTTTAGCTTCGGTATCAAACAGACGCCTTGCTATCTGTAAAGTCAAAGGGTCAGTAGCTTGAGGTTGGAGTTGCTTCACCACACAGTGCTGTTGAGTAGGAAGATGTTGATCTTGAGCAATAAATGTCCGGCCAAACCCACCTTGTCCTAATTGACTGATGATTTTGTAGCGTCCACCAATTGTTTGTCCTGAACCCGAAAGCATGACATCTTACCAGAGAGTTAACACTCCCCGCTTTCAAGATACGGGGATCCTAAGTTCATCGTAACTAAAGCAAGATATAGCGCTACGCGCTAGGCAACAGGCAACAGTAAGTAATAACTGGGGAATGGAGGGTTTAGAAATCTCCTAACCTAAAATGGTCGTGCGATATTAACTGGAGAGTGATAGAAGAGAGCAATCATGTTTCTTACTAGTTCAACTCAAAGGAAAAAACAGCTGTAGGTAAGTAGATAAAATTGCCTCACCCCAAAGCATGGTTAATCCTGCTCCCAAAGCGAGGAAAGGACCAAAAGGCATTGGTTTACCTCTGTCTAACCAGCCAAGAGCAATCGCACCACCTCCAGCAAAAGCTCCTACTATACAAGCAATAAACCCACTCAATAACAGATACTTCCATCCCAACCAAGCTCCCATCATCGCTGCTAGCTTGGCATCTCCTCCCCCCATTGCTACTTGTCCAAAAATGATTGAACCGACAAAAGCAATAATCTCAAACAACCAAATACCTACCACTGCACCAACAATACCATTCATCAGTTGCTGAGATACTCCTGCCGAGGGAGACACCTGGAAAAATCCCACAGCTCCTTGAAACAACAAACCACCAATTAATCCCGATTGAGTTAAGGAATTAGGTAGAATCATCGTATCTAAGTCAATTAGAGACAGAGTCAACAACCAACTGACAAACCCCCAGTAACCTAAAGTTGGCAGGCTTACTCCATACTTCCAGAAAACTAGCAAAAACAGCAAACCTGTAATTGACTCTACTAGAGGATAGCGCTTAGAAATTCGGCTTCTACAGTGACGACAGCGGCCTTTTAACCGCAACCACCCTAAAATAGGAATATTATCCTTCTTTCTTAACCGATGTAAGCAATGAGGACAGCGAGAAGGAGGCCACAGAATAGATAAATTAGCTGGTAGCCGATAAACTACTACATTCAGGAAGCTGCCAATGGAAGCACCCAAAGCAAAAACAATTGAATAAGTTATTATTGCGTTTTCCATCAAGTATCCGTGGTTAACAACTAGATATCTTCAGAAACCTCAGTTTTTGCAGGGAAGCATAGAGTTTGTAGCACAAGAAAGGGTAATTGTTAATCCACCAAAAGGCTGATAAACTAGAAATTGTGAAGAGTTGTATTTATGGTGGAGATGTTTAAAAATCCGACTGATGTTGTCTGGTAAGGAAGTGTTACCAGGTTTTCTGTTAAATTTGCATCGGGTGTCGGATTGAGGTTAATGATGGTTTGCAGTGCAAGTGCGGAAGCAAGCTATGTTTCAAGAGCTCAAACTACTATTGTAGTTGAGCGACCTTTTGTTTCTGATAATATCTACTCATCTTTCCTACAATCAATTGATAGGAATTTCCACCACAAACTCTGTCCCCATGCCTGGGGAAGAAATACATCTGAGCTTTCCACCGTGTTTTTCTTCTACTAGCTGACGAGTAATAGACAAGCCTAATCCTGTACCTTTACCCACTGCTTTCGTCGTGAAGAATGGTTGAAACACTTGCTGTTGTAACTCAGCTGACATTCCTATCCCATTGTCCTTAATCCGAATGACAACCCCAGTATTATTCTCTAAAACCTCTGTGTGAATGGTAATTTTATTAGGATTGGTTTTAATTTCAGCAAAAGAATAACCTTTGTTGGACTCTTCCAAAGCATCAATAGCATTGGCAATCAGATTCATAAATACTTGGTTAAGTTGTCCAGGATAGCACTTTACTAAAGGCAGCTCCCCATATTCTTTAATTACTTCAATGTCAGGGTGCTGTTCATTAGCTTTTAACCGATGCTTCAAAATCATCAAACTGCTATCAATCCCTTCATGAATATTGAAAGCGACTCGAACTTGCGTATCTGAACGAGCTAAAACCCGCAGCGAAGTACTAATTTGAGATATGAGCTCAGTGCCTTCCCTCATGATAATCATAATTTGAGGCAAGTCTTCGAGCAGGAAATTGAGGTCGATAGCCCCTTCATTTTCCTTAATTGCCGCTCCGGGATGCTCAAATTGCTTTTGGTAGAGTTGCAAGTGATGAATCAAATCTGTGACGTACTCTTCTGCTAGGTCAAGATTACCAACAATAAAGGTAAGGGGATTATTGATTTCGTGGGCTACTCCCGCCACCAACTGACCAAGAGTCGCCATTTTTTCACTACTAATTAATTGAGCCTGAGCATGGTGTAACTTTTTCTGGTTGTCCTGAATTTGTTCTACATACTCGAGGGTTCTATTGATGGTAACTTCTAAATCTTGAAAATCTATGGGCTTGGTAACAAAATCAAAGGCTCCCAGATTCATCGCCGTTCTGATATTTCTCATATCGCTGTAGGCGGAGAGCACAATTGCTTTCAAGTTGGAGTCAATACTAGGAAGTTCTCCCAATAGCGTAAGACCATCCATCTCTGGCATATTAATATCAGTGATCACCATTGAGATCTGAGGATATTCTTTGATTTTTGCGAGTGCTTCCACACCATTTTGAGCAAAAACAAATTCCCATTCCTTGGCTCTAATCTTTTTTTTGAATTTTAGATTGATCACTCTTTGTAATGGTAGCTCATCATCCACAAAGAGAATTGTCATAGTCATCTATTCTCCCTTCCGTAGAACCTTTGATTCATTGATCTTACTTAATAAATAAACTAACTCTAAATTCTGTAGGCAACAGGACAGATCCTACTTTGATAACCTGATGATGAAAAAATTTTTTCATTGGGACTGCCTTAGAGCCTGATGGTACTAAGGACTTACCTGAGTTAGCCTCCAGATTAATTTTAAAGGTATCATCCTTCACTCGCATCCCCCATGATATGACAACTTGAAAATTCAGGGGGTGACATCCGTTAAATGATCTAGGGGAGCTGGGGAGGCTGAGGGAGCTGAGGAACTGAGGGAGCTGAGGAGCTGAGGGAGCTGAGGAGCTGGGGGAGCTGGGGAAGCTGGAGGAGAAAGATTTTGCTTGAAGAACCATTTATATAGGCAATTATCCGGATTTGGTATAAACAAGAAAAAACGGGAAACAACTGGTAAATAGCTGTTCTCCGCTTCCTTGGTAAATATGAAAGCTTAATTGAGGGGAACTCCAAGAAATAAATCATTCCAATGTTTTGACAAGACTAGCTCCCTCAGCTCCCCCAGCTCCCTCAGCTTCCCTCGCTCAACCGTTTTGGGGTTGCTCCTGAGGAGGCATGATGACTTTCTTGGCTAAACCAACAACTTGGAGAAATCGAATTGCCCACCAGGTGACATCAATTTCCCACCACTTTCGCCCTGCTGGTGCTACATTGGGATGAGCATGGTGATTGTTGTGCCAACCTTCTCCATAAGTTAAGATTGCTGCCCACCAGAGATTGCGAGAGCCATCATCTAGAGCAAAAGTTTGATAGCCTTGTAGATGACTTGCGGAATTAATCAACCAGGTACTGTGCCAGAGTACCACTGCCCTGAAAAACACCCCCCAGATAACAAAAGGCCATCCTCCCAGAAAATACAGCAACAAGGCAACAGGAATCTGTAGTAAGAGAAAATAGCGGTCAAGCCAGCAATAATATGGATCTCGTGCTAAGTCAGGTGCAGATTTTTTATAAGATTCGTGGTCAAAAAATTGACTTTTTTGATAAAACAGCCAAAGCATGTGACTCCACCAAAAACCCTGCTTTGCTGAGTAAGGATCTTTTTCCTCATCTCCTGGGAAAGCATGGTGAAGACGATGGTTGGCTACCCAAAAAATAGGTGAGCCTTGAAGGGCGCAGCATCCTATAGTAGCGAGAATATATTCTAACCACTGAGGTACTTTAAAACTACGATGGGTTAACAACCGATGATATGCTAAACAAATGCCAATGCTGCCGAAAAACCAGTGAAGGAATATGGTCACTCCCAAAGCAGACCAGGAGAAAAACCAAGGAGCGAGCATTGCCACAGCATGAATAGTAGCGAAAAAACCTACACTGACCCAGTTTAAAGTCGGAGCAGATCTGCTTTCCGGGGCAACCGAGAGTGAATTGTTGGTCATAAATTTGCCTTATCGAGTAGAAAGGATCGCTATAGTGGAAGTTGAAATGCAAGTATTACTTGCGTGTGTTTCCACAGCTTAACAATGTAAATGCAAATATGCAAGTTACACTTGCACTTTTTCTCCTATGTCTCGAACACGTCCTTCAAGCAGAGCACGCTTGATTAACGCTGCACTGGAGTTGTTTACTTCTCAAGGAGTAACCGAGACAACCACTCGGCAGATTGCTGAATTGGCGCAAGTCAATGAGGTTACCCTGTTCCGACAGTTTGGAAACAAGCAGGGATTACTCTTGGCAGTAATAGAAGACTCTGCTGTGTTTACTCATCTCGGTGAATCCTTAACAGAGCAACTAAAGCAGACCAAAAATTTGACTGAAGCTCTCAAACAATATGCCAATGATCGCATCCAGGCTTTAGAAAATATTCCTGGCTTACTGCGTTCTGTGGTTGGGGAAGCAGGACGTTACACTATAGAAAATCGTCGAGCCTTGGGACGAGGTGTAACTATCGCCAATCGCGATGTAGCTCGATATCTAGCAACTGTAATTGAACGTGAGCAGTTAGACCCCTGCTTACCCCCAGAAAAATTAGCTAGCTTGCTTAATGGCATGTTATTTGGCTATTTAGTGATTGAAGTCACTAGTGAGTGCCACCAACTGTGGGATGACCGTCAAGACTTCCTGAATAGTTTAGTAAAATTATGCTTGCACGGAGCTGTTGTTCAGAAAGAATTAACAGATAAAACTCCTAAGGAGCAAAAATCTACCTCTCACCCTAGTGAGCAAAAAGTAGCGGATTTACCAGCTTTTTTGGTACACTCAGTTCTAGAACAAGCAAAACAACAAGGTTTACGAGACTATGCCCTTGCTTATGTCTTGTTTGCGGCTGGTTTATCTACCCAAGAAATTGTTGCTTTAGAGCGATCGCATCAAATTAGTAATTCCCAGCAACATCTACTGCAAGTCACCCAAGGTGTTGTGCGACAAGTACCTGTAAATCAGTGGATTATGGGAAAGCGCTATGGCTCCTATACTCGCAATCCCCTAAGTCAATGGCTCAAAAACCGAAAAGATCGCCAATCGGCTGTATTTATCAATGATACCGAGCAACCGATGTCAGAGGTAGAGTTACGTGCTGCATGGCAGGAATTTACTTCTGGGTTGCTAATCTCCGAAAAGCAACCACTATTTATTGAGCAAGCACGACAAACCTGGTGTGTGGAAATGTTAATGAAGGGAATTGACTTGGAAGATTTAAGTATCTTGAGTGGTTGGGATACTACTCAATTACAACCCTATGCTCGTAGAGCTAGGGAAAAAGCAGCCTTAGAGCGAGCTCTCCGTCTTGACCAAAAATTTTGAATAGACTTATATAATGACTCAGATAAATCACTTTCTGATTGGTTCCCCTGGTTCCGGCAAATCCACCCTAGCGGCTAAACTCGCCCAACTAGACCCTACTGCTGTGATTGTTGCCACTGATGCCATTCGTGCTCTTCTCTTTGGTGATGCGCTCATCCAAGGAGAATGGTCTTTGGTAGAAAAAGAAGTTCTGTTTCAAATGGAAGCAGCTTTTTGTGCAGGACGAAAGGTGATTTACGACGCCACCAATGCTAAAAGAGAATGGCGCTGCTCAATGCTCAATTTGCTAGCAGATAAAAACATCTCCTGGCTAGGATGGCAGATAACAACTCCCCTAGAAACCTGCTTACAGTGGAACCAACAACGCCAGCGCCAAGTACCAGCGTCGGTAATTGAAAATATGTACTGCACTTTACAAGAAGTACCTCCCCAGGCTACGGAGGGATTTATTGCCCTCGTCAAAATTGGCATAACTCAAGGGGAGCTAGATTGGCAAGAAATTGAGCGTCAGTTTGCTTTGTTTTGTAAGTACTGAGCAGCTAATTTGTTAACAATGGATAATTAATAATTGATCATTGATAATTAATCAATTAGGTTTAAATCCTCTCCTTAAAAGGAGAAAAAATAAAAATTTAGTACCTCATTCCAATAAGAAACTCTATAGCATTTACCCATATGACTAAACACTATCTATTTTTTACTAGACATTCCTTAACTCAACCACAAGCTCATTTGGTTCAAGTGAGTAACTCAGCTAATGCTGCTGCCAATCTTGGTTACTCCGCAATTTTATGCTTTTTAGAGCAAGGATGGCGCAGTTTAAATCCTATTGGTTTGATTCATCCGTTTCATCCCAGAAAGCCAGAAGCCAAACTGAGTAATTTGTACAATCTACAGGAAAAGCTAAAAGTTGCTCCCCTACCAATGCCATCGCCTCTTACTCAGATCAAGAGTAAATGGACTAACTCCAGTACTATAGTATGTAAGTATTATTGTCCTATTCATATTCTTCCTTATACTAAAATTGTCCACACCAGAGATTGGAACTTTGTCAAAACAGCGATTAAGCATGGAGTTCCAGCTATTTATGAGCATCATCACCAGGAGCAAAAACTATTCGAACCAGAAGTTGCCCATAACCCTCTCTTACAAATTGCGGTAACAGTTGCTGAGCCGGTTCGAGAAAGTATGATTGAAAATGGTATGCCTCCAGAAAAAGTTATCAAGCTTCATAACGGCTTCAATCAAATATTTTTGGCTAGGCATCCTGAAGTAGCTAAAATATGGCGAGAAAAACTACTAGTTAATCAACAACAGAAATTAATTGTTTACGCCGGAGCACTACGCAAGTTTAAAGGTATTAATTTACTGATTGAGGTAGCCAAGGAAATGCCCCAGGTTCAGTTTGCCTTGGCTGGTGGTAATCCAGATGAAGTACAACATTATCAGCAGCTAGCTCAAGAAAAACAGACTCCAAACGTAACATTTTTAGGCCATATGCCTCAAAATCAGTTGGCTACTTTACTGCAAGCGGCTGATATTTTAGTTCATCCGCACTGCTCTGGGAATGCTGCTGCGACAACATCTCCCCTAAAACTTTTCGATTATCTAGCATCTGGTACACCTATTGTGGCAACTGAAATTCCCTCTTTAATGGAGTTTAAATCTAGCAGTGCGATCGCTGGTTGGTGCGAACCAGATAACCCGACTCAGTTAGCTCAATCTCTGCAACAAGTTTTGGCAACCCATCCCAGAAAAATAGAAGGGTATAAGGACAATCTTGACTTCGTGAGCCAGTTTTCCTGGGAAAATAGAATTCGCAAAATTATCAGCTATGTAGAAGATTCTAAGCGACCGAAAATAAGTAATAAGTAATAAGTAATAAGTAATGATATCTCTAAAAAATAAGCTAGCCATATCAATAAATTTAGCATTCCTGTTGTCATTTATAGTTTCTCGATAGTAAAATGAAAAATAACAAAGGACAAATAACAAAGGACAAATAACAAAGGACAAATGACTAACAATAAACAACAAAAAATTGTAGGGATGATTAGTAGTTATCAAGGACTGAAACCAAGTTCTGTTGATTGGCTATGGATGCAAACCCCACACCCTTGGGGAGTTTGGGGGAATATACAAATGATGGCATCTGCTCCTAAGCCAGATTTTTTACTACTGTATAACTTTAACGATTTTCCGAACTCAAATCCTGAACAAAGCCGATTTGGAGGTTTATTAAGTCGGTTGCGTCAACAACCACAACCCAGCCAACCAAATATGCAAACCAGATTGCGAGGAGTACCGAAAGAAAGAATCATTTCTTTAGTTAGAGAGCCTCCTTTCCAGAAACTGCAACAGAAAAGGATTAAAGAATATCAACAAGCTCAAAAGTACTGTGGATATGTTTCCGGTCCTGATGAGTTTGCTCCTAATCCTGACTACATGCCTGCTATTTGGTACATCAATAATTCCTTTCGAGATTTGAATGAAATGGGAGTACCGGAAAAGAATCACTCCTGCTGCTGGGTTACTTCCGGTATTTCTCGTACAGAGAATCATCGTCAGCGTTTAGACTTTTTGCAGCTGTTAACAGAGAGTGAGCTGGAGTTTGACCTTTATGGACGGGATCTACCAGATTGGGCTGGTGGATACGGTAAGGTAGGTAATAAGTGGAACGTTATGGCTCCTTATTACTACAACTTGGCAATTGAAAATTACGCTGAGAACGAGTGGTATGTGAGCGAAAAGTTATGGGATGCTTTACTAGCTTGGTGCTTACCTATTTATTATGGTGGTCCTGCTGCCGATAAACTACTACCTCCAGGAAGTTTTTTGAGGTTGCCAAGTAGGGATGAAAAAGGTATCGCTTATCTAAAAGAAGTTACAGCCAACCCTGATGCTTGGCATGAAGCTAAAGATGCGATCGCTGAAGCACGGCAAATTATTTTACATGAGTTAAACTTACTCAATTGGCTATCCAAGTTTGTCGAAAAAAATCTGGGCCTTCCGTACTTGGTGTGCTAAACTATCAGTTTACATGGGTCATAAAGATTACTACACAAGGACTGTAGCTTTTAAACTCCTCAAAATTACTTGAAATCTGGGTATAAATGCGTAAAGCTCTTGCTGTCCAATATTCGTGCCAATCAGACTAACAATTTAGCACACTAACTACGGAAGACCCAAAATTTAAAGGTCGGAACTTTGAACAAAAGTTGGTAAAGCTGAGATTACAGCAATTGACTATTTTGACTCGGAAAAACCGAGTCTTTTTTTTTCACTAAGTCTCTGCAATAACCTCCTTAATGGAGTCAAGATTTCAGTACTACGAACAACTTTTTTTGCCGGTTGAATCAATTTCTTGACATCTAACTGCTTCTGCTTGCCTTGGAAATAAAGCGAGTACAGTTAAACCAACTAAAGTCAATAACACAATAGTAATAGTTGTCCGATAAATTGGCTTTCCCATTCCCTTTACTTCTCAGTAAATCAGCACTGATCTTATTTTAAGCACAAATTTGGCATCTGCTTAGTCAAAAGTCACAACAGCATCAGATTCCGAGATACCGACAAAATCTGAACTACAGATATCAACATCGCGCTTCTCAACAGTAACTGCGGATGCGGTTGAAGAGCCTTGGAGGTAAACAGCTCTCAAGTTATACTTACAGCCAAGGCTGTTATCAATTGTCAAAGAGTCATTGGAAAATTTATCGATCTGCTTATCGAGAAGGTTAAGACCCCAATCATCTTTACCTAGGGGTACTGCATAAAACCCAACGATGGGGAGACTTGTATTATTACTCAGTCTTAAAGTACGAGACAAGCCTGGTATACCAAAGATAATCTCATCTTGTTTGCAAAAATTTACCGTTTTTTCGTAAAACTCAGGACTACCCTCAAACCATGCTCTAACTTTCGCTTCAACTCCCTCACAGGCGCAGTTACAATCACCAGCATTGGTAAACAAGAAGTTGAAGCTCAAAGGAGATATAGATGAGACTGAGATAACATAGGAGTAGTTAAAATTTGCTGGTATTCCGGAGAAATCCGTGACGTTTGGTTCAGCCATCCACCAACGGAATGTCATGCGGGTATCATCAATAGCAATAGGTTCGATGACTCCATATTGATACTTATTTTCTGAAGTTTCTTGTCGAAATACCATGTGGCCGGAAGGACATTCTGCCTCTCGCACACCGAAGTACACAAATCGTTTTCCCCTAATCTCTGACCCTTCGTACCAATCTTCTTCCTGAAAACGACTCACATTACCGATAAAATTAAGATTAGAAGGCTTTGGGTTACTTAGTGGAAAAAAACCTCTGTGAATGTTGATATCTCCCCCCCAACGAATACAGTCAGAGTCTTCGGCAGCAGCAGGATTTCTGGCAAATTGTACTGATTGAGCTCCTTGGTTATCATTAATTTCCATAAAGCCGTAACCGTTACCTAAGTATCCAAAGTTCTGCAAGCCTAAACCCAAATTTGTATCATTACAACGATGGAGCATCTTAAATGCTCCCCAACGAATACCGTTTGCTGAATCCGCCGGTTTTAATCCAGTTTCTTCTGGGCAAAATCCCAAATAATCAACTTCTACTTGTTCAATCTTGCGAGGAGAATTATTGAGAATCTTAATTTGTGGTGTGGTTTGGTTGAAAAAGACATAGTATCCCTCTTCAGAGGTTTTACAAAGGTCAACGCTATAGTCGAGGAATTCTTGTTTATCGCTAAACACACCTCTTATATTGTACGTGCAGATTTGGGCACTAGCATCGGAGGGATTAAGGGATGGTAGGGATATGGGAATTTCTTCATCAACTTTTAATTCCTCTGAAAGTTGGTTATCACCCCATTTATCTGACCCTAGGGGAACGGCGTAGAATTTAGTTAAAGAAGACTCATTAAAATTAGCCAAAGTAAAGTTAAGAGTTTGAGCTAGGGTTTGACGAGGAAATAAGCAGATTCCCATGCTCAAAGCCATTGTTAGAAATTTCGATATGTTTTGGAAGCTCATAAAGTGATAGTGCTTTTGTTCTTGTTTCTTGCTTCTTTTTGGACTGAAGTCCTACTACTACTTATTACTTATTACTTATTACTTATCTCCAAAGCGATCACAAATGTGGCGCTCACTTTGCTCCACATCGGGATTGGTTGTTAAATAGTCTCTGATCCAAGTGCAACCTCTAGAGAGGAGAGCATCAAAATCCCCAAGTTGCCAGATCCGAGCTGTACTGTAGGAAACAGTGGCCAAATATTCACCATCAGGACTAAAATTTACCCGGTCTATGGATTGGGTATCAGCTGTAAAGCTAGTCAATTGATTACCTTGTAAATTCCATAAGTAAACCAACCCATTGGTAGACGCGGTAACCAGTTGCTTCCCATCTGGATAAAAGCTAATGCTCTTAACTATGTCTTGGTGTTCGATTGTTAATAATTCGTTTCCTTGCAAGTCCCACAGGCGAGCTGTCTTATCGGCAGATGCGGTAACTACCCTTCGGCCATCTGGACTAAAACTCACACTCGTAACTGAGTTTTTGTGTCCCTCAAGTACCCTTATTGCATCGCCTTTTAAGTTCCACAATCTAGCAGTGTTATCTCCAGATGCCGTGGCTAAATATTTACCATCCTGACTGAAACTTAGATCCGCAACTCCAGCCTCATGCCCTTGAAACACAGCAATTTCCTTGCCTTGTAAGTCCCATAATTTGGCAGTACCATCCTCTGATGCCGTGGCAAGATGCTCTCCTTCGGGGCTAAATTGCACCCTCAGCACCACCTCATCATGTCCTACCAAGACTGCTACCTCCTCACCCTGTATAGTCCACAAATGAACTGTACCATCAGTTAAGGCGATCGCTACATATTTTTCGTCTGGGCTGAAACTAACGTCTACCACCTCATCAATAGTGAAGGGAAATTTAACCAGTTCCTTGCCCTGTAAATCCCATAAAACTGTGCTATCTTCAGATGCAGTGGCTAAATAGCCTTGAGGAGCCGTGAAACTGACCTTAAAAACCTGATGACCGACCCGCTTATGTAAATGAGCAAACTCTCCGGTTTGTAGAGACCAGAGGTGAGCAATGCTATCCCCAGATGCTGTAGCTAAATACTGACCATTGGGACTGATACTAACGCTGCTAATTTTAATGTTTTTGTTGTTGCCTCGAAATTCCCTGAGTTTCTTGCCCTGTAAATTCCATAAACGGGCAATACCTTCTTGGGAACCAGTAATTAAGAACTGACCATCAGGAGTAAAATTAACATCATTAACCCAACTATCATGTTCAAATTTGGCGACTTCTTGACCTTGCACATCCCACAAACGGGCTGTTTTGTCAAGGGAGGCAGTTGCTAAATATTGACCATCGGGACTGAAACTGACGCTTATGACAGCATTGTCGTGTTTATCTAATAGAAGAATTTCGTTACCTTGCAGATCCCACAAGCGAACTATGCCATCTAAAGAAGCGGTTGCCAAAGATTGACCATCGGGACTGAAACTGACGCTCATCAGGCCATTAGATTCTTCAAATACAGCTTGCTGATTGCCTTGCAGATCCCACAGGCGGACTGTACCATCTAAGGAAGCAGTTGCCAAAGATTGTTCTTTAGGGCTAAAGGCGATGCTCATTACAGGTAGCTCAGGATCATGACCTTGGAAGAGAGCCTTTTGATTACCTTGTAAATCCCATAAACGAGCAGTGCCATCTTCTGATGTGGTTGCCAAAGATTGACCATCGGGGCTAAAGCTCACCCCAAGAACTTTCCCTTGATGTCCCTGGAAAAGAGCCTTTTGGTTACCTTGCAAATCCCATAAACGAGCAGTACCATCCTCCGATGTGGTTGCCAAGTATTCACCATTAGGGCTAAAACTGACCCGGACTAAAGCATTTTCGTGTCCCTGTAGACGGTTAATTTCCTGGACTTCGTTGGTGGTACGTTGCAGTGTTGCTTGGACTTGCTGAGGGAGTTCAGGTGAAGGTGGCAGCAGCATGTGCTTAAGTTTGACTGCGGCAGTGATACTATTAACCAGTGCCTCCAGTTTCTGCTCCGAAGATAAGTGAACTTGAGCAGAAGCGATCGCACTTTTAATTTGACCAATGGTTGCTTGTCTTGATTGATAGGTAGCAAACAGAGCTAAGCCTGCCATAACCATACCAGCTGCCACCGAGCCAATCGCAATCTGACGAGCCTGCCTTAACTCTCGCTGCCTATTTTCTTCTCTTTCTCGGATCAGGAGATCCCGCAACTCGACGGCGGTGGTAATAAATTCTTTTTGTTTCGTCGTCGGCAAGGGCTGTTTTTGCTTTTCTTCAGTTTCTTGTAGCCAATTTTGGGCGATTGCTAGTTCAGCCCCCCGCAACAGTACATCCTCACTCCGCTGTTCTTGTTCCCACTCCAGAGCTCTTTGTGACCATTTTGTGTGATAGCGTAAATGTTCCCTATCTGTATCAATGGTTCTCACTAATTGTTTAAAATTGGCGTTAAAGTCCCCCTCATTCTGATTAAAATCAATCCACTGTACCTTAGCTAACTCTGGAGGCACATCTGCTGAGTTTACATTTTGATGCAGCACCGTTACAAAGCGCTTATTTAGTGAAGCCGCATATTCCACCTCCCCCTGACAATAGGGGGAATTTACCGACTGGGGTGAAAGGATAAACAACATGTTATCGCAAACATTAATTCCCTGCTTAATCTCTTCAGCAAAATCTGACCCCGAGGCAATACTTTCCTGGTCAAACCAAGTAGTCTTTCCCTGAAGTTGCAGTTCATCATTGAGCTTACGGGCAAAGTCGGAATCTTTACGAGAATAGGAAATAAAGACATCTAGTGAGGTTGCTGGGGGTTGCCGCAAACTTTCTTCAATAAATGCTGCCATTAGTGGTGTAGGCAAATGTTGGGTTCTCGTCCTTGCTAACTTCAACCATGCCTCAGCACTCCGCAGGTTATACCCCCGTAGCAGAATACTAGGATTGGAGTATTGCTGCTTCCACTTCAGCGCTTTGGTCAGCAACATTTTATGCTCGCTATAGTAAGCTGCATCCTGGTGCAAAATTCTTAGCAGTTGGCTCTCATCGAGCAGGTAATCGTCTTCCTTAACATTGTCCGTTAGGTCAATATAATGCAACGCCTGTAGATTGGATGGTACTTTTGTAGGGTAAGTTTCCCGTACCAGTATGGGAATAATCCGCTTATTGAGGGACAATGCTAAATCTAATTCTTGCTGACAGTAAATCGAGTTAACCGAATCAGGGGAGAGCAGATATACTAAATTATCTGTTTGTTCAATGCCCCGGTTAATTGCTTCTTCAAAGGCTTCCCCCGTTTGAATATCCGTTGTATTAGTCCAAACCGTAACACTTTCTCTTCTCAAGCTGTTGCGAATTTTCTCCATCGTTGCCCTATCCTCATTGCTATAGGACAGGAATACCTGAGTCATCAAGTTGTCACCATTTTTAATACTTTCGGTAATAAATTCACAATGCAAATCCGTGGGGATACAAGGGGGTTGTTTATCTTTAAACCTAATTTTTAACCAAGCTTGAGCCTTCTGTTTGGCTTCTCCTGTTAACAGATAACTCGTTTTTTTTTGATTCCTCTCCCATTTCAGCGCTTTCTCTAAAATTAGGGTATGCTGCTCCACATAAGCAGTCTGACGCTGTAATAATTCAATTAAACCTGCCAGGGACTGCTCAAAATCATCGATTCCTTCCCGAAAGTACACCCAATTAATCTTGCCAATCGTCGGATGCATGTTGGGAAAACTAGAATGTTGCCCTTTAGCTGTATAAGCTTCCCACTCTTCATCTGTACCCTTGGGATTTCTCTTCTGCCAGGTTTCCCGACTAATTTGCTCGACATGCAATAAGGGAATAATTCGTTTATTGAGTTTAACTGCTAACTCAATTTCCTTGAGGCAATAGGGGGAATTGACCGCACGAGGTGCAATAACAAACAGAAAATTATGAGCCTTTTCAATCCCATCATCAATTTGATTTTGAAAATCGACTCCCAAGGGAATATCATTTTTATCAAACCAAATTTTAAACCCAGCTTCTAGCAATCGAGCATACAGCTTTTTGCCAAAAGCTAGACTATCAGCTCGTCCGTAGGAGATGAAGGCATCGAACAAATTTTGCATTTTCCGGCAGTTGCACCAATTTGCCTAAAATAGTAGATGTAATATTACTACACTTTTCTGAGCTGATACAAGAGCTACCTGAGGTTGAATAGGTATTAGGTGTTAGGTGTTAGGTAGTAGGTGGTAGGTGGTGGGTTAGTACCCATTGGTGTCAACTTAAAGTGAAATCCCTGCCCCGCCTAGAGTTTAAACTCTAGGCTAATAGCTCAAGTCATCTAAAGATGACTAAAATAAATCTGAAAGATTTAGTCCATTGAAATGGACTTAAGCTATTAGCCTTGGATTTAAATCTAAGGCAGGTTATGGTATCCAACCAGTTGGCTATGTCTAGGCTTAAGTTGACACCAATGGTTAGTACCTCCTGACCCCTGCCTCCTGCCTTCTGCCTTCAGAGCACTAGTTTGTTAAATTTTAAACAGGACTATCATTTAGTTATTATGAACGGTATCTGCACAATGGGTAATGACCGAGTTTATGACCAAGTGGTTGCCCTACTCAATAGTATTGAGGTCATACTAGGACCAGAAACTCCCGTTTGTGTTTATCCCTTTGACGAACAAACTGAAGGTATTGCGGCGGAAATTGCCAAACGAGATAATGTCATTTTTTATGAGAATCAAGAATCAATTCAGCGATGGGATCAGTTTATGCAAGGAGCTCGTCCTGATAAACTGAATCGGGGTCTTAGACTCTATGGAGCCCATAGAAGATTTTGTGCCTTTGACGGCCCCTTTGAGCAATTCATCTATCTAGACGCTGATACCTTAGTGATGAATTCTCTAGACTTTGTGTTTAACAAGTTAGATGACCATGATTGTGTAGTCTACGATTTTCAATTTAAAGAGCCCCAATATGTTTATGATATCAATTCTCCTAAATTACTAGAGGTTTTTCCCCAGGAACGTATTGATCAGGAAATATTCTGTTCTGGTTTCTATGCTTCCAAGCGGGACATGTTTTCCCAAGAACAGAGAGATTGGCTTATCGCTAACCTCCAAGCTGGTGAATCCGCTGTATTTAAGCCCGGTGGTCACGACCAACCTGTGGTTAATTATATGTTTATGAGGTCTGGTTACTCGATTTATAATTTTGCCCATCACTTACCAGCTAAGGAAAGAACTGGTTGTTGCGTTACTTCTGCCCATTTTGAAGAGCGCGATCGCATTCTCTATGATAAAGGAAAGCGACTGACTTATCTGCACTATATTGGCATTTCTCCCCAGATTCCAGCAGCCGTATGTGCTGGAGAAAATATCACTTTTCCTTATCGTGACCTTTTCTTGCACTATCGCTATCTCCATGAACCTGAGAAGCGTCCAGTTTTTACCACTCCTCCTAAACCCTACAATTACAAACCACCTACTAGCTTCTGGAAAAAGGTTCTTAGGAAGTTCAAACTATAGATATTTTAGATTTTAGATTTAAAACGGTCACAAGCCCCTACATTTATTGATGGGGTAAGTCTTCAATCTTAAATTGCTTGACAAACTTTTTCACTCACCATCATGCATGAAAATTCCTCTCTCCGCGTCTCCGTGTCTATTTTCAGATTAGGAAGCCAAGATTATTAGACTATAGCAAAGTGAATGCGATCGCTTCCCTTGTGTACTCCAACGTTTTTTGCTATTATTATCTAATAATAGGATAGGTGTGCACCTGTCAACACAATCCTCTGTAAGCTAAGACGCACTTAAATTGTTTCTGGCTTCTTTTTGGTCTGAAGTCCTACTAATGCTTATTACTTATTACTTCAAAACCTGAATCAGCTGATTGCTATGATTGTTAACGGTGGTAAAGCCTGTATCCAACATTTAACCTTGCGCCTTATCCTGTATAGCAATGGTTGCATTCTCTGGAACTATGCCCACTTTCTAGATTATGCTAGCGATCAGCTTCGCTGGTGCTGAAGGCAATCGCATTTTCCTACAAAAAGTTGGTGGTGGCTATATCTTTATCCACCGTCTGCTGTTGGAACATTTTGCTCAAAGTTCATTAGAACCTGTGGGGCGTCGCTAGAAACAGTCTTCGCCTCAAGGGATTGGGCGTAGAATTTGGATTGAGATACTTGGGAGGTATGGGCTGAAATTATCGCTCAAATGCTACACCCCTAAAGCGGATGGCAGTTTCAGATAAATAACAAATACAAATGTACTATTAAGATGCCAGTTCCACTATGGGGATATGGAAGATTAATAGTAGAGTTATCTTCTTCTTCTCTAGAATAATCTCTTGTGGAACAGGCTTCTAGCCTGTTTTGTTATCTTCGACAATTAGATTAATAGATTATCCTTTAAGTGTCTATCAGTACAGATTGGGAATAAGTGGTGAAGGCTGAAGGCGGGAGTAACAGTTTACATGCGCACAACTTTTCTATTATTAGGAATGATAGCAAAAAGTAATGAGTATTGCAAGCAATTGGGGAATAATTACAACTGGCAAGATGCCAGTTCCACGGAAGAAGAAGAATTTGTTAGTTTGATTGAGATGTGTTTACCCTAACTTAATTGTGCGATCGCTTCTGACACTAGCTTTCTCTGGTAGGATAAGCAAATTCGGTATATTGGATGGTAGCTGAAGCCTACTCTATTGAAGAAGCTACAATATCTTCAACAACTAATAACGACCATGACTCGAATTACCCTAGATATTCCGGGAGAAGCTGTACCAAGCCAATACTCTTCTCCAGAGTTACTAACCCAAGGGATACGACTTGCCGCTGCCATCTACTGGTATACTCGTGAGGAAATTTCCCAAGGTAAAGCAGCTCAACTAGCAGGATTGAACCGCAAGGAGTTTCTCAAAGTTCTTGAACGGGAAAAAGTGGATGTTTTTTTAGTAGATTTTGAAGATCTTGAGCAGGAGTTAGCGCGTGGTTGAGCAATCTTCTGAAGTAGCCATTCCACCCATTATTGACTCTTCACCTCTAATTTTACTCACAAAAGCGAACTTGCTCCATCTGTTACAAATGTTTTACCCAGAAGTGCTAGTTCCATCCACCGTTGCCTCAGTATCTTCAACAATAAAATTCCCATATGTTAACAATGGGGATATGGAAGATTAATAGTAGAGTTATCTTCTTCTTCTCTAGAACAATCTCTTGTGGAACAGGCTTCTAGCCTGTGTTGTAGATGCCTTGACTTGAGAAGTGCTGAAGGGTTAGTAGGATATGGTAAATACTGAAAGTAGTGGAAATGGCTTATATGCCCACAACTTATCCATTATTAATAATATTAGCAAAAAGTAATGGGTATTGCAAGCAAGAGGAGAATAATTAAACTGGCATCTTGCCAGTTCCACATGGGTTCTACCGTTATTGTTTTTTGTAAATGGGAAATCGAGAGGAGCGATCGCATCGCACTCCCCTCTCTCGATTGTGTAAAAGATTCATTAAGACATCAGACGAAATATCTAGACAAAAATATCGTTGACGTTATTGGCAAAGGTACTAGCAGTCTGCCAACTAACTGTGGCTAACAGGTTACCGCCTTGATATATTTCCGCACCATTGGGGCCATCGGCGAAACTCAAAGTATTAACATCGCCAACCACAAAAGTAGTTTGACCTAACTGGAAGTTATTGATAATATCGTATCCACTATCGGTAGCATCAAGGACAACAGTTTCCCCACCGCCAAGCCAGATATTATCAATACCATTACCACCGTTGATAAGATCATCGCCACCGTTAGCATAAATCAAATCATTGCCATCGCCACCGAAGATTTGATCAGCTTGGGAGCCACCATAAATAGTATCATTACCACCACCACCGATGATGGTATCCTCACCACCGTTAGCGAAAATCAAATCATCGCCATCACCACCGAGGATTTCATCAGCTTGGGAACCACCATAGATAATGTCATCACCAGCACCACCAATCAGGGTATCCAGACCTCCGTTACCGTAAAGAGTGTCAGCACCTTCGCCACCATTAAGATAATCCGCAGCAGAACCACCATAAAGACCATCATTGCCGCTGCCACCGAAGATCACATCACCGCCACCGTTACCAAACAGTAGGTCATTATCAGCACCACCATCCAGAAAATCGCTCTGAGCACTACCAGCAATAGTATCGTTACCACCACCACCTAGGAGAAGATCAATACCACCGTTACCATTGATTTGGTCATCCCCCGCAAAACCTCTAATTGTTTCGTTATCGCCAGTGCCATTTAGTTGATCATTGCCAGAAGTACCTAAAATTTCCTCAGAGTCTGTCTGATTATCTACTAATCGTGGTGAATCAATACCATCTGTTAAATCTACGGTTATTGTTCCTCCAGCTGGTACTACATGTCCATCTTCTACTACTACCGGTAACAAGGTAACTTGTGATCCGTCTGCCGCCTCCAGGTTGTTACTTAATAATGTTAAATCAACGGTTCCATCTGTTACATCTACGGGTAGTACGCCTCTATGACCAAGTGACATGATCTTTATTTTTCAACAACAATCTAAGTCTATTAGCTAATTTCATTAAATGGAAGAGAAATTTTGATATTTTACCGACTCTTCAAAGTCCTCAGTAATCTTTACAAAAGTTTTATCAAATCAGTTTTTATAAGCGTTGACAAAACTAACATTATTTCTCCTGCTACCAGCGATAGATAAACCGAGGAATACCGTTGTTTTTTCTCTCATCAATGTAATATCAAGTAAAGGATAATCACTTAGAATTATCCTCTCCCTTGCAACCTTCTTTTTGGACTGAAGTCCTACTACTGCTTATTACTTATTCTCCCAATCCCTAAATATAGGCTTTCAACCTGACTAATATCCCTGCCAACGTTTAATCGGGATACAATCAATATCCAATTGATCTAAAGTACGAGCTACAACAAAATCCACTAAATCTTCTATAGTTTGAGGATTGTGATACCAAGCAGGAATAGCCGGGACAATTCTGACCCCCGCTTCTGCCAAGGTAGTGAGGTTGCGCAGGTGAATCAGACTCAAAGGAGTCTCACGAGGTACAATTACCAGTTGACGCCCTTCTTTAAGTTGAACATCCGCAGCGCGCTCCACTAAGTCGGAACTTAAACCCGTAGCAATTTTGGCTACAGTACTCATGCTACAGGGTAAAATCACCATCCCTGAGGTACGGAAGGAGCCGCTGGCAATGGTGGCTCCTAAATCACTCCAGCGATGGCAAATTAACTTACCTCCCGTAAACACCCCTGCTTGCTCTCGCCAAAATTGCTCCTGCGGCTCCGGTTCTGGGGGCATCCGCAGATTATTTTCTGCTTGCCAAACTATATAAGTTGATTTTGAAGCTACTAATTCAATAACATAGTCAGCCTCTAGCAAAAATTTCAGAGCACGTACAGCATAAATTAAGCCAGATGCACCAGTAACACCTAAAATTAGAGGAAGTTTTGAGTTGTAAGTTGAAGACACAAAATTCTATGGCAAAAATTTGATGTAGGGGCATAGCATTTGGGCGATAATTCCTCGGTAGAGACTCAAGTTATACAATCCAAATGCTATGCCCTCCGACTGTTTAAAGACAAACTATAGGGTTCGGGATTCAGTAGACTTAAAACCTAATACCCAAAACCTAATACCTAATAAAAATTACTCGTCAAAATCCCCATTAGGAACCGTACTACCACCACTGACAGTTACCAGGTCAATTTGCTGACGGTAGTAATCAACGCTTTTGACTTGGACTTCTACATGATCTCCTAGTCGATAAGCGGTGCGATTTTTACGACCAACTAAACAGGAATGGCGAGAGCGATATTCATACCAATCATCTTTAAGGGAGCTAACATGAACTAATCCTTCCACTAATAGGTCTTCAATTTCCACAAAGAAACCGTAAGATTGAACACCAGTAATCAGACCAGTAAAGACATCACCAGTCCGTTCTTTCATCTGTTCAGCTTTCTTTAAACCTTCTAAATCATCTTCGGCATCCATAACCAGTTTCTCCCGCTCATTGAGGTGGGAAATCAACTCCTTGGACTGATTTTCTAGCTCTTGCTGTATTTCCGGTGGTAAGACATTCCAGTTGACATTGCCGTGGCAACTGCTGCTGTTAAGATTTACCCGGTCTTTAGAACGAGTTGAACGGCGATCTCGTCCTTCCTCAAAAATAAATCCCAAAACCCGTTGTATGAAGAGGTCTGCATAACGCCAAATTGGTGATGAGCAATGAGTATAGCCAGTGTTCAAAGCAAGACCAAAGTGAGAACCGGGCTTAGATCTGTAAGCTATGGGCTTTAAAGTTGAGCGCAACAAATAAGTCAATACTTGAGGCGCTGTAGATTGGGCAAATAGGTGAATAAACCGTTGATAGTCTTGGGGAGTAATTTCTTCCTCTTGCTCTAGTTCCAAGTCTAGACCCAGATTGTCACCCAATTTGATTAAATCCTGAAGCTCATCGAAATTTGATTCAGACTGCACGCAGTAAATTCCTGGCAAGGATAAAGCTTGTAGATGAGATGCTACTGCTTGGTTGGCCAAGATAACTAATTCCATTAACAAAGACTGAATCGGCACGGAAGTTGAAACCACCACTGCCCCTAATCTCCCTTCATCTTTATAAGGATATTGGGTTTGGGGATATTGATTGTGAGACAGATTCAGTTCAAAAGAACCCCGCCGTTGTCGCGCAGATCTTACCGCTGGACTCAAGGTAAAAAACAGCTCTTTGAGCATTTCTACTACTGCTGCTAATTCTGGCTCAGCTTCCTCATGTTCTCCCAAAAGGGATTGCACCTGCTCATAACTAAACTGGTGATCAACATTAATCACTGAGGGGTGAATTTCAAAATCTAGCAGTTCACCAGTATTATTCAGGGTTAGTAGTACCGAGATAGTTAACTTATCTTGTTCTGGCACTAGAGAGCAACGCTGAGCAACCGGTTCAGGTAATAAAGGTAGTACTGTGTCTCCTAGATAAACAGCTGTACCTCGTAATTTAGCCTCTCGTTCCAAGGGAGAATCAGGGGAAAACCAACTAGCAACATCAGCGATATGGACTCCTAGCTGCCACTGTCCTTCTTCCAAGTTTTTCAAGGTAAAGGCGTTGCTAACAACTGGATTTTGGTAATTCGGGGAATCACCTTCAATAGTTACAGTCAAAAGCTCACGCAAATCAAGGCGCTTTTTTAAATCTGTCTTCCGAACTTGTTTGGGTAAGCCATCTGCTGCCAGTAGTACTTCATCAGGGAAGTTGGTGCGCAGATCATGCTTACAACAGACAATATCAGTATCAGCAGCGTCTTCGGCGTCACTACCTAAGATACGCGCCACTTGTCCGATGGGAGGGTTTTGTCCAAGGGGATAGCGTACCACCTCGACATGAACCAAGTGTTCCACTGCTTCTTCTAAAGGTATGCCATTAGCTTGAAGGTTGAGTTCAAAGAGGAGTCGGTCATCAAGGGGAACTGCTCGATAATTATTCTCCGCTTTTCTGACTCGTGCTAGCACCGAGGGATTAACTCGCTCCAGAATTAACTGTACCTGTCCTTCCGGACTACGACGCCGACTACCTTCTTTGGTAATTTTAACCAAGACGTGATCGCCATTCCAAGCTGTACTCAGGTGGCTCTCTCGAATGTAAATATCATCGGCTCCCTCTAATTCTTGGATCGCAAAGCAAAATCCTTTACTTGAGCAGCGTAGTTTTGCTTCAACCACATCTTCTTCATACACCCGTCGATACCTGCCCCGATCTTTGACCAAAACACCGACTTTTTCTAAGGCATCTAAAGCAATCTGGAGTTTTTGGATACTTTGCTCATCTTGGTAATCGAGTTTTTTTTCCAAAACTTTGGGGGCTACTAATTTGTCATCCGTAAAATTGGCAAGTAATGCAGCGACTGAGAATTCCATCCAACAATCCTTTGTGTGTCTGATCGCGGTTTTTTCTTTTCTTCTTGCCCTGTGGGTAAAGTACTCAAATCAGGTAAAGATAACCACATTGAAGAGCTCCCCAGGAGAGCTTCGCCCAACCCCCTGCGGCTGAGTATGTTTCTCGATAGTTGAAGAGACACCTCCAGAAATGAGGTTTGAGCTATGGCAGAACAAGGCTTTCAGGCTCATTTGCTCAAGAGGTCTTATGGTTTTTTGCCGCTCTTCGTCCTGATTCGCTTTACGGCAAGGGCAATGGATTACCCTTAACAGTTACCAGTTACCAGTTACCAGTTAATTATCCGTTGCTCAGGAAATGAACTTTAAACAAGCAAGGAAAAATTATTGGCATTGTATTCCTTCCCAGGGGATGGGTATCTTAACCAAACACTGGTTAGTAACCAAATTGGTTAGATGCTCACTGCTCACTGGTTACTGTTTTCGTAGCAATGGGTAATATTATATCTATAATAAGCTCTAATTGTACTTTTACCAAATCCTAATCACAAAAACAGCAGATATACTTGATTTCAAGGTATGTGCTTCCAAGGGATAAATTACCAAGTAGCACCCCGGCAATGCATTGAAAAATTTATGTTTACTCAGTTTCGAGCTCATTATCCCCAAGGTAGCCTTATCACTGAGCTATCAGCCATTGAGTATGGTCAGTACATAGTGCGCTGTTTGGTTCAAGTTGAAGGCCAAACCTTAGTAACCGGTTTGGCCGCAGCTCAAACCGTTGAATTGGCAGAAGAGCAAGCCCGAAGTAGAGCTTTAGCAGTTTTAGGTATTGATACTACAACAACTGTCATTGCAGAAAAGGAAACTCCCCTCGTCCCCCCTAAGGTAGTAGTACCTCCCAAACCCAAAGCTAATCTACCCCAAGAGTTACCATCCCCAAACCTAGAACAGATTCAACTAACTCAGTTTCCACCAGATTCTAGCGTTAATGACTCCAGCCAGGTATCTTCTGACGATGCCAGTGTTGAGGAGCTTAACTATCATGCCTCAAAAACTCCCCCAGTAGAACAGAAGAATACTCCCCCCTATGAATTTTCGTCCCTAACTGAACCTCAAACTTCACAGGAAGAGTCAACCCCACAGGAGGGTGAAGGAAAGAAAGAGTCAACAGAAGCGGAGACGCCGGGACAAGGAGACGCAGAGACGTGGGAACGCGGGGACGGGTCGAATGGAAATCCCACGCCAAATTTCGTTAACCCCCCGTTGAGAAGGTCGGAAGAGATACCCCCAAGTCAGCTTAATGATTTGCCAGTAAAGTCTTCTTTCTTTCAGAGTGAAATAGAAACAGATCACAGTAAGCTTCCCCCTACCTCCAGTCCCCTTGATATGTCTGATATCATTGCCAGAAGTACTGTAGAAGTCAAACGTTTAGGTTGGACTAATCAGCAGGGGAAAGATTATCTATTACAAACTTACGGGAAGCGATCGCGCCAGCTGTTAACAGATGATGAACTACTAGACTTTCTCAGTTATCTGGAATCACAACCGACACCGGAAGATGTTTGAGGAATTGTCATTTGTCATTTGTCATTTGTCATTTGTCATTTGTCATTTGTCATTTGTCATTTGTTGTTTGGTGAGTGAAAATATCTCCCTTGCCTTCCTTGTCTTCCTTGTCTCCCTGGGAATTGGAATTGGGAATTGGTGAGTGAAAATATCTCCCCCAGCTCCCTTGTCTCCCCCAGCTCCCTTGTCTCCCCCAGCTTCCTCAGCTCCCCCAGCTTCCTCAGCTCCCCCAGCTCCCCCAGCTCCCCCTCTCCCCCATCTCCAAAACCTAGGCCACACTAACAGGAGCTCTGATTGCGGAAGGACGTCGATCAATCACTTGATCGATTAAGCCATAGTCTTTAGCTTCCTGTGCTGACATAAAGAAATCACGTTCTGTATCTTCCTCAATCCGTTCTAGGGGTTGATCAGTATGTTTTGCCAACAATTGATTGAGCTGCTGTTTGTGGTAGAGAATTTCTTTGGCTTGAATCTCAATATCAGTAGCCTGTCCTTGAGCACCACCTAGGGGTTGATGAATCATGATGCGGGAATGAGGTAAACTCATCCGCTTACTTTTCGCGCCAGCACTGAGGAGAAAAGCTCCCATACTCGCCGCTAATCCAACACAAATGGTGCAAACATCTGGACGAACTTGATTCATGGTATCGAAAATACCCATACCTGCTGTCACAGAACCACCAGGAGAATTGATATAGAGGTAAATATCCTTTTCTGGATCATCGGCTTCTAAATACAACAGTTGGGCTACTATTAGGTTAGCTAAATCAGAATCAACTTGTTGTCCAAGAAAGACAATGCGCTCCCGCAGGAGGCGAGAGTAGATATCGAAGGCGCGTTCGCCACGACCAGATTGTTCAATAACTGTCGGAATCATGCAACTGTCAAGGGTATTTATTTAGATTGTAGCGATTGGTAGAGGTATTTTTTGTCCAGCTAAGAGATTATGGGGGTGGATAAGGCTAAGTCATGATTCGGATAGTCTCTTTCTTTTCTTCACACCCCACACCTTATACCCAGTCTTTTTTTAGCCTGATTGTTCCCCTGCTAGGGGTCAACCAGTAACTTCTCGCTAATGGAACGTTAGGTACAATCTCAGCATCAGTACTCTTAGGGTAAACCCATTGGGGAAATGCAACTCACCGTTAAATCCTACGGGTTATAGCGGGAGCATCCCTATATAAAAGAAGATGAGAAGTGTTCGTTATCACTGAGCCCCATCTGAAAATTGTCAATAATCATTGTAAGAATTACCAACAAAGTTGAGGAGAACATCCATCATGCTCAAAAGACTGCTCCAAGCGGCTATCATTACCTTCTTGCTACACCTTTTGACCCAGATCAATCCACCAGACGGAACTAAGCCTGCTAGTTTAGCATACTCTGAAGTCTCCAAATTAGTGATGAACTTAACTAGGTAAGTGAGTCACAGCTCCTAAGGTTTGTTCCTCATACGTTCCTAATTTTTGAGCTCCTCTAAGTTAGGAGATTAGAAATTTTCTGGTTATAAGTTGTTCCTTGATTAGAATGATCATCTAAAAAATTTAGTTAATTTCGACCCGGTCGTTTTGTTCATAGATTAGCGACGGGATTTTTTGAGCTGCTTGAGCAAGGCTTCAGCTCGCTCTAAACCTTCGTTATCTTCTTGACCCTCGTAGAGTGTACTCGCTTTTTCCACAGCAACGATCGCTTCTTTAACACGATTACGTTCTTTTAAAGCTAGCGCTAAATTATAATACACTTTTGGGTCTTCCGGAGCTAGTTCACTCAGGCGTTGATAGGTAACAATTGCTAAGAGGTATTGTTCCTGTTCTAGTAAAATTTCTCCAATAGATGCCTTTGCTTCTAAAGAATTCGGATCAATAGCACTAGCCTCTTCAAAAGCTTCTAGAGCACCTTCTAAATCCTCTTTTTCCTGTAAAATTTTACCAATCTGAATATGAGCTTGAGCATTGCGAGGGTCTAACTGTGCTGCCTTTTGGAAAGCTTCCATCCCTGCTACCAGATTACCTTGACTGACGAAGGCCATTCCCAAGCTTAGCTGCACACGGCTACTTTTAGGAGCCAGTTGTTCAGCCTTACGAAGTTCTGCAATTGCTTCTGGCAGACGCTCCTGCTTTAACAGTGCTGAGGCAATTAACTCATAGGCTTCAGGATTTCCTGGAGAAAGTTCCAGAATTGTTTGATAAGTAGCGATCGCTCCATTATAGTCTTGGGAGCGCATGAGCACTGTGCCTAGACCTATATAGTTATTGAGATTACTACCATCTAGTCCAATAGCACGACGATAGGCAGCAGCAGCACCAGCATTGTCTCCTGCACTAGCTAGACTGTAGCCTAGGGCATATTGCCATTGAGCATTGCTAGGGTCAAGGAAGATTGCCTGTTGATAAGCTTTGACTGCTTCTGGAAAATTCCCTTGATGGGCATACAAATAGCCTATTCCAGAAAAAATCTTGGGGTTTTGGCGATCTAGGTTAGCTGCCCGTTGGTAGGTGGTAATAGCTTGGACATAATCTCCCCTATCTACCAACTCCTGTCCCTGACGAAGTAGCTCATTGAGCTGTTCGTTAACTGGGTTCTGGCTTACTATCTGGGGTTGACTGGCTTGAGCAGCGAGGTTTAGTTGAGTCGTTAGCCCAGTTAACAACAGGCTACCAACAAGGAAAAGAGTTTGTTTTTGCACGGTCAATTGTCTTGGTGGTATTTGGTGCAATTTATTAAATCTACGCTCAGTTGGGCTTTTCATCAGGATGCAGATGGTAGTTGGTAGATGGCATTGATAATGGCCATTTGTGATACCCGAAATTGATCGAAAATGATTCTAGCAGAAAACTGCCGATAACTTTAACAAAAATTTACTTAAGTTTTTTGTATCTAGATCCTTACTCATCCTTATATGTAATCTGGTTGAATAACTATATTTTCGGCAAGTTAAGCTGGGGAAGCTAGGGAGGCTGGGGAAGCTGGGCAATAAGAGTTTTACTTAAATAGTCAAATGATCCATCCTAAGATAGATATAGCAACCGCCAAGGCGATTAGGATAAGGGGATGGCAGCCCCTTGTTAACTTGCCTTACCTGAAAATGTCTTAACCGTCCTGGCGACTGCTATATAAGCAAAATCAAGCTGACTTGTGGATGGTATCAAAAACAATGGTTGCGATCGTCCAAAAACCTTTGACCTTCGAGGACTTTCTGAACTGGGATGACGGTTCCAGTAGGTCATTCGAGCTTTTCCAGGGAGTTGCTATGCCCCTCAGTGAACCCACAGCCAAACATGAAGACGTCGTTGATGGACTTTGTCGCCTCCTGAACAACCATTGCCAAGACTTGAATCTACCTTATATTCCGCGTCAAAACAAACAAGTTAGGTTGAATAACGCTCCCGGCGAAAATGAATCGAGTCGTAAAGCCGATATTGTGGTATTCACCAGAGAAGAATGGCAAAGAATGCGTCAAAGTTCGGCGTCTGCAGCGGCATACGTGCCACCACCCCTGGTAATTGAAGTTGTCAGTACTAATTGGCGAGACGATTACCGCATTAAATTAAATGAGTACGAAACATTAGGGATTCCGGAATACTGGATTGTTGATTATGCTGGACTCGGAGGAATTCAATATATTGGCTCTCCTAAACAACCAACTTTCACTATTAACCGTTTAATTAGGGATGAATATCAAGCAGAGCGATATCAAGGAGACGCAACAATCTTATCTCCTTTGTTTCCTCAGTTAGCACTAACAACTCATCAGATTGTGGCATTGACCGAAACTTAGGTGGTAAAAACTTTGATACACATCATATGGATTTTGTCAACATCAAATAATGAACTGAAGCTCTAAAAGACCAATTCAGTCTCCTATTCTTCTGGTTTTAGGATAGAATTTTGCTTGCAGCCCTAATTGCTCTATTGGAATAGAGCGATCGCTTGCTCAATTTTTTGCTCAGCTAATCGACTTCGTTTATCTCAAATTGCTGGTGCGATCACAGCGCTCCTTTTAACCTAATCTGGCATTACAGCTGATTTACCTTACTTGCAAGTTATACTCAACAATATAGTCACAACCTCCTCTAGCATCTATTTCGTCAAATTGTAAACATGGAATCCAATAAGTTAGCTAGCATTTTAGAAGGACTAATTGCGCTCCCTCAAGAAATTGAATGGGTAGAATTTAAACAAAATAATTATAAACCAGAAATGATAGGTGAATATATATCAGCAATATCAAATTCTGCTGCTTTACACGAGCAAGATGTAGGTTACATTGTTTGGGGAATTGAAGATAATACTCATAATGTTGTCGGTACGAAATTCAAACCTAAGCAAACAAAAAAGGGTAATGAAGAGTTGAAAAATTGGCTACTAAGACTTCTTTCACCTAAAATTGATTTTATAATTTATGAATTTACTTTTGATAGTCAAGATGTGGTACTATTGGAAATTCCTAGTGCTTATCATCAGCCTGTTAGCTTTAAAGGGGAAAAGTATATTAGGGTTGGGAGTTACAATAAAAAACTCAAAGATCATCCAGAAAAAGAAAGAAAATTGTGGAATTTATCTTCTCATCAAAATTTTGAAAAAAGATTAGCAATAGAAAACATAACAGCAGATGAGGTTCTAGCAAAAATCAATTATCCGGAGTATTTTGAGTTAACTGAGCAAAACCTTCCTGATAATAAACCGGGGATATTAGATTTTCTAGCAAAAGAGAAACTGATTAAGATTAAACCTGGTGATTTTTTTGATATAACTAATTTAGGTGCGATTCTTTTTGCCAAAAAATTAACAGATTTTGAAAGACTTGGTAGAAAAGCGATTAGGGTTATTATCTACAAAGGCAACAATAGAATTTATACGCAAAGAGAACAAGTATGGCTCTCCCGTACTTGTGGTGGAAACTCCGGTATTTGTGATAGCTTCCTCGAAAATATATTCCTGTCATCCTTGCTGTGTAAGGAATATAGAAATGATAACCTCAGCTTATCACCCTATGTACTAGAGAGCCTATGGATAAAGTTGATCGTATTAGAGCCTGTTATCAACACGCTTGTTTACGCTTTGTATGTCGTGAACAAATGACCAATGAGTCTTTACGAACAAGATTTGCAATTGATGATAAAAACTATTCTATGGCTTCACGAATTATTACAGACACAATTAATGAGCAGTTAATCAAGCCTTATGACCCTGAAAATAAATCTAAGAAGCACGCCAAGTATGTACCGTTTTGGGCGTAAGTACTTATGATTATCGTCTTTATCATAGAAATCGCTTATGTGACTGTTATGTGACTGATGAGGTAAAATCTCCAAATTAACGAGGTGTTTAAATGTCTGAAAATGCTATATGTCATAGCATATAGCAAATGACGTTTAAAATACTCTTATGTGACTGGCTCATAAATACTGCTGTGGCTCCATCACTTTTTGGTTAACCGCCATACACCATCCCAATCTTGAGAGGGTGGACTTTCCCTTAGGGTTTGCACTCGCTGGAGGTAGAGATTTGCTGGACTATCAGTAGCATTAATGTGCAGACATTTTTCAAAACATTGCTGCGCCTGCTCCCAATTCTGTTGCCGGTAGGCTTTTAAACCTTGCTCAAAGGTATCTCGTAAAGCGATCGCATCGGGACTAAGTTCCCCCTTTCGTCCCCACAATTCGTAAACTCGCACTGGTTCTTGTTTTCCCACCACCTGAATTAAATCTATCTCTCTAACCTCAACCGCTTCTGCTGCCATCTGGTAGGTTTCTTCTGCCAGAATTACCTGAGTACCGTATTGTTTACTGACTCCTTTGAGGCGGGAAGCTGTATTGACCGTATCCCCCATAACGGTATAAGACTTGGCAGCGGTTGAACCCATGTTCCCGACTACCAACGCACCAGTAGCAATCCCAATGTGGAGATTCACTGGTAATTCCGTTCTCCCTACAGTCTTAGCCATCAACTGACGGAGTTGTTCTAACCGAGCAATTTGCTCTAAAGCAGTATAACAAGCTAGTTGGGCATGATTGGTTTTATCAGTAAAGGGAGGACCCCAAAACCCCATGATCATGGTGCGGATAAACTTATCGATAACACCGGAATAGTCGGAGATAGGAGCTGACATTAAGGTTAAATATTGATTAGTTACCTGTACTAACTCATCTGGGGTTAGGTTATTAGCGATCGCGCTAAAGTCATCAATATCAGAGAAGAAGACAGTCATTACTTGCCTTTCCCCTTCAGTATGAGCACCTTCCGACTTAGCCATCAGGCTTTTCACCACCCGTGGGTCAACATATTTCCCAAAGGTATCCTCCAGCTTTTTTTTGAGCCTGAGCTCATCTACCATCGTATTGAATGATTTGGCTAGGGAACCAATTTCATCTCCTGTAGTTACTTCTACTTGAGCATCCAAATTTCCTTGATGGATAGCTCGAGTACTCCGAGTTAGTCGGCGCACTGGTTTCACTAAACCCGCTGTTACCACTGATGCCGATAACAGACCAAATCCCGTAGCGAAGGTGGCAACAAAACGACTCAGGTTTTGGACTGCTTTCTGATGTGCCTCTGCTGCTCCCGCTGATCTGACGGTAAACCGTTCCAGTTCTAGGAAAATATCGGCAATTTCTTGGTTAAAACTATCTGCTTCTGTGCCTAACTCGGCTTCTAAGCGACGCGCTTCCTCGATCTCTGATGCGGCAAGCAGCTCAAATATCGCCACAGCATGGTCGTGGAATTGTTGATGATCTGCTTCAATTTGCTCTAATATGGGTTTAATCTGAGTCCACTTTTGTCGATTAGCAGCAATCTGGGCTTCGGTAGTTGCCTGGTCAACCAGTTGAATCGCTTGTGCTAAATCCTCATCCACGCGATCGCCTCGTTGCTCAAACAGTTTCCTCTCCTGTTCAATAAGTTTTAAATCCCTAGGTTCTACTTCATAAAGCTTGAGTATCTTTTCCGAATGCCGCTCTTGCTCTAGGGAATGAACATTAACCTTAGCTACGAAGTTGGTTATGGGAATAGTGTAGTTGGCTAAACCGGCAATTTCTTGATTAACCTTGCGGAGTCGATTAGAGGAAACATAAACCACCAGCAACATTAACCCTAGCATACTCGTGGCAATGCCAAAGATTTTGATGCCAATAGAAATTTTTAATTGCTTGTGAGTCACCATCCAAATTAAATACTCCTTAACCTATAGCCAAAATTGGTAGTCCCCCTCTAGGATACTGAGATAAATTCCGTTTAATCCTAGTTTATAGCAACCGCCAAGTTGATTAGGACAACACCAAAGGCTAAAACCTTTACCCGTCAATATTTTCCCTTCTGCCTAGCCTGCGGCAACGGCTTTGCTGAACTGCCTTCTGCCCTCTGCCTTTTGCTATAAAACTTGATTGAGATGCTCTTACTTTGTATGGAATGGCTCAGAAAAATTTCGGTCTTTTGCAGAAATATAGCAACCAAACTCAAACCCAGTGATGTAGGCTGGCAAGGCATGATCAGAGGGCTTTGGGGAGTTACGGGTTTTTATCTATTATGGCTTTTATTAGTCATGGTTGTTCCCAACTTTTGGTTTGGCAAATTAGTCGGGTACTCGGTGATAGTTCTTGCCTCACTTCTTATTAGTACTGTAATCGCTCTGGTTATCAAGCTCGTCAACTGCTTTCCTGAAAAAGTTAAAAATACTTTATTGCTCGTCACTCCATTTTTTACAATTGTCTTTCTACCCGCTGCGGGGCCGATAGGTGGTACTATTCTACTCATTAGTATGATGCTATCAGTGTCTTTTTTGGCCGGGTCTTGCACTGTAATTGCGAAAAAAGGCCGTGCATCTTGGCAGTCTGGGAAAGTTATCAGCGCCTTGGTGATAGGTCTGGTACTCTTGGTTTCCGTTAACTATCTGCTGTTTAGTGAAAAAGCATCCCTGAATCCTGAGTTGGATAATTACCAACTCGCCGATAAGACTTTACCCCTGCCAAACCCAGGGAATAAGGGAAATTACCAAGTTAAATCTCTGACCTACGGTAGTGGCGTTGATCCCAATCGTGCCATGTTTGGGAGGGAAGTAACTCTGAAATCCCAATCAGTGGATGCTTCCAAACTTATCGACAATTGGCAAGGACTCAGCGGTTGGTTACGAACCCAGTATTATGGTTTTGGTGTCGATGCGCTGCCATTGCAGGCTCGTGTTTGGTATCCAGAGGCTGACGGCGCTTTTCCACTAATTTTGATTGTTCATGGTAATCATGCCATGGAAAATTATTCTGACCTTGGGTATGAGTATCTGGGTGAGTTATTTGCCAGCCGTGGATATATTTTTGCCTCAGTGGATGAAAACTTTCTGAATGTTTCCCTAGCAGATTACGCTAACCCCATTGCCCTGAGTCTGAAGGAAGAAAACGATGCCCGTGGGTGGCTGTTGCTCAAGCATTTGCAACAGTGGAGAGAATGGAACAATAATCCTGACCACATATTTGGCGGTAAAGTGGATCTGGAGCGAATCGTTTTAATGGGACATTCGCGAGGAGGTGAAGCAGTGGCAACGGCGGCGTTGTTCAATTCCTTGTCTCACTATCCCGACGATGCTAGTGTCACTTTTGATTTTGGATTTAATTTACGTGGTATAGTTGCGATCGCACCGGTTGATGGGCAATACAAACCACGGGAAAAACGTATTCCGCTAGTAGATGTCAACTATTTTACGATTCATGGCAGTCTTGATGGGGACGTAGAATCTTTTATGGGACTGTCTGTTTATGAACGGGCAGGCTTTTCTAGAGACCAATTCCATTTTAAGTCGAGCTTGTATGTCCATGGTGCAAACCACGGCAACTTTAATACCTCCTGGGGACAGTGTGATATTGCTGAATTTTTGTGCTGGAGTTTGGATACGGATTCCCTGATGGATGGAGAAAAGCAGCGACAAATTGCTAAGGTTTACTTAAGTGCTTTTGTCGAGACAGTGATCTGGGAGGAAAAGAGCTATCTGCCAATTTTTGCTAATCCGGTTTATGGCCAAAAATGGTTACCCAATACTTTTTATCTAGCCAATTATCAGGATTCCACCTATCAGACGATTGCGGATTATGAAGAAGACCTCGATGTATCTACTGGGAGTTTACCGGGAGTAATTATTACCAGTGATAATTTATCCAAGTGGTCAGAGACTTGGGTAAAGCTAAAGTATCGAATATTAGATACCCATGTGGCACAAATTGCCTGGGATGACCGGGTCACAGAAAAGGTAGCACGATATGTAATTCAATTGCCGGTTAATACGTTGAAACTCACCAACGAGTCAAAGTTAGTTTTTTCCCTAGCCCAATCTGAAGCTGGATCTTTACCTTCAGATTGGGATGAGTCAGAAGTAAAAAAACAAGATATCGAGGACAAAACTAGTACTGAGAAAAGGCAACAAAGTAACCACGATGACCCGCCAAAATCACTGGATTGGACAATAAAGCTGGTTGATTTAAACGCTCAATCAGTCAGTTTGACCTTGAGTCATGACCAACCCTTGTATCCACCAGTCAAAGGGCGAACGCGATTAGCCAAGTTTATCAATCAAACAGCTTTAACTGAAACCATCAAGCGTCACTATCACTTTGCTCTGAAGGATTTTGTTGGACAGAATCCAGAGTTTGAGTTGTCTCAATTAAGCCGGATTGAATTTATTTTTAATAAAAACAGACGAGGTGCTATTGTCGTAGATGATATTGCTGTGGGCGAATCGACTGGGGGGTATGACCCCTCCCCAAACCTCTCCCCTGCGACGAGAGGGGCTTTCCGGCTCCCCCTTCCCTTGCAGGGAAGGGGGCTGGGGGGTTAGGTCAAAAATTGTTTGACAAAGCGTGAAAAGTCTTGCCAGTTCAGTAGTTTAGCAGTATGAAGGGTAAGACCCCTCACTTAATTGACCACAGTATCATAATATTCAGATACTGGTGGGCGCAAGCCTTGTTTCTGGCTTCTTTTTGGACTGAAGTCCTACTACTGCTATATCACGCTATTACAGCCAAAATTGCCGGTCTCCCTCTAAGATACTGGGATAAATTCCGTTTAATCTTAGTTTAGCCATGCGATCTGCTCCATATAATGGCATGGGTAGACGAGGAGTTTTCAGTGCTCCATGATGTAAACGAGTAAGCTTCAAGGTCGTTTCGACCACAGTTTCAATCGAGGCTTGATGTCCATCTTCATGAATTTTCAAGCGTAGAGGACGGGCTAGACCTAAATTTGCAGCAACCTTAGTTGTCACCACAATCGCTTCATGGGAAGATAAGCGAAGTGCCAGACCTTTAGTTGGTGCTGTTAGCTCTTTTTGCTGGAAATTATACAGTCGAGGAATGCCTGATTTTTTACACTCTACCAAAATAAATTTAGCGTTGATTGCCTTGGCTCTTGCTAAAAAATTCTCTACCTCTCGATTAACGAAGCGTCCATCACGATAAATGAGGACGACTTTACCTCCTAGGGTGGCTTTTGGGAGTAGTTTTTCTAGAAGTCGCTGAGGAATTTCTTCTCCCTCTATCAGTTCACTTTCCAGCCGATAGTTAAGAAACTCTCCTCGTTGACCATAAAGACGTATACTGGCACAGGCATTTAGAGTTCCAGGCAAGTTTTTTTTAGGGGCACGAGCAATATCTAAACCGATAAAATAGTCAGCAATTTGCAAGGGTTTTGCTAAAACAAAAGGGATATTGCCTAGTTTGGCCAGGATACCTAGGATAATTTGATTCAAAATATATTGATATGGAACTTTTAAAGTGTCTTCATAGATGAATTGACTAGCAATCTTACGGGTGAGTAGTCGGGAATAAATTTGATGATAAAAACTGCCTTGCTCGCTATTGTCAGCATGGCGATCGCTTTCTGGGAGAAAGACCAGCACAATATCCGTTGGGGTATCTAATAAATCATTAACTGCTTGTTCCACCTCAGAGCGAACATCAACACTATGTTGTTTGGAGACTGAAACTGATACTTTCTCAACGACTACACTCTGAAATCCATAATAGGGCAGTTGTTGCTCCATTTTTCTAATAAAGGGAGAAACACTTATCTCAACTAGCTTTAAAGCAGTTATGCGGATTTGACTTGATGGATCGTTATAGTCAGAATGACGTCGATAAACACCCCCTCGTTTTAGACCTGGTATAATTTTACTTTGAATACCTTTCCAGCCCTTGCCAAACAGTAGTTCTGTTTTCTCTAGAGAAATCTGTGGTTGCCAAAAAAAATTGGGATACTCACGACTATTAATACATTTCTCTGCTACTTGAAACCCATAAGTTGCTAATACTGCTGCTGCCTTTTGTTTGTGCTCACCTAAGAGTATTTTTCGCTCTGGGTAAGATATCTTCGTTTTTTTCAGGAGTTTTCCATAATCTACTCCAAACCTTTCCGCAGTAATAGCCGTAATACAGGGACGAAGAGCGGCCATGGGATAATGAAACTGTTTTCTCTTTTTGCCAAATTGAACAGCTACCAGGGGTTAATCATCTGGTGTATTCTCTGGTTTTAATGCTTCTTGAGTAATTAAACCTGTCGCCTGCTTCAGCAAATCTTGACGATGTTCTCCCACTGTCCCAGCTATTTGCATAACAGTTGCGGAGCTGCCGGATTCAATATCTTGTACATTTAAGCCAATCAAAACTGTCTTGGGGTCTTGTCGAGAAGGGTGATGTTGGTAGAACTCAGACAAAGTACCAGAGAATACAATTCTACTATTAATTGTTAGGGTAAAAGCAGGTTGTAATTTACCATCTAATTCTATTGTTTCTGCCCAAAATTTAGCCTCACGCTTCACTTTAACGTTCTGGTCTGATAAAATCGGTAAAGGATAAAATGGCCTGTCGGTTCTCAAAATTTTACAAGCAAGTTGAGCTAAGACTTCCGGTGTTGGGGTAGGCTGGGGTATCCATTGGAATGACCAGTAGCAATGACTAAAATCTTCTACTTCCTGTTGAATATTTTTTAAGATATTTGTCCACTCAGTTGGACTAGGAATTTGTCTAGTGAGTGTCCCTAAAACCCAGAACAATCCCTCATGCCAGGTAACAACTAGTTCAGGGAACTTACGGCAAAAATAGAAACTCAAGCGGTTTCCTACTTCCCGTTCAATTTCAGGAGTTAGTCGAAAACCCATCAAATTAGGTTGTGAGATGGTGAGGGGAAAAATTTCACTCAAATAGATTGGGGGTACTGGAGTTGCAGTCATGCAGGAACCTCAGCAACAGAAAATTTACAAATTGAGTTAAAATTACAGTATTGGCAGTGAAATCCGGGATTGGGGGGATAAATTTGCTGGAATGTTGCTGCATTGAATCGATAACGCCGCAAATCTCGTTGATGTTGCTTAGCTATTTTGGCTAATTCCACTCGGATAGCATTAAGTTGAGCAGCTGTTGCCGTAATACATTTAGACCATTTGCCAGATTCCAAGTTATAAAAAGAAGCGACAGTCGGTTGCTGCGGATAGAGATAACTAGCTGCCAGTAAATACACAAAGGCCTGTCGGCGATCAAATTCAGATTTTCCCGTCTTGAAATCTAAAATATGTATTGTGCCATCTGGCTCTCTAAAAATGCAGTCAATGGCTGCATATAAATTGAAGTGATAATTACCATGCCGGATCAGAATCGGCTCAGGAAATCCTTCGTCACCCCGGATCAGTTTGATAACATTTTTCCCTACTAGAATGGGATTTTCATGGTAGTTTTTCAGTACTCCTGTAACCCGTTTTTGAACTTCTGCTGATTCTTGGTTCAATTGCAGAATTTCTGCTACTTGTTCGATACCCCTTGGTTGCTTCAGCAACTGAGTATTCTGATGAAACTCATAAACACCCTTTTGAGCTAGAAGACCAATCCGTTGCCAGGAGGTGTCTTTTTCCAGCAAAGCTTTGACAATTGGTTCTTTCTTTCGAGCTTTAGTAAAACCTCGCTTCATATCACAGTGCCAAGCTTCTTTACTCACCTGTGGGGAAAATAAAGACCAGAGGTGATAGCTAGCAAACTGCCAAATTTTTGTCATCAGTGAAACTCCGGAAATCCATGATTCTTGTTGATACCTAACTAAACAGCCTGCATCTGCCGTAAGTAGCATTTATTGCTTAGTTGATTTTTTCATCAATACTCTCTAGAAGCAAGATAACCAAGAATATGAGGAGATTCTTGAACACACACCTAATATCAAGTTCGGTTGAATGCTTACACTTTGGTGACAATAAGGTAGAACCCACCCCTAACCCCTCCCAGGAGGGGGACCGGAGGCAGAAGGCAGGAGGGAAGAAAGAAGGTTGCAAGGTAGAAGGGATTTATAACTGTTTATCCGAACTTGACATAATTTCCTGAACTGGAAATCATCAATCTAAAATCTAAAATCTAAAATTTTCAAACCCTCCACCATATGCTACGGTAGAAAAGTTGTCTAAAATTCGCACATTCAGGGTTTCGGGTGTTTCTGGGTGATTACAACCCTATGAAATACGCCTGGATGGAGGATAAACCCGAACGAGGAGTAAAAAAATTATGCCAGTCGTTTCTTTGGCTGAAATGTTGGAAGCGGGGGTTCACTTTGGCCACCAAACCCGTCGGTGGAACCCTAAAATGGATACCTACATCTACACTGCTCGTAATGGTGTTCATATCATCGACTTGGTACAAACAGCTCAGTTGATGGAAAATGCCTATAGCTACATGCGCAAAGCCTCAGAGCAGGGCAAAAAGTTTCTCTTTGTAGGCACTAAGCGACAAGCTGCCGGAATTATTGCTCAAGAAGCTAGCCGTTGCGGAGCTTACTATGTGAACCAACGCTGGTTGGGAGGTATGCTCACTAACTGGGAAACGATTAAAACCAGGGTAGAGCGATTAAAGCAATTGGAAGGTCGGGAGACCAGTGGAGCTCTTGACTTACTACCTAAAAAAGAAGGCTCAATGCTCCGTCGCGAATTGGGTAAGCTCCAGAAGTACTTAGGGGGCATCAAAATGATGCGCAAAGTCCCCGATGTGATCATTATTGTAGACCAGCGACGAGAGTACAACGCGATTCTGGAGTGTGAAAAACTCAATCTTCCGATTGTCTCGATGCTGGATACTAACTGTGACCCTGACTTGGTGGATATTCCCATCCCAGCCAATGATGATGCTATCCGGTCAATTAAACTAATAGTAGGTAAGTTGGCTGATGCGATTTATGAAGGTCGCCATGGTCAGCTAGAGACTGAACCAGACTATGAAGATTTTGATGACCAATTAGACTACGCTGACTCAGAAGAAGACATCTACGAAGAAGAAGAGAGCGAAGAATTGAACTTTGAGGCAGAAGTCGCACCTGAGGCAGAAGTTGCACCTGAGGCAGAAGTTGCACCTGAGGCAGAAGTTGCACCTGAGGTAGAAGTTGCACCTGAGGCAGAAGTTGCACCTGAGGCAAGTAGTGACGAAAGTACCGAAGAATAGTAATTGTGTAGTTGTGTTGGAGATCTTAGAAAAACAAAATGGCGGAAATTTCAGCAAAAACAGTCAAAGAATTGCGCGATAAAACCGGCGCAGGTATGATGGACTGCAAAAAAGCTCTCAAAGAGAGTAATGGAGATGTTACCAAGGCGACGGAATGGCTACGGCAAAAGGGCATTACCTCCGCTGAGAAAAAATCCGGGCGTGTGGCAGCAGAAGGTATTGTTGGCAGTTACATCCACACTGGAGGCCGTGTTGGTGTACTAGTAGAGGTTAACTGCGAAACCGATTTCGTGGCTCGTCGTGAGGAATTCCAAGAGTTGGTGAAAAACATTGCGATGCAGGTTGCAGCTTGCCCCAATGTTGAGTATGTCAAGGTAGAGGATATTCCTGCTGAAATCACCGAGAAAGAAAAAGAAATCGAAATGGGTAGGGATGATCTGGGTAAAAAACCAGATAACATCAAGGAAAAGATTGTTCAGGGACGGATTGAGAAACGCCTAAAAGAGTTGTCTTTGATGGATCAACCCTATATCCGTGATCAAAGCATTTCTGTAGATGAACTAGTGAAGAACACTGTAGCTCAGTTGGGTGAAAACATCCAAGTGCGGCGTTTTACTCGCTACGTCCTCGGTGAAGGCATTGAGAAGGAAGAGAGTAACTTTGCTGATGAGGTTGCTGCTCAAATGGGTGGGAACTAGTCTTTGAAGGCATAACCCACCCCTAACCCCTCCAAGGAGGGAACCGGAGGTAAGAATGTAGAGACGCGCCATGGCGCGTCTCTACAAGCGAAATAAAGAAAAATCTTCAGATGTGAGGCCACACCTCTTATTCGCCAGCAGTATCCTCGAAGGAATTGGCTTCCCGCCGCTTTTTGTCATTTGTCAATTTGTAAAGACTTATCAAGCTTGGTAAATAGTACTTGGTAATTTCTGGCTACTGCGCTACATTAATAAATGTAGGTCATCCTCCAAATAAAGCAATGGAGAAAAACAACTGACTGGGTATAGAGAAAGATGATCTACTCGCTCTGTAGCCCAGACGTAGTTATAACCGGTCAAGTTATAGTTAAAGGTGGCAAGTTATTCGGTAAAGTCCGAGTTCAGCCAAACCAGAGTCCGGAAAGACGTAACTAGCTTGAGAGATTCAAGGTAAAGCTACGGTAGTTGTAAACCTTAGTAATGAATGTTCGAGAATCTGTAAAGTAAACTTGTTGAAAATTTGTTCATTTGTACTCATAGGGGTTCAGCCACCGTTGGTTGAACCCTTTGAGCTTTAAAGCAATAATTTGAACTCAGGTGATTTCCTCCAATCGTAGGGTGTGTTAGCGCAGCGGATGCTGGTGGCGAAATTAATACTTGGAAACATTTACAACAAGATGAAGGTTATTGAAGCCCCCCAGCCCCCAATTCTGGGGGAGCCCGGACTCAAAGTCCCCCAATTTTGGGGGATTTAGGGGGCATTCAGCAGTTAGGATATATTACGAAATTTTTCAACCGCAGCATCGCGCAGCGTAACGCACCACGTTGCGGGTACAGTCATTTCTACAAATCGCCTCACCCTAACAAATATAAAATTTTACTATAACTACAAGTGCGAGACCCTTGTAGCTATAGGAAGATAAAGGATGGCATAATTACTTCCTCTCTTCAAGCCAATCACCAAAAATCAGCTCCATGTCCAAAGGTCTCAAATTAGTCTCAGCAAATCAATGCTTCGGTGGTAGGGTCGGCTTTTACGCCCATCAATCCCAAACCTGTCAGGGTGAAATGAAGTTTGCAGTCTACGAACCACCCCAGGTACAATCTCAAAAAGTTCCAGTTCTCTACTTTCTCTCCGGTTTGACTTGCACTGAAGAGAACTTCATGATCAAAGCAGGAGCACAAAGATTTGCAGCCAAGTATGGACTGCTCCTCGTTGCTCCCGATACTAGTCCTCGCAATACGGGAATTGAAGGTGAGGACGATGACTGGGACTTAGGCACTGGAGCTGGTTTTTACGTAGATGCGACTGTGGAACCTTGGGCATCTCACTACAAAATGTATAGTTATGTAGTTCGGGAGTTGCCAGCCCTTATTGCAGATCATTTCCCAGCTCAAACTAATCGACAGGGCATATTTGGTCATTCGATGGGTGGTCATGGGGCGTTAATTTGTGCCTTGAGAAACCCTGGACAATACAAATCTGTGTCGGCTCTAGCGCCAATTACTGCACCAATGCGCTGCCCTTGGGGTCAAAAAGCATTTACCACTTACCTCGGCCCTGAGCAAGAGAGCTGGCGTGCTTACGATGCTAGTGAATTAGTACTGACAGCTGCTAGTAATCGTCCGATTCTCATCGATCAAGGTACAGTTGACCCTTTTCTGGAAAAACAGCAGTTACTGCCAGAGGTGTTTGAAGCAGCCTGTAAAAAGGCTAATCAGCCGGTGACTTTGCGCTTTCAAGAAGGCTATAACCATAGTTACTATTTTATTGCCACCTTTATCGAAGAGCATATTCGTCATCATGCTACTGCTTTGTGTAGCTAGGTGTTAGGTTACAAGTTAAACAATCACATATTTGCTCAACTCCCATATATAACGGAAAGAACACTCAGCTTCCCCAGCTCCCTCAGCTTCCTCAGCTTCCTCAGCTTCCCCAGCTTCCCCAGCTCCCCCAGCTTCCTCAGCTTCCCCAGCTCCCTAAGCTCCCCATCTCCCTCAGCTTCCTCAGCTTCCTTAACTTAACTTGTCACCAATGAGTACTAGGGGTTTTCCACGATAATAAGATTAAATAGAGATTGTTGTCTGCTAACCCCAAATTAAATTGATGGCTTCTGCTGAAAGGACTCCCATGTTTGATGCAACACAGCTACTTATTGACAACTTTGTTACGCAAATTCGAGAAGGCTACAGCCGTACCTACGGAGGTTGGAATGCTAACTATGCAGATATTATTGGCTGGGCAGGTGGTATGGCATTGGAAAACATTGCCAACAGCGATGCTCTTTACCACAATGTTGAACATACCATCTTAGTTACCTTAGTCGGACAGGAGATTTTGCGCGGTAAGCAAATTCGCGAAGGTGGTATATCCTGTGAAGATTGGATGCATGGCATTATTTCTTTGCTCTGTCATGATATCGGCTACGTTAAAGGAGTGTGCCGACAAGACCGTATGAGCCAAGGCTTGTATGCTACAGGTATTGGTGATGAGATGGTCAGTTTAGCTCCAGGTGCTACTGATGCTAGTTTGACTCCTTACCATGTAGACCGAGGAAAACTGTTTATTGAAGAGCGCTTTGGTGGTCACTTGTTGATTGAAGCGGAAGAAATTAAACGTAATATTGAATTAACTCGCTTCCCTGTACCAAATGATGATGATCATCAAGATAAAGTTAAAACTCCTGGTCTAGTCAGAGCAGCTGATTTAATTGGTCAACTTTCTGATCCAAGATACCTGAAAAAGATTAGTGCCTTGTTCTATGAGTTTGAAGAAACAGGGGTAAGTAAACATTTAGGTTATCGTCATCCAGGAGATTTACGTTATAACTATCCTAAGTTTTATTGGCATGGTGTGTACCCCTATATACAGGATGCATTGCACTACCTAGAACTAACTATTGAGGGCAAACAAATCATTGCTAATCTTCATGCTAATGTGTTTGTGGTGGAACACGAACAGCCTTCTTCTACTGCGGCTTAAGTAGTGAAAGAAGGGAGGAGGCAGGAGGCAGGAGGGAAGAGAGCTTAGGTAATTTCCTCCGAAAAAATGTACCTATCGTAGGGTGTGTATACCCTTCGGGATGCTTTGCTGCTATCGCACCATGCTCCGCAAACGCTTAGAGCGCAGCGTAACACACCAAATTATGGGTGCAATCATTTAAAAAAATCGCCTTACTAAACCAGCTTTTTACCTTTTTCTCTAGTGTTTTATTTCCGCAGTGCTTCACTAGTCGGTAAGGGTTAAGAAATGATTTCTGTATCGAGGAGGAAGCGCAATATTACCACCTCGCTTTTTCTTGAGCTGGGTTACGCTCTCGAACATCTGCAAAGAAGTCTCTTTCTTTAATATCACTTCCTTCGGCTTCAACTTGGATGCGGAATTGGCTTAGTGCTTGGGCAAATGCGTTACCCTTACAGTATTCCCCATTCCCCATTCCCCATTCCCTATTATTAATTCTCAATTTTCAATTCCTCACCAATCTCATCAAGTCTATCGTTCGCATCTTTGGACAATTTGAGACAATAACTAGTCGATGCTAAACCTCCAGTTGCAGTGATAGTCCCTTCATTAGCTTTACCCAAAAGGACAAGACACACTACGGCAAAACTAATCAAAATACAGCTTGTGGTGGTAACCAGAGCTAAGTTAAAACTCTGGCGAGCTTGACGTAATCGTTCTTGGACAATCATCAGTTCAATTGTAGAGTCACTGTTGAGGGCAAGTTTGTCGTTCGTCATTTTTTTACCTAAACTTCATACTTCTAATGTCTCTCTAGATTCCTGAGACTTAGGGTAGATAATGATTTAATTGCCAATTACTCATGATTTCCCTATGATTGTCCTATGCCTCAGTTATGGTGGAGCAAGCGATCGCTCTGAAGTTTTGAGCCGTCGCTAACGTACTACCTTATGCAATGTTTGTGGATGTCGGGCTTCCTGACTACAATCAAATGCAATCGCGTATAGATGCATGTATTAGTATCTAGCTAGTAAAAATCTCATTCGAGAGTCTCTCTAACCTCTAGCTCAGTTTGTTCTCTAGTTTCCATAAAATCTTCAGAGAAAAGTTCTAAGCTATCAAACAAGGTCTCCCAAGGGTTTTCCTTGGAGATAAGGACAACAGCACTACCGATCTTTTTGATGTAAACTTCATTACCTTGGAACTGGAATTCCTTGGGTAAAGCTACAGTTTGATGATGATCACTCATCAATAATTTGGCAATTTTCATGCTCTCAGCTCCTAATAATGCGGTATTGAGGTGAAAAGCGAGCAAGATGCTCGCACTACGCGATCGCATTCAATGTTGGGTTCAAGCATTTGGGCGGGTTTTGTATATCAAATATCGTAAATATGCCTTAACGGTAACCCTAAACCCGCCCCTACAAGGTCATTCTTTACTGAGAAAAGCAAAGACAGGCAAGATGCCTGTTCCACAAGGTTTTTGTTATGAATTAGTATTCCTTTATATATGTGCGCACACCTTTATCATTATAAAAAAACAATACCAAAAAATAATGGCAAAGTCAATCAATTTTAGATTTTAGATTTTAGATTTTAGATTGACCCCATGTCTAAAGCCAGGGGCTTGGAATAATGATAAAATCTTTGTTTTTTCCACGGATAAATCCGGGGGCTTGTATCCTTGTTTTTTTCGGTCAACTCAATTTTGCTAATATTTACCTCCTGATTTTACTAACTCCTCAATTGCCTCTGCATCCGTAGGCAAACCAGCGGTTAAAACTTCTCCACCAGTTGCGGTTACTAATACATCATCTTCAATCCGAATACCCCGTACATCACTGAATTGGGCTAGCTTGTCCCAATTGACCACATGTTGATATTTTGACCGTAGCTCAGGATCAGCTAAAATTGCTGGAACTTGATAGAATCCCGGTTCAATGGTTACTAACATTCCCTCTTGCAAGGGTCGGTCTAGTCGCAGGAAACCTAAGCCAAAGCGATCGCTTCTTTCCCTACCTTCTTGATAACCAGCTAAATCCCCTAGATCTTCCATATCGTGAACATCTAAACCTAGCAAATGTCCAATACCGTGGGGGAAGAACAAGGCATGGGCATCTGTTGCGACTAAATCTGCTGCTTGTCCTCGTAGAATGCCTAAATCCACTAATCCTTGAGCAATTACCTCCGCTGCCAGCAAATGAAGGTCGCGATATTCTACATTGGGATGGATTTTATCTATGCAAGCATCATGGGCAGCTAATACTAGATCGTAAACGTCTCGCTGAGTAGAAGAAAACTCCCCAGTAGTAGGAAAGGTACGAGTTACATCTGCAGCCCATCCCATAGCTGTTTCTGCCCCAACATCCGCAAGAAGCAAATCTCCTGGTTGTAGTGGGTGGTGATATTGGCCGTTGTGGAGTACTTCACCATGAACAGTAACAATGCTGGGATAAGCACAAGTCAGATTGTGGGCAATAATTACCTCCTCCATTGCTCCCCGGACACCGGCTTCCCTTTGAGCTGTTTTCGCAGCTGCCATACCTGCTTTATGGGCTTCTATCGTCACCGCAGCGGCTTGTCGTAACTCAGAGATAGCCCCAGCATCATGGCAAAAACGCACAGAAGCGATCGCTTGAGCTAAATCCCGATCAATCCCTTCTGGGGTATGGGATGGCGCGACTGCTCGATTCAAGATTTGGGTTTGTTCCTGGTAAGTGGTAGGATTCGGCAGAGCAATTGTTGCTGCACCAGTTGCCCGGGTTGGTAATTCAGATAGGGGAAAAGCTGCATCTGCCCCAATTATCTCAGCAATTTCCTCCCGTTTCGGCGTCTCCCCATGCCACAAAGCACTCTCCGCCGCAGCTTCATCTATAAATAGTTCTAGTCTCTCTCCATCTAGGAAAATTGCTGCATTTTCTAGAGGTAAGCCAGCAAAGTAAAGGAAGTGGCTACTAGCACGAAAGGGAAAGGTATTAGCTGGGAAGTTGCGAGGATGTGGACTGCCAGACCAAAGAATAACCGGGAAAGTAATCTTCTGGGCAAGGCGTTGACGTCTAGATCTCAGGGTTGTTGCTAGGGAACTATAACTGCTGCGAATCTCCATAATAGTAAGTTATCAACTCTGCTCTAAGGGAACTCCAAAAAATCAATTATCTCAATTTTTGGACTTGCTTTATACCAAACAGAACTTTTAATTTTTGGTATTATTTCCTCAGCTCCCTCAGCTTCCTCAGCTACCCCAACTTCAGTTATTCCGGGTCATCATCATCAGTTGTGTCTTTTCCTTCCTCCTCATACTTTTTCTCTGCCTCAGTCTGCGGCTCCTCTTCAGTTGGTTGCTCCACTTCTTGTTCAGTGGTTTCGCTCTCGGTATCTGACTGTTGACAGGCAGTAATTGTCAAGCCGCTAGTTCCTAGTAGTAATGCCAGAACTACTAACTTTACCCCAATTAGTTGTCTAGATTTCCATTTTGCTAAAGACATGAGTTCCCCTCGGTATTTATTGACATCCTCCCACCACTAATTCGGAGTACCGAATATAGTGGGGGATTCCAAAGATCGCTCTGTGGGTTTTCTCTTTCTGCGACTCGGCTTACATTGAGGGGTTTCCCCACCAATGCAGAGGTCGA
>JAAHFP010000030.1 GCA_010672925.1 Symploca sp. SIO1C2 | reverse complement strand
GGGAGCTGGGGGAGCTGAGGGAGCTGGGGGAGCTGAGGGAGCTGGGGGAGCTGAGGGAGCTGAGGGAGCTGGGGGAGCTGGGGAAGCTGAGGGAGCTGAGGGAGCTGGGGAAGCTGAGGGAGCTGAGGGAGCTGGGGGAGCTGGGGGAGCTGAGGAAGTAAGACAAATCCAAAAATTGGCACTATTTTGTTTTTTGGGGTTCCCCTAGTGCAGCGGGTATGAAAATAACCCACCAGTTTGAAGTCAGTGTAGTCTTTACCTTATAAGCATTTTGAATTTTGAATTTTGAATTTTGAATTCCATAAAACGGTACTAGTCTTAAGCAAAATTCTGGTATCGTGTTAGTCGGATGAGTGCCAATAAAAAACTATAACGAGTCTGCCTCAATTTTATCAGCTTTGGCCAGGAATGTGAATGTCTTATGCTTGATGCTAGTTCAGTTTTAGAAGTATTGCGACCGGTGGAAGACCCTGAACTCCGTAAGAGTTTGGTGGAATTGAATATGATCCGGAATGTCAAAATTGACAATGGTGCTGTTAGTTTTACCTTAGTCTTAACTACCCCGGCCTGCCCTTTGCGGGAATTTATTGTTGAAGATTGCCAAAAGGCGGTGAAGCAGCTACCAGGCGTTGAAGAAGTAGTAGTAGATGTTACCGCAGAAACACCGCAGCAAAAGTCACTACCAGATCGTACTGGAATTACTGGAGTTAAAAATATTCTGGCAATTTCTAGTGGTAAGGGCGGTGTTGGTAAGAGTACTGTAGCAGTTAATGTAGCAGTAGCCCTAGCTAATACAGGAGCAAAAGTAGGTCTAATTGATGCTGATATTTATGGCCCTAATGCTCCATCCATGTTGGGATTAGAAAATGCTAAGGTAACGGTACGAAAAACTCAACAAGGAGATGTACTCGAACCAGCTTTTAACCACGGTGTTAAGCTAGTTTCTATGGGTTTTTTGATTGACCCGGATCAACCAGTAGTTTGGCGAGGTCCAATGTTGAATGGGGTGATTCGCCAGTTTCTCTATCAAGTGGAATGGGGAGAATTAGATTATTTGATTGTGGATATGCCACCAGGTACTGGGGATGCTCAACTCACTTTAACTCAGGCAGTGCCCATGGCAGGAGCTGTGATTGTGACAACACCGCAAAATGTGGCATTGTTAGACTCCCGCCGAGGTTTAAAGATGTTTCAGCAGATGGGGGTACCAGTATTGGGCATTGTAGAGAATATGAGCTATTTTATCCCACCAGACTTACCAGACCGACAGTACGACTTGTTTGGTTCTGGAGGTGGTGAGAAGACCTCGAAAGAACTCGAAATTCCTTTACTCGGTTGTATCCCTCTAGAAATTTCCTTACGGCAGGGAGGGGATCAAGGATTACCGATTGTTGTTGCTCAGCCTGAATCGGAGTCTGCTAAAGCACTGACTGCGATCGCTCAGCAAATTGCTGCTAAAGTTTCCATTGCTGCCCTCAGCGGTAATTAGGTGTTAGGTGTTAGGTTTTAGGTTTTAGGTTTTAGGTTTTAGATTTGATCTGATTTGAGCCAATAGGAAATATAGGTGGGTAATTAAATTTACTTGAACGGTTGTCAAATTTCCTGAAACTACCGCCTGACTCTGCTAATTACTATATATATAGTAACTGCCTTCTGCCTCCTGCCTCCTGCCTTCTGCCTCCTGCCTCCTGCCTCCTGCCTTCTGCCTTCAAAACAACAAGGAACTTAACTGCTTTATATGCTGCAAAAGTCACTAACTTTTACTCACTGGAAATCTCCCCTAGCGTCTTGGAAAGAAGTAGACTGGGTACTGTTGGGCTTAGTTATTGCTCTTACCGCCTTTGGGGGAGTAATGATTCATACTACTGAACTTAACCAAAGCATAACAGTTTGGTTATCCCATTGGATAGTTGGCGGTATTGGTTTAGTATTGGCACTGTTCATCGCGCGATCGCGTTATGAAGTACTGATCCAATGGCACTGGATTATTTACTTAATCACTAATTTGTCCCTAATCGCAGTGATGATCATTGGTGCAACTGCTAAGGGGGCTCAGCGCTGGATTACCATTGGTGGTTTTAACCTTCAACCTTCAGAGTTTGCCAAATTAGGCTTAATTATTACCCTAGCAGCGATTTTACACTCCAGACCCGCTTCGACCATTCCCGCTGTTGTCAGGGCTTTAAGTGTGACAGTGATTCCTTGGGCATTGGTATTTTTACAACCAGATTTGGGAACATCCTTGGTGTTTGGAGCAATTACTCTGGGGATGCTTTACTGGGGTAATGCTCGTCCTGGATGGTTAGTCCTGTTAGTTTCTCCACTGATTTCAGCCATCCTGTTCAATTTATTTTTACCTGGATGGTTTTTCTGGGCAGGTTTGATTGCTTTTCTTGCTTGGCGTACCATTCCCTTGCCTTGGGAGAACATACCTTTGAAAGGGCTAGTTACTCTAGGGGCATTAGCAGTTAACCTGATCTCAGGTCAATTGGGGAGTATCTTTTGGGGAATACTCAAAGATTATCAAAAAAGTAGGCTAACTTCCTTTCTCAACCCAGATGAAGACCCCCTAGGAGCAGGATATCACCTTATCCAATCTCGTATTGCCATCGGAGGCGGTGAACTTCTTGGTAGAGGACTTAACCAAGGCCCCATGACTCAACTGAATTTCGTTCCAGAGCAACATACTGACTTTATTTTCTCCGCCATTGGGGAACAGTTTGGTTTCGTTGGCTGCTTGGCTGTATTATTTGCCTTCTGGTTAATTTGCTTGAGGCTGGTAATTATTGCTCAAAATGCGAAAGACAACTTTGGTTCTCTCGTCGCCATCGGTGTGCTGTCAATGATTGTGTTCCAAGTAGTTATCAATATCAGCATGACAGTTGGTCTAGCCCCTGTTACTGGTATTCCTCTACCTTGGATGAGTTATGGTCGTTCAGCAATACTAACCAACTTTCTGGCCATTGGCTTAGTGGAGTCCGTCGCTAATCATCGGCATAGGTTAAAGTTTTAGTCATTTGTTGTTGGTTATTTGTCGTTTGTTGTTTGTCCTTTGTACTAATGACCCTGGCATTCCAGGACTTGCATTACGTGGAATGAGCTCAATGCTATTGATATTGTCCCCGCCCTAGAAGGACGGGGTTTTAAACCGATTATTTTGGTAAGCTGTTAGAGGGAAACTCAAGAGTACGATTAAAAAAATCATGATTCTGCCAGGTTCTATTGTGCGCGTGACCAATCCTGACGACACCTACTACAAATTTGAAGGACTAGTCCAACGAGTAAACAATGGTCAAGTAGGTGTGTTGTTTGAAGGAGGCAACTGGGACAAAATCGTGACTTTCCAGCTTCGTGAGTTAGAAGCGGTAGATCCCACAGCTAGGAAGAAGCGCTGAGGGAGAAGCTGGGGAGATGGGGAAGCTGAGGAAGCTGAGGGAGACAAGGGAGATCAAGTCTTCAACAACGAAGGACAAATAACAAACAACAAACGACAAACAACAAACAACCAATATCATGCGTCTCCCTTTACCACAATTCGCAGTTAGCGATCGCTCTGAGCATCATATTGCGGAAGTGATCGAGACGGCAACAACAGAATTTCTGGCTCAGTGTTTAGAACCAGAAGATTTGAGCTTTCCTGTCATGCCTCCCTTTGGCAGTTGGATTAAGTCGATGGATGAAGAGTCGGGCAATCAAGTCTTCGCCGTAGTTTATTATGCCACTACCAGTCCTATTGACTCAGTGCACCGAGCCAGAGCCTTGGGGTTGTCCCTGGCAGAATTGCGGGAACAGCAGCCTCAGATCTTTGCCATGCTCAAAACTGAGTTCCGTGCTGCCATCGTCGGGTTTGTACCTCCCCAACTAGGGGTAAACGGTTCTCAGCATCCTGGTGGTGTGGTCTATCAATATCTTCCCCCACGTCCACCGCAAATTCATCAAGCAGTCTACCGGTGTGAACCAGCAGAAATTATTCACTTCAGTGAGCAACTGGACTTTTTGCGCACCCTCCTGCAAGTGAATGGAGCACCAGTAGAGGCATTAACCGCAGCGGCTATCAGAGGAGTTTATCAACTACGACAGGCTGATCGTAACTGGTTAGTACAGGCGGGGCGAACTTTGAGTATTTTACTTAAAGATGACTATGACCGCTTGCGGTATATTTTGAGTCAATTGCATTGGTAATGGGTAATGGATAATTGATAATGGATAATTGATAATTAATGCCTATCGTAGGGTGTGTTAGCAGCGAAGCATAACGCACAGCATAATGGGTAGAATCATTTTCAAAAGTGGAATTTTATCCTATTCCCAATTCCCAATTCCCAATTCCCATTGAGCTTAAAGTACTAAATCAGACTGTAATGTCAAACCCAAATCTCTATCAGGATTAATCACAAATACTTCTGCTTCCTTACGTCCCCCTAGAAGTAATCCGGCCAAAGCACCGGCACCAGCACCACCCAAAACCTCTAAAAAGTCAATATCGCCAAAAATTTCCCCAAGAACAGTACCAGCAGCTGCACCGATAAGAGCCCCTGTGAGAATAGAACTTGTATCAGTACCTTCATTAATGGTTTCTGTCTCAGTAATCTTCTGAGAAGTAGCATTAATCTGTCTTCGCTGATTACTATTTCTGATCCTTAGCTCCTGGGCAAAAAATCGAGTACCATTACCATCTGGCCTTAATTCCCCATCAATCTCGCTTCCCGCTGGGATCAGTAGGGTTCCGGCAGAAGAGCGAATATCTGTGTCTACGACTAAGGTAATAGACATACTTTCATCCGGCGTAATCACGATTTTGTCTGTTTCATCAGACCTTGTGGGAATGAAATTTCCTGCCGGGATAGTCACATTGGTGAATTCTTGTGAGATTGGTTGCCGTTGCGAGGGAAACAGTTGTGCCACTCGATAGGAATCCGAACTTGCTGTTGCGGCGGTAGCCATCATGAGGGGCACAGCTGCTATTGAGCTCATTCCCAGTGCCATAACTAAGGCGGTTTTCGACTGCCAGCGATTGGAAATTAACATAAAAACTACACCCTCCAGAGCATAGAGACTTTTATTAAAAGGTAAGAGGCAACGGTAAATAGGAGAGGAAAAGGACTTCTCACCTCTAGATACCTCTTTCTTTTACCACCAAAGGTTGTTGCCTTTGGTGATTGAGACTCCACCACCTGGGGAAAGTTCCCTAAATTTTATTGAGTCTATTGCATTTTGGTAGAGAGACAGCACAAGATAGCAGTAGGAAGTTGCTAGCGCAGCACGGTAAAAATAACCCACCAAAAAAAGACGCGGGGACGCGGGGACGCGGAGACGGGTCGAAAGAGAGATTGTTAGCATAGTGGTGAAATTTTTTTTATCGGGACTGCCTACTGCCTCCTAATCTGAAAATAGACGCGGGGACGTGGGGACGCACCAGACGCGGAGAGAGGGATTTTCATGCATGATGGTGAAGTTTTTTCATCGGGATTGCCTCCTGCCTCCTGCCTCCTGCCTCCTGCCTTCTGCCTTCTGCCTCCTGCCTTCTTAAACTAGCTTGTTGAGCAATATGTCTAGAAGTTTACTGCAAAGCAACAAGCCACATTTACCATCCGTGGCAAAACCAGATTTCCGGCGTTGTTCCCCGTCTAGAACTTCTCAACCAAGTTTCAGACGGCGCTTGAAATACTTCTATTGGCGTCTAGTACGTATGCAGGGCTCTTCAAGAGCGATCGCGCGGGGCTTTGCCTGTGGTATATTTGCTGGGATGATGCCCTTATTTGGTCTCCAGACGATTCTTGGCGTTTTACTAGCAGTGCCTTTTCGGGGGAACAAATTTCTGGCAATGACCGGGACTTGGGTTAGTAATCCTTTGACTTATGTGCCAATATATACCTTCAACTTTCATGTTGGTCGATGGTTGCTCAACAAAAGTGATTTGATGGATCTTAATTTTGATTCTTGGCAACAAATGAAGGAGTCAGGTGCAGAAATTAGCTTAATTTTGTTAGTTGGTTGCTTAGCTGTAGGTTTCGTATCTGGTATTTTAAGCTATTTTATTAGTCTACGGTTAATTACTAAATTTCGTGCGGCTTATCACTTGCAGCGTCAGCGTAAAAATTGGCACTCTCATCAACAGAAAAATGGTTCTGAAATCCTGTAGAGACGTTTCATGAAACGTCTCTACATGGTGGTACATAACAAAGGTATCTGTGCCGGATTTTCTATTAGGTATCAATGAAAGAGCATTGATGGGCTCAAGAAACCTTGCACAGATTTAGGAAATACCTGGGTAACTTTGGGGAATGTAAATGCTCAAAACGACGAGCAATTCTTCATTCTTTCTTACTTGTTACTTATTACTTTTTACTTGTTACTTATTCCCCCAAGCCCTAACTAAGTACCCAATTCACCAGAGTACGCACAGGGAAACCAGTAGCACCGCTATTATTACACCCATTTTCTTTATCTGACCAAACTGGACCAGCAACATCTAAATGAGCCCAAGGAGTTTCCTTAATAAACTGTTTCAAAAATAGGGCAGCGGTGATTGAACCTCCTGGACGGGGTCCGGTGTTTTTCATGTCGGCAATTGGTGACTTCAGACCCTCGAAGTACTTCTCCTCCAAGGGCATCTGCCAAAATTTTTCCCCAGCAGCTTCAGCAGACGCTTTTAGCTGAGTAGCTAGGGCTTCATCTGCTGTCCACATACCACCAATATCATTACCTAAGGCAACAATACAAGCACCAGTCAGGGTAGCTAAATCAACGATGGCATCTAGCTCCAATTTTTCCGCAAACACTAGGGCATCGGCAAGGGTGAGTCGCCCTTCTGCATCGGTATTATTCACCTCAATGGTTTTACCATTAGAGGCAGTGAGGATATCTCCTGGGTGCAAAGCACGTCCACTAATCATATTTTCCGTTACGGCACTGATGAAGTGAACCTCCGAATCCGGCTTCAGTTGAGCGATGGCTTTGGCCGCCCCAAAAGTAGCTGCGGCACCTCCCATATCCATTTTCATGGTTTCAATACCGCTGCCAGCACCTTTGATATTTAAACCTCCGCAGTCGAAAGTCAAACCTTTACCAACAATTGCTAATTTGCGGCGGGGTGTCTCCTGGGGTTTATAGGTCAAATGAATAAACTTAGGGGGCATATCCGAGGCTTGGGCAACTCCCAGAAAAGAACCCATACCGAGTTTTTCACAATCTTCCTTTTCCAAGATTTCCAGGGTAAGACCATATTCTGTGGCAATGCTTTCTGCGGTTTGAGCCAAACTCATGGGTGTTACTGCATTAGCTGGTGCTGCTACCAATTCCCTGGCGAGAATCACCCCATCACAGATTTGTTGAGCTTTGGTAACTGCTGTTTCTTGACTTCCTAATCCCAATAACTCTACTTGTTCGAGTTTGGCTCCTTTATCTTCAGGGTCTGACTTAAAGCGGTTATCCAGATGCAATGCTAGCAGTAAACCTTCCGTAATCATCTGAGCCGTCGCTGCTGGGTCATCATTAACTACAGGTAAGCTAATCCCCAGGGTTTTACTCTTCTGTTGTTTAGCCATCCGAGCGATCGCAGCAGCAGCACGACGTAAGCTATCTAAACTTAGTTTATCTGCTTTCCCTAGCCCCACCAAGATAATTTTACGAATTGAGCTACCGGCACCTACACGGGCTACAGCCGAGCTACCAAAACTTCCCTTAAATTCGTTTTCCTCAATCAATTCCTTCAGAACACCACCAAGCTTCTCATCTAACTGGGCTAAATCACCAGTCAGTTCTACTGCATCTTCCAAAAAACTAACTGCCAAAGCGTCGCCAGTCCAGTCAAGCTGTAGTGTATCCGTTGCTCGAATTTCCATTCTTTGTCGTTTGTCCTTTGCTGTTTGTCCTTGATTGTTTGCTATTATTTATCATAGGTAAGGTGTGCGCTTATATATAATGTATGCAGTTATTTCCCCAGAAAAAACCCAACTAGCACCAGGCACAGTGGTAAGAATGCCGGGAAGTTGGCAAGATTATCACTCACTCCGGGAAAGCCGTAGTGATTGCTCAATCTAGAGCGTGTCTTCAAAGTCAAAAACCTGATGTAGGGGCAAAGCACTTGGGCGATAATTTCTCAATGGAACCTAAGGTATACAGTCCAAATGCTTCGCCCTCCGGCAGCCTGAAAATACCCCCCAGGCATGGGCGAGAAGCAAATATTCTGGCGGATATTGTTAAAGCATTACTCGATAGCCAAAACCGTAACTACGAAGCCTTTACCCCCATAACTATGGAATTGCCCGAAGAGCAGGGTATTGAGCCAGATTATTGCTTTTATATCACCAATTGGCAGGCAGTAGCTGGCCAAGACCGGATTGATTGGCGAGTTGCTCCACCCCCGGATTTGGTGCTCGAAATTGATGTCACTAGTTATACTGCGGCGGAAGATTATCTTGCCTACAGGGTTCCGGAAGTTTGGTTATTTAGAAACAAGAGTCTCAAAATTTATCAGTTACAACAAGATAATTATCAGTTGCGATCGCTCAGTCTCTATTTTCCGGAAATAGATTTGTCTGGGATAATTGATCGTGTGTTTCAGCAGGCTGCTGATCAGGGTACAGGAGTTGCCCTACGAGAGTTACGTCGGATGCTTAGTATGTAAGGCTTGGGAGAATAAGTCCCTTGTAGTAGGACTTCAGTCCAAAAAGAAGCCAGAAACAACAAGACGAAAGTTTTTGAAGCCCCCCAGCCCCCAATTCTGGGGGAGCCCGGAGTCAAAGTCCCCCAGAATTGATGCTGGTGGCGAAATTCATATTTGTTTACAAAATGGGGAGCGGAGGAGCAGAGGAGCGGAGGAGCGGAGGAGTAGAAGAGCAGAGGGAGAACAATCATATCGTTGGTTTTGTCAACTAAATTGGACAATTTATTGCCAAGTTGGATGGCATAACTCACCTTGGATTTAAATCCAAGGCTAATAGCTTAAGTCCATTAAAATGGACTAAATTTTTAGGTTTTAGCTTATCCAGAAAACCCCAATTCACTCTTTACTTATTACTTGTTACTTATTACTTATTACTTATTATCTACGGTTCCCCAATCAGGGTAAATGCTGCCCAATCTTTGGGATTGGGGTGCTCTTTCATTGTGTCCAGCATTGCTTGGCGTAGGGCTTCGGCTTTATTGTTGTTTTGAGCCCGATGTTGATAAAATCGGGTCATCAAATCTGCTGTGGGAGCATCGGGAACTGACCACAGGGAGACGATAATACTGGGAACTCCGGCGGCAATTAAGGAGCGGGATAAACCGATGACGCCATCACTGGTTATATCACCTTGTCCAGTTTTGCAGGCACTCAGTACCACTAACTCGGCGTTTAATTCCATGTCAAACAATTCCCCTGCGGTAAGTAATCCGTCGTTGACTTTCCCTGTGCCGGAAGGAGCAAGGGCAATGGCTCCGGGTATACCAAGTCCTTTAAAATCATCTAAGAGTCCGTGGGTGGCTAGATGAATGATACGAGCCTGGGGTAGTTTAGGTACAATGGCAGCTTTAGTAGCGCTGTTGCCAGTTAGGGGTTGAGTGTTGAGAAGTTGGGCAATCTCGACTGCTTCTGTTTCAGCATGGGGTAAGTTGGATAATTGCTCTGGTGTTTTTCCTGCGCTGGTTCTGACAATGGGCATGGTAGGATTCCCGACAACTAAAGCACCTTGGACTGAATCGGGAAGTTGTTGGCGTTTTTTGCGGGTTAAGTCCAAAACTTCGATGGATTGAGCGGTGAGGATAGTGTGTTTTTCAATTAAGTACTTACCATCCTCGTCTTGTAAGGCGGGAAAGGGTACAAGAAATAGTTGATCGTGAGGGATAAAAATGATAGGGTCACTCTCATTTTTGGGTAGTAAGTCAGCAATGGGTTGAATGAGAAGTTGATGGAGTTGTTGTAGGTGTTTGCGGCTGAAAGCATTGACGATTTTTTCGACATCAGTAATGGGGCGTTGGATAGTTGTGCCTTTTTCCCAACTTTCGAGTCTGAGTTTGAGGATGTTTTGCTCAATACTGACTACCTGCCAGGGTTCTGAGAATTGGTCATCGTTTAATTTGATCCAATCACCAGCAGTAGGTATGGTTTGATTAGTATCATTGCGGCATTGTTCGAGAAGAATGCAAGCTTGTCCGTTAGTTACCAATTCTTCTAGGGATGTTTCTTGAGGGAGGTCAACAGCGTGAAATTCAATTTTACCTGTGGGTGAGATAACCCAAATATAGAGTTTTTCTTCATCGGGAATAATTGAATATTCAACTAGTGTGGCATCATGCCGTTGAGCAATTTGTTTGATTTGCTCTAAAGAGGAATATTTGAGAGGTTGTTTATCTGATTGGGGGAATAAATTCTGTTTTAATAACTCTACTAAGGCATGAGCGCTTCTTCGCTCAGCAATTTCCAGGGCATCATTAGTTTTGTTTTGAGCGACTAGGACTTGTTGTAAAGTTTGATAAGTACGAGAGTGGGTCTCAAAAATGGAAATTTTATTGTTATCCTCTAATCTGACCCTTAGAGATTCATACACCTCGATTCCCAGTTCGAGATTAGTCTCGGCTGCTGTGAGATTACCAGATTTAAAAAAAGCTATCCCCAGATTCTCTAGAGAAATAGCTTCTCCCAGACGGTAGCCTATCTGCTGAGAAATATCCAAACTCAGCTGGTGGAAGTCAATCGCTTTTTGATACTCTTCTAGGAAATAGTAAGCCTTTCCCAGATTCCCTAAAGAAATAGCTTCTCCCAGACGGTTACCTATCTCTCGCTTAATCTCCAAACTCAGCTGGTGGAAGTCAATCGCTTTTCGATATTCCCCTAGGGAACGGTAAGCATTTCCCAGATTCCCCACAGAAGCAGCTTCTCCCAGACGGTAGCCTATCTGCTGAGAAATATCTAAACTCAGCTGGTGGAAGTCAATCGCTTTTTGATACTCTCCTAGGGCATCGTAAGCATTTCCCAGATTCCCTAGAGAAATAGCTTCTCCAGGACGGTTACCTATCTGCTGAGAAATATCCAAACTCAGCTGGTGGAAGTTAATCGCTTTTTGATACTCCCCTAGGGCATCGTAAGCATTTCCCAGGCTCCCCAAAGAAGCAGCTTCTCCCCGGCGGTTGCCTATCTGCTGAAAAATTTCCAAACTCAGCTGGTGGAAGTCAATCGCTTTTTGATACTCCCCTAGGGCATCGTAAGTATTTCCCAGATTCCTCAAAGAATTAGCTTCTCCCAGGCGGTCGCCTATCTCTCGCTTAATCTCTAAACTTTGCTGGTGGAAGTCAATCACTTTTTGATACTCCCCTAAGAAATAGTAAGCATTTCCCAGATTCCCTAAAGAAGCAGCTTCTCCCCGGCGGTTGCCTATCTGCCGCTCTATCTCCAAATTTTGCTGGTCAAAGTCAATCGCTTTTTGATACTTCTCTAGGGAATAGTACACAGAACCCAGATTTCTCAAAGAATTAGCTTCTCCCCAGAGGTAGCCTATCTGCTGAAAAATTTCTACACTTTGCTGGTAGGAGTCAATTGCTTTTTGATACTCCTCTAAGGAATTGTAAGCAGAACCCAGACGATTCAGAGACTTAGCCTCTCCTTGACGATCGCTTATTTCCTGATAAATAGTCAAGGCTTGTTGCCAAGATTGTATAGCAGTCTGAAATTGGCTGTTGTCATACTGTTGTTTCCCCTGTTGAAACAATCTATCAGCTTCTACCTTTTGTGACTCTGAAGTTTGAGCTACCACTGGAGATGCCGAAAATATGGAAAAATTAGGCAGCAAAGGTGACGAGATATAGCTCAGTACAGTAAAGGGTAAACTAACCAGCGCAATAATTTCCAATCGTTTGAGCTTCATGGCTGTTTCTAGATTCAATAAATTAATTTGCAATATTCTCAATTAAGTCCAACACCCACCTTGGATTTAAATCCAAGGCTAATAGCTCAAGTCCACTCAAGTGGACTAAAACTCTTATTCAGTCGTCTTTAGACGACTTTAGCTGTGAGCCAGGGGTTTGAACCCCTGGTGAGTATTCGGAGTTAATCTAAAATCTGAGTTAGCGTAGCATCTGGCAAGGTTCTACCTTTTGGGAAGACAGATTGAAAAGCGATCGCAAAGGTAATTATGCATAATGTGAATTAGATTATTACAGCAATTGCATTGGTGAGATAGAAGATATTACATTTGCTCTGCTATGGGGTACATTGTTGATCCCCCTAAATCCCCCTTAATAAGGGGGACTTTTTTATGGTGTACTTTATTACAGCGCTTTTGTAATTAGTTTAGATGATTGGTTGGTTTAACCGGGAATGATTTGGACGGGTTTTGAGCCCAATATTCGGGTGAAATTGCCTAGATTATCGCTAAACCTCAAAGTCCCCCTTTATAAGGGGGATTTAGGGGGATCCAGACGTATCTCACAAGTCCTAGAATTTGCTATATATCAGACCCCAATTACTGCTCAGAAGTGCAACAATCAACCAAGAGCTTATCACTAATTTCTTCCAAACCAACCTGCTGCAACAATTCAACCCAATCCTCATCAAGAGCCTGATCCTCCACATTAGACTCACGCAATTCAGCTAGTGTCGTCACAACATCAAACCAAAGCCCATTTTCTGCATAAATCTTCAGGCGTTCCCGCTTAGTTTTATCCTTTAATTGAAAATCCATCGACACCCGTTCAAATCCACCCCAAACATAGTCATCATCTAACCGATTATCCGGGTCACATATCACCGATAAGCGCCAAACATAAAGTTGTTCAACTTCTAGGGGTGGCAAGTTTTCTGGCAGAGTAACTTTAACAATTCCTGGGGTATTGTTCAGGGCAACAATTTGTGAGTCAATCTTATTACCTTCGTTATCTTCCAGCAAAAACTCTGCTTCTAGTTTGTCACTTTGATAAGGAACATAAAACCAAAATGTGGGACGTTCAGCAAGCGTTAATCCAAAATTAGTCTCCGGCATCAAGGCAACAAGCTTTTCATCAGAGATACAATAACCATCTCGACTGCCTGCACCTCGACGCCTACCTGGTGTCCCTTTAGATGGTAATCTAAACTTGAGTGATAGTTGGAAGGGAAACTGATTAAGAGATATTGCTGAGGCAATTTTTGGGGTAATTAGGGGTTTGAAGATGCCCAAGCCACCGAATAGTAGACTCGTCAATGTTAAGCCAAAGATTATCGGTTTTGTTGGTGATTGTTTGTTGTTCATAATTCGATTTCCAAGAAACAAATATGTTTAGCTGTAGGGGCGTTCCCGAAGCGTTCTCGAAGAGTAGCATTTGGGGGAAAATTTAAGGACATCAACCCAAATATATGTATCCAAATGCTTCGCCCTAAGCAACTGTGCGGATAAAATGAGAGATTTGCATTAGGTTAGGCGAGATTTTGCGGTGCGTTACGCTTCGCTAACGCACCCTACGAATACTTGTCAATGTTAAGCCGAAGATTATCGGTTTTATTGATAATTGTTTGTTGTTCATAATTCAACTGTGGTAAGGGAAAATTTCCAATCCCCCTCCTGGGAGGGCTTAGGGGTGGGTTAGCCGAGTGGACGGATAAGACGAGAGATTTGGTGTGATTTATTGATTTGTTCAAGATTCTCATGCAGTTACCTAAACTACCTTAGATTTAAATCGAAGGCTAATAGATCAAGTCCATTAAAATGAACTAAAATTTTGGTTTTTTATGGTTAATTACTCATAATAAATGTTGTCTTCAAAAAAACGTTATCCTAGTCCTCTGAAGAGGACTTTTGCTATGAGCCTGGGGTTTGAACCCCAGGCGGATGGACGGAATGAGAGGGTTGCATTAAGTTAGGCGAGGTTTTGCGGTGCGTTACGCTTTGCTAACGCACCCTACGAATAGGACATTTGTGGAATTTTTAATGCCTTCTTTTGATAACAAATAATCCCTCCCGTCACCAAAAATGCCAAACCTGAAGGTACAAACGGAACCCACCATCCCTGAAGAAACAGCACAAAACAGATACCTCCTAAGACACCAATTACGACTATCCCCAATCCCAACCAATACATCAATCGCCCACAAACTAAAACCAATAATCCTCCAACCATTGCCCATCCCCAAATCCAGAAAAATTCTCCCCAAATTGTCCACATCTCCAACAACTTGCGCCCATCTAAAACCGCACTGATAAGCTGACTTACCATTTGGGCATGAATAAACACTCCTCGCATAATTTCTTCTGAATGCTGACTAAAAGGAGTGCGAAAATCATCCTGAATGCTAGCAGCCGTTACCCCAATTAAGACAATGCGGTTTTTGATCCAATCTGGGTTAAGATTTCCTTCGAGAGCATCTTTTAAAGTCACCGTCTGGGAAATTTTACCGCGAGTGCGGTAATTGAGCAGCATTTGATAACCACCTAACCCGGAATAATTACCTGCATAACCCCTGAAAGAAGGCAAACGCACCTTCCCCAACTGCAACTGCTCCTCCACTACCTCCGGTTCAATTCCCTCTGCCGCCAAATAATGCACAGCCAACTGCAAACTGAGAGAAGCTTCTGTCAAACAAGGGGAATTACTATTAAAAGTGGAATACCAGAGATGGCGGCGCAGTACTCCATCAGCATCTACCACCACATCCGTAAATCCCAACCGTTCGTTCGGTACTTCCGGTGGTGGAGCAATACCAGGATAATCTTCTATAGGATTATTTCCTTGACAAACGGCGAAAAATTGCCCCATTTCTTGTAACCGACGAGCCAAATCCTGATTTTCTGGACTAACGGCGTAATCTCGATAAATGTCCAAACCAATAACTCGCGGTTGATAAGCTTCCAGTTTTACCAATAATTGCTCTAAAGCCGCATCGGATAAAGACCATTTTCGCTCCATACCCTGCTCATCTTGGTAAGCAAAATCCTCCTCCGTCACCTCCACCACCAACAGACGGGAATCAGTTCCTTCATCGGGACGCGATCGCATAAACTGGTCATACATCTGCAATTCCCAAGGCTGGAAAATCCCCAGATGTCGCACTACCATCAGTAAAACGGTAACGAGGAAACTGGTAACTACTGCGGTGCGGGGTAGCAGCCAAGGAGACTGATTATCCTGCCTACCATACCGTAACTCCTGCCAAGTCGGTGGCTTCACTGTGGGATTTTGACAGACCACAGGCAACCAACTGGCACAGGGATAATCTTGCTCCCAGCCATGCAACTTCTGCCTAGCTTCCCCCACCGCAGCAGCTAGGGACTCCCCCCGGATATAGGCTTCCAGAAAATACCGCAAAAACTTGGGAGATACAGGGTCTGGCACTTTCTCCCGCATCACAATTACCTGGGGTAAATACAAATCCTGCTCCCCTGCCAACTGCTGCGCCAAGCCTAAACCATCACAAGAGTTAAAGATAGCTAATTGTAACCCCCGCGCGATCGCTTTTTTCAAAGCAAACTGCAAATCGGCAATAGTCAACCTTTCCTGCTGATTAAGCTGAATTTCCCCCCGCTTCCCCTCCTCAGAAGTACCACTATGCCCAGCAAAAAACAGCATATCCCATCCCTGCTGCCATAACTGCTCATTCAACTCCGCTGCCTGAGGCTTCACCCGCCAGCTAATTTCTGCTCCTGCCTTACCCGCTAATTCCTCCAAAATCTGCTGATCCGCATCCTGATCCAGCTGGGCTCCTTCTCCCAAAATCCCCAAAATTCTCACCTTGCCCTTGGGGGTAGACATAGAATTAAGCTGATTAGGGCAATCGTATTCAATAGCACCCAAAGCAACCTCCGCTTCCGCCTCCGCCAATAAATCCCAATGCTCCCAAGGAAACCGGCGCAACCAGGGATTATCTGTTTGTAACAACAGCTGAAATTTTTTAGGCGACTGCAATAACTTATCCCGAATGGTGCGAAACTCAGTACAATTGTTGAGCCAGTGATTAAGACTCTCCTCCAAAACCTCCGCTGCTCGACGACAAGCAGCAAAGGCTTCCCCTCGTTGGGAGGAATTAGTCACTTGTTGAGGATTAGCACTAAGACCACGAAACAGCATTTCCAAACTGAGATACCGTTGCTGCCAATCCCGATAACGGTTGAGCACATCTCGATTCCCCGACAACCAACCCTTAATCCTAGATTCTGACGGCGAATGGATATCCCCTTGCCGAATCTCCAGAGTGGCATCAAACCCCTGCTCAAAGTTTCCTTCTAAGGTTAATGTTAGTAGCCTTTTCATTTTAGATTTTAGATTTTAGATTTTAGATTAGGGAATTGAGAATTGAGAATTGAGAATTGAGAATTGAGAATTAGGAATTGGGAATTAGGAAGAGGTAGAGTATAAGTTAGGTGTACTTCACACCATTACCACCTACTACCTACCACCTACTACCTACCACCTATCACCTACCACCTACCACCTCCTTTCAAACCCGAAATTTTTCCCTACAACTAACCTCTCCTAAAGCTACCTGAATCCCAAAATCATCTCCTCGTTGTGCTTCAAACTGATATTGAATAAATTCATCATCACTCCTGGCAGTTACCTCCTTAAAAATCTCTCCCGTTTCCGCCAACACAGATAGCTTTAAATTTGGCGGCAAAGTTAATGCCTCCCCTGTGGGATAAACCTGGGCTCGAATACTTGCTGTTTTCTCATCAATTTCCCGCACTGTAATAATTAAAACGACAGCATTACCCGCTAGTTCTAACCCTAAATCGATAAGTTTGGCTCGTTCTTGTTGTTTCACCTCAGTCTTTCTAAAGGCTAATCTTCTTTGGGGAGCAACCAACTCCTGAACTGCTTGCCAACCTGCGGCAAAAGACTCTTGCAACCAATCCCGTAAGTTCACTACCTCTGACTCTACTACTTCAGCTTCTGGTAATTGATTAATTAACTGCTCCAGAGAAGCTAGCTGATTAATTTCCAACACACCTCCTAGTGCAGTTGGGGCAAATCCTAACAGCTTGGCTCGATTTGTTTCTTGGTTAATCTCCACTACGACATAACCAACTCGGTCTTCTAAATCTTCCTGCGGCACTTGACAAAGGCTCTCCCCTGGTAAAATAGGACGACATTCTAACCTACCCCAATCTGTAACCAGTAAATCTGCTATATCTAGGAGCGATCGCACAGCAGGATTCCAGCTATAACTTGCTGCTAAATTGGTTTGTACCTCCATACACTGCAAGTAGTAATCCACTGCACTAACTGCCAACGTATTGAGGTAAACTTGTTGAGCTTTATCCGGTTCTTGCTGTTCTCGCTTAAATTGGTCTGCTAGTTGATAAGCATTTTTGGTAATCGGAACCGTCAAGGTCAAATGTTCTGTCAATATACTCATTATAATGCTCTCCATAAATTGAATTGGTTTTGACGCGGTGACGCGGAGATGGATACTAACTCATTAAACTCACATCTTGCACCAGTACAAAAATACTGAATACCCTGACTGATAACAATCAATTTCAGTACTGAAATCGTCAAATCTTATTACTGTTCCCTATTCCCTATTCCCTATTCCCTAACGACCCAGGTCAATGTTCAACTTGGTGCAAGATCTGAGTTAAAAAGTGTCTTAGCTTACCCAATCCCTACAGTTGTGCTTCTAAATATTCTTGGAATTTATCAGCAAAAAACTGACAACAACGCCGGTGAAAACCCTGCACTGTTGATTCTTTCTTTTCCCCTAATCCCACAGCAACAGCTACCTCTCGCCAAGTATTACCATCTAGGTGTAAAAGAGCTATAATCCTGAAATTTGCCTGAGGATATCCTCGAACATGTCTACTGGCAAACAAACCTTCAGGGTCTTCCTCAAGACACTGACGCACTAGCTGTGAGGGCAAAAGAGTTTCTTCAAGCTGAGCCAAAGTATCTAAATACGTTGTCCCTGATTGAGTAACAGTACCTGAAGGAGAAGATCTCGGCGCATCCAGTGAATATTCTTTTCCCTTTTTGGTATACCGATTAAAGGCATCAATCAGCCGCCGCTTGAGGATAAAATTAACCCAGTTAATCACCGAACTTTTCGGTTGATAAGTATCAATTTTTCGGAAAAGATACAACCAAAGCTCCTGAAGTGCTTCATCATAAACTTCCTGGGGACAGTTATATTTTCTCCGAGATAATTTACCGGATTCCTGAATCTCTTGAACCAGCCGAGTCAAAATTAAGCGACGGGTACGGCTTTTTTGCGGATGTTGCTGAGCCTCCAAAGCTAGCTGTTGTAGTTGTTTCTCCCATTGCTCCATTGGTTAACTCCATCTCAATGTATCTCCTAGATCAACCCTAGTTTCTATATAACTAACGGCAGTTATCCTGGATTCCATGCAAAGTCTCCCAAATTTGACTGGCAAGATGCCAATTCCACAATGGATAGTTATGTGATGTCACCAAAAAATCTCCTGTAGAACAGGCTAGAAGCCTGTCTTCCTCTAGCACGAAGATGAGGAGATAAGGGATGCCGGACGTCAACTGTTAACCTTGATGCTGGCGAAAGAAATCCATATTATAGTCATTTCAAATAAGAAGGTGATAACAAATTTTTTCTTTCCACTCCTAAATTCCCATTCCCAATTCCCAATTCCCAATTCCCTAGACAATAGGATTAATAAAATCCAGGGGATTTTTGGCTACACCATTTTTTCTGATTTCAAAGTGTAGATGAGGTCCTGTTGAATTACCTGTATTTCCTATCGTTCCTATTTTTTGTCCTCGACTCACTCTTTCACCAAGACTAACAGTTACGTCGGTCAGATGAGCATAACGAGTTTCTAGCCCCAGACTACTATGCTTAATATAGATATGGTTACCATATCCTCCTCCACATATTTTGTTGCCTTCACGACAACCGGTTTTGACAACAGAGACCATTCCATCGGTAACGGCAAACACTGGCACTCCTCGATTAGCAGCAATATCTACCCCATTGTGCATCCTGCCATTACGTGGTCCAAAGGGACTACTGAGCCTATCCCCTTGTGTAGGTTTAGCCATACCTGTGCCAATTTCAATGGTGACTTCATAAGGGTAAAAATCGAGAGAATTACCATCAGCGTCATTTCCTTCTGCCAAAATTTCACGCTGACCCCCTGTATTTAATCCGTCTGGGATTTCGGTAGACCATTTGCCATTCACTACAGGAATTGAGGTTTTGAGCCCAAAGTTAGTCCCACCCCAGGAAGTAGATAAATTAACAGTCTTCACTCCCTCCTCAGCTGTTCCTTCAACAGTAAAAGCTTCATTAACATCAAATTTATCTCCATTTGTCGGCTTAATAATTGTTACCGATTGTGTAAAAGAACCTACCTCTTCTCGTAAGTTTTCCTCTTTCCAGGCATTGAAATCATTTTCAGTACGCCACAGTAAATGTGGGCAATTAGTACTAACAGATCCTCCCCAATCCTGCCTATGGGGTAATACTCGACTAATGGGAATATCGTACTGCTGCATCAAATACTTAACCAAAGCAATACTGGCACTTTCCATTGCTGTGGTTAAGCCTCTCCTAACCTTAGTTGCCTCATGTTCAATCCCAATGGAGCGTCTGTTATCACTACGCCTTCCTGCGTGCCAAGCAGTATCTTCATCTTTGACCATCTGTACAATTTCACCTTGTCGAGAAATGACATAATGAGCCGAGACTTGCGAATCAGTATTGTTGAACCAACTAATAGTACCTGCAAAAGAACCATCTGTATTGTGGATAAAGATGGTATCAATTGTTTGGCCAGCTCTTCCTTTAGTATGGTTAGGAGATTCATCAAACATAACCGAGGGTTTACGATGTGGTTTTTGGGCTCTATGATCTACTGGTATAGGAGAAGGTTCTTGCACATCTCCTTCAGCAATCTTCATACTTTGAGGAGCCGGATACTGACTACCAGAGAACCACTCCTTGAGGTCGGTAATAACCACAGCAAATCCCTCATCATCCGGGACTTTATCCACTTGATCGATATAGTATTGTCCCTTCATCCAATAAAGAGCTTCATCAGTTTCTTGAATCCAAGTTCCTTGGGACAAAGGGGGAGTGTCTGACAAAGCTAGTAATTGACGAGCTTCTGCAAATTGGTTTTGAACCTTGCCTCTATATCCTTGATTAGGAGCATAGATTTCACCAATAAACTCTATATATTTTTCGGGAGAACTAGTGTGATCTTCCCAGTTGGTATAAGGGTTTCTCGTAATAAATTTCCAATATCCTTTGATGAAGGCTTCTAGACTAGCAAATCTGCAATAATAATCAGGACCATCATTAGCCTCATACAAAACTTTGGTAGCAAAGTCACTCATCTCATCTCGCCACTTCAGACCCCCAAAATTGTAATGTCTTACGGCGAGAAGGCTTGTCCCCCTTGCTGACTCCAGTATCCACTGAGCCAGACTAGCGACTTTCAGACCGGAATAATTAGATTCCGGAATTCCTGAAACACCTAAGGAAGCGAAAATTGTTTCTAAATTAGTGCTTTTGTAAGTTGAGACTAAATCTTCCCAAATAGTCATTTTCCCTCTCAGATTGTAGATGCGACCTGACCCTTTTTAACTGGTGGGTTATTTTCACCACGCTGCACTAGGCACTTTACCTGCCCTACTTTAGCTTAACCTAGAGCTTTTGCATAGACAAAGTCTCGGCTGCGACCATAGTGTAAACCCTATCTATAAAGCAAAGAGCTGCTTCACATCCAACAAAAAAATCGTGGTGGTCACTTCTTCCTCTGACAAGACTAAGGTGTGGCTAACCATTTCTAGGATACTCGACTGACCAAAAGACTGGGGAACACTGCGCATCAACTCTAAGGGAAACTCCATCAAATTGGGGGTGTCATCCACCGCAATTCCACAGAGTTCTCCTTGAGGATGACGAATAATTATTAAAAAAGGCAGATTATTCGCTACAGATGATACCTCACCGGAGCTTAACTGCTGATGTAAATCCAAAACTCTAATCGTGTGGCGACCTAGTTGAACTAAACCCATAGCTCCTAAGTGATTACTACCAGGAGGAAAATTAACGACTTTAAGCACATCACTCATCGGGAGAGCGAGGAGATAATCTGCAATCTTAAAGACAATAAATTTATCTATTTTTGTTGTTAATTGGTTATTTGTCATTGGTTATTGGTTGTTTGTTGTTGGTTATTGGTTGTTGGTTATTGGTTATTGGTTATTAGTTGTTGGTTATTGGTCATTGAAGTAACAAACGACAAACGACAAACAACAAACGACAAACTACCACCTACCACCTAACACTTCTTCCACCGTTGCCAATAATTGATGCTCTAGATAGGGCTTGGTGATATAAGCAGTTGCCCCTAACGACCCAGCAATTAATCGGTGTTTCTCTCCACTGCGAGAAGTTAAAATTACTACTGGAATTGTTTTCAAGCTAGAGTCTTGTTGATGATGCTTAAGAAACTCAAAGCCATTCATACGAGGCATCTCAATATCACAAAGTACTACCTGAATTTCTTGATGACTCCGCAGTTGTTCAAGGGCTTCATAGCCATCCTTAGCTTGCAATACTTGATAACCAGCCCTCTCTAAAGTCATTGACAAAGTTTGGCGCACGGTAATTGAGTCATCCACCAGGAGAGCCATTTTTTTTCCTGTTGGAGTCAAATCTGCTTCAGAGGTGAAGAGTGATAGTTGTGCTGAATTAAGTTGATCAGCAGCAAGAATCTGAGTTGGCAACTGCTTTTGTTGTCCTGTAGGTGGGAGTATATAGGAAGCTCCATCAACAAAAGTTTGCTCCATAGCCTCATTACTTTGTTTCTCCCACAGACGCTGCACCAATACTGTCCCATCAAGTACCAAAGCCAACTGCCCATCAGCCAAAATACTGCCTCCATAGATATAACTAGGAGAGGCAATTATCGCTCCCAAAGGACGAATTACCAATTCCTGGTCTCCAAGCAATTGATCCACTTCCAACCCCAAGAGTTTATCCTGACAACGGATAAGAATAATGGGTTTCACCTGTTGCGGTTGGGCAAAGGCATGGTTAGATGGAAGAGATAAAGATTTCTGAACTGGTGAGTAATAATTTAGGGCATCAGCAAGTTGGTAAACTGGGATAAGTTGCTCATCAGTACCTGTACCCCACCGGAGTACTTTACCACCTTCCCAAGAGCGGATTTGTCGAGCCTGAGGAATAAGGATTTGTTCAACCGCATCAGCTAATAAAGCATAGGTGTGATTACCAGCCTGAGTAATCAACAAATTACTAATAGTTAGACTTAAAGGAATTTGCAGCCTAAAAGTTGTACCTTGCTGAGGTTGAGAATCAATAGTAACTGAACCTTGGAGGGACTTTAACTGAGTACGAACCACATCCAAACCCATCCCTCTTCCAGAGAGTTCATTAACTCCAGAAGCGGTAGAAAAACCTGGTTCAAACAGTAAATCAGTCAGTTGAGTCTCATTAAGGCTGTTAATTCTTTCTGGTGAGTAAAGAAGTCCTATAGCTTTTTGGCGAATCTTCTCAAAATCTAATCCTTGCCCATCATCACGAACTTCAATCACTAGGTATCCACTTTGATGGTAAGCATAGATTCCAATTGTACCTTCACTAGGTTTATCTAGTTGTTGTCTAACTTCCGAAGACTCAATTCCGTGGCTAAAAGCATTACGAACTAGATGTAGTAGAGGGTCATACAACTTTTGGGCGACAACTTTATCTACCAAAACCTCCTTACCATGAAGTTTGAGATTTACTGGCTTCTTATGTAAAGTTGACAACTGTTGCAGAACCTGAGGAAAACGACTGAGAAGTTCTCCCAAGGGTAACATTCGAGCTTCCATCAGGAAATCACGAGTATTAGTCAACAACCGACGTTGTTTTTCCAGAGTTTGATTAGATTGGGTAGAAAATAGTTCAATAGCATCAGTAGCTTCTGTTAATTGCACAGCATTTTCCAAAACTGACTGAACTAAGAGCTGAGATTCGCTATATTGGTCTAGTTCCAAGGAATCAAATCGGTTTTGTTGTTTGGGAATTGGGAATGGGGAATTGGGGATGGGGAATGGGGAATTGGTGAGTGTCTTGCCTACCTCTTTATCTCCGTGTCTCCGTGTCTCCGTGTCTCCGCGTCTCCCTATTCCCAGTTGCCAGTCCTTAGTACGCTGTTTTTCTGACAAAATGAATAGATGATCAGACCAATCTTGCAGTTGACTGAGTAGTTGCTGATGTTCTTGGAGGCGGTTGAGGAGGGTTTTTACTGCTATCCGCAATTGGTCATTCTGAAGGGACTGACGGTTTTGGTTAGTTAACAATTCTCCAACAGTGTAATTGAGATACTCTAAATGTTCTACGTTGACTCGTACTGTACTGGATTGGCGATTAGATTGGGGAACTTGATTTTTATTTGTCTGAGATGAGTTGATTTTTGGCTGCGGTTTTACTTCTCCAGTATCTACTTGAGTTACCACTAACTCTGAATCTTTGCTACTAGCTACTGCACTAGTTTCAGCTTGATTTGCCAATTCCTGAATAATAGCTGGTTTAGCCAGAGAATCTTCTGACTCAGAATTAATCTCTTGGGTTACCAAAGTACTTCCCCAGATACTCTCTAGGAGAGAGTCTGTAGCTTCTTCATTTTCCCGTTCAGTTGCAACTACTTCTGAATCCTCTGTGCTAGCTATTTCCATAGATTCAGCAGCTTCTACTGAATCCTGAGCAGTGATTAATACAGTTGAAACTTCCTCCAATTCCTGAGGAGAACTTTCTTCTGCTACCAGTGTTCCTTCTTGGATCTTTTCTAAAGATATTTCAGCAATTTTGTGTGCTACTGATTCACTATCAACTAACTCTGAGTCAACATTACTTACCTCATCAACCTCACTCTGAGTCTCAGATTTGGGAACACTAACTGGTGCAACTTCAATCCCTAATTCCCGATTTTCTTCCCCCCTTGGGGAGACACAGGGAGAGTTTTCCGATTCTTCATTCTCAATTCTCAATTCTACATTCTCAATTCGACCTTCCTCATTCGCCAATTGTTGTAATCTTAAAGACGGTTCACCACCTTGAATGCGATCACCTGCCAATACCGCCGCTTTTCCTGCTTGGAAATCAGCCAGCGCTACCTCAGCAATCTGTATCCCTTGCTCCGGATTAGTATCTAAAGCCGTAATCGCAGTTTCAGCAATTGCCCCAAATCCTGGTAAACCTAATGATTCAGCTAAACCTAGGAAAACTTCGGCTTGAGTTCTGAGGGTCTGATCAACTTCGGTGAGGTCACCTCTAGCCAGCGCTGCTGACATTTCTGCTAACCGTTGATTAACCCCTACCTCGAAAATAGACTGGGCAATATCAAAACCTAATTCTACTGAACTCGGGATAGGAGTCTCCTGGTTAAAGCATTCCCCTAACTTTTCTTGTAGTTGGGCAAAAACCGTCGCAGTTCGGTCTAAAATTTCTGCTTCATTAATTGTTTCTCCCGTAAATTCAGCTGTTAAACATAAACGTAAACATTGGTAACCTTCAAACAATAAAGCTTCAATTTCTGAATCAATTGACACATCAGGTTGAAGTAGGGCTTTAAAAATATCTTCAAAAGAATGAGATATAGTTTTAATTGTTTCTCGGTCTACACTAGCTGCTGCGCCTTTAAGAGTATGGGTAGTCCGCATTAAATTGTGGACTTTGTTAATCGAATAATTATCTCTAAGCTCCAGTAGGTCTTGTTCAATAACCTGTAATAGCTCCGAAGCTTCTTCTAGAAAAAAATGGTAATTTTGTCCTTGTTCATTGGTCATTGATCATTTGTCCTTGGTTATTCTTTCTTGATTGCCCGTTCTTGGATGTTTATCAATTTTCAGAACAATTGGCAGATGAAATAGGGGAAATAATAGTATCGTGACAGGCTTGAAATTGTAGGTTGGGTGGAACGAAGTGAAACCCAACAAGAGCTTTACTCTTTTAAGAAACTAGGGAACAGTGAATAGGGAATAGGGAGCAAGAAAATATCTTGTTTCTGACATTTTAAGTACTTAGGGTTTGCTGAATAAGTAATGAGTAATGAGTAATGAGTAATGAGTAAGAAGGAATGAAGCATTTATCGAGAGTTTTGAGCACTGGCATCCCCCAAGGTTACTCAGGGATTTCCCCTGAAGGTGCAAAGAAATTGAACCACTCATATGCAATTTCCTTGCACTCTTATTGAATTTTCAATGCTTGAAACCGTTGTCTGGTATAGCTTACACACTTATTCAGCAGACCCTACTTATATACTTGTGAAAGATGTGAGTTACTGGCGTTGGGTTACGCTATCGCTTCACCCAACCTACAACTGTCGCAAATCTACCGGTGAAGGTAGGGAACAGGGAATAGTAAGAAAGCTCCTTAATTCCCAATTCCCGATTCTCAATTCCCCATTCCCCAATTCCCAATTCCCAATTCCCCCAAACTCAATCAACCTTAAACCTATCCGCACTAACCTGAAGTTCTTGAGACATTGCCAGTAACTCTTTAAAGGAAGAAGAAATCTCTGTAGCTTCTGCGGAAGTTTGGTTGGCAATTCCTGCTACCTCAGTCATAGTTTCAGTTACTGATTGGAACTCCTGGGTTTGTACCTGGGTTGCTTGAGTAATACCCTCTACCAGCTGGCTGATTTGAGCAGTAGCTTCAACGATCGCATTGAGATTTTGGCGAGTATCATTAACTAAATTAGTACCTTGAGCCACCTGCTGGATACCGGTTTCCATTACTTGGGAGACTTCTGCTGTACCGGCTTGAATTTCCTGTACCAGCTGGGCAATCTCGGTGGTTGCTTCTGCTGACTGACGGGCTAGCGATCGCACTTCATCAGCAACAACGACGAAACCACGTCCATACTCACCAGCCCTGGTAGCCTCAATCGAAGCATTCAGCGCCAACAGTTGGGTCTGAGTGGTAAAGTTACTAATTAGGTTAACCACCCGCGAAACCTTCTGGGAAGATTCACTAAGGCGCTTAAGGCGTTTGCTGGTTTCTGCTACGGTTTCCCGGATGTCCAGAATACCTTCCACTGTGCGGTTCATTGCGGTATCACCTTGGCTCACTGTCTGGTTGGCTTTTTGAACAGCAGCTTCTACCTGTTGGGCATTCTGCGCTACAGCTTCTGTGGAATTGAGCATCGTCTGGATTTGAGACTGAGCTTGGCTTAGGGACTCAAACTGTTGCTGAGCTTGAGTTGTGAGACCTGCGATCGCCTTATCGCTCTCCTGGGAAGTTTGACTGACTTGTCGAGAAGAGGCTTGCACCTGCTTGACGATACTACGCAAGCTTTGCAGGGTATTATTGTAAGCATCGGCAACAGTACCTACTTCGTTCTCTGTCACAGGAGCCCGAACAGTAAGGTCTCCACTTAAAGCAGGTCGTACTGCGGTTAGCAACTGTACTACCCCTTCCTGAAGAGCCTGTTTATCTGCTTTCTCCCTTGCCGCAACCTCCTTAAGCTGCTGGGACTGCCTCTGAATTTGCTCAAAGGATTCAGCTTGCTGTAGCACAATCCCCAACTGCCTTGCCATCTGTACCAAGAGGTTGACTTCACTCTTCTCCCAGTTACGGGTTTGGGAATTTTGTTGAGTGACGAGTAAACCCCAAAGTTGGTCTCCATTAAACATGGGTGCAACGACGTAGGCTTTCACTCCCCACTCTTGCAGCAACTCCTTGGAGAAGGTTAAATTATCAGCTTTGCGGATATCGCTTACTGCACTAACTTGATTGAGGCGATAGATACTACCTTGGGTTTCCTGCAAGACTGGATCTGCTACTAGTGCGGCTTCAGTTCCTATTAGTTTGAGGTAGTCGCCGCCAAGATCTTCCATGATAAACTCCCCACTCCAATCGGCATCGAAGCGATAAATTGCTACTCGATCAGCTTGGAGAATTTGTCGGAGTTCTTGAGTAGTAGCCCGGAATAGACTTTCGGTGTTGAAATTCCGCTGCCGTAAACGCTCAGCAATCCGCTGTCCAATGGTATCAATAAGATTAATAAAGTTTGTTTCCCGCTCAGCCAGTTTAGTTAACTGCTCTGACTGCCGTTGTACCTGCTCCAAATAGCTCATTTGTTGTAGTGCTGTCCCCATTTGCAAACCAATCTGAGCTAAGGCACTGATTTCTGTGGTATCCCACTGGCGGGATTCGCTGTTCTGGTAAGCACTCAGTAACCCCCACAGCTTGTCTCCTTGGAACACTGGCACTACCACATAAGCTTTGGCTTTGAATTGTTCCAAAATTTCAATCTGATTAGGAGAGTGACTATCTTGGTAAATATCATTAACTACTAAAGTTTCTCCCTGGTGATACTTACCTTCCTGACTTTCTGGTAAATTGCTATCGAGCCATACCGTCTGAAGCTCAGAGCCCATTACTGGCAACCAATCACTACTAACTGACTCCGCCACAAACTCTCCATTACCGTTGGTATTAAAACGATAAACCGCTGTGCGATCGCACTTCAGCAGATGCCGCACTTCTTGGGTTGTGATACGCAAGGTGGTAGTTATATCCTGGGAACGAAGAAGCCGAGCAATGATTTGAGCTACCCCCTTCTCCCTTTGAGCCGTCTTCGTCATCTGCTTAGACTGCTCCTGTAGCTGCTCAATATACTCCGCCTGTTGCAAAGCTATCCCTAGCTGAGCCGCTATCTGCTGAGCAAAATCAATCTCCGGATCTTGCCACTGGCGAGGTCCACTACATTGGAAAATACAAAGCAAGCCCCACAGCTCCCGGTCCTTGAGCATTGGTACTACTAAATTTGCTCGGATTTGGAACCGTTCGAGGGTCGCAATATGACAATCCAGCAGACCAACTGCGTAGATATCAGCCGCAGCGAAAACTGCCCCATTGCGATACTTCTCAGAATGTTTCTCACCAAAACAGTGGTCTTCTACTTTGATATTTATTGCTGAAGTGTAGTCAGAATGTACATCTTCTGCTACGAATTCTCCCAAATCATGATTAGTCTCAGGGTCAAAGCGATAGACTCCTACCCTATCAGCTTTGAGGAGCTGACGGATCTCGTGAGTTATAGTTTGGAAAATCTGCTCTAGGTTCTGATTCTGACGGATGTTGTTGATGATAGAAACTGCCCCTCGCTCCAAATCCGCAGCCTTAGCCAGCTGAACTGATTGAACTTGGAGTTGCTCTACGTACTCTGCCTGTTGTAGAGCCACCCCAAACTGCAAAGCAATCTGAGCCAAAAAGCTGACCTCACTTTCTTCCCAGTGACGAGGACCAGAGTTTTGGTAGGCAGCCATCAAACCCCAGAGCCTTTCCCCCTTAAAAATTGGTGCGATGGTATAAGCTTTTACTTCAAATTGTTCCAAATATTCAATGTGGCAGGGAGAGTGACCTACTTGGTAAATATCATCGACTGCAAAGCTTTCTTTGCGACTATACCGGCCTCCTTGATGCTCTTGTAAATAAGTATCTGCCCAAATCGTTTCCAGATCTGGACCAACTAAAGCCACCCAGCCTGCTCCTACTGACTCGGCAACAAACTTACCACTCCAGTCGGGGTTGAATGTATAAACGGCAGCGCGATCGCAATTGAGCTGTAGTCGAATTTCTTGGGTGGTAATCCGGAACAAGCTGTCAATGTCTGGAGTCTTGCGAATCTTGTCAATAGCACGGGCTGCGGCTCTTTCCCTGGCAACAGTTTTGGCAATTTGGTCAGATTTGGCTTTGAGTTGATCTACGTAATCGGTTTGCTGTAAGGCGACCCCCAGCTGACCAGCTATTTGTTTGGCAAACTCAACTTCAATATCTTCCCACTGACGGGGGCCACTACATTGGTGGATACATAACAATCCCCACAATTCCATGTTTTTCAACAGAGGCACTATCAGATTAGCCCGGACTTGAAACTTAGAAAGTATCTCAATATGACAATCACTCAGCCCTTCACCGTAAATATCAGCAACTGCCTGAATTCGTCCTTGGGCATAATAGGGGGCATACTGTTCACCGAAACAGTGGTCGTGTATTTTGACCTCTAATATTGGTTTGTAACCAGCAACCACCTCCTCTGCTACAATTTCCCCATCATCAAAACCAGAGTCAGGGAAAAAGCGAAACACTGCGACTCGGTCAGCTTTCAGAAGTCGTCGGACTTCGATTACGGTTGCTTGGAAAATTGTCTCCCGGTTGAGGGACTGACGGCTGTTAATCAGATTGACTGCCGCTTTCTCTAGTTCTATCGCTTGAGCCAGTTGATTAGATGTGGTTCTTAGTTGATCGATATATTCGGTTTGCTGAATAGCTATACCAAACTGTTGACCAATCCGATTGAGCATCGCTACCTCTGGTTTCTCCCAGTGACGAGGACCAGAGTTCTGGTAGGCAGAGAACAAACCCCAAAGCTTTTGTCCCTGGAAAATCGGCACGATCATATAAGCTCGGATCTGGAATTGTTCCAAGATATCGATATGGCAAGGAAAGTGACCAGCTTGGTAAATATCATCAACCGCAAAGGTTTCGTTTTTGCTATATCGACCTCCCTGATTTTCTTGCAAATGGGTATCTTCCCAAACTGTTTCGATATCGGGACCCACCAAAGGTATCCAGCCTTTGCCTACTGCTTCAGCGATAAACTTACCACTCCAGTCATCATTGAAGCAATAGACAGCGACGCGATCGCATTTCAAATACTGGCGGACGGCTTCGGTAGACAGTCGGAAAACATTGTCGAGATCCTCAAAGTTCTTGCGAATTTTATCGATAATGCTGTCTGCAGCTCTTTCCGCAGTGACAGTTTTGTTAATCAATCTCGATTGAACCTGTAGCTGCTCGATATATTCTACTTGTTGCAGAGCAATGCCAAACTGCCGAGAAATCCTCGTTAAAAAGTTGATCTCTGTAGCTTCCCAGTGACGAGGGCCAGAGTTTTGGTAAGCAGCAAAAAAGCCCCAGAGCTTTTCTCCTTGAAAAACTGGCACAATTACATAAGCTTTCGCCTGAAATTGCTCTAGCAACTCAAGGTAACAATCAGAAAAACCAGCTTGGTAAATATCATCGACAACCAAACTCTCGTTTTCGCGATATTGACCTCCCCGATGTTCTTGCAGGTAAGAATCTTCCCAAACTTTTGGGCTTTCGGAATTTACTAGCTTTACCCAATCACTTGCTACAGACTCCGCAACAAAAGTGCCACTCCAATCTTCACTAAAGCGATAAACGGCTATGCGATCGCATTTGATTCGCTGCCGGACTTCTTGGGTAACAGATTGAAAAACACTCCCTGTATCTGAAGTCTGGCGAATCCTTTGGATCATGCGGAATGCTAATCGCTCACTCTCTGCAACTTGGGTTAGTTGCTCTAAATACTCAGCTTGTTGCAGAGTGGCTAAAAACTGTCGCCCAATCTGAGCTAACATGCTGACTTCTGCTACATTCCAATGACGAGGGCTGGAGTTTTGGTGAGCACTAAGTAGACCCCACAGCTTTTCTCCTTGGAAAATTGGTACAGTAATAAAAGCTTTAATTTCAAATTTTTCTAAGAACTCAGCTAAACCCTCACAAACGTCTTGATGGATATCATCAACAGCTAAGGTTTCGTGGTGGCGATATCGTCCTCCCTGAGTTTGTTGCAGATAATCCGGCTCAAGAGTTGCTCCTACTAAAGGTACCCAGGTTTGGCTCATCGACTCAACTATATACTCACCACTCCCATCTGGATTGAAGCGATAGACAGCGACGCGATCGCACTTCAGCTGCTGTCGGATTATTCGGGTAACACTTTGCAAAAAGTTGCTAGTACCGGCGGTATTGCGTAACTTATCGAGTACAGTAGCAGCTATACGCTCTCCTTCTGCACTGCGGGCTATTTGTTCAGATTGCAATTGCAGTTGTTCAGTGTACTTTAGTTTCTGGAAATTGAGAGAGAATTGGCGGGCAATCTGTTTAGCAAAAGCAATTTCTGATGGTTGCCACTCCCTCGAATCACCGCACTGATGAATGCAGAGCAAACCCCATAATTGGTCTCCTTTAATTAAGGGTGTTACTAAATTAGCCCGCACCTGAAACTTGGCGAGAATTTCAATGTGACAATCAGGCAATTCTGTTTGGTAAATATCGCTACAGGCCCAGTGGCGACCCTGTAAATACAGCTGAGCCATATTTTCACCAAAGCAGTGATCTTTGACCTGAGCAGACAACGCCGAATTATAACCTACTTGAACATCTTCGGCAATAAACTTGCCTTCACCATGATTAGAATGGGGATTAAACTGTAATACAGCTACTCGGTCAGCATTGAGGAAGCGGCGAACTTCTCTGACAGTGGTTTGAAAAATTGTTTCCCCTTCTGAAGATTGCAGAATCCGCTCAACGATTTTGTTCAATAGGCGGTCTTGCTCAGATTCTTTCTGGAGTTGTTCAGATTGGGTTTGTAACTGAAATAAGTAGTCCAATTGCTTGAGAATAGTGCTGATACGATTACCAACTATTGACAGCAGTAGACTTTCTGTTTCTTGCCAGCGTCGAGGACCGGAGTTTTGATACACTCCTACTAAACCCCAAAGTTGATCGCCATAAAAAATCGGGGCAACCATATATGCCCTGGCTTGGTATTTTTCTAGGGCAGCAATATAGCAGTCAGAGAAACCAGCAGCATAAATATCATCAACCTGCTTTAACTGCTTACCTTGGAAGTAGCTACCCCCTTGAGTTTCCTTAAGGATAGTATCAGTCACATCAGGATTGGGAGCAGAACCGAGATCCTTGATGATACAACGGTCATAATTAATTCGTTCTTTTGCTGTCAGACTGGCATCTTCGTGTTGTTGTTTGAGTACCTCATTCCAACCAGCAGCGACTGATTCGGCGATAAATTCACCACTCCAATCAGGATAGAAGCGATAAAAGGCAACTCTGTCTGCTCTGTAATATTGTCGCAGTTCTTGGGCGAGATTAGCGAGAGCTATGTAGGTATCAGAGGAAGGTTGAGTTTTTTCTAAGATTTGACCTAAAATTACTTCCTGCTTCGCTAGCTCTTGCCGTCGGTTGCTAAATTCCAATGGCTGTAAATTCAGAGCCAATTCTGTAGTGATATGACTCAGTAGCATGATTTCTGCTTCCTGCCACTGCCGGGGAAGAGAGCATTGCTGTACCACCAACAAACCCCATAGTTCTTCCCCTAGCCAAATCGGTAAACTCAGACTGGCTTGGACTTGGAACCTTTCCAACAGTTGCAGTTGGTGGGGAGTGAGAACTGTTTGGGAGATGTCATTAAGGACAATTACTGGTTTTTCTTTGTAGTCTTGTTGATGCTCTGCACCAAAAGCATTAACTTGTAGAAATTCACCCAGGCTAGGTGTGTAGCCAGTATTCATCGATTCAGCTACTACTGTTCCTACGTTATGAGCTTGGAAGCGATAAATTAATGCTCTGTCTACCTGCAGATACTCGTGAAGTTTGGTGACGATAAGTTTACACAGATTCTGAAGCTTATCTACTTCCCGCATCTGACTAGCCAGGTTAAATAACCACTGCCGATCACTTTTCAATTGTTGGTTAAGATCAGCAGCTAGTTCAGTCTTAGACTTCTTCGATGAACCATTGCCCTGATTGTGGTTTGGTAGCTGTCCAAACTGGGATTTATTATCAGATTCGTGTTGAGATTGTTTAAGTTCCTGCATAATTATATCTTCAGTTAATTCTTCTATATCTAGTTGATCTACGTCTGCTGGAAGAAGCTGACTAGGGGATTGAGGAGATGGGGAGGATGGAGAAGCTGAGGAAGCTGGGGAGGATGGGGAAGAATTGATCAACGTTTCCTGGGCATGTGGAATATCTTGTTCTTCCGGTGGTTGTTGAATATCCTTAACTTCTTTGTCTCCCCTGTCTTCCTTGTCTTCCTTATCCCCCTTACCCCCCTTATCCCCCTTACCCCTCTGCTCCTCCTGAGGATCACTACCAACTGGTTGACTCGAAATTTCTAGAAAAGAAAGGTCTTCCTCTGCCCTCATCTCCCCATCTCCCCATCTCCCCATCTCCCCATCTCCTCTTATGGGAGGAGGGGGAAGTCGCCATTTTGCCAGCTCCTCAGAATTCGTTTGTTTGCTTATGTGAAGAATCCTCTTGATCTGTTTGATTAACTGCCACATTGGTGAGGAATCTAGATCGAAAAACATCCAGGTGATATTCGTCATTTGTCATTTGTCATTTGTTGTTCATTCCCAATTCTCCATTCCCAATTCCCTATTTCCTAACTTATGCAAAAAAATTAGTAATAGCGGTGACGTCTAAGACAATACCGCCTACTCCAGGTAAAGATCCGAGAATAAAAGGGAGGAGTTTGGGAGAAAAAGTACCAGCTGTTGCTGGTTGGAGTTGTTGCAAATCGTGTAATTCAATATCATTTACTTGCTCTACCACCAAACCTAAAGGATGGTTATTAACTTCAATTACTATCGCTACTGGAGATGCCAACATTTGTCCTGATTTAGACAGTGGTATACAGCCAACTAGTTCTTTTAAGTCCACCAACCAGAGCATTTCTCCTCGCCAATTACCAATGCCTAAAATGCAACTGGACATTTCCGGAACTGGCAGAATGTCTACCCAGTTTAATCTGATAATTTCTGTAATTTGCTCCAAAGGAAGCAGTCCGCTCTCTTCCTTACTCAGGGGGAAATGTAGTAAACGTTGACGAGTTTCTGGAGGCAGTGGTTCTAAGGTTAGCGGATCAAGGATATTTGTCATTTGTCATTTGTCATTTGTCATTTGTCGTTTGTCGTTTGTCATTTGTTATCCTCCTTAGGCATTAACAACAAGTGACTAACAACCAATAACCAATAACCAACAACTAATTACTAATCAACTGTCGAACAGTTTTGAGTAATTCTTGCTGGTTAATTGGTTTGGCAAGATAAGCATCTGCCCCTAACATGGAACCCCAAAGTTTGTCTGCTTCAGTACCTTTAGTTGAACAAATCGCTACTGGAATTTTTTCAGTACTACTATTTGTTTTAATTTCGCGACAGAGTTCAAACCCACTCTGTCCTGGTAAAATCACATCAACAATCACTAAATCTGGTTTCTGTGACTTGAGTTTGTGTTGAGCTTCTTCACTACTGATAACACTAATTACACTTAAACCTGCTTGCTGGAGAAAGCTAGCAATCATCTGAGTTTGGGTTGGACTATCTTCTACCAAGAGAACTGTTGTCATCACTTTGATTTATACCTATTTACAAATTTTTAAACTGTGAATTTAGAAAGAGCAATTAACCCTGATTTACAGCAGCTATGACAGCTGTGATTTAACTAGTTAAGCGCGGCGGAAACAACCCGTCCTTTTGAGAACGGTAGAATACTTGCTCTATAAGCATTCTTAATCCTTAATTCTTAATTCTTAATTCCGCGCAGCGGTTTGGCTGGCAGATACCTCTGTAAGACATTCAAAACTTTCTGCTGATCAATTGGTTTGTTTAAAAAACCAGAAGAACCCACCACTTTTGCCCGCACTCGGTCTACAATGCCATCACTACTGGTGATAATAATCACAGGAATTTCTTGGAAAGCAGAAACCCGGCGAATTTGAGCGCAGATTTCATACCCATTGGCAATAGGCATAACTAAGTCCAAGAAGATAAGATCAGGTTTGTGCTCTAAGAGCATTGGTAATGCTTGCAGTGGATCCTCAATATTGAGGCATCGATAACCGTTGCTAGTCAAAATCTGCTCCATCCTCTGGATACAAATCCGACTGTCTTCAATATATGCAACTAAGGGAGTTGCATTCTGGTTAGATCCCCTAGGCTTTTGGTATTGGTTGCCTCGGCTTACTCCTGTCCCTTTGTCTTGGTTTCTTGCCAAAGAATGTGGCTGTATAGGACTGCTAGTTGATGCTTGAGGAGCAGTAGTTGTTGTTTTTTTCAGGGAATAGAATAAGTCCTCAACCTCAATTAATTTGATTAAACCTGCACGAATGTAAGGTAGAATTGGTTTAGTCATCAGCAGTAGATTCCGCCCCAATTTAACTGATAAATCCCTGAGAGTCTGATTCCCATCAGCCAAGGCAGTAAGATTATGGTAAACCGTGTGAGAGGTTTGCCTTTGCAATTCCTTTGCTTGGTGGATTTTCGGAGCAAAATTTGGAGAAATATCAGCTAAACCAGCTTGTTGCCAAGCAGTCCAAGATTTCATTGTTTCTTGCAACACCCGCTCAATTTGAACCTCAATTACGGTTGAATTGATATTGTATTGAGATATGGGTTTACAGATTAATCGCAATCCTAAATTGTTATCCCCTTGTTCTAATTTTTGGATGATATCAAACAGAATTTCTTGAAAATGACCTTCAAAAAAGGCTTCTATCTGATCCTTGCGAATTTTTTCCTGCTCAACTAGTTCTAATAGAGATTCATAACTCAAGAGATTATGATGCAGCTTCAGCTTTTGAGCAGCAAATTCTAGACCATTTTTCACTACTTGGTCATTGCTGGTGCTGCTAGTGTAAAGATCTAGTTGTGGACAGTGAGTAGATTGCTGCCGACACCAACGACGCATCGGATGGATGCTACTGGAACAACCAATTAAACTACCAGATTGAAAAAATAAACTCCACTGCTGGTTGAGAGTACTTTTAGATTGTACACTTAACTGACCAGTAAATTTGTCGTTTACGTAGGTTTTAATTTGCTTGGTGAGTTGAGCCGTATTACTTATTTCACATACCTCTAGATTCGACTCAATCGATTTGACGGATGGTGGCTGAAGCATAGTCAAATAAACTAAACTTTAAACTTCTATACAGGATATTTAGCTGTGAGAAAGTATTAAACTAAGATGCATTTAAATTGGTTTGTATAGCAATCGCCAGGGTGGTTAAGAAATTCTCAAATAAGGCAAGTTAACAAGGGGCTGTCATCCCCTTGTCCTAATCGCCAGGGCGGTTGTTATATAATCTCTACTTTTGGCGCTACAATTTAGTATTTGAAAGTGATGCAACATTCAAATACAGACTCTGCCTATTTAATTTTTTGACTAATATTTCTGATAGCTCAGATTCAATGAGTAGGTATTAGTGCATATATACAAGGTTAGGCACTAGTAATACACCATTTATTTTTCAGTCATTGCTCAATTTGTTATCAACAGTTGCAAGCACCCTGACTCTGGCTTTTGCTTGATTGAGCCTTAGCTCTCTTAAGTATTTATATTGACATACCTCTAAAGTATATGTCACTACAATCTGAAAAACTTATTAAATTTTTATACTCCAATGGTAGTTTTGATCAGTCTTGAATTTCTCTATTGCTGGAAAACTTTGTTGATTGAAGTGATCGTGAGCGCTCACCTTAGGGGCGGGTTTAGGGTCACCGGAGAGTGCATTTAGGGATAATCGACCAGGGAAACCCGCCCAAACGATATGTTAATTCATTTACACTAGATGTAATTTGTCCTTACTAGCGCCCTAAGTCATGTAAGTTATGAATCACTGTCGTACAATTTTGTACTACGGCTGCCAATTCTTCCCGTTTGGTTGAGCTGGGAGCCTCAATTAACTGACCAATCCTCACTGTTACTGGTGCAGAATATGGTAGACGAGAATCTTTCTGGAAAATTGCCTGAGTACCCCATAAACTAACCGGTAGGAGTGGGACTTTGGCTTTAGCCGCAATCAAAGCAGCACCTAATTTCGGGTCGGGAATGCGTCCATCATCTGTCCGAGTTCCTGACAAAAATAGACCGACAGCCCAATCAGCTGATACATATTCTAGAGCAGAGCGAATAGCACTACGATCTGCTAACCCTCGCTTCACTGGATAAGCTCCGTATAACTTAATTCCTTGCTTCAACAATGGCACATGGAATAATTCCTCTTTTGCCATAAATGCTACTGGACGTCCCACACAATTGGACAAAATCGGCGGGTCAAAAACACTAGCATGGTTACTTACTACCACTAGTGGCCCTTCCTTAGGAACATGTTCAACACCATAGATGCGACCCCGAAGATAAGTGTGAAACAATGGACTAACTACCGACCATTTGAAGGCATGGTAGAGAATGAGACTGGCAAGTGGTTCGCGGTTTCTACTCACAAAATAATTACAAGTAAATCTATTTGGATCAGGTACAATTCCAGAGTAATACCATTTGGTTTGATGTCGATTACTGATACAATTTTGCTCAATTGACTCTTACTAGGAGCAACAGATAGTTACCAAGGGACGATATTGGATCATCATCGACCCAAATGGTATGAGCAGCTGCTTAATTCCCTGTGACTAGAGAGAGAGTCTTCACCTGAGCAGGACTACTAATATTGTCTAAGCTCAAATCTGCACAAGTACGTTTCATTAGCCCTGTCAGGACTTTACCTGGACCAACTTCCACTATCTGCTCTATGCCTTCTGCTATTATCTGTAGGGAAATTTCCCGCCAGCGTACCTTCCCAGTCATCTGACGCTGGAGGCGGTCTTTTAAGATAGAAGCTTCAACTGCCGGGATTGGTTCCACATTCGATAGTACTGGCACTTGGGCATCGGCAAAAGGGACAGATTCCAAAACTGCTTGAAACTCTGTAGCGGCTTCAGCCATTAAGGGAGAGTGAAAAGCGCCTGACACTTTTAAGGGAGTTTTGCGTTTGGCTTTGATTTGAGATAAGAATTGTTGAACCGGTTCTGGTTTTCCAGAAATCACTACTTGAGCAGAATTGTTATCATTAGCGAGGACAACATCCGGTGTTTGGTCGATTTGATTTTCGAGCTCTTCGCGGTCAAACCCAATGAGAGCAGCCATCATACCATCAGAGGCACTATCCATTAATTCCGCTCGACGCTTAACCAAGCGCAGTCCCGTCTCAAAATCAAATACCCTAGCAACATAGAGAGCAACATATTCTCCTAAGCTATGGCCAGCAACTAAGTTGGGGTGACGATCTTGCTTCAGTAGAAAATCAGCCAGAATACTTTCTATAACGTACAAGCAAGGTTGAGTGTAGAGGGTGCGGAATAATTTTTCTTCCTGATTTTGGCATATATCTAGAACAGACCAGCCTAAAATATCCTCAGCTTGCTCAAACTTGGCTTGGGCTGCTTTCACAAACTCGGCTGGGGCAGAGGTCTTGTCTACTAATTCCTGTCCCATACCGAGGACTTGAGAACCCTGTCCTGGAAAAACCCATACGGTTTTAGTCATTACTCATTACACATTAGTGGTCAGGACTTTATTATCCGCGATCGCGTCCCCCAAACCATAAGCTCATCCCACATAGTGGCGTGACACACCCAAAAATGTGGTTTAAAAAGCTGAGGGAGCAGAGGAAGCTGAGGAGGAAATCTATTCCCTCATTTTAGGTGTGCCACGGCAGTAGAATTTTACTTCACCGAGAGCGTCGGAAAGCCAATTCCTTACCAGATATAGGGCAAAGGACTAATGACCAACGACAAAGGACTAATGACACATGACTAATTTAACTTATCAAAAATTTAGTTTATATTAAATGAGATAATATTCACAAATCTTTACCATTGGCATCTAAGTATCTTATACTACCAAAGAAGACTAGCAAGGAGACCAAACAATGTCGGAGGCCCAGACGCCTTTAACCCTTCCCAGAGAGTTCCTGGGTCCTCCAGGCGAATTTAATTTAACCCTAATCATATTCATATTAGCTATTGTCTTTGTTGTCTGTTCCACCTGTGGCTACTGGCTTTGGAATTGGAACGAAGCTTTATGTTTTTGTACAAACGTCATTGCTTTGCACCTGGCAGGGACAGTAATTCACGATGCTTCTCACCATGTCGCCCACAAAAACCGTATAGCTAATGCTCTGATGGGACATGGGAGTGCACTGATGTTGGGTTTTGCTTTCCCTGTATTCACAAGGGTGCATATGCAACATCATGCTAACGTCAATGATCCAGAAAATGACCCTGACCACTTTGTTTCGACTGGCGGTCCTCTGTGGTTGATTGCAGCTCGTTTTTTTTATCACGAGGTGTTCTTCTTTAAGCGCCAGTTATGGCGTAAATATGAGCTGCTAGAATGGTTCCTGAGCCGCTTATTTGTTGCCTGTGTAGTCTATCTTGCATTTAAGTACGGCTTTTTACACTACATTATGAACTTCTGGTTTGTGCCAGCCCTAGTAGTGGGACTGGCATTAGGGTTATTTTTTGACTATTTACCCCATAGACCATTTAAGGAACGCGATCGCTGGAAAAATGCTAGGGTTTATCCGAGTCCTATTCTCAATTTACTAATTATGGGACAGAATTATCACCTGATTCATCATCTTTGGCCTTCTATCCCTTGGTATAAATATCAACCTGCTTATCGAGCAGTTAAACCTCTTTTGGATGCTAAAGGTTGTGACCAGTCCCTGGGATTGTTAGAAGGAAAAAGCTTTTGGAACTTTGTTTATGATATCTTCTTAGGCATTCGCTTCCACGGGAAAACATCAGGGCAAAAAAACTCCCAGGGTAAGGAGCTAGCTTAAAATCACTCAGGGTGTGCGTCTACGTAGTAGGACTTCAGTCCAAAAAGAAGCAAGCCCTACATCGGGTTTACCTGATCGAGTCCATTGATTCAGGTTTTGAAGTAGTAAGCAGTAGTAGGACTTCAGTCCAAAAAGAATGCAGTGCTTCAATCTAAAACCTAAAACCTAAAAAACGTTTTTTATTCCTACTCCTTGACTTCCCTCCAAAAGGGTACGCAGTGCGAGTCTGCTTTCTACCTTCTTGGGATAAATTTTTGCCTTTAGCTTTTCCTGAAAGTAGGATAGTTGAACGGAGAAACTCAGGAAGCAAAATTTTTTGTGCCAGACTCAAGAGGACTAGAACTTGACGAATTTGTTGTAGCTGAAACTCTAATTGTTGATAAAGCTCTCCCAGCCTTTGATAACGTACTCTGAGTTTGTTAATGCCTACTTCCCCTTTATAGATCGATTTGGGGGCATTGTGTAAAACTTTATAGGTATTGCGTTCAGCCGCAGTCACCGCATCTGCAGCTGCTCTCAGTTTTCTACCCCACTTCTTTAATTGCCAAGCTACATATAGACAAAGCAGGGACATTGACAGGTTGATAACGATAACAATTATCAATTTCGGATCATCACTCATAATACAACTTAAAGCACCAAGTAGATAAAAACGGAATCAACAGGCATGGTCTGACGGGGTAATAATAAGGCTAAAAAGAATACTGGGTTTAGGGCGTGGGGTTTGGGTTATGGAAAAAATCGGCATGGATAATTAGCTATTTTAGCCTTATCAACCTTCCATTAACCGATTCTATCGTCGATTACCTGATTCAATTGTTTCCACTAACCTGGCGTTGCTATTCTTTTTCCCTACACCCTACATCCTACACCCGAAACCCTGCCTCGTTTACAGCCCCACCACATTGTCTTGTACTAGGGTAAAACTTATACTTCGCAGAAATAGACGAACACTGCAATCTAGGTATCTGGAGTTCAGAGTACTCCATCAATTTCCAACTTTGGTTCCTTAACTGTCACCTAGGTAAAACTTTTGCTGATTTAGAACATTATGGTGAAATAAGTTATCACTTATACCAAACACAATTAATTTCAAATACATATTTTGTTGAAAAATAATTTAATATTTTCAAAATGATTTCAAGGTTTGTTTAATGCTATGTTTTTTCGATAAGTAGGTTATGAAATTAAAGTAAAACCTATCTAATTTACATCAACTGCAATCATCAGTTTGTTGTGGAATGGGCATCTTACCCTTCCTAAACATGCGAGGTAAATGCATCTAAGCTTACCAAGGAGAAATGAACTGTGACCGATAAACAACCAGTAATAGTTCATCATGAGTGGGGAGCGCTCAAAGAAGTTGTGGTAGGTGTTCCCAATGTGCGCATACCAACTAAACTTGCGGAAGCCCCCAAAAGGTACCTTCCCAAGTCGTCGATTAAATTTCTTGAGAAGAATGCTGGCAAGAGACTGGAGGAATGTGCGCCAGATTTGAATAAGCAATTCGTTGAACAAGTCAACGGGATTATCAAAATACTAAAAGATCGAGGGATCATTGTTCATCAGGTCGAAAAACACATTCCATCGGAAGAAGCTTTTTTGGCACAAATGAATAACACCGTTATGCAAACCTATCCCCGAGATCCGATAGTGGTAATCGGCAATAGGTTCATCGAAACTGCCATGTATGAACCTAATCGCAGGAAGGAATGTTTTGCGATTCGGCGTACCATTAGTGAGCGATTGATCAATAGCGACGCCCGCATTATCTCAATGCCTCAACCGGAGCCATTCCCTGCTGATAAAGATGGCAAATATGGTCCAGGACCATTTCTTGAGGGCGGTGATGTTATGCTAGTGGGCTACGATATTTACGTGGGCAATACAGGCAACGCCTCGAATACTGCGGGAATTGCCTGGTTGCAGAATTGCTTAGGGGAACAATATCGGGTACATGAGATTCCCCTCAGCAATCATTTCCTGCATCTTGATTGCGTACTTGCTTTACCGCGTCCTGGGCTAGCTGTAATTTGTAAGGAGGCTTTTGTTAAAGGCATTCCTGATTTCCTCAAAGATTGGAAACTTATTGAGGTTGCTGCCCAAGATGCCGAAGAGAAACTCGGCTGTAATGGACTCGTGTTGGACGAGAAAACCATGATTGTCGGCGAGGACATGCCAAAATTGGCGCAAGAACTCAGGGACGAAGGTATTGAAGTTCTGACTACACCAATCGATGCTATCCACTGGCAAGGCGGCGGTTTCCGTTGCTGGCACCATCCTTTGGTTAGGGAAAGTAAGCTCGAAAACTAGTAGGAAATAGGACAGTTTGTATTGACTTCCCTACAGCCTAGGTGATTTCCTCGGAAAAAATGTACCTCTTGTAGGGTGTGTTAGCGCAGCGGACACTGGTGGCGAAATTAACAATTGGAAACATCGGCTACGAGAGGAAAGTCATTGAAGCCCCCCAGCCCCCAATTCTGGGGGAGCCCGGACTCAAAGTCCCCCAGAATTGGGGGATTTAGGGGGCATTCAGCAGCTGAAATATATTACGCAATATTTCGCCAGCAGCATCGCGCAGCGTAACACACCATGTCACGGGTACAATCATTTTCACCCAATCGCTCTAACCAATGGTTGTAGTATTCATTATTTCAGGAGATTCATCATGCATCGAAACCATTTTATCAGGGTAACTCTAGCTAGTTTGGGATCAGTACTTTTCTTAGGAGCCCTCAGCAATAGTCCCGTAGTTAGCCAAAGTTTTGATTTGGGCGCTTTCCAAAGTAATGCTTTGTCTGAACATAATACCCACCGTGCAACCCACCACAGTCCGGCTATGACTCTAAGCGATTCTGCAAACAGTACTGCTCAAGCCTACGCGGAGACTATCCTCAGTACAGGTGTATTTGTTCATAGTTCCGAGAGTCAACGCAACGGTGCTGGAGAAAATCTCTATTATAGATTTTCCCAGTTTCCTCTTGATCCAGCAACTCTTGCTGCTCAGGCAGTAGATGCTTGGTACGAAGAGGTTGCCGATTATGACTATGGTAATCCAAGATTTAGTCCGAGCACTGGACATTTCACCCAAGTAGTTTGGAAAAGCACAACTCAATTAGGCTGTGGTGTTGCCCAAGGACCGAAAACCATTGCAGGTCGTACTGGAACCGCCAATTATGTAGTTTGTCATTATGTTCCCGATGGTAATAATGGGGATTTTCCTTCTAATGTGCTCCAGCCTTAGTGCTATCAGTCTACTGCAAAATCATTAGTTTTTTCTGGGATGGGTGTAGATTGGTTTGAAGAACGTAGATGCAAACCTTCTCGTAGAGTAACCCAACGCTAGTAATGGGAGTGTTGGGTTTCGCTATCCCTCTACCCAACCTACGGTTTTAGCAATAGTCTGCTTTAATCTCTATAGATGGGTTTCCCTAATGATTTGAAACTTTCTCCCGCTCCTACGTAACAAGGCAATCCCAAAAGATTATCATTCTCTGTATGTGTTGGTGCAGGGAATTGAAAATAATGCAGATTTTTGGCTGCTACAAAAAATAATCTACGGCGTTTTTGGGGTGTTCCATAATCAGCAGCTAGAAGCTCTCTATGAATGAGATCGTAGCCTATATCCTCAAATGCATTATAAATATTTGATATTACATTAGCAGATTTTACTTGAGCTAAGCCATAAACATTTTCCATGATCACAATTTCAGGATTTAATTCAGCTATATGTTTTATATAGTCTCTATATAAATTTCCAAGAGGGCTCAATGTTGCTTTCTGTTTTCCTGCAACACTAAATGACTGACAAGGTGGCCCTCCCATGATTATATCTGGCTCACAATCAGTAAATTGTCTAACCTCTTGAGGAGATAAGTTTCTTATATCAGAAAGGCAAAAGTTCCACTCAGGTCTATTAAAATTAATAGTTTGACCCACATAATCCTCAATATCAGTGGAAAAAACTGTTTTGAATTGAACATCACTGCCACTTGCTTTTTCAAAGCCTATATCTAGCCCACCTGCACCTGTAAAATAAGAAAATATTTTCTTTTCTCCTGATTTATTTAATAGCTTAAAATATTTTTTTACTTCTCTTCCTATAGCCTCAGCCATTTTAACAGGAACAGCATTACCTATTTGCTTGTGGATCTGGCCAAGATTTCCCTTGAACTCGAAATCAACAGGAAAATCTTGTAAACAAGCTGCTTCTCTAGGGGTTATATACCTATCCTCAACTGGATGAACAAATTTATTAAAAATATAAGCTGTGACTGTTAAAGATGGTTTATCCATCTCTAATCGCACAAGCCTCATATTAGGACCACCTGTTTTCTTCTTACCTGTGCGAACAAAACTCTCATGCTGAAGATAAGATGGAAGATCACCCATTTTACCTCCTGGTGGTAGGTGTCTTATTCGTTCAAGAACAATCCCATCATATTTTCTCGTTACGTGATTCGGACTACTCATTCGTCAAATCCCTTAACACAGGTTCAGACAAAGTTATTATATAATCAAAGACCCATTTTAATTTATTGCGCTTAATATATTTTTCGCTATTAATTTTAATTGTATCCTTATCATATCCCCAAATCATATCAAGAAATGGATCAACATATTCTTGTCTATGTCTAAATGCAGGCAAATTCGATATTAATGCAGTTCTAACATTTTTATTATCAATATATTTAGTTCCTATTTTAATAGCTTGATAAATGCCTTTTTTTATGTCATCAGTCCTATCCATACCCGCACTAGTTTTACTGTCACTAATGGACTTTTTGTCAGGCCAGTTATCTCTTTGTTTAGCAATCAGAGGAGGATTACCACTAGCATTTGCGAGGTAGTAAATCTTTTTGTTACGATCTTTGTGCTTGTAAGATTCCATTGCAGAAAACCAGGTATCAATCATACCATCTACAATAGTAGAATTATTTTTCTCTAAAATGAAATCGATAGCTTCCTTAAAAGGCCAATCTTGAGACTTGACATGCCCAAGAGGTATTATTTGTTGATTATGTAAGTACAAAGCTGAATTACACTCTCTTAGTTGAGAAGATGTAAGGTTGACTTTCTCATGATTATCTGCATTTTCTATAAAACTAGATACATCAAAAATTACTGGATAAGTCAACAAAGGTGCAGCCTTAACTTCTGCAAATATTATTGTTCCATTTTCATATTCTATGATGGCATCAGCTGTCTCTGTTCCCCCAATAGAAAGTATAGATTCAAACTTAGGAAAAATTCTACTAATGAATCTTAATATTATCTCACTGCTTAACTTACCCAAAGCACCAGATTGAGGTTTCGCAGCCTTTTGATACACCCACTTATGAGCATACTCATAACACGGGGAACACATATTTATAAAACCTACATGAGCATTAAAAGACTCTGGGCAATTAGGACATATTTCAAGATAACGTTCAAGTCCTGATGTTGCATCGATAAAAGCAAGGAACATTGCGAGATCGTAACAAAAAGCTCTTGAATATTCAGAATGGTGAAGTACCGCCCAATCAGCTAAACGGTCGATATGCTCATGCCAAGGATATTCTACGAGGGGTATTTTCCCATTATAATTCTGTATCACTTATAAGCTTTTTCCTTTTTAAGTGCTGTAACTAGTAATTTGAGTTACATATCATAACCAAATAGATTGGGGTTTACCTCCCCTAGCTCCAAATCCGCTAAACCATATTCTGCCCAACGTCGTTCCACCATGGCAGCAACATCAGGGTCAGATTCCAAGGCTTTCCCCCATTCGTGGTCGGTTTCTGGGGGAATCTTGGTAGTAGCATCAATACCCATACGTCCACCTAAACCAATTTTCTCACTGGCAAAGTCTAAACTATCAAACGGCGTTTGGGGAAGAATAAAGACATCTCGTGAGGGGTCAACTTTGGAACTAATTGCCCATACTACTTGACGAGGGTCACGGATATTAATTGCCTTATCCACCACAATGACAAACTTGGTGTAGGTGAATTGGGGTAAAGCACTCCAAAAAGCTAAGGCAGCTCTTCGTGCTTGTCCAGGATATGCTTTATCAATGGAAATAATTGCCGCTTTGTAACTAAGGGCTTCCATTGGTAAGAAAAAGTCAACAATTTCTGAGACTTGTTGCCGTAGAATTGGGGTATAAATGCGATTAAGTGCGATCGCCATCATCGCTTCTTCTTTCGGTGGACGCCCACTAAAGGTAGTCAAATAAATGGGATCTTTCCGGTGCGTCATGCAGTGGAAGCGGATCAGAGGTGAATCTTCTACCCCACCGTAGTAACCCATATGATCCCCACAAGGTCCATCGGGCAACATTTCTCCTGGGGTAATCGTACCTTCTAGGACAATTTCCGAATCTGCTGGCACTTCTAAATTTAAAGTCTTACACTTCGCCAGCTTTACCCCCGAACCACCGTAAAGTCCAGCAAATAGCCATTCTGATAAGTCTACTGGAATTGGTGTGGCAGCGGCCAGAATAATCAGCGGATCTACACCAAGAGCGATCGCAATTTCTAACTTCTTGCCATTCTGTGCTGCTTTTCTTAGATGTCTTGCTCCCCCTCTAACTGACAGCCAATGGACTGTCATTGTATTTTTTGATTGTAGTTGCATTCGGTACACACCTACATTGGGAGTCCCCGTTTCACAATCCTTGGTAATTACCAAACCTAGGGTAACAATCTTCCCTGCATCTCCTGGATAGGGACGAATTAAGGGCAGTTGGTGCAAATCTAGAGCATCTTCCTTCACTACCACTTGCTGACAAGCCGGGAAAAAGTCCTTTCCTGGCTTGGCCTTTACCACGTCAAACAATACTTTGCCGAATTCTACTGCTTGGGAAATCTTCTTTGGTGGCTTCGGTTGTTGCAGCATCCCCAATTTCTTTCCCAAAGCTTCCAACTCCTGGGGATGTGACATATTCATGGCCCAACAAACCCGTTCCTCTGTCCCCAACAGGTTTACCGCTACGGGAAAGGATGAACCTTTCACATTTTCAAATAGTAATCCCGGACCACCCTGTCGGAGCATTCGGTTAGAAATTTCCGCAATTTCCAAATCTGGGTCAACTAAAGCTGTAATCTTCTTTAATTGCCCTTTTTGTTCTAGTAGTTTCAGAAATTCCCGTAAGTCTCTGGCCATGATTAAGAAATATGAAGCTCTATTTCTTATAGTAACAGGTCGAGTCTGGGGGGTTCCTCCTAATCTGAAAATAGACGCACCGGACGCGGAGACACACCAGACGCGGAGACGCGGGGACACGGGGACACGGGGAGGCGGAGATGCGGGGACGGGGGAACACGGGGACGCGGAGACAGGTCGAGAGGGATTTTCATGCGTGGTGGTGAAATTTTTTCATCGGGGGTGGGTTTTGCCTCCTGCCTCCTGCCTCCTGCCTTCTGCCTTCTTCCCCCATTAGCAACAAAGGACAATATGACAATTGAAGTTGACTACCGCTTTCCACCGGGTGTTGATGCTCAAAAACAAGCCAAAATCATTGCTGTTGAACAAACTGCTGGCACTTGGGATGGTCGTTTTGCTCATCGTGAAGAGGTTTTGCGATCGCGTAATGTGTTTCCTGTTCTCTCCGCTGGTATTCATCCCGGTATTGTACCCAAAGCTCTAGCAGATTATGGACAGGAGGTAATTCTTAATGCTGGTACTGGTATTATGGATCATCCCGATGGTCCAGCAGCAGGTGTTCAAGCTTTCTTTGAAGCTCTAGAAAGCCTCAAGCAAGGTAAGTCTTTTGAACTGGAAACTGTGCCATCTGGTTCTCTGCGTCGCGCTTTAGAAAAGTGGGGTAAGGGAAGATAGTTTAATCCCAGAAAGGCAAGAAGTAATATATAGTATTTCTCCTTTTTCTCAGGAAGACTGTTTAAGCTCAAAGTCCCCCTTAACAAGGGGGATTTAGGGGGATAGAGATGTACCTAACAAATCTGAAAGCCCCCGACGGGCGGCACACCACCCCCTATGAAGGTCAGAAACTTTTTCAAATCTTCTTCCCTCCTTCCCTTCTTACCTGTTCCCTGTTTCCTTGTTTCTTAAGAGCCTCCCAACGGGCGGCACACCGCCCCCTACAAAGGTCAGAAACACTACCCCTACCTTAAAGCCTTAGAGCCTTAGAACCTTCTTTCCTTCTTTCCTTCTTTCCTTCTGCCCTCTGCCTTCTGCCTTCTGCCTTGTTTCTTAAAAGCAATTAGCCATTAGCAATTAGCCATTAGCCAGAGTGTTTCTTAAGAGCAATTAGCCATTAGCAATTAGCCATTAGCCAGAGTGTTTCTTAAAAGCTGATAGCTAAGAGCTTGCTCATTTTCCGCCCTAATTATACTATGATAAAAGTAAATTTAACAGGAATTCCTCATGGCAATTTTTGGAAGACATCAGCACATCTACGGTGGTGTTGCTCCAAACGGTTTAGTCTTGTTTGGTGAAGGCTTCACCAGCCAAAAAATTAAAGATGGCACTTACATAGTGGAGTTCAATCAAAACTTTAGCTCACTGCCAGCCCCCATCTGCACAATTAACGGACCGGAGTGGAAGACTTTTAATTTATCAATTAGTATTGTTGATGTTGCTCCATACCACTTCGTTTGTGTAACATCTTCACCAGACAAACCAATTAATTGTGCTTTCACTTTTCTCGTTTTTGGTAATATCTAATCAAAAAATTTTAACTACTGACAAGATAATTAAAATTGACCCTGTTCTACAAGGGGTGTAAATTTAACAGGAGCCTATTATGGCAATTATTAAAGATTCATTTGGTAAAGAGATTCAGTACGTTTACGGTGGTATTAAACCAGACGGTAGTAAATGGTGTGGTGAAGGCTTCCATTCCTCTAAAAGTTGGGGAGGAACCTACACAATCGCGTTTAACAAACGATTTCTCCGGGAACCAGCACTCATGTGTACAATTTATGGGGATGAGCAGCAGACTTTTAATATGTCAATTTCCGTAGTTGAGGTTTTTCCCTTCCACTTCGTTTGCATAACTTCATCACCGGATATACCTCGTGATTGTGGTTTTACTTTTATTGCTTCTGGTGAAGTATGAATTGTTAGAAGGCAGGAGGCAGGAGGCAGGAGGCAGGAGGGAAGGAATTATAAGTGATTATCCGAACTCTATATTACTTATTACTCATTCCGGTGGGCAAAAATTATGAGCTTCAAATTGGGCAATAAAATCAGCTAACTCTCCTGAAGGATTCTCTACTGAGTAAGCCGTTTGTAAAGCATCAGACCAAAGTTTTTGCTTAGCGAAATGATTAACTCGTGCTAAAATAATATCTGATTCCGTGTATCCTTTTGTTTTTAATTGACTCTCTAATTCAGCTAACTCAGTAGAGATGAGCTCGCGGTCTTCTTTGTTCATGATACGGAAGGTAATCTTGGTAGGGAGAGTGTCTAAGGGCACAGTTTCTCGCCAGAAGTAATTTTGTTCTGGTTGCAATTCCTCTCCCTGATAGGTAATTCTGTTAGTAGTGGGTTCGAGGGTTTGACTCCAGATTACTTTATTGCTACGGAGATGACCTACTTCTATTCCTTTCATTTCCCCTTGCCACACAAATAAGGGTTGCTCTCCCCAAACTTTGATAGTTCCTGTCTCATTTTCGCCCCGTAGCTTACCGGGAGCAATCAAACACAGAAGTTTATCTTTGTCCTCTCCTCGGGAACCTTTTCTCCCTTTTCTGCGTCGCAATCGTTCCCAAATATCTCCCCAGCTTAAGGCTATCTGCTGATTATTGACTTCGGTTAAGCTAGGTTTAACTTGTGGTCTGATGGCGGCTGGGAGTGGTAAGGCAGATAGACTCAAGATACCAACTATAAGGATTAAGAGGGTCGGTTTGGCGGCGGTTAGTTTGCTCATCTGATCAGGATTAAATACCGTTGCTATAGTGATCTATCCCTGGAAAAATTGACCCTATACATTTTTAGCTTAACCTGACGCGATCGCAGATGTCCGACTTATTCAAAAAGTTAGACATTTCAGAGTATGAGTAATAAGTGATATCATGTCCTGCAAATCACCCATAATAAAAATTTCTCCGTGTCCCCGCGTCTCCGCGTCTCCGCGTCAATCTTAATTATGGTTGTGCTACCGGACATGATATGAAGAGTCCTGTTTAGCTTGCTTTAACAGTAGGGAGCAAGATGCTCCCACTACCAATATTTTGGCCGCTAAAACAGTTCGATTAATTTGGTGACTGCTGGCAGAGAAAGAGAATCAGTGCTTAATTTAACTTCCCAATCAGGACTGGTAATTTCCATTTTGAAGTTCTTGGAGAGCAAAATTAGTAGGATAGTCAGTAGCCAACGTAGTGGAGAATTGAACTTGTTTGTGGGTTTGGTGTAGAACATCTTCACTTTATCTGTATTTTTGAGTGGCTTGGGGAATAAATTTCCCCTGTTGCTCCTACATATCCTTTTTACTTAGCAGCATATTCAAAATATTTGTTGTTTGTTGTTTGTCATTTGTCGTTTGTTGTTTGTTTCTTCAAAACCCATTGCTCTCATTACTCATTACTCATTACTTATTTAGCAAGCCCTAAGTAGGTTGAGTGTAGCCCTGAAGCGTAACCCAACGCTAATGTCAATATCAAATTGAGCTTTCTTTCCCAGGGAGATTCTGCATAGGATAGGCAACAGTATTTTTGAGTAACAAAGCGTGAGTGAATTACCAGCAGCAAACTACGATACTCCCGGGAAAGAAGCCTTACAGCAATACTTTGAGCCTTTTTTGAGCTTCTTTTTTCCTAAAGTTCATCCCTTAATCGATTGGAGTCAGCCACCGGAATCTTTGGATAAGGAACTCGAACAGATTCTGCGGCAAGCCGATTCTGGAGAGAGAGTTGCCGATAAGTTATTCAAAGTGTGGTTACTTGATGGCAAAATCACTTGGGTATTGATCCATGTAGAAGTACAAAGCCAATATAAAAGTGACTTTGCTCAAAGAATCTATCAGTATAGCTACAGGGCCTTTGATCTTTATGAGCAACCGGTAATCAGCTTAGCGGTATTAGGGGATAAACGAGCAAATTGGCGTCCGAGTGACTACAGTTATAAACTGGGAGGTTGTAAGCTGAAACTGAAGTTTCCGATCGTGAAACTGTTGGATTATCAAGCAAAGTGGCAGGATTTAGAGGAAAGTACCAATCCCTTTGCCATAATGACAATGGCTCATTTGACAACCATGAGAACCCTGGGAAAACCACAAATGCGGCAGCAGGGTAAATGGGAGCTAGTTCGGAGACTACTAGAAAAAGGTTACGATCAAGAGGATATCAGGAAACTCTTCAGAGCCATCGACTGGATGATGACACTGCCAGAGGAGTTACAGCAGAGTTTTGAAGAACAATTAAATCGTTATCAACAGGAGAGACAAATGCCTTTACTTAGCAATATGGAAGTCAGAGGAATTCGGCAAAACGCTAGAGAATCAGTACTCGAAGTGTTGACAGTACGATTTGAAGTAGTGCCATCAGAAGTGACTGAAGCGATTAACCAGATAGAAGATATCTCAGTTTTGAAGCAGCTGTTGAGAGAAGCGATCGCTATCAGTTCTATAATAGAGTTCCAGCAGCTACTTTCCCAAAGTCAGGTTGATTTATAACTAGCAAGTGTTAGTATTCTTGTAGAATAGGCATCTTGTGTGGAACGGGCATCTTGCCCGTACAAATGTCCCCACAAAAATTAAACTACTCCGCTTCTCCAATAACCGTAAAAGCTGCCCAATCCAACGGGTCTGGGTTTTCTCCTCCCTCAAGCATAGTCAACATCGCCTGCCGCAGTGCCTGAGCTTTATCTAGTTTCCTCTCATAGAGATTGGTGTAAAATTCCACCATTAACTCTTGGGTGGCATGATCGGGAACTTTCCACAGGGAAACTACTAAACTGGGAACCCCCGCAGCAATTAAAGAGCGAGATAAGCCGACGACTCCTTCTCCTTTGATATCCCCTCTACCGGTATCGCAAGCACTTAACACTACTAATTCGGCTTGCAGGGGAGTAGTATTGGTTAGTCCAAATTTTTCCATGATTTCCCTACTATTGAGGAAGCCGTCATCTTTACCAGAAGGAGCAAGAGCAATCGCCCCTGGGGAACCTACACCACTAATATCATCTAGTAATCCGTGGGTGGCGAGGTGGATAATTTTGGCTTTTGGCAGCTTCTCGACTATGGTTTTTTCTGTAGCTTCAGCCCCTAGAAGAGGCTCAGTGTCCAGCATCTGGGCTATTTTCTTGGCTTCTGTTTCTGCACCGGGGAGGGGGGATAAATTTTTGAATTTAGGCATGGTAGGATTGCCTACCACTAAGGCTTCTCCCGGCAGGTTTTTAACTCTTTGTCGGTGTTTACGGGTTAAGCTTAGGGATTGAATTGAAGGAGCTGTTAGGATAGTGTGTTTTTCGATAAGATAGGTGTTCTGGTCTTGGAGAGCAGCAAAAGGAACCAGAAACAATTCTCGGTGGGGAATAAAGATAATGCGCTCTTCTTCGTTTTCCGGGAGTAAGTCGGCGATGGGTGCAATCAGGAGTTGATGGAGTTGTTGTAAATGGTTGGTAGCATCATGAGTTTGGGGTGTAGCATTATTGTTACCACGTCCCCTAATACCAATTTGTTCCCGGCTGACTTTGACTAGTTGTTGTAAGGAAATATCTTGGGGTAGGTTAACGGTACGGAATTGAATCTCCCCATGAGGTGGAATCACCCATATGTAGAGTTCGCTGTTGTTGATAACTGAATATTCCACTAAGGTAGCGTTTTGTTCTTGGGCAATTGTCTTAATCTCTTGTAGGTTTGGGTGTTGAGGAGTTAAAGATTGCTTGCTCAACAATAAATCGACCAAAGCTTTAGCTCTTCCCCGTTCGGATATTACAGCGCTTTGCGCTCTTATGGAGTACAGTATTAGCCCGCTATCCGTGAAACTGCTTGATTGATGTTGTACCTCATAGCAGAGCAAAGCGCTGTAAGAGTGATTTTTGAGGTTTGTTTCGGGCAATGAATACTTGTTGGAGTGTGATGTAGGGATGAGTCTGTTTTTCAAATATAGAGACTCTCCAATCATCATTATGTAAACTTATTTTGGCGCGGATTTCTTCGTAGATCTTGATAGAATCGTAGAGGTAAGGTTCTGCTTCGGTAAATTGACCGGAGTTTTTGAGGGCTACTCCTAGATTAGCCAGAGCAAAAGCTTCTCCTTGGCGATCACCTATGTCCCTAGAAATAGCTAAAGATTGCTGATGGAATTCAATAGCTTGTTTATGCTCTGCCAAATTACCATAAGCAACCCCCAGATTACCCAGAGAATTAGCTTCTCCCCAGCGGTGTCCTATTTCCCTATATATAGCTAAAGATTTCTCAAAGAATTCAATGGCTTGTTCGTACTCTGCCAAACTACGATAAGCAAGACCCAGACTACGCAGAGAATTAGGTTCTCCTTGGCGATCACCTATGTCCCTAGAAATAGCTAAAGATTGCTCAAAGAATCCAATTGCTTTTTCATACTCTGCCAAACTACCATAAGCAATACCAAAACTATCGAGAGAATTAGCTTCTCCTTGGCGATTGCCTATGTCCCTAAAAATAGCTAAAGATTGCTCATAGAAAAGAATGGCTTGCTTATACTCTGCTAAACTAGCAGAAGTATTACCCATGTAATTGATATAACTAGCTTCTACATGTAGACCAATTATTTCACCACTAGCAAGAGCTAAAGATGACTCATATAAATCAACTTTAATAGATAAAGATGGCTTATATAAATTAATAGCTCCTTCATACTCTGCCAATCTTTCATGAGTAAGCTCCATACTACCCAGAGAAACTTTTTCTCCCTGGCGCTCTTCTATTTCCCTTCTAATAGCTAAAGATTGCTCACGGAAATTGGTGGCTCGTTCATACTCTGCCACACTATCATAAACATTAGCCAGATTATTGAGAGAACGAGCTACTCCCTGGCGATATCCTATTTCACGATAAATGACCAACGCCTGTTGCCATAACTGTAAAGCTTCTTCAAATTGGCTATTACTAAATTGCTTCTGACCTTCCTCAAATAACCTATCTGCCTCTAATTTACGCTCATCAACAGTTTGCGCCACCACTTCAACCGTAGGCAACCTGACGCCAAAATCCAGTAACCACAACTCCGCAAAGGTGACTGGCAAAGCAATCAGTAGAATCTGTAAAGCCTTTTTCAGCATCATCTGTAAATCCCTGGTTAAGTGCATTTACCTCTGACATATCCATTAAATAGGTCAGCATATACAGAATAAGGCAGAAGGCAGGAGGCAGGAGGCAGGAGGCAGGAGGCAGGAGGCAGGAGGCAGGAGGTAGGGAAGAAGGAGAGTATGCCTCAAGCATGGTTATAGCAACGAGCGCTCGTGTGTTTACAGATTGACCGTGGTGAATAATCACCAAACCTTTATTTAACAGTACTTTCCACTTCCCTAACACCTAACACCTAATACCTAACACCTGCGCGAAGCGCTATACCTCTCAAATCAACCCAAATGTCAATATCAATTTGAGCTTTCTTTCCCAGGGGGACTCTGCATAGGATAAGCAACAGTATTTTTGAGTAACAAAAGCGTGAATGAACTACCAGCAGCAAACTACGATACTCCTTGGAAAGAAGCCTTACAGCAATATTTCGAGCCCTTTTTGAACTTCTTTTTTCCTAAAGTTCATCCCCTAATCGATTGGAGTCAGCCACCGGAATCCCTGGATAAGGAACTCGAACAGATTCTGCGACAAGCTGATTCTGGAGAGAGAGTTGCCGATAAATTATTCAAGGTGTGGTTACTTGATGGCAAAATCACTTGGGTATTGATCCATGTAGAAGTGCAAAGCCAATATAAAAGTGACTTTGCTCAGCGAGTATATCAGTATAGCTACAGGGCCTTTGACCTCTATGAGCAACCAGTGATTAGCCTAGCGGTATTGGGGGATGACCGGGCAACCTGGCGTCCGAGTGACTACAGTTATAAACTGGGAGGTTGTAAGCTAAAACTAAAGTTTCCGATTGTGAAACTATTGGATTATCAAGCAAAGTGGCAGAATTTAGAGGAAAGTACTAATCCCTTTGCCATAATGACAATGGCTCATTTGACAACCATGATGACCCTGGGAAAACCACAGATGCGGCAGCAGGGGAAATGGGATTTGGTGAGGAGACTACTGGAAAAAGGTTACGATCAAGAGGATATCAGAAAACTCTTCAGGGTGGTGGACTGGATGATGACATTGCCAGAAGAGTTACAACAGAGTTTTGAGGAACAATTAAATCGTTATCAACAGGAGAGAAAAATGCCTTTACTTAGCAATATGGAAGTCAGAGGAATGCAACGGGGTATTAAACAGGGAACTGTGCAAAATGCTCGCGAATCGGTACTCGAAGTATTGACAGTTCGGTTTGAAGTAGTGCCATCAGAAGTGACTGAAGCGGTTAATCAGATAGAAGATGTCTCAGTTTTGAAGCAACTTCATCGACAAGCGATTGCTATCAGTTCTATGGTAGAGTTCCAGAAGTTACTATCTCAAAATCAGGCTGATTCATAGGTAGCAGGTGTTAGGTGTTAGTGCTCTTGTGGAACGGGCATCCTGCCCGTACAAATGCTTATACAAATATGCAGGATACATGTGCTGCTAGTCAATTTTTCACCTAACTTTTCAGCTGGCTAACCCACCCCTAACCCCTCCCAGGAGGGGAAGCGGAGCTTGTAGAGGCGTTTCCTGCAACGTCTCTACTACAATTCATACATTACAGGCGCACACCTATCCTATTGTTAAATAATCATAGCAAAAAATGTTGCACTTGTATAGATTCAATCTAAAATCTAAAATCTAAAATCTAAAATCTAAAATCTAAAATCTTTCAATCTTTCAACCCTAAACGCAGATAATTCCCCACAGTGACTAAAGGCCAAAATAGAGGGAATACCACTGCTAAAGAGAGATAAACCTGTAAAGAAATCATAGTATAGATAATTGTCGCGATCGCAAACCTAATTAGCCAAACTTGCCGAGGTTCAGGATGGCTTCTTATCAGCAGTATCAATCCTTTCCCTAATCCCGCAGCGAATAACACCAGTAAAAAACTGGGAATCATAATTACAAGATGTTGATGGAGATATTGGTAAACCATATAACCATGAGTTTCACCCCCTGTAAAAGAAGGTTTCCCATCCCAAAAATCCTTCCAACCTGCGGCACCGCGCCAGAAGGCTATTGGTAGAGGAGGAAGAGCATTATCTTCTCCACCTTCAACAACTCCTGCTTCCTGATATCCTCCGGGTACAATCATCACAATTGGCGGTAAGAAATTGGTTAACTCTTCGGTTGCCTCGGATTCACAAGAACCCAGTAACTCACAAGCAGAGATGGTAGTATAAACTTGTTCTGGAGGTAGGGCATAATCGATAATTGGCGGAAACCAGAACAGGAAATTAGCAGATAGTCTTAATTTATGCAAAAAGCTGACTTGCTCATTGTTTCCTGGGTTGAAGTTGACTACTGAAGTACGGAAGTCTGTCCGACTCTCCTCAGGTTTGGGTAAATTAGCTGTATCTGAGTTGAGTAAGGTTTCCGAAAGAGCCAACAGATAGGCAAAAGGACAAGTTTTGGTACAATTTTGTTTAGGCAGTTCCATGTACCAATGATAGGAACGAATATCTCCTACCATGGTTTGTTGGAGGCTGGCAATATTAGCACTAACTCCTAAGGTATCTTCTTCGTCAGCGCCCCACACTAGCCAAGTTTCCTGTTGCACTGCTATATCTACAGCTTCCTTCAGTTTTTGGCTTGCTTCTGGTTGTTCTTTATCCTTATCTAATATATAGTCTACCCCCACAACCTCTGCTTTTCTCTTGGTCAACTCAGCTAAAATCCTGGCTAAGTAACTGTAGTCGAGATATTTCTCCTTAACTAGTTCCACCTTATCTGCTTGCAGAGACTTGTTATCGATTTTTACCAGCAGGAGAGGAGAGGCAGTTGCTTTCTCTCCAACGACAGCTTGGCGATAAACTGCCTGTAGCAACAGACGCGATTCTAATAGTAAATCCTGTACCGGAGGAATTAAACTGAGAAGGAGGAAAGCTGATAACCAAAAAGCTTCCCGTTTCGTCGGCAGCCAATTTTTAACACTATGCCAAAGTCCAAAAGGTTCTAAACGAAATAATGGTGCTTCTGGATGACGAAATAGAGAAGGAATTAGATAGGCAGAGGGATAGGTAAGCTGTTTCTTCTCCTTGAGAAAAGCACAGGCATCGAGTAAAGCACTGTGGACATCCTGATATTGAGTTAAACTTTGCAGGAATTGTACCAAAAACTCTTGAGCCACATCATTATGAATCGGTTCCCGCATTACCACTACTTGCGGCAAACCCAAGTTAATCAAGGATTCAGCAATAGAGATGCCATCACAAGAGTTAAAGATAGCAAACTGCAAACCATGCGATCGCGCTTCGTGCAGATAGGGTTCGAGTTCCTTTATACTGAGGGAAACTCCAGGAGCAATATTTAATTCTCCCCCAGTTAGAGCAGTTTCGTTACTATGGCCAGCAAAGAAGAGGATATCCCAACCCTGGCGATCGCTAATTTTTTTGGCTATCTTTTCTTTAAGCTGGGAATTGTCTTTACCCTCTTGCCAACCGCAAAACTCTACTTCGGCAATTTGGGATAAGCTACGTAAAACCTGGGTTTCTTCTTTAAAGTTTAAACCCTTTTCATCCCCTAAAATCGCTAAAACCCTAGCTTTACGTGCTACAGGAGAGGTAGTTGAGTTACGAACTTTACTAGGGACACGGGCTAGACGAATTGTACCTCCTGCGGAGAGACTGGTATTAATTTCCCAAGCTTCCCAGGGTAAACATGCTAACTCATGACAATTGTAGGTAAGTAGGATATCTACCCAATAGTGAGCAGAAGTAGGTTGTGCTTTGGCAGCATCGGCAATTGTTTGACGAATTTCGTATAACTGTCCACTCCGTAACCAGTCGTGAAATGCTGAAGATAGTTTTGCTTCTGCTTCCCTCAGCAATGCTTGCCAATTCTTAGTAATTTTACCACTACCACTTTTAGGTACTCTGCCTCGCAGGTTTTGGTTTTGGTAGTATTCCAGATAGGCTTTGTGCCAGTCTGCATAGCTTACCGATAAGGATAGAGGATAAGCTAAATCCGCAGCAAGAGTTTTTCCTTGACCCCAAGACAGTTCAAAGTGACAAGTTTGTTCTAGTTTAATCACCTGGAGTCGGAATAATTTGTTTGTAGATTGATAGTTCATGGTTTACCAGGGAATGGGGAATAGGGAATAGGGAATGGGGAATAGGCAACAAATAACCAACGACAAACAACAAACAACAAACAACCATCAAGACTTTGACTCAAACAATGTCCGAGTTTTCTCTCTACCATCAGCAGCAGTAATAGTGGCTAAAAACTTTTCCTCTTCAGAACCGATGATCTGCATAAACAGATAGTCCCTATCTTCTTGCCACTCTAACTCCTCTAACACTTGTGTTAAATCAGTAACCCGCAATTTAACTCCCACAGGTGGTTCTTGGTTGGGCATAGTTGCCACAATCAGTAGCAAACTCCAATCCCCTGATGCATCTGGTAAAGGCCAAGTTACAGCATAAAATTCCAAGGGCGTTCCTGCTAATTCTAGCTGGCGATAACTACAGGCAGCTACGGCAGGAATGTCTACCTCGATTGTGGTAAGGATATCTTTTAAATTCTCCCCTTGGGATTGTCGCAATCTAGGTAGGGAAGATAATGCCGGAAGTGGTTGCCAAGCGAATTGCTGAGCTACTTCATCCACTTGATTTTGTAACCATTTCCTGACATTAATTGCTTGCTGGGTAAGTATTTTTAGGACATCCTCTAAGTAATCTCGATTAGTAGAAACTGCTGGTAACTTAATGGTGGCAGGAGAGAGACATTGTAAGTAAACTAAAAATTCTTCTATCTTGGGACTAAAACTGGTTATCGGTAGTTCATAACTGCCGTCGCCTTGAACTGAGATTCCGGCAATATCTGCTGCTAACTGGTCATAACGAGCAACTCCTCTTATCCCTGCTAAGTCTAATTCATCTTCGATACCGATAATCAGGTAAAAGTGAGCAGCAAATTCTGGTATAGCCAGGACTGCTTGGGGTATGGTTACTAACTCATCGCTGAAGCCTAGAGTAGGAAGCAGGCAGATTTTAAACTCTCCTACTCGTAAGTTACAAACCGCATTAACTGCTTGAGCATAGTCAGGATTAAATAAGGAAGCTTCTGTTTTTTCCACAGAGAGACTGGGTTCCCTTTTTTTAAGCCAATCTTCAAAAGCGACTAAGGCTAAAGCTTGGTAATAGATAGCTAATTTACCTGTTGCTGCTGCTAGTCGATTAGTGATTTCTAGAGCCTCTGCTTGCTGTTTTGCTTCTAGTTCAATAGTTTCCGGCAAACCAGGAAAACTTTTCATAGCCATTGGTTGTTCATTAAAATAGTTAGTCATTATTTCTGCTCCAGGGGTGAACAAAATTTTGCTTGAGATTTTAATTCTCTGCGTCTCCGCGTCCCCGTGTCCCCGCGTCTGTTTATCATTTCCCTCCACACCTTTTTTCCCTCACCCTTGCTCCCGCTGTTCCAAGTATTGACAAATCGTTCTCGAAAGTCTGCTATTCATCGTGCGGTTTTTGCTAACGCTGGCTTCTTTTTTCGCTGTTTCCATTTCTTGGTTAACTGCTGCTAACAGCAGTGGCGTTAATTTTTCCCGATGCTGTTCCTGGGTAGAGGTTAAATGTTCTCCCAGCATCTCCATGATGAGGGGAAGTAAATAGGCTACAGTTGTTCTGGCTACATCACTACGGATTACTGTTTCTTGTAGCAGACGACTGACTTGAGGTTGTCCGTTGAATCCAATATGATCCGCAATTTTCCCCATCGCCACTGTTTGGCAATGGTAGAGTTCGAGGGCTTGGATAAAGGCACGATCTTTAATTTTTTTCTTGTTTCGATAGTAGTTAGCCTTAGCTTCGATTACTTCCTTAACTGCCTTAGCAAAACAGCTATCGTATTGTTCCCTAAAATATTTACGGAGTAAACTAAGTTCATCATCTTCTTCTGCTACTACAGCAGGTAAAATAGACTCTCTTCTCCCCAAAGCTTGCGTAGCTAATCCCCTCGCCTGATGCTGCTTAAACTCCCTAATTAATCCAGCTAAATTCTTTAATTGCTCCCGAACCTCTTCAGGCTCTAACTGCCTCGGCAACAGCTGCTGAGCCATTGCCTGCAACTGCTTGGTAGTCGGGTCAAGATAAGGTGCAGTTATATGTCCTCTTCCTTCTTGTTTCCGGCGCTGATTAATTTGAGCGCGATGGGCTTGTACTTGAGCTAAATAAACAGTTTGATAACTGGTGATTAAGGCCATAAACTGTTTAATTTCTGTCTTGCTCAAGTGATGATAATCTGTTAAAATATACTGTAAGCGACGTCCATTAGTTTCCTTCAGTAAGCGCCAATCACTAGTCTGGTCGATACCATGTTCTAAAAGAAATCTTTTCACCTCCTTGGAAGTTTTAATCAGCTTCTTTGTCCAAGCGGCTAAACTACTTTTTTCTGGGTCAAAGGTTTGTAGAATCCGCTGAGTCAAAGAGGTTTCTCCTCCCCGGCAATGTTCCAAAACCAGAATCAGCAACTCTTCTTGAGTAAAGTCATGTTTTTCACCATATTGTTCTGCTATTTGAGAGCAAACTAATTCCATGTAGTGAGAAATGACACAACGCAGGCATACTTCTGCCAAGGGATAATCTCCGCCTTGATACAGTTGCCATAGTTGCTGAACAATTTCTTGCTCATTGCCTACACCGTAGATTTGCCGGTCAATAAAGTCCTTGGCTTCTTGGTTTTCCCAACTCTGGCATCTACCCAGAGTATTAATTTGGTTAAGTCTCCAATATTTCGATCTATCATCCATCTCACCAGTCTTGCTACATTTAGCCTTACATATCTCGTGGAGATTGGAGCCTATGCATTTTTTGGAGCTGGGGGGGCTGGGGGAGCTGAGGAAGCTGAGGGAGCTGAGGGAGCTGGGGGAGCTGGGGGGGCTGGGGGAGCTGGGGGAGCTGAGGGAGATTGTTGTTTGGTTAGGATTTGTTGCTACTACCTAACAAAATCTGCGATCGCGCCTAGCGTTGGGTTTCACTAGCGTGACCCTTAACCTACAGTTTTCATCATGTAACGCCAGTAGTATAGAGCGATCGCAAATCACCATAAGTGATAACACGGTGCAATCTAAGTCAATTTATCGCAATTTTAGGAGTTACGAAGTATATCTTGATCCCCCTAAATCCCCCTTTCCAAGGGGGACTTTGAGAAAGACTAAACCATCATTACCCCTTCAACAGGACTTGCTCCCATTGCTCCGGAATAAACTAAACCGCGCTGGGTATCGAGAGTAACAATTGCTCCATCTCGAATCAACTGGGTAGCATTCTTAACTCCGACAATTACCGGCACTCCTAAACGCAAACCAATGACTGCGGCATGACTAGTGAGACTTTCTTCTTCGGTAATAATCCCTGCTGCTTTGCGAATTGTATCGACAAACTCGGCACTGGTGGATGGGGTCACCAGAATTTCACCCGGATTAAAGAGCCCAATATCCTTGATACTGTGAGCAACACGGGCTAAACCGCTAACAGAAGTTTGACCAATGCCAACACCTTGTCCTAGAACCGCAGTTACTACTTCTACTTTAATTAAGTCGGTTGACCCTGGAACCCCCTGGAGAGTACCAGCTGTCATCACCACTAAATCTCCCTCCCTCAGGAGTTGCTTTTCCTCAGCAACATTAATTGCTGCTTGGAAAGTTTGACCAGTAGAAGGTAAATCTAGCACCAACAAGGGTTTAACTCCCCACACCAGTTGTAGTTGCCTTGCCACATCCACATGAGGGGTTATCGCTAAAATAGGTTTCTGTGGTCGGAATTTGGAGACATTCCGAGCAGTAGCACCAGTTTTAGTTAAAGTCATAATTGCCGAAGCATCCAATTGATCGGCAATCTGACCGACTGCCTGGGAAATAGCATTGGGAATCGAGCGCTTAGTTTCGCGAGCATTGGAGAGAATCTGCTCTTGCTCGATACGTAGGGCAACTTGTGCCATAGTTCCCACTGCTTCTACTGGGTATTTACCGACAGCAGTTTCATTGGAGAGCATTACTGCATCGGTACCATCAAGAATCGCATTAGCGACATCGGAAACCTCGGCACGGGTAGGTCTGGGGGAGCTAACCATACTGTCCAACATCTGGGTAGCAGTAATTACTGGGATTCCCAGCTGATTAGCAGTGGCAATCAGTCGCTTTTGTAGGATGGGGACATCTTCCGCTGGTAGTTCAACCCCTAAGTCACCCCTGGCCACCATTACCCCATCTGAAAGGGAGAGAATAGCGTCCATTTGCTCAATGGCTTCGTGCTTTTCGATCTTGACAATCACCGGTACTTCCTTACCGGCACTTTCAATCAAATCTTTAATTTCCAGTACATCTTGGGGATTACGGACAAAACTTAGAGCAACCCAATCAACCCCTTGATCTAAACCAAAAATCAAATCCTGTCGGTCTTTATCGGTAAGAGCCTTGATGGAGAGATAGACACCAGGAAAATTGACTCCTTTGTTATTGGAAAGGGGACCACCGACAACTACCCGACAGTGTAAAGCTCCTTTAGCTGGCTCCACCTCTTCCACTTTCATCTCTACTTTGCCATCATCCAGAAGGATGGTAGCACCCTCTGGTACTTCATCAGCTAGGGGTTTATAGGTCACAGAACTGATAGACTCAGTACCAGGGAGTGATTCACTGGTTAAAGTAAAGCGATCGCCTTTTTTGACTACAATTGAACCATTCTCAAACCGTCCCAGGCGAATTTTGGGGCCTTGCAAATCTTGCAAAATAGCCACTGGCTGATTCAGTTCAAATGCAGTTTGGCGAATCAAGCGAATATTGCGGTGGTGATCTTCATGGGTGCCGTGGGAAAAATTGAGTCGTAAAGTTGTAGCACCAGCTTTGACAAGTTCTTTGAGGGCTTCTGGACTACTGGTAGCAGGTCCAATCGTAGCAACAATTTTTGTCCGACGCAGAGAATTTCGCAATTGCATAGGAACTTCCGGAAAAGGGTTTAAGTTACGAAACCATTGAGCAGATTAGCCAAGTAGGGAAATTTTTAGCCAAGACAACCCGCTCAAGAAGTACTTTTGGCTATAGTGTGACAGATTTTTGCACTAATTTAGTGATTTGTTGTTTGTTGTTTGTTGTTTGTTGTTGGTCTTTTGTCCTTTGTCCTTTGTTGTTTGTCCTTTGTTCCAATGACCAATAACCAATAACCAATTACTGCTCAGCGTTAAGTAACCAATCTCTGTTGAGTCCGATTGCACCTTTGAGTTTGGCTTCCCTGAGATTAGTGTTACTCAAATTGGTCTCAACTAGGATTGCAAGTCCTAAATCTGCCTGAGTTAGGTTGGCATAACTCAAATTAGCATTCTTCAAATTGGCTCCCCTTAAATCACACAGGGTTAAGTTAGTGTAAGTTAAGTTAGCACCATTGAGCTGACTACTGATAAGACTGGCTCTTTCAAGAGTAGCACCTACAAGGGATGCATTGGTTAAATTGGCAGAATGCATTCGGGCTTCTCGCAAGTCAGCACCGTTCAAATTGGCATTGGTAAGGTTGGCGCTGTGTAGATAAGCAACATGGAGCTTGGCACCGGTTAGTTGGGCATCTGTGAGTTGGCTATTGGCGAATTTAGCACTTGTCAAGTCCGCATTAGTCAGATTTGCCCCCCTAAGATTGGCACGGTTGAAGCCTGTACCTTGCAACATCGCTCCCTGGAAGTTCGCACCTCTAAGATCTGCCACTGGGAAGCTAGCATATTTTAAATCTACTTCTTGAAGTTGAGCATTCCTGAGGATTGCACCATTAAAGTCTGCATGGAGTAAATAAGCTTGACGCAAATTAGCACCGGTTAAGTCAGCATTATCGGCGTTAACCGTATCCAGATTAGCTGCACTCAGATTAGCTGCACTCAGATTAGCGCCTCTAATATCCGCCTTCCTCAGTTTGGCTTCTGTTAAATTGGCTCCTCTTAAATTGGCGGCGGCGAGGTTGGTTTGAGTAAAGTTTGCTCCTTTTAAATTTCCCCCTGCCAAGTTAGCATGGTCTGCTCTAGCTTCCTGGAAATTGGCATCAGTCATTATGGCAGTGGAAAGGTTAGCGGCATATAAATCTGCTCCTTCTAGGTTGGCATCTTGTAAATCGGTTCTCGTTTTATCCTCTCCTCTGCTCAAAAAAGCTCCTGTTAACTTAGCTCCCTTCAAGTCTGCTCCTGTTAACTTAGCTCCCCTCAATTGAGCACCAGTCAAGTCAGCTTGAGATAGGTTTGCTCCTTCAAGTTGAGCACCATCGAGGTTGGCTCCCCGAAGGTTTGCCTCTTGGAGATTCGCAGCATTTAGTTGAGCATCGGTGAGATCACATTCAGGACAAGCGTTGGTTTCTTGGAGTTGTTCTAAGTGTTCCGGGTTAGCTGCCTTAGCGGTAGTGGCTAATCCTGAGATGATTAACCAGGAACAGGTAATCAGTAAAACTAAGCTGCTGTTGTACATTGTAGATTTCCTCAGAAAAACCTCGACAGGCATATCCCCATTCCGCAATTCTAAATTCTAAATTCTAAATTCTAAATTCTTAACCCAAATCGTACTCATAACGAGTATGATTTAGATATGGATATAGTTCCTCAGCAAAATTGGGAGGTTTACCCGTGGCTCATCTTAACCAACGCCGCTCTCAAAATATCAGCGGTGACTTTTACGTCGATAATAGCTGTATAGATTGTGATACCTGTCGCTGGATGACTCCAGAAGTATTTCATCGCGCCAGTGGAAAGTCTGCGGTGTATCATCAACCAACGAATGAAACAGAACGTTTAAAAGCTCTCCAGGCATTGTTAGCTTGTCCTACTGCCTCCATTGGCACTGTAGAAAAGCCCAAAGATATTAAAGATGCTCAGCAGAGTTTTCCCCTTCTAGTAGCAGATAATGTTTATCATTGCGGCTACCATGCCGAAAATTCTTTCGCAGCTACTAGCTACTTTATTCAACACCCAGAAGGCAACATTTTAGTTGATTCACCCCGTTTTACTCCGCCCTTAGCCAAACGCTTTGAGGAGATGGGAGGAATTCGTTATCTCTACTTAACGCACCAGGATGATGTCGCAGATCATCAAAAGTATCGGGAGCATTTCGGGTGTAGTCGAATTCTGCACGCTGATGACATTAATACCGGGACTCGTGAGGTAGAAATTCAACTAACTGGCTCAGAAGTATATCCGTTAGCCACAGATGTGTTGATTATCCCAGTTCCTGGTCATACCAAAGGTCATACAGTTTTGCTCTACAACAACAAGTTTCTGTTTACTGGCGACCATCTTGCCTGGTCTGCTCGACAAAATCAACTAGTTGGCTTCCGTAATTTTTGTTGGTACTCTTGGGCAGAACAAATCAAATCCATGCACCAACTACTCAACTATTCTTTTGAATGGATTCTACCGGGACATGGAAGGCGGTATCATGCTGATGCTGAGACAATGCACTATCAGCTACATCAGTGTTTGGAGTCGATGGCATCTTAACAAGTAACAAGTAATAAGTAACAAGTAACAAGTGTTGAGTAAATTTTTCTCAATTCGTTAACTTTTATTACTTAATCATTGTTCTAATGGGATGGAAGTCACACCTGTCCAAGAGGATGCAGATTATGGGAAGATAGGGGTTCAATGTGAAAAATAAGTAGTTAAGGGTTTTTTAAATGGTGCAAACCTACCAGCTAGATCCGGTTTCTGAAGAATTGCATAAAATTCTTAACCAAGAAGCGAACAAACCGACAGCAGACAGGAAAGACGAAGTAGCAACACTGTTAAATTCTGAGAGTTTTTTAGCGACTTACGATGCTTGTATTTGGTGGGATGGATGCTACTACTGCCAGGATGAAAACGACCATTGGTACTGTATTAAATGCAGTTTTTTCTAGCATTTCAAGCAATTGAAGATTGAAGTTTTTAGATTTGCTCCATAAATAAATTTAGGGGCTTGTAACCGTCTTCAATCTAAGCTCAAGAAATCCCACTCCTTTTTCGTTCACCCGGTGAGCGAAAAAGGAGTTAAGAGACCCGGAGACGCGGAGAAATAAAATCCTGCAAAAATTCTATTCATATCAATTCCGGCTACATTGGGATAATATTTATAGCAGTCGCCAGAGCGGTTAAGACATTCTCAGGTACAGCACGTTAACAAGGGGCTTAAGCCCCTTGTCCTAATCACTTTGGCGGTTGCTATAAATAAAGGTTTGGTGATTATTCACCACGGTCAATCTGTAAACACACGAGCGATCTTTGCTATATATAGTCTGCTAGCGCCAATGCTACGCCTCTACAATGCGATCACTCTATCAGCTAAAATCTTCTCGATAATACGTAAAATCTCTTGAGATTTATGTGGATTAAGGGCATCGGGATGGGGAGAGGCAAAATTACCTGAATCGTTATCAAAATATTGACCTGAAGCAGTCGCAAATTCATCTGCTAAGGCCGCACGACTAAGTATTTCCGCACCGATACGAATATCCCCACCACTTACCCCAAAAGCCTGCTTCACCATCTTGCTCCCCAGCAGTGAGCCAGGATTAACTGCGATGATGGCTATGCCTTGCTCCTTAAGGGAAAGTCCTAGACTGCGAGACCACATGGTAAGCGCTAGTTTGCTTTGCGCATAAGCTGCACCGTCGGATAGGCTAACTTGTCCGGTTAATGCCTTCGGGTTGACGGTCGATTGAGCTGCTGAGGATAGATTAATCACTCTTCCGGAAGTACCAAGCAATGGCAATAGCCGTTGTGTCAGCAGATAGGGAGCGATTGCATTGACAACAAACCGTACATCAAGCCCATCTTTTGTAACGGGATTGAGGGCGTTATAGACCCCTGCATTATTGATCAAAACATCAAGTTTATTGTGCTTTTCCGCCACAGCCTTTGCCAGTGCCTCGACATTGGCGATGAGGGACAAGTCAGCTACGTAGATTTCAACCTGCCCATCACCGGTTAGCGCAGCAAGGGCTTTTTCCACTTCTTCGAGTTTTGTCGGATTGCGCCCGTGCAGCAAAACCTGGTGACCCATAGAGGCTAGCATTCTGGCAGTTGCTAGCCCAATTCCGTCTGTTGAACCGGTAATCAGAATAGTCTTTTTTTGCTCTGTGCTCATTATCTGACTTCCTGTATAGCGATCACTCCTTGCTCCCAGCCATGCTGGTTCTCAAGATCATTTTGCCAGCCTGAGTCATCGGCAAACTGGAAACGCTTAATTGCTGGAGTTTTGCTGGTTGCCTGATAAAGCCAGTAGGCTTCTTCTTGAAGCGCCTCTTCGATTGGTTTGTCAATTGAAGCATAGACAGCCTGCTTACAAGCATTAATCGAATCAGCTGGGAAATGAGCAATACGTTTAGCCAACTTATCGACGTAAACACCAATCTTGTCAGCATCAAGAGCCTTGTTAATTGTGCCATAAGCTTCTGCTTCATCCGCATCAAAGTCACGGGCACTCAAAATAATTTCCAATGCCCTACCTAAACCAGTCTGACGAGCCATGCGTGATGCACCACCGCCACAAGGCAGGATACCCATACCGACTTCCATCTGCATAAACTTTGCCTTACCACGGGCTGCAAAGCGCATATCACAGGCTAGGGCAAATTCATGACCACCACCCCGGGCATAACCCTCGATTTTTGCAATGGTTGCTTGGGGTAACTTGCTGATACGCTCTAGAGTTGTTTGTAGATAAAGCAACTCTACTTCCTCACGGGATACCGCAATTGTAGACATATCCTTAAGGAAATTGGTATCAGCATGAGCTACGAAAATCTCTGGGTGCGCAGATTGGAAAACCACAACTTTGACAGTGCGATCGCTCTCAAGTGCTTCCGCCAAAGAATTAAGATCATCTAGCATGGGAATGCCTTGAATATTCACCGGGGGATAATCAAAAGTAACAATTAGGACTGCTCCATCCTTGGTTGCCTTGAATGTGGTGTAGTTTGCGTAAGTCATATCTATCTCCTTCTTAGGTTGTTAAAAATTGAACATCTAATAGTTAGTAAAAGTATAGTCAAATATAGACAGACTGAATTTCATTTCAGAAATTCCCTTCACTTTCACTTTGAGAGATTAATTCTCCTGGGGTGAACTACGCACCTCTGTATCCCATAGCGAGTAAACGCATTTGGGAATGCTTTTCTGAGAATATTGTAAGAACCCATGACAATCGAGAAAGCTTCATGTGTACATGATAGAATATATGACTATGTTTGACTATATTTTTAGTGAAACTTTACGATACCAAATCCCGGTTAAATACCTCCGTTTTCAGCAAACCTCAAAATCCTGTAGAGACGTTGCATGCAACGTCTCTACAATGTGGGCATAACGGGTTTATGTGTGCCGGATTTGGGATAAAATCCTTCCAGTACATTTTTACCAATGACACGACCGCTTTCTTGCTGTATATGGGCAGTTTTGAGGGTTTCAGCACTGATTTTCCCTAGATTATTAGTCACGGTGGAAATCAGTGTGCCATTGTCAATCAGTTCCGATACCCGATTGAGCAATTCATGCTGCTTTTCTATATCGTCTGTTTGATACATTGAGCGGGTAAACATAAACTCCCAACTGAAGCTTAGGGCTTTGAATTTGCCTGACATGATATCGAGAGTCTCAGGATCATCGATTAGCGCTACATGACCACGAGGTTTGATCAGCTCAATGATGGCGGGAAAATGCTTATCTGTGGCATTAAGTGAGGCTACGTAGTTAGGCTCAAGTCCTAGATTCTTAACTTGATCTGTAAGGGACTCGCGGTGATTGATCACATGATCTGCACCCATTTTCTGAACCCACTCTACGGTTTCTGGACGAGACGCCGTAGCAATCACAGTTAGTTCAGTGAGTTTTTTGGCAAGCTGAATGAGAATTGAGCCTACACCTCCTGCACCACCGATAATAAGCAAACTGTCCCCTTTGCCTCCCCCTTCTTGGATTCCGAGGGATTCAAACAGTAGCTCCCAAGCGGTAATGGAGGTTAAGGGAAAACCTGCTGCTTCCCCAAAGCTGAGGGATTTCGGTTTTTTACCAACAATCCGCTCATCAACAGCATGTAACTCTGAGTTAGTGCCAGGTCTAGTGATATCACCGGCGTAAAAGACTTCATCACCAACTTTGAACTTGCTGACATCCCTGCCGACTTGCTGGACAACCCCTGCGGCGTCATAGCCAATCACCTTAGTACCTTTCTCTGGTGACACCTTGCTACGTACTTTCACGTCTACAGGATTAACCGAAATTCCCCGAATCTCCACCAACAAGTCCCATGGCCTTAACTCCGGTGTCTCTGCTTCAAATTCGATCAGTGCCTCTGCTGCGGTGATTGGTCCGGCTTCGTTGTATCCAATTGCTTTCATCTTTTTATCACCTCATTGTTCATGAGTTCTGTGATTAAAAATATGATAGAAACATCAATAATTACAAGTACGCACAATTTTGTTATGTAGTTACAAAAAAGTAACTATTGGAAAATTTTCAAGGATTATGAACCAGGAAAAAAATTGCGATCGCCCCTATGGATGCTCTGTCGAAGCCACATTATCTGTGATTGGTGGACGGTGGAAACCGGTGATTATTTTCAATCTCTTGCAGAATGATTTCTTGCGCTTCGGTGAGTTGAAGAAAAAAATCGAAGGCATCACGCAGCGTATGCTGACTAATCAACTACGGGAGTTGGAAGAAGATAAAATTGTTGCTCGAAAAGTCTATGCGGAAGTACCGCCACGGGTAGAATATTCCCTAACAGATTATGGCCGTACCCTAGAGCCAATTATGATTTCCATGAGAGATTGGGGAGCTGAGCATATGCAGGTGAAATCTGATGAGCGTTAGAAGGCAGGAGGCAGGAGGCAGGAGGCAGGAGGAAGAAAAGTTTTTCTTGCCTAAAAAGAAGCTAGCAAACTTTTCATATCAAAGGATTCAGCTCCAAATATATGATGCTTGAGTTTCAGCAAGAGTAAGAAAGAATGATTAATTGATCCTATCGGTTATAATTCCTATAAATCAATGATTTTTCGCCAAAAATCTATTTCTTCTTTTTTTCTTCCTTTGTGTTCTTTGTGTCTTTGTGGTTCACTCAAGGTGTTTTTTGAGCAAAATCAGTAGAAGCACTAACCAAAGTTAATAAAGGCCCACTTTGGTCAGTACCATTCACTGCTAAATCACTATGACACAAATAAATCTGCTCTCCCACACGACCTAATAAATCTCGCAAAATCCGCTGCAAGCGCTGTTCATCAGCTTTAGTTTTATCTTCCTCTGTCCAAAATTGTCCTGACCATTCCTTAAGAAACAAAGGAGCAGCAAATAGGGTTGCAGCCCCACCAATTTCCCACAGGTGAGAACTAGCATCCAGCCAGAAGTGCCAACGGTGGAAGCGACGACTAGCACGGTATTGAAAGATAGTTGCTAGGGTTACCGCATCCTCTGCACCGGTGATAGAACGGCGTACAGGATAAGGATTTGCTGTAACCGTACCATGACGCAGCATTAAAATAAAGTTAGCAATGGTTTGTTGTTGGTTTTTTGTTGTTGGTTGTTTGTTATTTGTTGTTGGTTGTTGGTTGTTTGTCAATATTTCTCCATCTCCCCATCTCCCTATCTCCTCATCTCCGCGTCCCCGCGTCCCCGCGTCCCCGCGTCTCCCAATTCCTCTATCTTGCTGAAGACTCTGCTGTAACCTTCGATCCACTTCCCAGTAGTGTTGAGCAGTTTCCATCAACTCCCGCAGTGCTGCTATTTGCTCGTAGGGTAAATTACTGCCATTCCACAAAAATTTCTGAATAGCACGATCAAGAACAATTACACAGGAGGTAATAAGACGCTGTTGTTGCTGCTGTCGCTGTTCTTCTAACCACTCTACAATTTCAGTGTAAGCAACTGTTGCTCGATGCCCTAATCGGTCCCAACGGGGAAAACTATCTGCCGCCAGTAGACGTGGTTGCTCAGGATCAGGGACATAACAGTGATCTGCTAGTAAACCGGCTCTAACTGGATCAATACTTGGATTAGGTAGGGGAGTTTCCTGATCGTCTGCTGATATTTGCGACTTCTGGCTCAACACTACGAGCATTTGCGCGATCGCATCTTTGTCTACTAACCTTCCTAAACCGGGATATACCAAGGCTAGCAGTGTGAGCAAGGCGCAAATCATGGGGGAACTAATCAGGGGACGCTGAGCGTTGAGAGGTTCTACTGCTATACCTTGGCTAGTGAGGATTTCTGTCAGAGTATAGCGAGCGATGGCATCTAAACCAGGAGCAATGACAGCAATTTCTCCTGGTTGCACTTGTCCAGATTTTACTGCTTCAATGATTAGCTGAGCCGTCTGACGTAATAGTTGAGCACGGGAAGTTGTTTGCAGTGACTGTACTGACTCTGGTAGCCCCGTGAGGAACATTGGCTCACTGACTAGTTCCACTATTATACTGCCCAATTCCCCTGCCAAAGAACTATTTACTGGCGTACTCAAGGTTTCTACTTGACAACGGGACGCTAAACCAGCTAGATAATTAGGGTCAGCATTTAATCCCAAGCGTACCTGTCCATCAGGGTTGTAGCCAAAAGCTCCTACTGCTCCTTGGTCTAACAAGTAATCAAATAAATCCCGTGCGATCGCAGGATAATCATCCACATCATCCGCTAGCACTGCCTGATACCGTTGCTGTAAATGTTGCTGGTAAGTGGGATGAGGTAACAGATAACGCCAATAAAGTTCAGCAATAATACTATAGGTGAGTAATCCCCTAGTAAGACACCATTCTTTCCAGGATAGGAGCATCTGTCCAATACTTTCCCAAGTTTCTGGTGTTCCTTCTAACTCTGTTATACCTTCTCGCAGAATAGTAGGAATATCTTCTATTGCTGTCCCACTTACTGCCGCTAAGAGCAACAAGTCCAGGATGCGGCGTACTCTTTTGTACTCATTCCTCTCTAGTAGTTCTAGATGAGCTTGCTCTAGCTCTGAGCGCCACAGTTTAGTTGCCAACTCCTGCTCAGTTTCTGGGCGTAGCCTTAAGGGAAACTGTGCTCTAAGATTCAACTCCTGAATCAACAGAGGCCAAAATAAGCTTACCTCATCTTGAAAAAATCCCAAAGGTGTCTTAGCCAGTAATGGATAGCGTCCCTGGATTGCTATAGTTAATTTGTCAGCTAAATCACGCCGATTATCGTCATTAGCCGCAAAAACTAAAATTGCTGGAGCCTGTTGGCGATCTTTAGGCAGTCGATAAACCTGAGATGACTTACCAAGTCCCCCCTCAACCCATTGGCGAAACTGAGTTACGAGGCGAGTTGTCTTGCCACTACGAGTTGACCCAGTGATCCAGATTGAATGTTTGTTGTTTGTCATTTGTTGTTTGTTGTTTGTTGTTTGTTGTTTGTTGTTTGTCTTAACAACTCATGACCAATAACTAATAATTAATAACTAATAACCAATAACCAATAACTAATTATAACCATGAAGTTAAAAGCTATCTTACGCAATGCCAATCGATGGTTTTACGATACATCAGAAAGAGCCCTAGATCAGGCATATAAAGCTGCATTAATGATTAAAGTAATCGAAGATGAGCATTTTAATGGTAAAAAAATATGTGCTGATTCTGGTGAACAATGTAAAATCGTGGTCTCCTATTTTGAAGGAGACTTGAAGAAGTACTTAAATATTATCAAAGTTAGATTAGCAGAATTTAATACGAGTCGGTCAGTTTTAAGTATTTCCGAAGATCAAAAACTAAATTCTCGTAATTTCGACGCCAATAATTATGAACAATACTATCTATCTAATAATAGTGAAAAACAAGAAGTTATTATTGAAAAGTTAAATTTTATTAATAAAATTATAACGAAATATGAAGAAAGCCGAACCCCTGAGTATTCAGCTGCTTTAGTACCCATTGAGTCAAATCAAGAAAAGAGCCTAATTCAAAGAGATAATGATAACCAATCAACCTCCTTGCAAGAATCCGTAGATTTAGAACAGCTTCCCCCAGAAAAGAATAAAAAGACCAATACGAAAGAAGGTATTTTAGATAAAACTGGGATTATACCGAGGTCAATATTAGGAACATTTAGTCGAATTCAGCGAGAACTAGACCCCAAAGCGGAAGAAGACGTAGTCCAAAAGTTTCGCACCTCTAAAGCTAAAACTATAATCTCAATCAAATTTTTAATGATTTTAATTATTATACCCATTTTAACTCAACAAGTGACCAAAAGTATTCTTAAAGAAGTAGGATTAGTAGAGCGATTTAAAGATGTTGCTAGCGAACCATTTATGAACTACGAAATGGAAGAAGAGGCATTCTTTGAGTTACATCAATTTGAAGAAAAACTACATTTCAAAAGCTTAATCGGTCTTGCTCCTGAACTATCGCCAGAGGAGGAAAAAGAGCTAGTTAAGGATAAAGCTCAAGAGATAGCAGAGGAATATCGCCATAGAACGAGCAATGCTATTAGAAATATTATTGCTGATGCTTTTTCGTTAATGGCTTTTGGCTTAGTTATTTACAACAGCAAGCAAGAAATTGCTGTGCTAAAGTCTTTCATGGATGAACTAATCTATGGTTTAAGTGATAGTGCCAAGGCTTTTATTATTATTTTGTTTACCGATATATTTGTGGGATTCCACTCACCCCATGGTTGGGAAGTGATTCTTGAAGAAATTTCTCGACATTTGGGTATACCAGCTAGTCATAATTTTATCTTTTTGTTTATTGCTACCTTTCCAGTTATTTTGGACTCTGTGATTAAGTATTGGATTTTCCGCTATCTAAATCGTGTATCTCCTTCTGCAGTGGCAACATATCGTAATATGAATGAATAGGTGGTAAGTGTTAGCTAATAGGTGGTAGGTGTTAGGTGGTAGGTAGTAGGTGGTAGGTGGTAGGTGGTAGGTGTTAGGTCGAGAGATTTTCATATATGGTGGTGAAAAAAATCATCGGGACTGCCTTCTAATACTTGTTACTTGTTACTTGTTACTTGTTACTTATTCAGCAAACCCTACTTAGTTTAAATTCCAGCAAAGCTCTACCGAGAGGCTTTAGCAACTGCTCGCTTTCTAGCGGCCTTTGCCTTTTGTTTTTTGTTAGATTCAATCTCCAAACTAACTCTTATTTTTTCCTGTTCCTGCTTGTCTATTTCGGGTAACCTAAAAATCACACCGGCAAAGAACCAGTAGTATACTGCTACTGGGTCTGTATCTAGAGGATACCAGTAGGGAAAGTAACTGATAAACAAGACAAAAACCCAAAAACAGGCTCCCATACTCCGTAAATTTTTGTCCTTAACTAAGCGGTACTCCTGGAAAGTGAGCATCGTTAAGCGAGTACATAATCCCAAAAATGCTAACATACCAAAGTAACCGACTTCATAGATCAGCTTGGGGTGAAAAGTTTCCACCAGCTCTGTTTCACCAAAGGTACGGGTAGAATTGGTAGCTCTTCCTAAACCGTTACCAAAAAGTCCTGGTTCTTCATTAATTACCCACTCAAATTGATGCTGGATAAATTCAGTGGGAGGGGAAGCTTCCCAGCGGTCAACAAAACTATCTATCCTCTGTTGCGCCATATCAGGATTATTGGTTATGGTAATTCCCAGGATTAATCCTAGTCCTACTCCAATGGGAATAAATCGCTTGAGGTTAACTACCTGACCCGTGAGAAACAGTAAAATTGTAATTAGAATTGGTACTAAGATCAGAGCAATTCTTTGACCAGAAATTGCTGCATTGACGAAAACCAAAGCCATACCACCTAAGCCAGCAGTTCGCCAAAATAAGGAAGGGTCACAAAAGGCACTAACAAAAGTTAAAGCACTATTGGCAATAAGGAACCAAGACCAGTGCCAAGGAGAGACAAAGGTTCCTGGTAAGCGAATCACTCCCTGGGAGGGACTGTAAAGCAGAGAACCACCAACTAAACATTTAGCATCTAAGGTGGCCTTAAATAAACCCTCTCCTGTAAGATGGTCAGTACCAGCACATCTACCACTGAGTAGCATCGAGTACTGTAATAAGCCAAGAATACAACAAGCGATCGCTAGGACTAGATGTAAGCGACTACAAAAGAGCAGCTGCTTTTTACTCTCAATCAGATAGTAGCTGCAAAAGACTAGGGGAACATACCCTATGAACACTTTGAGACCTAAAATTCCTTGTAGAAAAGGGATTCCTGATTCCTTACCAGACAGTTGCAAGGAACCGTTGCTGATCAAAAGTGTGATTAGGGAAAATCCTAATAAAATACCCAGAATAGGCATTAACTTTTTGGGAATAAGGATTGGGTCTCCTTGCTTGCGGCATCCTAGTACTAAGCCAAGAAGGGCAGGAATATAAAAAACATCTTTAGCAAGCTGGAATAAAGCATTGCCGCCACCTATCCAGTAGGTAACAGTACCACTGAAGGGAAGATAGATAAGCAAAGCCCACATTGCTTGCCGGGGATAGCTGCAAGATAAAACCAAACAGGGGACTCCCAAGGCCGCACTAATACCAGCTTTGGGTTCTACCATTAGTCCCGCAGGTATACCCACAACAATGGCAAAGAAAACGCAAAAGGCACTTAAGTTAAACAGTTTTTGGCGGGCTTCCCTGGCTTTACGCTTTTGGATGGAGCGCTCTTTGCGGCTGAGAATGGGAGTCTCAGTCTGAGTCTGCTGTTTGGCTTCCTGCTTAGATTTGGATTTGTGCTTTGATTTTAAACGTGGCATGGTAGTGGCATCATTTCAAGTCCAGGCTATCAATTTAAAGTTAGATTTTAGATTTTAGATTTTAGATTTTAGATTTTGTTTGATGTTACAATTATGAAATTACTTGCTTTTATTAGTTAATAATAGACGTTACTAAGATGCGTACCCAGTGGAAACAATCCCTCGCCAAGGGTGCAGGACTTTTGGCTGTTTTAACCATTGTACAAAGTTTTACCTTGAGTAAATCAGCTTCGGCACAATGCGTCCCAACTAATTTCACTTCTAACTGGCTACAACAACAGGAGCAGCTAGGGGGTCACACCATTGCTCGTCATGTTGGCAAGAGTGATCGACAACTAGTGGAAAGATTGATTAATGCTCCCAGGATAAGTGCCGCTAGTACCTATCCCGATTTAACAACTGCTACCAATAATATCCAAGCTGCTTTGAGAGCTAACGCGAATACTTTAAATAGTTGGGTTAGTAGTGCTGCGGTTGGTGAGAAGCGGGCTGTTAACTATACTGCTGGAGCAGTGGTTGGTCGTGTGGCTACCCGTCCTCCTTCTCTGAGCAATATTAACGATAGTCGTAGGTTGCGTGCGGTTATGAAAAAAACAGCCAATGGAGATTGCTTACTACTTACTTCCTATCCTGCTAAATAAATGAATAGGGAATGGGGAATGGGGAATAGAAGTTAAGTAAAAAATAATGACTACGAGATGCCTCAATTCCTTGACATAAAATGTTTGCTGACTTCTTTTTAGGAAAGAAAAACTCTTATTCCTCCTGCCTCCTGCCTTCTGCCTTCTGCCTCCTGCCTTCTACTGCTTATTTCTTCAAAACCCTAATTAACGATATTCCAAAAATCTACCGATGAGCCAAGAACCTAACTACGAAAATCTCTACAGTTTTCTTGCTGGGGAGTTTGCTGAGGCTGATTTTGAAGGCAAGAGTGATACAGAGGTAGCTCTTGGTTGCACCAATCCAGAACTTGCCCAGTGGCATCGCACTATCATTGCTGAAGGCAGATTTGCTTTAGCTTCCCCCTCCTTTCCCTGGAAAAGTATAGGGGACTATGCCAATCGCCATTTCGTAACGGAAGAAGCTGCTAGAACCTGGCTAACAGAGATCCTTGACTTGTTGGAAAGTTCCGTAGAGCAATTATGAAACTGGCTGAAGTTGTCCCTTGGGGCAGAACATTTACAGAATATCAATTGATGTTTGGTTTGTCCCCAGCAGATTTAGACACACAAATCCTGGGTTGTGGCGATGGACCAGCAAGTTTCAATGCTGAAATGACAGCGCTGGGACATTCAGTAATTTCTGTTGATCCAATCTATCAATTTTCTGCTGAAGAGATAAGACAGCAAGTTCAAAAAGCTTACGAACCTATCATCTCACAGGTAAGGCAAAATGCACATCGCTACATTTGGAAAAACTTCCAAGATGCAGATGAACTGGGACAAGCACGCCTCGCGGCAATGGAAAGCTTCTTGCTAGATTACGAAGCTGGTAAGATTGAGAAGCGCTATCGATACCAATCATTACCGAATTTAGAACTAGCGGATAATCAGTTTGGATTGTGTCTCTGTTCTCATCTGCTTTTCTTGTATTCAGAACAGTTATCCCTCGATTTCCATCTGGCTTCAATTGCTGAACTTTTACGAGTTGCCCAGGAAGTGCGAATTTTTCCATTGCTTAAGTTAAATGGGGAGCCATCCCCCTTTAAGGAAACAGTTATGGAGGCGCTCACTAATAAAGGTTTTGATGTACAGGTGCAATCTGTTGCCTACGAATTGCAAAAGGGTGGTAATCAGATGATGAAAATTAATCGTAAATCGTAAAATAGAAATCAGTTGATAACAGTTGGCCTTTTTTGGCTCTCTAGTACATAGGGTGATAAGCTGATGTTATCATTTCTATATTCCTTACACAGCAAGGATGACAGGAATATATTGTCGAGGAAGCTATCACAAATACCGGAGTTTCCACCACAAGTACGGGAGAGCCGGTAACATTAATCAACCCAACCTACAAAGAGCAACCATCGCTACGAGCCAATTCGCATCAGCCTAGTTCTTCACCTAGGGTTTGCTGTGATACGTGTCGGATGTGTAGAATGCGAACGGTCGCTCCTTCTTGCTCTTCCAATATAGTAAAAAGAATTCGATATGAATTACGTCCCCGACCGTAGAGTAATTGTCGTATTTCTTGAGTGAAATACTTATTCTCTCTTGCTAGAGGACAACGTTTGGGAAATTGCGATAGAGATTCGATTACTTGTAGCAATCCAGCATACCATTGGCTTGCCTGGGTAGGAGATGTGACTTGGGATAAACGTAGGAAAGCGCTGTCGGCTTCCCCCTCTGCCACACTGGAAATTTCAATAGGGTATTTCATGAATCGACTGGCAGATTATACTGGCGACGCTGCTCTTGGGCAAACTCAGCGAAAGACCGAAATCGACCTGCCTGGAAATCATTGAGTCCTTTTTGAATGCCCTTTATCGCTTCCTCTGAATCTTCCACCTCCGACTCTAAGACATTAGCTAGCAATTCAGAGGCAACCAAGCTAACATCTTGACCTCGCTGAGCCGCATATTCATGCAGTAGTGCTTCTAATTCTGAGTTCAGGGTAACAACAATTGTCATTGACCTACTTTCCTCTCAACCTTGGCTTCTATGCTGAATTCTAGCAAAGTGTGGGGGTGCGTTACTTTGGCATTTTCTCAACCCACCGGACAAGTCGCGATCGCACATGCCTACTTAAGGTTATTTCCATGATTCTAGAGAAAAGGGCTGAACTTGGTTGATTCTTTGAAAGTCGCTGTCGGTAGAAACTAAGGTTAATCCGTGTTGAATAGCTGTAGCAGCAATCCAAAGGTCATGATCGCTAAATCCCAAGTTCCTCATACTTGTGCTACGACGTTTCTTTTTATCTTTTGGCGCAAAGTACTTAAAAACTGATGTTTTAAGACGACTATATCTGAGTTGAATACTTACACTTTGGCTGCAAAAAGGCTCCAGGGCAGAAGGCAGTCCCGATGAAAAAAATTTTTTCATCACCATGCAGGAAAATCCATCTCTCCGCGTCTGGAGTGTCCCCGCGTCTCTTTCAAGTCAGTGGGTTATTTCCGCCACACTAATTTGTAAACGCTATATATTTGTGTTTAAATTTCGATACATAAGAACCGCAGGGCTTGCGGTAGATAGTCTGTAGAGCAAACATAAGACCCAATCTCCTTGAGATTTGCGTTTACCTTGGATATTTATTATTTATTTACAATAATAACTAAGACTACCTCAAAAAGCGAGCAACAACAATTCCCAAATAAAGGCTAAAAATACCCAAAATAGCACTACCAGCCCAGTAGGTTAAGGCTAAATACCATTGGTCTCCCTTGAGCAAATTAAAAGTATCTAATTTATAACTAGAGAAGGTAGTATAAGAACCTAAAAATCCCACGGCGATTAATAAACGTAATTCTGGGGAGACAGTAACCCCTCGCTCTAAAATTAAGGTAACAAAAAAGCCCATGATAAAAGAGCCAGTGAGATTAACAAATAAAGTAGCATAAGGAAAATTGCTGCCAAACTGCTGAGTAAACCAGAGACTCAGGTAGTAGCGACTCAACGCTCCTCCAATAGCCCCTAGGCTTACTGCTAGGGGATTGCGAACCGCTGGCTGCTGCAAGACTTCCGGCATAAAATCTGATGCGATCGCTAGCAGCTGAACTAAATTTCTCCAGTCAAATCTCATTGGAATGGGGAATGGGGAATGGGGAATTGGGAATGGGGAATTGGGAATTGGGGATTGGGGATTGGAATAATTAATTATTATCTGTCTTTCTTGGCATCCTCGACCCATTCAAGGTATTGTATATAAGCCTAACGGATCAAGATTAGGGAAATGCACAAAATAATATAGCCAATTTTTAAATCAACTCGCCTATCCTACTCCCCTCCTGGGAAGGGTTGGAGATGAGTTCAACTCCCCCAGCTCCCTCAGCTCCCCCAGCTCCCCCAGCTCCCCCCGCTCCCCCCGCTCCCCCCCCCCCCCCCGCCCCCCCCACCCCCCCCCCCCCCCCCTCCCCCACACCTCTTAACTCCAGACCCTTTAGCTCTTCCACCTCCTATGCCGGCTTCTTCCTTAAAAAAA